>NZ_SLZZ01000016.1 GCF_004346165.1 Muricomes intestini | reverse complement strand
GCATGGAGCTGACTGTTACTAATAGGTCGAGGGCATAACCAGACAAGGTGATAGGAGATAAGAAGGATGATTCTTTGTATGTAGTTTTGAAGGTGCATATTTTTATGTAAGGCCCAGTGGCTCAGTTGGTTAGAGCGCCGCCCTGTCACGGCGGAGGTCGAGAGTTCGAGTCTCTTCTGGGTCGTTTGTGGGATCTTAGCTCAGCTGGGAGAGCATCTGCCTTACAAGCAGAGGGTCATAGGTTCGAGCCCTATAGGTCCCACTCATTTAGAAAATATGGATGGGTTCCCGAGTGGCCAAAGGGGGCAGACTGTAAATCTGTTGGCAACGCCTTCGAAGGTTCGAATCCTTCTCCATCCATTGCCGTGAGGCTTCGATCTCGATATGGCTCAATTACTTAAGATTGACTTTGTCAGTCGCAGCTGGGCTACTGATTTATAAATCAGTTGTTATGTGAGTAAGTAATTTGCCGATGTGGCTCAATTCTTTAAGATTGACTGTGTCAATCGCAGACAGAGTGCTGATTACAAATCAGTTGCTCTGAAATTTAGGCAGTTTGCCGATGTGGCTCAATTGGCAGAGCAGCTGATTTGTAATCAGCAGGTTATCGGTTCGAGTCCGATCATCGGCTTTATCTTGAAAAAGATAAATAAAATTAAATAGCGCGGGGTGGAGCAGTCTGGAAGCTCGTCGGGCTCATAACCCGAAGGTCGCAGGTTCAAATCCTGCCCCCGCAACTTATGACTTATTTCAAGTCTAATGCCCAGATAGCTCAGTTGGTAGAGCAGAGGACTGAAAATCCTCGTGTCGCTGGTTCGATTCCGGCTTTGGGCATTTTTTTAGCTAAAAGTGGACAAATTAAATAAGGGCGTGTAGCTCAGGTGGTAGAGCACTTGACTTTTAATCAAGTTGTCCGGGGTTCGAATCCCCGCACGCTCATGAGTATAAGAAAAGGGCAGAAATTCAAAGTTTACGGAATTTCTGCCCTTTTCTTTCACAAAGCCTTGTTTGATTTTAAGTTATTTTCCTCTCTGTGTTCAACACTTTTTAGTACCCTATATCCAGTTTCCGAATAGAGTGCTTATGAATTGGTTGTTTGTCCGCCGTCAACATGAAGCACCTGACCGGTTACAAACCGGGAGTCATCAGATGCTAAATATACATATGTAGGTGCCAATTCGAATGGCTGTCCAATGCGCATTAGCATATTATCTTCGGGTATAGCAGTTACATCGGCAGAAAAGCTTGAGGGAATCAGAGGCGTCCATATTTCACCTGGTGCTACAGCGTTGACTCGTATACCCTGTTTTCCTAAATTTCTGGCCAAAGCTCTTGTAAAACCAACGATAGCTCCTTTGGTAGAAGTATAATCAATAAGCTGATCTGACCCCATATAAGTTACAACAGATGCTGTACCAATTATGGAACTGCCAGGACACATATAAGGAAGTGCGGCCTTTGTAACATAAAAATGGGGATAAAAGTTTGTTTTAAATGTCTCATCAAATTGTTCGTCACTAATATCTAAAAGACTCGGCTGCGGAAATTGTACACCTGCGTTATTGCATAGAACATCTATCTGTCCAAAGGCTTTCATAGTATCATTAACTATAGCATTACAATGCTGCTTTACTCTTAAGTCTCCCGGCAGCAAAAGACATTTACGCCCAAGTTCTTCTATACGATTTTTTGTTCTCATTGCATCGTTTTCTTCATCAAGGTAGGAAATCGCCACATCAGCACCCTCTTTTGCAAAAGCTATTGCAGTAGCAGCACCAATACCGCTGTCACCTCCTGTAATCAGAGCTACTTTATTTAAAAGTTTATCAGAACCTTTGTAATTTGGATTTTCTATAATTGGGCGCGGAACCATTAATTCTTCAAGACCGGGCTGACGGAATTGATGTTGTTCAGGGACACTGATAGGAATATCTTCATATCGTGTAATGGTACCATAGTTTGGATACATTGGGTAGGGATTAAGTATTAAATTATTTTCAAAGTAATCTAATAATTTATCCATAATTTGATCATTGTTATTGTTGCATGTTGAAGAAAAATTTTCTTTATTCATTTTAATTACCTTAAATATCCTTTCTCTTTATTTTTTAAATTGTAGGATAACTTAGATTATATCTTGGATTAGTATAGAATGGAGGCCTGGGGCCAATAAGGGGCATTTTCCACACAAGGTCAAGGTATTTTCCACACACAGTTTCATTCGAATAGTTACACAGCAATAGCTGTACATATAAGTTAAGCATAAACATAATATACCTCTTGAATTTACTTTTTCAGTCTATTATATTATTTACTATTTACTATTATTCTTGAATTAGTATTAGTGAGGCCCTCCGGTTAATGAAGGAGGCTTGACCTTTTTATTCGCTCACCTTATGATAGACTTATAAGGTTTAAATATATATAGCCGGTAGTTAAATCAGGAGCTGAAATTATGAATTTATATGAAATGTTAAGGAACTATAGTAATACGGATTATTATGGTTTTCATATGCCTGGACATAAACGAAATGAGAATTTGACAAACTGTGATCTGCCATATAGTATTGATATTACAGAAATTGAAGGTTTTGACGATCTTCATCATGCAGATGGTATTCTTAAAGAAGCTGAAAATAAGGCAGCTATTCTATATCATGCGCAGGAAACGTCCTTTCTGGTAAATGGCAGTACTGTAGGTATTTTAAGTGCGGTTATGGGATGCACGTTGCGGGGAGATAAGATTTTAATTTCCAGAAACTGTCACAAGTCTGTGTATCATGCCATATACATGAATGGGTTGAAACCGGTTTATGTTTATCCCAGATTTTATGAAGAAGAGGAATTAAATGGGCCCGTGGAAGCATCCGATGTGGAAGAGCTTTTGTGTCAGAATCCGGGTATTCGGGCTGTTGTGATTACATCACCTACCTATGATGGAGTGGTTTCTGATGTGAAAGCAATTGCAGATGTAACTCATAGAAAGAATATTCCTCTGATTGTGGATGAGGCCCATGGGGCACACTTTGGGTTTCATTCATATTTTCCTCAAAATTCGAATGTATATGGTGCGGATATAGTAATTCACAGTCTTCATAAAACACTTCCTTCATTGACACAGACGGCACTGATACATATGAATGGCAGTCTGGCAGACAGAAAGAAGATAAAAGGATACCTGCATATGCTGCAGACAAGCAGCCCTTCCTATGTGCTTATGGCAGGTATGGATGTATGTATGGATTTGATTTCTAAAAGAGGAAGTGAGATTTTTGAAACGTATACTGTTATGCTTGAGAAAATGCGGAACAGTCTAAAAGAATTAAAAATTCTAAGGCTGGCCGAGACGGAGTCATATGATAAATCTAAACTTGTTATTTCTGTAAAGGGTACAGGTATAAGCGGCCGCCAGTTTTATGAAAAATTATTGAATCAATATCACCTTCAACTGGAAATGGCAGCAGGTTCCTATGTGCTTGCAATGACCTCCGTAGGGGATACCCAAGAGGGAATGAGCCGGCTGACAAGTGCATTGAAGGAGATGGATTTTCTGTTAGATAAGAAGATGACAGAATTCGAGCCGAAGGCAGGAGAACAGGGAAAAAGCAAAGTAAACTTTTCCTTACCTAAGTTAAGAAAAATATATACAAGTGCAGAAGTAGATGATTTACTAAATCATAGTTCGGGCAGCAAAGTAATAAGCTTGCAGTGGCAAAATGCAGAAGGCTGGATTTCTACGGAATATGCTTACGTATACCCGCCGGGAACCCCATTGGTTGTACCCGGGGAGGAGATTTCCCGGGAGGCTGCCGAACTGATATGTAAATATGAAGCTTTGGGGTTTTCGGTGGAAGGGCCGGAGAGAAAAGGGAGAATTGAGGTTTTGGCAAATGGGTAAGATTTGTTATATCATGGGAAAAAGTTCATCCGGGAAAGATACCATATTTAAAAAGTTAGAAGAAAGAATGCCAGAGCTTAAGACAGTCACTTTATACACCACAAGACCGGCCCGTGCGGGAGAAACAAATGGGATAGAATATTATTTTGTGGACGAAGGCAAACTGAAAGCAATGGAAGACAAGGGATATGTCATTGAAATAAGGGCTTATAATACAAAACACGGTGTATGGAAATATTTTACAGCAGATGATGGGCAGATTGATCTGGACAGGTATAATTACATTATAATTGGGACACTGGAATCTTATGAGGCGATGTGCCGCTATTTTGGGCGGGAAAGGCTGATCCCTGTTTATATCGAAGTGGAGGATGGCCTCCGTCTTAAAAGAGCGCTGCAAAGAGAGCGCAGACAAAGTGAACCAAAATATTCGGAAATGTGCAGACGGTTTCTTGCCGATCAGGTGGATTTCTCAGATGAAAACCTGAAAAAAGCAGGAATTAAAAGACGTTTTAGAAATCATAAAATGGAGGAGTGCCTGCAGGATGTACAGGCCTATTTGGGAAAAAAACTGAGAGAAAATTAAAAGTTTCTATGTTAGTAGCAGAAGGAGAAGCGATTTACTCTGCTTCTCCTTCTGCTACTATATCCTCAAGTACATGCATTAGATCATAAATATTATTTAACTGGACATTTCTCTCGAGAATACAGTTTTTTAAATTGATTGGTAAAGATTCAAATTTATCCCGGATTTCGGGAGCAACATAGGATGCCATAAAATCACCTCGGTATAGAATGCCCATATTTGATTAAAATTATTTATATCTGTATCTTCATAAAAATTTATGATATACTTAATGAGTAGTTCACAACTTTGTAAGCTACCTGTAGTACAATAAACAAAAAGTTTTAGTTACAGCAGGAATCAGAGAGGCAGCGGGTGATGTTATGAGTGGTTTTAAGGACGTAGTCGGACATAATGACATTATACAATATATTGAAAATGCAGTGACGATGGACAAGGTTTCACATGCTTATATACTGAACGGAGAAAAGGGTTCGGGAAAGAAACTGCTTGCCAATTTGTTTTCAATGAGTCTGCAGTGTGAGAATAGGGAAGAAGACGGGGATGCCTGTGGCAAGTGTAAGTCCTGTAAACAGGCAGTGAATTCAAACCAGCCTGATATTATCAAAGTGACCCATGAGAAGCCGAATACGATTAGTATTGATGATATCAGAGAACAGGTAAATGGTGACATTGATATTAAGCCATACAGCAGCAAATATAAGATATATATTATTGCCGATGCAGATATGATGACAGTTCAGGCACAAAATGCTATACTTAAGACCATTGAGGAGCCCCCGGAATATGCGGTAATTATGCTGCTGACTGAGAATGCGGAGACACTTCTTCCTACCATTCGTTCCAGGTGTGTGATGCTGAAGCTTCGCAATATCAAGGATCAGCTTATAAAGAAGCACCTGATGGAGCAGATGCACATACCGGATTATAAAGCGGATGTCTGTGTAGCTTTTGCCCAGGGGAATATGGGAAAAGCAATCATGCTTGCATCTTCTGAGCATTTTAATGAGATCAAGGAAGAGGCTGTTCATTTATTGAGAGAAATAAATGACATGGAGCTAAGTGATCTACTGGAGGCTGTAAAGATCTGTACATCTTATAAGCTGGAGATTATAGATTATCTGGACGTGTTGGCTATCTGGTTTCGGGATGTTTTGATTTATAAAGCTACTATGAATGTGGACAGGGTTGTTTTTTCTGACCAGTTAAGGTATATCAAGGCCAGAGCAAGCAAGAGCTCTTATGAGGGAATTGAAATTATTTTAGATGCCCTTGAGAAAGCTAAAGCCCGTCTCAAAGCTAATGTGAACTTTGAACTGACAATGGAATTACTTTTGTTGACAATAAAGGAGAATTAATAGAGTGACTAGAATTATAGGTGTGAGATTCCGTGCGGCGGGGAAGATATATTTTTTTGCGCCGGGGAAATTTAACATCGCACAGGGAGATAACGTAATTGTAGAGACAGCACGGGGAGTTGAATTCGGGCGTGTTGTAAGTGGCCCAAGGGAAGTCAGGGAAGAAGAGGTTGTACAGCCTCTGAAGCCGGTGATAAGACTTGCCACAGAGCAGGATGTACGGGTGGAAGAAAAGAACCGGAAGAAAGAAAAAGAAGCATTCAAAATATGTCTTGAGAAGATACAAAAGCATGGATTGGAAATGAAGCTGATTGATGCAGAATATACATTTGACAATAACAAGGTTCTGTTTTATTTTACTGCAGATGGAAGAATAGATTTCAGAGAACTGGTAAAAGATCTGGCAGCTGTTTTCCGCACCAGGATTGAGCTGCGGCAGATAGGTGTCCGGGATGAAACAAAGATACGCGGCGGAATTGGGATATGCGGGCGGCCTTTGTGCTGTAATACTTATCTTTCCGAATTTGCTGCAGTATCTATTAGGATGGCAAAGGAACAGAACTTGTCTCTGAACCCGACTAAGATATCAGGGGTCTGCGGCCGTCTGATGTGTTGCCTGACTAATGAGGAAGAAACATACGAAGAGCTGAACAGTCAGCTGCCTTCACTGGGAGATACTGTGACAACATCAGAAGGACTTACAGGGACGGTACATTCACTGAGTGTATTGAGACAGCAGGTAAAGGTAATTGTAGTTCTGGAGAATGATGAAAAGGAAATACGGGAATATAAAGTAGAGGATTTGAAATTCCGTCCAAGACGTAAAAAGACCAAAGTGTCTAAAGAAGAGATGAAAAAGCTTGCGGAGCTGGAAAAAGGCGGAGGAGCATCAAAATTAGATGACAACTAGACTAAGACCGGGAGAACGGCTGGATGACCTTCAACTGAAAGGCTATGAGATTATTCAGAATCCGGAAGGATTTTGTTTTGGAGTAGATGCGGTACTGCTATCCGATTTTGCTAAGGTAAAAAAAGAAGAAACTGTCCTGGATCTGGGAACCGGAACTGGAATTCTGCCCATTTTGCTTGCTGCAAAGACCTTGGGGAGACATTTTACCGGACTAGAGATACAGGAAGAAAGTGCGGATATGGCAGTAAGGAGTATAGAGCATAATCGGCTTCAGGACAGGATTGATATAGTGACAGGGGATATAAAAGAGGCGGCGAGCATTTTTAAGTCTGCCTTTTTTGATGTGATTGTAACAAACCCTCCTTATATGCTGGAACAGCATGGACTGCAGAATTCTCAAGATACGAAGACTATTGCCCGGCATGAGGTAATGTGCACATTGGATGACATATTACGGGAGAGTGGGAAGCTTCTTCAGGAAAGCAAGGGAAGGTTCTATATGATACATAAGCCCTTTCGACTTGCAGAAATTCTGATAAAAATGAACAGTTATAAGATAGAGCCGAAGCGTCTGCAGTTTATCCATCCTTATGTGGATAAAGAACCTTCAATGGTGTTGCTTGAGGGAATAAAGGGTGGAAAATCGCGGGTGAAAATCGAGCCGCCAATTATCATGTATAAGGATTAAATAAGGAGGATTTATGCCGGGAATATTATTTTTATGTGCGACTCCCATAGGAAATCTGGAGGATATGACATTTCGTGTTGTCAGGACATTAAAAGAAGTTGATTTAATTGCAGCGGAAGATACCCGCAACAGTATAAAGCTTTTAAATCATTTTGATATCCGGACGCCTATGACCAGTTATCATGAATATAACAAATTTGAGAAGGGCAGGAAACTGACAGAAAGGCTTTTGGAGGGACAGAATATAGCATTGATTACAGATGCAGGTACTCCGGGAATATCAGATCCAGGAGAAGAATTGGTAAAGATGTGTTATGAAAATGGTATACAGGTGACATCTCTCCCCGGTCCGGCCGCATGTATCACAGCTCTCACATTATCTGGGTTATCTACCAGGCGGTTTACCTTTGAAGCGTTTCTGCCGATAGATAAAAAAGAGCGGGAGTGGATTTTGGAAGAGTTGGAGAGAGAGTTTCGGACTATTGTTTTGTATGAGGCCCCACATCGCCTTTTGAGGACACTAAGGCTGCTTCTGGAACGTTTGGGGAACAGACACGTTACAGTTTGCCGGGAATTGACAAAGCGGCATGAAACTATATTTATGACAACTCTTGAAGAGTCTGTTGACTATTATGAGAATCATGACCCAAAAGGGGAATGCGTGCTTGTGATTGAAGGCCGGAATCACCAAGAGGCAGCGCTGGAAGAACAGAGGCGTTGGGAGGAAATAAGCATCGAAGCACATGTGAATTTTTATCTTTCCCAGGGAATGGATAAGAAAGAGGCCATGAGAAAAGTTGCCAAGGATCGGGGAGTTCAGAAAAGAGAGATTTATAATTATCTTGAGAGAAAGTAATATAAGTGGGTCTTGAAGGGTAAAGTTCCTTTTCAGCTAATATATACAGAAAATTGTGAGAGATATAACAATTTTTTAGAAAAATTACCATCTTGACGTTTGAATTGAGAAAGTATAAAATAGTTATTAAGTTCAAGAGGATTAGGCAGGCAAAGGTGTCGCTATTATATAGCGGTGCTTTTTTTCTTGGACAATTCAGGAATATATATAACTTCAGACCTGGCTTGAACTATGCGAGGGTGCATTACACGAGATGTAATGTGCCTTTTTCAGTTTCACTGGTTTTGGAATAAAATGTAAATGGGAGGAAGGAATTTATGAAAAAGAAAATATTTACAGTGATGTTGTGCTTGGCAATGGTGGGGGCAATGCTGTCCGGATGTCAGAAAAAGCCTGAGAGTTCCGAAGGGAGCAGTTCTTCATCCGACAGTGAGCCGGACAAAAAGCCAGACACAGCACCAGAGGATATCAAAGGGTCCATGGAAGGTGTTACATTGAAGGTGGGAACCTCCGGGTTATTTGGACCATTTTCATATTATGATGCGGATGGTAAAACTTTGATAGGGTACGATATGGATTTACTTACTGATCTTCAGGATATTCTAGGGTTTGACATTGACGGCGGAGTTCAGGCCATGGATTATTCGGCGCTGACAGCTTCCCTGGCAGAGGGAAAGCTGGATGTTGGAGCGGCGGCCCTTTGCGCAACAGACGAGCGGAAAGAGGTTATGAACTTTACAGACATATATTGTGATTCCGGTCAGGTGGTGATGATAAATAAGGAAGAAAATCCCGGAATTGCAGAGGTAGATGATTTGGCCGAAAAGAAGGTTGCAGTTGAGAAGGGTACGGCCTCCCACATATACGCAACAAAGAATCTGGAGGATTCGGACATTGAGGTTCATGACACGATTACAACGGCATATGAATCGTTGGAGCAGGGAAAGGTGGATGCGGTAATCCAGGACGGACCGGGAGCAGCATTTTACATCAAGACAACAGAGGGGACAAAACTGGAGGTTACAGGCGGCGAGTTTAATCAGGGGCAGGCTCCTTACGCAGTTGCAGTTTCCAAGGACTGTGAATATCTGGATCAGATTAATGGGGCGCTGAATATGCTTAAAGATGATGGAACATTAGATGAGCTTTATACAAAGTGGTGTGAATAAAAAAGGTGGAATAGGATGAGATAGTATGGATGTATCATTTTTAAGTGTCCTGTTGCCGATGTTGTTTCGGGGCCTAAAACTTACACTTCTCATTGCAATAGTGGGGATTGCCATCGGAACAGTTATTGGTAGTTTGTGCGGTTATGCATTGCAGGGGAGAAACAAAATTACAAAGGCAGTGGCCAATACTTATATATGGATTATAAGAGCAACGCCGCTTATGGTGCAGGCTTTGTACGGGTATTATGTAATACCCAAACTGATTGGAGTTGACCTGGACAGTACAGTAGTGGGAATTATGGTAATTGCGCTGAATTCAGGGGCATTTATTTCTGAAATTGTAAAAGGAGCACTGCTTAGCGTTGACCCGGGGCAAAAGGAGGCCTCTCTGTCCTTAGGGATGTCAAACGCACAGGTAATGCTGCATGTTATTATTCCTCCGGCATTTAAAATTGCATTGCCTGCCCTTTTTAATCAGTTTATCATTTCAGTGAAGGATACGGCACTTTTATCTATCATCGCTGTAAATGAAATTACGCATATGGGGCAGAATTATGCAGCTTTAAGCTTTAAGACGATTGGAACATATACAACAATTGCAGCATTTTATCTGGTATTGTTATCTATTTTAATCGTAGTCCAGAAAAAGGTCGAAAAGAAAATGAGGTGAATAGTATGATTAAAGTGCATCATTTATCAAAACAGTTCGGTGAACAGGAGGTGCTCAAAGACATCAATCTGACAGTAGAGGAAGGCGAAGTGGTTTGTATCATTGGCCCGTCAGGCTCAGGAAAAAGTACATTTTTGCGCTGTATCAATCAACTGGAGACACCGTCGGGCGGCACGGTGCGCTATAACGGAGAAAATTTGGTTAATAATTCATATGATATCAGGAAATTCCGCGAGGAAGTAGGTATGGTGTTTCAGAAGTTCAATTTGTTTCCATTGAAAACAGTTTTGGAGAATGTTACACTGGCACCTGTTCTTACAAAAAAGGGGAGTAAGGCTGAAGCACGGATCACCGGGATGGAACTGCTTGACAGAGTAGGGCTTGCAGAGAAGGCAGACGAATATCCCTGCACATTATCCGGAGGTCAGCAGCAGCGTGTGGCAATTGCCAGAGCTTTGGCAATGCATCCGAAAGCATTACTGTTTGATGAACCAACATCTGCTTTGGACCCGGAACTGGTAGGTGATGTCCTTGAAGTTATGAAGTCATTGGCAAAGGATGGGATGACAATGATTGTTGTGACCCATGAGATGGGATTTGCCAGAGATGTGGCAGACCGGATTATATTTATGGCAGACGGCTATATTGTGGAGGAAGGAAGGCCGGAGGAGATATTTATGGCACCCAGAGAAGACCGCACAAGAACATTCCTGTCACGGGTGCTGCCGGCAGCAGGATAACTTTCAGAATATTCTGAAAAAGAGCTGCAAAAGGGTCAGACCCCTTTGCAGCTCTCCTTGATTTTGGTTATTTCCCCGTCTTTCATGAATATGACTTTATGAGCCAGAGTTACAGCTTCATCGTAGTCGTTTGTCACATACAGCACGGTGATTCCTCTGTCTTTATTTATTTTCTTTATATCGGAGATCATTTCACGTCTTCTCTGTTCATTCTGTCTTGCAAAATCTTCATCTACAAGAAGCACCTTGGGATTGCATACGATTGCCCTCCCAAGTGCTACTTTCTGCTTGTCCGCCTCAGAGATGACGTTTATTCTCTTGTCAAGTACACCGGATATTCCAAGAAACTCGGCTGCTGTCCTGACACGGGCGTCAATGACTCCCCGGGGAAGGTTGCGAAGCCGTAATCCCAGTGACATGTTATCGTACACATTTAAATATTTATACAGTACATAATTCTGAAATGCCATTGCCAGTCTGCGGTCCCGGGGAAGGATATCATTGAGCAGTTCGGTCCCTAAATATATCTCACCGGAGGTAATGTCTTCAAGTCCGCCGATCATGCGCAGAATTGTAGACTTTCCGCAGCCGCTGGGACCGTAAAAGGTGACAAATTCGCCATCTTCTATGTTAAGAGATACGTCTTTTACAGATACAAATCCGTTTGGATAAGTTTTATTCAAATTTTTAAATGTCACACTGGCCATAGAAACACCTCCATCCTTTTGGCTAATGTAATTTTAGCACATCCTATATGGCAAAACAATCACTTTAACATCATATCTGCAAGGATAACGCTTGCAGCCAGTCCAGTAAAGGTGGCCAAAAGAGCACCGGGCAAAATATACCTCGATTTCTTGATTTTTGCCGTCATAAGATAAACGCTCATTGTATAAAAAATTGTTTCTGTACATGCCATAGAAATAGAAGAAATTAACCCCAGCTGAGAATCTGTGCCGTGCTCCTTAAAGATATCCAGGAGAAGTCCGGTGGCTGCCGAGGAGGAAAACATTTTTACAATGGTAAGTGGTACAAGTTCCCCCGGAAACCCAATACTGGCTGTAAAATGCCCGATGACAGACGACAGGAAGTCAAGAAAACCCGATGCCCGCAAAATCCCGACAGCCACCATCAACCCTATTAATGTGGGCATGATTTTTATTACTGTGAAAAAGCCACTTTTGGCACCTTTGATAAAGTTATCATAGACATTTGTTCCTTTAAGAACACCATATGTGACGATAGCCAAAATGATAAATGGAACAATAAAATCTGTAATATATAAGAAAAACTGCATAAAACACCTCAGCAGCTTATAGTATTGTTTTATTTATATTAAAATGGCCCGCCTTATATGTTTGTTCTTGTAAAACAGCGGATGAAAATGAATGAAATGACGTCTCAGGTATATCGGACCCTATTTTCTCATAAAATAAATTAAAGATTTCAGGGGAGTTCTTATGTCACTTCTATTTCCCAAAAATATAACTAAACGGCTTCTGTCCGTCTTTCTTACCATTTGTATAACCGCAGCCTTAATTTTAACAGGTTGCAGTCCCGGCACAGGCTATGGCCAAAATAAAGCATTTCGGTCATTTACGAAAGAATTATTTTGTCGGGAAGTATCCTCAAATACAATCAGCCTTCACTACTCATTAAAAAATCCTGAAAAGTATGGAATAAAAGAAACATCTATATCCTTTGGCGATATTTCTTCAGATTCCAGAACCGCCTATGCTTCTCTGGAAAATCTTAGGGCAGCTCTTGGAAAGTTTTCTTATGATATGCTGTCTGAGGAAAATCAACTCACTTATGATGTATTGGATTATTATTTGCAGACAGCAGAAAAAAATACAGAATATTTATTATATCAGGAACCTCTTGGACTGGTCGGCGGGATTCAGACACAGCTGCCTGTGCTTCTTTCAGAATATCAGTTCTATAACACAAAGGATGTGGATACATATCTGGAATTAATGAAGTCAACTCCTCAATATTTTGATTCACTCATTGATTTTGAAAAGAAGAAGTCTGCTGCCGGCTTGTTTATGGCAGACTTTGAGGCAGACACTGTTATTTCTCAATGTACGGCATTTATGGGAATGGGAGAAAATAACTATCTGATATCAACTTTTGTAGACCGCATTGCCCAGCTGGATCTTTCACCCAAGGAGCAGAGTCAGTATATAAAAAGAAATGCCCAGATGCTTCAGAATTATGTGCTGCCAGCGTATAATCAGCTGATTTTGGCTGTTCAAAAACTGAAAGGTACGGGAAAGAATGAAAAGGGACTCTGTTATCTGCCCGACGGAAAAGCATATTATGAGCAAATAGCGGCTGAATACACAGGATCTGACCGTTCTGTCCCAGAGATGGAAGAGTTGACGAGAAGGCAGATTATTTCGGACCTTGAAGCCATGGAGAAAGTACTTCAGAAGGTGGGAAACGAAGCAAAAGAAACTGCGGCAATGGGGGAGGAAAACCCGGTTACAATTCTCAATGAATTGGAGGCAAAGACAGGAAAAGCATTTCCGGATCCTCCGCAGACGGTAACCCTTGTAAAATATGTCCCTGAGGCAATGGAAAAATATTTGAGCCCCGCTTTTTATATGATACCGGCGATTGACAATACAGATGAAAATGTAATTTATGTCAATCAGTCCCAGATGAAAAATAATTTGACCCTTTATACTACTCTTGCCCATGAAGGATATCCGGGGCATCTGTATCAGACCATTTATTATGCTGAAAAAAACCCGGATCCTTTGAGAAGTATTTTTAATTTTGGAGGTTATGTAGAAGGATGGGCCACATATGCGGAAATGTGCAGCTATTATCTTTCCCCTCTGAATAAGAATCAGGCAATTCTGCTCCAGAAAAACAGTTCTATTATATTAGGTTTGTATGCACTTGCAGATATGGGAATTCATTATGAGGGTTGGAGCAGACTTGATACGATAGCATTTTTTAAAAATTATGGAATTAAAGATGCAAAAATAGTAGACCAAATTTACGAGCTTATTATTGGTTCACCGGGGAATTACCTGAAGTACTATATTGGATATGTAGAGTTTCTGGAATTAAAGAAAAAATGGGTAAAAAAGGAGGGAGAAAACTATTCTCAGAAAGAATTTCATGATGCAGTTTTGTCAGTAGGACCAGCAACCTTTGAGCTTGTGGAAAAGTATATGTGGAAGGAAATTGAGAAATAAATATCATTAACTTGGCGGCATAAAAATAGTTACTATTTTTTAAAGGAAAATCACATAATAATTAATAAAAGCTACCAAAAAATGGATTGACTTTTTAATATTATATTGTTACACTAAAAGAAGTTAAAAGATATTGTCAGGAAAATAACAAAACATGATGCCGCATTTCTCGGACTAATATCTTTTAGAAAAATTGAATATAATATTAGGAGGAATGTTGATGAATGCTGTACTTATTTTGAGGGTGGTCCTCATCCTGTTTACCCTTGTATTTGCGGTTTATTGGATAAAGGATTGTATTGCACACAAGGAGGAGTTTACTAAAGAAAAATTATTTCCTCTTGGCATCATTGGTTTTATTACTAATTTCTTGGATACGTTGGGAATTGGCAGTTTTGCGACTACACAGGCGGGATTTAAGTTTACAAAATCGAGCCCGGATGCTGTAATGCCTGGAACACTGAATGTTGGTGACACTATTCCCGTTGTTACGGAGGCTGTTTTATTCTTTGGGCTGATTGAGATTGCACCGGTAACTTTAGTCGGGATGATTGCCGCATCTGTATTAGGAGCTGTACTGGGAGCGTCTATTGTTTCTAAGTGGTCAGTGAAGTATGTACGTATAGCACTGGGGTGTGCCCTGATTGCACTTGCCATTGTATTTATTTGTAAGTTACTCGAAATAGGACCGTTCGGTGCGGCAGGAACAGCGACAGCGCTGCATGGCATAAAGTTGGTAATTGGCATTGTTGTGAATTTCTTACTTGGTGCTTTCATGATGATTGGTGTTGGACTTTATGCACCATGCATGGCACTTTGTGGTGCCTTGGGGCTGAATCTTAAAGTTGCATTTCCAATTATGATGGGGTCCTGTGCTTTCCTGATGCCGTCTGGAAGTATGAAATTTATAAAAGAAGGTAAATATGACAGGAAAGCATCTGTTATGCTTACGATATTTGGAGTGCTTGGTGTATTTGTAGCATATTTCATTGTTAAGGAGCTTCCACTTACAGCACTGACATGGATTGTAATTTGCGTTATGCTCTTTACATCAGGAATGTTCTTCAGGGATGCTGCAAAGAGCTAATAGTTATTTTGGCGAATATAAAACAAAGAGGCTGCTGCATTTTGAGTTTAATTTACGGGAACGTTTAACAGTTGCCGTAAATTAAATTTCTTGTGGCAACCTCTATTTAAATAGATTAATTCTTTTTTCTTTTTTCGGCGATTTGTTGGTCATGCTGCTCTTCTGAAAGCTTTATGGCCCTTTGCATGCGCTGTATTTGTTCTTTCAACGGGATCTTTATTTCCATTACTTCTTTTCCTGTTTTGCTTTTTATAAATGCAGTAAAATCTTTTACATTCCCCAGTTTGAAATCAGAGTAAGGAAGTACATGTAATTCTGCATCATTTACTCCTATGTAGTAATTTCGTGTATCTCTGTAGAAGCTTGTGATTTTAGAGTACTTAATTTTTTCCCCGGTGGAAACTCCATTTGTCTCAATGATAAATCCACCCATATCAAAACTGAATAGTATCTCGGACTGCTGCTTATAAGTTTGATCGTTCCTTTTCAGCCTGAAGAGAGCTATTTTGTGTCTAAACAGCGTGAATAAGAAGATAAATATTCCTATGGCGGCGGAGATTAGCATTGCTGCTTTGAAATCTTTAAATGTTGCAGCTATGACGAAAAAACATCCGGCCAAGGTATAGAGTCTTAAGGATGCCTTAGGGTTCTTTACCTTATAAGTAAATTTGATAAAATCTTTTAAAACTTGTTTTGTATGCGTTGTTTTAACTTTATAAAGGGCAGACATATGTATCTCCTTTGCAAATTTGTTTCTATTATAAGATACTTTTATAAAAAAGGCTATATATATAAAATAAAAACTTAAAATGATTTTAGTGTCATATTGACTTTTCAGCCTCATAAAATGATATAAAGACTTCAGGAGAAAGAAAATGCTGAATTATCTATGGGCGGGAATGATTATTGTAGGTGTCATTTTTGGTGCTTTTAATGGGAAAATGCCGGATGTCACAAATGCTGCATTGGATTCGTCAAAAGAGGCTGTCTCCTTGTGTATTACAATGATGGGAGTCATGTCATTCTGGGTCGGAATAATGGAAATTGCTACCAGGGCTGGGATTATTCAGATGGCGTCGAAAAAACTGAGACCGCTTATTCGATTCCTATTTCCGAAGATTCCAGAAGGACATAAAGCGAATGAATATATAACTACAAATTTTATTGCCAATTTTCTAGGCCTGGGGTGGGCTGCTACGCCTGCAGGTCTTCAGGGCATGTCTGCCTTGGCTGAGCTGGAAAAGGAACGGAACAGGCAGGGAATCCGTACCGTGAAGCAGGGGACAGCCTCCAATGAGATGTGTACGTTTTTGATTATGAATATTTCATCTCTGCAATTGATTCCTGTGAATGTGATTGCCTACAGGAGCCAGTATGGCAGCGTGAATCCGGCGGCGATTGTAGGAGCGGGGATTGTGGCCACAGCCATGAGTACCATAGCGGCGGTGGTGTATTGTAAAATAATGGATCGGAGACCGTGAATACCTGGAAAAATATATTGAACTGATTGCAGGTGTATTTTAAAATTAGTAGGACTAACCTTCCCTTCTTCTGCATAAGATACAATACCGATATTTATTCGGATATTGTACAAGCGCGGAAGGAGGGATATTTTGTTTGAAGAGAAATCGATACGGGAGATATTGGATGCGCTTCATACAAATAAAGAAAGGGGCTTAACAGAGGCAGAGGCAGCCAGGAGATTTCAGGAAAACGGCCCAAATGTTCTGAAGGAGGGAAGGAAAAGGACAGCAGCGGAAGCTTTCCTGGAACAATTGAATGACCCGCTTATCTGTGTACTTCTTGTAGCGGCTCTGGTTTCTTTCCTGTTAAAAGAAATCAGTGACGCTATTATTATTGCAGTTGTCGTTGTTGTGAATGCCACGGTTGGAGTGATACAGGAGGGAAAAGCACAAAAAGCACTGGAGTCACTTAAAAAGCTGACAAGCCCTAAAGCTATTGTGCGCAGGGACGGTGTTATCCGGGAAATTGCTGCATCGGAATTGGTAAAAGGAGATGTGGTTATTTTGGAAACCGGGGCTTTAGTTGCCGCAGATTTACGGCTTGTCAGGACCTGGAATCTGAAAGTGGAAGAATCTGCCCTGACGGGAGAATCCCTCCCGGTCAATAAAGATGCTGCCTTTCAGGCTTCAAGGACTTTGCCGGTGGGGGACCGGAGAAATGAAGTATTTATGTCTACTCTTGTAACCAGCGGCAGGGGGGAGGGCGTTGTAATAGCGGCAGGCATGGAAACAGAGATTGGGAAAATTGCTTCTATTATTGATGATGTTCCCAAAGAATTTACACCCCTCCAAAAAAAGCTGGCAGATCTGGGAAAAATACTCAGCATTGTGTCAATTCTTTTGTGTGCCGCTTTATTTGGCATTGCTGTTTTCCAAAAACGGAATATTTTAGAGATGCTTATTACAGCAATATCACTGGCTGTGGCAGCAGTTCCGGAGGGCCTGCCTGCTATTGTTACAATAGTGCTGGCGTTGAGTGTATCCAGGATGGTAAAGGTTCATACGATTGTCAGAAAGCTTCCTTCGGTAGAAACTCTTGGGGCAGTGAATGTTGTCTGCTCGGATAAGACAGGCACGCTGACCCAGAATAAAATGACTGTCATCAGGTACTATGTAAATCAACATTTTTACAAAGCCAGTGAAACAGCTCCAAATATGCCGGAGGAATTTTTGGAAGGGATGGCTCTCTGCAGTGACGCAGTGATTACAAAACAGGAGGAGCTGGGTGACCCGACAGAGCTGGCTCTGCTAAGATTTTCCCGGGGATATCCGGGAAAAGAAATTGGGCGGCTAAGGGAAAGGCTCCCAAGAGTGGAGGAAAAAGCTTTTGATTCCCAGCGTAAGATGATGACTACTGTACATCATGGGCCCCAGGGTTTTATAGCTTATACAAAAGGTGCTCCCGAGGTTGTTCTGGAAAAGTGCAGCAGGATTATGATAAGCGGAAAAGTTCAGTCTATGACAGACGTATACCGCAGACAGGTACGTCAGGCCGTGGACGAATTTTCGTCACAGGCTTTAAGAGTTCTTGCCGTTGCAGTGAGGCCGGGGGAAAAGGAAGTGCGTGAGGAAGGCTTAACTTTCATTGGGCTGGCAGGAATGATTGATCCTGTTAGGCCAGAAGCAAAGGCTGCAGTCGAGCAGTTTAAACGCGCATCTGTCCGCACCGTTATGATCACGGGGGACCATATTGATACTGCATTTGCCATCGCAAGAGAGTTGGGCATTGCAAAGAAAATGGATGAGTGCATGACAGGAGAAGAACTGGAAAAAATTTCAGATATAAAGCTGAAAGAGAAGCTCAAAAAAATCAATGTTTTTGCCAGAGTGTCGCCGGAACATAAAGTGCGCATCGTAAGAGCGCTAAAAGAGACAGGGAACATTGCAGCTATGACGGGCGACGGCGTGAATGATGCACCCTCTTTGCGCATGGCGGATATTGGAATTGCCATGGGGGTTACCGGCACAGATGTGGCAAAGAATGCCGCGGATATGATATTGACAGATGATAATTTTGCCACGATTGAAAAGGCCATCGAAGAAGGACGCAGCATCTACGAGAACATCAGAAAGACAGTTCTATTCCTCTTGTCCTCAAATTTCGGTGAAATTATTACTATGTTTATGGCAGTTATTCTGGGTATGGCATCTCCATTGAAGGCAAGCCATATTTTATGGATTAACCTAATTACAGATTCTCTGCCGGCACTGGCCCTGGGTGTGGATAAAAATGATAAAGAGGCTCTGATGAAACGGCCGCCGAGAAGGGCAAAAGAGGGACTGTTTTCAAATGGCGGAACTGCCTGCACTATTTTTTATGGATGCCTTATAGCGGCAATCAGTCTGACTGCATTTTTAAAAATCCCGTGGATGATACTTGCAGAGCAGCAAAAAGCATTTACACTGGCAAATATTGCTATAGTATTTCAGTCCCCGGAGCAGCTTACACGTGCTCAGACCTACGCCTTTACCGTATTGGGAATGTCCCAGCTGTTCCATGCACAGGGAATGCAGGATGTGCATACATCTATATTTTCACGTAAAAGAGGCTTCAATCCGGTCATGGCCGCGGCCTTTGGCGTTGGCCTTTTCCTGCAGGCAGCAGTGACAGAAATTCCGGTTTTGACGACCATGTTCGGTACAGCCGCACTTTCCTTCGGAGAGTGGGCAGAACTAATCATATTGGCAATATTCCCACTCATTGCCCATGAAATATTTGTACTTTTGGGGTCAGACCCTTTTGCGGGCGGTTTTCAGAATATTCTTAAAATTCATAAAAGATCTGCAGATACGAAAAGAGTTTGAAGCTTGACAGTATGGTGTTTGTGAAGTAATCTTGAATTGAGAAATGTCAGTAGTTTTCAGAATACTGTACACGTGAACTTCAAATGGAGGTATGAGATGAATTATGAGATTAAAGGAGGCGCTTTTCCTATAGTTGTGTGCCATCTTGAAGATGGGGAACAAATGATTACAGAAAAAGGCTCTATGGTCTGGATGAGTCCAAATATGCAGATGGATACGGCAGGCGGCGGGGTTGGAAAAATGTTCTCCAAGGCATTTTCAGGTGAAAGTATGTTTCAAAATATTTATACAGCACATGGCGCAGGGCTTATTGCGTTTGGATCCAGTTTCCCCGGGAAAATTATGTCACTTGAAATCACATCTGATAAAGAGATGATAGTGCAAAAGAGCGCATTTCTTGCATCTGAAGCAGGGGTAGAGCTTTCGATACACTTTAACAAAAAGCTGGGAGCGGGATTTTTTGGCGGAGAAGGGTTCATTATGCAGAGATTGTCAGGAACAGGGCAGGCTTTTGTTGAAATTGATGGAGAATTGGTGGAATATCAGCTGGAGGCAGGACAGAAGATTATTGTAGATACAGGCAATGTTGCAGGATTTGAAGTAGGTGTTCATATGGAAATTCAGCAGGTACACGGCCTGAAAAATAAACTGCTTGGAGGTGAAGGGCTGTTCAATACTGTACTGACCGGTCCGGGCAAAATTTGGCTGCAGACCATGCCAATTTCCAGTGTGGCAGCATCCATGCGCCCGTTCATACCGAGCGGAAATTCATAATAACAGGATAGAAAAAGCGGTTGGAAAGACACTAGTACTTTTCCGACTGCTTTTTTGGTAACAGTTCAGCCATGCGTGTTTTTGACAGCGTAGGCAGGAGAAAGCTTGCTTTCGTATGCATATACTGCTGAAAATTCATAGGGCGTTCTGCCACAGCGAGATGAAGCACAGCGGAATCGAGCTGATGGCTGAATTGTTACCTTTTTGACTTTCAAGTGATAAATGATTTGACGGCTGAGGTTTCTTTCAACTATACTTAAAAGAAGCATAAAAAGAAATGTTTAGAATATTCTGAAAACGGATCGCAAAAGGGTCTGACCCCTTTGCAGGAAAGGAGTTTCAATATGAGGCTGATGATTGCATCAGATATTCACGGTTCTGCTTTTTACTGCAGGCAGATGCTGGATGCATATGAGAGAGAGAAGGCGGACAGGCTATTGTTATTAGGTGACATTCTATATCATGGACCGCGCAATGACCTGCCCAAGGAATATGCTCCCAAAGAGGTAATAGGGATGCTCAATCCCGTCAGGGAGAATCTGCTCTGTGTGCGGGGAAATTGTGACACGGAAGTAGACCAGATGGTGCTGGAGTTTCCGATTATGGCCGAATACTGTCTGTTGGATTTGGAGGGTCAGACGATTTTTGTCACTCACGGGCACAATTTCAATCCAGAACATTTACCAATGTTGAAAGAAGGGGATATTTTACTTAACGGACATACCCATGTTCCGGTATGTGAAGAAAAAGAAAAATATATTTATATGAATCCAGGTTCTGTTTCTATCCCGAAAGAGAATTCGGCACATAGTTATATGATATATGATAAACATTTATTTGAATGGAAAGATATGAATGGAGAGGTGTACCACACATGGAAGACAAATATGCACTGTTGATTGATGCAGATAATGTTTCTGCAAAATATATCAAGCCAATACTTGATGAGTTATCTAAATATGGGAATGTAACGTACAAAAGGATATATGGGGACTGGACTAGTACGTACAATTCCAGCTGGAAGGAGGAACTTCTGCAGAATTCTATCACACCGATACAGCAGTTTAGCTACACACATGGCAAGAATGCCACCGATTCAGCTATGATTATTGATGCTATGGATATGTTGTACACAAGTGATTTGGAAGGCTTCTGTCTGGTATCAAGCGACAGTGATTTTACTAAACTGGCCAGTCGTCTTAGGGAGAGCGGAAAGACAGTAATTGGTATGGGGGAGGATAAAACCCCAGCACCGTTCAGAAAAGCCTGCGATATTTTTACGGTTCTGGAGCTGTTGCTGGAAGATAATACTATAGAAAAAGAAGAAAAGAGCGCAGTACATGCAACTGCCAGAGAAAATAAGAAGAATCATACGGATGTGGTTTCAAAAAATGAAATAGAAGAGGCTGTTGTCAAGATTATTACAGAAAATCAGAACAATGATAGAGAAACCGGTCTGGGTGAGGTGGGGAGCCGTCTGGTTAAGTTATATCCTGATTTTGATGTGCGCCGTTACGGGTATAGTCTGTTGTCAAAGTTTCTTGAAACATTTCAGAAGCTGAATCTGATCCAGGACGGGACACAGGTTACAGTCACATTGTATGAAGATAAAAGTAAAGAAGAGATGCTGGAAGAGTATATTATCATGCTTGTAAAAAATGCAGGTGCTCAGGGGGTATCACTTGGCACATTGGGCAATAAAATACGAAATCAATTTGGAGATTTTAAGGTAAGAGATTACGGATTTTCTCAATTCAAGCAATATATACAAAGTTTTCCAAAAATTCAGATTAAGGATGACGGGGAACAGAATTGGGCGGTTTATAACAAAAACTCCAAAGAGGAATAACCATCTTACGCTAAATTGTCAGAATTGCTGGAAAACGAACCTCAAAAGGGTCTGACCCCTTTACTGTCTTGTCACATGTAAACTCATGTGTTATAATAATGTGAGTTTATCGCGTAGGCGGGGAGAGGTGAGATGGAAATGAAGAGAGATATTGTAATTGTTGGCACTGGTGTATCCGGCCTTTTTGCGGCACTTAATCTGCCAAAGGATAAGGATATTCTGATGATTACAAAGTCGGATGTTAAGAGCAGTGATTCTTTTCTTGCACAGGGGGGAATTTGTGTACTGAGGAATGAGGAGGACTATGACAGCTACTTCGAGGATACTATGAGGGCGGGTCATTATCAAAACAGGAAGGAGTCAGTGGACATTATGATTCGCAGCTCCCGGGAAATTATAAACGACCTGGTTGGATATGGAGTGGAGTTTGAAAAAGCGGGTAAGAATTTCGCGTATACAAGAGAAGGCGCCCACTCGAAGCCGAGAATTATGTATCACGCGGATATCACGGGAAAAGAGATTACAAGCAAGCTTCTCGCGCAGGTGAGGAAGCTTGAAAATGTCACTATAGCTGAATATACGACTATGACGGATGTGCTTGTGGAGAATGGAAAATGTGTGGGGATAGAAGCGGAAAATGAATTGGAAAGGGAAATTCAGATTTATGCGGATTATACGATTCTTGCAAGCGGCGGTATAGGCGGAAGATATAAGAATTCTACTAATTTTCCCCACCTGACCGGCGATGCGATAGATATTTCTAGAAAACATGGAATCAAATTGCAGCATCTGGACTATGTACAGATTCATCCAACTACGTTATACTCAAAGAAGCCGGGAAGACGTTTCTTGATTTCTGAATCCGTCAGGGGTGAGGGGGCTGTTCTTTATAACAAAAATAAAGAACGGTTTGTCAATGAGCTGCTTCCCCGGGATGTTGTGACAAAAGAAATTTGTAAGCAGATGAAAAAAGATGGTACAGATCATGTATGGCTTTCGATGGAACATATTGACAGAGAAACAATTCTGAACCATTTTCCAAATATTTATCAATACTGCCGGGAAGAAGGCTATGATGTGACGAAGGAATGTATTCCGGTAGTCCCGGCCCAGCATTATTTTATGGGAGGAATCTGGGTGGATTCGGACAGTAAGACATCGATGGAACAGCTGTTTGCGGTAGGTGAGACAAGCTGCAATGGTGTCCACGGGGCAAACCGCCTTGCAAGCAATTCCCTGTTGGAAAGCCTTGTGTTCTCAAAACGGGCGGCGAATAAGATTAAGGGATTCTATATTGAGAAAGAAGATAAGACGAAACGACAGGAGGGACAGACAGATGAACAAAATTACCATGGAATTGCAGGCTGACCATCTCATTCTGGCGGCACTGGAGGAGGATATTTCTAGTGAGGATGTCACAACAAATGCTGTGATGAAAGAGGCTGTGACCGGTGAAGTGGAGTTAATCTGCAAGGAAGATGGAATTGTCGCCGGTCTTGACGTATTTAAAAGAGTATTTGAATTGTTGGATGACACTGTACAAGTAGAATTCTACTGCAAAGACAGTGAGTCGGTGAAAACGGGGGAGCTTATGGGAAAAGTAACAGGTGACATTCGCGTGCTTTTGTCCGGTGAGAGGGTGGCCCTGAATTATCTCCAGAGAATGAGCGGAATTGCGACCTACACACACACTGTGGCTGAGCTTTTAAGGGGAACAAGAATTAAGCTGCTTGACACGAGAAAAACAACACCGAATATGCGTATTTTTGAAAAATATGCAGTCCGGGCAGGCGGCGGTTATAATCACAGGTATAATTTATCAGACGGTGTACTGCTGAAGGATAATCATATTGGTGCGGCCGGGAGCGTGACAAAGGCTGTGCAGCTTGCGAAGGAATATGCCCCCTTTGTAAGGAAGATTGAAGTTGAGGCCGAGAATCTAGATATGGTAAAGGAGGCTGTCGATGCGGGGGCAGATATCATCATGCTGGACAATATGACAACTGAGGAGATGCAGGAAGCTATCCGTATGATTGACGGCAGGGCCAAGACAGAATGTTCCGGGAATGTAACAAAGGAAAATATTGGAAGTATTACTGCCCTTGGAGTGGATTATGTATCCAGTGGAGCTTTAACTCACTCAGCCCCGATCCTAGATATTTCTCTGAAAAATCTTCACGCAGTGCAGGAATGAAAGAGATGAACAAAAAGAAAGGAGTGGACAGCACCATATGATGACAGGTTCAAAGCGAAGGGATGCTATAATCAACCAAATAAAAGGCAGCACCGTACCGGTGTCCGGCAGGGCTCTGGCGAAGGAATATGAAGTCAGCCGTCAGGTTATTGTGCAGGATATTGCTTTGATTCGGGCATCCGGCTACGACATCATTTCGACAAACCGGGGATATGTATTGCATACACCTCATGTTGCATACAGAATATTTAAGGTGCACCACACAGACGAGGAACTGGAGCAGGAGCTGTGCTCCATTGTAGACCTGGGTGGCAGTGTGGTAAATGTGATAGTCAATCACCGGGTGTATGGCCATCTGGAAGCTGAACTTAACATTAATTCCAGAAGAAAAGTGATGGAATTTCTGGAGGACATTAAGAATGGGAAGTCCAGCCCTCTCAAAAATATTACATCAAATTATCACTACCATAGAGTGGAGGCTGAAAATGAAGAAACTCTGGACATGATAGAGGAAATGCTGCGCAGGAAAGGATATCTTGTGCATATGGAGGGACCTTTTGAATCCATATAAAGTAGCTCAGCCTTGACATTTTAAAAATGCTGTGATACTGTTTTTTAATAGGAGAAATAAAATCAAACGCAATGATAAAGAGAGTAGTCTGACGGACATCCTACAGAGAAATCCCGCGAGTTTTTGTGCAGATCCGCAGCTGAGAGGGATGGATGAAAAGCAGGTGAACATGGCTTTTGAGCGGCGCACCGAACAGGAAACAACATATTTTCCGGCAAGGCTGCGAGGGGATCCGCCCTTTACAGCGGAGAAGTGCTTACAGGCACTTCATGAGGTTTTGTCTGTGAAGGCAGAATGAACTAGAAGTGGTAACACGGGATAATCCGTCTTCTTATTTATATTTTATATATAGTAAGAAGGCGGTTTTTTATGCGAGTGAAACCCACAAAGCGTGTTTCGTCTCGTTGTACAATAATTCTAAAGGAGATATTACTATGTCAGAAAAACCAAAATATTACATTACTACAGCGATTGCCTATACATCGGGTAAACCACATATTGGAAATACTTATGAAATTATTCTTGCCGACGCGATTGCAAGATACAAAAGGAGCCAGGGCTATGATGTGTTCTTTCAGACAGGGACAGATGAGCACGGTCAAAAAATTGAGCTGAAGGCGGATGAGGCAGGTATTACTCCGAAGGAATTTGTGGACAATGTTGCCGGTCAGATTAGGCAAATATGGGATTTAATGGATACCTCCTACGATAAGTTTATCCGCACTACAGATGAGGATCACGAAAAGCAGGTTCAGAAAATTTTTAAGAAGTTATACAATCAGGGAGACATCTACAAAGGGTATTATGAAGGAATGTACTGTACCCCCTGTGAGTCCTTCTTTACAGAGTCACAGCTCGTAGACGGAAAATGCCCTGACTGCGGACGTGAAGTGCAGCCGGCAAAAGAAGAGGCTTATTTCTTCAAAATGAGCAAATATGCAGATCGGTTGATTGAGCATATTAACACACATCCTGAATTTATTCAACCAGTATCCCGCAAAAATGAGATGATGAACAACTTCCTGCTTCCGGGCCTGCAGGATCTGTGTGTATCCAGGACATCTTTTAACTGGGGAATTACTGTAGACTTTGATCCAAAACACGTTGTCTATGTGTGGCTGGACGCCCTCACAAACTACATTACAGGTATTGGCTACGACTGTGGCGGAAACAGCACAGAGCAGTTTAAAAAATACTGGCCGGCAGACTTACATCTGATTGGAAAAGACATCATCCGCTTCCATACAATTTATTGGCCTATTTTCCTCATGGCACTGGATCTGCCTCTCCCGAAACAGATCTTCGGCCACCCATGGCTTCTCCAGGGAGATGGTAAAATGAGCAAGTCCAGGGGAAATGTACTGTATGCAGACGAATTGGTGGACTTCTTTGGTGTGGATGCAGTGCGCTATTTTGTACTCCATGAAATGCCCTTTGAGAATGACGGAGTTATCACCTGGGAGTTAATGGTAGAGCGCATGAACGCAGACCTGGCAAATACATTAGGAAATCTGGTAAACCGCACCGTTTCTATGACAAATAAATACTTCGGGGGTGTGGTAACGGACAAAGGTATAACAGAAGAAGTTGATGCAGATATGAAGGCAGTTGTGGAAGGCACACCAAAGGTAGTAGAAGCAAAAATGAATGATTTGCGCGTTGCAGATGCAATTACAGAAATCTTTAACATTTTCAAACGCTGCAATAAATATATTGATGAAACTATGCCCTGGGTTCTGGCAAAGGACGACACAAAAAAAGACAGACTGGAAACCGTACTCTGGAATTTGATTGACGGTATATCTACGGGGGCCAGACTTCTTAGCTCTTTCATGCCTTCCACCAGCGAGAAAATCCTGACCCAGTTAAACGGAGGACATGTCACAGACAAACCTGAAATACTCTTCCAGAGACTGGACATAGACGAAGTCATGAAGAAGGTAGAAAGGCTTCATCCTTCTATAAATAAAGAAGAGGAAAATATAGAGGACGAAAATGTAATTGATATAGAAGAAAAACCGGAAATTACATTTGACCAATTTCAAGCAATGCAGTTTCAGGTAGGTGAGATTATAGCCTGCGAGGAAGTGCCAAAGTCCAGGAAATTACTTTGTTCCCAGGTAAAAATTGGGAGTCGGTTAAAACAAATCGTATCTGGTATTAAAGCTTACTATACGGCAGAAGAAATGGTTGGCAAAAAAGTAATGGTGCTCGTAAACTTAAAGCCTGCAAAACTGGCAGGGGTATTATCAGAAGGAATGATTCTCTGTGCAGAAGATGTAGAAGGAAAGCTGTCGATTGTAACTCCGGAAAAGGACATGCCTGCCGGAGCAGAAATTCGTTAAAGGGGACAGTCCCTTTTGCCGTTCTTTTTCAGAATTGTTTTCAAATTCCAGAAATTTAACGGCGAGTGACTGTCTAAAGGGTTATAATAGACAGATAATTCATAAAAATAAAAACAATAATAAATTTATTTTTAAAAATGGCATAAAATGCATTGACAAATAATATAAGCTGTGGTAGTATGTAACCAATCCAAAAGAGATAATAAAATTAAAAATCTCAAAAAGGATATTATCTAAGAGAACATTAAAATAAGAGATGTTCAATTGGATTAGAAATTATTATAAAGGAGGCAGAGGTCCAATGGACAGTGTAGCATCATTTATAATTCAATATGTTAGTGGTACGGCAGATGAAGGTTCCTGTGAGGAAGAGACCTTTACCGACAAAAGATAAAGGAATCCAGTACATAGAAGAATAAAAAGTTCTAATCGGAGAGTTCAATAAGCTGGATGAACAACAAAGATTTAACATTTGCCAATGTATTGAATATAGATACCACACATAACAAAATTCCTCAAATGTGTAAAGAAACATGAAGAGGATATCATTTCATAAGAAGTTTGTAGTTATAGAATGAATAGCCAAATAGTCTGTTGGAATATTGCAACACAATACTGCAGGAGACAAAAGGTTATAGGATGAATAACTTAGTATCAGATTTTGAACTTATGGATTGATACTGGAGGTGAAAATCACCGGATTTTAGTTATAAAGTGTTTTGGATATTGAAGAACAGGAGGTTTAATAAGCCAGTCTTAATAAGCGGACTGAAGTGTCAATAGTCAAAGCGGTAAAGGTCTTACAGGAACGATAAATCAGATGATTCCTCCGATTTATAAAATATATATTATGAGAAAACTAAATAAAAATTAAAATGCATCTTCAATGTCAATTGGGGATGCATTTTTTTGACATTATGGGGTGCTTATGGTAAACTAGGTTCAGAATTATCTGCACAGGTGCGTATAAACGGGCGTATGCCGGATAAAGAATATAGGTAACTATCCTGAAAACCATTAGGAGTATAAATAATATTAACGAGGTGAGTGCTGTGGATAAGTACGAATATAAGTTAAAGACAGAACAGATGCTTGAACTTATGGAAAGCGGTGCATATAGTAAAGCGGCAGAGATTGCAGATGTCATCGACTGGAAAAGGGTTAGGAATGTCACAATGTTGATGAATGTCAGCGATATATATGAAAAAAGTGGGTATTATCAAAAAAGTTATGAGGTTCTGAATATTGCTTATCATCGTGCGGAGGGAAGTAGAAAGGTGCTTTACCGTCTGTGTATGCTTGCACTTAAGACAGGTAATGTGGATGAGGCTATAGATTATTACGATGATTTTATGCAGATAGCTCCGAAAGATCCGAACCAACACATTTTAAAGTATAAGATACTCAGAGCGCGCAGGGCGCCGATTGAACAGCAGATTGAAGCTCTTGAGGAGTTTAAGAAGGCAGAATATATTGAGGAATGGGCATATGAACTAGCAAAGCTGTACCAGGAAGCAGGGATGACTGTAGAGTGTCTGGAGGAATGTGATGACCTAATCCTTTGGTTCAGCGAGGGTAAATATGTCTATAAAGCAATGGAGTTAAAGATGCAGTATAAGCCGTTGACTCCGTCACAGCAGGAGCGGTATGATCACCGTTATGAGAAGGTTGAAGCAGAAACTGAGCAAATTCCTGACCTAACACAGTATCAGGCAAGTGTGGCGGATATGAATCAAGATGGAATGGGGGACAAAGAGCAAGAGGAAACAATTGAAGGGAATCCTGCGAAAGATGCTGAAGAGGTAATCAAGGAAGACAACGATAAAGAGCAACCTTATGGAGAGATAATCGAAGATTTGGATAAAGAAGATTCCGGCGAAGAGGACATTGATGAATCTGAGTTAGCTGGTGAAGACGAGAGCGTGCAGAAGCTGACTAAAAGAGGAATCGGCAGTACAATGAAGCTGGAGGAAGCCCTGCAGAAGCTTTTGAAGCCTAAGGATGAAGAAAGGTCGGAGGCTAAAGATGCATTGGAAGATGAGGAAAATGTTTCCGGTCTGGAGGATGCAATTGAAGAGATTGAATCGGTAATTGATCTTGAACTTGTAAATGAACTTACAGGGAAAAATGATAAGGATGAGCCGCTTGATGCAGACCTGGAGGAATTGAAGGCAGAACCACTTGCAGAGGATGAAGAAGATAAGAAACCTGAAGCTGCAAAGGTCAAAAGTCCAGAACCGAAGGACATAGAACCAGAGAATACTGAAGCGGAGTCTGAGGAGCCGGAAGACGACGGACAGATTGATGGTCAGATTAGTATTGAAGATATTTTGCTGGATTGGGACAGCGAAGAGGAACCGGCAGAAAAGGCTAGAATGGAAGATGAGGAAAAAGGCGAGGATTCGGATTCGATACTGCCCGAGGATATACAGCGTATGATAGACGAGATTGAGGGTGTGCTTCCCGAAAAATCAAAACCGGTGCAGACAGCAGCACCAGTCAAAGAGGATATTGAAGATGAACCAATAGTGGTTGTCGATGACCTTCCGGAAGAAGTAGAAGAATCTAAAGATGAACTGAGTGAAGATGAATCTGAAGAAATAGACGAATTGGAAGAAGATCCTTATGAAGAATTCGGCGAGGAACCCGAAAAGGGATCTTGCGAGAAAGATTACGATGAATCGGAAGAGGATTCCTACGAGGAAAACTACGATGAACCGGAAGAGGATTCCTACGAAGAAAACTACGATGAACCGGAAGAGGATTTCCACGAGGAAGACTACAATGAACCGGAAGAGGATTCTTATGAGGAGGACTACGGTGAATTGGAAGAGGATTCTTATGAGGAAGATTACGATGAATCGGAAGAAGATTCTTACGAGGAGGATTACGGGGAATTGGAAGAGGATTCTTACGAGGAAGACTACGATGAGCTGGTGGATGATTCCTACGAAGAAGACTATAAGGCTCCGGAAGAGGAATATGATGAGTATGGTGACCGGGTAGCTGCCGGAGACAATTTGGAAAATATTGAGGCCAACTTTGAAGAGGAATTTCGTCCAAATCCAGAGCATGCTAATGAGCCGGATGACAGGGAAATTCCGGATGATAATGGTATAGATATTATGTCTGCAACCACCCCCCTGAGCCGTAAGGAAACAGCTAAACTTATTGCCACAGGAAAGACGGCGCCACTTCCTCTGGACGATATTTCTAATGCACTTTCTATGTCTAACACTGGATTCATCGTACATGGACGTTACGAGCTGGAGACCCAGAGTGGTATTGGAACCAGAGCGGGGCTTACGGATGAGCAGAAAAAGTTGTTTTCATATTTTGTGCCTGTAAGGGGGATGAGTGAACAGCTTGTTGATGTTCTTGAACAGGACCGCAATTGTACAAACCGTCGGGGTACTTCCAATACAGGAAACCTGCTGATTATAGGTAATAAAGGGAATGGAAAGACCGTTTTGGCTGTAGATGTTGTGAAAGCAATTCAGAAACAGAGAAATATCCGCCAGGGCAAAGTGGCAATTATAACAGGAGATTCCCTGAATAAGAAAAAAATCAGTGATATATTTGCAAAGCTTTATGGCGGGGCATTAATTATTGAGAAGGCCGGAAAATTGAATGAGAAAACCGTGGCAAGGCTGAACAAGGCTATGGAACAGGATACCGGGGAAATGTTGATTGTACTTGAGGAACAGAGAAAACCTCTGGACAGACTGCTCTCCTCTAACAGGGAGTTCCGCAAAAAGTTTACAGCCCGCCTGGAGGTGCCTGTTTTTATCAATGATGAGCTTGTAACATTTGGCCAGACATATGCCCAGGAGAATGGTTACCGGATTGATGAGATGGGAATTTTGGCACTCTACAGCAGGATTGACGCTCTGCAGAGGGAAGACCATGCGGTATCGGTTGCGGAGGTAAAAGATGTTATGGACAGTGCTATGGATCACTCTCAGAAAGCATCTGCAAAAAAACTGGTAAAGCGGGTATTTGGAAAAAACACAGATGATTCTGACAAAATTATTTTGACAGAAAAAGATTTCAACGCGTAAGCTAAAACAAAAATTAAAAAGCGGCAGACAGACTCTTCGCGGGCCTGTCTGTATGTTTGTAATGGAAAACTTTCATTTCATATTGCAAAAATACTCTTCGAGGGATTTCTCTTTCCTTTTCCGGTTATTTCAAGTATAATTATAGGTATAAAATACGAACTGTGAGGTGGGCTTATGGGGAAGAGTAAAACCGTACGGAAGAAGACAAAGCCTTATGAAATCGGGGAACTGGATCAATATTTGTTCGGGCAGGGTACTCATTACGAGATTTACAAAAAGCTTGGGGCCCACAGAGTAACAGTAGGAGGAAAAGAAGGAATATATTTTGCGGTCTGGGCTCCGAATGCAAGACGGGTGGCCGTTGTCGGCGATTTCAACGGCTGGAATTTTGAAAAAAACTATATGGAGCGCCAGGGAGAGATTGGCATTTACACCTGCTTTATCCCGGGAGTAAAATCAGGCGACTTATACAAGTTTTGTATAGAGACAGCCCAAGGAAAGCGCATATTTAAGGCAGACCCATTTGCCAATTATGCAGAACTGCGTCCGGGAACGGCATCCCGGGTTACGGATATTTCACATTTAGTCTGGACAGATGAAGCGTGGATGAAAGGCAGAAGAGAGTGGGATAATAAGAAAAGTCCACTTTCTGTGTATGAAGTTCATATGGGGTCATGGATGAGGCATCCGGACGGGGAGAATGAAGGCTTTTATACATACAGGCAATTCGCCAGAGAGATTGTAAAGTATGTCAAAGATATGGGGTATACACATGTGGAGCTGATGGGAATTGCGGAGCATCCTTTTGATGGCTCATGGGGGTATCAGGTGACGGGATATTATGCTCCCACATCCAGGTATGGGACGCCGGAGGATTTTGCCTACATGATTAATTATCTCCACAGGAACAGGGTTGGAGTCATACTTGACTGGGTGCCGGCACATTTTCCCCGGGATGCACATGGACTTTCTCTTTTTGACGGGACCCCGGTATTTGAGTACGCGGATCCAAGAAAAGGGGAGCACCCGGAATGGGGGACGAAAGTTTTTGACTACGGGAAACCGGAGGTACAGAATTTCCTAATAGCAAACGCACTGTTCTGGATTGAACATTATCATGCAGACGGGCTGCGCGTGGATGCTGTGGCCTCTATGCTCTACCTGGATTATGGTAAAGAAGAAGGACAGTGGATACCGAATAAATTGGGAGGAAATCAGAATCTGGAAGCGGTTGCATTTTTTAAGCATCTGAATTCTGTGGTTTTGGGCAGAAATCCCGGGACTATGATGATTGCAGAGGAATCTACCGCATGGCCAAAGGTTACAGGAGCGCCGGAGGATGGAGGCCTGGGATTCAGTCTGAAATGGAATATGGGCTGGATGCATGATTTTACGGAATATATGAAGCTGGATCCCCTGTTTCGGAAAAATGCACATTATCAGATGTCATTTTCTATAGAATATGCATATAGCGAGGATTACATACTCGTATTGTCCCATGATGAAGTGGTACACTTGAAACGCTCTATGATTAATAAAATGCCGGGGAAGGGATTTGACAAGTTTGCGAATTTAAAGGTAGCCTATGCATTTATGATGGGGCATCCGGGGAAAAAACTGCTATTTATGGGGCAGGAGTTTGCGCAGCTTCGCGAATGGAGCGAGGAACGGGAGCTAGACTGGTTTTTGCTGGCGGAGGAGCCTCATCAGCAGATACAAAAATTTTATAAGGACTTACTCCATTTATATAAGAGAAACAAGGCTTTGTATGAGTTGGACGATGAGCCGGCAGGATTTGAGTGGATTAATAAGGATGATACATTCAGAAGCATTTTCAGTTTTGTAAGACACTCTAAGGAAGGAAAGAAAAATCTTTTATTTGTATGCAATTTCACACCTGTTGAGCGTTCCGATTACAGGGTGGGGGTGCCAAGAAGAAAGCAGTATAAGCTGGTGCTCAACAGCGATGAAAAGGAATATGGCGGAGCGGGTGAAGAAAGGCCAGTTGTTTATAAGGCTGAAAAAAAGGAATGTGACGGCAGAGTTTACTCTTTTGCTTATCCGTTGCCGGGATATGGAGCTGCGATATTTGAATTTTAACAGCTTTAGGACAGACAGACCAGCCTGTGGGGAAATGGTTTAAAAGATGAGATATTTTAAAAAGAGGAAGGATTTGCAACATGCAGGAATCTTTCCTCTTTTTTGTCAGGCACCTTTTTTCTCTTTCATGCGTTTAATGACCTTTAAACGTGTGAACTCTTCCCGTTCTTTTTCTTCCAATGCATTTGTAATATCATATACAAGTTGGGAATATTTTGGAATTGTAATATTTTGCAGAGCATTTGCACGCTTCTGGGTTTTCTTTATATTGGCGGCAAGGCGATAGGCAGCATTTTCCACCATGGCAAGCTTGACAGTTAGGTCCTTCACCTTGCGGAATGCCTGTACAGCGATGTCTATGGATTCCTTTGTTGTGTGAAATGAGTAGGTGGGAACGTTGTTTCTGGGGGTATATTTCACATGAGGAATCTCAGTACCCATGATGCTGCGGGTTTGTATTGTGATGGAGTTTTCAATGGGTATGGTGTAAGCAAGCTGCGAAACCATATTGATACCATGCTCAATATTAGCACGCTGCAGGCAGCGGTAGGCGTAGGTAAATGTACTGTCTATTTCATCTTGAATATCACGGGCTTCATTAATTAAATCCATCAGCTCACGAATCAGGATATTTCGCTTTCTGTCCATTAGATCGTAGCCCTGCCGGGCAAGGGCCAGAGAATTCCTTGCAAGCATGAGGTTGCCCTTGGTTGGAAAAGTACGTGGATCCATATGTGTCCTCCTTTCTCAGTACCGAAGGGCCAGATCGATTACGCGCCGGATAGAAATACCCACGGTTAATTCGTGAACATTTCAGCCCTTCTAATTAATTTAAGAATATTCTGAAAACGGACCGCAAAAGGGACTGACCCCTTTTAGTAATATTTGTCGAGTATTTTTGTGTCTACCCGATCCAGTTCTTCTTTTGGCAGCAGTCTTAACAGTTCCCATCCCAGGTTTAATGTTTCTTCTATGCTGCGGTTTTCCTGCTGTCCCTGCCCGATGTATTTTTCTTCAAATGTCTTTCCGAATTCCAGGTATTTTTTATCGATGGGTGAGAGTTCATCTTCCCCAATGACGGATGCCAGATTTCTGGCATCTCCTACCTTTGCGTAGGCGGAGAAGAGCTGGTTTGCCAGATCTTGATGGTCTTCCCGGGTGTAGCCTTCTCCGATGCCGTCTTTCATGAGGCGGGAGAGGGAGGGCAGGATGTTGATCGGCGGGTAGATGGACTGTCCGTGAAGCTCCCGCTCCAGCACAATCTGGCCTTCGGTGATGTAACCGGTCAAATCGGGGATTGGATGGGTAATATCATCGTTTGGCATGGTCAGTATGGGGAGCTGGGTTACAGAGCCTTTTGCTCCCTCTATAATGCCGGCACGTTCGTATATGGAAGCAAGTTCGCTGTAGAGATATCCAGGGAACCCTTTCCGGCTGGGGATTTCTCCTTTGGAGGAGGAGACTTCACGCAGGGCTTCGGCAAAGGAGGTCATGTCGGTGAGGATGACCAGAATATGCATGTTCTGGTCAAAAGCCAGGTATTCTGCAACGGTAAGTGCCACTTTTGGTGTTATGAGACGCTCTACCACAGGGTCGTTTGCCAGATTCAGGAACATGGCAACATGGTCGGCAACTCCGTTTTCTTCAAAAGTGCGGCGGAAAAAGTCTGCCACATCATGCTTGACACCCATGGCGGCAAATACGATGGCAAACTCTTCCCCGGAATCCTCGCCGAGAGAAGCCTGCTTTACAATTTGAGCAGCGAGCTGGTCGTGAGGAAGTCCGTTTCCGGAAAAAATCGGAAGCTTTTGTCCCCTGATTAGGGTTGTCAGGCCGTCAATGGCAGAAATGCCGGTGTTGATATAGTTTCTGGGATATTCCCGCTTAACAGGATTCAAAGGCAGGCCGTTTACATCCCTTTTTAAAGTAGAAGTAATCTGTCCCAGGTCATCGATGGGGCGCCCGATGCCATCGAAGGTACGTCCAAGCATTTCCGGTGAAAGGGCAATTTCCATAGGATGCCCGGTGAGGCGGGTGTGGGTGTTTTTTAAGGACATGCTTTCGGTTCCTTCAAATACCTGTATCACTGCCTTGTCCTCATATACTTCGATAATGCGTCCGATTTTATGCTCTGTATCATTCACGACGAATTCTACAAGTTCATCGTAAAAGGCGTCCTGTACACCCTCCAGCGCTACCAGAGGGCCGTTAATACTGCTGAGTCCTAAATATTCTATTGCCATGAGCTCTCTCCCTCCTTAAGCATTTTTTTCCAGCACACGCTGATAAAAGGCATCAATATCGCGTTGATATTGAGCAAACATTTCCGGTTTGTCATTTGGCACATCATATTTGATGGCGATAACTCTGTCAAAAATATCCTCTGATTTTAATACGGACATGGGATGCCCCATCGTTACCAGTGAACGGGATTGTTTGTAAAGATATAAAATTGTGTCCATCATGAGAAATTGCTTTTCCATGGAAACACAAGTGTCATCTTTGTGAAAAGCATTCTGCTGTAAAAACCCAAGACGGATGACACGGGAAATTTCAAGTATTAGTTTCTGGTCATCAGGCAGCACATCGCTTCCGATGAGTTTCACAATCTCCAAAAGACTGCTCTCCTGATTCAAAAGCGCTATCAGGCGGTTGCGGTAGTCTACAAATTTGGGAGAAACGTTATCGTGGTACCAGGAGGCCAGATCTCCCAGATACTCACTGTAGCTTGTCAGCCAGTGGATGGCCGGAAAATGTCTCGCATATGCCAGACTCTTGTCCAATCCCCAGAAGCAGCGCACAAAACGCTTTGTATTTTGAGTCACAGGTTCGGAAAAGTCGCCCCCCTGAGGGGAAACTGCACCGATGATTGTGACAGAGCCGTCTGTGTCATTTAGATTGTGCATCATGCCGGCTCTTTCATAAAATGCGGAAAGCCGTGAAGCAAGATATGCAGGAAACCCTTCTTCTGCAGGCATCTCTTCCAAGCGCCCGGACAACTCCCGCAGTGCCTCTGCCCAGCGGGAGGTGGAATCCGCCATAATCGCTACATCATATCCCATATCCCGGTAGTACTCAGCCAACGTCAGGCCCGTATAGATGCTGGCCTCACGGGCCGCTACAGGCATATTGGAGGTATTGGCAATAAGAATTGTCCTGTCCATCAGCGGGTTGCCTGTTCTGGGATCGACCAGTTTTCCGAACTCTTCCAGAACCTGAGTCATCTCATTTCCACGTTCTCCGCAGCCAATATAAACAATAATATCCGCGTCGGACCACTTTGCTATCTGGTGCTGGGTCATAGTTTTCCCGGTGCCGAATCCGCCGGGAATTGCAGCTGTACCTCCTTTTGCAATAGGAAACATGGTATCAATGATGCGCTGTCCCGTAATAAGTGGCTTGGATGCAGAAAACCGGTTCTGAACTGGCCGCGCCATACGGATGGGCCACTGCTGAGTCATGGTCAGTTCTCTTTTTGCTCCATTATTAAGTTCCAGTGTAATCAGTGTATCCTGAATTGTGTAGTCTCCATCCGGTGCAGTATCCACAACAGTGCCCTGCAGATTGGGAGGCACCATACACTTATGCACAATGGCGTGAGTTTCAGGAACCTCTGCAATAATATCTCCGGGGTGAAGATATGCTCCTTTTGTTACAGTGATATGAGTTTTCCACTTTTTTTTCTTGTCCAAGGCATCTACACTGACACCGCGGGTAATAAATGGGCCGCCTGTTTCAGAAATTTTTTCCAGGGGCCGCTCGATGCCATCAAAAATATTATTCAAAATCCCGGGGGCAAGAGTCACAGAGACCGGATTGCCTGATGCAATTACCTCTTCACCAGGGTGAAGCCCTGTTGTCTCTTCATAAACCTGTACCGTAGTCAAATCCTTATCCAGGGCAATGACTTCCCCCACAAGCTTTTCATTCCCCACAAATACCATTTCTGACATCTGAAAGCCAGTGTTGCCTTTCAGATAGATGATGGGACCATTAACTCCATATATTGTTCCAGTATTAAGCAATACTGCCACCTCCTGAGAAAAAGAATTTGTCGTATTCATTCCGAAGAGCCGTTTTAAATGAGTCGTCTATTAAAACATTGCGGCTTCGGATGACTGCGCGGATGCCGCCCGTAAAATCTTCTTTGCTGACTGTGAGCTCTGCACCGGCAGCAGCCTCTAAAGCAGGGAGAAGTTCTTCATCGGAGGGATTGATATAGATGACTACGATGTCGTCCCCCGCAAAGGCTACTGCTTTGCGGATACATTTTATAAGGTAATCCTTATAGTCATCTGTCTTCATGAAATCCTGTACCAAAATGGCAGCTTCTTCAAAAATCTTGTCCTTTAGCTCTTGCTGAACCTTTCCCTGCATCCTTTTCAACTCAAGCTGGGAACGGGCCATGGTCTGATTTAACTGAAGCTTGGCGCTGATAGTTTCAGCCTTAATCCGGGTTTCGGATTGGCGGAGCGCTTCTTCTTTATGGTCTTCCAATACTTTTTGCAATGCTTCCCGGTATTTATCGATAATGGCATTTCCCTCTGCCCTTGCCTCTTTCATAGAGGTAGTCCGCAGGCGCGAAATTTTTTCTTCCAGATCCAAGATGGGCACCTCCTTTTTATGTTTTGCTTTACAGCTTCAACCCTATGGCTTCTGTAATATAAGATGTGATAAAGTCCTTTTTACGCCCGGTTCCATGCCTGTCAGGAATTTCAATAAGAAGAGGCATCTTCCTCTCCAGCCGGAATTCATTGATAATATCAGGAAATTCCACTCCGAATTTTTCTGTGAGGAGAACAATGCCTATGCTCTTATCCTGCAGGACTTTCTGGAGAGTGTCGTAAAGCTCTTCACGCTCGTGCACAACAATCCCGTCTACTCCTGCAAGACGCATTCCTGTATAGGTATCGACATTATCACTGATCAGATACATTTTCATATTACAGTTTACCCAGGATCATGAAGGAGATGATCAGCCCATAGAGGCAGACACCTTCTGCAAGACCTACAAAAATCAGTGACTTACCGAGTACGCTGGAGTCTTCACTGATGGCTCCTAAAGCTGCACTGGCTGCACTTGCCACGGCAATACCTCCGCCGATACAGGATAAACCGGTAACCAGAGCGGCTGCGAGATAGCCAAGTCCTGTTGCTGCAGACGCGGCAGCAGAGGTGTCAGCTGCCTGCACGTCGCCGCCCAGCATCATAATGGAGGCGGCAGCGAATGCGCCAAAAAAGAAAAATGCGTTTACACCGATGGTTTTCTTATAGCGTTTTTTGTTCTTCTCTCCAATTAGGTAGTAGCCAAATGGAATGATAATACTCAGAATTAAAGCTGCAATAAAAATGATTTTTGTTGCTAAAGTCATAATGAAGGTCCTCCCTACTTTTTCTTTGTTTTTTTCGTTTTTTTAGTATATGGTTCAAAGGCTCTGCCGCCTCCTTTGTAAAAACGGCTGAACATTTCATAATATTCCAGACGAAGTACCTGAATTCCTACAATCAAACCTTCAAAGCCGCATACAAAAAGATTCCCCAATATAACGACCGCCCAATTGGGAGAACCGCTTTCCGCGCCTGCCAGAATAAGCACAACTTCCATAATGGCAGCATGGCTGACTGCGAAGGCACCAATACGGACAAAAGAAAGGGTGTTGGAAAAGTAACTCAACAATGTTTCAAATAGTTCAAAAAATCCCTGTACAAGAAACATGCCGGCACCTTCGTCCATTTTTTTTGCCCGTTTTTGTACTGCTCTTGTAAGCGGCTCCTTAAAGAGGATGAGCAGAAGCGGTATCCCAAACATGATGCTCATAACAATCCCTCCGGGAGTTTTATGGCCGGTCATGAACAATACAATAGTAACCACAATGGAAAGATAAAATACAAACCCGGCAAGTCCGTTGGAGTCAAACCAGATATTTTCTGTATCTTTACTCCGGGCGGCATTGACAATATGCAGAAGCATTGCCACCAGTATGATTCCCATACCAAAAGCCACAGATACAATAAAAACCGTATTCAGCTTTCCGATAAAGGGCAGTGTGGTCATATGGTCGATTGGTCTCAGCCAGAGAGGCCTGATAACATCTTCAAATCCAAATATACTGCCGAACATAAATCCAAAGATTGTGGAAAAGATGCCGGCTGTCGCAATAATTCCTGCCAGGGGAGCCTTTTTAAAATGATAAATGAGGCCGCCGCCGATCAGAAGCAGAAGACCCTGTCCCACATCCCCAAACATGACACCAAATATGAAGGAATAGGTCAGCCCTACAAATATTGTGGGGTCTATTTCGTCATGAGAAGGAAGGCCATACATTCGGACAAACATTTCAAAAGGCTTAAAAATCTTAGGATTTTCAAGCTTTGTTGGGGGCTCTCCAAAATAAGTGTCACGGTCGTCTTCCACAACAACAAAGATTTTATCGTCATTTTTTACTTCCTGCAGAAACATCTCCACATCATCTTCAGCCATCCATCCACATAAAATGTAATAATCTTCTTTTTTATTTTCCATGCGGGCTGCCATTTTGCGGACGTCGAAGTTATTGGCAAGTTCCTCCAGACGGTTTTTGGCTGCAATGAGCCGGGGAGCCTGTGAAAGAAACATTTCACCTATAGCTTTCTCCAGTTCGTCCATCTTCTGATTTGTATTGTAAATTTCACGGATCAGTTTTTGATATTCATCTACGGGAGTATCACGAAATTCATCGGGCAATTCTATTTTTTCAAAATGGAGGGAACGAAATACCGCATCTATTTTCTGTGTATCTCCCGGAGATAAAAAGTAAGCTCCGTATACATAGCTTTCGTCTCTCTCTCCCTCTACAAATATGGCACTGAGATTATCCATTAGATATTTATTCATCTTGTCAAAATATTCTATGGGAATGCGTCCGAACCGATATGCAATATACTTAAAGTTCAGGATCTTTCCCAGTTCACAGTCCATTGACTTGAAGGGTGCGATAATCTGCTGTTTTTTCTTCAGCTCATCCATTCTTTTCTTCAGTTCATTTCTCTTTTCCTGAAAACCTGTATAGCTTTGATTCGCATTTCGGATGACCTCAAACATATCATTGAGGGTAAGCGAATCATCCGGTGTAATATTTTCAGAATCGGGCAAGTAATCTACAAATTGCACAGCCTTGTTCAGCGCATCCCGGTATGGATTCATTTCCATAAAAGGCCTGAGATCATCAACGGTTTTCAATTCGGAGAGGGCTGACTCCAATTGAATCTCATATCTTGACAGGTAGAGATCTGTCACCCGGTCAATATCGTTCCGCGGGCCGGAGATGTTAACAAATTTCATTTTAACAATCATTGAGTTATACCTCCAACATATGCCAGTGTTTCGCCAGGCGTAAGATTGTAGCGGATACACTCCATGGCGGTCGTTAGTTTTCTGAGCTCTTCTTCTTTAAGGAACAAATAGGTATTAATTGTAGCAATGGAATAAGGATTGCTCCTTTTGTCTGCAGTATAAAGGTGATACAGGCAGTTTGTGTACATCTGTTCAATCGTCAGATGTTGCTCAAAATCATAGTGATGCGAGTAAGATGTCTTTGCCATGGCTGCAAAAAAATCCTCCATGTTAGCTGACTCCACAAGCTCCTTTATTAAATCTATAGAAATTTTATAGTGTATAGGAATCAGAAGAGAATAAATGTGGACAGGGGGCATTTCGTAATATTTTTTTGCCCGGTATATCCACTGCAGGTTCAGTAAATCTATCTGTGAACCACAATCATGGGTAAAGATTTCCAACTCCTTCTTCTTCAGCACTTTTTTTCGTTCTTTCCATATAGTAGAAAAGTAATATAAATCCAGGGTCAGGTCGTAATCAAATAAAGTGACTGACTGTCTGTCCTGAAGTCTCTTTAATGGCAGATAATATTCCGTATCTTTCAGATTTTCAACAAGTTCGTCCGTTGTCCTTGATTCAATCAGCCTCTCAATAGAAATGCTGGAATACTTGTCAAAAAACGGCCTCTTGTAATCAATGTCAAAAGGTTGGGAATAATGATTGATTACAATACGAAAGCAATAGTTAATTAAATCAATTTCATAGCGTTTCATGTAAAGCTTTAAAAACCTGCGCTGATCCAGACTGCAAAAGGCAAAAATTTTCTGGTAATCCTGATACAAAGATAGTGTTAAAACCTTTTCAATGTCACCTCGGTGAAGTCTAGCTTCATCGATTGCTTCCAGAGCATCGGCGTAGGAGGAATTTTCTTTGAGATAAGAAAAAACTTCCGGTACACTGTGAAGACCGGCAATCTCCTCAAACTGCTCCGGTTTTAAAAGCCTGGCCTCCATGGCACGGATTTTCGTCACAATCCCGCTGTAAACAAGTAGATTCCCCATAGACTACACCTCTGTTATCTTTTTTAAAATGGCCTGAGCGTAATGCGTGTGATTTTCATTATACTCATGATACAAAGCTGTGATAAAATCATTGTTTGCTCCGGTCTGCCCCACGAGGTGGCTTGTCTTGCTGCGCTCCAGCTCCTTTCGGATCTCTGTGATTTTAGCCTGTGTCTTTGCCTCTAGTTCTTTGTCAAATTTGCGGCGTGCCTCCTGGTACTCTTCATCCAGGGCTGCTTTCTGCGATTCTGCATGATCTACGATGGCAGCGGCAGAAGATTCTATCTCCGATAATCTCTTTACAATAGAGTCCATACATTCCCCTCCTGAACAATTACAATTGTTGATACTAATTGTTTTTATAATACACCTTTTAAAGAAAAAAGCAAGGAGAGTACAGAAAGAGGATTGATTTTTAAGCTATCTACAGTATACTATAAATAATAAGGAGGGCAGAAATATTTACAAGCTGACCGTGCAAGCTTGCCCTCTTGGATGTTCATATAAATAAAAGAGTTGTCTGGGGAGAGAAACATCGATAAGGAGGCAGAATATGAGATTAAGAAATATTCCACGTGCGGAGGGCACGATTCAGGCCCATCTTGCGGTGATTAAAAGGCCGGAGGCCCAAAAAGGATGCTGGAGGCAGGTGTTTGGGAATACAAATCCCATACATATTGAGATTGGCATGGGAAAAGGGGGATTCCTGTTAAATATGGCCCTTACGCATCCCGGTATTAACTATGTGGGAATAGAAAGGTATTCCAGCGTTTTATTGCGGGCTGTGGAAAAGCTTGATATGGAGGATTACAGAGGCTTACAGAATATACGTTTTGTCTGTATGGATGCCCGGAATGTGGGAGAAGTTTTTTCTTATAATGAAGCGGAAAAAATATATTTGAATTTTTCTGATCCCTGGCCCAAGGCCCGGCATGCAAAGAGAAGGCTGACCTCTAAGGAGTTCCTGGCACGTTACGAGAAGATTTTGGTGCCCGGCGGGCAGCTGGAATTCAAGACCGACAATACAGAGCTATTTAACTTTTCACTGGAACAGGTGAGGGAGGCAGGCTGGACCCTCGACAGATACACATATGATCTGTACCACCATGAGATCCTTAATAAAGGCAACATAACGACAGAATATGAAGAAAAATTCTCGGCAAAGGGAAATCCGATTAATAAAATGATTGCAGTCAGAAAGTAGAGGAACATTAGTAGTTCAATATAAATATCTTATTGAACATTGACAGTTCAATATAAATATCTTATTGAACATTGACAGTTCAATATAAATATCTTATTGAACATTAGTAGTTCAATAAGCATAGTATAATTATGAGTAAATAAAACCTGGTGGGCTGTTTTATTGGTTTTCAGGCAGGATATCCGAAAATGCCAATGACGGTACATCACTACAGGTGGGACAGAGGTAAGTATGAAAAGAAGAGGCTGGAAAGATTATGCACGCCGTAAAATGTATGTCAAGCCAGAGCTGAACCGAAAGCTGATGTACCTGAAATGTTCTTTTGAAGAAGTATTTAATATTTTAAACGGTGTAAATAAGTGTGAGAAGTAAATATCAAGAGAAATGTGGGTGTTTGTCATGAAAATCAGAGTAACCGCGAAAAATTATCCACAGGAGGTTCTGCAATCGGAAACATCTGTATTAGTTGAATTTTTTGCCGCATGGTGTGCAAAATGTGCCATGATGGAAAGCATTGTAGATGAACTTGCAGAGGAATATGACAGCCGGGTTAAGATATGCCAGATTGACATTGATAAAAATAAAGCCCTGGCAGCAGAATTTGGAATTGGGATAGTTCCCGCATTTGTCCTCTTTAAAAAAGGAGAACCCGTGTCGGCTGCCGAAGGTGTCCTAAGTAAGAATGTGCTGGAGGATATGATTGGGGAATAGATAGATGGAGGGAACCGCTTTTTGCGAGCGCGGTTCCCTCTTATATAATATATGTTGTGAAGCAAAGGTCAAAAGGCTTATAGTACCGGGAATTTGCGTGGCAAAACAGAAGAATAGAATGTAAAAAAGCTTAAAAAAATGTAAAAAAAGCTTGCAATTTTTAATCATATGATTTATAGTATTACTTGCGTTACTCATAAAAGAAACGTTAATTGAATAAAATATATGCGCGATTAGCTCAGTTGGCAGAGCACCTGACTCTTAATCAGGGTGTCCAGGGTTCGAACCCCTGATCGCGCAGTCAAAAGATCGCTTTTACAGACATGGAGCTGTGGGGGCGGTTTTTTTCGTTGTAATGCTTATTTACAAGGGTTTGTGGATTCACAGGGAATCCCTATTCTGCTATTTGCGTATCGCTTACCTTACAAACGCCCTGTGAGAACCATGTTCATCCTGGCCGTCACAACTGTGACCTTCTCCATGATGCTCACCATGGTGTCTGCACGTTACATCGGGGGTGTATTTCAAGTTACCGTCCAAAAAGTCTTTTACAGCCTGATCAGCATTTCCAGAAACACCACCGTACAATTCAATGCCTGCTTCTGACAGAGCACGTTTTGCACCGTCCCCAATTCCTCCGCAAATCAAGATGGCAACGCCGTTTTCTTTCAGAAGGCCAGTCAATGCTCCGTGCCCGCTGCCGTCTGTGTTTACAGTGGAAGTTAGTTGAACCTTATCATCTGCAATGTCATAGACCTTAAATTGTTTGGTGTGCCCAAAATGCTGAAATATTTTTCCATCCTCATATGCTACTGCAATTTTCATTTTTCCTCCATTTCTTCAAATAGATTGATTAACCCGATCAGATTATTGTTCTCAAACGCGGCATCCAGAGAAATGTCCTCCACGTTTTTCACTCAATATTAAACCTTTCCTATTCAATTTGAGAATTTTTCCACCTGCAGCAACCTTTGCTGCAGGTGGGATTACGATACTCACAAATACGCACATCACCGCCGCTAATTTGTAGAGAATGTCCTTCGACGATACATTGAGCCAATGTTTTTCTTGCCCTGGCATAAATGGCCTGTACGGTGGTACGTGCGACCTCCATCTGCTCTGCACATTGTTCCTGTGTTAATCCTTCTAGATCAATCAGGCGAATAACCTCATATTCGTCAAGTGTCATTGTGATTACTGGCTTATCCCCTCCGCACGGCTTGAAGCCGGTGCATCTTGGATGCGAGCATACACGCCGATGTTTCCTGGGTCTTGGCATCTTTTCACCTCATATATGTTATTGACATATGTCAATATTATTATACATCTTTTATGTCATATGTCAATAATAAAACCTATTAGCCAGATTAATATTTGCATCTCTTAAAAATGATACCAGGGTCAAAAGGTCATGCGTTTCATGCTTGCATGAAAAAGCATGACTTTGGGACCCGCAAAACATGAGAAAGAAGCCCGAGTAGGGCGGATTTCGAATGTTTTTAGGATTGCGGGAGCACAAAGTGCGGAGCAATCCGTAGGTATCAGGGGGCAAAATACCTTTTGACCCCTACATCTTAAAAATGTTAGAAGAACAAAATACGTATATTTCGATGACAGAAAAAGGAAACAAAGAGAGAAGGCCGGTCGCCTCTAATGGCGACCGAACCTTCTGCTAATAGGATATTTGAATGTAGGTTACTTTCTATATCCACACTTGGGGCATACGCCGTTTGCATCTAAGGCAATGCCGCACAGTGGACAGCGGTCAATTTTATTGTTCGTCTGAAATTCTTCAGAAGCTGCATTATCACCGCTGGTAAAGGTAAGTTTGGCTATGTTCAGCTTATCCTTCAGAAGGTCATAAACAATTTTAATCATGCCTTCAACGGTCATTGTCTCTTTGGTCACTACTAAACGGCACTCAGGATATGCAGTTGCCAGCGCTGTCTTAAAAGCGGGTCCCTTCATTTGGTTGTTTGGTGCGCCGTCCTTAATACCCTGTTGTTCATAAACACCAAGGATTGCAGGCAACAGGGGATCGTCTTCTCGCAGGATCAGCGCATGGTCGAAGTTTTTCAGGACTCCCCATGCGGTTTTCTGAATTTCATTACAGGGGAAAACCATATTTACGCCGGAATTAACAGAATCTTCTACCTCAATCGTCAAGGTGCCGGTGTGACCGTGCAAATACTGAGCTTCACCTTTGAATCCATAGAATCTGTGTGCATACTGCAGGTTCAATGTTGTAATACTTCTCATATTTTCTCTCCTTATGTATATATTATTTACGGGGATTCGTATGCTCCCGTATGAGCATTAAAGAATGTCTTCTGGAATATTTGGAGCCAAAGTTATAGCTTACAGCTTATTTTTGCATTCCTGGCAGATACCTTTGAACACAATGTCGTGCCCGGTGAATACGAATCCATGGGTATTCTTGATAGATTTCTCCATATCCGTTATATATTCCATGTCTACATCAAAAACATGACCGCATTTAATGCACCTGGCATGATAATGATCACTGCAAATATGGTCGAAACGTTCAGGTTCGCCTGGAATCTCTCTTTTTCGTATTTCTCCCATTTCACATAACCTCTGCAGATTACGGTATACGGTTCCTTTGCTGATATTTGGATGTTCCTTAATAAGCTCATTGTATATCTCGTCTGCAGTTGCATGACACTGTAATTTCTTTACAGCCTCAAGAACTAAATCATATTGAATTGTTTTACGTTTAATCATAAATTCGACTCCATTTCAGTATTCATTCCTTAATGATAATATACAACAATAAGGAATGAATGTCAATAGGGAAAGCAGCTCTAGTGAATCAGTTTTATTTTTGATATCTTCCCATTACCTGCTCAAGCTTCATGGCACACCTGTTGAGTTCATCCAGAGTTGTATTCTTCCCTTTCAGTGCTTTGGCCGCATCTTTAATCGGCCTCGCCAAATCTTTTTTTGCCTCTTTTCCCTTGGCTTTATCCGTTTTTGAGAGCTGTTTTTGCATTTCATTTGCTTGAAGAATTAAAGTATTAAGTCTATTTCTTGTTTCACTCATACTACGGATATTTTCATCTTCTCCTGCATAACGTCTGGCATCCTCCATAGCCTTTTCTATTTCCGCCTGACTCATGTTTTCAGAAGATTCTATTGTAATCTCCTGTGCTTTTCCTGTCTTTTGATCTCTGGCACTAACATTTACAATACCATTGGCATCAATATTAAAGGTCACCTCAATTTGAGGCACTCCTGCCATCGCTTTTTGAATGCCTTTTAGTTTAAATTTTCCCAGCAGCTTATTATCTGCCGCTTTTGCTCTTTCTCCCTGCAGCACCTTAATCTCTACCTGGGGTTGAAAACTCGCCGCCGTTGTAAATACCTGGCTCTTTGAAATAGGAATAGTTGTGTTTCTTTCAATTACTTTGGTACACATTCCGCCTACCGTCTCAATGCCAAGGCTAAGAGGGGTCACATCAAGAAGCAAGAGTCCGGTAATCTCTCCGCCCATAACGCCTCCTTGAAGTGCTGCTCCCATAGCTACACATTCATCAGGGTTAATTCCTTTAAAGCCTTCTTTTCCCGTAAGAAGCTGTATTTTATTTTGAACAGCAGGTATTCTGGTACTTCCGCCTACAAGGATTACTTTTCCTATATCATCCTTTGTTACATGGGCATCCTCCATTGCCTGTAATACCGGTTTTTGCGTTTTTTCTACAAGAGCAGATGTGAGTCTGTCAAATTTAGCCCTGTCAAGAGTGTATTCTAAATGTACCTGTTCTCCTTTGATCTCTGTCAGGTAGGGCAGGTTAATCTGGGTTGTTGCTGTAAATGAAAGTTCTTCTTTCGCCTTTCTTGCAGCTTCTCTAATTCGCCGCATAGTTATCTCTTGATTCCTTATATTTACTCTATATTGTCTGGAAAAAGTATCTATAAGCTCTGTGGTTATACATTCGTCAAAATCATCCCCGCCAAGATGATTATCTCCAGCAGTAGCAATGACTTCTATTACTCCGTCTTTAATATCTAATATGGATACATCAAAGGTACCGCCGCCAAGGTCAAAAACTAATACTTTCTTCGCTTCTTCCTTATCTACTCCATATGCCAAAGCTGCTGCTGTGGGCTCATTTATAATACGTTTTACATTTAATCCTGCAATGGTTCCGGCATCTTTTGTTGCCTGCCTCTGAGCATCTGAGAAATAAGCCGGAACGGTAATAACCGCCTCTGTTACATCCTCACCTAAATAGCTTTCTGCATCTTTTTTAAGTTTACCAAGAATGATTGCCGATATTTCGGCAGGGTTAAAATTTCTTCCCTCCGCTTTTACACGATAGTTTGTACCCATTTCTCTTTTAATAGATGTAATTGTTCCTTTTGGGTTTGTTATCGCTTGTCTAAGAGCAACTTGACCTACAAGGCGTTCTCCATTATCTGTAAATGCTACTACACTGGGGGTTGTACGCTCTCCCTGTGAATTGGGAATTATTACTGCTGCACCGCCTTCAACCACTGCCACACAAGAATTCGTTGTACCAAGGTCAATTCCAATTGTTTTACCCATATTATATCCTCCATCTTTCTTTGGTTATTTATAGTTAAAATAGTCTGCAGCAAAAGCAACAAAATAGCTGCATAAGCATTATGCTTAAAAAGCTGCTGCCCATGTTTTCCATATTGTATCCACTTTGTCTTCCGGCATTCTGATAGGTATAATTGCCACTTTTAAATTGCTCCAGCAGTTGCTGGTACTGTCTGTTAGCCGGTTCCATTCGCACTGCCTCATTTGCATAATTAAGAGCACTTACTTGATTTCCTGCTCCTGCATTTGCTCTTGCGCACAAATAGTACCATCTTGCATCACGATTATTTATCTGTGATAAAATCTGCCCTGCATACTGGTATTGCCCTCTGCTCATATACATTTCCGCTTGTACATAAGGGTCTCCTCCTCCAAAAAAGCTCCCAAATATGTCTTCAAAGTCAAAATTAAATCCACCATATGGATCATCACCCTGATAGGAGCCTCTAGAGGAATCATATTCTCTTTGAGGGCCGTAGCTTCCATCTGCCTGTTCATAGTTTACGCCGCCGGTCTCCCCGGTTTTTATCTGCTCATAAGCTGCATTAATCTGCCTCATTTTTTCTTCTGCCGTTACATCATCCGGGTTGATATCCGGATGATATTTTCTTGCCAGCTTTCGATATGCCGCGGTAACCTCTTCCATAGAGGCATCACTGGACACACCTAAAACACTATATGGATCCTTCATAACCGCTGTTTCTCCCTTTTACTAATCTTTTATATACGTCTGCCATATCCCTGCATAAAGTACGTTTTCAATAATGTCTTTATCTTTATAGACATGTATTTTATCCAATACATCTGTAACCTCAGAAAGAATGGCAGTGAGCACCATTTGGTAGTCCATGTGCATCTGTGCTACTAACGGATTATACCTCTGTTTCTTTAAATCCTCTTTAAAATCATTCACTGCATCCAAAAGATAAATGAATTTGCCAAGACCTTCTCCCATTTTAAACAAAATATCTCTGTAATCATCATCTCTCCATGCAAAAACTTCTCCAAGTATTTTACCAAAGCAATTGGTTGGTAAATCAGGATTAAGTTCATTATCTGCCTCCATTTTCCCAAGGGTTTTTAACCCTTCTTCTACTGCCTTAGTCTGTCTTGGCCACTTAGTCCGTATATCTGTAAGAAATGGCTTTAAATCTTTACTCTTTTTAAATGCCGATTTATTCTTATCATCATTCCAGTCATCCAGTGCCTGATAATATGTCAGAAATATATTCATATCCGCGGCATACCCGGCCGCTTCATTTACAATATACTTATGAGTTTTAAAGGGATGGACAGTACACTTCTCTTTACCCTTTTCTTCCGGCAAATTGTAAATGCCGCCCAATAGAATACTTAGAAATGTCATATCATAAGTTAATGTTCTCTGACCGACCGCCCCATAGTCTTCTAATAGCGTGTGGCACAATCCACAATAGCTTTCACCATAGCGGACATTTGATTCCTTTGATAAAGTTTTTCGCTGAATCATGATGGTTCCAAACATTTTGTCTCCTCTTATTTTGCGAAGCCTCTTTTTATAAGCTCAAGTTGTTTCCTGAAACGCTCTCTGTTTACATTATAATTGTCGTCTGTATCCCGAAAGGTCTGTGCAAATGAAAATGCTGCGTAAGGTATCAGTACTCGCAGCATACCTTCTAAATCATCTTCTTCTCTAATGTCAAGTTTATTTTTATCTATAAGAGAAAATATTTTCTCAATCAACTCACTTTTTACATGTCTGCTTTGATAATTTCTATTCATTGTGAAAGCTTCTACATTAAAGCGCATATCTGACAATATCCGCATCCATGCATGCCCCTCTCCCTTACTCCTTAACTGACTAAATGTAAAATCCATTAAGTCAAGAAACATAGCAAAAATATCACCATGATTTTTGCTCAAGCTTTCTTCTGTCTGTTTTAAAATTTCCTTTTGATACTCTTCGAGAACAAATTCAAGAACGTCATGCTTATCTTCAAAGTATTGGTAAAAACTTCCTCGCGGTATCTTCGCTATACCGATAATTTTATTAATAGATACATCTTCATAAGACACTCTTGAAAATTCTTGATAAATGGCATTTATGAGCCGTTCTCTTTTTTCTTCCGGCAGATTATAAAATGTTTGTTTTGGCATATTTATGTCCTCTTTACAAATTCATTTATGCATTTATGACAAGCTGTCATGTCATAAAAACAGTATAAGGAAAACCCTTTGATCTGTCAATATATCCAAGAGACTTCACAGTTTTTTCATTTTTATATAATGATGTAGGGGTCAAAAGGTATTTTGCCCCTGATACCTACGGATTGCTCCGCACTTTCTGCTCCCGCAATCCTAAAGTCATGCTTTTTGTGATGTTCATGTAAAATTATGCAAAGTCGTTAAAAATGTTGGTGGCATATAGTGAGAAAAACTAAATAAAATATGTTTATATTTACATGAATATGTGCTATACTATAATCAGCATTTTAGGAGGGATGATTATGTATCGGAAAATCATGGGCTTTTTGGAAGTGTGGAAAAAAAATGAACACCGTAAACCTTTAATTTTGCAGGGGGCAAGGCAGGTTGGCAAAACCTATGCTGTTCTGGAGTTTGGACGAAACCATTATGAGAATGTTGCCTATTTCAATTTTGAGACTAGTCCAAAGTTAAGCGAAACCTTTGAAGAAGATATTAGCCCCAATTATCTGATTCCCATTTTATCGCATATTGCAGGTCAGACTATCGTAAGAGAAAAAACATTAATTGTGTTTGATGAGATACAGCTTTGTGAACGGGCATTGACTTCTCTGAAATATTTTTGCGAGGAGGCTCCTGACTATCACATTATCGTGGCGGGAAGTCTGCTTGGTGTGGCAGTCAACAGAGCGAGGTTTTCTTTTCCTGTGGGCAAGGTGGATATGAAAACCTTGTATCCTATGGATATGGAGGAATTTATGCTTGCCATGAGCGAGGAAGCTCTGACAGAGCAGATTAAAGAGTGCTTCCGGACGGATACGCCGCTGCCTTCTGCTTTGCACAATGCAGCGATGCAGCTCTACCGTCAGTATCTTGTGGTGGGCGGAATGCCGGAATGTGTGCTGCAGTTTGCAGAAACAAGAGATTATGTTCTGATACGTCACACGCAGGATACAATTTTGGCAGGCTATCTGAGTGATATGAGTAAGTACAACAACCTGAATGAAATCAAGAAAACAAGGCTTGTCTATGATAATATTACTGTTCAGCTTTCCCGGAAAAATACCCGTTTTCAATATAAGCTGATTAAAAAAGGGGGACGAGCTTCGGAGTTTGAGAATGCAATTGAATGGCTTACTCTTTCCGGCATCGTATCTCAGGTCTATAAGGTGGAGCAAATAAAGAAGCCTTTGGAAAATTATCGGGATATTGATGCGTTCAAGATTTATGTTTCTGATTTAGGATTACTCTGTGCAAAAAAAGACCTTGCAGCAAATGATGTTCTGTATATGGTTGATGAAATCAATGATTTTAAGGGAGGTATGGCTGAAAACTACGTCAATGTGCAGCTTTCTATAAGTGGATATAAGACCTATTATTGGGAATCTCCACGGGGAGCGGAAATTGATTTTATTATTCAGCGCAAAGGAGAACTCATTCCAATTGAGGTCAAATCAGCTGACAACACCAGAGCCAAGAGCCTGAAGGTCTATATGGACACCTACAAGCCGTCCTATGCCATCAAGCTCTCTGCCAAAAACTTTGGCTTTGAGAATGGGAAAAAAATTGTTCCTCTCTATGCTGCCTTTTGTATCTAAATGTATGTAATGTGAATTGTTTATAGTAGCTTTGTTTATAGTAGCTTAAGACTATGCTTTACAAACACCACCGTATAGTTCAATGCCTGCTTCGGCCAAGGCACGTTTTGCACCGTCGCCAATTCCCCCGCAAATCAAGGTGGCAACGCTGTTTAAGCGGCATCCAGAGAGACTTCCTCCGCGCTATTCACTCAATATTAATTGCTTTCCTTTTCAATTTGAGAATTTTTCCGCCTGCAGCAACCTTTGCCGCAGGCTGGATTATGATACTCACAAATACGCACATCGCCGCCGCCAATTTGCAGCGGGTGCCCTTCAACGATACACTGAGCCAACTATTCGTATGTTTTTGATACAGGCAGTTGCTATTTTGTATAACATATGATTGAACTATAGGGGATGTTTTGGTAAAATTAAAGAAACATCTTTGCCTAAGCGTTAACAAAGTATATACTAGCTGAATCATTTGAAAAATTGCTGGAAACACGCTCCTTTGTATTCAGTGAAGCTTTGACTTTATACTAGTGAGGAGGAATAAAATGGAGAAGTATATTAAGTTGATAAATGGAGACACAATCCCAAAGCTGGGCATGGGAACATGGTTCCTTGGGGAAAAGCGGAAGACGAGAGAGCAGGAAATAGATGCGCTGCAGGCGGGATTAAAAGCAGGGGTGGCACTTATAGATACGGCAGAGATGTACGGGAACGGGAAGTCAGAACAGTTAATAGGCGAAGCAACTAAACCTTTTGACAGAGAAAAGCTTTATCTGGTGTCCAAAGTATATCCTCATAATGCAGGAAGGGGAAAGATTAGCGAAAGTCTGGAGCAGACTTTAAACTGTCCGCTCGCCCAGGGCGGAAACCTGCGCAAAGAAATGCAGAGAAACCCGATTCTTCTTAAGTTAGCTGAAAAACATGGTATAACTCTGATGCAGCTTCTTCTGGCTTTTGTCCTGCAAAATGAACATATGATTGCAATCCCCAGAAGCGGGAAAAAAGAACATGTTCTGGAAAATGCGGCGGTACAGGAAGTTACATTATCAGAGGAAGATCTGGAAGCTTTAAATAAGGCTTACCCCGTACCCGGAACGAAAATGCCGCTGGATATTGTATAGATTAAACTACAGGAGGGCACCAATGGTTAAGATAGGACTCCTAGTTCCTTATGAGGAAATGCTGGTTATTGGAAAAAAGATTATTAAGGAGCAGGAACTTGAAGTAGAATACATGAGAGTAATACAAACCGTAGATGCGGTGAACGAGGCCCGTATGGCAATTGATGCAGGCGTGCATATTATTGTTGCCCGCGGATATCAGGCAAAGCTGATTAAGCAATATACAAATATTCCACTCGTTGAGATTCGTCTGCATGCTCAGGAAATTGGATTGTTAATAAAGAGAGCAAAAGAAACTACTAAGAAAGAACATCCAAGGATAGGGATAATCGCATTTGAAAATATGTTGTGTGATATGTCATATATGGAAGATCTATTTGATGTAAAACTATTAGTAGAGTCCCTGGGACGTACAGAAGATAATGCAAAAGCTTTATATGCGATGTCAAATAAGAAACCGGATATTATTATCGGAGGGGAGATCACATGTGAGGAAGCTGAAAAAATGGGGTATCCGACACTTTTTTACCGCTCCACCGAAGAGTCCATTTCGGAGGCACTGCACTCGGCAAAGAAAATGGCATATGCTGCAGAATCGGAGAAACAAAATACAGCGCAGATTGAAACAATATTAGATGCATCGTTTAATGGGATCATAAAAATTAACACAGAAGGAAAGTTAATTGTAGTGAACAAACCTATAGAGAACTTAATCGGGAAAACAGCAGAAGAAGTTATTGGAACTTCAATTTCGGAGATTTTTCCCGAGTTTGATATGGGAGCAATTTGGGATATACTGCATGGGAAGAGAGAAAATTATACTATATCCGTGGATATAAGGAATCAATCATGGATATTACTTGTGGCGCCTATCCAATACGATGATAAAATAACAGGTGCAATTATTTCCCTCCACAAGGTGAATGATCTGGTTCAAAAAAAGAAACATACACAAGACGAAATGATTTTGCGCGGCTTTACTGCACAGGCAACTTTTCATAATGTATATACTGAAAATGAACAAATGGGAAAAGTGTTGGAGCAGGCAAAAGAATATGCACTGTCAGATAGTCCCATATTAATCTACAGTGAAACGGGTACGGAAAGTCATTTAATTGCAGAGGCCATTCATAATAGCAGTGAGAGAAAATCAGGACCCTTTGTAAGTATAAATATGAGTGGTGTTGACAAGGATAAACAATTGGAAATTCTTTTTGGCGGAGAATATGGATTGACTGATGTACAAACCAGGATGAAAGGAGCATTTATTAAAGCAAATCATGGAACTGTTTTTATTAAAGGGATTGAAGATTTAACATTGAGAGTTCAGCAGCAGATAGTACGGGTTATGTCATCCTGGCAGATTACAAAGACAGACATGCAATCTATTGACAACGTAAATGTGCGGGTTATGGTCAGTTCAAAAATAAATTTATACTGTTTGGTTAAAGAAGGTAAATTTAGTGAGGAATTATTCTATTTGATTCAAGGATTAACACTGGAAATCCCATCTTTAAGTCAAAGAAAGGAAGATTTGCAGTATTATTTTAAAAAATTTTTCAAAGAATATTGTCAAAAATATAATAAATACTTAGTGCTTACCCATGGGGGGAAAGATAAAATAAACCAGTTATTATGGCAGGGAAATTTAATTCAACTTAAAACTTTCTGTGAAAGGCTGGTCATTACTGCAGACAAACGGAACATTGATGAGGTAAGAATACAAAATCTATACAGTGAGTTGTATCCATATATCAGTGAAATCGGAGGCGAAGAAAAAGTAGTTATATATAAATCTCCTGAAGCGGTAAAATTGAGTGAGTTGTTAGAAAAGCACCATGGAAACAGAAACCTGGTAGCAGAGGAATTGGGAATTAGCACAACTACCTTGTGGCGTAAGATGAAAAAATATGGAGTTGAGGCAAAATATAAGTGAGAAGCGGGAATAAGCCTTAAATGTGATAAATTAATGCTTTTGTAGGATGAATTTTGTGACAAATTAATAATCTTTCAAATTTTGAAATATATAACTTAAATGATGCCTTAAATGATGCACAAGAAGGTTTTGCCGAGGGCTAGCTGAAAAGAATGAGGCGCAAGAAAAAAGGGATATTGCAATAGAATGAAATATAAGATTCAACATTTGAAATGTTGTGTATAGGGACAAAAAGTAGGTACTATTGTTAGACGTTTCGTCAGTAGTTTTTTTCTCCTTAATTCTATAAAATAAAATCGGAAGAAAATCAAAAAGGAGAAAATAAAATGAACTTTATACCAAAGGGGATAATCCCACCAATTATTACACCACTAAAGGATGATGGAGAGGTAAATTTTCCAGTGTTAAGGCAGCTGGTTAATCATCTGATTGAAAACGGTGTACATGGTCTTTTTCCAGTGGGAACGACCGGTGAATTCTATGCATTTAATAATGAAACATACAGAAAAATTCTTGAAATGGTTAAAGAGGAAGCTGCAGGCCGGGTGCCAGTCTACGGAGGAGCTAACCATATTACTACAAGAGGCGTTATTGAATTAATTAAAATTTGTGAAGAGGTAGGTGTTGATGCAGTATCTGTTTTGACACCAATGTTTATTTCACAGACACAAGAAGAGCTATATGATTATTTTGCAACAATTGCAGCCAGCACCACACTTCCGATTGTCCTGTATAATAATTGTCCCAAGACCAATATTACGATTAGCCCTGCAACAGTTGCAAAGCTGGCAGATATTGATAATATTGTCGCTGTAAAGGACAGTACGGGTGACATGACAAATACAGCAGAATACATTAGGCTGACTATAGAAAAAAATTTTTCTGTTCTGATGGGGAGAGATACGCTGATTTATGCTGCTCTTTGCTATGGAGCAACAGGTGCTGTTGCATCCTGTGCGAATGTAGCACCCAGAATTACCGCAGATATATATGATAAATACATGAGTGGGGATATGAAAGGCGCTCTTGATGCACAGTTTGTATTAGCGCCGCTTCGTATTGCATGTAGTATGGGTACTTTCCCGGCGGTAATAAAAGAAGGTCTGGTTCAAGAAGGAATTCCTGTAGGAAAATGTCTGGAGCCAATAGCAGAGCTAAAGCCGGAAGAAAAAGAAAAACTACATAAAGTGCTGACTGAAATGGGATTAGTTTGAATCTTCGATGAGAAATGATGAAAAAGTGTTGTTTATTATGTTAAGATTCCGCCTGTTACTCTATGGAGTTCAAGCGGAATCTTTTGGGAAACGCTTTTATAATATTCTTCAGATAACATAATTTTCCCTTTTTTGAACGTTTTTTGTTGCGATAATATTGCTGCCAGTACTTGCTATATCTTCGATAAGTACGGAACCGATTTTAACAGGAGCATTCACCTGTACTTTTTTAATTTCACTCATAACTTTGAAAATCTTGTCCTTCTCAATTGGCTGATCCAGGCGGATACTTACCAAGGGCTGGTCTCCACCGTTTACTAAAAGAGAGGTGGCAATGTTCCGCATAGGATTTGTTATTTCTTGCCAGGCATAATCCCTGCCTTTGGGGCAGTTATTTCCGGTTATGCTTATTATTTCTTTATCTGTCACTTCTATTTCAAGATCACACCCAATAGGACACATGATACAGGTTAATTCTTTTAGCATAGTACCTTCACCTCCAACTTTTCAGCGCCATGAAGTTTATCTTTCTTTACTGGTATTTGAATCATTTCTGCAGGCAGCGCCTTTTTCAGATGTACTTTTTTAATTAACATTTCTTTGCTGCATATCTCTATATTACAGTCTCTGAGAGGCTTGCGGACACGTAGAGATAATATGAAGTCATGGTCTGCAGAAATATTTTGCGGAACGGTATAACCAATTAGTTTATCTGTGATAATCGGAACCGTTTGAATGGGGGAAGTACACTGATGTCTGACATATGCTGCCACAGATTGAGCTAAGCGCTCTCCCTCAAGAGAAACAAAGTCAACTAAGTCGTGCACATGAAGTACGTTGCCCGCGGCGAATATACCATTGACATTTGTCTGATATGATTCGTCAACTAAAGCACCCTTTGTTCTTGAATCCAAGGTTACACCTGCTGCCAGCGATAATTCATTTTCCGGAATTAAACCAACGGACAAAATTAATGTATCACAAGAATAGGTTACTTCGGTTCCGGGAATAGGTGTGAAGTTTTCATCCACCTCTGCAATCACAACGCCTTCCAGGCGTGAGGTGCCGATGATTTCTATAACAGTGTGGCTTAGTTGGAGTGGAATTCCATAGTCATTTAGACATTGTTCAATATTTCTGGGTAAGCCGCTGGGATAAGGCTGTATTTCAAAGACGCCTTTTACATGTGCGCCCTCTAAGGTCATGCGGCGCGCCATAATCATGCCGATATCACCCGAGCCTAAAATAATAACCTCTTTTCCGGGCATTTTATTTTGAAGGTTTACATATGATTGTGCGACGCCGGCAGTATAAATGCCTGATGGACGTGTACCTGGAATGCTTAGGGCATGCCTTGTCCTTTCTCTGCAGCCCATGGCTAATACAACAGCCTTTGCTTTATATTGCATGATTCCTCCGGAAGAAGAAGTAGTTACTACTTTTTCATGTGAAAGATTGATAACAGTAGTCTCTGTCACATATTTAATATCCCGTTGTTTTGCTTCGTCAATAAAACGTTGAGCGTACTCCGGACCGCTCAGGGTCACTTTGAAACGAGTGAGACCGAATCCATCATGAATACATTGACGTAAAATGCCGCCCAAATACTTCTCGCGCTCAATAATCAAAATATCCCGGATGCCCTCATCATATAGTTTTATAGCAGCGGCAAGCCCTGCAGGTCCGCCGCCGATTATAATAACATCTTTCTTTAGCATATGATTATCCCCTTACCTTTCCCACAAACATGTATGAATCTTTATGTTGGTATAGAACTTCTTTTTCGGATATGTTTAGCTCCTCCTGTATCATTTTGGTGATTCTCGTCTCGCAGTAGCCACCCTGACAGCGCCCCATGGTTGCACGTGTACGGTTTTTGATGCCCGCTACAGTGTGCACACCCAAAGGATTATGTATAGCCTGAAGAATCTCGGCCTTTGTTACTGATTCACATCTGCAGGCTATTTCACCGTACAGAGGGTTATCTCGGACAAGTTTTTCTTTCTCTTCTAAAGACAATTCAGAGAATCTTGTAATTCCTTTCCGATAAGGACAAAAATCAGGATTGGAAATCAATGAATCGATTTCCTGCATCTTTTGGACTACACGTCTTGCAAGAGGGAGTGCACATGTTATACCGGGAGATTCTATACCTACGAGATTAATTGCATGAGGGGCATCTTCCCTGCGCTCCAAAACAAAATCCTGCACTTCACCGGTATCCGGATTAACTAATTTCCAACGGATACCGGCAAATGTTCTGATAAAAAATTCGGGGCGGACTTTATCAAACATTTGTGAACTATCTTTAACAAGACCCGAAAGATGTTCTCTGGTAGTAGAATAATCCTCTTTTCCTTCTGTAATATATGAGTCTGGTCCCACCAATACATTACCGTCAATAGTAATTGTTGCATGTGTGGCAAACCCTCCCTTTTCATTGGGAGCAGGATATACAGGGGTCCTTAACCCAATACCGGCTTTTTTGTCGAGTACATAATATTCACCCTTGAAGCCTCTTGTGACATAACCAGTAATACCTAGCATATCCGAGATTTTTGTGCTGTACATTCCGGCACTGTTGATTACCCACCGTGATGTTACCATGCCATTATTTGTTGTAATCTGATAGTGGCTATTATCTGTTTTTAAACCCAGCACCTCACTATTGAAGCGAAAATGCACTCCATTTTGATGTGCATTTTCGGCTAGGGCTATTGTGTACTGTATAGGATCTAAAATTCCTGACATAGGACTATACATTGCGAATTCACCACGGGCATTTGGCTCAATTTGGCTCAACTGCTTCTTATCAATGATTTCCAGGCCATCTACACCGTTTAATTCACCGATTGACTTGTATTTTAATATGTTGTTGTAATCAGTATCGGTAAAACCAACGACAACTTTTCCACTGCGCCTAAAAGGAACATCTAGCTCCCGTGCAATCTGATTAAACTCACGATTTCCTTCTACTGCACAAATTGCTTTTAGTGAGCCGGGTTTATAAGTAAAACCGGCATGCAGCATACCTGTATTACGACTTGAATTACCATATGCAACGTCAAGCTCTTTTTCAAGTACACATATTCGAAGCTTATATCTGGAAAGCTCTCTTGCGATTGCACATCCTACAACTCCGGCTCCAATCACTACTACATCATAGCTATACATGAGTACAACCCCCTTACATTTGTTTATAGGAATTGTAATCTGGTCTTTGTGTGCTTGCAATATTGCCATTAAAAAAAGAACAGCTTTCCCCTTGTTATTGAATAAACAGGACAAATCTGTTCTAATGTTTATCTTTCAATGCGTTCGCTGTTCTGTATTAGATGCATTAACATACTGTCATAGGCATCGCTGGATTTAACATGATTGATTGCATTGGCTATATTACGATGCACCGCGATGGTTTTGGCGCCCAACAGCTCTTTTGGCATGCTATGCTGCAGCAGCAGGGCCTGATGTATAGAGGGGATAATGTTACTGACTACAAGATTTTTACTGCTGGAAGCTATAAGAGAATGAAATTCTAAATCTTTAAGGAGATAAGATTTCTTCTCTCTGAATAGCAGCTCCATCTCATCACAAAGCTCTAATAATGCCCGGCGTTCTTTCGCAGATGCGTTCTGGGCAGCCAAAGCGGCCATTTTGGGCTCAATTAAAATGCGCAGCTGTATTAAATCCTCAGACATTTTTTTCTTATCATAAATTTGAGATAGTCCAAGAGGATCATCACTTATTAACATACGCTTTGATACAAAAGTACCTGATCCTTTTCGAACCTCTAAGATATTTTTGGAAACCAGTATTTTGATTGCATCCCTCAGAGTGTTTCGTCCCACCTCCAATTCTTCAGCAAGTTCGTGCTCATTGGGAAGCTTTGAACCTATTCCATAGTTATTGCAATAAATCATGTTTAGCAATACATCTGCAGTTTTCTCGGCCAAAGAATGCCTATTTAATTTGCTCACCTCAAATCCTCCTTTTAATGATTCCAAAATTGCTGCACAATAGAAATAAAATCTTTTGCGGCAGCACTTTGATAGCGATTTTTATTATAACATGCGACTATGTCCCAGACAGGGTGAGAGGGTAGGGAAAAGTAACATATTTTTTTATTTGAAGGATCAATGTAATGTCCGGGGATTAGGCCACAGCATATTTCGGACTCAATCATTGCTATAATTGTATATGTGCTTGTGGTTTCGAATAAAACCTGCGGCTTAAACCCACAGCTTTCAAAGAGAGGGTCAATAAGCGGTCGGATAGTTGAGGATTGGTCCATAAGAACAAAGGGTTCTTCACGCAATTCATATAAATCTCCTTCTGAGAAGGGCAGAGTGTTATTTTGGGCATATTTGCTGTAAGGATGGCGGGGAGGAATGGCAAGAAAAATCTCTTCCTTCTTAATTGGTACATATCCTAGAGGGCCTTTTTCTTTTGGAGCTGGAAGAGTTAAAAAACCAATGTCAAGATTACCTTGAGCGATTTCATGCATTTGTTCCTCCACCGATAATTCTACTGGCTTGACAATAATACCGGCATGTCTTTTGTGGAATTCAGGATAGACAGAAGAAAACATAACTGTTCCCCGGTTGTGAGTAAATCCTACAGAAAGTCTGCCCTTTTGTGCTTCTGTAAGATCATATATCCGATTATAAGCATCTTTTTTTATGGAAATTATCTTTTGCGCAGAAGCAATATATATTTTACCGGCTTCTGTCAGGTGCCAATTGGTACGGGAACGAACGAAAAGATCAGTACCAAGTTCTTTTTCTAATTTTAATAGCTGCTGGTTCAGTGCTGATTGTGTAATAAAAAGCTTCTCGGCAGCTCTGGTAATACTGTTTTCTTCAGCGATTTTTACGATGTATTCTAATTGCTTTAAATCCATGGCCAGTTCCTTTCTATAAGAAAAATTAAGGAAACAATTAATATTATAAGCTGTATTTAGAGAAAAGTCTATATTATACTGGGGATAAAATGAATGTAATAGTTCAGCCATGCGAATTTTCGACAGCGTAGGCAGGAGAAAGCTTGCTTTCGTATGCATATGCTGCCGAAAATTCATATGGCGCTCTGCCACAGCGAGATGAAGCGCAGCACATGTCCTTGGTTAGCAACCGTAGTGTGGTTGTTTAACAAGGACGGTACCCTTGGGGTGGAATCGAGCTGATGGCTGAACCGTTACAAATGAATCTAGGAGGTTGCTGAATGGAAAAGAAGTTATTGGTAAAAGTGAATGACAGGGATAATGTAGCCATAGCAATACGAGATATTCCTGCAGGAACAGACCTTGGCGGCGGTTTGACTGCCAATCAGGAAATACCACAGGCGCACAAAGTGGCTTTGCAAAGGATTGAAGAAGGTAATGAGGTTATCCGGTATGGTGTGGCACTTGGATATGCCCTGAGGACAATCGAAAGGGGGGACTGGATAAACGAATTTATGCTGGAACTTCCCAATGTCCCATCTGTAGATGAACTGGCCTGTGGAACGAATCTTGCGCCAGAATTGCCTGAGCCTGTAAGAAGAACATTCCGGGGCTTCAAGAATCCAAATGGAGGGTATGCCGGTACGAGAAATATACTTGGTATCAGTACAACGGTTCAATGTGTAACCGGGGTGTTGAATGTAGCTGTGGAAAGAATGAGAAAAGAGTTATTGCCCAAGTATTCTAATGTGGACGATATTGTACCCATCAACCATGCATATGGATGTGGAGTGGCAATTAATGCTCCGGAGGCAGTCATTCCAATTCGCACTTTACATAACCTGGTAAGAAACCCTAATTTTGGAGGAGAACTGATGGTTGTTGGGCTGGGATGTGAAAAACTCACGGTTGACAAGCTTTTAAATCAAGATGAAATTACAGAAGAAAATGTGGTTATCCTGCAGAAAGAAAAAGGATTTGAAGCTATGGTTGATAAGCTGATGAAAGTTGCTGAAGAAAAGCTAAAAGTTCTTAATAAAAGAGAAAGGGAAGAGCTGCCCTTGTCAGAGCTATGTATTGGTCTGCAATGTGGAGGAAGTGATGCATTTTCCGGTGTGTCGGCTAATCCGGCGGCCGGGTATGCGGCGGATATGCTGGTGCAGGGCGGAGCAACTGTTATGTTTTCAGAGGTAACGGAAGTCAGGGATGGGGTGCACTACATTGCCCAGCGATGTGTCGATCAAGCCGTATGTGACAAGTTGGCAAAGGAAATGAAATGGTATGATCATTATCTGGAAGAGGGTGAAGTAGACCGCAGCGCCAACCCGACTCCGGGAAACAAAAAAGGCGGACTTTGTAATATTGTTGAAAAGGCGATGGGGTCTATCGCGAAATCTGGTACATCACCCATAGCGGAGGTATTGTCACCGGCTGAATTGCCTACAAAAAAAGGATTGATTTTTGCTGCTACACCTGCAAGTGACATTGTATGTGGACCATGCCAATTAGCTTCGGGTATTACATTGCAGGTTTTTATGACTGGCAGAGGAACTCCTTACGGCCTGGCAGCGGCACCGGTTATTAAAGTTTGCTCCAGAAATGAAATGAAAGAACAATGGGGTGATCTCATTGATGTAAATGCCGGGCCTGTGGCTACAGGAGAATCTGATATTGAAACAGTGGGAACAGAGTTGTTCAACAAGATTCTCAGAGTTGCGGGTGGCGAAGAAAAATCTGCTGCTGAGAAATATGAACTGCATAATGATTTATGCATTTTCAACCCTGCGCCTATTACGTAATATACGCGCTATTGCATAACTCAAGACGAATGGCAGAAGATTATTTTTAATTAAAACAAGTTTTACAAAGACTGTTGCGAATGTAGAAGTTTGCAGCAGTTTTTTGTGCCTTTCTTATATAGTTTCAAAAATTGAAAACATATTTGCAAATGGTGAAACAAGATAACAAGAACAATAAGCGCAAAGATTTTACAGGGCATTCTGAAGCAAGAATGAAATAAAAGGCGAAATATAAGATTCATAAAGTGAAAAGCTGTCAAATGTGAATAAAATACGCAAACATTTCTTGCTCTTTTGCCAATAGATAATTTAATAGAGATTTTTTACAATGATTACATCGAAATCATGAGCTCGTTGATTTATATGTTAAATTTAAGTAGCCTGGATTACAGCGTGTTTAAAGACAAAAAATCCATCTTTTCATGGGCTCCTTCCGGCGCCATTCTCTTTGGAAACGGAGCTGCGAAACGAACTGGAGAAGAATTGAAAAAATTAGGCGTAAAAAAAGCAACCCTTGTCACGGACCAGGGACTTGTGAAATTTGGAATTGCAGATAAAATCATTCAGTCGGTCACGGGTGCGGGAATCAAACTGGATGTTTACGACGAGTGTAAGCCGGATTCTTCTGTGGAAACCGTGGACAAAATTGTGGCACTTGCAAAGGATTCAGATGTGGTAATCGGCCTTGGAGGCGGAAGCTCCATGGATCCGGCAAAAGCGGCGGCAATTCTCGTTACAAACGGCGGAAGCATCAGGGATTATCAGGGTTGTGATAAGTTTACGGCAGCGCCTCTCCCGATTGTTGCGATTCCTACCGCGGCGGGAACAGGAAGTGAATGTACACCCTTTGCAGTCATTGCAGACCGTCAGAGGGCATGGAAAATGCCGGTCGGCGGGACTGGAATTATGCCGGCACTGGCTATCTGTGATCCGGAGCTGACCTATTCTCTGCCGGCAAGTGTGACGGCAGCAACAGGGATGGATGCACTGACACATGCGATTGAAGCGTACACATCCCGCTGTACGGAGCCCATTTCCGATGCACTTGCAGTTCAGGCAATAAAACTGATTGCTCCTGCGATCCGCCCTGTGGTTTACCGGGGAGACAGTGATAAGGATGCACGGTATGATATGATGATGGGGGCAATGCTTGCGGGATATGCTTTTACCACTGCAAGTCTGGGTATTTCCCATTGCATGGCACATCCGCTGGGGGCGCAGTACCATGTGCCGCATGGTGTGGCAAATGCGTTGTGTCTTCCGGTTGTTATGGAATTTAATATGGGTGCCTGGCCGGAGCACTATGCGGATATCGCAGGGTTTTTTGGCGAGGATACCTATGGAATGTCTGTGCGGGAGGCAGCAAAAGTTGGGGTACAATGCGTATATGAATTGTTGGAAGATATGCCGATCAAACCGCTGGAGTCATTCGGCGTGACAGAGGACGGGCTGGAGCGACTTGCCGATGATGCTATGGAGGGAGGCGACCGGCCCAATAATGCGAGAATGACAACGAAGGACGACTTTATTCAGTTATACAAAAAAGTTATGACGCTGAAGAAATAGGACGTCTCTTGGATAAAGCGAAAGAACAGGAAGGAGAACATCATGATACACACTATTTCAACACTAGCAGCACCAGCAGCAATCGGACCATATTCTCAGGGGAACCAGGCCGGCCATTTTATTTTTCTTTCCGGGCAGCTCCCGGTTGACATGGAGAGCGGCGCATTTCCGGAAAGCGTGGAGGAACAGACGGAAAAGTCGCTGACAAATATCCGCTCCATTCTGGAGTCCAGTGGCTGTACCATGGATAATGTGATTAAGACAACCGTATTTCTGAGTGACATGAACAATTTTGGTGCAATGAATGGAGTTTATGAGAAGTTTTTTTCAAAAAATGCCTACCCGTCCCGAAGCGCGGTAGAGGTAGCAACACTGCCGAAAGATGCATTGGTTGAGATTGAAGCAATTGCTTATATCGATTAACTGAAGGAGTACAAGTATCATGAAATATAATTTTGATGAAATTATTGACCGCAAACATACAAGCTGTATGAATACAGATGGGTTCAGGCAATATATCTTTCATGCAGATGAAACGCTGAAGTTTCCCTATACAGACGATGAATTTATTCGTATGTGGATTGCCGATATGGAATTTGCAGCACCAGACTGTATTACTGACGCAATCAGGCAAAGGCTTGACAGGAAGATTTTCGGCTATACGAGGATTTTTGGGGATGAATATTACAACACGTTTTTGTCATGGACAAAGAAGCTGTACGATTGGACATTTCCGAAGGAAAACCTGTATACTTCTCACGGAGTAATTCCTGCACTGTATGAATTGACCGGGTATATTTGCGGGCCAAAGGATAAAGTTCTGATTATGACGCCTTCTTATGCGTATTTTAAATATGCCGCAGAGCATAACGAGGTGGAATATGTCTGCTCTGATTTATTGAATCAGAAAAACGACGGATATTATGAAATCGACTTTGAGGATTTCAGGGGAAAAGCGGAAGATCCTGCAGTAAAACTATTCATTTTCTGTAATCCGCATAATCCGTCCGGACGAATTTGGAGTGAGGAGGAGCTGCACAGGGTAGCGGAGATTTGTTTTGAAAACGGGGTCATGATTATTTCCGATGAAATTCATTGTGATTTGATTCGGACAGGATGTACACATACTCCTCTTGCAAAACTGTATCCTGACAGTGACCAGATTATTACCTGCATGGCTCCCAGCAAAACATTTAATACGGCAGGACTGCAGTTCTCCAATATCATCATCCCAAATGAAAAGGTGCGGAAATGTTGGCTGAAATGGCATAATTTCGATGAGAATCCATTGTCATTGGCGGGGGCTCTGGGCGCCTATCAGGGGGGGTATGACTGGCTGATGGAACTGAGAAAGTATCTGGATGCAAATTTTGCGTTTGTACAGGATTATCTGGCGTCTCATCTGCTGGAGGCCGTGTTCCGGATTCCCGAGGCAACATATCTCGGCTGGGTGGATATCGGAGCATATGTAGAGGAAGGCGAAAATCTCCCGCTGCTTTTTGCAGAAGGCGCTGGTGTGCTTTTGGAGGGCGGCAACATGTTCGTCCAGAATTCAGATACATATATCCGACTGAATGTGGCTTGTCCTCGTTCAGTGTTGGAAGAAGGGATGCGCAGAATATGCAGTCTGCTGACAGAAAGAAGGAAGCAAGCACGAAAAAACTGTAAAACAAAGTAGCTTTCTGGTTTCCATTTTTGGTGACGTGTATATTTTATATGAGGTGGTGCCCGAGAAATTTATATGTGATATACTAATATCTATAATAATACACGGAGGGATAAGCTATGCATTTTGGATTTTCATATGTCGGTCTAATTTTTTTAATTATGCTGACGGTGCCAAACATTTTTTGGACGAAAAATCAACCAAAGGATTACGAGAGATATGTTGTGAATGAGAATAAAATTTTGTTGATATTTGAGCGTGCCGGCGAAGTTCTGGTTACTTGTTTGGCATTGATTTTCAGTGATTTTAACATTCACCCGTGGTCTGCCTGGACACTGTGGTTAATCACAGCGGCTGTTCTGATGGTTTTGTATGAAGTTTATTGGATTCGATATTTTAGAAGTGAAAAGACCATGAAGGATTTCTATAGTAGTTTACTTGGAGTACCTGTAGCCGGAGCCACGCTTCCCGTATCTGCATTCTTTTTGTTGGGAGTGTACGGTAAAAATATTCTGCTGATAATTGCTGTAGCAATTTTAGGCATCGGACATATTGGCATTCATTTAAATCATAGGAAGGAACTGCTTTTATGATGTCATTTCCTGTGGAAGAGAGCCTCACAGCTGCTCCTTTTTGCGGGCATATTTTTTACGATATTTTTTCTCCACGGTTGATTCACTTCCCGCCTCTATCGCTTCTTCGTAATAACCCAGCTTAGCATTCACAAGATTCAATTTCAGCCCCTTTATAATTCTGGGCCCGAATACAATGCCTCCTAATACACCTAATGTTAATAAACTATAAAATGGAATTTTATAATTCATTCTAACCTCCATTTCTGCATATCAAAATACGCGCCCTTCATAATCGAACGTTCGTTTATGTTAAGTGAATAAATTAGCACTCCGGATAGGAGCGTTAATTTTTAATTGCATCCCAGCACATTTGAAATACCATATCATAATTAACTGTGCCGGTCATATTAGTGGCATTACAAGTTTCTTTATAAACTTGAGTTATAGGATACGTACAAAATGCTATTAGTAAAACGGGCGAAGTCTGTTTGAGGATTCCGATTATTGTCAACAATTATTTAAAGCAGCTTATGATAAGGAGGTCCCTTGGGTGTGAAAAAAAGGTCCTGTAATTTAATCGTTGTCTTCAACAAGGGCACATTTTACGGGATTTTTTAGGCCTTGCATCATTAGGTCTGAGCAGATTGTGGCAATGGTGTTGTCTGCAATCTCCATATCACTTAAGACCCATTGCGATAGAACAGAATAGATTCCCCCGGCAGTATAACAGTTTGTAATAAATAAATAAGGATTTGATTCATTATTACTCTTGTTACACTGGGCAATGAACCGGTCTAGTATTTTTTCGCCAAAGCCGGCCTGAAGCAGAAGCTTAAACTGGGGGGCAAGCTTTCGGGTGCGGCTTAAAAGTTCCAGCCATGATTCGAAGCTCTCAGTTGAAGGATCATATTTGGTGAGAGCATTTGAATATTCTATTGTTATTTTCTGAAGGAATTTCTCAAGGATATCTTCCTTTGAAGAATAGTTTCTGTAGTAGGAAGCGCGGGATACCCCTGCTTTCCTGATAATATCTGTAATAGTTATTTCTGAAAAGGATTGTTCTTTCATTAGTAGTACAAGTGCAGACTCTATGCATTCTCTTGTAAGAGCATTTGACTCTTTATTTGATTGTCTTAATACATTTTTCTTTTGCAATTCTGTCATTTGTTTCATTGATACATTATCTCCTTTTTTGTTTCATCGGGGACTATAATAATTGACGAATCATCACACATGTGATACATTTGTTTTGATGAAACACATGTATCACTGCGAGTAGTTATGATAACATAAAAAGAAGATTAAATCAATAAGGAGTGATTGTAATGATAATATTCTATTTTACAGCCAGTGGAAACAGTCTGGCTGTTGCAAAGAAAATCGGAGGTGAATTAAAATCCATTTCTCAGGAAATGAAATGTACAGACTTAAATTATGAAGATGATGCCATAGGACTTGTTTTTCCGGTTTATGCCAATGAGCCGCCCAAAATGGTGCAAGAGTTTCTGTCCAGAGCAAAGATGAAGTCGGATTATTTTTTTGCGGTTGGAACTTACGGAATGATGTCCGGAAACCCCTTTAAGTATGTTCAGAGAGAAGCAAAAAAGAATGGGTATCAATTTGACTATACGAACTGTCTGCTGATGGTAGACAATTTTCTGGATAACTTTGATGTTAAAAAAGAAGTGCAAAAGATACCAAAGAAGAAAATTGAAGAAAATCTGGCTGTTATTTTAGCTGATATTGAGGCCCGCAGAGAAAAAGAGATGCCTGCCGGGATTATGACCAGAGCTGTCACAAAGATGTGTGAGCCACTGTACAGGGGAATTGTAAGTGGAAAGATGTCAGAAAAATTTACTGTAGATGACAAATGCATAAAATATGGTATATGCGCCAATGTTTGTCCGGCTGGGAATATCACCGTAAAAGAAAGCGTGCAGTTTAGTCAGAAATGTGAAGGGTGTTACGCCTGTCTTCATATGTGCCCCCAAAATGCAATTCATGTTAAAAATGAAAAAAGTAGTGACAGGTGGAGAAATCCGGAGGTTACTTTAAAGGAAATCATTGATTCAAATAAACAGTGAGAAAGAGTAGAGAATGAATGGAATGACAGATAATTATTTACTCTGCAGCCCGCAGTAAGGTGATATTTCTCCGTTCTGTTTTAATAAGCTGTTCATGATTTAGTTTTTTTATTTCGCGCATCATGGCGCTTCTGTCAACAGACAGATAATCGGCGAGATCGGTAAATGGCAGCGGCAGTATAAAATGATTGGCGTTATATCTTTCGCTTAAACAGCCAAAGTAAAGCAAGAGTTTCTCTCTTATTGTTCGCTGCTGCAGGATATAGATGTGTGCAGACATCTTCTTTTCAAACCCGTGCAGCATATCATCTAGGATATTTGTACTGTCCGGATGGTTTTCTGTGCAGCAGTCAGCAAGTTGATTATAATTTATTAAAGCAATTTCGCAGGGATATTTTGAAATAATATAGAAAATATTCCCTGCGAGATTTAGCAGCATTTTCCTGCTAAATAAATCTCCTGTTTCAAAGCACTCAATGATTCCCCGCTGAGCAGCTTCGTTTTCCCCTACAAGATAGGCAGTGCCTCTGATTACTACCCCTAATAAATCCTCCCTGCAGGAAGTATGCATAATCACTTCATTCTTTTTAAAGGTCTTTATATTCTTTTTATAGTTCTCCACAATTGTACTTATATCGAGTGCTGTTAATCTAAAGCCGGCATATAGATGTTTTGTCCCTTTTCGCATATTTAGTCCCCTGTTTATTGAAATATACTAGATATAGTATATTTTACTACAAATTGTGATTTATGCAACAGCTTTTTTAATCAAGATTATTTATAATAAACAATGTCGCAAACTTAGAAACAGAAAGGATAAGTAACATGAAAATCATTAAACGAAATGGATCTGAAGAAACATTTAATGCTGGTAAAATAGCCATTGCGGTTACAAAGGCCAATTCTGCCGTCGAAAGGCAGGAGCTTACACCGGAGCAAATAGCGGAGATTGCTGACTATATTGATTATAAATGTGCAAAATTGAATCGTTCTGCTTCCGTGGAGGAAGTTCAGGATATGGTGGAAAACCAGATCATGGCAATGGGGGCATTTGAGGTTGCAAGACGGTATGTCAGATATCGTTATTCGCGCTCACTGATTAGGAAAGCAAATACAACGGATGACCGCATCCTCACACTTCTAGAGTGCAACAACGAGGAGGTTATGGAAGAAAACTCCAATAAGGATCCTGTTGTTAACAGTGTTCAGCGTGATTATATGGCCGGTGAAGTCAGTAAGGACATTACAAAAAGACTGCTTCTGCCCGAAGACATTATAGAGGCAGATAAGGAGGGCATTATTCATTTTCATGATGCCGACTATTATGCTCAGCATATGCATAATTGTGATCTGGTTAATCTTGAGGATATGCTTCAAAATGGGACGGTAATCAGTGAAACCTTAATCGAAAAGCCCCATAGTTTTTCTACCGCGTGCAATATTGCAACTCAGATTATTGCACAGGTTGCCAGCAATCAGTATGGGGGACAGAGCATCAGCCTGACACACCTTGCACCGTTTGTTCAAGTCTCAAGAGACAAAATTAGAAAAGAAGTTCTGGAAGAAATAGAATCTTTAGGCATGACTGTTTCTGAGGAGGATATTACGAGAATTACAGAGAAACGTCTTCATGATGAAATTAAGAAAGGCGTCCAAACTATACAGTATCAGATCATTACATTGATGACAACAAACGGGCAGGCTCCGTTTCTTACGATTTTCATGTATCTGAATGAAGCAAAAGACGAGCAGGAAAAGAAAGATCTGGCACTGATTATTGAGGAGATGCTTCGGCAGCGCTACCAGGGAGTAAAAAATGAAGATGGTGTGTGGATTACTCCTGCTTTTCCGAAATTGATTTATGCTCTTGAAGAAGATAATATTATGGAAGGCTCCAGATTCTATTACCTTACTGAGCTTGCTGCAAAATGTACTGCAAAGAGAATGGTGCCGGATTATATCTCCGAAAGAATGATGAAAGAGCTCAAAGAGGGAAACTGCTTTCCTGTTATGGGATGCCGCAGTGCCCTGGGACCCTGGAAAGATGAAAATGGCAGATATAAATTTTACGGAAGATTTAATCAGGGTGTTGTAACAATCAATTTGGTTGATGTGGCGTTGTCTTCCGGGGGAAATATGGAAAGATTCTGGAAGATATTCGATGACCGGCTGGAGCTTTGCTACCGCGCATTAATGTGCCGCCACGAACGCCTAAAGGGAACACTTTCTGATGCGGCACCGATTCTCTGGCAGTACGGTGCTATTGCAAGACTTAAAAAAGGTGAGAAAATCGACAAGCTGCTATATGGAGGGTATTCTACAATCTCATTGGGATATGCCGGTTTGTGCGAATGCGTCAGATATATGACAGGAAAATCTCATACAGACCCTGAGGCCACCCCGTTTGCGCTGGAAGTTATGAAGCATATGAATAAAGCCTGTGAGAGATGGAAAGAAGAAACGAATATTGGATTTAGCATTTATGGCTCTCCAATTGAAAGTACTACTTACAAATTTGCAAAGTGCCTGCAAAAAAGATTTGGTATGATTGAAGGGGTGACAGACAAGAGTTACATTACAAACAGTTATCATGTTAATGTAACAGAGGAAATTGATGCTTTTTCAAAATTAAAATTTGAGGCGCAATTTCAGGAATTATCTACCGGGGGCGCAGTCAGCTATGTAGAGGTTCCCAATATGCAAAATAACATTCCGGCTGTTTTACAGGTTATCCGATTCATTTATGACAACATTATGTATGCAGAGCTTAACACAAAAAGTGATTACTGCCAAAAGTGTGGGTTTGACGGTGAGATTCAAATTGCTGCAGAGGATGGCAAACTGATCTGGGAATGCCCCCGCTGTCATAACCGTGACCAAAATACGATGAATGTTGCAAGAAGAACCTGCGGATACATCGGTACACAATTCTGGAACCAGGGCCGGACGCAGGAAATAAAAGAAAGGGTACTACATTTGTAATATGAACTATGGTGAAATTAAAAAATGTGATATAGCCAACGGAGAAGGAGTGAGGGTATCACTCTTTACTTCAGGCTGTACGCATCATTGCAAAGGATGCTTCAATAAAGAAACCTGGTCATTTTCTTATGGGAAACCATTTACAGAAGGAACGCAGAAATATATTATGAACCTCTTAGCACCGAGTTATATTAACGGACTGTCTTTATTGGGGGGAGAGCCGTTTGAGCCGGAAAATCAGCGGGCTTTGCTGCCTTTCCTAAAAGAAGTGAGAAAACAGTTTCCTGAGAAAAATATCTGGTGCTATACGGGCTATACACTGGAAAGCGATTTGCTTAGAAACAGCCGTGCGAGGTGTGAATGCACAGACGAAATGCTGGGGCTGATTGATGTGCTGGTTGACGGCGAGTTCAAGGAGGAACTAAAAGATATCAGTCTGCAGTTTAGAGGTTCATCAAATCAGAGGATTATTAATGTTTCGGGGACACTGAAAAGCAAAACGATGCAATTTTTTGCATCAGATTATGGTCATATGCCTATAAATGTGATATAATAAATAAACAAAATATTAGTCTTATGTTAATAAAAACAATATAAAGGTCAATATATTAGCCTTAAACTGGAGAATGGTAAACAATGTTTAGTGAGTTTAAGTTTCCGAAAGAAATTGCAAAAGATATTGCTTTGCAGGAAAAGAGAAAAAGGAAAAGAAGAAAACTGACACAGGCAGAGTTAAGTGAAAGGGCGGGAATCAGCCTTGCTTCTCTAAAGCGTTTTGAGCAGACCGGAGAAATCTCTTTTGTTTCGTTAATAAAAATAGCGGACATACTGGGAGAGAAAGAGGCATTTGGAAAACTCTTTACAAGTAAAGAATATCAATCAATTCAGGAGGTTATAGATGAAAGAAATCAATAATCTGACTGTAAAATATCATGACAGACTAGTAGGAATTCTGGCCGAGACAAAAGAGGGAAAAGGTGCATTCCAGTATGACAGAGAGTGGTTGGAGGAGGGATTTTCCATCAATCCATTAAGTCTGCCCCTGGAGACAAAAGTGTTTTTACCTAAAACGGATGCCTTGGAAGGCTTATTTGGAGTGTTTGCAGACTCTCTTCCGGATGGCTGGGGAAGGCTGCTGGTGGATCGGATGCTGCTGTCCCGGGGAAGAATTCCGGCTGAAGTTCGTCCTGTCCAAAGGCTGGGGATTGTTGGGAGTACAGGCATGGGAGCTCTGGAATATTACCCGGAATTGATGCAGTTAGGCGAGAGGGAGCAGATTGACTTTGACCAGATATCTGGGGAATGCAGGAAGATTTTAAATGAAGAAGAGAGTGAGAATCTGGATACACTGTTTATGTTGGGAGGTTCCTCCGGGGGAGCAAGGCCGAAAGTATTGATTTCCGTGAATGGCGAATCATGGATTGTGAAGTTCCCTTCTTCTTATGATCGAAGAACAATAGGAGAAGAGGAATACCGTTATATGGAATGTGCCAGAAAATGCGGGATAGCTGTGCCGGAAGTAAGATTATTCCCATCAGAAAAAGGGAAGGGCTATTTTGGTGTAAAGCGCTTTGACAGGGCAAGTTCTGGAAGGATTCACATGATAACGGCAAGCGGTCTGCTGGAAACCTCACACAGGATTCCGAATCTTGATTATAATGATTTGATGAAATTAATATATATTCTGACAAAGGATAACCGGGAGTTGGAAGAGATGTACCGAAGGATGTGCTTCAATGTATATGCACATAATAGGGATGACCACTCAAAGAATTTTTCCTATCTGTATAATGAAAAGGAAAAAAGATGGGTACTGTCCCCTGCCTATGATTTGACTTACAGCAATTCTATTGGTGGAGAACATGCCACCTGTGTAAATGGAAATGGGAGGGATCCTGGAATAAAGGATTTGCTTGAGGTAGGAGTGAGGGCAGGAATTCCGGAAAATAAGGCCAGGCAGATTGCCGAAAATATAGAAGAGACTGTAATAACTGAGTTGAAAGATATATTGAATTCATACAAATAATAGGAGGGTTTAGTATATGTGGGCGGTATTTGTTTTTTTATCGGCTGTATTTGCAGCCTTGACCTCCATTTTGGCCAAGGTAGGGATTGAGGGTGTAAATTCCAATCTTGCCACAGCACTTCGCACGGTAGTTGTACTTGTTATGGCCTGGGGGATGGTCCTTTTAACAAGTGCACAGAAGGGAATAACAGAAATCAGCCATAAGAGCTGGCTCTTTCTAATTCTTTCGGGTTTGGCAACGGGGGCTTCCTGGCTGTGTTACTATAAAGCTCTGCAGATGGGAGAAGCGTCTAAAGTGGTTCCGATAGACAAACTAAGTGTTGTTATAACATTGGTTCTGGCATTTGTATTCTTACACGAGAGTTTTACTTCTAAGTCTTTGATAGGTGTCATTCTGATAACAGCAGGTACTCTGATTATGGTTCTATAGAGGATTTGCGCGCAGGAAGTGATACGGTGAATACGGTTCCTTCCTGGGTGGTGCTTGACGCTTTGATGCTGCCTTTATGATTATGAACGATTGACTGGGCAATTGACAGTCCCAGCCCATAGCCGCCTGTTTCCCGGGATCTGGATTTGCTCGCACGGTAAAAGCGCTCAAAAATATGCTCCAGATCCTCCTTTGGTATGAGTGGACCTGTATTTTTCACACGAAGCACTGCTTTTTCATGTTTCTGCTCCAGAGTGACAAGTATTTCCCCGTTTTTGGCATATTTACATGCATTGTCCAGGAGAATCATTAAAAGCTGTTTTAACTGTTTTTCATTTCCTGACACAAAAGTGTTGTCTTTGATATCTTCCGTCATTGTAGTGTTCTGCTCATAGGCAACGGATTCAAAGGGAAGAATACATTCCCAAACAACCTGAGAAAAGTTCAAAGGCGTATGAGGCGCGGGAGGTGCGGCAGCCGCATCCTCTTTGGCTAAAAATAGAAGATCTTGCAGCAGATCCTTCATCCGGACTGCTTCTTCTTCTGTATTATCAAGCCATCTTTTTTCCTCTGCAATCGTGTTTTCAGGATGAGACTTCAGTATATCCAGATTGGCAAGGATTACGGTCAGTGGAGTCTTCAGTTCGTGGGAGGCGTCTGCTACGAACTGATGCTGCTTGTCCCATGCTTCCTGGACCGGACTGAGCGCCCTGCGGGACAAGTAAACGCTGATAAAAAATGAGGTCAGGAGCACAAGCACAAAGATCAGTACAGATAGCATAAGCAGACTCTGCATATTATCCTTTTCATACGTAATATCCGCAAAAACAATTTTTGTCTCACTATCTGTCTTTTCTATTTTAAAGCGGAGAGCCATATCCTGGATTGTACCGGAAGTTTTTCCCGAGGAGAGGGCGGCATCTGCCGCTGTCTGGGCGGTATCAGTGTCAATCTGGATGCCACTGTCATTGACGGCTGAGACTGTATTGGAGGTTACGTCAAGTATGACAGTGAAGACAGAAATTCTTCCGATGCCTCCATCTTCCGGCCTCTGCGGGCGATTGCCGGTTGCTTTGCCGAAATCAATGGCGGGTTTTAAATCCTCCAGATTTCTCGACAAGGTCTGCTCAATAGCCCTCATGCTGTCTGAATAATATCGCCGGTAATTGGATACGCACATGGTGATCAGAGCTGCAAGGATGACCGCAGTTACAAATACCATATTGGTAATGACAAATTTTCTTCGCAGTTTTTTAATCATTCGTTTTCTCCTCCAGGCGGTAGCCTACTTTGCGGACCGCTATGATTCCTACCTGTGAACCCAGATAATAGAATTTTTTGCGGAGGAAGGAGATGTAGGCCTCCACATTATTGTCTTCCGCATCGGAGTTGTTTCCCCATACATTTTCGATGAGAGAATCCTTTGAAATGAGAATATTGGAATTTATCATCAGAATTTTTAAAATCTCAAATTCTTTAAAGCTCAGATGGATGCTTCTGCCTTTGCACCACAGATCATTGGTGGACAGGACAAGCAGCAGATCCCCAAATTGCAGCTCTTCGAGAATCACATCACCTGTCCGCCTGGAAAGGGCGCGGATTCTCGCCAGCAGCTCTCCCGGTTCGAAGGGTTTTGTCATATAATCATCGGCGCCGTGATCCAGCCCGTCTATCTTGTCGCTCACATCGTCTTTGGCGGTAAGGAGCAGCACGGGTGTCTGGATCCCCTGTTTCCGCATCTCCTGCACAACAGAGAAGCCGTTCATTTGGGGCAGCATTACATCCAATATTACCACGTCATAATTTCCATTTACAGCATAATCCAGACCGTCTGTTCCGGTGTAAACCACATCGCACAGATATTTGGATTCCAGCATAATTTCACGCAGTGCATCTGCCAGCCGGACTTCATCTTCTACAATCAGTACGTTCATTTATCTTCTCCTCAGTCTTTTCCTAATTATACATTTCTTTTGTTTGAGTTTCAATGAAATTAGATTTTAGTGTTGAATGGAGTATACAGACACAAGCTGAAATAAAACTGAAAATCAATTTTAAGGAAAATTTAAGCTAAGGGAATTATGATAAGTGCAGGATAAGAAATGGAGGAAACAATCATGAAGATAACAGCTATTCCGATCCAGGAAGTTTTTAAGAGAACTGAGAAGAAGTATCTGCTCACCCGAAGACAGATGGAGGTGCTTCAGGCAGCGATAGCAGACAGGATGGAACCGGATGTATACGGGAAATATTCTATCTATAATATATACTTTGACACTCCCGATTTCAGTTTGATCCGTACATCTATAGAAAAGCCTGTATATAAGGAAAAAATCAGGCTCCGCAGTTATTGTGTCCCCCAGGCGGATGACAGCGTATTTCTGGAATTAAAAAAGAAATCGGAGAGAGTCGTAGGCAAGAGACGGGTCACGCTGAAGCTTAAGGAAGCTGAAAGATACCTGCTTCGGAGAATCTACCCGGAGCGCGCCGACTGCCAGATACTGCATGAGATCGATTTTGCACTGGCCAGATATCAGGTCGTACCGGCGGCATATATAGCTTATGACCGCGAGGCCCTGTCCGGCATTGAAGATTCTCAGCTCCGCATTACATTTGACGAAAATATCACCTGCCGAAAAACAGATCTGAAGCTTGAACAGGGGCGATATGGAATATCTCTTCTGGAAGAAGAACAGGTTCTCATGGAGATCAAAATTCCGGAAGCAATGCCGGTGTGGCTTGCAGAGCTGTTGTCGGAAATGGAGATTTTCCCCGTTTCTTATTCTAAATATGGCACATATTATAAGCAGTATATCCTGCCGGAGCAGTATCTGCTCTATCAGGAGTCACTGCAAAGACTTATACAGGTAAAAGGGGGTGTATGCTATGCTTAACAGTATTTTATCATCGACGGACGCATCTGCAATCAGTGTGGAGCAATTTCTGATCTGCACCGCTGTATCTCTGGTACTGGGAATTATGATCGCACTTGTACATTGCTACAAAAACAGGGCATCAAAGAACTTTCTGCTCACACTGGCGATTCTGCCGGTGATCGTACAGGTAGTCATTACGATTGTAAATGGAAATCTTGGCACAGGCGTTGCCGTCATGGGTGCTTTCTCTCTGGTACGTTTTCGCTCCGTACCCGGAAATTCAAGAGAGATAGGAAATATTTTCCTTGCAATGGCCATTGGGCTGGCAAATGGTATGGGTTATGTGGGAATCGCGGTATTATTGTTTGTAATTGTATCAGTTCTTCAGGTTCTGCTTATGGTTCTCCCAATTATCGGAGGAAACCAGTACGAAAAGGATTTGAAGATTACCATTCCTGAGAATCTGGATTACCAGGATATTTTTGACGATGTATTTGAAACTTATGCGGCATCGTCACGGCTGGACAAGGTCCGCACCGTCAATATGGGAAGTTTGTATGAATTACACTACAGGGTTGTACTTAAAGACCAGAGCAAAGAAAAAGCATTTTTAGATGACCTCAGGTGCCGGAACGGGAATTTGACTATATCCTGCGGCAGACCGGCCACGGACCGTGAGGAGTTATAGAGAAAGGAAGGTGCGGCAGATGAAAAAGAAATATTTGCTTGCAGTTTTAATATTATCTATGGTGGCTGCAGGGGGCGTGGCAGGCTGCAAGAGTTCGGGAAGTACGGCCGGTTCCACAAGCTCCTCTACCCAGTCGGCAGCGGTGGCTGCGGCTGCTTCAACTACAGTTACGGCTGCGGATATCACTTATGACAATGATGACACAAATGAGACATGGAGTGAGGAGGACGCAACAACGATTTCCCTCTCAGGCTCTTTGGCAGAGATTGATGGAGACGGCGCATCGGAGGCAGATGGTATCATTACCATTAATGATGCAGGGACCTATGTAATAAGCGGAACTTTAAGTGACGGTCAGCTTGTTATTGATGCAGGGTCTGATGATGTAGTGCATCTTATATTGAACGGAGCGTCCATAACTTCCTCTGATGGGGCTGCTATTAATGCACAACAAAGCGGTAAGTTAGTGATTACCCTGGCAGATGGAACAGAAAATAAGATTACAGACGGAAGCACTTATAGTGAGCTGGATGACAGTAATGAACCTGATGCAGCTATTTTCAGCAAAGACGATATTACTATTAATGGGTTCGGGTCACTTACAGTAAAGGGCAACTACAAAAATGGCATCCACAGTAAGGACGGACTGAAAATCGTAAACGGAACAATCACTGTTGATGCGGCAAATCACACTTTAAGCGGTAAGGATTATGTTGCTGTCGGCGGCGGAACTCTAAATCTAACCTCAACAGAGGATACAATCCATTCCGCAACCGATGTTTCCATTACAGATGGAAGTATCACAATCAATGCGGGGGATGACGGAATCCATGCAGACAGTACGGTTACAATAGACGGAGGCACCATAAAGATTGAAAAGAGTAATGAAGGAATTGAAGGCACAGTCGTTACTATTAACGGTGGTGATGTATCCGTAACAGCATCCGATGACGGGGTAAATGGTTCCAACGGCCTAACAGACGATTCTACAGATGAGACCACAACAGAAGAGACAACGACAGACCAGACAACAGATGCGACCAATCAGCCTCAGCCGGGAGATAATGCCGGAGGAGAACCGCCTGGAAACAATCCGGGCCGAGGCGGCGATATGGGCGGCAGCATGGAAAATGATGAAAGTGTTTTGGTTGAGATTAACGGAGGCACGCTTTATATCAATGCTGAGGGCGACTCTATTGACTCTAACGGCAGCTTATCGATCACAGGAGGCGATATCACCATTGACGGAACAACCCAGGGTGGAAATGGGATTATGGATTACAATGGGACAGCGGAGATCACAGGGGGCACAATTACAGGAGTGGGAACTTCAGACATGGCACAGCTCTTCTCGGACAGCTCAACCCAGTACAGCCTGCTCTACGGTTTTGACTCCACACAGAGTGCAGGAACTAAGATTACATTAAAAGATTCTTCAGGAAATGAGGCTGCGTCCATTACATCGGCCAAGACATTCGGTGCGGTGCTGATTAGTTCCTCTAAACTGACAGAAGGAGGAACCTACACCTTATATGCAGGTGACACAAAAGTAGCAGATATCACCCTTGATTCTGTCAACACTACTGCCGGCACGATCAGCGGCGGTATGGGCGGCAGCCAGGGAGGCATGGGCGGAGGTCAAAACGGCATGGATAACGGACAGGGCGGCCCCGGCGGAAACATGGGAAACGGGGGTCCTGGAGGACAGAGGACTCAACAGCAGTAAATGAATAAGTTTCTTAAGTAAAGGGAGGGTGTCGGGAAATAGATAATCTCAAAAAGGGAGGATGTGGCGCTCTGCCACAGCGAGATGTAGTGAAGCGAAATCGAGCTGATGGCTGAACAGTTACGACTTATCAGCCTGCCGGGAACAAAAGATTGTACAATATGGGGGGATGCCTTATAATCTCGAGTTTTGAAGTAAATATGGCAGAAAGCTTTTAAACATAGGCTTTCTGCCAATTCGCCTATATGTGGTACCAAGGCAAATTTTAAAGAAG
>NZ_SLZZ01000015.1 GCF_004346165.1 Muricomes intestini | reverse complement strand
TAATAATAGGCTCCTCTCTGATAAGAATATTCATATTTAATTCTTTCCAGATTGGATCCATTTATTACCAAAGACACAAAATTTATGACACTACCACTCGAAAAGTTGTATCCTTCTTTGTAATAATCATTGCACGGGATTTCTTCGTATTCCTCCTTTGCCTTTTCTAAAATTTTACGGTAACGGGTTTCGTACTCCGCGACCTTTGCTGTATCACAGCCACATCCGGGATCCAGTCCATTTCGATAGTGGATCATTTCCCGTATCAGCGTATGCATCTGCTTGTTCCAGACTCGGTCTGGTTCATTTTCCATGCTCCCTTTCAGGTAACGCAGAACATGAGCCAGACATTCCTGATGGTTGGATCCATAGTTATAAAATGTCAACTCATGGTCGTGAATTAAAATCCCATGGGAAAGCTCTGCCGGGGTTCCCTTTACTCCTTCATGCCCTTTCTTTTCGCTGGCTGTATACAAAGCTTGTCCATCTGGTTTGGCACAGATAAACACATAGGCGTTTTTTCCGTTAACCCGGGCGTTAGTACAATCCGTATGCAGGATCGGTGCAACAAGCAGCTCAGAGAAAGCTTTCTGCTGATCCACTTTACTTTTTTGTGCAAAAGTCCTGCTGAGTTGATTGACCATACCCTTGGAAATCTGGAGTTTTCCTCCGGTTAGATCCGAAAGAAATCTTCGGCTTTTGTCTATGGAAGTACAGCATTCATTATTAAGCAGGAAAAGGAATGCTTTGATACTGCCCCCATAGTTTACGTCATTGACAATACCTGCAGGGAATTCGGCATGATAGGTTTCTCCTGTTTTCGAATTCCGATAGACATCTGCATAATAATCTGTGACTTCCAGTACCATCTTGATGTTTACAAGCTGTTTTGTGATGGTGTGATTTGTCTTTTTAAAGTCAGGATCATTCAGAATCTCTCTGTCTGGTTGTAAAAGTACAGACGGGCAGGTGGGAGTCTGTCTTTTTCTGCGGTGTCCGGTATGTCCCGGCTGTCCGCCCGGATGTTTCCCAGTTACTTTTCGGTTGTTCGGAACCTTCTTTTTCCGGATTTTCTGGCTGGAAGAAGGAAATGAGGAGTTCTCAAAATCCTGAGAAACCTGTGCCATTAATTTCAGGTTCTTCCCTTTTTCTTCTTCTAAAGCAGCTGCTACCTCATAAAAACCATGGCGCAGCTCTTTGATTTTGTCCTGTGCATCCCCATAGTTTTCCTCTGCTTTCAAAGCTCTTTTTTCCATCTGTTTTAACCAGTAACGAAGAGCCTTCTCTTTCCGATCTTGTTCTTTTTGGAGGTCTTCAAAAACCTCAAACCACTGATTCCGAACTTCTTTTGTCTCCTGATGCGCTTTCATGAGTTCTCTTTTCAGGGCACGAAGTTCCCGTTCCAGAACTTCTCTTTCTTTTCTCTGCATCTCCTGGATATCCTGGAACTTTTTTCCAGACCGGAATGCCCGAACTTCCGCCTGGGATGCTTTTAATCGATATTCAAGATGGGTGATGTATTCAAAAGAAGGGTTCATAAAGGTTTTCTCTCCCGTTACTGTGGATGAATGACTTTGTCCAGCATGTCAAGCAGGCGGCGGTTCTGCTCTTCCAGAACACGGATAGTTTCTTCCTGCATATCCATGATTTTGCTCTGCTCTGTAATCTGTGCCTGTAATGTATCAAGCAGTTCGTCAAGAGTGAGCCGTTGTTTATCCGATTTTGAGCTCATAAGACATCCTCTCTTTTTCTTTCTATTTTACCAGAATACAGAGATTTTGGCGAATGTCGGGATTTTATGTCTTCGTCATTTTGACTGTGGATAACTCGGATAAATCAGGGAGGTAAAGAAGCAAAATGTAGATATCTTTTCAAAAGAATAGTACTTTAAGAATGAGTTGGAAGTAAAAGGTAAAAAAATACGCCAGGAGAAAGAGTTATCCACCTCTTCTCCTGAATGTATTTACAGCATCCACATCAGGTGATTTTGAAAAAAATAAATTTCGTCATTTTAACGAAGAGATTTTTTGGGGTTTATGCGGGTGTGAACAGTAACAATACAATTTTTAATGGAGCACCTTATTTGAAAAGGTATTGACAGATCAAAAGACACTGTGTTATATTCTAAGTATAAAGATTGTGGGCAATTTAATCGAATATAATCAAAAGGAGGAACAATAGACACAAAATGAAAATAGCAATTCGTTATTATTCTAAAACTGGCAATACAAAGAAACTGGCAGATGCAATTAGCAAGGTGACAGGCGTTCCGGCAGAGACTGTTGACCAGCCGCTCACAGAGCCTGTGGATATTTTGTTCCTTGGTAGTTCAGTGTACGCGGCAGGTGTTGACGATGCTGTGAAGAGATTTGTTACGGCATTGAACAAAGAGAATGTTAAAAAGGTAGTTAATTTTAGTACTGCCGCGTTGCTTTCATCCACGTACAACCAAATTAAGAAGTTGCTGGAACCAAAACAGATTCTACTGGCTGAGCAGGAATTCCACTGCAGGGGGAGCTTCAAAATAATGCATAAAGGAAGACCTGGTGAGGAAGACTTAAAGGCAGTACAGGAATTTGCCCGCAGTATAACCGGTTCAACAGCGGGGTAAGAACAGTTGCAGATAAAGAGAATTTCAAAGGAAGAACAGGAGGAACATACTATGAGTATTTATGGATTTGAAGCAAAAGACATAAAAGGAAATAATATCAGCCTGAAGGACTATGAAGGAAAAGTCTTATTAATAGTAAATACAGCAACAGAATGTGGATTTACCCCTCAGTATGAAGAACTTGAGAAATTGTATGAAGCATATAAAGATCAGGGCTTTGAGATATTAGACTTCCCCTGCAACCAGTTTGGCGGTCAGGCGCCGGGAACCAACGAGGAAATTGTAAGCTTCTGTTCTCTGAAGTTTGGAGTTACCTTTCCGCAGTTTTCTAAAATTGAGGTAAACGGAGATAATGCACTTCCATTATATAAATATTTAAAGGAACAAAAAGGATTTGCAGGATTTAGCCCGGATCATAAGCTGACACCTGTTCTGGATAAGATGCTGTTGGAAGCTAACCCAAATTACAAGGATGACCCCGATATTAAATGGAACTTTACAAAGTTCTTAATTGATAAGCAGGGCAATGTTGTAGAAAGATTTGAACCTACAACAGACGTTTCTGATGTAGAAAAAGAAGTTGAGAAATTATTATAAAAATGACAGGCATGATGTCCTGTAAATGAAAGGCCAATGGAGAAGGATAAATGTCTGATAAATATGATGCTTTAAAACTAGAGAACCAGTTATGCTTTCCACTGTATGCATGCTCAAAGGAAATTGTAAAGCTGTATAAACCATATCTGGATGAACTGGATTTGACTTATACCCAGTATATTACCATGATGGTTCTGTGGGAGCATAAGCAGGTGAACGTAAAAGAACTGGGGAAATACCTCTATCTGGATTCAGGAACCCTTACACCGGTTTTGAAGAAACTGGAGCAAAAAGGCTGGGTTGAGCGGTCCAGGGCAAAAGAAGACGAAAGAGTGTTGAATGTCACTCTGACAAAGGCTGGCGAGGTACTGCGGGAAAAGGCAGTTGAGGTACCGAAACATATCGGAAGCTGTCTGAAACTGGATTTGGAAGAAATACAAATGTTATATAAAACTTTATACAAAATATTAGGACAATTTGAATCATAGCAGGAAAGCTGGCCATTTATGGCCAGCTTTCCTGCTTGTACTCATAAATTGCAAGATACCTTCTCTTAAATAGTTACAATTCATTTTAATAGGATATTTATAATATTTATAAAAAACCCCCGAAATTATTGACTTTCGCCTCCAACCTTACTAATATATAGAAAACGTTTATTCAAAGAACTTAAGGAAGTTCCTGGCCGGGAAAGGGGACAATTTTTTTTTACTATGTGCATATAAACAGGGATACTCCTGGCTGGAGGAAGAGGTTGTGCCTGTGTTGCTTCAAAATTGCGGTGCGGACAGGCTTGAGATTGGATTTAAGCCATTTTTGCCTCCGGGAGTCACAGACTGGGCAGATGAAGACGGAGCAACTCCTTCCTATAATAATGTTGGGGGAAATCCGGATCAATGGTATGATCGCCTATCCGGTATCTGCAGGAGTTATATCCTGCGGAGGACATGCTGACGGAGGCTTTAGGTATTCAGAGAGCGCATATGGGATATCTCTGCTGTACGGATATTTCTGAACCGTGTCGGATGAAGCATATAAAAGTAATTATCCGGTCAACAAGAAAATGGAGGATGTTATAGCAGACAGCATAGCAGAGGATGCCGAAATCACACGCTGGAATAAGGAGTGGGCAAGACAGTTTGAAAAGTTTGCCCATGGTTGGATGCCGAAGCTTTTCCCTGCAAATTACTACAAAGATATGATTAACTATTGGATTCCATTCGCATTTGACCCTGCCCACAGGTATCCGTCCATTCGTTTTCCGTGGATAACCACAGTGGCATATACAAGTGAGGTCGCCGATGAGACGGCCAGAACTCATATCTGCATCTGTGTGCCAGTGCACATTTGAACAGACAGTTACAGAATGCCGGACGGCACACCGAGCATATCGGCGGAAATAATCGCACAGGCGCTGGAGTATGAGATGGAAGCCGTGCTGGAGAATACAGAAGACATCAGTGCTGTTATGGGAGAAACCCACTAAGGTTAAATGTTTCACGATGTGTTGATGTTTCGCTTCTTTTCGTGATATGCTTGTATGACAATCTCATTACTTTAAAAGATTCTGATAAAGTTATACTCATAAAATATATATAAAGTTGCGGCCCCACAAAAATATATGAAATTGTGGAGCCGTAATTTTAACCCTTTTAATTCTTGGATGGTCAGCCTTATTTATTCAGGCTAAGTTTGAAGATATCAGCTGGGAAAGTTGATTTATCAATATTTAGTAAAATACATTGATATTCCTTGTCCGCCGCCAATGCACATACTAATCATGGCATTCTTTTTATTTGAGCGCATTAATTCATACAAAGCTTTAACTGTTAATATGGCTCCGGTAGCTCCGATTGGATGTCCGATAGAAATTCCGCCGCCATAAATATTTACTTTCTCCATATCCAGGCCCAAGTCCCTGCTGACCGCATACGCCTGACTTGCAAAGGCTTCGTTGATTTCGAACATATCTATGTTCTTTAAGTCAATTCCAAGTTTAGCTGCCAGCTGTTCGCTGGAGAATTTAGGGCTATATCCCATAAGTTCTGCATCAAATCCTGCGACAGTATAACCTTCTATTTTTAATTTTGGAAAAACACCTAATTCTTCAGCTTTTTCTCTGGACATAACCACAACAGCAGCAGCGCCGTCATTTAGACTGGAGGAGTTACCGGCAGTTACAGTGCCTCCTTTTACAAAACATGGGCGAAGTTTTGAGAGCTTTTCGATTGTCTGACCCTCTCTGGGGCCTTCGTCAGTATCAAAAATAGTAATATTTCCCTTTCTATCTTTTAATTCGACGGGAAGAATTTCATCTTTAAATTTTCCCTCCCGGATTGCCTTGCAGGCCTTTTGATGACTCTGGAGTGCAAACTTATCCTGCTCCTCGCGTGTGACATGGTATTTTGATGCTACGTTTTCAGCAGTTACTCCATTGTGGTTTCCATCCAGCGGCCATGTGAGAATATCAATTACACCATCTTCAAAGACTTTATGTCCCATACGTGCTCCCCAGCGGGCATCCTTTATATAATAAGGAAGCTGAGAAATGCTTTCTGTTCCGCCGGCAACAACAACGTCCGCAAATCCGGTCTGTATTTCCATCACGGCATCGGCAATTGACTGAAGGCCGGAACCACATTGTCTGTTGACAGAATAGGCAGTGGTTTCTTTTGGCATTCCGGCTTTTAGGCTGATTGCTCTTGCTACAAAACCATTTTCAGCGACTTCTCCCACCTGTCCGATGATAACTTCATCTACATCGGAGGGCTGGATACCGGCACGGATTACAGCTTCTTTTACTACCATAGCGCCCATATCAATTGCAGAAAAATCTTTCAGGCTGCCTCCAAAGCTTCCCACAGGAAGCCTTACACCACTTACAATTACTACATCTTTTAACTTGTCCATTTAAAAAATCTCCTTTAAATAAGTATTGATTATACAATCATTCCACCACCTACATTGATGATTTCAGATGTGATATAAGCTGCTTCGTCTGATGCAAGAAATGCAACTACGTTTCCAACATCGGAGGGATTTCCTGCATATCCCATTGGAATTTTCTGCATCATATTATTCCATGCAGCACCATCATTTACCTCTTTTAGCTTTAATGTCATATCTGTTTCTATAAACCCGGGGCAGATGACGTTACATGTAATTCCTTTTTTGGCGTTTTCTCTTGCGGCAGTTTTGGTGAGCCCTACAACACCCGCTTTAGCGGCGGCATAGTTTGCCTGTCCGATGTTGCCAAGCCAGCTGCCGGAGGAAATGTTGATAATTCTGCCGGAATTCTTATTACGCATATATTTAATAGCTTCCTGTGTTCCATAAAAAGTTCCTGTCAAATCAATTTCAATGACCAGATTCCAATTTTCCGGGGGCATTTTGTGGAGCATTCCATCTCTGTTAATCCCGGCATTATTTACCATGATATCGAGTGACCCGTAGGTTTTTACGGCAAATTCAACCAGTGCCTGTACTTCTTTTTGCTTTGCGACATTGGCAACAAAGGGGCAGGCAGTACCCCCGGCCTCTCGAATTTCCGTTACAGCCTCATCAGCAGAGGCGATGTCAGCCAGGATAACCTTTGCACCCTCTGCGGCAAGTTTTTGGCTGATACCCTTGCCAAGCCCTCTTCCAGCTCCTGTTACAATAGCCACTTTGTCTTTTAAACGCATAAATTAAACCCTCCTTTTATGTTTATTTGTTATTTATGAAATCCTTCAATCCAAAAGGCCCATTTTCACGGTAGATGGAAGGATTCATTTCTTTAAGCGTGGGACTGATGATAGGTTGGAACTCCATAAGACTGAGAATTTGTGACTGCAAATCAATGCCGGGAGCTATCTCGGTCAGGACAAGCCCCTCGGGACGCAGTTCAAAGACAGCCCTCTCAGTAATATAATGCATTTTCTGATGCTTTTTGCGTGCGATTTCCCCGTTATAAGATATCTGCTGAATTTTATTTACAAACTTGATAAGGGTCCCCTCTTTATTGATATGGAGTCTGCCTCCCTCAAAGGAGCATTCCAATCCTTTCCCGGTGAAGGAAGAGCAGAATACCACATGCTTTGCGTTTGTTGTAATATCAATAAACCCTCCTGCCCCTGTAGGTCTTGAACCAAGCCGGGTCGCATTTACATTGCCGTCGGCATCTACTTCTCCGGCACCCATATATGTAACATCAACACCTGCGCCGTTGTAGTAGTCAAATTGTTCATCGTGTCTGAGCAGAGCAAAATTGTTTTTGGCAATACCAAAGTCAATCCCGCCCATGGGAATGCCACCGTAAATACCGGACTCTACAGTGATTGTTACATCATCATCTACATTTTCCTCAGTAATAATAGGTCCAACGACATCATTGGGGATTCCGGTTCCGACATTGAGGACATCATTGGCAGAAAGCTCCATTAGTGCACGGCGCCCGATTACCTTCCTGATAGTCATGGGCAGTGCATCGGAGGTGTTGACGGGAACTTTAATATCTCCACAGTATGCCGGGTCAAAGGCAAAACTGTGCGTCTGGCGGTGATCTTCTTCAGGATTTGGGCACATGACAACGGCATCAATAAAAATTCCTGGGACAGTAACTCTTTTACAGTGCAAAGTACCAGCGTTTACTTTGTATTTTGCTTGGGCAATGACTTTGCCGCCAAATTTTTTGCACGCCATAACAGCCGGAAGGACTTCCAGCCGCATGGCCTCTTCATCAGTTGTTAAATTTCCCATTTCATCTACATAAGTCCCGCGGATGATACAATAATCAAGAGGAATCGGCTTATAACGCATATATTCTTCTCCGTCAATTGTGACAACATCCATGATATCCGGAGCCGATTTGGTGATATCATTCATTTTTCCTCCTTCAATACGAGGATCAATAAATGTTCCCAATCCAACTTTTGTAATTTTGCCGGGTTCGCCGCCTGCCATACTTCGATACAGTTGGGCAAATTGTCCCTGGGGAATGCAATATGCAAGAATTTTATTATTTGCAATCAAGTCCATCATTCGGGGCTGCAGTCCCCAATGCCCTCCGATGATGCGGTAAAGCATTTTCTCATGTGAGAAATGTTGAATACCTCTATCTCGGTCACTCTGTCCGCAAGAATGAACAAGTGTGAGATGGTTTGGACTTCCTGTGTTCAAAAACCGCGTTTCAATTGCTTTTAAGATCGTTTCAGAAGCGGAAACTAATGTCATACCGATAGTAGCAATAGTACTGTCATCCTGGATCATGTCAGCAGCTTCCTCGCCGGAAATAAATAGGGGTTTCTTCATGCTTATAACCTCCCGTTATGGTTAAAATAGTTTTTTTATAGTTTTTTTGTCAATTTTTCCATTAGGTGTAATTGGTATTTCATCTAAAATAAGAATTCTGGCTGGTATTTTGTATTTGGCGATTTTACTTTTCAATTTCTGCCTGATACTTTCTGCCGTAAGTGCTGTTCCAGGTAGTAGCTTGACAACTGCTGCAGCAACCTCACCATATATATTATCTGGTATACCGATGACAGCAGCCTCTTCTATACCTTGTATTTTATAGAGTTCATTCTCTACATCGAAACTCCAGATTTTTTCTCCGCCACGGTTAATCATATCCTTTCTCCTGTCAACGACAAATAGATACCCTTCTGAATTGAAATACCCTAAATCTCCGGTATCAAGCCAACCATCTTTGAGAAGAGGGGTGTCGATTTTGTAGTAAGAATCAAGTACAACTGTACCGGAAATCCAGATTTCACCGACAATGTTCGGAAAAAGGTCATTTCCATTTTCATCTAGAATCTTGAAGCGGGTGCCTGGAATGGGAAGACCGGATGAACCTATGTATTTACTTGTGGATGCATCTCCCGGGAAAATGGTTGCGGGAGAAGTGGTTTCTGTAAGCCCATAAATAGTGTGAAAAGTGCTGTGTGGAAGCCAACTGTGTATTTGACTTAATTTTTCTTTTGGCATATTACTGCTGCCGCAAGCAAGGTTCTTTAATGAAGGCAGTTCTGGAAACCTTTTGGATTCTGCAAGAAGCATAGAAAACACAGTGGGAGATGCATGTAAAAATGTTACATGGTGTTCTTTTACACATGTAAGTACTCTTTTAGCATCAAAGTATTTGTGCAGATATAAGGTTCCACCGACGTATAAGAAGAGCCCCAGCAATGCGACTAATCCGGTGACGTGATAAATAGGAATCGGGATTAGAGAAATATCCTTTTCAGTGATGTTCAAAATTTTCTGGTATGAAACAATTGCGTGCATGATATTGTAATTTTTGATCACAACACCCTTGCTTTGGGATGTGGTTCCAGATGTAAACATCAGTAGGGCGGTATCTTCTCTGTTTCCTGCTGGTTTTGAATCATCAGTAGAAAACTCATAGTACTTGGAAAATCCATAATGTTCTTCTTGATTACCGGATTTTAGAACAGAGATTCCATTTTTCTCATAATCGTAAAACCATGGATAAAAGTCTTCATCACAAATAATAAGCTGTATGTCTGATTTCTGAATTAATGATGTTATCTCTTGTTTCTTATACTTGGTAGGTAATGGTACTGTAACAGCCCCCAATTTTGTAAGAGAAAGAAATGCCACACAGAATTCAAGACTGTTATATAGCATAAGAGCGACATGACTTCTGCGGCTGATTCCCTTCTTATGCTTTAAATATGATGAGAATGTATCAGTCTTTTCTTTTAGAAGCGCATAGCAGCAAGGACGGTCATAGTTGTCTACAATAGCCGTTTTTTCCGGATATATCTTTGCTATATTTGTCAATGCTTCATATAAGTTTACGGGCATGTCAGGAAAGGCTTCTATCTCTCGGCCTCCAATAAGTTTTTGTTGCGTTAACTGAAAGAAAAGTAAATTTTTCCATAGTTCAGTTCCACAGTACATAATAAATAGACCTCCTTTCAAGAAAACGATTTCTGCATATGACTATATTATTCCAGAATGTGATTAAAGTCAATATGGTAAATATGCACAAAAAAATAAGTTAAAGATGTAAAAAACCAACAAAATTATTATTTAAGAGAGAAAAATTCAAAGAAACATATTGACATTAAACAAAATAACGATATAATAAGGGCATCACAAAAAGAAAACGGTTTCTAAAAGTGAACAATGGTATCGTAAAAGAAAGTGAAAACGATATCTATAAAGAAAAGGAGGAAGTAATATGGAAAAGTGGGTAGTAAAAGCTATCCAAGTGGGAAGTATCCAGCTAGACCGCTCTGCAATGACCCATTACAGAGGGAAAGGGGAACAGCTTGTCGTGCCTATTTGGTGTGCCGGTGCGACGGATGGGAAACATAAGGTTTTGGTAGATACGGGCATTCGGGATTTGAAAGAATACCAAAAGGCAGAACCAGGTGTCCGACAGACGTCTGGTCAGGATACAGTGAGCGCTGTTAAGCGCATTATGGGCTGGAATCCTGAAGATATTGACATTGTAATTAATACACATCTTCATTGTGACCACAGCGGGAGTAACGGAAAATTTAGAAATTCAAAAATATACGTACAAAAGAAAGAGTGGGAGGCAGCATTTGAACCTTTAGTTCCTGAAGCACCCTTTTACGATACCCTATGTTTTGACAAACAAGCAGTAAATTTTTTTCAATGGCAATTTTTGGACGGAGATACAGAAATACTTCCGGGCCTACAAGTCATTACAACTCCCGGGCATACGAGAGGACACCAATCGGTTCTGTTTCATACAGAAGAGGGGGTTGTGTGTGTATCCGGAGACATTTGCAATGTGGCTGAAAATGTGAATGAAAACTTGGAGCCCAATATTGTTGTTTTGGTTCCGGAGGTCTATGAGAGCCTGAAAAGAATCCGACAGGCCGCCCATTATATTTTACCAGGTCACGAACCTGCAATTCAGGATGGGTCGGAAAAGTTTGTTCCAGTATTATAAAGGTTGAAAAGTGAAGGAGATAAATTTATGAAGAAAAAAATATTAGCTATTTTATTAGCTGGCTTGATGGTTTTGGGGCTCGCAGCATGTGGAAGTACAGGAAAATCAGAGGAAAAGACAGAAAAGAGCCAGACCTCGGAAACAGGGGCAAAGTCAGATAAAGACAGTGGTTTTGTTATTGGGTTTTCCAATGGATATTGGGGCAATACATGGCGGGCACAAATGGTTGAAGACTTTGAAAACCGAGCAAAGGAATATAAGAAAGATGGAACGTTATCAGATTATATGGTTTCCAATACAAACAGTGATGCCACTGAGCAGTTAAACCAGATTAATGCAATGATTGATGCAGGTGTAGACGCAATTATGATTGATGCAGTGTCCCCGACTACAATTAAGTCTGCGGTTGAGAAGGCACAGAAAAAGGGCATCCTTGTAGTAATTGCAAATGATCCGGCTGCTTATGATGGAACAATCTGTGTTTGTGGTAATAATTATAGTTGGCAGAAGATTCAGGCGGTCTGGCTGGCAGAGCAGCTAAAGGGAAAAGGTGATATTGTTGAAATTTCAGGCGTTTCCGGTAATGCTGCCGATACGCTTCGGTTAGCAGCAAACAAAGATGTGCTTGCAGGCTATCCGGATATAAATGTGCTTGGTTCCGCCCCTGGAAACTGGTCAGAAACAGATGCTCAGTCAGTTATGACGACTTTTTTGTCCAGCTATGACAAGATTGATGCAGTACTTGCTCAGGATGTCATGGGAGAAGGTATTATCAAGGCATATGAAAATGCCGGGAAGGCTCCAGAAGTTATGACAGGTGACTATACAAAGTCTTTCATCACAAAATGGGCTGATATGCCCGAGCTTACAACAATTGGCGTTTCCTATGCACCGGGAAGTGCAGTGACAGCATTGGATGTAACAGTACGGCTGCTTCAGGGTAAAACAGTAAAAAAAGATTTACTGGTTGCAAATCCTATGGATGAAAGCATGGCGAACACGATTATGCTTGATCCCCCATATGTAGTTACAAAAGATGGTGATCAGGATGCAGCGTGGATGAAAGACTTAAAAGGAACTAAGGCAATTAAACTGGAAGAAGCTACAGAGCTGTTGAAAGATTCCGCAGATACAGCGGCACTGGATGGATGGCTGTCTCAGGAAGAGGTAGACCAGTTCTTTGAAGAATAGGCGGGCACACGTGTGCTTTACCACGGACTGGCGGACAAAGCGTAAAGAGTCCGCCAGTCCATTCTTTTACCAGATAAACGTAAGGAGGATATGCTATGGGACTTGCTTTTCGTGACATTTCAAAACGATATGGAGCAGTTGTGGCAATTAAGCAGGCACAAATGGAGATAGAAGAGGGGGAGGTCAGGGCGATACTGGGAGGAAACGGTTCGGGAAAGTCGACCTTGGCAAAAATAATCGGAGGGCTTATCAGCAGGGACGGCGGAGAAATTTTGTTTCAAGGACAGCGGGTTGACTTTAAATCTCCCAAAGATGCGAAAAGGAACCATGTGATTATGACAAGTCAGGAGTTAAGTTTGTTTGGCAACTTAACGGTGGAGGAGAATATTTGCATTTCTAACATTCCGGTTAAGGGAAAATTCACAGATAGAAAACGGCTAAGGAAAAAGGCACAGGACGTATTGGAAAGAATGCGCCTGGATTCCCTGATGGGAAAGAAAGTTGAAGAATTGGCCGCTAACCAACAGTATATGGTCGAACTGGCAAAAGCATTAGTACAGGAGCCGAAAATTTTGATTATAGATGAGATTACATCGGCTTTATATAGAGAAGATGTCGAAATTGTAGATGATATTATCCGTGGGTTAAAGAAAGAAGGCTGTATTGTACTTTTTATATCCCACCGTATGGTTGAACTATATGCTATGTGTGATAGTGTTACTATTATGAGAAATGGAGAAACACTGGGAACATATCCGATGAAAGAGAAAACAGAGGATGAACTCCTTTCCTTGATGGTAGGGACAAAAATTGAATCCTATCATGGCGAGGGCCGACATCATCAGTGTGCAGAAAGAGATGTATTTATTAGGGCACCCCGTATTCCGATTCCTACATATGGCACATTAGAAAGCTTAGACATAGGAAAAGGAGAAATTATAGGAGTTGCAGGACTACAGGGCCACGGTCAAACTGACTTAATCAGAGCCCTTTACGGTGTTTTAGGTGAAATTGAATTGGAGATAGATGGTAAGGTACGTAAAATACGGAATGCAAAACAAGCAGTTTCTGAGGGGTTTGCTTTTATCTCCGGGGATCGGGAGAAGGATGGAACCTTCCAGGAGCGAAGCCTGTCAGAAAACATAGCTGCTGTACAGGAGCTTGTAAAACGTGGAAAAATTGGAAACCCGAGGGGGATTCTAGACAGTTTTCATGTTCACTATGATAATCCTGGAGAATTAATAACATCACTTTCAGGAGGAAACCAACAGAAAGTAGTGGTGGGCCGCTGGTTGTGTACAAGGCCGCGACTTTTACTGGCGGACGATCCTACAAAGGGAATTGATGTTAAGGCAAGAACAGATCTACATCAGCTATTTGCAGAACTTGCCAGAGAAGGGAATGCAGTAATCATGCTTTCTAGTGATGATGATGAACTGGTGAGCATTACCTCTATGGTAGAAACATCCAGAGTTATTGTTATGTATGAAGGAAGAGTTTCTGCCATTCTGGAAGGGGATGCCATTAACAGGCAAAACATATCTGCAGCCTCTATGCCAGTAAATTCTATACATGATGCAGAGGTGAAAAACCGAAAGGAAGGTGTAACAGTATGAGCAAAGTAAAGAAAGTTATGACATGGAGTGCCTTTCCGTCCCTTCTGCTATTCCTCATATTTCTTGGGGTTAATGGAGCTGTTACCGGTGGATTAAGTCTGTCTTTCTTTGAATCCTTTATTGCAACAAACGCAGCAGCAATTTGCGTCGCAATAGGTGTTACTGCAACAATATTAGTGGCGGGGACAGATATTTCACTGGGTTCGATTGTGTCTCTTGTAAACGTTGTGATTGTAACATTGTGTGAAAAGGGGTATTCGGTTCCAGCTGCTGTGATGATAGCTTTGGGTTGTGCCATACTCTGTGGCATGATTAATGGTTTTATTATTGGTGTTATGCGGGTAAATCCATTGCTGACCACATTTGCTACTTCAACAGTATTTGCGGGAATTGCTTTGTGGATACTGCCATACCCGGGTGGGGCGATAGACTTCAGCTTTGCAGATTGGTATGGCAGCCACCTGTTTGGGATACTTCCTATGCCCATTGTTATGATATTAATTCTGGTAATTGTATGGATTATTGTAATGAAGTTACCAGCTGGACTCCATTTGTATGCTCTGGGGAAGGATGTAAAGAAGTCATATGCATCTGGCATTAATGTAACTGCACTGCGATTTTTTGTACATACTTTTGCGGGATTGGCGGCAGGTATTGCCGGGATCTGCATCAGTGCAAATACTTGTGCAGGTAGTCCATCAATCGGCGCAAGCATGAGTATGAATTCTATTGCGGCAGCAGTGATTGGCGGTGTATCTTTGAATGGCGGAATCGGAAATATCTGGGGTGGCATTTTTGGTGCTGCATTCTTAAGCATCTTGATTTCTATTGTGGTTTCAGCAAATTTCAGCTCATTTGTCCAGAGTTTCATTCAAGGGCTAATTCTTTTGGCTGGTGTTGTCATCTCTATTATTGCTTCAGATAAGACGCTAAAGGCTAAAATAAAGCGAGTATTTAAGGGAGGTGTAAAGTAATGGAAAAGGTAAAAAAGTTAAATAACCCATACCTGCCTGCAATCATTGGAAGTATTATACTTATGATACTGGGACAGATTTTAAGTACCGGTTTTTTATCTATGAATAACATATCCAGTATTCTCATGACAACATCTATTTTAACTTTAGCCTCTGTGGGACAGGCGGCTGTTATCATATCGGGTGACAGTGGGCTGGATATGTCAATTGGTGCAATTATGTCTATGACAGCATTGTTTGGACCGATGATTGCGGTAGGATCCGGTGCAGCTTCCTTTGCACTGATGATTCCGGCGACAATCCTTATGGGAGCCATCGTAGGATTGTTAAACGGAATTGGAGTCCAGGTGCTAAAAGTAGTGCCTCTTGTCATGACATTAATTATGTCCAATGTGGTGAACGGATTTTCTATTTTGGTTACAAAAGGTCAGCCGTCGGTCACTGTCAGTCCACAGCTTAAAAGTATTTCTAAGACGCTGATTGGCCCTTTGAGAATTCTACCGGCAGTCATTATTATCCTGCTGGTTTTGCTGGAAGTTTTTTTCTTGAGAAAAAGCAGATATGGCAGAAGACTTTTTCTTGCCGGGAACAATAGGAATGCAGCAAACTTATGTGGGATCAACAGCCGGCTTGTCATTATATTGGCATATATTTTTGGCGGCGCCGTTGCGGGGCTTGCCGGATTAATGCTGGTGGGTTATGCAGGTACTGCTCAGATGAACATGGCAAACAGCTATACAATGCTGTCTATTGCAGCAGTTGTTATTGGGGGTACAAAACTGACTGGCGGTAAAGGCACATTTGTAGGCGGTGCGTTAGGTTCTCTTGTACTTATTCTGATTACAAATATTCTTCAGGCGTTGAATATGGCGGCCGGTTTACGCTCTTTGATTCAAGGTGTAATATTATTAGCTATTTTGATGGTAAATAGCCGTGCGCCAAGAATGAGACAGTAAAAGAGATATGCGATAACTTTCGTTAGAAAAGAAAACGGTTGATTTTGCGGAGATATTAGCATAAAATCTGTATTATAGAAGAAATGTAAGGGAACGAATTTTATGAAGAATGGAAAGTATAGCATTTCAGATGTAGCAGAAATGCTGGGTGTGTCGAAATCAACTGTTTCACGTGCCATTAATGGCAATAGCGGTGTGGGAGAAGAACTTAGAAAAAAAGTATTGGATTTGGTGGAAGAGATTGGGTACAAGCCAAATACAATAGCCCAAAGTCTTAGCAGAGGCCACATGAACATTGTAGCTCTGATATTGGGCGATATAAGAAATCCTTTCTATGCAGACCTGACATTTAATATCCAGAGAATACTGAACAAGCATGGATATATGGTAATGGTTTTTAACAGTGAATATGATGTCAGGCGTGAAATTGAATTTTTGAAATTGACATTACAATTCAATTTTGCGGGACTAATATTAATTACTGCACAGGCGGAGAGCGTGGAGGGAATGCTTCACTCCATGAACATTCCTATAGTATTGGTTAATCGTATCCTGCCATCATATGAAGGCGATTCTGTGCTGACTGATAATTTTCGGGCAGGGTATATGGCGGTGATGCATTTACTGGAGTTGAAGCATAAACACATTGGATTTATTAAAGGACCCGGGATTTCTTCCGCGTCTACCCAACGATTTGATGGATACCGTCAGGCATTACAGAATTTTGGCCTCCCGTTCAATGAGGAATATGTATTTGCCAGTGATTTGAAACTGGAAACGGGGATTTCTCTTGCACAGAAGTTTGTAAAAGAACTTAAAGAACGTCCCAGTGCGATGGTAATTGTCAACGACATGACAGCTGTTGGGTTTATGGATGGATGCAAGGAGAATGGGCTTCGTATTCCAGAAGACCTCTCAATTGTCAGCTTTGATAATGTTGATATTTCAGCGATAAAAGGGATTGAGTTGACGACCATCAGTCAACATGTGGACGAAATGAGTGAACATACGGCAAGGCTAATGCTGAAACAACTAAAAAATAAAGAGTGTAAGCCGGAGCGTGTCATACTTGAGCCAACTTTAGTCGTAAGAAATACAACCAGTTTGTATGAAGAATGAATATGATTAGTCATGTCAACAAGTTTATTCATCACGGGTGTAAATATTAGTAAGAGTAAATACTGCCGCAGCGTTTTCGCTGCGGCTTTTGAAATTACATTTGTGAGAGGGGGGATAATCCCATACAGCCGGCATCATTAGTAAGTCCGTTCATTTCCTGATAGGCTATTTTATCCTTGCTCTTTCATCTTTTTGCTGTTCTTTATATGGAACTATTTTCTTTTGTATGTTAAAATGAAAACTACTGGTTATAATTTGAATGATACCAGAGTCAAAAGGTCATAGTAATCCGTGGGTATCAGGGTGCAATAGGTGTCAGAAAGCAGGTATAATATGAATCTGAACAGAGAAAATTTGCGAAAAATCAGGAGTCTGATTTTATTTACTATTGTTGTCCTAGTTGCTTTGTGGAAATACAGCCTGGTGCTGAGTGCACTGGGATTTATGATTGGAATTATATTTCCATTTCTTTTAGGCGGCGCGATAGCCTTTATTTTAAATGTACCTATGCATTTTCTGGAACATAAGTTGTTCCCGCACCAGAAACTGAAAGGAAAAAGATGGGTAAAAAAAATGGCCAGACCCTTAAGCCTTACACTTACGATACTGATCGTAATAGGAGTCATCGCCGTTGTCTCTCTTGTTGTTGTCCCAAAACTGGGCAGCACTATTATACTTTTGGGCAGCAACATCCAGGATTTTATACTAAAAGTACAGAGCTGGGGGGATGAACTGTTTAATAATAATAAAGAAATTGCAGCATGGATAAGTGACATAGAAATAGATTGGAAGAAAATACTGGACAGTATTATGGCGTTTTTTAAAAATGGTGCAGGCAGTGTCCTTGACTCAACCTTTACCGTGGCAAAGAGTATTGTAAGCGGGATGACGACATTTATTATTGCTTTTGTGTTTGCATGCTATATTCTCCTGCAAAAGGAAAAACTAAATATTCAGATACACAAGGTTATGTATGCATATCTGAAAAAAGAGTACGTGGAAAAGATACTGGATATATGCTCACTTACCTACAAGACATTTTCAAACTTTTTGGCAGGCCAGTGTCTGGAGGCGGCAATCCTCGGAACAATGTTTGTCATCATGATGACAGTTTTCCGGCTGCCCTATGCACTGCTTGTGGGGGTGCTGATAGCATTTACTGCATTAATTCCAATTTTCGGTGCCTTTATAGGATGCTTTATAGGTGCGTTTTTAATTTTGATGGATACACCGATGAAGGCTCTCGTGTTTGTCATTCTGTTCCTTGTACTACAGCAGATTGAAGGGAATCTTATCTATCCCAGAGTGGTGGGCAATTCGGTGGGACTTCCCTCCATCTGGGTGCTGGCAGCGGTCAGCATTGGGGGCAGCCTTATGGGAATTGTAGGAATGTTGGTCTTTATCCCGGCTGTCTCTGTGATTTATACATTGTTCCGCAATAATGTATATGGACAGTTGGAGAAGAAGGAAATCCGGGTGGATAATGTTTCGGGAGAATTATTATATAAGCATAAGAACACCGGGGACGAAAACTAGACGTGGAATAATCACGGAAAAGGTGATATACTAGGTACATTGACGGGGAGTATCGGCACAGTCGAAGGAAAGATGTATGAGGAAGGTAATCATGAATAAGAATAACATGCGATTCAAAGGGCAGCTCAGAACATATATGCAGTGGCCTGTAATCATGACAGCATTGCTTTTGGCTATGAATATTTGGATGTATAAGATTGACAGAAAGGCAGGAGCCGTGATGTCTGTCTTTATTGTAATTTATGCTGTGATTGTGGGACTCTTGTATTTTTATAACCGTTCTTTGATTCTGGCAGATTTGATTCAGTTTGCCACCCAGTATAAGGGAATACAGAATACCTTGCTAAAGGAGCTAACAGTTCCCTATGCAATCACTCTGGAGGATGGCCGCCTGTTGTGGGAAAACGACAGCTTTTTGGACATAATAAACGAAGAGAAGCGGAAAAAATATCTGAACAAATTAATTCCAGAGCTGAATACCGGGGTATTTCCGAAGACCGAGAATGATTATGTGGAAATGGAAGTTACCTATCGAGATAGAAATTATCAGGTTGAGCTCCGAAAATTTTCCATGGAGGGGTTCAGCGAGGCTGAGAAGCTACTGCAGATCCCTAAGGAAAATGAATATTTTATAGCACTTTGCATGAAAGATATAACAGAACTGAATGCCTATATTAAGGAGAACGAAGATCAGAGGTTTATTGCCGGCCTGATTTACATTGATAATTTTGACGAAATCATGGAGAGTGTCGAAGAAGTCCGCCAGTCTCTTTTGATTGCGCTGATAGACAGAAAGGTTAACAAATATTTTGGCGATGTGAGCGGTATTGTTAAGAAGCTGGAAAAGGACAAGTATTTTATCGGCATTAAAAAGGAAGGCTACTATAAAATAGCGGCGGATAAGTTTTCTCTTTTAGAAGAGGTAAAGCAGGTAAGCATAGGAAATACACGTTCTGCCACACTAAGCATTGGGCTTGGACTCAATACTGCAACTTATACACAAAGCTACGACTATGCCCGTATAGCTATAGACCTGGCTCTTTCCAGAGGTGGTGACCAGGCGGTTGTTAAAGACTGCAGAGAAATTACATACTTTGGAGGCAAGAAGGAACAGGCTGCTAAGAACACCCGTGTAAAGGCCCGTGTTAAGGCAGAGGCCCTGCGGGAGTTTATCGATGGCAAGGATCAGGTAATTGTCATGGGCCATAAGATTGCAGATGCGGATTCCCTTGGAGCTTGTATAGGAATCTACCGTGCGGCTGCAGAGCTGGAAAAGAAAGCCTACATTGTCATCAATGAGGTGACAACTTCAGTGCGCCCTCTGTATGATGAGATTGCAAAAAGTCCGGACTATCCGAAGGATATTTTTGTGAATTCCGAACAGGCCTTAAGCCATGTATCAGATAATGCTATGGTAATTGTGGTGGACACAAATAAGCCCCAGCTGACCGAGTGTCCTGAGCTTTTGCAGCGTTCCAGGACTATTGCGGTACTGGATCATCACCGGCAGGGCACCAATATTATTGAAAATGCTGTATTATCTTATATTGAACCTTATTCTTCTTCTACCAGTGAAATGGTGGCGGAGGTATTGCAGTATATTGTGGACAATATCAAGCTTCCGGCGGTGGAAGCAAGCTGTTTGTATGCCGGCATTATGATTGATACACGTAATTTCATGAACCGTACAGGAGTACGTACTTTTGAAGCAGCTGCATTTTTGAGAAGGTGTGGTGCGGATATTACCCGTGTGCGGAAAATGTTCCGTGATGATATGGAATCTTATCAGGCCAAGGCGGAAGCAGTGCGCATGGCGGAGGTGTACAGAAAAGAGTATGCAATTGCACAGTTTCCGAGTGACATTGACAGTCCCACAGTTCTGGCGGCTCAGGCGGCCAATGAGCTTTTGGATATCAGGGGCATTAAGGCTTCTTTCGTACTGACAGTATACGAGGGAAGGATATACTTGAGCGCCCGTTCTATCGATGAGGTGAATGTACAGATTATTGCAGAAAGGCTGGGCGGCGGGGGACATATCAATTCTGCAGGAGCTCAGTTCGATCATACAAATATGTATGAGGCAATTCAGACTTTGAAACAAACAATTGATCAGATGATAAAGGAAGGAGATATTTAAGATGAAAGTTATTTTATTGCAGGATGTGAAAGCTCTTGGGAAAAAAGGAGAGATTGTCAATATAAGCGATGGTTATGCAAGAAATTTTATTTTGCCGAAGAAGCTTGGGCTTGAAGCCAATAATAAGAACATGAATGATCTGCGTCTGCAGAACAAAAAGGAAGAGAAAATTGCTCAGGACAATCTGGATGCAGCGAAGAAGCTTGCCGGGGAGCTGGAAGGCGGAAAAGTAGAGCTTTCTATCAAGATGGGAGAAGGTGGAAAAGCATTTGGCTCCGTGTCAAGTAAGGAAATTGCCGCTGCAGTGAAAGAACAGATGGGCCTGGATGTGGATAAGAAGAAGATTCAGCTGAAGGATACTATTAAAATGCTGGGAGTTCATCAAGTACCAGTCAGGCTCCATCCGGAAGTAACGGCTGAACTGAAAGTTGTTGTGACAGAAGAGGCATAAGGGGAAATACTTTATGGAAATGGAAGCAGCGATTAAGAGAATCCTTCCGCACAGTGAAGAGGCCGAGCGGGCAGTGGTAGGAGCCATGTTGATGAACAAAGATGCAATTGCAGCCGCATCTGAAATTATTACAGGAGCAGATTTTTACCAGACTGCTTATGGAATTTTATTTGATTCCATGGTAGAACTTTTTCAAGCAGCGAAGCCGGTGGACCTTATTACTTTAAAGGAATATTTAAAGGCTAAAAATGTGCCGCCGGAAGTCAGCAGCATGGAATTTGTAAAAGACTTGCTCACGGGTATCCAGACTTCTGCCAATGTAAAATACTATGCGGGAATTGTGCAGGAAAAAGCCACTCTGCGCAAGATGATTAAAATTAATGAGGAAATAGCCAACACCTGTTATCTGGAAAATGAGCCGGTGGAGGATATATTAGATAAGGCTGAAAAAGGAGTATTTGAACTGGCAGCCAGAGGAAAAGTACAGGAGTACATTCCCATTAAGGATGTTGTCCTCAATGCTCTGGATGTCATTGAAAGGGCATCCAGAACGTCAGGCAGCGTAACCGGCATCCCAACAGGATTTATTGATTTGGACTATAAACTGTCGGGGCTTCAGCGCTCCGATCTGATTCTAATCGCGGCCAGACCTTCTATGGGTAAGACCGCTTTTGTATTGAATATCGCCCAGCATGTGGCTTTCAGACAGAATCTGTCTGTTGCAATTTTCAGCCTGGAAATGTCAAAAGAGCAGCTTGTAAATCGTCTCTTTTCCCTGGAATCCCATGTCGATGCCCAGCTTTTGCGCACCGGTAATCTTAAGGATACGGATTGGGAAAAACTAATAGAAGGGGCAGGTAGAATCGGGAAGTCCAAGCTGGTCATCGATGACACCTCCGGTATTTCCATTGCGGAGATGCGCTCCAAATGTAGAAAATATAAGATTGAACATGGGCTGGATCTGATTATTATTGACTATCTGCAATTGATGAGCGGCAGCAGCAAAAGAAGTAATGAAAGCCGCCAGCAGGAGATCTCGGAGATTTCCCGTTCACTGAAAGGGCTGGCCAGGGAATTGAATGTGCCGGTTATTGCACTTTCACAGCTCAGCCGTGCCGTGGAACAAAGAACTGACAAAAGGCCTATGCTTTCTGACCTCCGTGAGTCAGGAGCCATTGAGCAGGATGCCGATGTCTGCATGTTTATATACCGTGAAGATTACTACATACCTGATACCGAGGATAAGGGTATTGCGGAGATTATTATAGCAAAGCAGAGAAACGGCCCTGTGGGTACAGTCCGGCTTGCATGGATGCCGCAGTATACACGGTTTGGGAATGAACTGCGTCAGGAAGAACATTAAATATTAAAAAAGCAAATACACTAGGCTGTGATATTTTTAGAATTGCCAGGCTTTTCGAAGCCTGGCAATTCTATTTGTATAAAAGATAAAAAATGACAATAAAAACAAAAATAAATAAAAATATAAACGAAAATAAAAGTGCACAAAAGGCAAGGGGTAAAACTGTGAATATGTAATGAAGTTATAAAAATAAGAAAAAAACTATTGAAAAAACAAAAATATAAGGATAGAATTAGGAAAACAAAACGAAAGTAAAATGAAAGGTAAGGAAAATATAAAATGATGAAAAACTATAAACCAATAACGGCAATTACAATGGGGGATCCTGCAGGAATTGGACCCGAGATTGTGGTTGGAACTATGTTAAGCGAAGAAATCCATAATTGCTGTCGCCCGCTTGTAATCGGGAGCATTGCAATTATGGAAAGGGCAGCTAAGATTCTTGGTAGGAAACTTAAGTACAACAAGATTGAAGACCCTTCCGAAGCAAAATATGAATTTGGAACAGCAGATATTATTGAGACAGGTAATTATGACACAGACTCTATCAAATGGGGGGAGGTTCAGGCACTGGCAGGCCGCATGGCTGTTGATTGGATTATGAAATCTATTGATCTCGGAATGGAAGGGAAAATTGATGCGGTTTCTACAGCGCCAATTCATAAAGGAGCTATTAAATTGATTGGTGTTAAAGAACCTGGACATACAGAGATTTATCAGAATGCAACTCATTCACCATACGCGCTGACGATGTTTTCGTGCCATAAGCTGAGAGTATTCTTCGTAAGCAGACATATGTCTCTGGTAGATGCGTGTCATTATGTGACAAAGGATGTTATCTTGGAAGACGTTATTAATATTGATAAAGAATTAAGGAAGATAGGAATTGAGAATCCATTAATTGCAGTGGCAGGATTGAATCCACATAACGGAGACAATGGGTTGTTTGGACGTGAGGAAATTGATGAGATTGAGCCTGCAATAAAGGAGGCACAGGAAAAAGGAGTCAATGCTATCGGACCATGTCCGGCAGACTCGGTATTCCACATTGGAAAATCTGGAAAATTCGATGCTATTCTTTCTCTATATCATGATCAAGGGCATATTGCTTGTAAAACTTTAGATTTTGAAAAATCTGTTACTTTAACATTTGGACTCCCATTTATCAGAAGTTCTGTTGATCATGGTACAGCGTTTGATATCGCAGGAAAGGGGACCGCAGCCTGTGTCAGCATGATCGAGTCTACGAATGTTGTAGCTGAATATGCAGCAAAACAGCATGACAGGAAAGAAAATAATAGAAAAAGCGTTAATATATAGAAGAAAGTTTGGCTAAGAGAAAGCGAGGAGCAGATAATGCCTTTAATAGGAGCAGTGGCAGATGACCTGACCGGAGCTACGACAACAGGGGTGTTGCTTGCAAGGTCAAAAGCGAGAACAGCAGTATTTTTTAATGAAGAAGCAGCTGAGAATGCAAAAGAAATAGAAGAACTGGATGCAGTTCTGATTAGTAGTAATAGCAGAGCGCTTCCGGAAAGTGAAGCATATGCAAAGGTGAAATCGGCAACTATTTCATTAAAAAAGATGGGAATAAGATATTTCTCTAAGAGAATTGATACAACCTTACGTGGCAGCATAGGTATTGAAATTGATGCAATCTTGGATCAGTTTAGTTGTGACATGGTGGCAGTAGTCGTTCCGGCCATGCCTCAGTCCAGAAGAATACTGGTTGGAGGATATTCGGTAATTGATGGTGTTGCACTAATCAATACACCTGTTGCACAAGATGTACGTACGCCGGTGAGGGAAAACTACATACCAAGACTTCTGGGAATACAGACCAGAAGAAAAGTTGGACTGGTTACTCTTGACAAGGTACTTGAAGGGAAAGATAGTATCCAAGAGGCACTTCAGAAAAAACGTGATGAAAAATGTCAAGTAATCATCGTAGATGGAATTACACTGGAAGATGTAGATAACATTGCACAGGCATGTATTGAACTGAAATGGAACATAGTAGCCGTAGACCCGGGGCCATTTACAGCAAAGCTCGCATACCGCAGAGGTCAGACGCAGGAAGAAGAACCGAATCTTCCGCCGGAAGCCAGAGAGACTGGTAAGACGGTACTGATTGCGGCCGGAAGCGCCACACCGATAACAAAGAAACAGATGGAGGTTCTGTGTGAGGATACCAGACATGTACGTATCAGTGTAGATCCGAATCCATTAATCGAAGGTGGAAATACTGCATTAGACGAGGTGTTTAAAGCGGTGAACAAGGCGGTAGAGCTGATTGAAGGTGATGAACAGCCAAGAGCGGTTTTGTTTGAGACAGCACTTCACAAAAAACTTCTGAATCTGGAAAAAGAAGACGAGAAACGCGGTTACGCAGGCGGTATGAGTGCCAACCGTATCAATGCAGGACTTGGAACCATTATTTCTCAGGTACTTGAACAGGTAGGAAGAAAAAAAGTGGCGGGATTATATACCACAGGTGGAGACACGATGGTAAATGTCTGCTATCAGCTTGGTGTAGAGTGTATTGAGGTTATAGATTATGTAATTCCCCAGACAGATGTGGGAAGGCTGTCAGGAAAATATGCTGGGCTTCCGATTGTTGGCAAAGGTGGACTTACCGGTAATAATAACACAGCATGTGATATCGTAGAACGGCTGTTCAGAGAAGCTGCAAGATAATATCAGGAGCATCCTGACATTATATACTAAATGCAATAAATTAAAAAAGGAGAGAGAAAATGAGCAAAGAAAAGAAAGTTGAGACAAAGGAGAGAAAAGACTTTGACATCTTAAATAAGATGAAAAGCCTTCCGGGCGGCCTGGTAATTATTCCTCTGGTAATTGCTGTGCTAATTGCAACATTTATTCCACAAGCATTTCAGATTGGCGGCTATGTAACAGCATTGTTCTATGAAGGAAATGCCTGTATGATGGGATTTTTCCTGATTGTATGCGGCTCTATGATTGACATCAAGCAGGTAGGCATGCCTCTTTACAAAGGCGTAGTCATGACAGGCGTTAAGTTTGTACTTGGCGTAGTTATGGGATTGGTTGTGGGCAAAATCTGCGGACCTTCAGGTTTCCTTGGAATTGCTCCGTTTGTAATGATAGCGGCAATTACAAACTCCAATGGCTCTCTGTATATTTCCTTGTCTTCTCAGTTTGGTAATGCAACAGATACGGGAGCAATTTCTATTTTGTCATTGAATGATGGTCCCTTTTTTACGCTAATCGCATTGGGAGCTACAGGGCTTGCTAATATTCCATTCAAGTCTTTGATTGCGGTATTAGTACCACTGTTAATCGGATTCATCTGGGGAAATCTTGATAAAGGATTTCGCGATGCATGTAAGGCTGCACAACCAATCGTCACATTCTTCATGACAGTTTCCATCGGAGCTAAGACCGATGTTAAAACAATTTTGACAGCAGGGGCATCTGGAATTGTTCTTGGACTTATTTCTGCGGCCACATCTGTTGTATTCTTCTTCGTAATTAATTTGCTTCTTCCGAAGAAAGAAAGAAACGCTATGGGTGCCGCAATTGGTACAACGGCCCTGAATTCTGCCATGACACCGGCAGCAGTTGCAGAAGCGGACCCATCCATGGAAGGCTATGTAAGTATGGCTACTGCACAGTGTGCAACAGCATCTATTATTACATTATTCCTGTGCCCATTCATTACAGCAGCATTTGACAAATGGATGCAGAGAAAACAGAAAGGTATTTACAGTCCCGAGGGTTGGGCATATTATAAGGTGAAAGCGCAGAGTTAATACTCTAAATGTATATGGATTAACAGCCAATCTGAGTCCTTTTATATGTCAAAGTATAGAAGGGCTTTTTTCAAAAAAGGTCTTTTTAGACGGTGCATTTCAGGAGGTATTATGAATAAAATGACGGTACACATGACAAAAGATGCATTATATGATTTTTTACTGTTTCATACATATTCAAAATTTAGCGGATTTTTAATTAACATTCTCGGACTTGCCATTGCATTTATGGGAATCATTATGTACACGACCGGGAGGAGCAGTATACTGGAAACCATATTATATTTTGTGGCAGCAACGATATTTCTTGGGAGCATGCCGCTTCAACTTAAAATGCGTGCAAACAAACAGGTAGTTGTGAATAATGAGTATAGCAGCCTGGCAGAATATACCTTTTCAGAAGAAGGAATTACTCTAGAGCAGAATGCGAAGAGTCAGAAATTCACATGGGAGCAGATCAAACGGGCAGTTGTAACACCTAAGACCATTGGTATATATTATGAAGAAGAGAGGGCTATGATTCTTCCAAAGGAAGATTTTGGCGATCAGTTTGTTCCGATTTTTACCATGATTGCAACGCAGCTAGGACAGAGTAAGGTAAGAATGAGGTAAGGGTAGAAATACTGTGATAAATGGCTATGTGCTTGACAATCTATGAAGAAAGTGTAAACTTATTGATAATAGAGCAGTTGAGAGGGAGGCAGCCATGGAAGAACGCAGAAACGCTATTTTAAGAGAACTGAAGGTTAAAGGCCGGGTCAAAGTTGTGGATCTTAGCAGGGAATTCGGGTGTTCTGAAGTTACTATCCGCAATGATATTAAGGCAATGGATACAGAAGGCCTGCTTAAGCGGACACATGGCGGGGCTGTCAGGATAGAAACGGAGCAGTCCAGGAAATATTCAGCAGAAAGTATCTACAAGAATGTAATGCAGAAAATGCAGATTGCAGAGGCCGCATATAGCTTCATAGAAGACCGTGACACTATCATTATAGATGATGCATCCAGTAGTTTTTATCTTGCAGAACATATTAAAAATCACCCGGAAAAGCATTTAGCAGTTGTAACTAATTCATTGCTTACGGGAAATGAACTGGCAGGCGTGGAACATGTGGAATTGTTTGTGATTGGCGGTCATGTCAGTGGTCACCTGGCAGCTACCATGGGAGATGCGGCGATTCAGAATATGGAGCAATTTCATGTAGATAAGGCGTTTATTGGCGTTCACAGTATTAATTTTGATGTAGGGCTTACTTCCATCGCAACACCGCAGATGCAGGTGAAGAAAACGATACTGAAAGCGGCAGAGAAAGTCTATGTACTGGCAGATAGTAGTAAGTTCGGCGGCGGCTATCTGTCGGTGGTGTGTCCAATCAAGAAAGTATATAAGATTATTACGGATACTGGTGTGTCAAAGGAGAATATCCAGAAAGCGAAAGAGTTAGAAGTACCGCTGGTAATTGCAGAGTAGAATTGAAAAGAAGTAGTTTTCCGTCAGTTGCTATATCGACTGGCGGTATTTTTATGCATTTGCAGCCCAAGTTCGTCAAAGGTTAGCTGCGTGCTTATTTAGCATATATTGTAACCGACTAAAAACAAATCATCTATAAAAAATTTGGAAAAATAGGAATTATTTATTGGAATGAATAAATAATAATAAAGCGGTCACATTAAAATGTTGAATTTCCAGAATCAGGAGGGACAAGTTTGAAGATTATCATCGGAGCGGATCCGTCGGGATTTGAACTTAAAAATGCAATAAAAAAAGACTTAATAAAGAAGGGGTATGAAATTACAGATATTGATCCAGACAATCCCGTGCTTTTTCAGGAGGCGGCGAAAGCTGTAGCCCGGGGAGTACAGAGTAAAGAGTATGAAAGAGGGATTGCCATATGCGGCACTGGGATGGGCGTCAGTATCATATGCAATAAGCACAGAGGTGTATATGCAGCACTTTGTGAGAGCCTGTATCAAGCGAAACGTGCAAAAGCAGTGAATAATACAAATGTACTGTGTATGGGGGGCTTTATCATCGGAAATGAGATGGGGATTGAGATGGCAAATGCCTGGCTTGAGGCTGAGCACATGTCTGGTCTCACTCCGGAAATGGCAAAAATAGTTGAAAAAGAATATGATCAGTTGGTTGAATTCGAAAAAACTGTATATCCTAATGAGTGTATATCCCAATGAGAAGGAGGAGAATTTATGAAAAATTTAAAAAAATTTATTGCAATCATAGCAGCAGCGGCTATGACATTTTCACTGGCAGCCTGCAGTGCTGAAAAGACCACCACATCTTCTAACAAAAAGGAGACGAAAGAGTCTGCTTCAAAGGATAAAAACGGTGACTTGTTTGATGTCTCCAGATATAAATCGGACAAGGATAAATCTGAGTGGACAATTGCTGTAGTTACGAAGGACAACACCTCAAACTGGTTCAAACGTATGGAGGTTGGTGTAAATGACTTTGGAAAAGAGACAGGCATCAAGGTAATTCAGAAAGGACCGGCTAATGCAGATGCAGCGTCCCAGGTTCAGGTAATCGATGACTTGATTAACCAGGGCGTGGATGCTCTCTGTGTTGTGCCTATTGATCCCGGTGCAATCGAGGCATCTCTGAAGAATGCCATGGAGCAGGGAATTGTTGTTATCACCCATGAAGCTTCTAATCAGAAGAATACACTGTTTGACACAGAAGCTTTTACAGCGAAGGACTTCGGCTCGGCAATTATGGATGCCCTTGCAAAGGATATGGGTGAAAAGGGAAAATATGCAATGATGGTTGCTTACACAACTTCCACAACTCATATGGAGTATGCAAACGCTCAGTATGAACGCCAAAAGGAAGCATATCCGGATATGAAGCTGATTAACGACGGAGCTGTTCCCTCTGCTGAGTCTGAAGAGTCTATTGATACTTCTTATGAAAGAGCAAAAGAAATCTTAAAATCAAATCCGGATCTAAAAGGCTTCACAGGTGTTGCTTCTACAGACTGTCCGGGTATTGCAAAGGCTGTAGAGGAATTAGGACTGGATGTAAAGGTTGTCGGTGTAGGAACACCGGGCGAATTTAAACCATATGTTGAATCAGGTACAATCTCTACAATCAAGCTGTGGGACCCTAAGGGTTCAGGGCATGTTATGTGTAAGGTAGCATCTATGATTCTTTCAGGAGATGAAGTGGGTGAAGGCACAGATCTTGGCATAGCGGGATACGACAAACTCCAGCTAATTGAGGGAGAAAACAGATGTCTGATTGGACAAGCTGATCTTACAATCACAAAGGACAATATCAATGATTATGATTTTTAAAGAGTATTAAGTAAAACGTGGTGGATTATTTACGCCGCCCCGGTGAGAAAGAAAGGCATGGTGACACGATGGAAAATGACAATATCCTTTGTGTAAAAGGAATTAAAAAATCATTTGGTGGTGTTCACGCCTTAAGAGGCGTGGATCTGACAATCAAAAGGGGAGAAACCCATTGCCTGGCAGGGGAAAACGGTTGTGGAAAATCTACAATTATCAAGGTTATATCAGGGTTCTATAAACCAGATGAAGGTATGATTGAGGTGGATGGGAAAGAATATCCTGTTATGACGCCTGGGTCTGCTATTAAGGAAGGAATTCAGGTTATCTATCAGGACTTTTCTATCTTCCCGAATCTGACAGTGATAGAAAATTTGGCTTTTAACCAGGTCCTTGCCAATAAAAGGAAACTGGTGAACAAAAAGGAATTCAGGAGAATTGCAAAAGAAGCTGTAAAGAAAATTAACTTTGATGTAGATCTGGATGCTCTTGTGGAGACACTTCCAGTTGCGGACAAGCAGCTGATTGCGATCTCAAGAGCCCTCCTTGATAACGCCAAGCTGATTATCATGGATGAGCCCACAACGGCACTAACGAAAAAAGAAATTGATCGTCTCTTTGAGATTATCACAAATCTGAAGGAAAACGGAGTCACAATTCTGTTCGTGTCTCACAAGCTTGATGAGGTATTTGAGATATCTGACAGTATCACCATATTAAGAAACGGCGAAAATGTTATCAGCTGTCCGACAAAAGAGATGACAGAAGAAAAATTCGCCTATTACATGACCGGACGGCATTTTGACGCACAGGTTAAAAAAGAAGTAAATGAAGAAAGCCGTGGAAATGTGGTTCTGGAGGCACGTAATCTGGCTGCCCTGGGATTTGAGGGAGTAAGTTTTGAACTTCACCAGGGAGAAATTCTTGGAATTACGGGGCAGCTTGGGTCCGGGCGCACTGAATTGTCAATGGCATTATGCGGATTACTAAAACCTACAGCCGGGCAGATTTTCGTGGAGGGAAAAGAGGTTCATATTAGAAATGTATCCGAGGCACAGAAGCTGGGCATCGCTCTGGTTCCCGAGGACCGTTTGACAGAGGGCCTGTTCCTTCCACAGTCTATTATCAAAAATATAACGGTGAGCAGACTGGACCAGCTTGCAAATAAGTTTGGCATTTTGAGCGACAAAAAGGTGGAGGAAGAATCCGCACAATGGGTGAAGGAGATCGGCGTGGTAACAAAGAACCATGAATTCCCTGTACAGACTCTTTCGGGCGGAAATCAGCAGAAGGTAGTTTTAGCCAGAGGACTTGCAAATCATCCTAAGGTGCTTATCTTGAACGGTCCCACAGTTGGTGTGGATATCGGTGCAAAATATGACATCCACAGGCTTCTGAGAGATCTGGCGGCGGAGGGGATGGCAATTATTGTCGTGTCCGACGATGCGGCAGAAGTCGTGACAACCTGCGACAGGGCGCTGGTAATGCAGGCGGGACAGGTGACAGGAAAATTATCTGCGCAGGATTTGAGCGCAGATGTTCTGACGGCCCAGGCGACGGTGCAGGAAGGAGGAATTATAGATGAATAAATTTTTTAAGAGGATGGTAAAACAGACAGAATTCTATGTATTCCTTATTATCGTAGTTTTATCTCTGGTGATTCAGGTAAGATCAGGCCTGTTTTTTGCAAACAATAATATAGTAGATTTACTCCGATCCATGATTGTTCCATCCATGTATGCAATTTGTGCCCTTTTGGCGTTTGTCAGTACAGGACCGGACGTATCATTTCCTCTGATTGCGGCTCTGAGCAGTTACCTTGCATTGATTGTGACGAATAACCTGGGGCTTGAGGATACATCGTGGTTTATTACATTTATTATCGGTATTTTCTTCGGATGTATCATGGGGGCATTAAACGGATTTATTATTGTAAGATATAATTTTCCAAGCCTGATTGTAACACTGGGAACCAGTTCTTTGTTCAGTGGGATTTTATTGGGCGCATTTGAAGCAGAAAGAATGAATCTGCCAAAAAATCTGGCAGCTTTCGGCAAAGCATCACTGATTACTGTCAAAAATGCAAAAAGTGGGCTGGGCTCTACTCTGCCTATGACATTTTTGCTTATGATAGCTCTTTACATTATTGCCTATCTTGTGTTGAATAAGACTATGGTTGGCCGCGGGGTTTACGCCGTCGGCGGTGACGAGGTATCCGCAGAACGTGCAGGGTTTAATGTGAAAGGAATCCGTTTTGGCATTTTTGTTGTAAACGGGGGGATTGCGGCTATCGCCGGTCTGTCTTATGCAGTTATGTCCATGCGGTATCTGCCCACGGAATATGCCGGCGGAGAAATGATTGTTATTGCAGCAATTATTTTGGGAGGAACCAGGATGACAGGCGGGATTGGTACATTAAAGGGATGTCTGCTTGGAACACTGCTTTTGACTATGGTATCTAACAGCCTGATTCTTCTGGGAATTTCGGTTTATTGGCAAAAGGTATTTATCGGCGCGATTATTATCATAGGCACAGCGGTTTCCGCAGTGCAGAGCCATGCAGGGCGTAAAGCAAAGACCAGGCTAAAGAAGGAGACAGCATAATTATGAGAAAGATGAACAGTAATATCAAAAGATTACTAATAATCCTTGTTGTTTTTGTGGTGATTGCCTGTGCTACCAGACCGTCAGAATTTATTAAAATTGGAAACTTCCAGACTATGGCAAAACAGCTCTCTGAATATGGCTTAATGGCAATCGGTGTTGGAATCTGTATGATTTCCGGAGGGATCGACTTGTCAACTGTCTATATTGCAAATTTATGCGGTATCCTGGCAGGGCTTATGATGCAGAGCGGAGGAAGTATTCCTCTTGCGATACTTGTCGCTCTGATTGTCGGAATTATCTGCGGAAGCTTCAACGGATTTTTAGTATCATATCTGAGGATACCGGCCATGCTCGCTACCTTGGGAACCTATCAGCTATTTATGGGAATTGCTATCATTGCTTCTAAGGGAAGTACAGTCAGCGGCATACCGGCCGAGTATACATCCTTTGCTACAACGGCACTGTTTGGATATATACCACTTTCATTCGTGGTATTTCTCCTGCTGGTCGTTGTAGTTACATTTATTATGAGCAAGACAAAATTCGGCACCCGGGTTTACCTTGTGGGAACCAATGAAAAGGCGGCAAGATTTGCAGGAATTCACGGTAATGCAGTACTTATCCGCACATATATGCTATCAGGAATTATGTCCGCTGTGGCGGGGCTCTTGAGTCTGGCGAGAATCAATTCCGCGAAAGCAGATTTCGGAAGCAGCTACACAATGCAGTGTATTTTGATAGCGGTATTGGGGGGCGTCAACCCAAATGGCGGGTTTGGGACAATCCCTGGTATTGCCATAGCAGTTGTTATTTTACAGATGATGTCTTCCTATTTAAATATGTTCCCGGGAATCAGCAATTACTACAGAGATTTAATCTGGGGTGCTGCATTAATCGGTGTTCTAATTATGAACTTTGTTCTTGACAGAAGGAGAACTCAAAGACTGAGTAAGATTAGCTAGTGTACCGTCTCATTGACATTTCGATGAAAGTCAATGGGAATAGTACACCAGTGGAAGTGGGTGAGATAGTGTTGGATAAGCGGCAATATGAAAAAATGAGAACCAGCGTGCTTGACGAATGTCAGAAAGCCCTGGAAGCTATAGAGCCTGACAAAGTACAGAGCTATCTGGAAATGATTACAGGCGCCGAACAAGTATTTTTTATCGGGGTGGGAAGGGTTCTGCTGTCACTGGAAGCAATTGCGAAGCGCTATGCCCACCTTGGCATACGTGTTGTTGTGGTAGGACAGATAACGGAACCCGCAATTACACAGAAGGATGTACTTATTGTAGGTTCCGGCAGCGGCGGGACACTGTATCCCGCCGGGATTGCAAGAAAAGCAAAATCAATCGGGGCAAAGGTAATTCATATAGGAAGCAATCCTGACAGCCCGCTTAAGGATACCGCTGACTTGTTTGTGAGGATACCTGTTGAGAGCCGGGCGAAAAAGAAAGATGAAATCCATTCCGTGCAGCCCATGACATCCCTGTTTGAGCAGGCTCTGCTGCTGTTTGGAGACATTACGGCAATGATGCTGATAGAAGACAGAAGGATTGACATAGACAGCTTGTGGCAATATCATGCAAATCTGGAATAAAAATCAGGCGCCTGGGGAGGGGGCATATTTGCGGTATAGGGTCGGTGTTAGGTATTCCTGTTTTTTAAATATTTTTGTGAAATATCCGGGATCACTGAAACCAAGCTGTTCACTGATTTGTGTGACAGGGATATCTGTTCTTGTCAGTAATTCTTTTGCCCATTCAATTTTTAATTTCGTAGTATATACCGTATAGCTTACACCAAATTCCTTAGAAAAAGATCTGCTGAAGTAACCCGGACTTATGTGACAGAGTTGAGAAGCCTTTTCCAGAGAAACCATTAAATGGGTATTACTAAAAATATATTCCAGCGCCGGTAATAGCTTAGTGTCTTTTAGAACAGGGAGTGATGTATCTGGTGAAGGGGACTGCCGACTTGGAACAGGAGAAGTAGATGTACTTACAACTAGATTTTTGTCAGTTGCTTCATCTACAATATAGTTACATAATTTAAAAAGCATGTCGGAAATCCTTAAAATAAGGCCATAGTCCAGTGTTGGAATTTCTTTGTATAAGTGTTTTAACTCCTGGGATTCTTGAAGGGCCTGAAGGCTGACGGGGGAATATAATATCTGCTCTAAATCCGGAATGGCTCCGGAAAACGATGGCTTTATCTGGCCTGCCATAATAGCACCGATATATTTGTCATCATTTGTTATGGGAATAGCGATATCAATAATATTATAATGACACAGATAGATATATGGCCTGTTATATCGGACAGCCTCTAATCCTGCTCTGGAATCACACTTTTGACACATTTTCGATAAGTCTGCGTTGTCCCGGATCTTTTGACAAAAAGGTGTACATTTACTGTGAGCAGAGATAGGTTTTCCTCTGTAATCAATAGTAATAATTGCAAGCTGTGTTACATCTGCAAGGGAATCCTGCAAGTCTTGCCATTTCTTCAAATTCAGGATTTGATCTAAGTTAAAGTGCATCATAGAAAATCTCCCCTCTTAAGTTATATCCAATGTCATTATATTACTAAAGCAATGCATAAAAATCAACCCTATTTGCGAAAAAGCATAATAAAATGAATAAAAAAGCTTCTACAAATCGTTATAAATATAACAATATAAACAAAAATTAAAATGAATATGTCCAAAAAGTCATAATAATACTATTATTTAGCGCTATATCATAGAAATACCATTGAAATTTATGAAAAATAGACAACAAATACCATTGTAATATAAGGCGTGTTGTGTATAATTTATATATTAAAGAAAAAACAAAGGTAAAGCATGGGCTGTAGATTGCGGGGATACTGGAGAATGCGTACAATATTTAGAAGAATGCTGGGGGAATGATTCAAAAGAGTAAGAGGAAATAGGGGAATTGGATTGTCATTCTGATTGTAATCAGTTTGTTTAAAGATGTCTCGAAATGTATAAAAAGAGAAGACTGATACAAGAGGATTGAGAATAGATAAATTCCAATAAAAAGGAGGAGGATTAAAAATGCAAACAGAAAAGCAAAAGAATGTGAGAAAGTGGATGACGGTTATTATTGTTGCCATTGCCGGAGGATTAATTACAAAGCTGCCATATTTGCGTGAGACGTATATGGAGCCTCTGCAGCAGGCAACAGGAGCGACAAAAACCCAATTAGGACTGATTATGTCTGCCTACGGTATTGTAAACTTTATCTGTTATTTTCCGGGAGGAATTTTAGCGGATAAGTTCAGCTCTAAAAAATTGATAATTATTTCTTGTGTCGGGACGGCACTTGCCGGTTTCTGGTACTGGACAATGCCCGGCTTTATTTGGCTCGTCGTGATTCATGCTATTTTTGCAATCACGACAGTGTTTACATTCTGGGCAGCTATGGTCAAATCGGTGAACCAGCTTGGCGGGCCGGAAGAACAGGGGCGGTTGTTCGGAGCTCTGGAGGGAGGAAGAGGACTGATAGGAACGGTGGTGGCGTTTGGCTCAGTTGCAGTTTTCGGCATGGCAGTTGATGATATCGGCGGTATGAAAAATGCCATTTTATACTATAGTATTTTTTTGATTATTGCAGCGATTCTGGCAGCGGTTTTTATGGAGAACGATACACCCCAAAAGTCAGCAGAGAGTCAAAAGAACCCCTTGAATATGAAGGACTTTATGGAAGTTGCAAAGATGCCGAGAGTATGGCTTTGCGGAGCATTAGGAATCTGTAATTATTCTGCCCTTATCTTCCATGGGTATGTAACCGCTTATTTGTCAGAAGCATTTGGCTTAAGTGCTACCGTGGTGGCAAACTTAAGTGTTATCCGTACATACTTCATGATGATGGTCGGTGCTTTTGTTGCCGGCCTGATATCAGATAAAATTGGAAGCAGAATAAAATTCATACAGTATGCATTTATTGGAATGGCAGTATTTGCCACCGCCTATGTTGCAATCCCGGCAGGTAAAGGCGCCGTCCCGATTATTGTAGCGAATTTTGTATGCTATGGTTTGTGCCTGTACAGCATTAAAGCATTGTATTTTTCAACAATTGATGAAGTGCTTGTTCCAAAGAAACTTGCGGGCACAGCGTCCGGAATCATTTCTCTGGTTACCTATGCACCGGAAATCTTTTTATATACAGTATCCGGAAATATGGTTGACAGATATGCGGGGACAGCCACACCGCTTCAGGGGTATATTAATTGTTTCATAGCAATGGCAGTTCTTTCAGTAATTGGCTTTATCAGTGCATTTGTTCTTCTTAAATTGAATAAGAAAGCAATTGTAGAAGCGCAGGCAGCGGGAATGGTGGGAATTTAGGAGGTAATTATGTCAAATTTAAAATTATTGAGCTCCTGTGAAACGGATTACAACAATGATCTGCATAATTGGGGTGAAATTGAGCGTCAGATTAAGTTTCTGGCCGAAGCAGGGTTTACGCATACACAATGGATGCAGAACTGGGAAGGAGAATACTTATACAGCAAAAGTGAAATGCTTCAGGCAAGAGATGTTCTCCGCCATTATGGTATCTGTGCTCATAGCATTCATGCATCGGAAGGCGGAAAAAGGACAGCCATAATTAATGGTACAAAGGTATTTCGTAATCGTTACAGGTTTGAAGATATTCGAAAGGATTATACTTCTGCAAATGAATATCTGCGGCTGGCAGGCGTTGAACTGTTGAAGAACAGAATAGATTTATGTACATATATTGGGGCATCCGTCATGGTACTTCACATGCAGCTTCCTTATATGCTTTTTGAAGAGAAGCCGGAGGAAAAGGCTGCCTATTATAAGCAGGTTGCGAAATCTTTTGATGAGGTGAAAGAGTATGCGAAAGCTGCCGGGGTCAGAATTGCATTGGAGAACTTGATCTGTACACCTCAGAAGTATCAGGATGAACAGTTTGACAGAATGTTTGACCGCTACGACAGCGATTTTTTAGGCTTTGCTTATGATTCCGGACATGGGGCACTGATGTGTAGGGAGGATCATTATCATTTCCTTAAAAAATATAACAGTAGGCTTTATGCGACTCATCTTCAGGATAATGTCTCTATTTCCGATGAACTGCTATATCAGGAGGATGGAGATAAGGCAGATTTGGAAGTGCTGCTTCATGACAAACACTGGGTACCCAATGTAGACGGGACACTTGGGCAGGGAATACTTGACTGGGATTTGATTGCAGGTTATGTGGCGAAAGCGCCGCTTGAGCTGCCGGCAGATTTTGAGGTTTGCCTGTATGGGGAGGACAACAGCAGAGAGGATGAACTGAATCAGCTTATTACCTGTCGGAGGCAGGCAGAGCTTTTTTATCAGAAGGTAATAAAATGTAAGGCAGAATAAGGAGGTAAAAGAAAGTGAGAAAAGCATTTATTTGTCCGACAAAATATGTACAAGGTGAGGACGAGATACTAAATTTGGGATACTTCGTAAAAACCTTTGGAATGTCCGCGCTCTTAATTGCACATCCGGATGATGTAGCCCGAGTAAAGGAAAAACTGAATGCAACAGCAGAAAAATTTGGGATTACTTTTGTTGAAAGCGGATTTAAAGGAGAGTGTTCCCGCGAGGAGGTTGCAAGGCTGCAGAAAACTGCAAAAGAAAATGGATGCGCCTGCACTATTGGGTTAGGCGGAGGAAAGGCCATTGATACAGCCAAATGTGTAGCTATGGGAGAGGCATTGATCATATGTCCCACCATTGCGGCGACAGATGCCCCCACAAGTCATTCAGCAGTGTTGTATACACCGGAGGGTGCATTTGATGATTATGCATATTTTAAACAGAGCCCCAGCGTAATTTTAATTGATACAACGGTGATTGCAAAAGCCCCCTCACGGTTTTTGGTGTCTGGTATGGGGGATGCCCTTTCCACTTACTTTGAAACAAGGGCAACTTCCAGATCCTGTTCTAATGTAAATGCGGGTCTGCCCTGTGGCTATCGTGAAGGCCTGTGTGGGGAGGCAAAGGGAACGAATGCGGCATTTGCTTTGGCCACACTGTGCTATCAGACGATATTAAAGGATGGTGAGAAGGCAAAGATTTCCTGTGACTGTAATCAAGTGACTCCAGCACTGGAAAATATTATTGAAGCTAATATTCTTTTGTCAGGATTAGGATTTGAAAGTGGTGGATTGGCCGGCGCACATGCAATTCATGATGGATTGACCGTTTTGGAGGGGACACATAAATTTTTCCATGGTGAGAAGGTTGCCTTTGGTACAATTGCACAGCTTGTGTTGGAAAATGCACCGGAAGAAGAGTTATATGAGGTGATGGACTTTTGTGTGAAAATTGGGCTGCCCGTGTGCCTGTCAGATATTGGAGTAGATTCAATTACGCAGGAAGAACTGATGAAGGTAGCCGAAAAAGCGTGTATTCCGGAGGAATCTATTTACTCTATGCCATTCCCGGTTAGTCCTGAGTCGGTGGCGGCTGCTATTATTACTGCCGATGCTATAGGGAGCGCTTATAAGACTAGATAAAGGGGGATGTCATGAAGAAGATTATTAACAAACCGGAGAACATTGTAATGGAAATGTGCAACGGTATGGCAATGGCATATCCGGAACTTGAATTTATTCAAAAATATAAGATTATTAAGAAGAAAGAGATCAACAGAAATAAAGTCAGCCTAATTAGCGGAGGAGGGAGCGGGCATGAACCTGCTCATGCGGGATTCGTGGGAAAGGGAATGCTCGACGCAGCAGTTTGCGGGGACATCTTTGCTTCTCCCTCTCAAATTCAGATATATCAGGCGATTAGGGAAACAGCCGGTGACAAGGGAACCTTGCTTATCATCAAAAACTACAGTGGGGACATGATGAATTTTAAAAATGCGGCGCACCTTGCGGAGGAAGACGGCATTCAAGTTGACTATATCAAGGTGGCGGATGATATTGCAGTGCAGGATAGTTTGTATACGGTTGGGCGCCGGGGAGTTGCCGGTACGGTGCTTGTCCATAAAATTGCCGGTGCAGCTGCGGAGCAGGGAAAAAGTTTGCAGGAGGTTAAGGCGGCTGCGGAAAAAGCAGCCCGAAATGTGCGGAGCATAGGATTTGCACTAAGTTCCTGTACTGTACCGGCGAAAGGTACGCCAACCTTTGAAATCTGTGAAGATGAAATGGAGTATGGAGTCGGCATTCACGGGGAGCCGGGAAGAAAAAGAGAAAAGGTTATTACAGCAGATGAGCTGGCACAGAGGATGGTAACATCGCTTCTGGAGGACTTACAAATGAAGCAGTCTCCGGAAGAAATTGCATTGCTGATTAATGGATTCGGCGGGACTCCGCTGCAGGAGCTATACCTTTTAAATAATGCGGTGACCAGAGAACTGTTTCAAAGAAGTATTAGCATCAATCGAATCTTTGTAGGAAATTATATGACCAGTATCGACATGCAGGGTGCATCCGTTTCAATAATGAAACTGGATGAACAATTAAAAGAACTTTTATCCTTTGAGAGCGATGCTCCGGCATTCAAAGCAGACAAAACAGTGGAAGGTGTACAGTATATAAACCTGATGCAAACGAGTGAGGATAAAAAAGAAATTTCTTTTCAGGTTCAGACAGATGAAGTCTATGCAGTCGTTCAAGATGACAAAGTATGCCTTAATAATATAATTTATCTTGTAGATAAAATGAGTGAATGTATTATTAAAAATGAAGTTTCATTCTGCGAGCTGGATTCTCATGCAGGGGATGGGGATTTTGGAATGAGTGTAGCCAAAGGATTTAAACAGTTAAAAAGGGAGTGGAGAGACATTGTTGATAACAATGCACAATCTATAGGGAGCTTTTTGGATGCTTGCTCTTTGGTAATTATGGAATACTGCGGAGGGGCTTCGGGTCCTATTTGGGGTGCCGCACTTCGGGCCGCTGGAAAATCTGCCGGCTGTAAACAAGAACTTTCCGTACGAGAGTTTGGAGAGATGATGCAGGCGGTTGTAACAGGAATTCAAAGTACGGGAGAGCGTTCTTTCGGAAGAGGTGCGGTTGTAGGAGACAAAACCTTAAATGATGCCCTGATTCCCTGTGCCGATTCCTGGATGGAAAGTGCTCACAAAGGAGATGATGTCAGGACATCATTTATAAAAGCTGCGCAGGCTGCAGTGGCCGGAGCAAAAGCAACGGAAAATATTGTAGCAAGAATGGGACGCGCAGGTACTGTTGGAGAAAGAAGTTTAGGATACCCTGATGCAGGCGCTTTTGCGTTAGGAGTAATCTTTACTGAAATTACTGAAAGTATAAAGATGTAAAATGAAAGAGGCCTTTCTCCAGGCCTCTTTTTGCGTAGTGCGCCCTTTCTTTCATGCGTGGAATGACTAACTATGTAAAGAGTTTTTTTAACTTACCCAGGGGTTTCTCCCGTGCGGCTTCCCGGCGGCTTGCCTGCTGCTGGCGGATCAGGCAGTCGAGTTTGCGAAAATGTTCTTCCTCCTGGCGCTCTTTTGTCTGGAACAGGAGATCCATTTCCCGCATGACATTTTTTGTGACCGATTGGCTGAGATCATTTTTCAGGGTTTCATTATTGGCAGCGACAACCTCTGTTAGAACATCACCGATCAGGAAGCGGACTTGTTCCAGTTGAGTGGCAGGAATGACCTCTGTATCGGTAATACTCAGCGCCGCCGGGGTTTCCTTTGAAGCAGCCTGTCCCAGGGCGGACTTGTCCTGACCATCAAGCTTATTTTTTTCATTAGGCTTCTTATTTTGACTATTAGGCTTGTCCTTGCCGGAAGCACTGCATATATTGGTATATGTATCCTGAGCGGAGGGCTTGTCCTGCATGACAGGCTTGTCCGGAGAAGTGGAGCTATTCTCACCGGAAGGGTCAGAATTATTATCATCTGATTTCATGTCTTTAGAATCATTTTTAATCTCTTTGAGAGGCGACTCCTTATTCCCTGCAGCTTTTTTAATATTCCGGATTTTAGGCTCCGCTGAACTCTGCAGCTTAAGACGTGTCTGCTTCAGTTCGGGGATAATAGGTTTTAAGTCCTTCAGAAGCATGCCTTCATCCTTTAGTTTTTTAATACAACGAAAAAGCTGTATATCATCCTTTGTATAATATCGATGCCCCATTTCTGTGCGCCCGATTTCCAGGTTTAGTTCTTCCTCCCAGTAACGCAGTACATGAGATTCGACTTTTACCTGTTTGGCGGCCTCAGAAATCATAAATCTGACCTCACCCATATTATACTTATACCTCCTTAAACATGGTATTCTTATTCTTCGTTCTGTGTTATTATACCATATAGAGGGTAAAAACAAGTGGGTAATCGTTCGTCAAATTGCGGCAGAATGTGTGTTACAACCGCACTGTTAGCTAAACTGTAATGAATACAAAAATTAAAGTTAGAAAAGAAGAGGTAAAGTTTGAAACAAAAAGGTAGCGGTTAAAGAAAAAGTAGGGTATAGCAAACAAGCCATCTTTCGCTGGCTTCAAAAAAGAAATATAGACACAACACTTAATTCATGGCAGGAGCGGCTTCATCCTTGATGATGTATCCACGCTGTTTTAGCAGATTAAGCGCCTGAGAAGTAGTCAGAATTTTTGACTTATTCACAGGGCGTGACTCAAGAAAGCCTTCCGGTGTATATGGTTTTAAATCTGAGAGTATGTGCCAGATAGCGGTCAGGAGCATACGGCAGACAGCAATAATAGCTTTCTTGTGACCACGACGTGCTTTTATACGTCTGTAGCGAGTAATAAATTCAGGATGTTTCTTCGATTTTAATAAAGCATTTGCAACTTGCACCAGAACTGGTTTAAAATAGGAACCAGCACGGGAGATTCGAGTTGATTTGATTTTACTGGCGCTTTGGTCATTACGAGGACAACATCCGGCCCATGAAACGAGGTGTTTAGCTGTGGGGAAGACAGACATATCACCACCGATTTCAGAAAGGACTTGGATAGCAGTCATTGGATTCTTATTAAATCCAGGAACTGTACGTATTAGATCAAGTGGAGCTTGGTACTTGTCACTGAGACAAAGGATTTCCCGTTCTACTTCATCTATGTGTAGTCTCAACTCATCTATGTGATTGAGACACTGTCTGAGTTTTACAGCCTGTTCAGGGCATAATGCGCCATCGACAGCCGCTTGGATTTCTTCAATGGGAGTCTTACATCCGCCGTGTACAAAAGGTGCAACATCAAATATTTCCCCAGGATGAGCAAGCATCTGTTCTGTAATGGAGCGGGCTGACTTTCCAAAAATATCGCTGAACACATCATCAAGCTTGAAATTAGATACGGTAAGACAGTTTTGAGCACGATTCTTTTCACCAACGATCATACAGGTGAGTTTGAACCGGTGCCGCACTAAGTCTCTCAGGTGACGAATATCAGCAGGTGGAATAAAGGAAGGTTTGATCATATCGCACATAAAGAGGTCACAGATCCATTTGGCATCTTTACGGTCAGTTTTATTTCCTTTTTGTGGTTTGGTGTATTTGGGGTGTGCGAGAACGACAGAAATGTCTGCCTTCTCCAGGATATTAAATACAGGGATCCAATACTTACCGGAAGACTCCATACAGACTTCAGAACAATTGTACTTTGCGAGCCAATCACACAGTTCACTCAGCCCTTTAGAAAAGGACGAGAAACGAGCTTGCTTGTAGTCGGTTCTGCCATTTGTATCAGTCACTCCAATGCAGGCATAGATCCAGGTTTTGTGGACATCAAGTCCGCAACAGTTTTTACGAAAGATTTTAAAAGACAATAAAATAACCTCCTGAAATTTATAGTCATAAGATTGACAGGGACTGGTCATCCGGCAAAATCGAGTCGACTTTGGAAGAGATAAGTTTACGGGCTACGGTATGCGCCATTCATTGATGCCTTAACGGATGACCGACAACATATAAATATGCGGGGTCGCCGCTATACGGCCCCACCACTCACCTCCACGTGTTCTGTAGTGTGTCAGTCTTATAAAGAAACTATATCAAAAAGAAAAGAGATTAGAAAGCGAAAAGTGGATCATGGGTTTCATAACCCCATGGGTGCCTTTCGCAGAAAGGCGGAATATAAGTATGGAGACATCATTTTACAGGCAAAATAGAAAAGAATTTGCAGAGCATATGAAGCCAGGCGATGCAGCGTTATTCTATTGTGGGGAGACCATAAGAAGGTCGTGCGATGAAAATTATGAATTTTTTGCAAACCGCAATTTTATTTATCTGTGTGGGATAGAGCAGAAGGAGAGTGTGCTTCTCCTGGAGAAAGAGGGAGAATCCTGTCTTGAAACACTGTATATTCTGGAGCCGGATTTTATGAAAGAGCGCTGGGAGGGAAGCCGGATAACCGCTGACAGAGCGGAAATAATATCCGGTGTTTCAAATATTAAGTTCATAAAGGAGTTTCCAAACGATGTGAAAAGGGTCTTTGAAAAAATTGGCGTAGGCACAATTTATCTTGATATAGACAGGGTACCGGGGCAGCTATTAAAGAGCTGTGCAGATAGGATGGAGGAATACCTGATTCAGACATATCCTCATGTAAAAATTAAAAATGCGCTGCCCGTCATGAAAAAAATGCGCACTGTAAAGAAACCCTGTGAAATAGAAGCGATGGAAGTGGCCCAGAGGATTACAAAAGCAGGAATTGAGGCTATGATGAAGAGCTCCCATCCCGGCATGTACGAATATCAGTATAAAGCGGAATTTGATTATGCGTTGGCTCAGCATAATGGCGTGACGGCACCGTTTTCAATTATAAGTGCAGGGGAAAATAATTTCTATATCCATTATGACAGCTTCACCGGTCGGGCTGCAGCTGGGGATATGGTTTTAAACGATGTAGGCGCGCGCTGGGACTATGAGGTGACTGATGTGTCGAGAGGGTGGCCCTGCAGCGGTAAGTTTTCTGACAAACAGCGTCTTCTGTATGAGTGCGCCTACCGTACGTCAGAATATATGTTTCAAACCCTGAAACCGGGTATTCCGATGGAGGAAGTCGATACCGCAATCCGCAGATATAATTTTGAGCAGCTGAAAGAAGCCGGGGTCTGCAGGAACTATGATGAGATCGGAACATACATGTGGCATAAGGGAGCACATCATGTGGGACTGGATGTACATGATGCCGTAGATGTGGCAGATGCCGTTACTGTGCCGGGAATGGTATTTTGTATTGATGTGGGAATCTATCATGAGGAGTGGGGAATTGGATTTAGGTTAGAGGATAACTGCCTGATCACTACAGACGGATGCCGCAATTTATCAAAGGACACGCCGAGAACTGTCGAGGAAATTGAAGGTGTTATGAAAAAAGGGACATTGTATTAACAATATCCCTCCTTACACGTTGTGATCACTTTACGGTATATGAATTATTCTGCTGAAATAGCACCTGTAGGACAGGCTGCCTCGCATGCCCCGCAATCTATGCAGGCATCAGCGTCAATAACGTATTTGCCATCGCCTTCAGAGATAGCGCCTACCGGACATTCACCTTCGCAAGAACCACAGCTTACGCATTCATCACTAATTACGTGTGCCATAGTATTATCCTCCTTTATGAAATCTTCGACAGAGCTTTTATGTAACTGCCTTAGCCTCATTCTAATACAAAAAAGGCAAATATACAAGCAGTTTTCATGCTCTAAATCAGGAACAATTATTAGGAGAACATAATAAATTTCGATAAACTTAAGAAAAAATTCCTTTATTTTTCACAAGATTAGTGTATAGTATATAAGTAGAAATTTGGAGGCAATCAATATGAATAGAAAATGGACAGCCATTGTACCTGCAATATTCGGCATCATGCTTACGGTTTCCGCTTGCGGCAAAGAAGATGCGCCGACATTTACAGGGAATATAACAGAGGAACCAACCTATCAGGATAGCTTGAACGTAATTTCACCGACGGCGTATAATAATGTGCGGGGACTTAAAGTAGAGCCGGGAGCATATATATCTATCATTGGAAGAGAGAGTGGCTCTGCCTATTGGAAGGAAATAAAAAGAGGTGCCCTGCAGGCGGCAGTGGACTTGAATGGAGCCCTGGGATATACCGGAGACGATGAGGTTAAGGTTACTTATAATGCACCGGAAGATGTGGAAAATATTGATGAACAGGTGAACCTTCTAGATGAGGAGCTTGCACGATATCCTGATGCCTTGGGAATTGCCAGCATTGATGCAGAAGCATGCAAGGTACAGTTTGATTTGGCCACAGAGAATGGAATCCCCATTATTGCTTTAGATTCAGGCAATTCTTATCAGGGAATACAGTGTACGATAAAGACAGATAATGCTGAAGCTGCGAAAACAGGTGCATACAAATTGAGCGACGAGATGGAAGACGAGGGAAGTGTTCTCCTCCTTGTACATGATTCAAAGTCAGCATCAAGTCTGGAGCGACTAAATAGTTTTAAGAGTGAGATAGAGGAAAATCACCCTGGAGTATCCATTACGGAAACGCTTTATTTGGACAAGATGGATGATATGAAAAAGGAGATTGCAGAAGATAAGAACAAGTCTAAAAAAGAGGATGAAAAGAAGATTACTTCCGAGGACCTTAACGATACAGATGTTGTGGCATATTATCTGGAAAAGCATCCGGACATTAAAGGTTGCTTTGGAACGAACATTACAGCGACACAGCTTGGCCTGAAGACACTGAAGCAGGAGGACAAGATAAAGGATGTGATATTGATGGGGTTTGATGCCGGGAAAGAGCAGTTAGACGCACTGAAAAGCGGTGACATCAAAGGGCTGGTGGTGCAGAATCCATTCGGAATCGGGTATGCATCTGTAATAGCTGCCTCAAGGTCTATACTGGAGAGCGGAAATGAGGCAGAAGTGAATACCGGATATATTTGGGTCACAGGGGATAACCTTGAGGAGGAATCTATACAGAATATGCTGTATCAATAGAAAGAGTAAATGTGTTACAGATTGAGGTTATGGGAGAAAACCCATAACCTCAATCAAATTTTAGAACTTTCGTTTTAACTTTTAGGATCGGGTTTACTTAAGGAAAAGATAAATTCGGTTCCCACCCCTTCTGTACTTATGACATTGATATGCTCATCATGGGCCTGTATAGCCTCCTTCACGATAGCCAGCCCTAGTCCGGTTCCCTTTTTGTCCTTTCCCCGTGAGAGATCGGATTTATAGAAACGCTCCCAGATTTTGTTAAGCTCTTTGCGGGGAATTCCAATGCCCGAATCTTTAACAGAAATGAAAATCTTCTCATTTCTCTGGCTCACTTCGATGATGACATCAGATTGATTTTCGCTGAATTTAATAGCATTGTCTATCAGATTATACAGAACCTGCTGAATTTTCCCTTTGTCTGCATATACAATGGGGGGATCGTGGAGCAGGAGCAGCCGGATGAATATATGCTTGCTGGTACACGCCCCCTCAAAGGAAGCGGCTGTATTTTTAATCATTTCCTGAATATCAAATTCGCTTTTCACGAGCATCATCTCTTTTGTATCAAATTCGTTCAGAGTGAGCAGATCTTTTGTCAGATCAGTCAGGCGTTCTGTCTCAAACAGAATGATATCTAAATATTTTCCGTGAAGTTCCGGTGGGATAGTGCCGTCTGTCATCGCTTCCACGTAACCTTTAATGGAAGTAAGGGGAGAGCGGAAATCATGGGAAACATTTGCCACAATTTTCTTTTGATACTCCTCCATATCTTTAAGCTGAGCAGACATATAGTTCATGGAAGCTGAGAGATAGCCTATTTCATCGTGGGTATAAACAGGAATTTCATAGGTCAGGTTGCCGGAGGCATATTGCTTCGCGGCCTCTGTAATTTGTCTTAAGGGACGGTATATAAAAAAATGAAACCCTAACAATATTATAAAAGATAAAATAAAAATAGCAGCAATTGTGATATAGACAGGGAACATCATCTGATCACAGACATCCTGTATATAAGAAACTGGTTTGTGGATTAACATATAGCCCTTGATGTAAAAGCCCCGGGTTACCGGGGCCATAACAGTTATCACATCTTCATCAAAATATCCGTGGTAGTTGCCGGTAATGTGCTGATTGCTTCCGATTTCCGCAGGATCAAAATTGTCAATTGCAGTGGGAGCCTTTGTATTGTCCAGGTTGGAAGACGTAATCAATACTCCGTCCGAGTCTACGAACCAGAGAGAAGAGTTCAGATATAATCTCATGGCATTGAGCTGGTTGTGGACGGCCCACGCAGAACCTCCTTCCATAAAATAGGAAGGAAGATAATCGTTGGAGATTAAGGTTGCCTCTTTGTACAGGTTACGGGAATCATTTTCCATTAATTTATCCATCATAAGCTGGCTTGTCAGAATGCTCACCGTAAAGAAGCTTAAGAAACCAAAAACAATATAGATACCGATAAATTTTAAGTACAGTGTACTTTTCATGTGGCACTTCCTCTTACTGATAAAGTATTGTTACTTTAATTCAAATTTATAACCGATTCCCCAGACGGTACTAAGTCCCCAGGAGGAATGGTCTTTAATTTTTTCGCGCAGGCGCTTAATGTGGACATCGACGGTTCTGGTATCTCCAATATACTCATAGCCCCAGATCTGATCCAGAAGCTGCTCCCGAGTAAATACCTGATTTGGGGAAGAAGCTAAAAAATAAAGAAGCTCCAGTTCCTTGGGCGGCATTTCCACCGGATGGCCGTCACAGACAACAGAATAATTGGTCAGGTTAATGGTCAGTCCGTCATACTCCACACATTTTGTTTTATCTTCGGAAGAAGCTTCTGCCTTAACCGGATGGTATCTGCGGAGAACAGCGCGGACCCGGGCTACCATTTCTTTTGAATCAAAAGGCTTCATGATATAATCATCTGCGCCCAGCTCCAGCCCCAGTACTTTGTCAAAGACCTCTCCCTTGGCGGAGAGCATAATAATCGGAACGGACGATTTGGCCCGGACCTCCCGACAGACTTGATAACCGTCAATGCCGGGAAGCATTAAATCCAGGAGAATTAAGTTCGGCTGATAACTCTCAAAAGCAGACAGTGCATCCTCTCCGTTATAAACAATCTTCGTATCAAAACATTCCTTCACCAGATAGAGCGAAATTAGCTCTGCAATATTTTCATCATCATCCACAATCAAAATTTTCTGTTTTGTAACCATGATGTTACCTCCTGTTTTCATTTGGGGTCTGACCCTTTTGCGGGCCGTTTTCTGAATATTCAGAAAATAGCTGATATCATTTTAAATGATACCTGCGGATTGCTACGCACTTTGTGCTCCCGCAATCCTAAAAACATTCGAAATCCGCCCTGCTCGGGCTACTCTCTCATGTTTTGCGGGTCCCAAAGTCATGCTTTTTCATGCAAGCATGAAACGCATGACCTTTTGACCCTGGTATCATTTTAATTCTACGATTGTGACACCGGCGTCACCTTCTCCAAATTCTCCCAGCCGGTATGATTTTACATGCTTTTGGCGGCGAAGGTATTCGTGAATTCCTTTTCGAAGAGCCCCAGTGCCTTTTCCATGTACCACGCGTACGGTGCCCAGGTGAGAGAGGAGGGCATCATCTAGGTATTTATCCAGCTCTGAAACGGCCTCGTCGACGGTCTTTCCGAGAAGATTGATTTCGGGGCTGACAGACAGAGACTTACTCATTTTCATCCTTCCTTTTGAGGTCTGTTTCATATTCCCGGACGTGTAGGAAGCCGCTTCGTCTACTATTTCCAGATCAGAAATATTTACCTGGGAGCGCAGAATCCCCATTTGCACTGTCAGGTTTCCGCGGGAATCCGGTAGTGAACTGACAGTGCCGGTTAAATTCAGGCTCAGTACGCGGACAGATTCCCCAAGCTTAAAATCTTCCGGCTTATATGATTTTTTCTGCTTTCTTGCAGGCAGGACATTGGCTGCGGAGGTCTCCTTTATCTTTTGGCGCAGGCGCTCACGCTCCTTTTCCATGTCCGCGGCCGAAACATTTTCCTTTCCAAACTTACGGAAGTTTTTCATGGTTTCATCAGCCATCTCTTTGGCCTCGCGCAAAATGGAGTTGGCTTTCTCATTTGCTTCCCTGAGAATACGTTCCCGTTGTTCCTCTGTCTTTTCCTGCTTTTGCTTTGCTTGAATTTTTAAGGCTTCTATTTCACGTTTATAGGCATTGATTGAGGCTTGTTCTTTTTCAATGGTGCGTTTGCTTGTCTCCAAATCAGCCAGCATATCTTCGAAGGAGACATCCTGCTCAGTCAGATGTTGTTTTGCATCTTCAATAATGTAATCCGGCAGTCCAAGCTTACCGGATATGGCGAAGGCATTGCTCTTTCCGGGGATTCCAACCAGCAGACGGTAGGTGGGCTTCAGGCTTTCTACATCAAATTCGCAGCTTGCGTTTTCCACACCCGGTGTGGTCAGTGCATAAATCTTGAGTTCACTATAATGTGTAGTCGCCATTGTGCGGATATTCCGATTGTGCAGATGAGATAAAATAGCAATTGCCAGTGCCGCACCCTCTGTCGGGTCTGTACCCGCACCCAGTTCGTCGAAGAGAACCAAGGATTTCTCATCTACATCCTGAAGAAAAGAAATAATGTTAGTCATGTGGGACGAAAAAGTACTTAAGCTCTGTTCTATACTCTGTTCATCACCTATATCCGCGTAGACCTGATGGAAAATGGCAAGCTCCGAGCGGTCCAGGGCCGGTATATGAAGGCCGGATTGCCCCATTAAAGTGAGCAGCCCCACCGTTTTCAGGGAAACTGTCTTGCCGCCGGTATTGGGTCCTGTTACGATTAACATGGTGAAATCTTCCCCCAGACTGACAGTAATCGGAACAACCTTTTTTTGATCCAGCAGGGGATGACGTCCCTCCCGGATATGAATGCGCCCTTCAGTATTCAGAACCGGGCGGCTGCCATTCATGGAAAGTGCAAGAGAGCCCCGGGCAAAGATAAAGTCCAAGTCTGTTAATATTCTATAATCGGTACGGATTTCTTCGATATACTCTGCAGCATCTGCGCTCAAACGTGCCAGGATAACCTGGATTTCTTCCTGCTCTTTGGCATAGAGCTCTTTTAGATCGTTGTTCAGCTTCACCACAGCCATAGGCTCAATAAATAAGGTGGAACCGGAAGAAGACTGGTCGTGTATCATGCCGTTCACCTGATTGCGGTATTCTGCCTTCACTGGGATACAGTACCGATCTCCGCGCATGGTGATAATGGGATCCTGCAGATAAGTGCGCAGTGACCCATTCACCAGATTGGTCAATGTAGCATGTACTTTATCATTGATAGAGCCGATGTTTCTGCGGATATTCTTCAAAGTGCTGCTTGCGTCGTCGCTGATTTCATCTTCTCCCGGGATACAGCGTTCAATCTCATTTGTCAGCAGTGTCAATGGCTCTAATTGCTCAAAATAGGTGTCCAGACAGTCAGACAAATTTTCCTGAGTATCGTGACGCCCGTAAGATTTGGTGCGGTCTGCCGTCTTTAAAAGCTTACAGATGCGCAACAATTCGCCGCTCCCAAGAACACCGCCGATTTCCAGTCGTTTCAAAGACTCTCCCACAGGAAAAGCATCACTGAGGGAAATTTTTCCTTTCTGGACAATTCGGGTAAATGCTGCTGCAGTCTGCTCTTGACAAGCATCGATGCGTGACCGGTCAGTCATTGGTTTTAGCTTTCGGCAAAGCTGCTTTCCCCTCATGGAGGAGGCTTGTTCCTCTAAAAGAGCCGTGATTTTATAAAATTCCAATTTATTTAAAGTTTTCTGATTCATAATGTTCACCTTTTATTCCCGCGAGCAACGAGCCAAGCGGAAATGCTTGCATTTCCATTTGGCGACTGCCGCGAGGGTCAAATACCCCGCAGCTTGCTGCGCTGCAAGTTTGATACCCCGTCAGCTTGCTTCGGGGTCTTTGACTTAAACTCATGAATATATTCTACCATATCTCGTTTAACATTAGTAGCTTAAATCTTGTTGAACATTTTTAATGAATAAGTTATACTATACCCTAAAGGAGAGCCGAGCCTATGCCGTACGATGAGAAGCCCAAGCAGGGACCGGATACAGGCCCCCAGGAAGAGAAAGAAGAAAAGTTCTCATTCATACAGGAAACGATAAAGCCGAAGCCAGTCACCAGAAGGAAAATTCTGACACAGCTTGCCAGGATAGTGATATACGGGCTGATTTTTGGAGCGTTTGCCTGCCTTGGTTTTTTTGCGCTCAAACCGTGGGTACAGAACAGGTTCCAGAACATTCCAAAGACAGTTACCATCCAGGAGGATGAGGACGAGGGCACGGTGCAGACAGCTCCTCCCGATACAGCAGAGGCGGTATCACCTGTGTTAAATGCAGACAGCTATAAAGAAATCATGAGAAGTATGTATGATATTGCAAAAGATGCCGGCAAATGCGTTGTTACTGTACAGCCTGCAGATAAGGAGAAGAGTTTTTCTTCAGAAGGCAGCGGCACGGAAAATAGTGTTGCCGGTTTAGTTGCTGCCGATAATGGAAAAGAACTTCTTATATTGTGTGACAATTCTGTGTGTGCAGATGCAGAGAATTGGACGGTTACATTTTCAGATGGCAGCCAATATGGTGCAACGCTGAAAAAGCAGGATAAGAACAGTGGATTTGCAGCACTTAGTGTTCAGCGTATAAATCTTACAACCAGTACGTGGAATTCGGTGCTGGTGGCAACTTTGGGCAATTCCAGTGTTACCACAGAGGGAGATGTAGTGATTGCTCTTGGAAATATGTTTGGCTATGCAAAGGGAACAGGTTTTGGAATTGTAAGCTCCAACATTTATGAAGAGTCAAAGGCAGATGGTCAGTACAATGTACTTACAACGGACATTCCCGCAGAAAATGGCGGAACCGGAATTCTGTTTAACCTGAAAGGTGAAGTCATCGGTATGATTTCCCCTGGCATTTGGGAAAATACTGAGGCAAACACTACAAAGGCACTTGCAATTTCGGATTTGAAATCTACAATAGAACTTTTAGTAAACGGTGAAAGTGTACCTTATGTAGGAATCTATGGCACTACAATTAATGATACCATGGCAGAGAAAGAGAACATGCCTGTGGGAATTTATGTCATTGAGGTAAACCCTGATTCCCCGGCCATGGCAGCAGGAATCCAGAGCGGAGATATTCTACAGGAGGTTTCAGAGGCAAAGGTTTCTAGTACATTATCCTATGAAAAAGCAGTTATGAGCAGCAAGGTAGGCGGAACTATAAAAATGAAAGGCAAACGCCGGGGGGCGAACGGATATGTAGATATAGATTTTAATGTAACAATAGGCAGTCTGGAATAAACATATCTTTGAGCAAAAGAAGAAACAGGCTGCCAGGTCACAGGGTAGCCTGAATTACATATAGAGATTGGAGAAGAAAATCATGAAATTTATCAATGAATTGCACGAAGGGGAGACAGTACGCGGAATCTATCTCTGCAGAGTAAAGCGTTCCGCAGAGACAAGAAATGGGAAACCCTACGACAATTTGCTGCTTCAGGATAAAACAGGAACTTTGGACGGGAAAGTGTGGGACCCAAATTCCCAGGGAATTTCGGACTATGATGAAAAGGATTTTATAGAGGTATTTGGTGACATAATCAATTATAATAATAATCTGCAGTTTAACATTAAACAGATAAGGAAAGCGGATAAAGGCGAGTACAATCCCGCAGATTACATGCCTACAACTGAAAAAAGTGTGGACGGCATGTATGCAGAGTTATTGTCCTATATCCGTCAGATATCGAATGCTTATCTGCGCCAGGCAGTCGAATATTATTTTGTGAAAGACAAAGAATTTATAGAAACATTCAAGGGACATTCTGCGGCCAAAACAGTCCATCACGGATTTGCCGGCGGGCTCCTGGAGCACACACTGAGTGTAGTAAAAATGTGCGAGTATTTTGCAGGAACCTATTCGATTCTCAACAAGGATTTACTCTATGCCGCAGCCATCTGCCATGATATCGGGAAAACAAGGGAGTTGTCTGATTTTCCCGACAATGACTATACAGATGATGGTCAGCTGCTCGGACACATTATCATCGGTGTGGAAATGATCAGTGATGCGGTCCGTGCGATTCCCGGATTCCCGGAGACCCTTGCAAGTGAACTGAAGCACTGCATCATAGCACATCACGGAGAGTTGGAATATGGGTCCCCAAAAAAACCGGCACTGCCGGAAGCATTTGCACTCAACCTGGCAGACAATGCCGACGCAAAAATGCAGACATTGACGGAGATATTTAAGAATAAGAGCAGTGCAGAGTGGCTGGGTTATAACAGGATGTTTGAATCGAATTTAAGAAAGACTTCTATTTAAAAGTCCTGTTTTGGTCTGTGTAAAGTCTGTGCAAAGGAGTACGTTTATGCAAAAAAATGACGTTGTTACAGTGACAATAGAAGATATAGGAGTAAATGGAGAGGGTATAGGCAAGGTAGACGGCTATACCCTATTTATTAAGGACGGAATTATCGGGGATACGGTGGAAGCTAAGATAATGAAGGCCAAGAAAAATTATGGATATGCCCGATTGATGAACATTATTGAGCCCTCTTCCTACCGTGTAGAGCCGAGATGTCCCATTGCGCGCAGGTGCGGCGGCTGTCAGCTTCAGGAAATGTCCTATGAAAAGCAGCTCGAGTTTAAGAATAATAAAGTAAGGGGAAATTTGGAGAGAATCGGCAGTTTTGCCCCGAAATTTCTGGAACAGGTCATGGAGCCTATTGTGGGAATGGATGAACCCTTTTATTACAGGAATAAGGCGCAGTTTCCTTTCGGAGCAGACAAAGAGGGAAACCCGATCACGGGGTTTTATGCAGGACGGACCCACAATATCATTGCAAATACAGACTGCGCGATAGGAGTGCCTGTCAATAAGGAAATATTAGGGCTGATACTGGCATTTATGAAGAAATATAAGGTGTCTGCCTATGATGAAAAAACAGGAAAAGGACTCATTCGTCATGCCTTGATACGATATGGTTTTACGACGAAGGAAATCATGGTCTGTCTTGTTATAAATGGGACATTGATTCCTCACAGTGAAGAACTGATAGAGGAGCTTCGGCAAGTTGAGGGAATGACAAGTATTTCAATCAGCAGGAATATTAAGAGGACCAATGTGATTATGGGGGACAGTTATAAAGTGTTGTGGGGACAGGGCTTTATAACGGATTATATTGGGAAGACTAAGTATCAGATTTCACCCCTCTCGTTCTATCAGGTCAATCCGGTGCAGACGGAAAAACTATATGGACTGGCACTGGAATATGCGGGGCTGCAGGGTGATGAAACAGTATGGGATTTGTATTGTGGTATTGGGACAATTTCCTTGTTTCTGGCACAGAAGGCAAAGAAAGTATATGGCGTGGAGATTGTACCCCAGGCAATAGAAGATGCCAGGAATAATGCTAAGATTAATAGGATCACGAATGCGGAATTCTATGTGGGGAAGGCAGAAGAAGTACTGCCGGAGTATTATAGGAAATATGGAGAGGAACATCCGGGAGAAGAGGCTCATGCAGATGTAATAGTAGTAGATCCGCCCAGGAAAGGGTGCGAGGAGTCAGTGCTGAAGACCATGGCAGAAATGAAGCCGGAGAAGATCGTGTATGTAAGCTGCGATTCGGCGACATTGGCACGGGATTTGAAGTATCTGCGGGGGAAAGGGTATGAAGTAGAGAAGGGGAGAGCGGTAGATTTATTTCCGATGACGGTGCACTGCGAGATTTGTGTCGAAATGTGTCGAAAAAAATAAGACATGAGACATCTACTTAAGGATCTCTTGTCTTATTTTTGTGGTGGATCCGGCGACGCACGTTTCTAACCAGTGAAAGTCCGGTCAAGGTAATTGCCAGTGAGCCTTGTAGCAAGCCTCCAGTGCTCTTGGGTGACTAATTGTGCTGAAACGAGGTAGACCTATGTGAAATAGGTGCAAATTAACAGTCCGTAACATTAAGTGAACTCTGCAGCATCGTTACCTTAGACCTCGTAAGAGGACAAAAGGGAGTCGGGTCATTGACTTTCGGAATGTTAAGACAGTTGGTGATGGAACAGAGGAGACTTTATGGCTTATACTTTTCTTGCCCGGACGATAATCACATCCGGTTTTTCTTTGTCCCCATAGCTTTCTTTATAAAATGTGTCTATCATGAAGGTATTTTGAAAGCAAAGATGCCATCCTCAGAAAGCAGTTTATAGACACAGTGAAATAATTCTGAACACTATACAATCAGTGTGTTGCTCATAATGTTCTCCTGTTTTCTAAAAATCGTCTGCAGCATGCTGCCTTGAGCACAGGGATAAATCGGATAACCGCTCCTTTGTTTCGTCCAGCAATAAGGCGACGCTCACTGCTGACAGCTTCTGCTTCATGGCATCGACGCTTTCATCCAAGTGCCCCTTCAGTACGCCGAAAATGTTGCTGCCAATGGGGCAACGCATATCAGACTGCTCATGAAACTGAAAGAACTGGTCAGGATCTGACAATTCGGCGGCCAGGAAGATATCCCATAAGGAGATGTCGTCCGCACTGCGTGCAAGCTTCGCACCGCCCGGTCCGGGAGAGATGGAGATCATACCGGCACCTTTCAGAGACTTGAAAATATTTCTGATGGTAACGGCGTTGGCACCTGTGCTTTTCGCCAGCATTTCACTGTTAATTTTTGTTTTCTCCCCGAAAGCGGCAATAATCATAAGAATATGCACGGCTAACGGGAATTTTGTACTCATTCGCATAATGGTTTACCTCAACTGTATTCTGCAATAAGGATAACATAAGAATCCGAAAAAGTAAATCTGTAGCCATTGACGTTACAAAAACTTTATGATAATCTGTAGTAAAACATACTACAATCTTTGTAGACCAATGGATACATTACAGAAAAAGGAATACCATTCAAAATGAAGGAGGTTACTGTTATGAAAACAATGCTTATTGCAGGTGCAGGAAAAGGGTTAGGATTGTCTCTGGCAAAGGCTTTTGGCAAAGAGGGATTCCAAATAGCTCTAATTGCGCGAAACGAGGAAAAGCTGCAGTCCATGGTCAAAGAACTGCAGGATCAGGGAATTGAGGCGTCTTATTATCCGGCGGATCTGACCAAAAAGGAAGCGGTGGAAAATGCCGTGGCTGACATCAAAGAAAAATACGGATCCATTGACGTCTTGGAGCTCAGTCCGGTACCCACCACTGCTCCCCCCCGCCACAGCGGTGAATGTTACGGTGGAAAATGCTACGGCGCCCTTTGAGGGGTTTGTGATTAGTGCTATCAATGTGGTCAATAGTGTGCTTCCAGATATGCAGGAACGCGGCGGGGGTGCTTTGCTGTTTACCACCGGGCTGTCCGCTCTGTATCCCATGTCAATGCTGGGGAACATTGGAATTGCTATGGCGGGACTTCGCAGTTATATCGCCAATCTGCATACAGAATTATCTCCAAAGGGGATTCTGGTGGCACACCGCTCCTTGGGACTGATGATGAAAGCCGGAACCGGCGGCGTCAATGATCCCGATACGATTGCAGAGATGTGGTACCAGGTATATTCTGAAAAGCTGGACGGGGAACAGGAATATCCAAAGGGCGTTACTCCGAAAACTATGGTGTTCTGACACGGAACCTGCGATCGAGAAAGCTTATAACTTATAACAGAGAGAGGGGCGGTAAATGGTCGACTTCAAGATTACTGTAGTCGATTTGTCATATATCCAGGAAGGAGAAATGGAGAAAATGAATGTCAAAGTAGTATACCATTCCGGACGATCCGGCAATACCAGGAAGGTTGCTGAAGCCATCGCGGAATCGTTTCATATCAGAGCGGAACGAATTGGCAAAGAAAAAATAGATTTCACTGCTCCGGTCGATCTGCTCTTTGTCGGGGACGGAATTTATTTTCACAAGCCCCATCGAAAGACGAGGGCATTCCTTCAGGGGATGAACCCTGAAATTGTAAAAAACGCCGCTGCCTTTGGAACCTATGGCAACCAGCTTGAGATTGGGGCTTTGATTGCAGCTTTATTAAGGGAACAGCAGATATCTATCGCAGGGGAACCGTTTACCTGCAAAGGAGATTCGCCGGGAACGGACAATAAGGGACATCCCGATGCGATGGATCTGGAAAATGCGAGGAGGTTCGCTCAGAAGGTGGCCGCTTCACTAAAGGAAAGAGGTGAAGAGTGAGATGAGAGCTGTTGTTTATACCGGGGTTGGAAAGACGGAGGAATCGCTCCGTATGGGAGAGATTGCAAAACCATCACCGGGGGCTCATCAGGTGCTTGTAAGGGTGAAGGCTTCTGCAATCACAAATATGGAGTATATGCGCTTTGGAAGCATCGGCCTTGGACGGGTGCTGAATCTGGCGATGCCTGCGGCCGGAAAGCCACTGGGCGTGGAGTTTGCGGGCATTGTGGAGGAAATTGGAGACGGTGTGAAAGGTCTGAAAAAGGGCGATGCGGTGTTCGGTCTCGCAAAAGGCTTTATCGGTGCCTGGGCGGAGTATGTGCTTGCCAATGAGAAAGAAGTGGCTCCAAAACCTGATTCGCTTTCCTTTGAGCAGGCAGGGGCATTGCCCACAGGCGGCATAACAGCACTTGGAGCGGTTTGCGCCGCAAAGATACGGCCGGGACAGGAAGTGCTGATACAAGGGGCATCCGGGGGTGTCGGGCATTTTGTCGTTCAGCTTGCCAAGGCATATGGTGGCATTGTTACCGCCGTGTGCAGTACGCGGAATGTGGAAATGGCGCAAGGCCTGGGGGCAGACCATGTGATTGATTATAAAAAGGAAGATATTGCGGGGACCGGAAAAACCTACGACAGGATCATTGCGGTCAATGGGTATCATCCCTTGTCGGTATATAAGAAGCTGCTGAATCAGGGCGGCAGGTATGTCTTAATTGGAGGCACGCCGAAGGCATTGAGCGGTATGGCGGCAGGACCGGTTCGTGCCATCGGGAGCGGGAAAAAATTCGGCTCAGCGGCTTTTCCCTTCCAGCCCAAAAGGCAGAGACTGGAGGAACTGGGCAGATTGGCGGACGAGGGCAAGGTCAAGCCGTATATAGACCATATTTACACGCCGGACGAAACGGCAAAAGCTATAGAGTATGTTCTGGCAGAGCATCCCCAAGGGAAAGTGGCCTTTCGGATGGAGTTTTAATCCTGCTTTTATTGCTTTTACGACAGCGGTGAAAAGCTCAGGAAGAGGTTTCCAGCTATTCGATTGGAACCTTCCTGTAGTTCGGGGAGAAGAGGATTTTCCGGTACAGGTAGGGGGGATTCCATAGGCTCCTCTGAAAATTTCCGAAAAACGGCTGGCATTGTGATACTTGGTCTCCTGCGCAATGACGTAGAGCGGCAGGCCTGTGTGCTCGATTCTGTGCCGAGGTTCGTTTGGACGGGAAGATCACGATGTACGAAAATAATACACCGGATTGGCAAAAAGACGTCCCCTGCTATTATTATTTCGTCTGCATTCATTTTGCCCGGCGCATGCCATCCAGATAAAAGGAGGTAAAACATCGAAAAAATCACGTTACCATCACCCAAGCGTTGACGCAGCAGATATTGCCGCTCAAAAGCAGGGGGTACGGCGATAGAGCCTTTGCTCGTGAACGGGGTGGATGCTGGTTATAAAATGTGACGCAATTATAGCCGATTAATTAGTTGTTTTGGAAGGAGGATGTCAAATGAAAATCACTGTTTTTGGCGCAACGGGAAAAACGGGGAGTGAGGTGGTAAGACTTGCACTCGACCGCGGATACAATGTCGTTGCTTTTGTCCGTGATTCTCGAAAGGTTACTATCGAGAATCCTCAATTAGAGGTAGTTCAAGGCGAGCTTGGTGATAAAGAAACACTGAGAACCGCCCTGAAAGGCAGTGATGGGGTCATCAGTGCGCTTGGGCCTACGGGAAAGCCATCGGATGCGGAACTGAGCGATGGTATTGCGAATGTCTTATCCGTGATGGAAGAATACGGAATTAAAAGATTCATCGTTCTTTCTACCACCAGCAATCAGGATTCTCTTGATAAGGACGGATCTCGTTTCAGGATGAGAAGAAACATGATTCGGCGGGGCAGACCGATTACCTACGAACAAATCAATAAATACAGCCAGTTGGTTCGTGACTCAAATACTGACTGGACACTCGTAAGAATTGCCGCACTTTTGACGGATAAACCGCTGTCTAAACATATTCGGGCAGGGTATCTGGGGAAGGACAAGCTTGGCTCAAAGTTGTCGCGTACTGATTTGGCTTGGTTTATGTTGGAGCAGATTGACAGTGCTGACTATGTTCGAAAAGCACCGGCGGTGAGTAACTGACGGCAAAAGCGGACGGAAACGTTTATGGGTGGGAAAAATTAATTATCCTTATTCAAGCCGTACGGAATACCGGACGATTAGAAATAAGGTAATAAAACGCACGGCTAAAAATAAATAGCAAACACATACTGAATAGGAGGTATTAATATGTCTAAAATGCCGATGATGTTTATAGGTCACGGTTCGCCGATGAACGCAATAGAAGACAACCGTTTTACCAGAACTTGGAGGGATATGGTAAAAGAAATACCTAAACCGGACTCCATCGTATCTATCTCGGCACATTGGTTTACAAAAGGGACTAAAATTATGAACGAGGAGAATCCGAAGATGATCTATGACATGTATGGATTTCCAGAAAAGTTGTATGAGGTTCGCTATGATGCTCCCGGCAATCCGATGCTTGCAGAAGATGTAAAAAGGTTAATCAGCCGACCAAATGAGTTTGATAATTCCTGGGGTATTGACCACGCGACTTGGGTTGTTCTGGTTCATATGTACCAAAAACGGGATATACCCGTCTTTCAAATCAGCATAGATGCTGCCGCTCCGCCAGCGGTGCATTATCAGATTGGTAAGGAACTGAAATCCTTGAGACAGCAAGGCGTTCTACTGTTTGGCACCGGAAATATCGTTCACAACCTGCGAAGGGTTGACGCATCTATGCGTGGCAAGGGATTTGATTGGGCCTACCGGTTTGACGATTATATCAAAGATGGCATCGAAAACAAGAAATATGAGGACGTCGTTGACTATATGAGTCTGGGAGAAACGGCAAGGTTAGCCGTTCCTATGCCGGATCACTTTAATCCGATCCTGTATATATTGGGTGCCGCAGATCAGGAGGATGAAGTATCAGTCTACAACAACAGCTGTCTGGCAGGTTCCGTGTCAATGACCAGCTATTTGTTTCAATAAATTGCATTTGATTTTCAATAGTCAATCTAAGGAGATCACGCATATTGGTGGCCTGCGGATACGCCCTATGAGGTGATGGTTGGCACGGTGCTTACTCAGAACACTGTGTGTGGCAATGGCGAGAAGGCAATCGCCAATTTTAGAGGCAACCTATCCCCGGAAATTCTATTTCCCTTATGGTTGCCTGCGCTGTCCCGGAGGAGGTTGACAGGCTCCACGCCAGCTTGTCTGACGGGGAAATAGAGCTTATGCCTTTGGGTGCTTATCCCTTTAGTAAGCAGTATGCATGGGTTCAGGACAAGTACGGCCTTAGTTGGCAGCTAATGCTGGTGGATGATGCTGAAAAACAGCAGCGGATTAGGCTGAAGCTGTTTTTTTCGGGAGAGGCCTGCGGAAAAGCGGGAGCTGCCCTGGATTATTATGCTTTGGTTTTTGATGAAGCTGAGAAAGGCTATGTGAATTACTATCAGGAGGGAGAGAATCCTGAGAAAAGAGCAGTAATCAACTACGGGGAATTAAAAGCAAGGATACTATTTATAACGGATATCTAAGGGTGAGTCTCGTTCCAGCAGCACCTTTTGCACGAGCATTCTGATACAAATGTGTTCATTGGAAAATCTGCCCTGATGCTCAGAAATATTTAGACAGCATACCAGTCATTCGTGGTGTCAATGGTATTGAGTTGGTGGATTGGTTTTGAAATATTATGGATATAATGAAAATTAGTTAATTATTACTTACGCTAAGATTAAATTGTGCTTTGCGGGACTCTTTATCACACACTCAACACGTATAGAATGCTGTGTTCTGTTGCAGCGAGGGGATGGTAAGATAAAATGAAAATTAGCGGCACAGATGGAATATTACAGGGAGAAGATTCAGGGCAATCCTGACTGGGTGCTAGCTGGAGTTTTCTTTGATTGTGAAAGTGGATTAAGGATTCCATTATAGAAATTTCTTCAGATAGATTTATAAATCCTGAAAGGTTTTCTTTCATGCTTCAGCTAGCTAATGACAGTCCAAATGGATTTCTTAGATTTGAAGCAGTCAAAAATATTGAAATAGGTCCAGATAAAACTTTTTTAGTGCCTGATGATGGTAAATGGATGGAAGGTAGTGTCCGTAATATCATTATTAATAGTGAGAAAGGGCAGACATTAGAAAATATTGAATACATATCTAATACTGATTTTCTGAACTTCCTTAATAATTAACTCTCTAAACAAGACAGAACCTTGAAAAGACCTCCATTTTCGTAACAGTTCAACCCCAAGGCTAAACTGTTACCAAGAAGTTTTAATATTAGCACAAACCCATTGAAATAACCATGGGTTTGTGCTAATATTAAAACGAGGTGAATGTTATATGAAATATTACGGGCAGCTAATTGATGAGAGAGTTTTTGGCTATCCTGCTCTGGCAGAGATTATAAGTGAAAATAGAAATACGATATATTCATTGATTCGCGAATACCTTCAAAAACATTATGTGGAGCAGGTAAAGAAAGGACTGTATGTAGCCGTGAGCATGGAAACAGGTGCTCCGGTAGCCAGTCGTTTTGAGATAGGAAGCCATATTTTGGAAAATGGATACATTTCTCACCATAGCGCATTTGAGTACCTTGGTTTTACAAACCAGATGATGCATACGGTGCAGGTATCGGGAAGCGGACGGTTCCGCCCATTTTCCTTTGATGGGTATCAGTACCAGTGCTTTCCGGAGCGGATTAAGCCCGGAGTGCTTCAGAAAGAGAACAAAATAAAGGTGACGGACACGGAACGAACCGTTTTGGATTCTGTGAATGATTTGGAAAAGGCAGGAGGAATCTCCGAACTTTATCATTGTCTGCAGATGGTTCCGTTTCTTGATGAGGATAAACTTTTGTATTACCTGGAACTGTATGGGAAACAGTTTCTCTACCAAAAGGCCGGGTTTATACTAGAACCGTTAAAAGAAGATTTAAAACTGACAGAACAGTTTTTTGATAAATGCCGTGAATATATGGGGAAAAGCAGACGCTATTTTTCAGATACAATGGAGCGCCAGACGATGGAGTATGTGTCCGCATGGCAGATGTATGTCCCGAAGAATTTTAAGCGTATGGCAGAATTGGAGGAGTAACTTGAGATTAACCAAAAAAGAACTGAACAAAATAGCAAGGGAGCAGGGCTTTGTGCGTGACACTTTAGAAAAGGTTTATCGGTTTAAAAATGTCCTTGACAAGGGGTACAATTTAGAGTTAGATAATTTTTGATGGAAGTAGTTTAAAAATTTAAATATTAATCTCTTGTATTGACAAGAGTTTTTGAGTATACTAAAGATAGAAGTAGAAAAAGGAAGAGGTGATTTGTATGAGTCCGGCACAACAGCTTATAGATTATCGTAAAGAAATTGATGAAAACCAGAAACAGGTAAGAGAAATGGTATTAGAGAGTTATCGTGATATCGCAGTGGGAAAAGGCCGTGATCATAATGAATTCTTCAATGAACTGGAGAAAAGATATTCCGATGACAATATATAAAGTTATAACCTTACCGTTAGCAGAAAGTGACATTGTAAATCAGACAGATTATATTGCGTTTAAACTAAAAGCGCCTGGGACTGCAATTAATATGGTGGGAGGATTTCGAAAGACAATAAGTAGCCTTAGTATGTTTCCACAAAGTCATGAATTAGATGAAGACGAAGAGTTAGCGAGGTATGGGATTAGGAAAACATATTATAAAAATTACAAAATATTTTTTCTGATTAATGAAAAAGAAAAAACCGTCTACATACTTAGAGTATTTCATATGCTTGTTGATTATAAGGCCAAAATTCTAAAGGTTTTTGAATAAAGTAGAAAGTATTATGAAAGTCCCTTATTTGTTAAGCAGGTAAGGGGCTTGTTTATATATTATGAACGGTATTCCGCCATAAACAACATTGATATCCCAAGATTCAATTGTGTCTTTCGATAATCCGATTCACACTCAACACACTGCAAATGCATTTTAAGTATTTCGGAAATTAAAAGGCGAAAAAGATGGATTAAGGGAATGATATAATGGAGTAATCGAAGATATGTCTTACATTGCAGGAAACAGCAATGGTATTGGAGGGAGTTACGATTGATAAAAAGCCTCTAAAAGATCATTTGGAGGCAGTTGGACATCGCGATGCATTCTTATATGTACAGGATTTGGTAACGAACAATACACCTTTTACCGAGTATATTATCAAGCAAATTCATACTTTGGTTTTAATGGATCGGCCAGAAGATAGGGGGATTTATCGTCGCATACCAGTTCGCATCATGGGGGCTTTTCACGAACCGCCCGAACCAGCATTAGTGCCAGAACTTATTGAAAAATTAATAGTGGAATTTCATTCTGCAAGGATACATCCAATTGAGAGTGCTGCACTGTTTCATTTAAAGTTTGAAGGTATTCATCCTTTTGTGGATGGGAATGGTCGGACGGGGCGCCTAATACTCAATTTATTTTTAATGCAGAATGGGTATCCACCAGTTAATGTGAAGTTTGTAGATCGCAAGCGATATTATGAGGCTTTTGATAGTTATTACCGTGATGGCTCATCTGTTGAAATGACAGAGATAATAGCTGAGTATCTGGAAGAACGTTTTCAAGGCATTTTAATGTATCTGGAATAGCGATCAAATATTATATGCCGAGGTAACGCATGAGTTCAATATTTGATAATATGAGCAATAAAGATAAATGCCAGAAATTCACCCCCGTGGATATGGTTCAGAAAAAGTTAGATTTGGCTGGGTATACAACGAATTTAACAGGAAAGCGTGTACTAGAAAATTCTTTTGGATCAGGGAATATGTTACTTGAAATAGTCAGGCGATATATTAAAAATTGCCTTAATCAAAGTATACCGCTTATTGAGGATACTGCTCGCCAATACCTTTATCCGGACACTGAGGGAATACAGAAAGCGTTTGTAAGAGACGACCAATATTACATAAAAATTTCTGATGAGTGCAAAGAAGATGACACCGTAAAAGATTTTTATAAACAGATAAATCTCGGAGGAGAAATACATAGGCTTGACTATTTATTGATGAGTATGATTGGAATGAATAGTAAGATGATGGACAGGCCAGAAGTAAGTCAAAAAATAGGACAAGCAATAGAAATGCTTCGTGCTAAAAGAAATATTATGGGATAGAAGGCCTCCACCAAGGTTCGATTGCGCCTTGCAGGAATCTTTTTCGCACACTCAACACATTGCGAGCTTTGTGTCGAATTGTGTCGAAAATGAGGAATAGCTTATTGCTGGAGAAAAGAAAATGGTAGATAAAGAATTTATCACCCACTTTATCACCCACATGTGATATAATTAATGCGTGGTACGGTGGGGAATAAAGTCGGTCGTGAAAGGGAAAGCAAAATGAGTAATGTAATTGAAGTCATTAATGAACTATGGCAATATGACTCGGAACGTGAATGGTTTGAATTTAAAGAGAATTGGTATAAGCCGGATGAACTAGGAGAATATATATCTGCTCTTTCCAACAGTGCTGCTTATGAAGGTAGAAAGCAGGGATATTTTATATGGGGGATAAATGATAAAACACATAAAATTGTGGGGACTGATTTTAATTGTAATCAGGATGTCAAAAACGAACCTTTAAAACACTATTTGGCAAGACAACTTACTCCAGATGTGAATTTTAAATTTGAGGAAGAGATTATAAATGGAAAGAGGCTGGTTATGCTGACGATTCCGTCAGCAAAGTCAGTTCCAACAGCTTATGCACGGGAACGGTATATTAGAATTGGATCCAGCAAGGAGAACCTTAGGAAATTCCCGGAAAAGGAATCTTATTTATTTAATATATTGAGCCATGGCTTTCCTACGATGGAGAATAGGCCATCGTATTATCAAGATTTAACTTTTGAAAAATTGCTTATCTACTATGGGGCGAAAGGATTGAAACTTAATATTAATACATTCAAAAAAAATCTATCCTTGTATACGGAAGATGGAAAATACAATATTTTGGCACAATTGCTTTCAGATAATTCTCATATGCCAATCAGGGTTGCTATTTTTTCTGGGAAAACGAAAGCAGATAATATGTATTCTGTGAGGGAGTTTGGAAATCAGTGCCTTTTATACTCGCTTGATGAAGTTCTTCGTTATGGTGATGTTTTAAATATTATACAAGCCGACGAAAGTAATCGTGTGGTGGAGCGAACAGAAGTGCCATTATTTGAGAATGATGCGTTCCGAGAGGCTGTAATCAATGCGTTTGCCCATAATAAATGGGTCAGTGGGAATGAACCGATGATTACCGTTTTCTCCGATAGAATAGAGATACTTTCGCGAGGGTCATTAGCGCCGGAACAGACCATGGAGGGATTTTTTGCAGGGGAATCGATTCCTGTCAATAAAAAACTGTCAGAGATATTATTGCAGCTTCATATCAGTGAGAAAACCGGAAGGGGCGTGCCAAAGATTACACAGTGTTATGGAAAAGAAGCATATGAATTTCGCGAAAACTCTATTGTAGTAAAGATACCGTTTAATTGGATTAATGTGATGGGTGATAAAATGGGTGATAAACAGGGCGATAAAGACAAGGAATTCCGATTGACGCAGACACAAATTCAAATATTAATGGAAATCCGTAACAATCCCAACATAACAAAACCAAAACTGGCGCTACAAATCGGGGTTGGAAAGACAACGATTGATAATGGAATTGCCGCACTGAAAAAATATGGATTCATTGAACGAATCGGTTCTAATAAATCTGGTTATTGGAAAGTGCTTAAAGTGGAGAATTTAAATGGAACGGCTTTTTGATGTAATACCGTCTGGCTTTTTTAACTGCTTGTCCAGTGGAAGTAATAATGGAATCTATTCGGATTGTCTTCAGATTATTTATGAGCAATATGACAGGGAAATCTCTTATCGAATTGCGAGAAGCAATATTCGGGATGCTCTGGCATCTTATCTGCTGGAAAATCATGTAGAGTTCCTTGATGGGGAGGAAGACAGCGGGAGCAGGAAAAATTATAATGACCTGGCCAATGGTATAATACGGAAATTTTCTTCCAAAGAGATTGGTTGGCTGGAGGAAGAGAATGATGATGCCACTTATGAAAAACATATTATTATGACTGAACAGGGGATATTGCTGGCTGAGTTTTTACAGCAATTAAGAAGGCCGGAAAGAGAAGAGTATTCCAGCTATATCTACAATATCTATAATGTCCTGCACAATGAAGAACAGTGGTCTCAGGATCCATACGTAGAAGGACTGAAAAACATTTATCGCAATGCTAAATTATTGTCAAAAGCATTAAAAAGGCTTTCTACATTTATAAAGAAAATTATTGAGCGAATGGTGAGGGAGGAAAGCCTGGAAAGCCTGACGGAAAATGTTATTGAATATTGTGAGGGGAATTTTATCCGAGAATATGCGAGGCTTACAAAGCAGCAAAATATACACATGTACAGGTCTTTTATCCGTTCAAAACTGGAAAGCATGCAAAGTGATAGGGTACTCTTTGAACTTCTCGTAATAGGATGTGCAGTAGAAGAAGATTTAGAAGAGGAAGCAGCAAAAGAACAGGTTCTGGATATGATTCAGAGGACAAGAGGCTTCCTGTCTGAAGATTATGACCACATTATGAAAGAAATCAAGCACAAAATTAATGTGTATCTGCAAATTGCCGTGGGACGCGCACGATTTTTAAGAAACCGGGAATCGGATGTCAGAGGAAATGTGGAACAGACGATTAAGTATATAGCGGAGGAAATGCAGGAGTTGGAGTGGAAGGTGGAATTGCCGGATGAAATGGAGGCTTTGTTTTTGCTGGACAGGAATGAATTTATTGACAGAGGTTCCATCCGTTTTCCAAGAAAGGCACAGACAATTCGTAAACAAACCTTTGCAGATTTGGAAGAGATGACAGAGGAAGAACTTGAAAAAGCAAGAAGGGCCCATGAAAAGGAAGCCTATAATCCGTATTCAAAGGAGAAAATGAAGGCATATCTGGAACTGGTTATGAGAGATGAGAAAAGTGTAAGCAGCGATAAGTTGCCTATGGAAAGTAAAAGAGATTTACTTTGTACCATGTCCGCCGTGGCATACGGAGAGGAGAATGGGCTTTCGATTCAATTGAAAGATGGTTATGTGGAAACGAATGGTATGATACTTCGCAGATTTGAAATTATCAAAGGAGAAGACTGATGAGCATAGAAGAATTTTGGGAAGAATACACCTCGTCAGAACGAGACTTGTTTCAGCGGTCGTGCAGGCGTTTGCTAAAGCATACTTTTATTGTGCGTGATAAAGATGATGAGAATAAAAAGGTATACTATTTTATTTCTAAGAAGCCGGAACCCTTTTCAGGGTTTTTTGGCTATATCGGTTTTGACATTGTAGTGGATAGGGAAAACGGGGTTGTTATGCTGCGCAATTGTGCGGATGTAGGAGAAAACGGAAAGATACAGGCGAATCGTCTTCAATTGAAGAAGGCAGAGAGTGTGGTATTGTGCTGCCTTTGGGCTTTATATGCAGATAGAATGCGTTCGGGAAATCTCTCCCGATCATATTTAATTTCCATAACGGATTTACGGTTTGAGATGGAAAAATATGGGGTAAAAGAACAGATTGATAAAAGCACTATGGGGAATATTTTGGCGCTGTTTTCAAAGTTTAATCTTATCGATGTAAATGGCAAAGTAGGGGAGGAGGATTGCCTGATCCGACTTTATTCATCATTGCAGTTTGCACTGGATTCGGAAGAATTCCGTCGCTTTGTGGAAGTGACGCAAAAGCGAATGATTGAAAAATCAGGGGAAACTACAGATGATGAGGAGGATAACGATGCAGATGAATAGGAAGACTGCCACCAGATTGCTGCTGGTTCAATGGTCAAGATTTCAGAATGAATGTATCCATTTGGAAGGTTCCACATTGTTTACCGGAGTAAATGGAAGCGGGAAGTCTACCATTCTGGATGCGGTGACGTACCTGCTGACGGGGAATACACAGTTTAATAAGGCTGCAAAGGACCGGGACAGAACCGTAGTTGCATATGTGAGAGGAGACACCAAAAGCAACGGCACAGAGAGATACTTGAGGATGGGCGAGGTTGTCAGCTATATTGCAATGGAATTCTGGTCGCCAGTTGAGAATTCTTATATGGTTATTGGCGTATGTATCGAGTCGGCCAATGAGTTTTCCTATAAGAGCAGTTGGTTCATTTGCCGCAATTCTCAAATTGAGCAGATAAATTTTACCGTGGTGGAGAATAAGCGGGTTCGATTTACACCAAGAAACGAGCTGGCTGTAGGTGGGCATAGATTAAAGTCAGCAGATTTTCTGGGGAGAGACAAGGGAGTAGACCAGGTTCTCCGTGCTCTGGGACTGCGCTGTGATGCCACAAAGTACCGTACAAAGCTGCTGAAAATGATGGTATTTAATCCCGAAAATAATATTGATCAGTTTATTCAGGATTGTGTACTGGAACCAGGAAAGGTAGATTCTCTGAAAGAACTTCGAGAGCAGAGGCGTCAGTTTGAGCACATTAGAGGGATGTATGAAAATTTAAGGAATAGTAAAGTCCGACTGGAGACAGTGGAACAGAAAACGGTGGAGTACGAGAAAAAACTACGGAATCTACATATCCGGGAGTTGATGCTATGCTATCAGGAACTAAGGGGGAAAGAGGAAGAAAAAATACAGGCGGAAAAGAAGTTGGAATCACTTGTACATAGACAGACAGTCCTGGGAACCCGTAAGAAAGAACTGGATAAAAAATATGAGGCGGCCGGCGAACGGTATCGTATTGCAGAAAACAATGATATTTTCAAGGGAATGCAGGATAGCATTCAGGTGCAGAAACGACAGATAGAAAATTTAGAATTTGAAATTGAGAAATATGAGGAAAAGGTTGCGGAACTTAAGAACTTACAGATACAGATGTCCGGGTTGTTGAAACGGATTGCGGAATTTCTTGAGGTTGGGGAGATGGACAAGCAATATTTGTGCCATTTGGCTGAAAAAGAATACGACGAGGATAAAAAACTTCAGGTGTTTTTACATTTTGCGGAAATGGTCAAGGCGCAAAAGAATATTTTTTGGACGAATGAGGTTCACAGCAGGGACCGGATCGGGCAATTGAATACAGAGATGGATGAGTTGGAAGAAACGATTAAGCAGCTGAAATCCAATCAGATGGTATTTCCTAAAAAAGTTGAGAGTGCAAAGCGAATCATCCAAGAGGAATTTAAACGGCAGAAAATCCAGACAGATGTCAGGATATTTGCAGAACTTGTGCAGGAGATTAAGGACGCAGAGTGGAGGGCGGCGATTGAGACATTTCTTGGGAGAAAACGTTTTTATATTATAGTGGATGGGGACTATTGTCACAAGGCCATGGAGGTTCTGGAACAGAAAGAGATACATGGAGCCAATGTGGTAATTACGGACAAACTGCCGGACACCCGGATGGCAGCGGGATCGGCGGCGGAGATGCTGGTGATTCCCAATCTTTATGCCAGAAGATATGCTAATTATCTTCTGAATGGAATTCACCTATGCGGAACATTGGAAGAACTTCATGAATACCCCAAGGGCGGTCTTATGAAAAATGGGATGCTGGCGAAAAGCTATGCCGTGTCTTACATGGAAATTAGAAAGACAGAATTCTGTTTGGGAGGAGATGCAATCAAGTTTCAGCTTGAGAGAGCGGAGGAGGAAAAAGAGAAGAAGAAAACGGAACTCCGAGGTATGAAGAACAATGTGGAGCAAAGTGAGAAATACCGTAGAGAGATTGACCGGGTAGATTGGGATGTTAATCACTATGACTTTGGGTCTGCAAAAACGCTGGACGAAAATATGGAAAAAAAGGAAACAATTAAGAAAAATATTGACAAAATACGCAGTAATCCAGATTTTATGACGGTTTTGCAAGAGCAGCAGGATGCGAAACGGGAGTTTGATGAATTCAAAGAGGCAGTGAATAAGGTTTCACAAGAGATAGGTTCCTGCAACAAAGAACAGGAAACAGAGAACACAAGACTCAAGACAATTTCTGGAGAGTTATATGAACTGAATCAGGAATATTCTAGGAAATCCATGGAACGCTTGGAATTAAAACGCCCAATGATGGAGGAATATGAAAGGCTGGTTAAGGGAAAGGAATATACATGGAAGGCCATTACACCTAAAACGGTTCGTAATTTAGAGGGGGAAGTGAAAGAGTGTGTCAGGCAGTTGGAAAGTGCACAACTTGAATATTGTAAGTTAGCCGAAATCGATATTAACAGAAGAGGTGTGGGATGTATTCCCTTTTATAGAGAAGAATACAGGAATATTGCGAATATAAAGATAGAAGAAGCGCAAAACCGACTGAAAGAACAGGGAGAAAAGCTGGAAAGCGCGTTTATGAATGATTTTGTTGCAGAAATCAATGAAACAATCCGAGAGGCACGAGAAGAAATAGAAGTAATTAACCAAGAGCTAAAGCGTATTCCATTTGGTAATGATACTTACCGGTTTGTTATGGAGGAAAAGGCAGACCGTAATGTGTTTTTTCGGATATGTAAAAAATTGGAGCAGTACATGGATTCTCCAGAATTATATATGAATTCGGCAAGAGATGATGAAGAGATGGAGCAAGATATTCAGGAGTTTATGAGTATTATTCTGGATGAGGAGGACGAGGCGGAATACACAGATTACCGTAAATATTTTGTGTATGATATGAAGATTGTCAGCAGGCAGGGAGAGCAGGAAATCACTTCGGATTTATCAAAAAAGCAAGGCTCAGCAAGCAATGGAGAAAAACAAACACCGTATTTTATTATTCTGGCGGCCAGCCTGCTCCAATATTATCCAAGACAGGTCTGTTGCGCCAGACTTGCTTTCATTGATGAGGCATTTTCTGCTTTATCCAGAGAACGCATTGAACAGATGGTAAAATATTTTGAAGAGAATCAATTTCAAGTGTTTTACGCAGCACCTCCGGAAAAAATAAACAGTATCGGAACATTTATTGAATCTACGGTAAGTCTGGTAATGTCAGGGAGGTATACCCATGCGGTAGAAGGGCTGGTGAAGGATTATCAGAATGTTTAGTGAAAACCAGAAAAAAGTGCTGGGAATCCTTTTGGACCAGTATGAAAACAGTAAAACTTATCAGGGTGAAAACAAGATTACGCAGGGTTTCTATGCTCTGCCAGAGAGGGTGTTTAAAGATTATCATTCTGATTACGTGGATATGAATCTTGTTTGTGATTTCGAAAATCAGATGAGGGATTTGGAGAACAGTGGATTGATATCTGTGAGACGCAACAAGGGGGTAATTGAGAAGCTGGCGGCAAATCCGGAGAAGTGGCAGGATTACTATAGGATTTTGAAGAGACAGGACAAGCGTACCTTGCAAAGAATTCAGATAGAATTGTATAAAAGCTACATGGGAGAGGAATTTTTGTTGGATCGGTTTTGTCAGGAGCAGATAGACAGGCTTAGGGAAAATAAAAAGGCTGTTTATGATGTGCAGGTTGCAGAATTTATATTGAAACTTTGCAGATATATATTAGGAAATCAGGAAGATATTCTGGAAAGGGAATTGTCCGTTGCTGTCCTCGGTGACAGTAAAAAATGGGAAAAGCAATTCCGCTCCAGAGTCTGTAGCCTTCTAAAAAAATATGGCGATTATGATACTTTGCTTTTAGGCGTTTCTGATGGAGAGGATAAAGAGGACAAGCGGGAGACGGAGCGGATTCTTTTAGCAGAGCACCACGTTTATTCTAATCCTGCTTATGTATATTTTAAAGGAAATGCGGAAATTTTATTTGATAATGGACAAAAAATGTGTGTGAACCGATATATGCCAATCGCGTTTTCTACGGAAACATTGAATCAGCTGAAAACGATTCAGATTCTAGATCAAAACGTGATGACTGTAGAGAATCTGACATCATTTAATCGAATGCAGGAAGAGCATACATTTTTAATCTTTTTGAGCGGTTATCATAATTCTGTGAAGCAGCAATTAATCCGAAAAACATATGATGCGAATCCAGGACTGGTATGGCAGCATTTCGGTGATATTGACCCGGATGGTTTCTACATCATTGAAAATCTGAGAAGAGGAACAGGAATTGATTTTAATCCGGTTTACATGGATAGGGAAGTTTTGAAAAAATATAAAGATTATACGAAGCCGTTGACAGATAATGACATACGAAAAGCGACGGCACTGATTCATAATGAAATGTATCATGATATTATGGGGTATATGCTGGACACCGGAGGAAAATTGGAGCAAGAGATTGTCAGTTGGATGGGATGGAAGGTAAAGTGATCTATTTTGTATAACGAATCAAAAGGCTTCCGCCAAGGTTTAACCACGCCTTTCAGGAATCATTTGGACAAAGTAAATCATATTTTAATAACTGTTTTGCGTGATATAATCGTGAATTGAAGGATAGTGAACTGGAAATATATAGAAAAGCACGTAATTTACTTTATGTTGCGGTAGCCAGAGCACGTATAAATTTAAGAATCTTATATACGGAAAATTATCAAAGTAAAAAGGAGATATTTGATAACATTTTTGCCGATGTATCATGTGGAAAAAGGAAAATGATTGTTCAAAGGAGGTTTTATAAAAGAGCTTCTTGGGAAAGTAAGAGGTTCCACCTAGGGATAATTCTGTTCTGTGAACATCATTTTTATACACTCAACACACGTTGAGTGCGTAGTGTTGATGTCAAGGGGACAGAAGTAGGGCACGAAGAAGTGTAGAAAACAAGGAAATTTTGAGACTTACAACTATAATTCATATATGGGGAAAACTGCTTGAAGCCCGGTAAGAATCAAGCTATTGCATATAGAAGATTCATGGTCGTAGGGTGAGTAAAACCAACACTATAAGAAAATCCCCGTGTCCAGTATGGACGCGGAGATTTTTTGGCTAGTGGTTTTTCTTTTTCATCCGATTAATGACCGTTCCTAATACTTTCTTTTGAATAAAATTGGGATGCTGTTTTGCAGCTATATGCATACCATTGTTGAATTCGACCATTAGATGCCATTTATGACCTTCGGCAATTTCTTTTGGTGCATTTTCAGGAAGGAATACACCCAGCTTTACTTTCATACCGGTTGGTGTATTAGTCAATTGGTGCATGCCCAGCATCTTCGTGTCTTGACCGTTTGAACGAAGAAAAGTCTTTCCAGCCATTACGATATCAACATCTTTAGCAGGCTTGACTGGATAATCTTCTTTGCTTCCCAGTCTCAAATCAAGATAGGAAGGATCCTTATACATGCCGAATGTTTCGATGATTACCTGCCGCCCCGTTTTATCAGCATCAAAATAGTAATGTTCAGGATGGATTGTAGATGGCAAATATAAATTGTTAGTCTTCATCAAACTTTGATTAAACATCAGAAACTGGATTAAAGAAATATTTTCTGTCTCCACTTCGACATACGATTCTTGAAAATTGACTCCGGCACAAGAAGAAGCCGCGATTTCCTCCCACATGTGGTCACCACGTTCAATTTCCGGTTTGAATAGTTTTAGTGTCTTTTCTTTACCGATGGATTCCCGGGTTTGGGCTAAAGCAATCTTAGCGCTTTTAAGTGGCAAATCTAAAAGTTCCTTGAGCGATAAGGTTTTATTATTTAAGGAAATGGGTATCTTTTTTTCATCAAATATGTGGAAAACATGATGGTAACGACTTAGTTCCATTTCTAGTATCTCTTGTTCAGAAACAATACGACCGCCGACAGTAAACGTTATTTTATAATCATTCATTATAATACCTCCATAGACATTTATTTTATGACGTTGGGGCAAAAGGTATTTTGCCCCCTGATACCTACGGATTGTTACGCACTTTGTGCTCTCGCAATCCTAAAAACATTCGAAATATGCCCTACTCGGGCTGCTTTCTCATGTTTTGCGGCTCCCAAGGTCATGCCTTTTCATGCAAGCATGAAATGCATGGCCTTTTGACCCTGGTATCATTTTATAAACAGATTATAAGACAATAGATATCATACGACAACAACATAAAATACATACTTGTAGAGTAAAACTACAACATGTAGAATAAAGATATCTATAAAAGGAAAGCAGGTATGAAAATGGCTGATTTACGATTTGAAAGAACCGAGCAAATGCTCCAACTAAACTTTTTGAAGTTACTTGAGACAACACACTTTAATGATATTTCTATCGCAAAGCTTGCAAAAGCGAGTTTAATTGACCGAACGACATTTTATGCTCATTATGAAAATATCTACGAATTGGCGGAACAACTCATTGATCAGTATTTGGAGCATTTTGCAAAAGTTTTTGAGCAAAACATTAAAAAGAGAAAACAAGAGGAGAAATTTGACAGTTATTCTTTTCTTGATGAGGAATTGAATGCTTATTTGGTTGAGAACCGAAAAAAAATCATGCTTGTCCGCGCGCTTAATTTGGGCATAAATAGCTTTGATGCGAAGCTGCGCCGCCTATTTAAGAGCGAATATGTAGAAGCATTGAATATTCCGGAAAATGAGTTCACTATTTATTTGCTGGTTAATCTGGCGATGAGCAATATGGATTTTACTTTAGAGAAACAAAGAGTTCCATCAAAGAAGGAATTGAAGGAGGGATTGGTTAAAATCGAAGAATATTTATCTTGATTTTTTTCCCTTTATAATAGACAATAGTGGCCAAAGAAAAACGTGGGCTACAAGATATTCCTACAGGAATTTATCCTGTAGGGTATCGGTATAATTGTAAATATGGGTCAGATTTACTATTCTAATGTACACAATTTATCTACCATAGCCTCAAATTTCTTTTTAATGGGAGGTAATTGTTAAAAGAGAAGCCGTTTTCAGAAATAACCGCTTCTGATATTATTAGAGTTTCTGGTGTGGCAAGAGCATCTTACTATCGAAATTTCGAATCAAAAGAAGAAATTATTGAGGCATACATGGAGCGTCACCGCACGGAAGTGGCTCATATGATTACTTTCTCAGAATCGTCTATGGAACGCTATAGCTTATATTTTTTATCGGGGGCAATGTTTAATACAACAATTCAATGGTTAAAAAGCGATGCTACCGAATCGCCGCGGCAGATGTATTGAGATTCATGGCTAAATCGGTTATAATATTTCTTAATGATCTTAAAAAATGCAGAGAAATTACAGTAGTTGGGGATCCATTATAGAAGAGCAAGGCGGTAACGCGTGTAGAAAATGAGGCTTTTATGAGAGTGATTTAGAACAGGCATTAATCACTCATTACAGAAATTCTTGTTAGAACTTGGGAGAGGATTTTCATTTGTTGCCAGACAGAAGAGAATTACTTTTGAGGGACGTCATTTCAGGATTGACCTTATATTTTATAATTACGTTTTGAAATGTTTTGTTCTTATTGATTATTTGTACAAATCCAGTGGTCCAACGAAAAATACAAATGAGAAGCAGTAAAATGCTTTCAGGTAAACTGGGATGTCTTAGTGGAAATGAAAAAACAGCGGCAGGTTTATTGAAAGATATGACAAAAGCCATTGTTGAGTAGAGACTGAAAGAAAAGTATTTGCTGAAGCCTGCAATGAAATTAAAAAGATGAGGTGTAGAGATGAATGAATGTTGCGATTGGACGAAAAACGATCCGCTTATGCTTGCTTATCATGATAACAGATGGTGCCAGCCCTGTCATGACGATACGGAACTCTTCGCCATGCTTTGCCTTGAAGGGCAGCAGGCAGGATTGTCGTGGTCGACTATTATACATAAGGAAGCTGCAATCAGGAATGCATTTGACGGATTTGATATCAGTATCGTTGCCCGGTACAATGAGCAGAAAATTGAAACGCTGCTGCGGAATCCCGAAATTATACGAAGCAGAGCCAAAATAAGGGCAGCTGTACGAAATGCTAAAGCAGTGCAGCAGATAGTTTCTTCCGGTGAGTTTAAATCATTTGATGACTATGTTTGGCATTTTACGGAAGGAAAGCAGATTGTTCACCATTTGAAGAAGCTCTCCGAGATGCCCGCCAAAGATGAATTGTCAGAAACCGTAAGCAAAGACCTGAAGAAACGAGGATTTAGTTTTGTTGGTCCTGTCATCGGCTATTCATTTTTGCAGGGAGTTGGTGTGATTGATGACCATCTGGATGGCTGCCCTTGCAAGGCAGAAGGATAAGAACGAACGGAGAGTTGTAAAGGGCAAGCTGGTGGGAGACATCTGTGATAACTGTTTCTTTTTGAAGCCGACAGAATCTATGCTGAATGGGATGTATGGCAAATTGCCGGACAGAAAGAAAAAGAAGTCCTGACATCTCACAGCACGGAATGTCAGGAAATCGTCATTCTCTCCTGATAAAATGAAATTAAAGAACAGGAGGAATAGGGGATGGAATGAATAGCGGGCATTCAAAAAGCAATTGATTATATGGAAGTTCATCTGATGGAAGAGAACGATTATGAATATGTAACCAATCCCAAATTTAAGGAGGAAAAGTGAAATATAATGATGTTCGAAAAGATCAAACAAGAAATTATGTCTGACAAAATGAACGAATCCTATACAAAAATCGGGATCCCACCATTATTTAAAGCTTCTGCAGATGCTCGCATTGCTATAGTTGGACAAGCACCGGGACGTAAAGCAGAAGCAACTCAATTGTTTTGGAATGATTTAAGCGGCGACCGATTAAGAGAGTGGATGGGAGTATCTCGCGAGATATTTTATAATACGGACCGTATCGCTCAGTTGCCTATGGATTTCTATTATCCAGGAAAAGCGAAAACCGGTGATGTCCCACCTAGAAAGGGCTTTGCAGAAAAATGGCATCCACGTTTACTTGATGAGATGCCAAATATTGAAATCATAATTCTGATCGGTAGCTATGCGCAGAAATATTATTTAAATAAAAGATGTGAGAAAAGTTTAACTGAAACAGTGAGAAATTTTCAAAAATATTTACCGGAATATTTTCCATTGGTTCATCCTTCTCCTTTAAATCTTGGCTGGTTGAAACAAAATCCATGGTTTGAAAATGATGTTTTACCTGTTCTAAAAGAAATAGTGAATAAGAATTTATAAGGAATCCTATATGAATCTTAAAATATATGAATTTGATGCCATTATACACAAGGCTCCTGATATAGACGATGCACGCAAAGGAGGCACACGTTACACATCATTCTTGCTATTATCTCTAAGATGAACTAATTATCTTTTGTTATGTGTGCGGTAATTATGGTGTAGCTATGCGCATTTACAGTTATCTTAGCATTGTTAATATACGCATACCAATTTTTTCCTTGCCTAATTATGCTATCCGCATTTTCAATTTGTTGTCTGCACCATGCAACCACATCATCAGAATCCAATCCCAAATTTCTTTTTATGCGTGCAATGCCCAATTCTGTTGTATGCAGTTTGGCAAGATTGCTTAATAAATCATTTTTCATTTCTTCATTCATCCGTATACCACCTCCATATGACCTATTAAATTATAACATTTTACTATCACATGTTCAAACAAAATCGGAAGGAGCGTGTTATTGACAATTTACCATTGTAGTATAAAAATCATCAGCCTAGGAATGGCGGTACAGTATTTTGCGGCAGGAACAGCAACCACACTAGATGTTTATGAGTTACTACAAAACGGTATCGGCACCGACTCAGGTTCTTTCCCGGCTCCAATTCCAACTTAACACCAGAAGTATTTTAAAATTTATTTGAATGAGTAAAACTTTGTTACTTCAGTATTGAAGGCGAAACTGAAAAATGATATCTTATACTGGTTAATAAGTATCGTAAATAATATTGAGTATTCTACTCAGTCTACGGAGCGTAGATTATTTTTTTGAGTGTTTATGTATACAATAAAGCGGGATAAAATATGGAGGTGGAGGCATGGATTGTGTGAAAATAGGTAAATTAATTGCCAAGCTGCGAAAGGAAAAAAATCTTACCCAGAGAAATATTGCAGATGCGTTGGGTATTCAAAATAAAACGGTTTCAAAATGGGAATGTGGTTTAGGGTGTCCTGATCTGTCGCTATGGCCAGAACTATCAGCTATTTTGGGCGTTGATATGAAACAGATGATGGAGGGCGAGATTACATCAAACAAGCCAGACAGCGGCAACATTGATAAAGTACGTTTTTATGTCTGTCCTTCCTGCGGCAATATTTTAGTTAGCACAGCAAGTGCCTCTATCTTTTGCTGCGGAAGAAAATTAGAACGTATCTTGCCAACGGATGCAATCACAGCACCCAAAATCACAGTAGAGGAAATGGACATGGATTACTTTGTAACTTTTGACCATCCAATGACCAAAGAGCATTATCTTTCTTTTGTGGCCTATGTTAAAAGTGACAGAATATTTCTGAATCGGTTGTACCCGGAACAAAACCCAAGCTGTAGGTTTCCTATAACTACTGGCGGCAAACTATATGTTTATTGTATTAAGCATGGTTTAGTAACTTGCCAAAAAATTAATGAGGAGCTTAGCAAATCTAATGATGAGGAGTTAGGTAGTTAAATTAAGTATGTGCAGATTGGTATAATCTTCATGCAGTTAGATTTATATACAGATTCCGATTTATGCGTTTGCCATAAGCAATAATCTTGTACGAGGAAAAATAGGGGAATTCAAACCACACTTACCCCAGGCGAGTCTAAAAGGCTTATTGAGAAGAGAGTTAAAACACTGCCAATTGCTATTAGGGATACAGGAAGCGCAATGGCGGTCATGCTTATGTTTATCCCTGTAATAATAGCATTGTTATTTTTTCCAACTATATTCATCTTCTACAATTCAACAGCATGGGTATATATCATTGCTTACGGAGTGATTGCCGCAATTGGCAATTTTATTGGGAAATTGTTTTTTAAAGCGTAACCGCAAAATAAAATAGCGGATACTAACGTAAACAGAGCATATAGAGTTCAGAATGCAATTATAAGTACTTTTGAAGAGATAGAAGAATATATTCGTGTTATACATTAAAGGAGGATATAGCAGTCCTTCTTTTTCATAAAAAATTACACCTTTAACTAAAAAAAGTAGGTTTCTATCGTTTGTATAAAATGATATTTTAATTATGACATATTTAATAATTTAAAAATATTGGCGAGGTGAAAAAATGGTGGTAAAAGATTCCTATCAGCTGTCAACGGAACCTGTAAGAACAAAACGAATCAATATGCTCCATAAATATATAACAACATCTAAGTATGGCATATGCGTTGAAAGAGCCAGGTTATTGACTGAGTATTATAAGAAGCATATAGATCAGACTCCGATTATCAGAAGAGCTCATGCAATTGACTATGTTCTTCAAAACATGAGTATTTACATTTTGCCGGGTAGCCTTTTCGCAGGAAACCAAGCTTCTCATCCGAGATGGGCACCTTTGTTTCCGGAATTTGATGCAGAATGGATGAACAGTGAGATGATATATGGGAATCCCTATTTTCCGGATAAGCGTCCAGAAGATCAATATATACTTCGAGAAGAAGACAAACCTGTTATTCAGGAATTTTGTAACTGGTGGAGAGGTAAAACGGTAACCGATATCTTGTGCACCAGACTTCCACAAGAAGCTATCCATACGCATTTCAATATTAAGGCTGCTGATATAGGGGCTTACTTTCAGGGAGGTGATGGACATTTTGCACCAGATCATCCATGGCTGATCAAAAATGGTGTTCAGACAATCATTGATGAGTGTGAAGAAAACTTAAAGAAAATAGACTATAAGAATGATCCGGAATGTATTAAGAAAAAAGATTTCTATGAGGCGGCAATCACCAGCGCCAATGCAATTATTAAATTTGCGGCAAGATATGCAGATTTGGCTGAAAAGATAGCTGCAAAGGAAAAGGATGAGACAAGAAAAGCAGAGCTCCTGGATATGGCAGACATTTGCCGCAACGTTCCAAGGAACCCGGCACGTAACTTTAAAGAGGCATTGCAGTTTATCATTCTGACCCATATCTGTATTCAGATTGAAGATAACGGAGCAGGAATATCTTTTGGCCGTTATGACCAGTTCATGCAGCCGTATTATGAAGCAGGTATTGCGGATGGAACACTGACCAGAGAACTTGCAACCGAGCTGACAGAGAACTTTTTCTTGCAGATTTATACCTGTAATAAGGTTCGCAGCTGGGTCGATACGGACTTTTTCCGTGGGGTTCCAATGTTCCAGAATCTGACTATCGGCGGTGTAGATCCGGAGACCATGAATGATGCAACTAATGATGTGAGCTATATAGCACTGGATGCTACGTATAATACAAGAGTACCACAGCCTTCCCTTACGGTACGATTTCATAAGAATACACCGATGGAGTTCAAGATGCGTGTGGCTGAGGTAGTCAGACTTGGTACAGGTCTTCCCTCCATCTTTAATGACGAGACTTACACAAGAGCAATGATGAACCGCGGCTATGAGATGAAAGATGCTTATAACTACTGCATTATCGGATGCATAGAGCCTGGTGCACCTGGACTTTTAGGGGGGCGTACTGGAGGTGCATGGCTGAACTGTACAAAGGCCTTGGAGATGTCTCTCTTTAATGGCAAGGATCCAAGAACGGGAATCTGTCTGCATAAGAACTCCAATGGAAAGACACTGGCGACCTTTGCATCTTATGAAGAGGCAAAAGATGCATTTGTTGACCAGATGAAATACTATATCAAGATGGAAGCAATCTTGGAGAATACTATCGACCAGGTGTGGGAGGAAATGTTGGATGAGCCAATGGCAGCAATCTTTGCCTGTCCGACCACAACAATTCCAAGGGGGAAGCCAATCAAACAGGGCGGCGCAAAATATGATCTTACCGGTCAGCAGACAATCGGTACTGCAAACATTGCAAACAGTCTGTATGTAATTAAGAAACTGATTTTTGAAGACAAGACAATTACCGGAGCGCAACTGCAGCATGCCCTGGAAACAAATTGGCAGGATGAGACAAC
>NZ_SLZZ01000014.1 GCF_004346165.1 Muricomes intestini | reverse complement strand
TCATTCTAAAACAATTATAACAAAAAGTGTCAAAAAAAGGAATGGGAAATCCCCCATTCCGCTTAATACTTTTGTAACTTTATAAGTTTAACCTGTTGGAAGATGCAATGAAGATATCTCATAATTTTCCGAGAATCTGTCTCTTGTATTTCAGAAACTCCTCTGATAATGTAAAATCTTTTCTTCTTGGTTTTTCCTCCCGAATGATAATCTCATCTGTGATCCGCCCCGGCACACCGGTCAGCAGATAAATTCTGTCCGACAGCAAAATTGCCTCGTCAATATCATGGGTGATAAATAGCGTCGACAAATGAATTTTATCCATGACCTCGAGATACCAGCTGTGCATATCACTTTTTGTCAGAGTATCCAGTGCGCTGAACGGTTCGTCCAGCAGAGCTACATCCCGGGAGAACATGTAGGTCCGGAGCAGAGCAACCCTCTGGCGCATCCCGCCGGAGAGCTGATAAGGATATTTCTTCTGGGTGCCCTCCAGGCCAAATTCCCTGAAATATGCGCTTACCTTTTCTCTGGCTGCTTTCTTCTTTTCCCCTTTAATCAGCAGGGGCAGGGCGGCATTATCCTCAATGGTTTTGTAGGGCAGCAGCAGATCCTTTTGCAGCATATAACTGATATGTCCGGGCCGTCCGGTGATGTCTGTCCCATTTAGTATCACGTTTCCTTTATCCGGCAAATGAAGACCGGAGATTACATTGAACAGCGTTGTCTTTCCCCCTCCGCTGGCGCCCAGGAGACAGACCAGTTCATTTTCGTGGAGTTCAACGGAAATATCCTCTATTACAGGCTGTTCCTCATAGGAAAGAGTCACATTCTTTACAATCAGTTCTGTCATTTCACCGCTCCCTTGTGTTTGATTCTTATTCCAGATAGTCATCGGTAAATCCGGTATTCTCAGAAATTTTTGTCTCGGACAGGCCATTTTCACTTACCCAATTATAAAAACCATTCCATCTGTCGGGATCGATATATCCCCACTGTTCTACCTCCGCCTTATACTGTTCATTCAAATATTTCTGGCTTGCTGCTACCAACTCCTTATCCAGCTCAGGAGCAGCCTTGCAAAGGATATCCACTGCTTCCTCCGGGTGATCAATTGTATACTCATAGCCCTTTTTTACAGCGCTTAGGAATGCTTTTGTCGCATCTGGTTTTTTTTCCATCCAATTTGTATTTCCAATGATAACCGGTGTATAGAAATCAAAGGTACTGTTAATATCCTTGAACGCGAAATAATCAGTACCAAAATCTGCTACTTTTGAGGCAATGCCCGTCCAGCCGTAGAAAATCCAGATGGCATCCACTGATTTGCTCTGCAGTGCCGACACCTCATCCGTCACAGTACTGGGAATCAGTTCAACTTTGCTGAAATCCCCGCCGTCCTCTTCCATTACATTTTTGATCATTGCTTTTTCCAGATCCTTATCCCAGGTAGCGTATTTCTTACCCTCCAGCCCCTTAGGTCTCTCCATCCCTTCGCCTTTGCGGGAAATGATTCCCGATGTGTTGTGCTGTACAACCGCTGCTACTGCTTCCACAGGTATGGCATTATCTCCGATTAATGCGGGCATCAGACCATCCTGGGCAGAAATGCCAAATTGAGCCTTTTCTGCGCCCACCAGCATTTCAGCACCATCCTCCGGCGGCTGTACAATTTCCACATCCAAACCGGCAGCTTCAAAGTACCCTTTTTCCTTTGCCACATATATTCCTGTATGATTCGTATTCGGAACCCAGTCCAGCACAAAGGTGATTTTTTGTAAGTCTCCCGATGGCTTTTCCTTTGTAGCGCATCCTGCCATACTTCCGGCCAAAGCAGCTGACAGCAGTACAGCTAATATATTCTTTTTCATTTCGTCCTTCTCCTCTCAAAGTATCTCTACTTTCTCACTTCCCATGGCATGCATTTCTTCTGTATAATATTTACTAATCCCATCATCGCCAGGCTGATGGCCGATATAAGGAAAATTACCGCAAACATTTTATCAAATGAGAATCCCTTTTTTACCCGGGTCATATAAACTCCCAGCCCGTTAAAGCCTCCCAGCCACTCAGAAATTACAGCTCCCACTACTGCATAGGACACTGAGATGCGCAAACTGGCAAAAAACTGGCCCAGAGCCCCCGGAAATTTAACGAGCCTGAAAATCTGCATTTTTGATGCTCCCATTGAGCGCATCAGACTGATCATATCCTTGTCTGCAGACTTGAAACCGTCTAGAAGACTTACTGTGATCGGAAAAAAAGTCGTAATTACAATCAAGATAACCTTTGGCAGCATTTCGTAGCCGAACCAAAGCACCAAAAGAGGGGCTATGGCAACCGTAGGTACAGTCTGCGTAAGCACAATAAGGGGATAAAAGGCCTGATATAATTTTTCAAATCGGTCCATCAACACTGCTATCATAAATCCCACAGCCACGCCCATTCCAAGACCCATGAAAGCTTCCACAAGTGTTACCTTTGCATTGCTAACCAAAAGCGGAAAATCTGAAACAAAGGCCTTTGCCACGTTAACCGGGGTGGGCAGCATAAATTTTGGAATAAGCCCGCTGCTGCCCGCCGCCTGCCATATAATTAATAACAAAAGGACAGCCAGTACGGGCCATGTCTCTGCCGGCCAAATATGACTGGCAGAAGTCCTTCCTGTCGTTTGCTTTCTCATATTTTGTTTTTCCTCATCCTGCCTACTGGTGATGTTTCGTAACTTTTTTATCTATGGTCAGTACATCACCCTCCGGCTTATATGATACTTTGATATACGCCGATACTGACGGAGCCCCTGCGCGGACTGCGATGAGCTGACACTCTTTTACAATATCCATCAGTTCATCATAATCTCCCTCTATGGCAGTCTCACATGGACCCACATAGCAGCTTAAACCCGTGCTCTTGATATAAGCGATTACCTCATCTACAATACGGATTACCTCATCATCGCCTGCCACACCCGGCAGAACCTGGATTGCTACACTTGCATTCATTTTGCTTTCTCCTCCTGGATAATTATATGATGTAGGGGTCAAAAGGTATTTTGCCCCCTGATACCTACGGATTGCTCCGCACTTTGTGCTCCCGCAATCCTAAAAACATTCGAAATCCGCCCTACTCGGGCTTCTTTCTCATGTTTTACGGGTCCCAAAGTCATGCTTTTTCATGCAAGCATGAAACGCATGACCTTTTGACCCTGGTATCATTATATTATTTGAATGAATAAAAATCTGGCCTGACCCTTATTTACATAAAGAAAAGTCCCGTCAGATTACCTGACGAGACTCGCATTCGTAAATTTATGTATCGCACTTTCCTACGCTGGCATTATCCAGATCAGGTTATAAGGTCAAAGACGCATAAGTCTTAATCTCAGCCGGATTGCACCAGCCCCCTTGTTACTTATTCAATTCTTTATTTAGTCTACCCCTTTTGGGTTATAATGTCAAGATTTTATATTTCCTGCTATTTTCGTAAAAAGGAAAAGAATCCTTTTTTCTCATAGGGTGCTTTAGAAACAGACACTACTTCATATCCGGTGTTCCCGATTACTTCCCTTAATTCTGCCTCATCGATATTCTTCTCTGATAGAATCACTGTCTGATTTTTACTGTGGGAGGATGTAACCTTTTTTACCGGAAAGGCTCTCCTCACCGCATCATTTATATGTGTCTCACACATGCCGCACTGCATGCCATCTACCTGCATTTTTATCTCAATCACTTAAAACTTCCTTTCCATATGTTTCTGCCGCTTATTTCTATTTTGCGCCTCAGCTTTTAGGTTAGGCGCTCCTAACGCTTTTTATGGTAGCACATATAGATTCTTTTTGTCAACGTTTCATGAAGAAAGAAAAAGGCAAATTTGTAACAGTTCAGCCATCAGCTCGATTTTGCTGCGCTTCATCTCGCTGTGGCAGAGCGCCATATGAATTTTCGGTAGCATATGCATACGAAAGCAAGCTTTCTCCTGCCTACGCTGTCAAAAATTCGCATGGCTGAACTGTTACGGAAATTTTGAGAATATTCTGAAAACGGTCCTCAAAAGGGTCTGACCCCTTTTAGGTTGTGTACAATCCGGAAGGTTCTTCGCTGAGGTTAATCAGGATGTTCTTCATCTGGGTATAGTGGTCCAGTATAACCTTATGTGTTTCGCGTCCGATGCCGGAGGTTTTGTAGCCTCCAAAAGGAGCTCCCTCGGGGATGGAGTTGTAGGTATTCACCCACATACGTCCTGTCTCGACTGCCCTGGACACCCGGATGGCACGGTTGATATTTCTGGTCCACACAGCCCCACCGAGTCCATAATCGCTGTCGTTTGCCATTGCGATGGCATCTTCCTCATCCTTAAATTTGATGATGCACGCTACAGGTCCGAATATTTCTTCCTGTGCCACTCTCATGTTGTTTGTGACCTCACCGAGAAGCGTCGGCTGCATGAATGCTCCCTTTTCCAGGCCGCCTTCTCTGATTCTTCCTCCGCCGCAGAGTACTTTGGCCCCTTCTTTTTTGCCAATCTCTATGTAACTCAGGATTTTTTCCAGCTGTCTTTCGTTGATCTGGCTTCCCATCTGTACATCCTGCTCCCACGGAACACCTACTTTAACCTGATTAAAGTGCTTTACTGCTTCTTCTACAAACTTATCATAAATGCTCTCCTGGACAAATACCCGGGATCCTGCACAGCATACCTGCCCTTGATTAAAGAGGATACCCAGTTGTAGTCCATCCATAGCCATTTCCCAGTTACAGTCTTCAAAGAAAATGTTGGCTGATTTGCCGCCCAGTTCCAAGGTGGAAGGAATCAGCTTCTCGGCTGCTGCAAGAGCGACACTTTTGCCTACTTCTGTGGACCCTGTAAATGCCAGTTTTCGGAAGCCTTTATGCTGCAGCATATATTCTCCTGACTTGGAGCCTGCCCCTGTAATAACATTGAATACACCTGCAGGAATAACATCTTCGACCAGCCTTGCCAGTTCGAGAATGCTCAAAGGTGTGGAGCTAGAGCTCTTAAATACGGTGCAGCAGCCGCTCGCCAGAACAGGCGCCAGTTTCCATGCACCCATGAGGAATGGAAAATTCCAGGGAACAATCTGGCCCACAACACCGACTGGTTCTCTCAAAATTAGGCTCAAAGTATTATCATCCAGCATTTTAGCGCTGCCTTCCTCTGCCATAATACAACCCGCAAAATAGCGGAAATGCTGGGCTGCCAGCGGAATATCAATTGCAGAAGTCTCCCGGACAGGTTTCCCGTTGTCCATAGACTCTATCATTGCCAGTCTTTCTTTATTTTCATCAATGATATCTGCAATCTTAGTTAAAATGGCCGCCCTTTCATTGACCGATACATGTTTCCATGATTCAAATGCCTTCCAGGCCGCCTGAACCGCTTCGTCTACATCCTCTTTTGTCGCCTCTGCACATTCAGCCAATACCCTGCCGTTGGCCGGACAGATGGTCTTAAAGGTCTTTCCATCGGAAGCATCCTTCCATTTTCCCCCAATAAACAACTGATATCTTTCTTGAAGTCCTAAATCCTGCATAACAACTTCTCCTTTCTTTGCCGGCGCACTAAAATGTTCCCGCCTCAGTAAATCGTTTATCTTAAAGCGACAACTTCTGTACGCCGAACTTATTCATAGACTTTAGCATCACCTTACAATTGATGTTATACTTTATATTATACTTTGGTATTTTAATCTGTCAATTTAAATAAATTTTTAACAAATTTAGGGAATTATACTGATATTTTCTTAACACTTTATCCTGGCTTGAATTGAAAGAAGTCAGGAAATCTGTTATACTTTAATAATAATAAAAAGCCATATAAAGGCAAGGAGGTACATAGTATGAATGTCATTGAAGGTTATATGCCATATCGTGGATACAAGACTTATTACCGCATCGTTGGGGAATGCAAAGATAATAAAAAGCCGCTGGTTTTGCTTCATGGGGGGCCCGGTTCCACACACAACTATTTTGAGGTGTTGGACAGGCTTGCAGATGAAGGGCGCGCAATTATCTTTTACGATCAACTTGGCTGCGGCAACTCTTATGTGGAGAGACACCCGGAGCTCTGGTGCTCCGATACATGGGACAACGAGCTAATTGAATTGAGAAAGCATCTCAAGCTGGATGAGGTTCATCTGCTGGGACAGTCCTGGGGAGGCATGCTGGCTATTGAATATCTCTGTGATTACAAACCCGAGGGGGTAAAGTCTGTAATCCTTTCCAGTACTCTTCCTGCCGCAGAGCTTTGGGCTCACGAGCAGCACCGCTTGATTAAACTAATGTCCAAGGAAGACCAAGAGGCCATTGCAAAAGCTGAAAAATCCGGCAACTTTGACGATCCGGATTATCTGGCTGCAAACGATAGATTTATGCTCCTTCACTGTACCGGTGAAGTGACCGAGGATTCTCCGGAATGCCTGCGCCGTCCAAAAAAATCAGGCTCCGAAGCTTATGTAGCGGGATGGGGCCCAAATGAATACAACCCAACCGGAAGCCTGGGCGGATGGGATTACCGCGATAAAATCGGCGACATCAAAGAACCTGCCCTGATTATCAGCGGAACGAATGATCTGTGCACACCGCTTGTTGCAAAGACAATGTATGATGCTATTCCAAATTCCAGATGGGAATTGTTTGACGGATGCAGACATATGTGCTTTGTAGAAGAGAATGATAAGTACTGCAAGCTTGTCAATGAATGGATGGAAAAATACGATTAAGGATTAAAGAAAAAGGCAGGTGAAGCGCTCACCTGCCTTTTTTCTCTGATAAAATACTTCTTTAAACTATTCCTTAAGAATCACCTATCCGTTCATTTGCAGTCTTTTCGCCGTGAACCCTGTGATTATATATAAACATAAGAACCGCCATCGAGCAGATCACTAGATAGCCCGCCCAGCTCAGAGCATCGGGAATCTGTCCAAAGACCATAAAGCCTAAGAGGGCTGAAAAAATAATCTGTGAGTAGTCGTACACAGAAATCTCTCTGGCCGGGGCTTGAAAGTATGCAGCAGTAATGGAAAACTGTCCTCCGGCTGCACTTAAGCCTGCCAGAAGCAGATATACAAGCTGCATCCCACTCATAGGATGATAGTCAAACACCATAAATCCCAGAGATACAAGGCAGGAGAAAGAAGAGAAAACGAATACAACAAAAGGAGCCCTTTCTCCCTTTTCCCCCAGTACCCTCACAAATGTGTAGGCGATTCCTGCCCCCAAGCCTCCCAGCAGTCCAATCAATGCCGCAGGAGATTGAAAAATTGCTGTGGTTGGTTTGATAATCAAAAGACTTCCCAGGAAAGCCGTCACTACAATCACGGCCTGGACAGGCTTTATTTTTTCTTTCAGTAAAATATAACTAAAGACAATTGCAAAAAAAGGCGACATCTTATTCAGCATAGAAGCATCCGCTAAAACCAGTCTGTCAATTGCATAATAATTACAAAAAATTCCCAAGGTTCCGGCTATTGAACGGAGCACCAGATATTTAATATTTCCTTTTTTCCCGGAAAACCAAACTCCCTCTTTTTTCAAAATAATCAGTGCAAATACAAGGGCCACCAGATTTCTAAAAAAGCTTTTTTGCACAAAGGGCAAATCTCCCGACAAACGTACAAACATATTCATCAGGGCAAAACAAAATGCTGATATTACAATATATACAATTCCCAAATATTTTTTCTTCATGGCTCTCTCTTTCTTCTATAATGTCATAGCTGTTCAGAAGAACTGACACCTGTAAATTGGCGGAACAAACCTCTGTAAAACTCTGCATAAATACTTTCACGGGGCCAGATAAAGGTAAAATCGTGGTAAATCTGGCAGTTCTCCAGTTTTATCAGCTTCAACTCCCCATTTTCCAATTCTTTCCTGACTGCAATTTTATACAAAAATGTAATTCCCAGTCCCGCCTTTGCCAGTTCTTTAAGTGTGTGGAGATTTCCAATTTCCGCTATTTTTTCAAAATCCTCCAACCCATAATTCTGGGAATCCAAAAAACGCTCCAGCACTTCCCTTGTCCCGGAGCCTGGTTCTCTTAAAAGCAGACGCTCAACAAACATATCCTCCAACCGCCTTGGTTTCTTTTGAAAGCAATAGGAAGGGCAGCACACTGCCACAAACTTTTCTGTAGAATAATGAAGAAAATCGTATTCGGTCTTCTTAAAAAAGCCTTCGACTATGGCAAAATCTATATTTCCTGCATCCAGCCTTTTCAAAAGCTCCTGTGTATTTGCCACTTCCATGTGAAGCTGCACTTCTGGATAAGTCGAAAGATAAGCTTTAAGCACTTCCGGCATCACCACTTCTCCCACCGTCATTGTAGCCCCAAACCGGACATCCTGCTTTCCCGCAGGCAGATGCGTCAGCCTGCTTTTCAGGGACTGTTCATCGTGCATCATAGTCAGTGCAGCGCTGTGCAGCAGCTCTCCCTGCTCTGTCAGTCTCAATTTCTTTCCTTCATAGTCAAACAGCCGGACCTTATAATAACTTTCCAGGTACCGCACATGCTGGGACACCGCCGGCTGTGTAATATTCAGTTCCTCCGCTGCCCTTGTAAAGTTCATACATTCGCAGACCTTTAAAAAAGTTTTCATTCGGAAATCCAGCATAATTTATTCCTCACAACAATAACTCTGGAAAGCCCTTCCTTCAAAAAGATTTTCCTTTATTGGTAATCCCCAAGAACAACTATAACATATATTTATTTTAAAATAAATATATATAATTTCATTTTATGCTCAAAATATGCTATCATACTTTTCGGTAAGTAAATCGGAAAGAGAGGATTTTAAATATGAACTTTATAAAACAAAAGGGTTCCGGTATTTTATTTTGCCTTGTCATCGCACTGCCTTCATGGTTTCTCGGGCAGTCAGTTCCTGTAGTGGGCGGCCCTGTATTCGCAATATTGATCGGGATGATTCTGACCCTGATTATCCACAAAAAGGATTTCCTGCAGCCGGGTATTACCTTCACCTCTAAAAAAATTCTGCAGACGGCCGTTGTATTTCTGGGCTTTGGCATGAACCTGGCAGAAATTCTTGCAAAGGGCAGGCAGTCTCTTCCCATTATTATTGTAACTATCAGCACCTCTTTGATTATTTCCTTTATTTTGTATAAGGCACTGAAGCTTCATCCCAACAGTGCGGTACTGGTTGGAGTCGGTTCTTCCATCTGCGGCGGGTCCGCAATCGCGGCCACAGCTCCCGTCATTAAAGCAACAGATGAAGAGGTTGCCCAATCTATATCGGTCATTTTTCTTTTTAACGTAATCGCCGCGCTAATTTTTCCCGCACTGGGCGGCCTGCTCCACCTGAGCAATGAAGGGTTTGGTCTTTTCGCAGGGACAGCCGTCAATGATACTTCATCCGTAACAGCTGCCGCAGCCGCCTGGGACGGGATCCACGGCAGCAACACACTGGAAGCGGCCGCAACTGTAAAAATGACACGTACCCTGGCTATTATTCCAATAACGTTGATACTGGCCGCCTATAAAGGAAGAGAAGAAAAGGAGACCGAAGGGTCCACCTTCAGTCTCAAAAAAACATTTCCATATTTTGTCCTTTTCTTTGTGTTTGCATCCGTTGTCACCACTGTGTTCCAGCTCCCGGCTGAAGCGATTGCTCCTTTAAAAGATTTAAGCAAATTTCTGATTATAATGGCAATGGCGGCAATCGGACTTAACACTAACATTGTAAAGCTGGTAAAAACAGGTGCAAAACCCATATTCACAGGCTTTTGCTGCTGGATCGGCATAGCATTTGTAAGCCTCCTTATGCAGCACCTCCTGGGAATCTGGTAATATCTGCAATATCCACCAGTGTCAGCTTCTGTATATCTGTATTTTCTAGACTGGTGATCAGTGCCCGGGCCGTATCTATGGCCGTCAGCACATTCACTCCCGTCTCAATGGCATTTCTCCTGATAACAAACCCGTCCTTCGAATGTTCCGCTCCCTGGGCGGGTGTATCAATTACCAGATCTATCTCATGCCCCAAAATCAAGTCCAGAAGGTTGGGGGATTCCTGCTCTATCTTGCGGACCGGAATCGCTTTCACTCCGCCTGACTGCAGAGCTTTAGCCGTACTCCTTGTAGCAAAAATACGATAGCCTATTTTCCCAAATCTGCGTCCCAGTTCCACCGCCTCCGGCTTATCCTCGTCACGGACAGTCATAATCATGTTTTTGTATTTCGGCAGACGGATTCCGGCTCCCAGAAAAGCCTTGTACAAAGCTTCATCAAATGTTTTTGCAACCCCTAAGCATTCTCCCGTCGATTTCATTTCAGGCCCTAAGCTGATGTCTGCACCCCGAATTTTTTCAAAGGAAAACACAGGCATTTTGACTGCAACGTACTCTACTTCCTTCTGAAGTCCCGGCGTATATCCCAGTTCTCTGATTTTACTTCCGGTGATAACTTTTGTTGCCAGGGGCACAATAGGAATTCCTGTCACTTTGCTGATATAGGGCACAGTACGGCTGGAGCGGGGATTTACTTCAATCACATACACGTCATCCTCCCCACAAACAATGAACTGGATGTTAATCAGCCCTATGACATGGAGAGATTTTGCCAGCCTTCTCGTATACTCCGCAATCTTTTCCTTTGCCTCCTTTGTCAGGCTTTGGGCCGGGTAAACTGAAATACTGTCACCGGAATGAATTCCTGCACGCTCAATATGCTCCATAATTCCCGGGATGAGGATATCTTCACCGTCACACACGGCATCAACCTCAATTTCTTTTCCCTCCAGATATTTGTCTACCAGAATCGGGTGGTCCTGGGCTATCCTATTGATAATGCCGATAAATTCATCAATATCGTGATCACTGATGGCAATCTGCATTCCTTGTCCGCCTAAGACGTAGGAGGGACGCACCAACACAGGATATCCCAGCCTATTGGCCACGCCTTTCGCTTCTTCTGCAGTAAATACAGTTCCTCCTGTGGGGCGCGGTATCTCACATTCTTCCAAAATCTCATCAAACAGCTCTCTGTCCTCTGCCTTGTCCACATTCTCCGCAGATGTACCCAGAATAGGCACGCCCATCTTCATCAGGCTTTCAGTCAGCTTAATGGCAGTCTGCCCGCCAAACTGTACCACAGCCCCGTCAGGCTTTTCCAAGTCCACGATACTCTCCACATCCTCTGATGTCAAAGGTTCAAAATAGAGCTTATCAGCAATATCAAAATCCGTGCTTACAGTTTCCGGGTTATTGTTTACAATGATTGTCTCATAGCCTTCCTTAGAAAATGCCCAGGTACAGTGTACGGAGCAGAAATCAAACTCAATTCCCTGCCCGATACGGATAGGACCGGAGCCAAGCACTAGAACCTTCTTGCGCCCATTTGTCTCTTTCACTTCATTTTCTCTACCGTATACAGAATAGTAATAGGGTGTTGCGGCGGCAAACTCTGCAGCACAGGTATCCACCATCTTGTAGGCTGCCACAATGTTGTTCTCATGGCGCATGTCATGGATTTCTCTTTCTGTCTTTCCTGTGAGTTTTGCGATTACATTGTCCGGGAATTCTAGTTTCTTTGCTTCCCGCAGTAGTTTGGGAGTAAGCTCTTTTGTCTTCAGGACCTGCTCCATTTCTACAATAATGGCAAGCTTGTCGATGAACCAGTTATCTATCTTTGTAATATCGTGTATCGTCTTATAACTTATACATCTCCGGACTGCCTCCGCAATCCGCCAGATACGCATATCATCCACAATCTCCAGCTCTTCCATCAATTCTTCTTCAGAAAGCCCGGTGAAATCATAGGACATAAGGCTGTCCACATGCTGCTCCAATGAACGGATTGCCTTCATCAGTGCCCCTTCAAAATTGTCGCAGATGCTCATCACCTCACCGGTGGCTTTCATCTGAGTTGTCAGCGTTCTCTTGGCGCTGATAAACTTGTCAAAGGGGAGCCTTGGAATCTTTACCACACAGTAATCCAGCATGGGCTCGAAGCTTGCATAGGTCTTACCCGTAATGGCATTTTTAATCTCATCCAAGGTGTAGCCCAGGGCAATCTTTGCCGCCACTTTTGCGATTGGATACCCAGTTGCTTTGGAGGCCAGCGCGGAAGAACGGCTGACACGGGGATTGACCTCAATCACGCAGTACTCAAAACTCTCCTGATTCAGAGCATACTGCACATTACAGCCCCCGGTGATCTTCAGTTCGCTAATGATATTCAGTGCAGAGGTACGCAGCATTTGGTATTCCTTATCACCTAGTGTCTGTGACGGAGCCACAACAATGCTGTCCCCGGTGTGGACACCCACAGGATCAATATTTTCCATGTTGCAGACGGTGATACAGTTACCCCTGCCGTCACGCATCACCTCATATTCGATTTCCTTCCAGCCGGCAATACAGCGCTCCACCAGAACCTGTCCCACACGGGAAAGCCGCAGGCCGTTCTCCAGAATTTCTATGAGCTGCTCCGGATTTGACGCAATACCCCCGCCGCTTCCTCCAAGAGTATATGCCGGGCGAAGTACAACAGGATATCCGATTTCAGCCGCAAATGCGAGCCCGTCCTCTACATTTTCCACCACAAGAGAGGGGGCAACGGGTTCACCGATTTTTTCCATAGTGGCCTTAAATTCCAGACGATCCTCCGCTTTCTTAATTGTCTCTGATGTGGTTCCTATAAGACGGATATTGTTATTCTCAAAAAAACCTTCCTCATCCAGTTCCATTGCCAGGTTCAATCCAGCCTGCCCTCCCAGAGTCGGGAGTACGCTGTCCGGTCTTTCCTTTTTTATCAGCTGTTCCACCACCTCCACGGTGAGAGGCTCAATATACACTTTATCTGCAATATCCTTGTCCGTCATAATTGTAGCCGGGTTAGAGTTGAGCAGCACTACCTCAATTCCCTCTTCCTTCAAGGAGCGGCAGGCCTGGGTACCCGCATAATCAAACTCTGCTGCCTGTCCGATGACAATCGGACCGGAACCAAGGACTAGAACCTTTCTAATACTGTTATCTTTTGGCATTATTCTGCTCCCTCCATCATATCCATAAATCTGTCAAACAGGTAACCTGAATCCTGGGGGCCGGGACATGCCTCCGGGTGAAATTGAACGGTGAATATATTTTTCCCTTTATACTCCAGACCTTCATTCGTCTTGTCATTTACATTTACAAACGCCGGAACAGCAATATTGGAATCCATGCTTTTATCATCCACCACATAGCCGTGATTCTGGGAAGATATGTACACTCTGCCAGTTTTTAAGTCCTTTACCGGATGGTTGCCGCCTCTGTGCCCGTACTTCAGTTTATAGGTGGACGCGCCTAAAGCCAAAGCCATCAGCTGATGCCCCAGACAAATTGCAAAAACAGGAATATTCGTTTGATATAGTTTTTTGATTTCTTCGATAATAGAAATGCAGTCTGCCGGGTCTCCCGGACCGTTTGAAAGCATGATACCATCGGGATGAGCTGAAATGATTTCTTCTGCAGTTGTGTGGGCGGAGTAAACAGTCACCTCACAGCCCCGTTTGTTTAAAGAATTGGCAATATTATTTTTGGCACCTAAATCCAGAAGTGCAACCTTTTTTCCGCTGCCCGGCAGTACATATTTCTCACTGCAGGTTGCCTTTGAAACCACATCCCCCACCTGGTAAGTTTTCAGTTTCGGGAGGATTTCTTCCAGATTATAGTTCTCATTGGCAGTAATCATCCCGTTCATTGTGCCCTTTTCCCGCAAAACCTGGGTGAGCGCCCGGGTGTCCACATCCGCAATTCCCGGAATATCCTGCTCTTTTAAGAACTCCTGAAGGGTCTTTTCACAGCGGAAATTACTGGGCATACGGGATAATTCCCGCACTATGTAGCCATCCGGCCAGGCCTTCTTCGATTCCATGTCCGGTGTAACCCCATAATTTCCAATCAGCGGATAGGTCATAACCACAGCCTGCCCCGCATAAGAAGGGTCAGTTAATACCTCCAAATATCCAGTCATAGAGGTGTTAAATACAATTTCACTTATCATGTCCTTATCTGAACCAATGTGCTTGCCCTCAAACACAGTTCCATCTTCCAGTATCAGAAACGCTTTCATATGTGCACCCATCCCTTCCTGTACCATACGGTACAGTATCCTTGCCTAAATTGTCAAAATTATACTACATATGGGCGCAGATTTCAACAAGTTTTTTATCTGCCTAATGCAAATGGTTACAGCCTTTCCATTTTCTCTAGTGTCAGATGATAAAATGCCTCATCTGTTCCAGTCTTTCTGAGTGTCTCCAGTATTACCCCGTCCTTCAACAGTATAATCTTCCCGCAATGACTTGCCATCTTTGGGTCATGGGTTACCATGACGACTGTCTTCCCATATTCCCTGTTAATTTGCATCAGCGCATCAATGACAATCTTTCCAGACTTGGTATCCAGATTTCCTGTCGGCTCATCTGCCAGTATCACATCGGGATTGTTGATAAGTGCACGGCAGATTGCCACTCTTTGTTTTTCTCCTCCCGACAGCTCATAAGGGTCTTTTTCAAGTAATGAATCAATCTGAAACTGCTCTGCCAGTTCTCTGGTTTTTTCAGACATTATCTCTGATTTTTCTTTATCCAATATCATCGGCAGCATAATATTTTCTTTCACAGAGAGACTGTCCATCAGATAGAAATCCTGAAACACAAATCCAATCTGCTTTCTTCTGAGGTCCGCAAGTTCATCCGGATGAAGTCCGTCTGTACCTTTTTCCATAAATTTCAAAGCGCCGTCCGTCTGCCTATCAATCAGCCCTAATACCTTCAGCAGGGTTGTCTTCCCACAGCCTGATTTTCCCATCACCCCGAGAAACTCACCTTTCTCCACCTGGAAACTTAACCCTTTAAGCACCTTAATATCATCTTTACTGCCAGCCGCAGATTGTTTTGGATAATTTCTGATTAAATCCTTGACTTCCAGTACCTTCATTTTTCCCATTCTGCCTGCCTCCATATCCATTTTTTTATCTGGAAATACCAAAATATCCATATTCCCAGATAAATTAAATAAAAAATCATACCTGCGTGTATAAACATACTCACTTCTCCGCCATTATAGAGTCTTGCCTTCGCTGTGAGCGCTGCAAATATTGCTCCCCCACAGGTTCCAATCAGCAGAGGCAGTGCTGCAAAGGGTTTCATTTGCCCTGCCAGCGCCCGCTTTCTTTCTTTTTCCCTCATGCCAAGCTTTTTCAACAAAATGTTCTGCCAGCCCATTTCCTTTATTTCAGACTCCAGCTTCACATAATATTGGAAAAATCCCATAACCGTCAGCAAAATCACAATAAACAAATATACCAGCTTTCTAAAGAATATCTCCGCTCCGGTATCCACCATCATCTGCTGTTTCCCGTAGAATTGACGGATAGAGTCGTCCCACACTCTGTCATACTCATATTTCTTTTCTAGATACTGCATGCTTTTAAACATCCCGGCATATTCTTTTTCCGGCACAGAAAAGCAAATCAGCTGAATCGGTCCTTCCGTCATATTAGAGGTGTGGCTTGTCGTATAAGTTTTCCATTCCACCCGGGAGGCGTTCTCTCTCTCATTCCACTGCTTTTCATTATAAGAAGTAATTTTACGATACTCCTTCTCAAAGAAAGCGTCACTAAAGACAATCAGATTGTCCTCCATCCCCTGATGAAATGTGCCGGTCAATGTATCCCGCTCCTCACTTTTTACCTTCCAGACCGGAAAAACATTATCTATATCCTGCGGATTATAAAAAGTAAGGGGCTGCCCAATTCTCAATCTCTTTTCAATCCTGGCCGTATCCCAGTCAATGGTATGAGCCTTCACCGACAGATCCTGCTGATACACTACATGCATCTTGGAGCCGGATAAATTCAGATCCTTTGGCACTTCTCCCACAGCCTCTTTCAGACTCCTGTAGGTTGATTCAGAAATAGCTATATGCTGCCCCTGAGGCCATTGGATTGGCCGTTCTGTTCCCCACGGCTCCAGTTTGTCGCTCCCGTACACAGAGGTCATACGAAACATAGGATACACTTCTTCCTTTGCGTTATGCTCCTTTGCTATGTCTGCGAGTTTTTCTGTATCCGCATCATAAGATGTACAGACAATATCGTAAGGGTACAGATCTGCTGTATTCTGCTTCATGAAAGCTCCTGTCATCTGCACAGAAAACACAGCCAGTATAAAAAAATGTATCACAGATAGATAGAACAGATTCCAAAGACTCTTCCAGTACCTGTAATAAAAGGGACGGCTGGAAATTAATTTGTTATAGTACCGGTTCTTTTCTTTTTCTAGTCTGTTTAGATAAAGTGTTGTACCTCCGGCTAAAAAAAATAGAATTCCTATTACACTGAAAATATGGATATACATACTTTCCGCCCAGCTCCTTGAAGAATACCACAATATTCCTATAGCAGCAAATACAATCCCGATACCAATCAGCAGCGAAGCATACTTCCTGCTGCGCTTTTCTCTTTGGGCCTCTGCATTCATATTCATAGAACGGGCAAGATTCAATATATTTTCCTGATTCAAGCCTAGTGCCAGAATCAAGGCGGTCAGATATCCTGCTATGCCAAGCCCGATTGTTTTGAAGCTGATTGATGAGCCAAGTACAATTTTCACCCCATTATGTGCAAGACTACTCTGCCAGATTCCCTTAATAAAGTAAGATATGCCCCATCCGAGTACCATTCCGACTGCGCCCGACAATAAAGCATTTATCTCGAATACTATGGCAAACATCAGATAAACTGTGCTGCTGCGCATCCCCAGGATTGTGAACAGGCGCATCGACTTTTTCTGTTCTCTGATATAACAGGAAATAATCATCGTCAACATCAGAATCAGAAGTATAAATACCAAGACTCCTGCCTGCCGGAAAACTTGAACAAGACCAGTTCCGAGCAGCATATCCTCCTTTCCATGAATCCCTGTAAACAGACTGTACATTGTCAGCATAATATAGACACATGCCGATGAAAGAATGCCTCCTGCCAATAAAACTCTCTTTCCGTTTTTTCCGTAAATGTCATTTTTCCGGACGATTCTAAAAAACTCTTCCGGGTACCTTCCCGGGAAGTAACGCACCTTTTTTTGTTCTTCCTTCTCTGCCCTCTCCCGCGCCTTCTGCTCCTTATAGGCCGCATTGATTTCGTCCCGCTCCTCCAACCAGCGGGCACCCATATAATCAACAACAGTCAATAGGATATTGATTAGCAGGTAGGGTTGAAACGAGAGATACATGGGCGAAACATATCCCAGCAATCCCACCATTGGCAGAAATGCGAAGACCTGTGGATTTTTCTTCTTCATAAGCCAGAGAGAGCGGATCAAATAAAGAGTACTAATAATAAAAGCTGGAATTAATAAATACAAACGTATGCTTTCTTCTCCGCTTTTGAACATAGAACCGCCTTCTTGGAGGTTAAAAATAATATCCCAGATAGAGTAACCCCCATCATATACTGTATACTTTTCAAAAAATATACTAAAAAAAATTAAAAATCCAACGGCAATCTTAAAACGCCGTGCCTTTTGTTCTGACTTCATTTTTCCCTCATTCCCGGCAACAGAACGCTCCTTTCCGATAGGAATTATCATCTTATTCACCTGCAAACTAACGACTATTTTAGGTTGACTTCTATAAGATAATTATACTTGAAATTTCTAATTTGTATAGTTAATTTTGTTGTTTTTAGCTTATACCTCTCGCTCTTACCTGATCTGCCTCAGTACCCCCAGCTCCATCTCACACACTGTATCGCACAGTGATTCAATATCCACCGCATTATGGCTTACCAAAAGAATAGTTTTCCCCTTTTCTTTCAACTCCAGTATCAGTTCATAAATTTTCTTCACTCCGTTTTTGTCCAGTCCGTTGAACGGTTCATCCAGAATTAAGATTTCAGGATCCTCCATGATAGCCTGGGCAATTCCTAAACGCTCCCGCATCCCCAGCGAATATTTTCCCACTTTCTTCTTTGATTCCGGGTCAAGCCCCACCCGCCTTATAGCCGTGCGGATCTCTTCATTTCCTATTTCCCCCCGCATGGATGCCAGCAGCTTTAAGTTTTTGTACCCTGACAATTCCGGCAGAAACCCCGGGGTTTCGATAATCAGCCCCAGAGACCGGGGAAAATCAATCTCCTGTCCGACCTGCATGCCCTTCACATAGATTTCCCCCTCACTCGGTTGCATAAAACCACAAATGCATTTCAACAGTACCGTCTTTCCTGAACCATTCATCCCCACGATGCCGTGCACCTGTCCGGCTGCAAAATCATAGCAGATATCTTTCAGTACGGTTTCCTCCCCAAACTTCTTTGTCACGTGCTTTATCCGTATTATATCTTTCTTTTCCATCTCATCACTCCCTGTGCTGCATCTAATACAGTCCTATTTGGATCAATATAGCTTCCATCTATTGCATTTAAAAGGATTATTTCAGAAAAACGTTCTGTAGTGACAATGCCCTGCTTACCTTGTCATTCTTACCACATCGTAGGCATTTGCATCTATATAACTTCCATCCAAGGCGTTGATAAGGAACTCATCGGTTGGCTTCTCAGTCTCAAATACCTGTCCATTTTGACTTTCTACATATTTGCTGTTTGCAACAAATACCCATACAGGTACCAGCCAGGCATTTTCAAGCGTCTCCTGTGCCGGTATATAGGCATATCTAAAACGCACATCGGAAATGACAAATGGGACTTTTAAGCTGCTGCTTTTTACATCCTGGTCAGTAGTTGTTTTTACGATAGTATACTTCAAATGCTGAAATGCTCTTGTCTTTATTTCATCAAAGGATAAAAGTTTTGTATTTTCAGCAACTGTCTTTACTTTTTCTGACATGTTATACCAGTCCACCTGTTTAATTCCTGTCTCTGTTACCAGCACTTCAATACATTCCTGGCCAAAGGGAGGAGAATACGTCTGTTCCGGGGTATCATAGGTAATGCCGTTTGCCCAATAGGCCGGGATACCCTCTATACCTCTATAGTAGTACAACCTATACCCGGCCTCGCCCGTGCTCCAGTCAACTTCCCACATATCCTTGTTTTCGGGAGACCACACAGTTGGCTCAAAATCTTCTAAAACCATTTTAGGAGCATTTATTTGTCTGAACATTAATTTAGCTTTTTCCCCAGCTTCTTCTTTTGAGAACCTGGAAGACTTCTTTATATTCTCCACAACCGCTTTCACTGATTCTGCTTTTTTCATCCATTCCGAATCCTGCATTTTCATTTGGTCAGCGGCTTCTCGAATAGAATCCATGTAATCTCCGTTATAGTCATCAAATTCTGTTCCCTTTTGAAAGAAAAAATTACTGGTGCTTCCTGCTTTATCATTTTTTTGGACAGCCAATATCTTAGCACCCTGGTTCTCGCCATTTTCTATGATCCCGGCAAAACGATTTTTTTCTGTTCTAATTGTCCTGTCATCTTTTCCCCTTCTAATGTACTCTTCCTGCGACTGAACAACCTTAATAAACTTTGGACTTAAATATATTTTTTCACTTTCTGTCTCTTTCGCTTTGGCAATAAGATCATCTACTCTCTGCAAATAAAGCGTTTTTTCTTGAGCCTCTCCGGGCCTGAGAAATATCGGATTTCCATATTTACCTTCTTTGTTTTCAATCTTTCGCTTCAATTCCGTCAGGTCTGCTGTGGTCATTTCAGGCTCTTGGTATATCTTTTCACCCTCTGAAAAATAATCTGCCAATTGAACAAGTTCCTCATTGCTTATTTTCTTCTCCTTCATTTCCCACACAGGTGTATTTTTAATATGAGGAAGCTCTATTTTTACATCAGTTTCTATAGTAACCATATCCGTATTTTCGCCATATTTTTCTTTCCATTCCTCAGGTGCCCCAAGCTTCTGAAGCTTGACATTATCTGACCCTTTTTCAATAAATCTCTCTGCAAGCCCCTCCTTTTTATTTATTACTGCGTCATTCTCGGGTGTCTTTTGACACGCCGACAGTCCAAGACTTATGATCACCGCAGCACTGACCCCAAAATTGGTTTTCTGCATGTTTCGCCCCCTCTAATTACCGCTGTAGCCGCCATCCAGTGCATTTAATTTTTTCATTTTAGTTTGGTTCATACACCTGCCTGTATAAAAGAGAACTCGTATTTTCTCACTCTTTTACAAATCAGAAAATATAACAAACCTATAATCACAACAAAAAGCACTATGCTTATCGTAATGCTAGGTAAATAATCAGTGCCAAAATTATGCATATAGTATGTCGCCTGATTTAGCGGCGACAGCCATCCCGCGGCAACATTTGCTCTATATTCAAGAGCTCCGGATAAATGAAATATCTTTTTAAATATTCCTGGACTTAGAAATAGTCCATACATATTTACAACAATCACACTAACTACGCCCCAGTATTTATTACGGTATAAGTTAAACAAAAACATGATTGCCGATATAAAAAACGCATATAAGAGCATAAGAACAAAAATCATGAGCACGCAGGCATATGGCGAGCTCATTTCCAGTGCTTTCACCGATGTAGGCAGGGCTATTTTCCTTCCAACACCCGAATACCCCAATAATGCGCTGGTTTTGGACCATTTATTCCCTATATATGAAATATGAGCACTTAACACGCAGGTTATGACAAGGAGATATGAAATATATATAGCCGACGAAATAAAAACATATAACAATTGGCCCAGAACCCATTCAATCCGGCTTGAGCGGACGAGCTGATAAGGGGTTGCCGGCGTAACAAACGGAATATCACCTAACAACAGCATCAGTAGAAGTGACGACAACATGATAGAGCTTGAATCGCCAAACGTCCAGATAAACACTTCAAACAGCTGCGTATATGTTCCGTACTTGTCCGCAAAATCTATTGCCCTGTTTGACAACATCAGGCAAAGTATTGCAGCAAGAATAAAAGTTATAACAATACGCGGACTTCTTTCCCAATTTTTAAAATCAATACGTGTATATTTCCAAATTCTCCTTAAGCTAAACATCTCTAATTTTCTTCCTCATCATCCATTCAAGAATCCCTGCCAAAACAACACAGAATACAATCAAAAAAATCATACATATCCCCAGATTCATATGGTTCGAACTCATCCATTCTGCAGGATTGAAATAGTAATATGCGATATAATATCTTTTTTGAAAAGTGTCAAGTATATAATATAATAAAAAGGGTGTTATATAAGCCATATACTTGCTGTTCATAACAATGGACGCAACTGCACTGGTCAAAGCCCATAATACCCCTCCAAGACAGTCTTGTACTATCCAGCTGAAAATTTGAATTCCGCTCTCCATACCATTGCCGTCTCCAAAATAAACCGGCATATTTTTATTAAAACAGATTACCAGACCACAACCAATCATTAGCAGCCATGTGAGCAATACCGCTGAGAAAGAAGAGACAATTAATGCCGACATTTTTGCTTGTATATATTTGCTTCTGGAACTTCTCGGTAAGCTGAAAATAATAAATCGATAATTCAACTCATCATAAGAGGCCGTCCCATAAATAAGAGCACAGGCTATGGGGATTGACATTAAAAACATCTCATTGCTTTTGAAAACCGAATATAGTGTAAGCATTGATATATCCTGACCCCGAATTGAGTGTGCTTCGAGAAAAGCTAATGACTCGGTCAACGCAATATACCCAACTATCGTCATAATTAACACAGCTAAAATGAATTCCTTAGATTGAATTGATCTGCGCAGGTCACATTTTATAACATTCATCGCCGTCTCCTGTACATATCTTATGATTGCTCAATCACCTTTTAAGTACTCTATCAATTATTACAACTTTCATCATTCTATTGAGGTGCTATATATCCTCCATCATATGCATTTAATACCACATATTCTGTTCCCAGATTAACATTTGTATTATATATGATACTATAACTGTTTGTTTCCACCTTAAATACCCAGACCGGAACGAGCCATGCTGCCTTTGGATTCTTATATGCACTCATGTGTGAAACACAGAAATTTACCTCTTTAACCTCAATAGAATCTTGATGGTCCTCCGGATTAAAACTATTGACATCATCTACGGACACCTTCACCGCCATAAGGTGTTCTTTAAGAGCTTCCTGAATCTGGTCGAAAGGGAGGAGTTTTGAATTTTCTGTAATGACTGCAGTTTTTTCTGTCATGTTACTCCATGTAAACATTCGAATGCCCTCGTCTGTAACAGTAATCTTCAATATTTCTGATTCAAAAGAGGGAGCGTATACCAGTTCTCCCAAATCCTTATATTTATTTACATTTTCCGGATATGTAAACACAGATACTCCCTCATATGGATATGCATATGTCAATGTATATCCAACCCCCTCTGGCTTTTGTCCGGAATCATAGGGATCCCATTCGCGATCCTTATCATAGTAGATTGCCTTTTCAATTTTTTTCAACTCAAAGTTGTCATTAATATTCAAATCCTGAAGCAATTTACTGCCAAGTTCTTTTGCTTTTTCTTCACTTATGCCGGGTGATTCTCCAAATAGTAACGCAGCATTCTCGAGATATACTCCATATTCTTCCATAAAAGAATCTTTGGAATCCCTTCTAAAAGACTCTTGCTGATCTATGTCCATTTCCAGATCTGATTGACTGTATATGGTTCCGACAACATAGCTAAATTGACCGCTTTTATCACTCTTTCTGTCTCAAAGTGCTCGTGCCATAAGTCAGGTGTATCAAAGTCTTTGTTCTCATTACTTTCTTTTAACATTTTTTCTTTCGGAAAACCCTCGGAACGATCTACAACGTTATCATTTTGGGGTGTTTCTACACATCCGGCCAACAGCACTCCACATAACACAACCGGCAAGAAGCTTTTAAGACCCCCTCCGAGTTTCATAATATTTACCTCACCTTTCTCTTCATTTAAATACATCTGACAGGACCACACAGCCAGAGTTCATCTTCAACTATGTTCATTATATAAGTCAATTAGCACCTTTACAATATAAGCTTTCTTAAGCTTCCTTAAAATTTCTTTAGATTTCTTTAGAATTTCTTCAGGTCAGCCTTGTGTCTCTCGATTTCACCTTACTGCTCATACGAATAATCAAAGCCGTCATAACAATTATGCAAAATACAATATTTACTGCCATACCTGATTTCAATCCAAACACATCATTCATGACTCCGATAAGCCACGGTCCGGCCATTCCCCCTAAACCTCCAAATGCAAAGAATATGCCAAGCATTGTTCCCGAATTTTTTGTGGGGATTTCTGAAACCACTGCTGTGGATGTCGGGAAAATAATTGAAAAACAAAAGCCTGTGAATGCCAGTACAATTGCTATAGATGAAGGTCCGAACACTCCCAGGGTAATACAGAAAATTGACATAACAGAAAAGATCAGCAGGCTTTTCAGATGACCCACTTTATCCACAAAAAGGCTGCCCAGAAGCCGTCCTATCATCATGCCTGCAAAATGTATGGAAAGATACATGGCGCCTGCTGCTGAAGATACACCCTTTGCTTTCTGCACAAACTCTACCATCCACGTGGCTATCCCAATTTCCGCAGCTACATATGCAAAGATCACTACATACATCAGCAGTACTTCTTTTCTTGTAATAATCTGAATAATCTCTTTAAAATTAGTTTTCTCCGATTGCTCCTTTACAATATCCGCTTTCGGATACCTCATGGCCAGAAAATAAATCGTGATTGGCACTATAACAAACAGGCTGTACCTATAGACCGCCCGACATGAAACCCCTGAATTCAAAAGGTATCCGGTTACAATAGGGGTAATAATAGAACCGACACCATAAAAGGCATTTAGAAGATTCAGATAGCGCCCCTTGTTATGAGAGTGAACCTCCGATATTACATTGCTCCCGCTTAATTCCAGCGAACCCAGTCCCAGTCCGATGAAAAAGATAAATACAATGAATACAATCAAATTCGAAGATGAGGCATAACCTATTGCACCGAAAATAAGACATATCCCTGACATAATCAGCGTAAACTTTTTCCCGAATAAATCTGCCAACAGCCCGGCAACGAAGGTGGCAATGAAAAATCCGGTATATTCACTGAATATAATGCTGCCGCCTTCCGAATAACTATACCCTGTGTCCTGCAATATGAAGGGAATTGTCGTCCCTTTCATATTATCAATAAATCCAAATAAAAAATAACTCAGAAATCCACCAATAGTAATAACCCATACTTGACGCTTACTCATGTCTGTTGTTTTCCTCCCTTCGGTACTCTTTTCCGCTCTTCTACTGATAATTCCAGAAAATAATAATTTTATCCATCACGTCATCCTCCACATATGTATACTGCACTGTTTCCAGTCCATAATGCTCCAGCAGATTCTGGGCAGCATTCTGGACCAGACCGTTAAGGATACCATCATGAGACTGCTGATACAGTGTGTCGCTGGCAAATTTGCACGTGAAAGAGCTCTCCTTATTATAAATAGTCTGGTTCATATCCTCAAGAAGCTGTTCCGGTTGGAATTCTTCATAGTACATACCGTTTAATTTATAATAGTTTAGATCCATAGAACTGCAGAGCGGGTAACTAACATCTGTATCCATGGTGTGATTTTTCAAAATCTCTGCATCGCTGCAGCAGAGGTAATCGTAATTCGTGCTTTTGTCAGGTATGTTTTCTCCACTCTCCGCCTCAAGGAACACAGGATCTCCAAAGGTAACATCCATCTGATAGTACTGTCCGCCGCATTTCACGATATTCCACGCATGTGCCCCCTGCTCCGGAATGGTTCCGGTTACGTAGATGCATTCTATCCCCAACTGCTGCAGAAGGTACTGGGCCGCACGGGAATAGCCGGCACACACAGAAGATTTTCCCACAAGGGCACTGTAAATATTCTGGTTATCCGGGGCCTCCAGATTGTAGTCTACCGTATTCACAAGATACTCGAAAATGTATTTTATCTTATCATATTCCGTCATATCGCCTGTAATCCCGGACAGACACTCACTGACTGCCGTATCTATCCGCGATTGTCTCTGCTCCTTTTCCTCCCCCGTATACAGATATACCGGCTGGATCTCCGAATAGTCTGCATAGCTTGTCATCTGCATTTCACCTCCGCACCAGAATAGTTCCGGTCTGTCGCAGAAAATAAAGCTGCTGACCTTTTTGAGTGCCTCCACATTGGAGGAATGTACATAGATGGAATCAGAAGATTCCAGTATTCCCTGATAAATCTCTGTATAAAGCTTCTGCTCCTCTTCTCCCAGCTGCTGATAATAATACCCGCCTGCCATGTCCACCTCGGGCACTTTGATTTTCTCAAAAGGTACACTTTCTTCATGCCCCGCCTGCAGCTTCACAGTCTGGGCAGCCTCTTTCGCGGACGTAAAAATCTGGGGAAACTGTTTTAATACCACTGTTCCCATACCTGACAAAATGCAGACCGCAAGAAAAAAACCAAGGAAAGCCGGCCATTGTTTTCTTTTTCGTCTTTTTCTTCTATTTCTCATATTTCATCCTTTTCTTTCCTGCTATGTGTTATGATAGTATATAGGGAGGGTGATGCAAATGATGCATGTATTTTATTGTATAAAATGTAAAAGGTATCATTTTACCAATAACCAGTCACACGCATTTTGCTGTGGACAGCCAATGTACCTTGTAAATGTCGAATTTACAGAGTTTATTCGGATGAATAAAGAGGAGCGGGAAGATTTCCTGAAAATTTATTCTCTGTCTGAGTAATTATAAATAAAGAATCTCATTTCCTGCTACGCAAAAGAGGCTGCCACATCAGTTTTTCATGTGGCAGCCTCCCTCTGATGTCAGTTTTAAGCCAACTCTGCTATTCTGGATACAGCGACATATATCTCGGATATTTTGTACCATGTCCTGTAGTCTACGGTTCCAGACTGGGGCAGTCCGAAAACAGACTGGAATATCCTGACGGCATCTGCCGTTGATGGCCCGTACACTCCGTCGGCACTTATTCTGGGAATTGCAGGATATGCCCCGGCTATGGTGTTAAGCTGTTCCTGTATCTGCCTTACTTTATCTCCGCTGGAGCCGTTTTCCAGCAAATAGCCCGGCCAGGAGGACGGAACTCCCGATACTTCCGGCGCTATGTTGATATACATATCGTCCCCGTAGTAATAACGCAGGATTTCAATCGATGAATACCCCTCCTCGCCGAGGGCCATGGAACCCCACTGCGTAAGCCAGCCGGGACATGTTACCCGGCGTCCGTCACAGTACTGTGTAAGGATTGGCTGTCTGACATTGGGTCTGGAAAGATAATTTGCAAATACCTCATCCACAATCAGAGAAATTGTATCATAATAATTTCTACCAGACATCCATTTATGGTCGAATGCCGTGGAGGATGTAATGGTAAAATCGTACCCCTTGTTCCTATACCATTCAGTATAAACCCGGTTCAATGTAAAGGACATGATTGCCAGGACATTTGCACGGATAGCGTTTTCCGGCCAGGTGGCATATACTTCGCTGGAGGCCACATTCTTAATATAATCTCTGTATCTCACATAATAATTCTGTGCAGTAGTATCTGCCGGCGAACCATCATGTACAACAACATATTCCGGCACTACCACCCTGCTCAGCACAATTTCACCGGTTTCATTCACAGGCTTTATCTCATCCTCCGGGATTTTGGGTGGATATTCCTCGTACAAGGTATGCCCCGGTATCACAAATACCTCTTCATTTTCATCTGTCGGTCGCATTCTTACGTCCTGGAGTGCCGTCACATTTGCCAGAAGCTGTGCACCTGATATGCTTATGGGTTCAAAACCCGGAGCGTTGATATTCAATGTATATTCTGAATAGGGCTGCTCCTCCACACTGGGGTCAAGGCTGTACTCCACAGGCGGGGTGTTGAGCTCCAGTGTTTCCGTCTGTCCGGAAGAATCTGTGTTCACCTGTTCCAGTGTGCTGTCCGGCTCCCCTGTGTAAGATATGGCTACCGTTGCATCCGAAATGGGAAAAGATGTGCTTTCTGAAGTTACATTCACCTGCAGCCGTCCTTTGTCGACAGCATTTTCCTGCATCGCTTTTAAAGCATTCATTAATTTCCTCACAAATAAAATCATCTCTATTATATATATGCAGGAATTAAAAAATAGTGCAGGAAACTTGATTTCTTCGCTTCCGTCTTTTAAAACAGGCTGCGTATGTCATTAAACATAATCACTGCCATCAATATCAACAGCAGTGCAAAGCCTGCAAAATGCACCATACCTTCCTTTTCCGGCGGCACTCTCTTTCTTCGTATAGCTTCTATAAACAGAAATACCAGCCTGCCTCCGTCCAATGCCGGAAGGGGAAGAAGATTCATTACTCCCAGGTTGGCTGAGAGTAGGATCGCAATATTCATTAGATTCAATACCACAACAGACCAGCCTGCCGGGGCGGACTCTTTATACGTATCATCCACAAAGTTCACAATGCCTACGGGACCTGACATCTGCTTAACTCCCACCTGTCCTGTCACAAGAAGTCTTAATGAGTCAAATGTATAATCCACCCAGTACTTTACTGTATATGCACCATATTGAAGAGATTTTATGACACCCGCCTTTGTATTGGTGCCGCTGCTCCTGATTCCAATTCTTTTAAATGCATCGCCTTCCAGCTGTCTTTGCTCCAGAGTCACTTCATGCTCCTGTCCATCCCTCTCATAAGTGACTTCCACAGAACCGGCATCTGCATGCATCAGGTTATACAGGCTGACTTCCCGCCAGAGATGAATTTTCTTTCCGTTCAGCTCCGTGATCACATCACCCTTTTGCATTCCCTGCTCTGCAGCCGAGTAGCCCTTGTCTACCCCGTCTACCACCGGAGCATCATATCCAATCCACGCAACCATGATTACAGAAAGGACCAATGCCATAATAAAATTAAATATCGGACCTGCAACAATAACGGATATTCTCGCCCAGACAGACTTGGAGTTGAAGCTCCCCTCGGACTTGTCGTCCTGATCATCCTCCCCCATCATGCATGCCCCGCCAAAAGGCAGAAGCTTTAAAGAGAACTTTGTTCCCCCGATTTCTTTTCCTATAAGTGTAGGACCAAGTCCCAGTGAAAATTCATCCACACGGATGCCATTTGCTTTTGCCAGAGTGAAATGTCCCAACTCATGGAATATAATAATCACACTGAACAAGATAATCGCTAAAAATATGCCCATATATTACCACCTGTTTTTAATAAATTCATATGTCGCCTGTTCTGTGTTTAGTATTTCTTCCACAGAAGGGTTCTCAATATTCCTGTGTTCCTCCATACATGCCTGTATGATCTCGGGAATCTGCAGGTAACGGATTTCCCTGTCCAAAAACAGGGCAACCGCCTTTTCATTTGCTGCATTTAAGACTGTGGGAAGAGACCCGCCTCTTCTCCCCGCCTCATAGGCCAGCTTTAGCCCATAAAATGTCTCCATATCCGGTTTTTCAAAAGTAATCTGGGACAATGTCGCAAAATCCAGCCTTTTCCCCGGCAGATAACGCCTTTCAGGGTAATATAGAGCATACTGTATGGGCAGCTTCATATCCGGCGTCCCAAGCTCTGCAATAATTGCCCCGTCCTCGTATTCCACCATGGAGTGAATGATGCTCTGCGGCTGAACGACCACCTCCACCTTATCTACAGTTACATTAAAGAGCCACTTTGCCTCAATCACTTCCAGGCCTTTGTTGACCATTGTGGAAGAATCTATTGTAATTTTACGGCCCATTTCCCAGTTGGGGTGCTTCAGGGCATCCTCCACCTGGATATTTTCCATTTCGGCCTTTGTCTTTCCTCTGAAAGGACCTCCTGAAGCAGTCAGGAGAATCTTGTGAAGGGCTTTTTGCTGTCCGCCCTGAAGGGATTGAAAAATGGCACTGTGTTCACTGTCCACTGGAAGAATCGAACTCCCATACTCCCTGGCAAGTGGCATAATAATATGCCCTGCCGTCACCAATGTCTCCTTATTTGCCAGAGCGATGTCTTTCCTTGCCCTGATAGCCTCAATTGTAGGAAGGATTCCAATCATCCCCACAATCGCCGTCACAAGAATCTCTGATTCCGGCTCAGCTGCCACCTCCAGAAGCCCCTCCATACCCGACACAATCCTGACGTCCACATCTTTTACTTTAGTTCTCAACTCACCGGCTTTTTCTTCGGTCCATACAGCTGCCAGTTTCGGATGAAATTCCCGTATCTGTTTTTCCAAAAGGGCGATATTACTTCCTGCTGCCAGTGCACATACTTTAATATCCCCGTTTTCCCGTACAACTTCCAACGTCTGGGTTCCGATAGAACCGGTGGAGCCCAGTACTGCAATCTTCTTCATATGTGAAAACCTTTCTCCTGCATTTACAGCAGGATTGTCAAATAGTAAATCATCGGTGCAGTAAATATCACACTGTCAAATCTGTCAAGGACCCCGCCGTGGCCCGGTATCAGCTTCCCATAGTCTTTGATATTATGATTTCTTTTAATTGCAGAAGCTGCCAGATCTCCAATCTGTGAAACAACTCCTCCGATTCCGCAGATAATTGCAAATCTCCACACCTGTGCACCCGCACCTGCCCATGTATTAATAACCAGTGCATAGAGTGCGCCAAGCAAAGCTGCTCCTACGATACCTCCGAGGGCCCCTTCGACAGATTTCTTCGGACTTAATTTCGGTGCCATTTTGTGCTTTCCAAGGAGCATTCCCACGCAGTATGCGCAAGTATCACACCCCCAGGAGCATATGAATACAAGCCACACTGTAAATATTCCCCTCGGGAGTATGCGGATCTGATAGATATAAGACAGCATGACCGCCACATAGAACATGCCAAAAAATGCTGCCAGTATCTGTTCTGTCCTGTATTTTGGGAAGGAGAACACAAACACCCCCATCACGCAGATTAAGAATATCATGAACAGAAAAATGAACCAATCCGGATCTCTTGACAGTACGGATTTCAGATAAACCAAAATATAGTAGACCGTGGCCGCCGCATATCCGCAGATTCCGGGGGCTTTTGTCTTGATGTCAAACACCTTGTAGAATTCCGTCAAGCCTATGAGACTGATAATGAACATTGTGGCAAATAAAATATTCCCGCCGGAAATCACTGTGACCAGTGCAATGATTATTAATAGTATTCCACTAAGCAGCCGTGTTTTAAACATGCTGTTCCTCCTTTACTCCTCCGAAACGTCTGTCTCTGCTATTATACTGCTCAATAGCTTTTTCCAATTCCTTTTTTGTGAAATCCGGCCACAAAACATCTGTAAAGTAAAATTCTGTATATGCCAATTGCCAGAGCAGGTAGTTGGAGAGCCTCAACTCCCCGCTTGTGCGGATTAAAAGATCAGGGTCGGGAATTGCATGAGTGTCCAGATATCCTTCATACAGGACTTCATTGATATCTTCCGGAGAAACCTTGCCGTCCACACAGTCCCGTACAAGTTTTTTTATGGCTCTTATCATCTCATCACGGCTGCCATAATTGATTGCGATAGTAAAATTCAGTCCATTGTTATTTTTGCTTGCCTCTTCCAGTTCTGCGATCCTACTCTTAATGTCCTCATCAAGAGCAGCGATATCTCCAATCACACGAACCTTCATATCATTTTTCTCCGCAGTTTTCAGACTCGTCTTCATATAATTGCGGAGCAGTTTCATCAGCGCATCCACCTCATCCTGCGGACGGTTCCAGTTCTCCGTGGAAAATGCATACACAGTCAGATACTTTATCCCCATGCGCCACGCTTCTTCACAGATTTTTTCCACATTTTTACTTCCCTGGGCATGGCCGTAGTTTCTCGGCATCCCTTTGGACCTGGCCCAACGGCCATTTCCGTCCAATATGATCGCCACATGTTGTGGTACTTTCATCTGTATTTCCTCCCCATTAATAAAAGAGAGGCTGTGTAACACGAGCCCCTCTCATTCTCTGACCTACCCGTTAGACAGTAAGTACTTCTTCGGATTTCACTTCCACAGCTTTATCCACTTCAGCAATATATTTATCGGTAATCTTCTGGAGTGCCTCTTCCAGATCTTTGATGCCATCCTCAGATATCTCGCTGCCCTTTAATTTTTTCAGTGCTTCATTTCCGTCCCGGCGGATATTGCGGACTGCTATCTTTGCGGCTTCACCCTTTTTCTTTACATCTTTTACCAATTCTTTTCTTCGTTCCTCTGTCAGTTCCGGAAATATCAGCCTGATCGTACTGCCGTCATTGGTCGGGTTGATTCCGACATCAGACATTAGGATTGCCCTCTCAATCTCCTTGAGGAGGCTCTTCTCCCAGGGCTGTATCTGAATCATGCGGGCTTCGGGTACGGAAACATTGGCAACCTGCTGTAGCGGCGTAGATGCACCGTAATATTCTACAGTCAGCTTATCCAACACATGAGGATTGGCGCGGCCGGCTCTGATTGAAGCCAGTTCACTGTTCAGGTTGCTGATTGTCTTTGTCATCTTCTCATCATATACTTTTAATTTTTCATCCATGTGCATGTCCTCCCTATACAGTTACTTTTGTCCCGGTAAATGTCCCGCTCATAGTCTCAACAATACTGTTTCCTTCGTTCAGGCCAAACACAAGCATCGGCAGCCTATTCTCAAGACAGAGAATTGATGCTGTCAGATCCACCGCTGCTAATTTCTTGTCAATGACCTCCTGAATGGAAATCTCATCATACTTCTTTGCCTCCGGGTTCACCTTCGGGTCGCTATCATAAATCCCATCGATAGCTTTCGCAAGAAGCATGGCATCTGCCTCTATCTCAATTGCGCGCAGCACGGCCCCGGTATCTGTCGAAAAATACGGATGTCCCGTCCCCCCCGCAAAAAAGATCACCTTTCCTTCCTTCAGCGCAGCATTCGCCGCATCCTTAGAGAATAATGTGGTAAATGCACCACATGTAAAGGGTGTAAATATCTCTGTATTCATGCCTACATGACGGAAAATGTCAGATACATAAATGCAGTTCATAACCGTGGCAAGCATTCCGATCTGATCTGCCTTTACCCGGTCTATTGTCTCACTGGTGCGGCCTCTCCAGAAGTTGCCTCCCCCGGTCACCACAGAAACCTGGATTCCCTTATCCACGAGTTGTCTGACCTGCTTGGCCACACCGACACAGGTGGCCTCATCAAAGCCTGTCTTCTTATCCCCTGCAAGTGCCTCTCCACTCAGCTTTAACAATATTCTTTTCATAGATTCTAGCTCCTTCAAATTCTGTTGTATAATCTAATGATACCAGGGTCAAAAGGTCATGCGTTCCATGCTTGCATGAAAAAGCATGACTTTGGGACCCGCAAAACATGAGAAAGTAGCCCGAGCAGGGCGGATTTCGAATGTTTTTAGGATTGCGGGAGCACAAAGTGCGGAGCAATCCGTAGGTATTAGGGGACAAAATACCTTTTGACCCCTACATCATCTAATAGGAAGTATAACATAACTTTTCCATTTTGTCATGCATATATCCGGCATCTCTTTCATCTGTCATAACAGTCAGTACATCTCCGGTCATCAACTGTGTTTTCCCCTTTGGAATCAGCTCTTTTCCATCTCTTTCCAGGGCAACCAGAAGGCAATTGTCCGGCCAGTTAATATCCTGCACCCGTTTCTTGGCCAGCACAGAGCCGTTCATTATTGGGAATGCATCCAGTACCTTCTGCCCGGAACCTTTCACGGTGGATACTGGCTTTTTCCCCTGATTCTGCAAAATCCGGTCCAGAAGGCTTTCGTATATAGGCTCAGATTTCAGCAGAGTTGCCACAATATAGGCCGTGACAGAGACCACAGACAGAGACAAAAGTTGACTCACAGAACCGGACATTTCAAAGAGGAGTATAATACCCGTAATCGGCGCTCTTACAATTGCCGTAAAATATCCCGCCATGGCAAGCAGAATAAAATTGTTTATATAAATCGGATCCAGCCCGAAAAGCCGCACTCCTATCATGGCAAAGCCACCGCCTATCATGGCCCCAAGTATCAGAAGCGGAAAGAAAATGCCGCCTGGTGCACCGGAACCGAAGCTGACTGCCGAAAACAGGAATTTTACAATAAAGGTCAGTATGATTAGACTCAGCACCATTTTCCCTTCTGTGAGCGTGACAATCAATTCGTGCCCACTGCCCAGAACAGACGGCATGATAAGGCCGAGGATTCCCGCAGCCATAAAAGCAAGGATGAGCCGTCCTGTTTCATTCAGGAATTTGGGCTTCTTATATAAATCCTGTATTTTGAGCATAGCCCAATTGTAAAAGACACCCATGGCGCCGCAGATAATGCCAAGTAGCAGAAGCAGCCAATAATAGTTCTGAGGCAGAGCTTCCTTCAGCGTGAACCTGAAAACCGGATCCAGGCCGATTATATGAGAGCATATATAATCAGATGTAACAGATGCTGTCATGACGGATATCATAATGGATACGGAAAAGCCCTTGTGAATTTCCTCCAGGGCAAACATCATACCTGCCAGAGGTGCATGGAATGCTGCTGCAAGTCCGGCACTGGCACCGCAAGTCATCAAAAACCGTTCTTCTGTCTTCTCCCTGCCAAAAAGCCGGGATATTCCCTTTCCCGTCATTGCCCCCAGTTGGATAGAGGGACCTTCCCGTCCCAGAGACAGACCGGCAAACATACAGAGAAAGCCGCCGATAAATTTTGCAGGGAGGACTTTCTCCCATTTTTGAATAAATTTTCCCGTCACTTCGCCCTCCACCTGAGGGATGCCACTTCCAGAAATCATAGGCTCCCATTTCACAAGCCTGCCTACAATACAAGCCATGGCAAGCAATGCCAGAAACCATGCAAAAATCCGAACAGGGTGCCCGCTGATATATTCCAATATGAAGCCCAGCCATCTGCCTCCATAGGTGAGGGCGACGCGGTACAACAGTACAAGCAGACCGCCCGCGGCCCCTGTCAGAAGCCCTTCACCAATCAGAATTACCGGGAAGCGCTGAGCTCTTTTTATCGTATACGAGGTATTGTTTTTCAAAAGATTCACTTCCTTTTAAATTTTACTTAGGCTTGTTATATAAACTCGTCAGATAAACAAAAAAAACATCCCCACGATACTTGCCGGAAAGTCAAACGGAAGCTTGTCCGTAATAACCTCACTGAGCCAGCAAATCGTAAAGATGATGCCGATTTGTTTAATAATTTTCATTTCTTATTCCCCATTCCTCAATTCTCTTGTTTTTCATTTGTAATATTATGTAACAGTTCGAGCTGCTGGCCGAACTGTTACAATTTTACGCCTCTCAGGTTGAATTGTCAACGCTGGAGTATTGACATTCAGCTGTGGATGTTTTATGATACAGGTGTTTTCACGCTTTAAACAATTAAAATCTTACAGTATGAAGCCATTAAAATTGGAGGATATAGATTATGATTATTGTATTAAAACCACATACCCCTGAGGAGAATATCAAGCGTGTTGAGAATCTCATCATTAAAAAGGGCCTGGAAGCCCATATTGTCAGAGGCCAGGAGATGACAATTATCGGCTGTATCGGCGATACAACAGCTATTGATCCAAAGTTATTTGAGGTAGATGAGTGGGTAGATAAAGTAATGCATGTCCAGGAGCCTTATAAGCTGGCAAATCGCGCGTTTCACCCAGAAGATTCCATCATCGATGTCTCCGGCGTAAAGGTCGGAGGGGACAATCTTGCGCTGATTGCCGGCCCCTGCTCTGTAGAGTCTCTTAACCAGGTCATGAAGATTGCAAAAGCGGCAAAAACTTCCGGAGCAAATTTGCTTCGCGGCGGTGCTTTCAAACCCCGCACCAGCCCCTATTCTTTCCAGGGGCTGGGACTGGATGGCCTGGATATTCTTTATGAGGCAAAGCAGGAAACCGGGCTCCCGATTGTTTCAGAATTAATGTCTACGGAATATCTGGATGTTTTCAATGAAAAGGTAGATTTAATTCAGATAGGAGCAAGAAATATGCAGAATTTCGACCTGCTCAGGCAGCTCGGACAGATTGACCGCCCTATTCTCTTAAAACGAGGACTGAACGCTACCTATGAAGAGTGGATTATGTCTGCAGAGTATATCCTGTCTTCCGGCAACAAGAACGTCATCCTCTGTGAGCGCGGAATTCGCACCTTCGAGACCTATACAAGAAATACCCTGGATCTGCAGAGCATACCTGTCCTGAAGAAAAAAACGCATCTCCCGGTCATAGTAGATCCAAGCCATGCCGGCGGAAAATGGTGGCTTGTTGACCCAATGGCAAAAGCTGCAATTGCAGCCGGAGCAGATGGACTGATGATTGAAGTCCACAATGATCCAGAGAACGCACTGTGTGACGGAGTTCAGTCTCTGAAACCCGGAAAATATAATGAATTGCTGCAGCAAATCAAGCAAATTGCCGCAGTTGTTGGAAAAACTGTGTAAATGGTTCGCAAGGGGGTCAGACCCTTTTTAAAAGGGTCTGACCCCCTTGAAAGCCTTTTTGTGTTGAAGGGAGAAAACTTTTGGAATTAACAGTTAATTTAGGGAAAAACAGTTATTCTGTTTATATTGAATCTGGAATTTTAAAAAATGCAGAATTATATATTTCTCAAATTTTTAAGGGAAAGCGTATTATTATTGTTTCTGATGACAATGTTTACCCGCTTTACGGTGAGGCTCTGATAAAGGCTCTTCCTTCCTACGAATGTCACTGCCTTGTCCTGCCCCATGGAGAGCCGACAAAGAGTTTTCAGACGCTCCCACAGATATATGGCGCTATGCTGGAAGAAAAGATTTCTCGCAGTGATCTGGTCATTGCTCTTGGCGGAGGTGTCATCGGGGATTTGGCCGGTTTTGCAGCGGCAAGTTACTTAAGGGGTGTTAAGTTTGTACAGATACCCACTTCACTCCTTGCACAGGTGGACTCTTCTGTGGGTGGGAAAGTTGCTGTAGATCTGCCCCAGGGGAAAAATCTGGTGGGTGCCTTTTACCACCCTCAATTGGTTTTAGTAGATCCGAAAACTCTGGATACACTGCCGAACCGCTATATTACAGATGGTATGGGTGAGGTCATTAAATATGGCTGTATCCGGGACAAAGTCTTATTCGACCTGTTAAATTCTCATACTTCTTTTACCGATTTAAAGAGTCATCTTAACTCTATTATCTATCAATGTATTGATATTAAGCGTGCCATTGTCGAGGCCGACCAGTTTGATACCGGAGAGCGCATGCTTCTGAATTTTGGACATACTCTCGGCCATACAATTGAACAGTACTATCACTATGAAAGAGAAAGTCATGGGGAAGCCGTTGCAATCGGAATGTATCAGATCACAAAAATATCCGAAAAAGCAGGATTGACACCGGCCGGAGAGGCAGAAAAAATTTATCGCACTTTAAAAATCTATGGCCTTCCATATGAATGTGGACTGCCTGTTTCTGCACTTACGGATGCAATCAAGCTTGACAAGAAAAATCTGGATGACTGTTTAAACGTAGTACTTCTTCATAAAATAGGCGATAGCTATGTGTATCCCACCAGTCTTGATTTTTTCGAAGCAGCAGGAGTGGTTTAATGGGGAGTGATTTGGGGCAGGAATGATTAATATGAAAGCTGAAAATGTATTGCATTTCGGATTATTGGGGGAAAAGCTAGGACACAGTCTTTCCCCTGAAATCCATAAGGATTTATTAAGGCAGCAGGGTATTGTGGGAACTTATGAAAAGTATGAAATGAATAATCGAGAAGTTCTCCAGATACTAAAGGTTATGGAAGAAGAAAATATTCTTGGTATGAATGTAACAATTCCATATAAGGAAACGGTCTGCCGGCTGGTGGATGTGCTTGATTCCCATGCGGAAGAAATAGGGGCAGTCAATACGATTCTTCTCAAAGATGGTATCTCCTACGGCTATAATACAGATTACATCGGAATGATGAGCATGTTTTCCAAAGCTGGGATTGTCTTGGAAAATCAGGATATCGTAATTCTTGGCTCCGGAGGGGCGGCAAAAGCTCTGATTTATGGTTTTCACATCGCCGGCGCTGCCCAAGTCACAGTAGCTGCTAGAAATAAAGAAGCAAGGGAGCAGCTGCAAAAACATTTTTCCTATATTCACACCTGCAGTTTAACAGAAATTCCACCCGGCGACATCATAATCAATACCATACCTGTCGGCATGTACCCTAACGTGGGAAAAAGCCCGGCAGATGGCCGTATTATCAGAAAATTTAGAGTTGCCGCAGATATTGTATATAACCCTCTGATAACTGAATTTCTTAAAATTGCCGGGGAAGAAGGACTTCAGACTGTGACCGGGCTGATGATGCTGGTGGATCAGGCCATCGGCTCCGAAGAAATCTGGTTAAATAAAAAACTGGACTATAACATGGGAAACCATATACACGATAAGCTATCCAGAAAATTCTGACAATGGCCTGCAAAGGGGTCAGACCCCTTTGCAGGCCATTGTCAGAATTTTTACATTATTTTTAGCATACACTGTAATAATAGTCAAGATTATGGTGATGCAATGAAAATTAAATTAAAAAACACACACCTTCTGAAACAAGGAGGCAAAGTGGTTCTTCTCTTTGCCGCCGCGTTTCTCGTAGGGCATGGAGTTGGAAAAACACAGGAACACTTTTTCCCGGAAACGGCTGCAACTTCTGCAAGCGGTGAGGGAAACTGGGGCTTAAGTTTTCAGGAGGAGGGGAAAGCGCCTATTGCCAATGCAACTGCAGAAGATTTAAAAAAATTTGATGCATATTATATTGGAGATTCAGACGAGAAGGTTCTCTATCTGACCTTTGATGCAGGCTACGAAAACGGCAACACTGCCCTCATACTGGATGCTTTGAAAAAGCATAATGCCCCCGCAACCTTTTTTGTAGTAGGAAATTTCATCTCCTCTGAACCGGATTTAGTAAAAAGAATGACAGAAGAAGGGCACACCGTAGGCAACCATACATACCACCACCCCGACATGTCCCAGATGGCCTCCAAAGAGGATTTCCAGAAAGAATTGGGAGATGTAGAAACCAAGTATAAAGAAATTACCGGGCAGGAAATGACTAAATATTACCGTCCGCCCCAAGGTAAATACAGCGAAACCAATCTGGAGATGGCAAAAGAATTAGGATATAGAACCTATTTCTGGAGTCTGGCCTATGTGGACTGGTATCAAGATAATCAGCCCACAAAAGAAGAAGCCTTTGAAAAGCTACTGGGCAGAGTCCACCCTGGTGCAATCGTGCTGCTCCACAGCACCTCAAAGACAAATGCAGAAATCCTCGACGAACTTTTGACAAAATGGGAAGAAATGGGATATACCTTTAAAACACTGGCAGAAATTCCTTAAAAGGGGTCTGACCCTTTTGCTTGCCATTTTCGGAGTTGTTTGAAACAATTGCGAAAACGGAGCTCAAAAGGGTCAGACCCCTTTTTACAGCAATTCTGCTCTTAATTGTTCTTGTGTCTTTATAGAGAGCAGGGCTGGTGCGATGTCAAATACGGTTTTTGCCCCGCACTCTCCTTTTTTCGACAGGCGGTATGCCGCTCTTGCGTAGCATACCAGGACACTTGCAGTGAATTCGGGATTTGAGTCCAGTTTTAATGAATATTCTATTACATGCTTACTGCCTTCTCTTCCTGTTTCTCCACTTCTGATAACGAAACCGCCGTGAGGCATCCTGCTGTGATTCTCTTTTAGTTCTTCTTCTGTAATGAAAGTAACTGTCGTATCATAATCCGAAAAATAGTTCGGCATGGTTTTGATTATTTTTTCTATTTTATTCAGATCAGCCCCTTCTTCAGGCACAACATAGCACTCTCTCAAATGCTTTTCTCTTGTTGTAAGCTCCGGTCCACAGCCGCTTCTTACTTTTTCTACAGCTTCCTCAACCGGAACTGTGTACTGAATGCCGTTTTTCACGCCCGGAACCCGACGGATTGCATCGGAATGTCCCTGACTCACACCCTTGCCCCAAAAGGTATAGGTATCCCCCTGTACGAGAATCGACTCTGCATAAATTCTGTTCAGGGAAAACATGCCCGGATCCCAGCCCACGGAAATAATCCCTACATTGCCGCCTTTCTTTGCTGCGGTATCTATATTTGCAAAATATTCCGGAATTTTTGCATGTGTATCAAAGCTATCAACCGTATTGAAGTTCTCTACAATCTCAGGTCCTATTACCGGCAGATCTGTGGCAGAGCCGCCGCAGAGAACTATAACATCTATATCTTTTTTCCAATGCGGCAACTCATCCATATGAACAACCGGAACACCTTCTGTCATAATTTCTACTGTCTCGGGTGCTCGTCTTGTGAAAACTGCCTTTAGTTCCATATCTTCATTGCGCTCCACGGCAAGCTCAACCCCACGCCCTATGTTGCCGTGTCCGGCAATTCCAATTCTGATTTTTTCCATTGTATACCCTTTGTATATCCTTTCTACTACAAATATTTTTCCTCAAGCACCCGGATTCCCTGAAGGAACATCCAGCATACAGGTGTTTCAATTCCCAGTTCCTGTCCCATTCTCACCATGGTCCCGGCAAACATTTCTACTTCTGTTTTTTTCTTTGCCTCTATATCCTGAAGTGTGGATGGCCGGTTCTCATAAGGAATCCGGCAGAGTGACTCATGCTGCTTTTTCATCTGCTCATCTGTGATTGTAATTCCCTTTGCCGCTGCCACCTTCTGTACTTCCTTCATGGCCGCCCAGCGGATTTCATTTGCAGGTCGGCTCTCCCGATAAACTCCAAAAGGGATACCAAACAGAGCACAGGTCATATTCTCGCCCACATTACACATATATTTGAACCAGAGACCCCACATCATATCTTTTTCCACTTTATAGGGGATGTCACACTCCTCCAACACATTCATGACGGCCTTCACACGTTCCGACAGCTTATCATTTCTTTTCTCGCCGAAATAGACTTTTCCCCAATATGGGTCGAAGTCCGCCTTGTTTTCTCTCATAACGATAGACATTCTCATGTAAGAATAAAGAACATGCTCCCAGCCATAAACCGCTGCCACTCTCTCTTCACTCTCCACACCGTTCATAATACATAATATCTGTGTATTCTCTCCTACAAACTCCCGAATATCCTCAATCGCCTGATTAAGCGCCATATCTTTTACCGCCATAATGACCAAATCCGCAGGCGTACCATTTTGGGGTGTGCAGATTGGGAAACGGTAGTTCACTCCATTTACGGTTACCCCTTGAGTTTCAAGCTTCTTTTTCCGTTCGCCCTGTGCGATTACACAAAAATTCCCTTTCCCCAAGTGCTCTCCCATCCTTGGGGCAAAGAAAACCCCCATTGCTCCCAAGCCAATCAACGCTACACTCTTTATCTCCATCTAAACTGCCTCCGTTTCCCGTCTCACACATGAACGCTCATAAAAACACATTAGTCTTCGGTTTTTACCATGACCATCTTAATCACATCGCTGCTGTCTTCTTTTTGCTTTCTGAAGTACTGCTCAGTGTCCTCCAGTGGGAACGTCTGTGTAATAAAATCTTTCGGATCCACTACTTTGGATTTCAACAACTCCAGCGCCCGTGGGAACCACAGTGCCGGGACTGCATATGATGCCCTCAGCTGCAGCTTTTTAAAATGAAAATCATTTGCATTAAATGTAATATCTCCGTGCTGTAAATCAATTCCCAGAAATCCGATAATACTTCCGTAAACTGCAATCTTCATCATATCAGGAATTACAGAGGGCGCTGCCGTTATCATAATTTTATTCACTCCGCCTCTCGGAAAATTATAATTCGAAAGGTCTGTATCCTCGGTCAGTATAACATCTGTTGCCCCCAACTTTCTTGCGAGTTCAATTCTGGCCTTTGATCTTTTGCTTCTCTGAATTGCATAAATATTCCTTGCACCTGCAGCCTTTGCCAGTGCAATGGTCATCAGACCAATAGGGCCCAGTCCAACGACTGCCACATCGTCATTCAACTCTATTCCTGTTGTATAAAACAAATCCAGTGCAACCCCCAGCGGCTCGGCCAAAGCCGCCTCCTTAAAATCCAGACCGTCAAATGCCACCAGCGCCTGCTCCGGGGCCAGCATATAATCCGCGTATCCACTGATCTCTACATCGTCCAGAATACTTAAGCCGTTGGTACACAAATCCGGCCTTCCATTTCTGCAGTTTTCGCAGACATGGCAGAAGGTCCCGCTTTCAACCACTACTTTGTCGCCTGCCCGAAACCGATAGGAACCGGGGCCATTTTCCACGACAACTCCTGCTATCTCGTGTCCAAAGCTCTGAAATATATCTGCATCAGATTCGGCGGTGTGCATATCCGTACCACACACCGCGCAGGCCCTGACATCCAATAAAACTTGGTTTTCTCCCGGCTCAGGTATATCCGTCTCCCTTATATCAAACTGAAATGGTGATTTTACATATACAACTCTCATCGCTTTACTCCTTAATAATTGTTAAAAGTCGAAATTATCCGGATCTGCCCCCACACGAAGGTTTTTGTTCAGCTGATTGATTGCCGCCATATCCCCATCAGCCAGTTCAAAATCGAAAACATCAAGATTAGAAACAATTCTGTCTTTATGTGTAGATTTTGGAATTACAATGACACCTCTCTGAATATCCCAGCGCAGTACAATTTGAGCAGGTGATTTTTTATATTTCCCTGCAAGTTTATTTAAGGTCTCATCCTGGAGCACATTACCGCCTGTCCCTCCAAGCGGACTCCACACTTCCACCTCAACTCCCATAGATTTATTCAGATCAATCAATTCCTGGTTATTCATATAAGGATGAGATTCAATCTGATCCACAACGGGCTTCACATGGGCAATTTCGTGAATCTTCTGCAGGTGTCCCTTGTGGAAATTACTCAGTCCGATGGCCTTGATTTTTCCTTCCTGATACAGCTCTTCCATGACCAGCCATGCCTTCTCAAACTTATCCACCGGCCAGTGAATCAGGTACAAATCTACATAATCTGTTTTTAACGCTTTCAGGCTTTCTTCAAAAGCTTCTTTTGTTCTCTCTGCACGGATATCATCGTTCCACAGCTTTGTGGTGAGAAATATTTCTTCTCTGGGCACCTTGCTCTCCAGTATCGCCTGCCCTACATCCGCCTCATTTCCATACACCTTTGCAGTGTCAATATGCCGATAACCTGCCTCCAGTGCCCATTTTACAGCATTCACCGTATCCTCGCCTTTGGGGGTCTGAAAAACTCCAAGTCCTAACTGAGGGATCTCGATACCATTATTAAGTTTAATATTTTTCATAGCCTTCCACCGTATCCTTTCTTTGCTCATGTGTTTTCAGTAACAGTTATTGTCAACTGACTCAATTGTATCATTACTTTTCCTGCTTTACAATTCTTCTCTTGAATTTTTTCTGTATGAACCAGGTGTTTTTCCACACGCATTTTTAAAGACCTTTCCAAAATAAGCCCCATCCGTAAACCCTGTCTGAAATGCAATATCCATAACCGGTATATCTGTATCTCGAAGCAATTTCTTTGCCGCCTCGATCCTGTACTCCTGCAAATATTCGTAAGGTGTTTTGTGTATACAATTTTGAAAACAACGGAGACACTCCCGCCCACTGACAGAAGCCGACAAAGCGATGTCCTCAAGAGATATTTTTTCTTTATAATTCTGCTGGATAAAAGTCATCATTGCCTGAATCCGCTCCTGATTTACTCTCTTTACCGGAAATCCATTATTTTCCTCATTTTTCAACTGCTGCATCAAGAGAAGCCACATTTCTGACAAACAATTTCTTGTCTGAAATTCTGTATTTTTTTTCCTCTGCAGGGCAGATAACTGATTCAATTTCTTCAACATTTCCTCTTGCTCTGTATTTTCACCGCGAAATCCCATAATTTCCAGCTTCTTATTCTGCATAATTGGATTCAGATATTTTGTTTCAAAGACACTCTTGAAATGTCCTCCCAAAAATACAGCATGAAACAAATGGGATTCCACCCAGCCCGGCCTTTCACCCTTTATATTTTCCATAGTCGCCAATACGTTTGTATTCATAAAGAACCCATCCTTTTCACGAAAAACATAACTGGCATTGGGGGTGACCACCCTCACGCTGCCTTTCAAAACATAATCAAATTCCAGTTCCTCATGCCAGTGCCACGGTATTTTTGTGTTTTTTAAATCAACAGAATGAAAGGCATACGGATAATCCGCAAATAAATCCTCAATCTCTTCATTTTGATTTCCCTTAACTTTAATCTTCATGTCTCCTCCCTCCGCTTAAACTATAACTGTTCAAAAAGACCTGGTAGAATATTTGTGTCCTTCTGACCAATTATATCACATTTTTATATTAACGTACTTTATTAGTCTATATAATTATACTATTTGTCTGTTTTATATATACTATATTTTAATTATTTTCACTATGATTATATTATGATACCGGGGTCAAAAGGTATTTTGCCCCTTGACACCTACGGATTGCTACGCACTTTGTGCTCCCGCAATCCTAAAAACATTCGAAATCCGCCCTGCTCGGGCTACTTTCTCATGTTTTGCGGGTCCCAAAGTCATGCTTTTTCATGCAAAGCATGAAACGCATGACCTTTTGACCCTGGTATCATGATTATATTATGAAATAATTTCAAAGTAAAGGAGACCTGTTTATGTATTTTGAAACATATGAAAAGCTAAAACAGTACGCTGCGCTATATCCTGACCGTATAGAGTCTCTTACACAAAAGGCTCTGGATAAAATGAAATTTGAAAATGATACATTGACTGTTAAAAATGTGGCCTTAAATAATTTGACTTGCCCATCAATTGAGAATATACTGGACGTTAAAGGGGCGCTCGTGAAACCTCACTCCCCCAAAATCTACAGTGCAAAGCTGCAGACAAAACATTCAAAAAATAGAAACGGAGATGTCTGATTATGAACGAAAAGAAGTTACTCACCTACATGAAAGAACACAGCATTGACGCATTTTACGTAGCAAAAAAGGAAAACGTCCGCTTCATCAGCGGCTATACCGGAGATGACAGTTCACTGCTGATTACCGAAAATGGATACTTTTTTCTGACAGACCCCAGATACACGGAGCAGGCCGGCTTAGAGTGTCCTGAATATGTTATCAAAAACTGGCGTACCCCCGGAAAGACAAAGGGTGATATGGTAGGTACACTAGTCACTGAAAAGAAGCTGTCTAACGTTGCCTTCGAATCGGATTTCTTAAGTTACGCAGATTTCTTAACCTTCCAGGAAAAGGTTCCCACGACTCTTGTGCCCTGTTCAGGCGTTATTGAGGAGATGCGTCAGGTAAAAACAGAAGAAGAAATTCAGTATATGAGAGATGCCTGCGAAATTTCCTGCAGGGCACTGGAACGACTGATGCCTCTCATCAAACCAGGGATTACAGAAAAGGAACTTGCTGCAACCCTTTCTCTTTACATGGTGCAGGAAGGCGCAGACACAATGCCTTACGGAAATATCCTGATATCAGGTGCAAAGACCTCTCTTCTCCACGGTATTCCATCTGAAAAGGCAATCAAATACGGTGATCTTGTACTGATGGATTTCGGGTGTCAGGTAAATGGATATATGTCAGACATGACGCGCACCTTTGTGGTCGGTAAAGCTACTGAAAAGCAAAAAGAAGTGTATGCCCTTTGTAAACAGATGACAGAAGAATCTACGGAGATCACAAAGGCTGGAATCACCGGAAAAGAAATTTATCTCAAATCTCTCGAAGCCATCCAGGATACTCCTTATATGGGCTATCAATACAACAATATCGGCCATGGAATTGGGCTTTTTGTGCATGAGGGGCCTTTTGATTCCATAACAGACACCACTCCTATTCCCGCAGGAAATGTGCGGACTATCGAACCAGGCATCTACATACCACAGTGGGGCGGCATAAGAATCGAAGACCAGCTCCTGGTGACAGAAGACGGGTATGAAAACATGGTGCGCTTTACACACGATTTAATTGAATTATAAAGCAGGGCAAAGTTTCCTGTCCCAATAATAAATAGCTGCCTTAAGGGCAAACCGTCCCCGGCAGGAATGCTGGTTGAACTGTGTCATCAGGTTTCTCCACTTGAAACCAACACCTTTTCCTTCCGGGATATTTTGGTTTTCCCGTTCCGGCACCCGGGAGATATAAAGTGACAGGTGCGAAAGTGTGACATTCCAGTCCCCATTTCTGTACCTGTCCGCCAATGTATGTGAGCTCAGAAAGGCATTTTGTTTCACCACATCAGGATACATTTTCTGGACCAGCCGGCTGACGAGAGCCGACAGCTTCTTCTCACTGTTCACCGTTCCGGTTTTATCAGAAATTCTCAACAGTTCTTCACCGAGCAGTCTGCTTCCCTGCACTGCGAAAGTTTTCAGTCCAGATTGTTTTTTTCTGCGTCTTTTCAGGAAAAGATATAGACTTATGACACAGAAGCCATACAGCATAGATAATATCCTCTGGGGGAGCATAGATGCAGGATATGGCTGGGCTTGCAGCATTACAAAAGCAAAGCCATACATAAAATGGGATCTTGGAAGAAAATCATCTTCATAAAAGTATACGAGAATGAACATACAGACAACATTTAAAAAGATACACAGCACATAGTTCATGCTGGCCACCGTACCAAATAGACCGCAAATTAAAATTGCCAGATAATTTTTTAAATATGTTTTCACTGACAGCGACGATGCCGTCAGTCCCCGCATATAATACATCAGCAGAATTTAGATAATATAAATTTCAACGATAGACATACATCCTTTCTCCTCACTAGTGGACATGCATTAATTTTTCACCCTCATCTGATATCTCTGTATTCTTCCGCTATTTTTTCAACGGATTCACCCCTCCGATACTTCTTCCTAAGGCTGTACATTTTCCACATGAGTTTTAATTTGGGGACTGTTCCCTTTGGGTATCTCCGGCCAGATGTGTAAATGCGATTTGGCGCCATGCCGATTTTTTCTCCTCTTTTCCTTAGATCCAGGGAGAATTGATAATCTTCCATAATCGGTATCTCCTGAAACATCCCCATTTCAAAAAATAGTTTTCTTTCTATAAACATGCCTTGATCCCCAAATATAATACCACGGACTTTCATACGGTAATTAGAAATTATTCTGCATGTTAACATAAAGAAATTCCCGGATGCAAAAGCGACTCCAAAACCGCCCACCCGGTATTCTTTCATTACATATCGGATTTGCTCTAATAGATTTGACGGCAGTTTACTGTCACAGTGCAAAAAAAACAGAATATCGCCGTGGCTCGCTTTCGCTCCTGCATTCATCTGGCAGCCTCTTCCTTTCTCCGTACTTATGACTTTAAACTCCTTTTTTATTTTCTGAAGAGTTCTGTCCGTACTTCCCCCATCGGTAAAAATAATCTCACACTTATCTTTTATTGATTCTAGCTGCTTCTGGATATAACCGATTGTTTTTTCTTCATTGTATGTTGGGATAATGATTGAAACTTTCCGATGGTTTAATATGAATCTCCTGGTATTTTCGCTGTGTTGTCCTCTTTGCTGGCTTATGAATCTTTTCCGCCATCTCAAACTGTTTCTGTATCTTTCTGTGAACCCATGTAAATCCTCGGGGCAATCCATATCTGCAAGCCGAGGAATATAGGCAATGGAGAGATTTTTATCTTTCAGCGCGTCGACGGTATTCTCAAACACTGTTTCATGCCCGTAAGTCTGATTCTCAAAGGCCGCTGTATACAGCTGTTTCATCCCTATCAGATAATATCCCCCATCCGGGGTCGGGCCCAGTACAACATCCTGCGTTCTCAGCTTTTCAAAAGCATTTTCCAGATAAGAGGCTCTCAGTTCAGGGATATCGGTCCCAATTAAAACACAAGCCCTGTAACCGTCTTCAAAAACTTCCTGAAGAGCATTTTTCATTCTCTCTCCCAGGGAACTGCCTTTCTGCTCCCTGTATTTCACAATTTTCCCAAAAATGGGAAACAGAATATTCTGCTTCCCTTCCGGTGTGAAAAATACATATAAATCTCTGCCGGTCTTTTGGCATTCTCTTACTATATCTTCCAAAAAACATATATGGAGCTGAGCACATTCTTTTTCTGAAAAATATGGCATCATTCTGGTTTTTGTGTGCCCCGGAATAGGTATCCTTGTAAATATAAGAATTGCTTCTTTCATGTTACTGATTCCCCCCTCCGGCTTTTTTATTCTTCTGTGGCCCCGCCGCAGCTGGATCCTTGTCCGGCAGTACAGGCATAACAGTGCCTGCCAAAACATACTTCTCTCGGGGTATAATCCTTGTTTATTATATCAAATATATCTTCTCCTGTCGAGACTGGAATGCCTGCTGCCTGATTAAAGTCGCAGTCATAAAGCGCTCCATCATAGCCCACCGACAGCTGAAAGCGGCACATCATGCCCGGCAGCGTTGACGGATTAAAAGCATTGTAAAGTTTATGCATGTAACTCTCAAGGTTCCCGCTATTTACCAGAAAAGTCCCAAACCTTCCGGTCGGATTATTCGTAATTGTAAACAACTGGTTAAACGTGATTCCGTACTTCTCGCCAAGCTTTTTCTTATACTCTTGCTCCATGGCACCCTGCTCGGGCGGGAAAAATGCACCTGCCGGATTATATACCATATTTAACACCAAGTTGGGGGCTTCTCCGTATCCTAATCTGTTCAATTCCTGAAGCACCTTGATTGCTTTGTTAAATGTACCGCTTCCCCGCACTTTGTCCATTCTGCCGGCCTCATAATAGGGCAGAGAGCAAACCAGTTCTACTCCATTTTCTGCATATAGGCGTATTAGATGCCTGTACCTTTCCTCCAGCAAAATAACCAGATTTGTACGTACAATGACATGTCCGGATATTTTGCAGGCTTCTTTTAAGAACCATTCAAAATCTGGATTCATCTCCGGAGCACCTCCGGTAATGTCAATAGTTGAAAGCCGCTGTTTTTTGTAAACTGCAAGGCAGGCTTCCATGACCTCCTTTGACATTACTTCTTTTCGTCCGGGTCCTGCTTCCACATGGCAGTGCTTACAGGCAAGATTGCACATTTTGCCCAGGTTGACCTGAAGAACATCCATTGAATCGGCCGTATTCTTTACTCTATCATCGGATATCATTTCAGAAAAATCCGCTATATCTGTTAATTTTTCCAGTTGTTCCAACATTTTTTATAACTCCAGTTTCTTAACAATATTTTTCATTTGTACTCCGTGAACCAGTGTCGCACCGCCTCTGATGGCAGCTGCCACGTGAACTGCCTCCGTCATCTGCTCCTCACTGACACCCTTATTTAAGCAGTCATTCGTATAGGAATCAATACAATACGGGCACTGTACTGCATGAGCCACGGCCAACGCAATGAGAGATTTTTCTCTTGCTGTCAGCGCACCTTCCTCAAAAACAGCACCATAATAATCAAAAAACTTTTCCGCTAGTTCCGGAGCTTTCTCTCCTATTGCTCCAAATTTTCCCAAATCCGACGGATTGTAATAAGTATCCATGTTTCTTCTCCCTCCGTATCTTTGTTCTGTTCTATTTGAACTTTGTTTTCGCACGATTTAGAAGCGACTTTTTTATATCAGCCTCCTCTTTACTACCTGTGATTTCCGCAAGTATATGATGCACATTACTACCCCCTGTTCTTGTCAGATTTCCTCCACAGGTTCCGCAATAGGTATAGATGTCTTTGTATTTCTTTTCTTTTATGCTCTGGGGTAATCCTTTTGCCAGTTCAGGTTCCCTTACGCCGGCACAGCCCCCCATGCCGCAGCACTGCACATCCTCAAGCAAATCCACTTTTTTCGGTAAAAAGGCTGCCATATGCTGCAGCCATTCCCCCGCCGCTCTGTCAGGGCAGGGCTGAAAAATATGTATTTCCTCTTCCTCCAGCTTTTTTCCTATGCCCAGTTCCCTGAGCTTCTCATAAATACTGACCACTTTCACTTCTAATTTATTTCTCAGGAAATAATAACAATTGGGACAGACCATTATAGCCTCGGTCACCTCTGCTTCGAGAAAATGGAAATTTATCTTCTGTATAATCCTTTCGGCCTCCCGGCTTTTTCCAATCTCCTCTATGGGTTTCCCACAGCAATCAAAGACAATCCCTGTCTCCTGTTTTTCATTCAGCATTTTATAGACCAACTGCGTTGTCTTCGGATAAGAAGAAGGAAAATTACATCCTGGAAACAGAACAGAACCTTTTTGAATATGGCGGTAATTCTGAAACAAATATTTTTCTTTTTCCTTTATGAGAAGTTTATATCCCTTCTCGTCTATTTTTCCTCGGTTTTTTTTCACTCTTTTTTTCCGGATATCTAGAATAATCTCTCTCCCGTCAATTTTTATCGGACACACTCTGCTGCATTTCCCACACAGAAAGCAATGATATGCCAGTTCTTCTAGCCTCCCTGTATTTCCGATATCAATATCATATTTTCTTAAAAAGATACAGCTTTTAGTGCATTTACCACAGTGAATACACTTAGATGCATCCAATATCATATTCTTATTGTCCACTTTACTTTTCCCCTTCATCTGCCGTAACATATTTATTTTGGAAAAACTTTCCCACACTGATGACCACTATCGCAAGCAAAACCGCCATGCCTATATACAGCCAGCGGTTCTCCTTGTCAACCAATCCGGCAGTTCCAAAAGTATACATGGCAGTCCCGGGAATCATGAAAAGAAGAGAAAACAAAAAGTATGTACCAAACCTGATGTCTGTTATCCCATACGCAAAGTTTTGGAGATTAAAGGGAAACAGCGGAACCAACCTTGTGATCATTAATACAAAGATTTCATTTTTGCCGCTTTCAGCAAACAGCAGCTTTTTTAAGTATTTATTTTTCATTGCCACCGGCTTAATGCTGTCCTGCAGAAAGAATCTTCCTGCAAAAAATGCAAGGCCGGCGCCGATTGTTGTGGCAAGGGAACAGCACACTGTACCGAGCCAGGGGCCGAACAAAACTCCCGCGAGAATAGCGAAGGTTATACCCGGAAGAGCCAGCACTACACATCCGACTACTGTGATTACTGTATAAAGCCCCACCGCAAGCCAGATATTATCCTCTACCAGTGTTTCCAAAAACTTCAGATTTTTCGCGTCACTCAAGTAGGAAGACCAGCCGAAAATGGAGTTTAGAACTAAAACAAGTACAATAATTCCGGCAAAAATCAATACTTTTTTATTTATTATTTTTTTCATTTCGTCTCCTGATGAGGAATGTCCCCGCTTTTACAATCTGCAGAAATGCAGCTGCACCATATAATGCGCTTACAAGGTAATATGAACGCTGAATCTCTCTGGAGAAGACAAGAGTATACCATACATACAATACCGTCAGCAGTATTACGGCTCCTGCCATGATATACTCCCCTCTTCCCATCTCTTGTATTTTTTGAAAAAACAGTATAAGGAACGCCACTGTCAGAATACTGAGTGTGATAATCCCGATATAAGACAACATTCTCATAGGATATTTAGTTTCCCATGAGTAATTTTTATAAGATACATATCGCGCCATCCCCATTTTCTTTCTTGTAAAATAATCTACGATATAGGCACCCGCCAAACACAGCACCTCCAATACCGTATCTACAATGTACAATCTCTTGCCTGCTTTTGTCATAATATCTTAACCTCGCCCTTTGTCACCTATTTTGCAGCTTTATCGTTTGACAATCCTCCAACTGTTATATATTCAACATTGTCACTTGCAGGATCTCCTACCTGAACTGGATTGGAGTCATCCATCTGCCATACAAACCAGCCTCCGTCATACAGACTCATATTTGTATATCCTTCCTGATACATAATCAGAAACGGAATGGTAGCTCGCCAGCCTGTCCCGCAGTAGAAGGCAAGATCATCATCCAGAGAGGCGCCGGACTCAGAAAGGTAATTTTTCAGGACATCTGTTCCCACTGTATTGCCATTCTTGTCTAAGTAAGAACCATCGTCTGTATCGTGTCCCCAGATAGCTCCTTTTGGCTCTCCTGCCTTATCTATATAGCTGTATCCACTGGTTTTTCCTAAAAATTCATCTTTACTGCGGATACTTACCAATTTAAATTTCTCATCATTTTCCTGTTTGTCTTTTACCTGGTCTATGGTAAGGATGTATTCCGGATGAGCTGGTATCTCCACGCCAAAGGCTTCTTTTGCTGTTTTCGGCTCATTGCTTCCGTCCTCAGTGTCATACCCTGCCTTTGTCCAGGCTTCCATACCGCCGTCCAGACATTTCACATTCCCTACACCGGCCCACAAGGCTGTAAAAGCCACTCGGTCATCTGCAGAATTTGTTCCAATATCCCCATAGCATATAACCGTTGTGTCTTTTGTAATACCGAAATCAGTTAAAACTTTTTCAATTTCTTCCCCTGAACGTATATTCCAGTACTGATCCTCTTCAATATTGTCGGTATTCATGTGATACGCCCCGGGAATATGCGCCTCACCATAAACGGGAGAGTCCTTCTCCGTGCCCCAGGAGCATTCCAGAATCACATAATTATCAGACTCGTCCTGATTTCCGTCAATCACACTCTGTACCCATTCAGGTGTTACATAGACCTGCTTTGTATCTACAGCTTCCGCCTCCACTTTCGAGGTCTGCTCTGCGGCAGGCTTTGTGTCCTGTTTTTTTGTATCCTTCTTCTCTTCTTTTGAACTGCAGCCTAATACCGTAAAAGTTGTCAGCATAGTGCAAAAAAGTATTGATAAAATTTTCTTTTTCATAGTGTTCTTCCTTTGTGGTCTCTTTTCTCTCTAATATTTTCCAATATTATAATAATAATCCCTATTATCATAAATGCAATTATGACTTTATTTATTATTGCGAACTTTATTGTGGGCTGATGAATCCCTTCACGCAATAAGCTTGCCGGTACTATCTGCAGACGTTTCCAGCCATATAATGCATAACTATACGCTATGCAAAGAATCATGCTTGTTATCGAAAAGAGAATTCCGGTTTCTCTTTTTTTAGTTGCGATATAGCATAATATTGTCAGAACCAGCCAGCTTCCATAAAAGATATATCCGGTATTGATACGCATTTGAATCCATGTATTGTGAAAGCAGGTCAGTGCGATTGCCATGGCCCATAAAGAGCCGTTATAAAATGCCTTAAACCATCTCATTTTACTCTTTACTTATTCTGCAGGACGAACGGTAATAGTAACTGTAGTTCCGTCGTCCGGGAGAACCTCCTCATTTGCAAAAAACTGTGTTCCGCCTTCGGCCGTGGTTCCCACCGGAAGAGTATTGACAGCAATTCCGGCTGCACAGCTGTCCAGACAGAGGAAACATCCGGCCTGTGTGGATTCTGCCACGTCTCTGTTGCCTGTAAATACAACATTCCAGTCAAAATCTTTGTCTGCTTTTATAACATCCTTGAAAGGAATTTCTTCCTGTCCATCCCATTGAATGAAAAATTCAAGAGGATCCCCTGTGTTTACAATGTTTTTGTCTGCAGACGCTGACATGTCATCCATAGAAACATTGCTATCACCGGATAATCCCAGTTCTTCCAAAGCATCGTTGAAATCCACATTGTAAGCTTTTGCACGGAACATTGACTTATCCGCATTTCCGCCGTCTTCCCCCACGATAGCATGCCGGGTGGGTTCTGTAAAATATGTTCCATTCAATACTGCTTCAAAAGATATTTCTTTTTTATCTGCATCTACAGTCAGATTTTTATATTTCTGTTCACCAGCTGCCTCCGTATCAGCGCTTGCTGCTGTCTGATTGCTCCCCGACTTTGCAGCATCATTTTTTGTTTCTTTCTCCTTGCCTCCACATGCAATAACGCTTAGTGAAAGTACTGCAGTCATAATAAATACAACAACTTTTTTCATCTTCCTTTTCCTCCTGATAAAATGTTTTATTGCAAATTTTTTGTTCTATTATAAATCAGCTTTACTGATCCATATCGTGATTTTTTGCTTCCTGACGTTCCATATAAATCTGACGCAGCAAAACGACAAGTACTGATAATGCAAAGAGAATAAACAAAGCCGTTACAAATAACTTTGCCCCACCTGTAAGCATTCCCCCCACATAAGAATATATAATCGTTGCCGGCAGCTGCCCAATTCCTGTTGCAATAAAAAAGCTGCCAAAAGACATGGACGTCAGGCCTGCCGCATAACTCACCAAATCAAAAGATATAAAAGGTAATAGACGGCAGATTAAAATAGTGTTTTTCCCATGTTTTTCAAAAAATTTGTCTATTTGTTCCAGTCCACCTTTGCTGGTGAGCTTAGTTACTGCATCCCTTCCCAAAATCCGCGCAATAAAAAAACACAATGCCGCACCTGCCATGGCACTGCTCCATGAAAGTAATGCTCCCTTCCACCAGCCAAAAAGATTTGCATTTGCAAATGTAATCAAAAATGCCGGCAGTGGAGCTGCCACCGACTGAAGGAGCATAAGCACAAATGAGATAACTGCTGCATAAGCCCCATAAGAGGCAACAAATTCACTGACCACGGTAAAGTCTCCCGTGGCAAACATGGATATAACGTTATTCAATTGTGTTTTTACAGAAGGTACCATAAAATAGACAAGTACTGCTATAACAATTATCCCAAGAACTAAGAGTTTCCTATATATTTTTTTCTTCTTCATAACACGCTCCCTCGCAAAGGGGTCTGACCCTTTTGCAGACCATTTTCTCAATTGTTTGAAACAATTGAGAATTCGACGGTCAAAAGGGTCAGACCCCTTTTTATGTATCAGGAAATGGTAATTTCAAATCCTTCTTCTGTTTCACTTGACACCACTGTCTTGCCACGGCTTTTTGCAAACTTCTCCACATTTACCTTCTGATGAGGTTCGGTCACAAGAACTTTAATGGGCTCCTTTGTGTTTTTCAGTGCTTCCCCCGCAAGCATCAAAGGTTCCGGGCAGGAAAGCCCTCTGGCATCTACTTCTTTCATGATTTTGCACCTTCTCTCTTATTTGTAAATGCGATAACAAAGCATATAATAATGCAGATAATCAACGCAATCTTGCCATTATTTGTCACAGCACCTGCAATAACTTCCTGCGTCTCCGGATTTAATGCAGTTCCGCTGGACGCAAGTCCAAAATTATGGCTGATTGCTGCTCCCGCAAACATTCCCAGCACTGTTACGGCTGAATCAGAAGAACCCTGTCCTGCCAGAATTAGCTGGCGCAGTGGACACCCGCCTAATAATACAGCTGCAAATCCAACCGCATACATTCCCAGGATATTCCACAAGTGTTGTGAGTGAGCAATAATTCCCGGTGTGTTAAACCCAAACACAAATCTCCCGCTTGCAATGTTGAAGATCAGCATTACAACAAAGAGGCCGCCAATCACTGTCATCAGATCAAAATTTCTCATCAGCATTACATCACGGATGGCGCCTGCAAAACACATCCTGGATTTCTGGGCCAGTGCTCCAAAAATCAGTCCCCCAATCAATGACATGATTAAAGGGGCGTGCATGCTTCCCGGGCCGCTCTCACTCGCTTTCAGAAGAGACGTAAATAGGGCAAGCAGCAAAATACTGAGCATCAATGCCGGAAGTACAACGCCGTTGGTTTTGTGGGTAACATAGGCGCGCCCCAGACTAAATCCCTTTTTTAAAGCGATAACTCCTGTTCCAACCCCAAGGATAAATCCAATTAAAGCAACCCATGCATTTAAGTCTCCCGCAGACATACGGATCACCATGCGCAGAGGACAGCCCAAAAATACTAAACTCCCGATCACAAGAACCATCCCAAGTACAAACCGGATCATCGGCGCAGAACCTGCTGTGGAACTGTACTCTTTCGTTGCCAAGGAAATAATAAATGCTCCCAGTACCAGTCCAATAATCTCCGGACGCGCATACTGTACCACCTCCGCCTGGTGTAACCCCAAAGCTCCCGCAGTATCACGGATAAAACAGGCGATGCAAAATGCCATGTTTGCAGGATTTCCAAAAATAGCCAGACATACGGCAACCAGGCCGCACAGCACACCTGCAAGTGCCAATTTCTTCTTTGAATCAAATAAATTCATAAAAGCTTTCCCCCACTTCATAATATTTTTGCAATTATATCAGAAGGGCAGAAAAATCCAAAAACTGACTTTACAAGCTCGTCCCCCCTGAGCAATTACAATCTCTCTATTCCTATTATAGTAGTTCTTCTACCGCCCGTCCAATAGGACATCACAATAAAAGAGAGTGATATATAGGCGTTACCTATATATCACTCCCACTGCCATCTGATGCTGTGCCCTGTGCCTGTCCTCTACAAGATTTTTGGGATACTTGATAACTCCATTATTCTCATAAGGGTCGTTAAAATAATATCCTTCTTCATCATAGCCCACAAGCAACATGCAATGTTCATTGGAAATCCACGTAAAAGTCTGTCCACTATCTGTCAGTACCCATTCGGGTCCAACAATTGGCTCCCTCATATTGATGCATGCCCAGAATACAACCGGCATTCCATTATCAATATACTTCGTCAGGAGCTGCTCCACAGGTGTATTTGTCTCATCCATAAATTCGTAACGATCTCCTGCAGCCTTTTCCAGTGCTTTTTGAACCACCGGAGCGTAGCAGCCAAAAGAATCTTTATCATAAGGGCTGCCACAGAAATACTCATTCGGATCCGGGCCGAAAACCCGGCCGTCACGTGTTTCCATCTCCCGGCACTCCAAATATTTTACAATAAATTCATCCACAGACAGGTCATAGCCTAAATATCGCAGCAACATGACAGCTGATACACTCTCACAGCCTGTAGGATACTTCAAGCTCTGGTCAATGTACGGTACATCTATTTTAATCATCCAATTCTACCTTCTTCGTTTTTCCTTCCACGTATTTTCTCATAAATGTCAAAACAACAAACAGAATCGCCAGGCTTAGTCCCAATGCAATCCACCAGATTTGTACGAGTCCCGCTATGATATATCCCAGAATGCAGATCACAGCGACTATAGCCGCATACTGCATCTGTGTCGTCACATGGTTAATATGATTACTCTGTGCTCCCGCCGAGGACATAACCGTGGTATCTGAAATTGGTGAAACATGGTCGCCGCACACCGCCCCTGCCAAAACTGCAGCTACTGATATAATCATCATTTCCAGATTGTTTCCGCCCGGAAACATTGCTGTGGCAATCGGCACCAGAATGGCAAATGTTCCCCAGCTTGTCCCTGTAGAAAAAGAAAGAAATACTGCAATCACGTACATGATTGCCGGAATAATCACACTTGCAGAAGTATCACTTTTCACCAGATTGCCCACAAAATCACCAATTTGAAGTGCATCTCCCATTCCCTTCAAGGTCCAGGCAAATACCAAAATCGTCACCGCCGGAATCATCATTTTAAAACCTTCTACGAGACTGTCCATATAAGATTTGAAAGTGATAATTCTGCGGGGTATATATAAGGCTAACATAAAAAACACAGTAAGCAATGTGGCAAATATCAAGCTTGTTTCCGCATCGCAATTTGCAAATGCAGCAACAATGTCTGTCGCCCCACCGAGAAATCCTGTGTATATCATTGCACCAATCGCAGAGAAAATCAGCACCAAAACCGGCAAAATCAGATCCGTAACCCGTCCCTTGGGTGAAATTTCTTCCTTTTTAACCTGCTCAAACTCTTCTGCCCCGGAAGTAAATAAGTCTCCCTTTGCCGCATTTTCTTCATGCTTTTTCATGAGTCCGAAATCAAAGCCTGTAATACTGATATAAAGCACCATAGCTATCGTCAGAATCGCATACAAATTATAAGGTATAGTTCTCAGGAACAGTTGAAATCCACTTATTCCTGCATCTGTCGGAACATAGGAATTTACTGCCGCCGCCCAGCTTGATACAGGAGCGATAATACAGACAGGCGCCGCTGTAGCATCAATAATGTAAGCCAGCTTCGCGCGGGATACCTTATAGCGGTCTGTGACCGGACGCATTACGGAACCCACTGTCAAACAGTTAAAATAATCATCCACAAAAATTAAAATTCCCAGTCCTGTTGTTGCCAGAAGTGCACTTCTTTTAGATTTAATCTTTTTCCCGGCCCAGTTCCCATATGCTGCAGAGCCTCCCGATTTTGACAGCAGTACAATAATCATTCCCAACAAAACGTCAAATATCAAGATGTTCAAATTGATGCTGTTTTTCATAATATCAAAAAACGCAACAAAAGAATCCCAGGGACGGAAGCCCGTATAAAGCAGCGCCCCGGCCGCAACCCCGATAAAAAGCGAACTATACACTTCTTTTGTTACAAGGGCCAGGATAATGGCCAAAAGCGGCGGCACCAAGGCCCACCATGTCCCGATAAACATTGTCTCCATAAAAAATCCTCTCTTTTTCCGTATAGTATACATGTCAAATTTTCCTTTAAGTTTCCTCAACTCACTTAAAGCGTGCATCCAGTTTGCCCCCTGATACCTACAGATTGCTCCGCACTTTGTGCTCCCGCAATCCTAAAAACATTCGAAATCCGCCCTATTCGGGCTTCTTTCTCATGTTTTACGGGTCCCAAAGTCATGCTTTTCCATGCAAGCATGAAACGCATGGCCTTTTGACCCTGGTATCATATTAATGTATTTTCCTGTAATATACAATCCCTGTGTTGAAAATAACCGTAAAGGGGTCTGACCCTTTTGCGGACCATTTTCTTAATTGTTTCAAACAATTGAGAATTCGGCGGTCAAAAGGGTCTGACCCCTTTTTACAAAAAAGTATTGACAAATGGTCTAATCATGAATATACTATCCATATAAAACATATATGATTAGTATGTTTCAGTTTTTATTATACTGGCGTTTTGTTTTTTAATAAATAATAAAGAATGAGGCGCTTAATAAGTCAAAGACCCCCGCGGCAAGCTGGCGGGGCATCAAACTTGCAGCGCAGCAAGCTGCGGGGTATTTGACCCTCGCGGCAGTCGCCAAATGGAAATGCAAGCATTGCCGCCTGGCTCGTTGCCCGCGGGAATAGAAGGAGACATGAAACATGGATATGGAGTTTATCCGTAATTATTATCCACTATATGTGGAAGCTGCAAAGATGACAATAGTGATTGCATTAATTGGAATTATTTTATCGCTGCTCATAGGACTCCTCTGCAGTATGATTAAAAAATTAGAAATACCTGTTCTTAAAACAATTGTGAACATCTATATTGAGCTTTCCAGAAATACGCCACTTTTGATTCAACTTTTCTTTTTGTATTTTGGACTGCCGAAGCTGGGAATCGTGCTTAGTTCCGAGACCTGTGCTATTGTCGGACTGACATTTTTAGGGGGCAGTTACATGGCGGAGGCTTTTCGGACCGGAATCGACAGTGTGTCGGACATTCAGCTGGAATCGGGACTGAGCCTTGGATTCACCCGGTGGCAGACATTTTTACATATTGTGATGCCCCAGGCGATTGCCACTTCCATTCCTGTATTGTGTGCAAATGTTATATTTCTGATTAAAGAGACATCTGTATTTAGTGCCGTGGCGCTGGCGGACTTGATGTTCGTGGCGAAAGATTTGATAGGAATTTATTACAAAACAGACGAGGCGCTTCTGATGCTGGTATTATCCTATCTTGTTCTGCTGCTTCCGGTATCATTGATCTGTACATGGATAGAAAGGAGGGCCCGCTATGCAGGATTCGGGAATACTGGTACTGTTTCAGGGAACTAATTTTCTGCGGCTGTGGGAAGGCTTATGGGTTTCACTGAGGATTGCTGTTATATCCATGGGGCTGTCCCTGGTGCTTGGAATTCTTATGGGAATGATTATGACAAGTAAAAATAAAATCGTCCGGTTCTTATGCCGTGTATACTTGGAAATCGTGCGGATCATGCCGCAGCTGGTGCTTTTGTTTCTTGTCTATTTCGGGGCCGCCAAGCATCTGGGGATAAATCTCTCGGGAGATGTTGCGGCAATCATTGTGTTTACCTTCTGGGGAACAGCAGAGATGGGGGATTTGGTGCGCAGTGCCCTGATATCAATTCCTACCCATCAATATGAAAGCGGGTACGGACTTGGGCTGACAAAGCTACAGGTAAATCTTTATATTATCATTCCTCAGACTGTGCGCCGTCTGCTCCCCTCCCTGATTAACCTGCTGACCAGAATGATCAAGACAACATCTCTGGTAGTTTTGATTGGTGTTATAGAAGTAGTAAAGGTAGGAAAACAGATTATAGATGCATCCAGATACACAACTCCAGGTGCGGCTTTGTGGGTATACGGTGCCATCTTTATCATGTATTTTCTGATATGTTATCCATTTTCCAGGATATCAGCCGTTTTAGAAAAAAAGATAAAGGATTGAGAATATGAAAAACGAAAAGGAAATCTTAAAAGTAGAACATCTAGTAAAATCTTATGACAAAGGAGACCCGATTTTAAAGGACTTCTCCTTTATGATGAACAAAGGAGAGGTTGTCGTGATCGTCGGCCCCTCCGGCTGTGGAAAAAGTACGTTCCTGCGATGTATGAATATGCTGGAGCCTATTGATTCGGGCAAGATTATATTCAAGGGCAGGCCCATCAATAGAGAGGGAAAAAATGCCCATGAAATCAGACAGAAAATCGGCATGGTTTTCCAAAGTTATGACTTATTCCCCCACAAATCTATCCTGGGAAATATACTTCTTGCCCCACTTAAGGTACAGAAAAGGGATAAGAAAGAAGCAGAACAGGAGGCAGAACAGTTATTGGACCGTGTCGGTCTTCTGGATAAAAAGGATGCATATCCAAGGCAATTATCCGGCGGGCAGAAGCAGCGTGTTGCAATTGTCAGAGCATTAATTATGCATCCTGAAATACTTTTGCTGGATGAAATCACTGCTGCCCTGGACCCGGAAATGGTAAGAGAAGTTCTTCAGGTGGTTCTGGAGCTGGCAAAGGACGGCATGACAATGCTTATTGTAACCCATGAAATGGAATTTGCACGGGCTGTTGCAGACAGAGTGCTTTTCCTGGATCAGGGAGAAATCATAGAGGAAGGGCATCCTGCAGACTTCTTCGCTAAGCCTGAGACGGAACGTGCAAAACAATTTTTGAACACCTTCCATTATGAAGCTATAGATGCACAGGCATAAATATCCTGTTGAGCCATTCAAAGCAGTATTTTGCAAATGACTGAACTGTAGATAGATTATTTTTTAATTTGAGAGGAGAATCACTATGAAAAAATCAATACTAAGCGCATTACTGGCAGTTACTCTTGCAACAGGACTTCTTGCAGGCTGCGGCAGTAAAGGAAATGACACAGTAAATTCAAGTTCAAAAGACACAGAAGCACCAACAGAGAAAAGTTCCGGCTCCGGAGCCACAGCTAAAGCCCGCACTCTGGATGAGATTAAAAAAGATGGAACTATAAAAATCGGGGTATTCAGCGATAAGAATCCGTTTGGATATGTAGATAAAAACGGAGAGATTCAGGGATATGATGTATATTTTGCAAAGAGGATTGCAAAGGATCTGCTGGGGAGTGAGGATGACGTGGAATTTGTCTACCTGGACGCTGCCAGCCGTGTAGAATATCTAAAATCTGCGAAGGTGGATATCACAATGGCCAACTTTACCGTAACAGATGAGCGAAAAGAACAGGTTGACTTTGCACTTCCCTACATGAAAGTTGCTTTAGGTGTCGTGTCACCTGAAGATTCACTCATAACAGATGTAGATCAGCTGAACGGCAAAACACTGATTGTAGTAAAAGGAACTACAGCGGAAACTTACTTTTCTGAAAATTACCCGGACATCAAACTTTTAAAATTTGATGAATATCAGGAAGCTTATGATGCACTGCTGGACGGCAGAGGGGACGCATTTTCAACAGACAACACTGAAGTGCTTGCCTGGGCACTGCAGAATAAAGGTTTCAAGGTCGGTATAGAATCCATAGGAAACATAGATACTATTGCAGCAGCAGTACAAAAAGGAAATACAGAATTGCTTGACTGGATTAATGAAGAGATCAAATCACTTGCAGACGAACAATTCTTCCACAAGGACTTTGAAGAAACGCTGGAGCCTGTATATGGGGACAGCATTGCTCCTGATGAGATTGTAGTAGAAGGCGGGATTGTCGAGGAATAGACCCGGGAAGAGAATTTATTTTACAGGGGACAGAGCTTTGAAATGACAGTTCTGTCCCTGCATAATTTTTAGCACATCTTACATCGTTTTTGTCAGTTCAGAAGGTTTGTCAAATTCCGGATTAAAGTAATAAAAATTCTTAGAATCCAGTGTGCCCTTTGTTTTCTCCAGAGCCTCTCCAAATCTCTGGAAATGAACAATCTCTCTGGTCCTGAGAAATTTCAGAGGTTCCCTGACTTCCGGATCTGTTATCATTCTCAGCAGATTATCATATACTGTTCGCGCCTTCTGCTCTGCCGCCAGGTCTTCCGTTAAATCCGTGATGGCATCTCCCTTTGACTGGAATTCCATCGCAGAAAATGGCAGTCCTGCTGCTGCCTGGGGCCATAATGCTTTAGTATGATCCACATAGTAAGCATCAAATCCTGCTGTTTTTGCGTCCTCGATCGTCAGATCTCTGGTCAGTTGATAGACCATGGCACAAATCATTTCCATGTGTGCCAATTCTTCCGTACCTATATCCGTCAATAGCCCTCCAACCTCTTTTACTGGCATGGTATACCGTTGGGACAGGTATCTCATGGAAGCGCTGAGCTCTCCGTCCGGGCCTCCATACTGGCTGATAATCAGCTGAGCCGTCTTTGGGCAGGTTTTTGTGATTTTTACCGGAAATTGAAGTCTTTTTTCATAATTCCACATTAGATGCACGCTCCTTCCCACGGGGCCGGTCCGTTTGCCCATAAGTTTTCTTCCCCGGCTTTGCTGCACTTGGCAATACAGTCACAGGTAAGGGGGTAATATTTCTCAGCAAACTCGTCCAATAAAGTTGCTCTTTCTTTTCCTTTATCTGACAATACCTTTAATGCCTCTTTATCATCGCCATGGGTATCTAGATATAATGTCAAATCATTTACAAAAAAAGAAACCTGATTGATTTTATTCATCAACTGTTCCCTCTCCATCTGTTTGGGATCCAATGACGTAGACGCCTTCCCCATAGTAACCGGACTGTCCACCAGAGTATCCGTAACATAAAAAGGCTTATTCAAATCGGGAAATACGGTTCCATTTGTCAAGGCCGTACCTTCTTCATACAATTGTCCCCATTGCTGACAAGGGACAGTTGCGATTGCCAATGCTTCATTTGCCTCCATATTCATTCTCCACCTTTCTAAATAATTGTCAAAACTTTAACAGAGTGAGCGGGCAAGCTCAATTCCACGCCGCTTCATCATATTCCGGCTAAACGCCGAATAATTTTTAAACATTTTGACAATAATAGTATTTGTATAAATGAAAAATTTACTTAGGTAAATATTTTACAAAAAATGCAAAAAGGGGTCAGTCCCTTTTGAACGCCGAATTCTCAATTGTTTGAAACAATTAAGAAAATGGAGCGCAAAAGAGACTGACCCCTTTTATGTTTCCATGTCTCTCAGCCGCTCTACGATTGTGTGTTTGGCAGCCGAATGGTATGTCAGCAGTGGAATTACAAGTCCAAGTATGGCAAATACAGGTACTATCAGCAAAATTGGAAGCTCTGTCTGGCGGAAGGTGAAGAACCAGAACATATTTGTGAGCATACTGCCGATTGGCGGGCTTAATATCAAGCTGAAAATCAGTGATACAAGAATTGCTGCCAGTGTATATATAAGACCTTCTATTATCAGCATTTGCTTCAGCTGACGACCGGTCATTCCGATGGACTGTAATACTGCAAATTCCCGCTTTCTTGTAATAATCCCGGTCAAAATTGCATTGAAGAAATTTAGAATTCCTACAAGAGCTACGATACCACTCAGTACGCCCCCCATGATTGAGAACATATTCCGGAGTCCGTCAAACTCCTTCACATAGCTCATTTTTGATTCATAATCATATGAAGTCTGTACTTTATTTGTATAATGCTCAAGGAATTTTGACATTCCGGCTGTAGATTTTTGGCTGTCCATATTGAATAAATAAGTCATGACATCACTGGTGCCGCTGTCCCGCCGAAATGCATCTGCACCCATCACATATTCCTGTGTCCCATAGTAGCGGTAACTTTCTGTATTTGGAACTGTCACGGTAGCAGCCACTATATATTCTTCTTCATGATATTTTGCCGCCCGTATATTATAGTTTCCGGGATAATTGTCTGTTTCTTTCTCCGATAAAATTTTTCCTGTATCCGTATCATAATATTCGTACTCATCCACATATCGGATTTTGACTATGTCACCTGTTTTTGCCCAGTGCGAATCCTTCTCCACCTTGCCATAGTCATCCGCCATATATACCGCTGCGATTGAATGGCTGTCCGAATCGCTGAGACTGGAAAGATCTCCGTCAATAACTCCAAGGCAGCCGAGAGGCAGGGATTCCATTCCATAAAACTGCGCTCCTTCATAAATTCTGCCGTCCTCTGATTTGTCGGCCCACTGTACTCTTTCGTCCACTGTCTTCTTATCTTCTCCCCATCCCCGATAGATCTTCCGATATTCTTTTTCCGTCATCAGCTGCTCAACAGAGGAAGTCTGACCATAAATACGGCCGGATTCTTTAATACCTTTTCGACTGTTGATATCCGAAATCACATCCTCCGTGACGGCCTGGCCTGAATCTCTGAATCCGGCATTGGTCGTATTAAAATAATTGGCACTTCCTACAACAAAATCTGTAACTACTTTACTCTGGAGATATTTGTCCATATCAAATCCATTGGTGAACGTAACTGCAATATTCAGCAGCACTACTGCCAGAGACAGAGAAACTATGACCAGCACAGTTTTTTTTCGATTTCTTCCAAGATTTGCCCTGGCCATGGAAAACAGAGAGGGCTTTTCCCGGCCTTTTTTTCGGACCTTTCTCCTCTTTTCTCTGCCGCGTTCTGCATAGCCCACTGCTTCAATGGGAGATACCCGGGCCGCAATTTTTCCCGGCTGTCTGCAGGATAAGAGTACCGTAATCACTGCAAATATAATTGCTCCTAAAAATATAAGCGGATTATAGCTGACAAATGCTACCTTATATGAGAGCTGCTCCATAATGACCGGGGTAAGCTTTGTTCCTATCAGAAATCCCAGTAATAGACCAACCGGAATCCCCAACCCGGATAAGGCCAACGCCTGGAAACGGATCATCCGGCTGATCTGCCTTCCAGTCGTCCCAATGGTTTTCAAAAGACCGTAAAACTGAATATCATTGGCAACCGATATTTGAAATACATTATAGATAATCAGATACCCGGTAAAAATAATCAACACTAGCAGAGCCACAATTGCAAAAACAGTTACTGGATCTGCCTTTTGGGAAAACTGCGCTCCTGTGTATCCCCAGTTTACACCAATGTCAATGAAATTATCTTTGCTTCCATCGTCACACTGATATCCATTATCTTTGAGTACCTGCCTCATATTTTCTTCGATATGCCTTGCATTCTTAAAGAACACATCCAGCGTCCATTTTCCGGTCTGATCGCTTTTATCCTGAGACTGATAATTAGAAAGCTCTTTTTTGGCGCAGCTCAAGGGAACTAACACATGGCTCGCAGTTGCAGCCTCATCGTATTCCCACCACCCAGAAAGTTCGAAAGCTTTGGTAACAGGTGTCTCTTCTCCTGTTCCGCTTCCCAGATTGTATGTAATTGTAAATTTGGTACCAACCTCAGGTTTTACACCAAGCAGTTCAAGTACTCTTGTATCGGTTGCCGCCTGATTTGTTCCCTCTTTTGGCAGCTTTCCTTCCTTCGGTTCGCAGAAATAATGAGGAACTTCCCCCGGTTCTATATAGCTTACCTCCACATGGGCTTTCTGGAAAGGATCCCCTCCTGTCATACCAAGAAGCAGTCGTCCCCCGGATTCCTTAATGAGAGGATCCTGCCTCAGCTTTTCCATCTGTTCCTCGCTTATATCCTTAAAGCTGCCATGTCCGTCCCCGCCGACCATTCGGAAATTTTCCTGCTGAAAAGAGTAATTGATGGAAGCCGCAATAGTAAATAATGCAGTAAACATAATCGTAGTCAGCACAATTGCCAGAATTGCAATCAGATTTCTTGTCTTCGATGCCTTCAGACTGCGGGCCGACAGATTTCGGATACATTTGCGGTTAGAAACCTTTATCATAGCGATTCCTCCCTTTTCACGATCCTTCCATCTTCAATCCTGACAATCCGCTCAGCAAGCTGTGCTATCTCTTCATTGTGCGTAATCATCACAATGGTCTGAGCAAATCTTCGGCTCATAATCTTCATCAGCCCCAGCACATCCTGAGATGTACTGCTGTCCAGATTCCCTGTCGGCTCATCGGCAAGGATGATAGATGGTTTAGATGCCAGAGCCCTTGCAATTGCCACACGCTGCTGCTGTCCCCCGGAAAGCTGATTCGGAAAGCTATATAATTTTTCCTTCAGCCCCAATGATTTTATCACCTGCTGCATATATTGCTTATCCACAGTTCCCCCATCTAATTGTATCGGCAAAACAATATTTTCATATACAGATAAAACAGGAACCAAATTATAAGCTTGAAACACAAAACCAATTTTTCTCCGACGGAAAATCGTCAGCTCCTCATCCCCCAAAGAAAAAATATCCTTTCCGTCCACCGTGACCTTTCCCGATGTCGGACGGTCCAAACCACCCAGTATGTGAAGCAGAGTAGATTTTCCGGAGCCCGAGGTGCCCACAACAGCAACAAATTCCCCATTCTCCACAGAAAAATTCACGCCATCCAGCGCACGGACCTCACTCTCCCCATTTCCATATACCTTGCTCAAATCGCTGGTTTCCAAAATCATCATATCCCAAATACTCCCTTCTCCCAAAAAGGGGTCTGACCCTTTTGCGCTCCATTTTCTTAATTGTTTGAATAATTAAGAATTCGGCGTTCAAAAGGGTCAGACCCCTTTTCAACACTTTCCTATAGGTTATCATATTATTCTTTCCACAATCTTTCCCTCTACAAAAAGATTCTAACAGTTTTGAAAGATTTAAAGACTATTCCAAATCACCTATACCCGTATATTTGCCATCCGAATTTTTGGACATGCTGTCCCCGGAAGCTGAAATTGAACGCGGAAAGTAGGCAGAGAAAACGGAGCCTGTGCCGGGCTTTGACATTAACTTCAGATACCCGCCCTCTTCTGCCAGTATTTCTCTGGACAGATATAGTCCAATCCCAACCCCTTCCTGGGATGCCGTTTTTACAGACCGATAGAATCTAGAAAATACTTTTGCCTGTTCTTCTTCAGGAATACCGATTCCTGTATCCGCAATTTTTACACATACAAACAATTCATAGGGTTTCACACCGACAGTGATTTCCCCGCTATCTGTATATTTCACCGCATTATCCAATAAATTGCACAGTGTCTCCACAGACCATTTGCAGTCAAAAACTGCATCTGCTTTCACATAATTTTCCACCAATTTCAAACCTTTTTCTGTGACTTTCTCCCTATACTGATCCACCGCCTGTTCTACTGCCTCAGAAATATCCCCTATTTCCGGCTTTAATGAGATAATTCCGGTTTCCAGTCTGGAAAGCTTGACTAAAGATGCAATCAGGAACTGCAATTTTTCCGCCTGTTGATGCAGGGAATCTACATATTCCGCTTCTTCCTGTTCCAGGTTCTTTTCCTGGAGCATTTCTGTATACAAGAGAATATTGGCAATAGGAGTCTTTGTCTGATGGGAAATATCTGCAATCAATGTTTTTATCTTATTCTTCTCCCCTGCAATATTCCGAACCGACAATTCAGAAGCTGCAAGATATTGAGCCAGCCGGTTTTCCAGTGCAGACCGTCTGGTCTCGTCAAATGCGCTCTCTATAAATGTCCCGTTCATTGCCTGTTCCAGCATCTCTCCAAGGCCTTCCATGACCCGTGCCTGTCTACGTCGTGCATAAATAACTGTCCCCACAGCAATCAGTATGCTGGCAACGGTTATTACGATCAATACTTTATTCATATTCCTTCACCCAGGTATATCCTACTCCATAGATTGTTTTGATCATATCCTGTGCATCCAGCTTATCCCGCAGACGCTTTACGGTAACGGAAAGTGCATTTTCATCCACAAATTCTGCCTCTCCCGTCCAGACACGGTCTATCAGATCAGAACGACTCATGGTAATCCCCTGATTTTCTGTCAAAATCAACAATAATTTTTGTTCGGTTTTGCTGAGCTCCACTCTTTTCCCCTGTATCAAAAATTTCATACGCAAAAAGTCAAAATGATACTTTCCAGATTGAAAAACTCTTACTTCTGTATTATTCTGTTCCTTCCTATGAAGCTTTTTTCGGAGCTGCGTGTTCACTCTCGCCCTCAGTACCGCCAGACTGAATGGCTTTGTAATATAATCTTCAGCCCCCAACTCCAGACCATTGACAATGTCTGTTTCCAAATCATTCGCAGTCAGGAGAATTACAGGGATATCTGATTCCTTTCGTATTCGGGCAAGCAGATCCAGTCCGCTTCCCTCCGGCAGGTTAACATCCAGGAGAACCAGATCCCATGTGCTCTTTTTCAGCCTCAGCTTTGCTTCTCTTAGAGTGGCACAACTGTCAGTCTCCACGGTTTCTGTGGCAAGCGCTCTTTTTAGTCCCTCTGCCAAAGAAGTATCGTCTTCCACAATCAATATTTTACTTTGCTCTTTCATTAAATAAATCTCCTCCTGCCCCTCCTAATGTGCTTTTATAGTAACACCGTTTCTCCAACACTTCAAACAATAAAGAGAGATCAGCCCTTTTCAAATGCCGAATTCTCAATTGTTTGAAACAATTAAGAAAACGGAACTCAAAAGGGACTGACCCCTTTACAAAATTTCCTCTTTCAATGTCTCCACGATTGTGTCGTGTTTTAGTTTAGATACCGAATACTGCATCGACATTAATATAATCAGGAATACAACAATGATAACCGCCAGATACAGCACCCAATTCACTTCGAAGGGAAGGGCTGCCTCCCCCATTGCACGGTTAATTCCATAGCTCAGCAGCAAGCTGAGCGGTATACCTACAACCAGTGCTTTCAACCCATAAAACAAGCTTTCCAGGCGAATCATTTTCCGGAACCCTTTCGGAGTCATCCCAACAGACTTGAGCATGGCAAATTCTTTTTTCCTCAATGCGATTCCTGTGGAAACTGTATTGATGATATTGGCAATGGTAATCAATGTGATCAGTGTCACAAATCCGTATACAAACACTTCTATCACAAAACCAACTGTATTCATTGTCTGGAACATCTTTACCACATCTGAACAATAGGTATGCGTATACCCCTGTTCGTCCAAAAGTGCCAATACCTTCTCAGTTACTTCTGCATGTCTCTTTGTCTCAATTCCGAATAAGTATCTTAAATCACCGGAGTCCACACCCTGATAAGCAGTCTTAAAATAATAGCTTTGAGGTACATATACAGCAAGTGCTCCCGGATCTGACAATTTGCAGACATAATTTTCTTTGTCATAATTGATAAGTCCTGCAATTTCCACCTTACTGTTTTCTGCTGTTTCTTTTTGATAGACCTGCTCCCCAAGCACCTTCTCTGTAAAGACTTTCTTACCTCCCTCTTTATGGGAAATATTATTCATCAGCAGGCCCTTTATAGTTCCGCTGTAAAAGTCACGGTAATCCAGCCCGTTCTTCTCACACAGAGCATTAAATGCCTCGTCGTCTATATTGTTTACATATAGCTTTACTTTCTGCTGGAACAGATCCTTATATGCTTCTGTCAGGTTCTTCTTGTCCGTGATACCTGGCTCCATATTATACAGTGACTTCTCTCCATATTCAAAATACTCGCTGTTTACACAATAAAAATCGTCGATATCGGAAAAATCCCCCAGCTCCTTTGCCAGCTTATCTTTCTCATCATAATCAACCATTACCTGAATCTGATAGGGAATCTTTACACTGATATCTGCTGCCTGCATAAACATCTGACAAAAATAATTTACACATAGAAACAGTACAACGGACAGGGTTATGGAAAATGTTATAACTCTTGTCTTTCTGGAATTTCGTTTCAGACTCTTATGTGCCAGCTCTCCCTCATAACCAAATATTTTTCTGATGTAACGGGGAGACTTTAGTTTACGGGCCTTCAATTTCCATTCACTCTGCTGCCGGATTGCATCAATAGGAGTAATTGCCGAAGCCTTTCTCGCCGGAATCACCGAAGAGATAAATATTGTAAAAGCGCTTACTATGACAATCCCTATGATACACCAGATGGGAACCACCGTATTCATGGACATTTCTGATTCGGTTATCCCCTGTATCATGCCGCTGGCTATCATTTTCCTGCCGACTATTTTCAGGGTCACCGAGATTCCTGCTATGCCGGCAATAATCCCGGTAATAATGCCTGCCAGGCCGAGGAGAAAGCCTTCAAAATACACGGAATTTCTCTTTTGCCTTTTCGTCGCACCCACACTGGCCAGCATACCGAGATAACGCACCCTCTCAGAAAGTGACATTCCAAATGCATTGTATATCAAAACCACCGATGCCAGAACAATAATTACCAGCATAACGCCGGTCATGGGAATAATTGCTTTGATAACCCTGCTGTTCTCGTCGATTGCAAATTTTGTCTCCAGATAATCCGTGTTGATTTCAGCCGTCTGAATCTGATATTTTTGGACCATAGATTTAATAACATCTAAGGATTTGTGATCAACTTCCTTTAATAGAATTACTGCATCTACATTTCCCTCTTTTTCCCGGTCACTCATCCCTCTTAATACTTGAGCACTTTGTGTTGGAATGTTCGTATGCAAAATGGCGGTAATTTTATAATCTTTCGTACCTGTCTGGGTGAATTCCTCATCCGATAAATAACTGCCATAATACAGCTGTTTCTCTCCGCTCTGCTCAAGAAACCGACTGCCCACATCCAGAGTGACTCTGTCTCCTGGCTTCCATTTCAGGTGGTTCTTTTCGATAAACTCCTCTTCTACCGCTATCTCATGTTCATTTTCAGGAAGCTTTCCATCATACCCGCTTGTAACCATCTGTCTTAAGTACTGCAAGTCTCCAGCGAGTACCTGCCCGCTGCCGATCCTGTAGGAGCTGCTTCCTTCCAGATAAAACCCGTTCTCCTGAAGCGTTGCCGTAATACCGGTGCTTTTTATCCGGCTGTCCTTCTCAATTACTTTAAGCTGTCCCTGGGTGATATTCTGAAAAAGAGCATGGCTGTTTCCCCCGGATAAAATAGTAACTTTTCCATTAAAATCCAGAAACGAAGCAATAGAAACGAAAACCGCCGTAATCATTGCAACTGAAACTGTAATCCCCAATATCGTAACTATCGTCCTGCCTTTATTTGTTTTCAAGTGCCGCAGGGTCAGTTTATTTACAATATTCATGACCGGTTCACCTCATCTCTGACGATGTGTCCATCTTCAATGGCGATCATACGGTCCGCCGACAGTGCAATCCGCTCATCATGTGTGATGATAATCACCGTTTGATTGAATTCATGATTGAACTGGCGGAGCATTGCAACAATTCCCTTACTGTTTTCACTATCCAGATTCCCGGTTGGCTCATCCGCCAAAAGCAGCGCGGGATTGTTGACCAGCGCTCTGCCGATTGAGACTCTCTGCTGCTGCCCTCCGGAGAGCTGGTTGGGAAGATACTTCAGCCTGTCGGTAAGTCCAAGTTTTCCGATCAGACTCTCAATCTGCCTCTTATCCGGCTTTTTGCCATCCAAAAGCAGCGGCAGAGTCAGATTTTCCTCCACCGTAAGTATCGGAATCAGATTGTAGAACTGATAAATCAATCCAATCTGTCTGCGCCGGAAAATGGCAAGGGCAGTCTCATCCAGTGAAGAGAGCTCCGTCTTATCTATCACTACTTTCCCGGAGGTCGCCTGATCCACGCCCCCAAGTATGTGAAGCAGCGTCGATTTTCCTGAACCGGAGGGCCCGACGATTGCGACAAATTCTCCGTGATTAACTGAAAAAGTAACATCATCCAGTGCCTTCACCCTGGTGTCTCCCTTACCATAAATCTTAGAAAGATTTTCAACCTCTAATATTTTCATTTCAAATTCTCCCTTCTGAATATATGGTATCAGCTTATCAGCCCAACCTTACACCTCAGTGAATTAAAAGTGACAATTCTGTCACTTGTCCGCCCAACCAAAAAAAGACCTGTTTTCTGTCATATGATGATACGAGGGTCAAAAGGCCATGCGTTTCATGCTTGCATGGAAAAGCATGACCTTGGGACCCCTACATCATATGATTACTTTATAAAAACAGATTTCAAATTCCGTCCCCTTCCCCTCCCGGCTCTTGGCACTGATTTTCCCATGCTCCTTTTCTAAAATAGTTTTCGCCAGTGCAAGTCCGATTCCGGCACTCTCCGCAGATGCATTTTCCCCGTGATAAAACCGCTCAAAAATGTGAGGAAGATCCTTCTGTGAAATTCCACTCCCATTGTCCCGTATTACAACTGAGCTATAGATACTCGCTGTCTTTATCTCTATCTGCAGTCTGCCCCCCTGCTCCATATGCTCTATGCAGTTCTTCAAAATATTAGAAAAGGCCTCTTCTGTCCACTTCCTGTCTCCGGTTATCACTGCATCTTCTCCACTCAACCCCCATGAAATATTGCCCAGATCCATTGAGACCAGAAATGGCTGAACACAGTCCCTGATTATGTTTTTTAATGGAATCTGCTCCTTTTTAAACATGACTGTTCCCGTGTCAAGTTTCGATATTTTCAGGAGATTAGAAATCAACCATTTCATTTTGCTCAGCTGGGTGTCAATGATTGAAAGGAATTCTTTTCTCTTTTCCGAGTCCTCTTCTTCCTCCAGGAGTTCTGTCATGACTATCATAGATGTCAGCGGAGTTTTTAACTGGTGAGAAATATCGGCAAGAGAATCTGCCAGATAGGTTTTATCCTTCTTCAGCATCTCGTTCTGAGAGCGAAGCAGGACAGTTACCTTATAAAGATTATTTTTCAAAATGGATAATTCGCCTTCACTGTTATCTGTAAGTGCAAGATCATACTCCCCGGAGCACACGAGGGAAAGATAGGTATTGAGCTCCTGCAGCTTCTGATATCGTTTACATGTTTCATACAGATAGACTGCAGTCACTGCCGTTCCCAGAAAAAAGGCGGCTGCCCCACAGACAGGATTTAAGAGCAGACAGAAAATGGTGCACAGCACCGTCAGCCCCATCCCTGCTGCGGCAATTCTTCGGGTTCCTTTATGATTCATGTTCTACAATATACCCCTTTCCCCTGACTGTTTTGATGTAGGCCGGACACATCGGGGCATCCTCAATCTTGTTTCTAAGCCTTTTCACATATACTGTCAGCGTATTATCGTTTACAAAATTTCCGTCTACGTCCCAGATGTTCTCCAGCAGATTATTTCGTGAAAGAACAATGCCTTTATTATTCAGCAAAATAAGAAGCAGACGGTATTCCATAGCTGTCAGTTCAATCTCTTCTCCCCTTTTGTACACTTTCGCTGTGTTAGTATTTACTTCCAGCTCTCTGTAACGGATTATCCCGTCCATTGTCTCTTTACTGTATCTTCGCAGAACACTCTTCATCCGTGCAAGTAGCTCTTTCACCCGAAATGGCTTCGTAATATAATCATCTGCCCCAAGATCCAGCCCCATAACCACATTGACCTCATCGTCCAGGACGGTCAGGAAGATGACCGGGTAATCTCCCATAGTTTTAATTTTCTTACACACGTCATACCCGCTGCCGTCCGGAAGCGTCAAGTCCAGAATATAAAATAAAAAAGCATTTTCGGAGATTGCTTTCATGGCATCTTTCACGGTTCGTGCCACTGTAACCTGATAGCCCTCGTTTTCCAGAGAATATTTTAGTCCAATGGCTATGGCATCATCATCTTCCAGCAAAAATATATGCATAACTTTCACCCCTCTTTTGCAAAAAATATCAATGTAATGATGTTGGGGTCAAAAGGTATTTTGCCCCCTGATACCTACGGATTGCTCCGCACTTTGTGCTCCCGCAATCCTAAAAACATTCGAAATCCGCCCTATTCGGGCTACTTTCTCATGTTTTACGGGCCCCAAGGTCATGCTTTTTCATGCAAGCATGAAACGCATGACCTTTTGACCCTGGTATCATGTAATAGAATTAGTATAGCAATTTTAAGGACAAAAAGATAGTTATTGGTTTTTATGAACAGCAAAAAATATGACTCCTACAATTGCCACCAACAATTCCGTAGCTGGGAATGTACACCACACGCCAGTCATTTTTGCCGCTGAAGATAAAACGAAAGCCATCGGAATAACTACAATAAAACCACGCAGTATAGAAATAATACTTGCCGGCAGCGGATAATCCATGGATGTATAATACATAGAAATAATTATATTGAATCCGGCAAACGGACAGGCAATAAAATACAATCTCAATCCTTCTATTGCCATACTTTGCAGCAATGCATTTTGTTCACTATTAAATATATCGGCAATCTGTTCCGCTCCAAAAAATATTCCCGTATAAATCGAAATGATGACGAGTGACAGATTAGCAATGATTCCGTATGCTGCCACTCCCACATTTCCCAGCAAAGAGGGCCACTATATATACTGCATTGGTGAAAATCTTGTTTGCCTCATAATCCTTTCTCTGACTTTTCCAGATAGAATATCTGGTACCTCCCCCATACCAATCATTAGCCCGCTTCCATGAATAAAACTATATATTGGAATAGCAAGATTTAGTGCTGTAAGTCCATTTGAGCCAAGCTGCCTTGCCACAAAAAAAGTATCTGCCAGTATGTAGCAGGATAAACCAAGCATTCCCAACACATTTAGAGTGGAATACTTGACAAAAACCCGAAAACAACTCTCTTTCTTCATATAAATTACTTTTCCTTTCAGATTCCGCCGCCGCACAGTCTCTTTTCCACATTCAATTATTAAAAGTACCGGAAACAAGATTACTTATCTTAAAATAGTATCAGCATCACATTTTGGTAAACCTTACATATAATATAAAAAAATACCGGTAGTGATATTTGTATGAATATTGATTCCCGCGGAACCATGGTTCAACGAGGTGACTTCATGCGCATAGACAATGCTTTTGTAGAAGAAGTTTCTTGTTCTAATAATTCTAATGGAAATATATTGGTTTCTTACTCTATGCCGGAAAGAAACAATATGAATTCTATACAAACTATTAGATTAAATCTTAACAGACATACTACCATATTAAATTCTTTCGGCCATAGAACGTGTCTATGCTGCATACAGCCAGGTATGTGGGTAAATGTCGTGTTCTCATTATTTATGACCAAAAGTATACCACCTCAATCCAATGCTTTTTTTGTTCATATTCAAAAAAGGCCCTGTTCCACTTCTTCAGTTAGTACAGGGCGCATCATCCTAGTTGATTATGACAATCTTTTTCTTATTACCGAAGCTCTGAATAGCATAAATAATCAAACTAAATTTATTGTTACCGCTACAACTACTATTACCAATCGTTTTGGTGCTTCAATAACATTTAATGCTCTACAGCCCGGTCAGATGGTTAAAATAACTCATGCAAATTTTCAAACAGCAAGTATTCCACCACAGACAACGGCTTTTAACATTCAATTGCTATAATTTATCCTGCAATCAATGGTCCTACAAACGCCCATAGGATTACCCATATCCACAGTGCTGCTGCACCGATCCAGCTGGCCTTTAGCACCTCTTTCATGTTATTTGTTCTTGCAATCCCCAACTGTCCGGCCATGTTGGCGGTCGGGTACAAAGAACCTGTAATTCGTGTGGCAGCCAGCAGCGCTGTTGCCCAGATTAATCATGGTGAACATTGCCTCGAAAAAGATAAACACCAGAAACATGTTCGTCATCTGTGCCGCACCATCTACAAATACACTGATTGCTTCATCAAGCTTCATTATGTTGGATATCATCCCGCACAGAGAAATAATAGCGGACAAAATCAGCATAACAATGATTGATACTCTGTCCCCTGTTTTGTAATAATACCATATGCAACAAGGGCTATAAAGGAAATCAGAAAAACAATTGTTGTTATTTTCTCTCCCTTTGAGATATCTATGGTTTTAATATCGACCATATCCTCTGTCAGCTCATAGGCTTCTTTTCCCCTGTATTTTTTCTGAATTCTTAAAACAGCAAACCAGGTTGCAACCAGCCAGACCAGGCTGAAGGGTATAACTGCCCACAGCATCAGTTTCCCGTAGGACAGACCGGTAACCCCCATGGTTGCTATGGTCACACCTGTAAGAGGTCCAACCATCAGACCAACTTCACCAGATACCCGCAATAAAGCAGCGACTGCTGTAGGCGTTACCCCCACTGCTGCTACCATAGGAATCACGACCGGTGCTATCACTGCATTCCCCCCGGCCAGTGTACCAAGCAGCCCGCAGATAACGATAGAGGAGACCATGATTGCCAGCATCCCCTTTTTCTCCGAATTTACTCCGATCTTCTTCACAATCCAGTAGACAAGAGTGTGGCTGACCTTAGTCTTATTCATCAAATAGCCAAGACCACTGCCAAACATAATGATTAAACCGATTGTGCCCAGAAATGAGCCAAGTGCCGCATTAAAAATGGCAGCAAGGTTTTGAATATTCTGCCCTGTCAAGATTGCCGCCACGATCACACCGACTATAAGGCCCGCTAAATTTGACTTATTCATGAAAACCATGATGAGATATGCCAAAAGCGATATGAGAGCCAAACAGCGAGAAAACCGTAGGTTTTCGAGCTTGGTTCTGAATAGTTACTATATTTTTTCCAGATATCTAATCTTGTCAATTCCCCTGACCCCAAGACCAGGATCGTTGTTCAGCGTGATTTTATATTCATCGAAAACTGCCCCTCCTATTACAGGGTTCTCGCTGCAAAGCACCGGTCCATCCAAATCTATCTTCGTGATGATACTCTTTGCCGCTGCCAGATGAACGGCCGCATTTACACTGACCTTGGCTTCTAACATACAGCCAATCATACATTCTACGCCATAGATTTCAGCAATGGAACAAATTTTCAGGGCATTGTGCAGTCCGCCTGTTTTCATCAGTTTGATATTGACGAAATCTGCCGCCCTCCTTTGCAGGATTGTAAGTGCATCTGCAGGTGAAAATACAGATTCATCGGCAAGCACTGGAATAGATACATTGTCCGTCACGAATTTCAGACCGTCAATATCATGCGCAGGCACCGGCTGCTCGACAAATTCAATATCCAGACCTTCTTCTTCCATCCTTCGAAGGGACCGAACCGCTTCTTTAGCTTTCCATCCCTGATTGGCATCAATTCTAAGCTTCACATCATATCCGACCGCCTCACGAATTGCCTTCATGCGCTCTATATCTTTGTCTGCATCCTTGCCGACCTTGATCTTCAGTGTTTCAAATCCCCTTTTTACGGCATTAATACTGTCCCTTGCCATCTCATCTGGGTCATTTACACTGATGGTGATGTCTGTGATAATCTCTTTTTTATGCCCCCCAGCAGCTGGTATAAAGGTGCATTTTCCGATTAAGCCGCTTGACTAGTTTATTGTATCAAAGTGCCGGCAGGTTTACTAGCTTGACTTTTATTTTTTTATCAGACAGCACATGTTTCAGTATCCGAATTTTCCTCTTGACTCCTGCCAACCTATGTTTTAGAATGGAGTTGTCAGTTGATTCATAAAGGAGTGGACTTCAAGCTATGAAATATTCAAAAAATACACCTGTCTACGGCCGGGTTGCTTATGACATTGCTTCTCAGATTGCAAACGGGAAGCTGAAAGAAGGGCAGCGCTTCTCCGGGCGCTCGCTTATGGGTTCTCAATATGGCGTGTCTTCCGAAACAATCCGAAGAGCTATGAACCTTTTAGCCAATATGAACGTCATTGACGTTCGGCAAAATGTAGGGGCAGCAGTAATCTCCCGGCAGAATGCCATATATTACGTTGAGCATTATAAATCTGACAATGACCTGAGAGCTTTAAAAACTAAGCTCAAAGAACTGACGCTGCAGAGAGATCAGCTGAATGAAGAGATTAACAGTACATTTGAAAAAATTATGGATTTGGAAGAACGTTTTCAGAACAGTGATCAGCTGAAGACGTATGAATTTCCTATCCAAGGAGACAGTAAGGCTTCCGGCCGGACTCTCGAAGAGCTTCAGTTCCGTCAAAACACAGGAGGTACAGTAATTGCCATCAGGAAAGGGGAGAAACTCATGCTTTCTCCCGACTCACAGACTGTACTTCAGGAGGGAGATATACTTATCATTGCATGTAATGTTGCCAACTTAACCCAGGTTTCGGAACTTGTCAGTTACTTTTCCGGATAACCTTATAATTCACAGGGAGGGATGTTCCAAATGAAGAAATTTTTATCACTTTTGTCAGCAGCGCTCATCGGTGCTCTGTCATTCACTCAGCCGGCTCTTGCCGCAGAGACTAAGGAAAAGCAGGAAATCGTTTTTGCAGATGTGGGTTGGGATTCTATCAAACTCAACAATGCAATTGCCGGTCTGATTGCCGAGGAAATATTCGGCTATACATGGACCGAGGTTCCCAGCTCCACTCCAATTGCCCACGAGGCACTTATGAACAGTGAACTTGATGTACACATGGAAGAATGGACTGACAATATTCCTTCCTATCAGCCTGATTTAGATGCCGGAAAATTTAAGGAGCTTGGAATAAACTTTAATGACAACTACCAGGGGTTCTATATTCCCAAATATGTAGCAGAAGAATATCCGAACCTGAAATCTGTAAAGGATTTGGAAAAATATCCCGAACTGTTCCCTGATCCAGAGGACTCCCGAAAAGGAATAATATACGGAGGTATCCCCGGATGGAGCATCACCGAAATCATGGAGAAAAAGGTGTCTGCCTATGGACTGGACGGCCACTATAATTATGTAACCCCGGGAAGCCAGGCAGCGATGGATGCCACCATTACTTCTGCCTGGGATAAACAAGAACCTTTTGTTGCTTACTATTGGGAGCCGACCTGGCTAATGGGTAAATACGACCTTGTTCTTCTGGAGGATTCCCCTTATAATGAAGAAACTTTCCCGGACGGCATCGGCGCCTGCCCGGCAGTTACCGTAACTGTAGCAGTAAATAACAACTTTGCGGTTTCCAATCCTGGATACTGTGAATTTCTCTCCAAATACCATACAAGCTCCAAATTAATCAGTGAAGGGCTCGCTTATATGCAGGACAACAATGCGGACCATAGTACGGCTGCAAAGTGGCTGCTGACGCAGCACCCTGAATTACTTGAGGAATGGCTTACCCCTGAACAGGCAGAGACTTTAAGTGCAAGCCTTGAGGGCGGGACACGTAATGCAGGTAATTCAAGCTGGCTGTCACGTTTTCCTTTAGTTGTAAAACCGAATACAAATGCCATTGATAGTGCTGTTCGGAAATTCGCCGTTTTTGCTGCTCCTGTGCTTGATAAAATGCAGGCAGTGCTGGGCGGGCTGGTGAATGGATTCAAATGGCTTCTTGAGCATATTCCGTGGTTCGTTTTACTTCTTGCTGTATTCCTGCTTGGCTGGCATGTGCGTAGAAAGTTCAGAAGTGGATTACTATATGCCGTCATTGTTTTCCTGGTAGGCATTGTAGGATATTGGGACAATATGATTCTCACCCTTTCCATAGTACTGGCAAGTGTGGTAATAGCACTGCTCCTCGGCCTTCCTATTGGTATATTGATTTCCAATTCGCCAAGAGCCAACCGTATAATACGCCCTGTTCTGGATACCATGCAGACAATGCCTGTATTTGTTTATCTGATTCCTGCTCTGCTGCTGTTTGGCATGGGAAATGCTTCTGCAGTAATTGCAACCGTTATTTACGCAATTGTCCCGGTGATTCGTCTGACCAGCCTTGGTATCAGGCAGGTAGACAAAGAAGTGGTGGAAGCGGCACTTTCCTTTGGCTCCACCCGCTGGCAGACTTTATTCAAGGTACAAATTCCACAAGCAATGCCTACAATTATGACGGGTGTAAACCAAACCCTAATGATGGCTATGGCCATGGTCGTGACCTGCTCTATGATTGGTGCAAGAGGTCTTGGCATGGAGGTTCTGGAGGCCGTGAACCGTATTGAAATCGGACGGGGCCTGATCGCAGGCGGCTGTGTTGTCATAATGGCAATCGTACTCGACCGGCTGACACAGGGATGGTTTGGAGAAACTGAGGCACAGGCAGAATCAAACACTGAGAAATAGATGGAGGAAAAGGACATGGAAAGCAAAAAAAATATGATTGAAGTGCAGAATATCAGCAAGCTGTACGGTCTGAACAAATCGGAAGCTGCCAAAATGATGAGAGAAGGCAGCGAAAAAGAAGCCGTACAGAAAAAAACCGGTGTCTCCGTCGCTCTGTGGGATGTCAATATGAAGATTCCCCAAGGTCAGATTTTTGTAATCATTGGTTTGTCCGGCTCGGGAAAATCCACGCTGGTCCGCTGTTTTAACAGACTCAACAAGCCTACTTCTGGCAAGGTACTGTTTGAAGGCAAAGACCTTGCCACACTTTCAAAAAAAGAACTTCTAGAGTTTCGCCGTAATAAAATCGCCATGGTATTTCAGTCCTTCGGTCTAATGAGCCACCGTGATGTACTCGGAAATGTTGCTTACGGATTGGAAATCAAGGGTATTTCAAAGGAGGAACGGGAGAAAAAAGCAATGGAGGTTATTTCAATGGTCGGGCTAAACGGCTGGGAACATCAGTCCTGTGACAGTCTCTCCGGAGGCATGCGTCAGCGGGTCGGAATTGCCCGTGCTCTTACAAACGACCCAGATGTGCTCTTGATGGATGAGCCTTTTTCCGCCCTTGATCCCTTGGTACGCCAGGATATGCAGTTTGAGCTGTTACAGATTCAACGAAAGCTCAGAAAAACCGTTGTCTTTATTACACACGATATTGACGAGGCCTTTAACCTTGGAGATGTGGTGGCAATTATGAAGGATGGGAAAGTGATACAGACAGATACACCTGAACAGATGAGCGAACATCCGGCAAATGAATATGTGGAGGCATTTATCAATAACGCTGACAAATCTCGTGTTCTCTCCGTATATAACATTATGATTACTCCGAAGACACTGGTCCGGGTAGGCGATGGTGTAGAACAGGCACTCCGGGTAATGAATAAAAATGAACTCTCCACCGTATATGTTGTGGATGATAACCTGCATCTGGTAGGTATTCTGACTATCGCTGATGCGGTGCATGCAAGACAGAACCATCTGCCAATTTCCGATGTTGTCCAGAAAGACATACCGGTTGTAGATCCGGATACCCTGGTAGCAGATATCATGGCACTGGCCGCCGAAGCTCCATATCCAATTGCAGCTGTCGGGAAAGATGGACAGTTAAAAGGAATCGTAACAAAAGCTAAAGTGCTTTCCTCACTTGTGTAATCTATTTTGAATGTTATACAATAGGGCTGCTCAACCGCAAAGGTTGTGCAGCCCTATTGGAATAGAACCTCATCATCTCATTAATGTAGTCTCTAGCTTTTGTATTTCTGTATTGTCCACAAATTTAGGAATCCTCGTATAAATTTTTTTGAAGGCCCTTTTCATCATATTGCGGTTTCCGCCAACTACAATTTTGGTCCTATCTTTATCCTGGAAAGCTAATCGTTTGCCGTTTGTCTGGGAAACCCCCCGGATATTATTCCATCCGATTCTGGTCAATTGTCCCAACAGGTTCACTAAAATCAGCTCATTCTTAGTAAACACAATACGCTTCACAAAAGTATACAGCATCATTCCTGAACCTAATAACACACTTGCCGCCATAAATATACAGACATTAATTATAGAATTATTATTTAAAAATAATCTTTCAGGAAATGTAATTGAATAATATGCAATTATACCACTCTCAATCCAAAGAGCTATGCCTAAAAAAGCGGTGATTTTATTTTCACGAATGCAGAATTCTTCTCCCTCAATCTTTATATTTTTCTTTTGTATTATAATTACAATTGTTACTGCCAAAATTATAATATAGAAAGTTCCAATAATAAGCCCCATTTTATTTACCTCATTTCCAGCTTTCAAAATTCTTCCCAGACTTCATCCGGACATTTCGGAAGCCCGGCCAGCCCCAGTATTGTATTATACAATTCTCGTGCAAGCCCCAGATTTATCGTAAGCAGCAGCAAAATATCCAGAGTATATGGAGAATAGGATAACCCCAGCATCTCCTTTGCAAATGCCATAGCGGCAATTTCTCCCAGGCTCACCAGACGGCTTTTATTTTCCAGCGGCCCTATTTTCCATAGACTAAGGACCTTTTGACTAGTTGGTAAATTAGTCTTTTGGTATTCATACCAGTGAAATAACTCGTGAGCTAGAAGTATCTCCTGCATCTGATTTTCGGAAATTAGGTTTTCACAACCTTTTTGGTGTAAAAGCTCTATGGTCTGCTGGATTGGTTTTTTATATACTAAAATTTGATTTGGCTCCATATAGCAGGCAAACATAATATAATTGCCATCATCCTGGATGTTTTTTATTTTTAAATCAATGTTCAGTTTTCGTATAATTTCTTCCATTGTTAACTGCGGAAATGCCGTTTTTGTTTCTTTGGCCTGAGCGCATCCTGTCTGATGGGCCAGTCTGGCATATTTCCTCCTACTTCCATCTGTCAGACGTCCGTTTAAAGGCTCTCTGCTAAAAGCGTAACTATCCCATATGCAATCCGGCAGCTCCATCAAGATTGTGATCATCTCTTTCAGCATAATTTTACCTCCATTCTGATTCAATACATATCAAAGTGGATATTCACAATCCGCTTTGCTGCTTCGTCGATTCAGTTAAACTTCACTGCGAGCGCCAAGTAAAATAATTTTTTCGTCGGGATATATCCCTGCAAATTCCGTACCCATAATAATCTTTAACTGCTCCAAGCTTACTGTATTGGCATAGTCCAGGACCTTACCTTCAATACACAGGTATAAATCCGGTGTGCGCTCCATTTCTGCCTTATATACCAGCATATCCTTCCACATAGCATCAACAGCTGCTTCCCAGTCTGCCGCTTTCACTTCCACAGCCTTTGCATCACTGCGCTGGACCTTAATAAAGCCTTTCTTATCCAGCAGCCGGACCTGGTGCTTCTCATTCTTATCCGCCTCAAACACATAAAAGATATCATTCTGAATCGTACACTTCAAAGCATCCTCAGAAAGATTCATAGACGCAGCTGCTAATTTCCTTGCTTCCTCTTCATCACATTCCTTTAATAAGTCTGTTGTCTGAACCTCCGTAGAGCCTAAGGCAATCGCCGTAACCTTACTTGTCTGGGGATCAACTTCAATCTGGACTTCTATGGATTCCGGGGTAGCTCCATTCTTAATCGCTAATGTTTTTGCTTCCTTTTTAATTTCCGTAATATCCTCACTGGTTGGATTAGGAATCACACGTTCCACCACATCACGAACCATAGCCAATGCTACACCGATAGAGGAAATGACTTCCGCATACTCAGGAATAGAATAATTCAGCCCCATCTTTTCGGCTGTAAATGGCAGCAGTGAAGATGCACCTCCACCTACGCCGACAAGAGAAATCTGGTCATGCTCAATTTTATATTTCTCGGCAAACCTAGTAATTACAGGTTCGATTTTCTCAAATGCTTTTCCCAATATCTGGCGGGCACATTCCTCCACAGATACTTTAAGATAATCCGCCAGAGGTTTCATGCATTTCTTTGCAGACTCTACATTGCCGTAACTGTAGTCTGTTTCTTTTACATAGCCAAGAATATTTGCTGCGCAAGAGTTCGTAATGGTAACACGTTTTCCATTTTTCAGGCGTATGCATACATAATCTGAAACGTCACCCTTTTTAGGTGAAAAAAACTCAAGCTGAGGATCCTCGATTTCTTCCAGGGGTGTGTAAACTGCATATTCCATACCCCCAATATGAGCGCTTCTCGGTCCCACATCTACCAGTTTGTGGTCCGCAGCCCGAACCATAGAACCTCCGGCTACACCCAATACGGTAACATCCAGTGAGTTAACATAAGTCCTGTGTCCGCCTACTACCGAATATTCAACAGCAGGGCGTCCATTTTTAATGACACCTATATTCGTGGAAGTACCTCCCACTTCAAAATAAATACCGTTAGATGCCCGCAGATACATCAAAGCCCCTATGACCGACGCTGCCGGGCCGGAAAGCATCGTCAGTACAGGACGTTTCTTCATTTCTGAGATGTCCATAACGCCGCCATCCCCTCTCATAATCATAAGTGGAACCTTGATTCCGGCTTGGTTCACTGCATTTTCAGTAGAATTAGCTGTATTCATCATTTTGGGAAGAATGGAGCCATTGATTGCTGCAGTTCTTGTACGGCTTGTAAGCCCATACAACTTGGAAATGTCAGAAGCAACAGATACCAACATGCCTTTTTTCTCTGCCACTTCCTTGACCAGTTCTTCTTCCCGATTAGAGTCTACTCCAAATGCCTGAGACGCGACGATAACCTGAGCCCCTTGCTCCAAAAGCGTGGAGATTCCCTGCTCTACCAAGGTTTTATCTAACCCTTTCTGTTTTAAATAAGTGTGGCAGATTTTAATTTTTCTACCGGTTCCTAAATCTATATCCGATATATTAGATTGTTTCTTGGACATTAAACCTGATAATCCCCCCGGGCCGATTCCAAGAATCCCAACCTTTGCAACGTCACCTTCCAGCAAGGCATTGGTAGCCTGTGTTGTAGAATGTGCAATGAAAACAACATCCTCCGGTGCGATATTATTCTTTGTCAAACAGTTCTCAAAACATTCAATAACACCAGCAGCTACGCCTAATGGATGATCATGACTTGTCATAACGACACTTTGTCCTACAATTTCATGAGTAGCATTATCGATTGCTACCGCCTTTGTATGTGTTCCTCCCACATCAATTCCTACTCTGATTTCTTTTCCCATGTTTCCAATTACCTCTTTCACTGTAGTGCTTTCCTTTATTTCTAAACTTCCGATTTGCTTATGTGACGGCCCCTGCCTGCTTTATCATTCTGCAGACAGAGGCACTAAGAATACATACCTGGGACTACACAAACATAAAGTATGCGATAATCTCGAGAATAAATGATGCAATCAGACACCATATCAGACAACATTTGAAGTATTCTTTCAATCCGGTTTTTGTATAACCAATTGCCCACAGACACCAGGACTGCGTCGGACAGATGGAACCATTGATTGTCGTGGAAGGAATCGTAAACAGGGGAAATAAAACCTGTCCTGTGTAACTTCCTCCTATTGCCTGAAACATTGCTAAGGTTGCCGCCCCGGCTCCCCATACAGTCAACGGACCGCGGAATAATGCAAGTATAGAAAACAAGCCGAATATAATAAACAATAATAACAGATTAGAAGGCATTACAGGCTCCAAAATCGGGGCAATCAGAGGTGCACAAACCTTCGCCGCACGCAGGAACATTTGCAGGAAAAAGAGAAATGCAAATACTAAGGCCACATCAGCAACACCGTCATGGAATGTTTTCTGTACGAGAGAGCCTATATCATTCCATTTTTTCATATTTCCAGTAAATATCAGCGCCCATAGGACAGCAACCAAAATGGCTGGAATTGGTTTAAACCCAAAGAAAATGGACAAAATGACAGGAATAAGTGGTGTAATCATAGCCAATGGATTTACTTTTTTTCCGTCATTTAATTCTCCGCTTGTCGCTGCCCATGCATGTTTCTTATCTGCTTTAGAATTTACAAGAACCATAATGCACATCATTATCATCTGAACACCAAAGGCGATAAAACCAAAGGTTCTCCATGTTGTAGAGGTAACATCAAAATCAGGAATCAGAGCCGTCAGCTGTGACAGCCAGCCATTATTTAAGTAAAGTCCTGCACCAACACTCATAAGAAAGGATGCTGTAGCCAAGTGCTTGGATATTCCCAGAGATAAAAGAATAGGAAATACAATAACACCAATAGCTACCACGGATCCTGCTCCATATGCAGAAGTAAAAATTAATGCAGTTACAATAGAAAGTAAAATACAGGTGATAGACGGTTTGTCACCACCAAGCTCCACAGCTGTCCGGATAATCGTACGTGCAATTCCTGTATCAACAAGAATACGCCCAAACCAGGAGCCAAAGATAATCGCAACCGCCGTTGTGCCCCAAAGCTCAGGACCTTGTTGAAAAATACCATTGTTAATATCGATCATACCTTCTGCTGCCTGAGCCTCGGTAGCATTCCAGGTTGTCACCCCCGCAATTGCTCCTAGTCCTGCCCAAAGGACAGCCATTACAAAAAACCCCATCATAAGGTTTCCGCCTTTTGCTGCATATACGGCAAAAACCAAAAAAGTTATAAGCAATAAGATACCTATAATTGTATTCATTTCTTATTCCTCCTTGTATCATAGTTAGTATAATATATCGTGTTGATATTTGGTAATATAGATAACTAAGTATGTAATGTTCGAATCACACTCCTCCTTTCTTTAAATCATCCATAAATTTCTAGTTTGTTTTTCATGAGATTTACTCTTTAAATGCCCCCTCTCCTAATCCGGTTCACTTTATGTGTACCGGTTAACAAGACCTCCAAAAAAAACAAGTCTAATTTGATTTCAAATAAAATATTGTCACTTTATTTCTTCCAAAATCAATATTTATCTTGCACTTGTTAAGCAGAATTATATAATCATTATTTAATAATCTCAATACTTTTTAATAAAAAATTTATTTTTTATTTATTTTACCAAATTTTTAAATCATATTTTTGTGCAACATTTGATTTATCCAATAAATCTTTTGGATAAATTGCATAGTTTATCGGTTTCTATTTCATCCATTTCACCAATTATTATACTTTCAATTCTATTTTTATTAAAACTGCTTGAAAAAATAAATTGACAAAGTTATAATTTGTTGTATAAATATAGTTATCGGTTTCGTAATTATGCCAAAGCTCTATATACAACATTTACAATTCATCGAAAAGAGGTAACAATATGCCGGATAAAAATATTACCATTGCAGACATTGCCCGTTCTGCCCAGGTATCTAAAACTACAGTTTCCCGCTATCTTAATGGAAAATATGAATATATGTCACCCCAGACAAAGGAGCGCATCCGCTCCATTATCGAGCTTGCTAACTATCAGCCTAATAATATTGCACGGAGTTTAAAAAGCCACAAAAGCACTTTAATCGGCTTGGTGATTGCAGATATAGAGTCACCTTTTTCTTCTGCGGTTATCAAAAGAATTGGCGACTGTTTTTTAAATATGGACTACAACATTATCACCGCTAATTGTGACAATAGCTACAATCGGGAAATCCACTATCTTAATTCTTTGGTAAATCAGCAGATTGACGGTCTGATTGTAAATACTACAAACAGGAATAACCCGATGATAATTGATTTAGCCAATAAAGGAATGCCGATTGTACTGCTAGACAGATTTATTGATAATTACACCTTAGATATTGTCTATTTTCAGAACGAGCATCCTATTAACAACGCGATGGAGCATCTGGTGAAGCAAGGATATGGTACACTTCACTTTTTCGTGCAGCCGTATGAACAAATTTCCCCTCGTTTTCTGCGACGGGATGCTTTTATTAAGAAACTGACTTCTCTGGGAGTTGAAAACCCTGTCTCCTATGTCCATCAAATTGATTCCATGGATACGGAAGATTTAAAACGTCAGTTGGATACACTAATGCAGGCAAGCCTGAAGGTTGGGGCCCCTCCTGCAATCATCGCCAGCAATGGTGTGACGCTCCTGCATATGGCTAAGGCCATCCGCTCCTTAGGCCTTGAGATGCCTCATGAAGTGGGACTTTGTGGATATGATGAATGGGGATGGGAAACAAGTCTTGGCTGGGCCGGACTTATCGACGTTGGACTGACTACTCTGGAGTGCTCTACCTATATACTAGGAGACTCTATTGCTGAATTGCTGCTCAGGCGTCTTGAAAAGCCAGATGAACCCAAAGTCACACAGGGTGTCGAAGTTCCCCTGGTTATCAGACCCAGTACATTACATGGCGGAAAACCAGTTTTTCCTGTAAAAGCTCCGTAACAAGAAACCTTACCTTATACAGCATAAAATCAAGACCTCCAAACTTGATGTTATTAACTTAATTCATGCAAGAAAGGATCTACTATAATGTCTAAAAGTGTAATACTAATCGGCGAACCTCTGGGGCTTCTTATTGCTCAAAACGAAGGTCCCCTGGAAAATGTATCCGGTTATTCCCTGGCTGTGGCCGGGGCAGAATTCAACGTGGCTGTAGGACTTGCCAGGTTAGAACATAACGTTACCTATTTCACCAAGCTGGGAAATGACCCCTTTGGTAAATTAGTGACTAACGTGATAAAACAAAATCAGATTGGAACTGAATTCATTCAATATTCCGACGAGAGAACAACCGGGTTCATGCTCAAAAGCATGGTAAGCAGTGGAGACCCAGAGATATTCTATTACCGGAAAAATTCTGCCGCTTCTACCCTTTCCAAAAAGGATATCGACCAGATTAATCTTAAAGGCTATAATTTTCTGCACCTGACTGGTATTCTCCCTGCACTCAGCACCTCCACAAGGGAGGCTGTATTCTATTTAATTGAAAAAGCAAGGAAACGCAATTTACTAATTTCATTTGATCCCAACCTGCGGCCTCAGCTATGGGAAAGCAGAGATATGATGATAACAACGATTAACAAGCTGGCAGCTCTGTCAAATATTGTTTTTCCTGGAGAAAACGAAGGGGAAATTCTCTGCGGTAGTAAGAATCCTAAAATAATCAGTAAATTTTACCATAATTTGGGGGTAAAGACTGTTGTAACCAAGCTGGGCAGCCGCGGAGCTTATATTTCCGATGGAAATAATGAAGCTGTGATTCCTGGCTTTCCTGTGAAGAAGGTGGTAGATACGGTAGGAGCAGGAGACGGCTTCGCTGCAGGTGTTATCAGCGCCCTGATAGAGGGCTGCACACTGTCTGATGCAGTATTACGGGGTAATGCAATTGGCGCAATCCAGGTAATGAACAGGGGAGATAACGACGGACTTCCCAACCGGGATACTTTAATGAGATTTATGGAAGAAGGGACTTTATAAATGATAAGTAAAAATATGAAACAGATTTTTGACATAGGCTTTGTACCTTTAATCGTAATTGATAATGCCGTGGATGCTGTTCCCCTGGCCCGTGCCCTGGTAAAGGGAGGAATACCTGTTGCAGAAGTAACCTATCGCACCGACGCTGCAAAGGAAGCCATACAGCAAATGGTCTCAGAGGTTCCTGAAATTATTGTCGGTGCCGGAACAGTGCACAATATCGAACAGGCTCAGTCAGCCGTGGAGGCAGGAGCCTCTTTTATCGTTACCCCCGGCTTTAATCCTGATGTGGTAAAATGGTGCCTTAAACACCAGGTAGATATTATTCCCGGCACTGTTTCTACCGCTGACCTGGAGCAGGCTCTCTCTTTTGGTCTGACCGTCTGCAAGTTTTTCCCAGCAGAGGCCTACGGAGGAGTTCAGACCTTAAAAGCTCTGGCCGGCCCATATAAAGATATCTCTTTTATGCCTACCGGAGGTGTCAATGCAAACAATATGAATGATTATCTTTCACTTTCTAATGTAGCTGCAGTAGGCGGAAGCTTTATGGCTCCTGACAGCCTGATTAAGGAAAAATCATGGGATGCAGTCAGCGCCATATGTCAAAAAACCATAGCAGACCATCTTAATTTTGAAATCGCCCATGTGGGTATTAATACAAAGGATGCAGAGGAATCCAGCCAGCTTACCGATGTGTTCTGCAATATGTTCTCAAAGGAAAAAAAGGAATTTGAAGGTGCCTTTTTTGCCGGAGATATGATAGAAGTCATCAAAGGCAGTTTTCTTGGAGCCCACGGACACATTGCCATTAATACCAACGATATCGAACGTGCTGTCACTTATTTCCAGCGGAATAATGTGGCATTTAATATGTCGACCAGGGTATACGAGAAGGGACAGATGGTATCCATCTATTTTGCCGAACAATTCGGCGGTTTCGCCGTCCATCTGCGCCGCAGATAAACCGCTATGAACACACTTGGAATAGATATTGGCTCCTCATATATAAAGGCAGGGGTAATTTCAACAGGCAGAGAAGCTCTGATTCAGCAGACAAATTTTCCTGCTCTCCCCAAATTACCTTCTGCCAATCCGCTGGTATATGAACTGGATGCCGAAGAGCTATACAACACAATTCACAAAATTATCCATACAACGGCAGCTTCTGTTCCTTTGGACAGCATTTTGTTTTCCACTCAGATGCACGGCTTTGTCTACCAGACAAAATCTCGCCCGGAGCGCTATATTTCTTGGCAGGATTCCCGCTGCACAAGTCCACAAAAGAATGGAATATCTGTATTAGATATGATGAAAGCCTTCATATCGGAAGAAGAAATGGAAGTTTCTGGAGTGCAGTTAAAGCCCAGCCTTGGCATGTGCAACTTATACGCACTGCTTCAGGAAGAGGATGCACCGCCGGATGATGGGACTCTATTTACACTCGGCTCCTATCTTATCTGGCGTCTGACCGGAAATAATATCTGCCATATAACCAATGCGGCTCCTTTGGGACTGGTGAACGTCCCTCAAAAAAGCTGGAATAATCGTGTCATAGACGCTTTAAGCTTTTCTAAAATAACCTTTCCGGATATTGCCTCGGAGGAATTTCGGCCGGCAGGCTATTGCTTTGCAGAAGGACAAAAGATTCCTGTTTATCCCGATTATGGTGACCAGCAGGTATCCATAGCTGGGGCATGCAGCACACCGGATGATGCCGTTATCAACATAGCTACTGCCTGCCAGCTGTCACGCAATACCCATGTCTTTATTCCAGGCAGCTATGAGGTACGTCCCTACTTTGAACAGACTTATATAAATACCATTTCTAATATGCCGGGAGGACGCAATTTATCCGTATTTATCCGATTTCTCAAGGAAGCCGTACAGCTATTTACGGGAAAGCAGATAGAAGAAAGTGATATGTGGGATATTATAAACAATACCCTTGGGCCTGACTCCGGGGACCTGAAGACAGAAATGTATTTTTATCCGACAAACGAGCATCTTTTGGGCGGGAACGTTAGCCATATCACGCCCAATAATCTTCATATTTCTAATTTATTTCAGGCAGCTTATGAGCACATAGCAGAGGAATATGCAAAAAATCTTCCCTTGTTAGAGGAAGCTTCCAAAATCAAAAGACTGATCTTTTCCGGCGGAGTCAGTTGGAAAAATGCGCAGCTTATTGACACTGCGGCACGGCGTATAGAACTGCCTTACAAACGCTCTCCGATACCCGATGAAACCTTCAACGGACTTTATCGTCTTTCCCTTGCCATTGAACGAAAAGGAGGATTGCCATATGAATCTCTTAAAAGAACACTTGAATAATAAACAGTTTATCTTGGGCACTATGCTCAGTGAAATCACAACACCAAATGTCATCCGAATGCTAAAAGGCGGAGGATTTTCTTATATAATTTTAGATTGTGAGCATGGCTACTTTGATTATTCCCAAGCCGCGGCGCTCATCGGAATTGCAAATGGAATACAGCTTCCGATTATTGTGCGTATTCCTGAAATCCGCCGGGAAGTCATTACAAAATATATGGACATGGGTGCAGACGGTCTTTTAGTGCCAATGACAAACACGAAAGAAGACATTGAAAAGGTCATACAATTCGCCAAATATGCTCCTATTGGACAAAGAGGCATTTCCACACAGCGCGCACATACAGAATATAATCCCCCAGCCCTTTCCGACTATATGAAATTGGCAAACAGCCGTACAATTATCCTTGCCCAGATTGAAACCAATGAAGGTGTTCGAAATGTACGGAACATCTTGTCTGTGGAAGGTGTCGATGCTGCTCTTATCGGTCCCAACGATATGGCGTGTGACTGCGGCACTCCCGGAGATTTCTATACCCCACTCATGCAAGATAATATTTCGGCTGTCATCGATGGCGCCAAAGAGTTAAATAAACCAAGCGGAATTATTGCAAGTAACATTTCATTCCTGAAAGAATGCAGACAAAAAGGAATGACTGTATTCAGCTGTAATTCAGAAACTGGAATAATCCTTTCAGGTGCTAAAAGAATTGTAAATGAATTTAATTAGTGTAAAAGAATGAGACAGAAGTCTGCCGCAAATCCGTTCAAAGAGCAAAAAAATCTCCGGAAGATCCTGTAAATAAAGGCTTTTCCGGGATTTCCAGATTTATTATTTAATTCAGCATAATTTTCCCTCTCTATCCCCTTTCTCATTTTGACTATCCCCCAACAATTTGATTTGGGAATAGTGTCATGCTGTCTGTTTTTTAATCTTCATCATCATTTCAAGTTTTTGGGGGTAACGAAAAATCTATTTGGGAATGATGTACCTATCTCCCAGCAAAAGTAAACCCTGTACCTAACTCTAACAAAAACGTCTGAAGATGATCAATAATTCTAGATTCTAGTTCCGACTCAGAATACTTTGGCAGTTCTTGTAATCCCAGGAATTCAAGCACATATAATTGTGACGATAAAGGCCAATATCAGCCATCTGCTCGGCTTAGCGAAAAATTGAAAAAAGCTACTTTAACCACATATAAGGGCGTAAATTTGAGGGATAATATGAACATGTAATTTTTGTTATTTCAGCAGGTGTTTCTTTCATACCACCCTCGAACCACAAAAGGAAAACATTATATATTCCCCCTGTGTGGTAGCGTGTAGCATAGTGACTTTCAACTGTTGTATCAGTGTGTATGGCTGAAAAAGTTTCATTCAATGCTTCAAGGATAATATGAGTTACATTAGCTCTGTGCATGAGTAGTAATTCTTTTTTATAGCCATAATAATGAGTAAACATTTCAAGTAAATAATTTGGTATTGATGTAGACTCTGGTGAAACGCTGAAATAGTGTTTATAGATAATTTGCTTAAAGTAATATTTAATAATTTCATTTTTTGAGTTGAAATTCCGATAGAACGTGGAACGGTTTACTCCGGCTTTAGCGGTAATCTCGCTGATAGAAATATCAGTATAATCTTTTTTCTCCATCAGCATTAAAAATGCCTCCGCCATGTATCCTTTCATCATGTCCGATGTTGTATTTTTTCTTCTCATAAAGCAACAAATCTCCCCTCTTTGTTGCAATTAAGGCCGGCATACTTGTCAACCTATCCAAATTTAAGATATAATAAAAGCAACAGATGTGGCTTTTATTATATCTTAAAGCTATTTTGTATGTCAATAAGAAAGGACAATGAACATGACAAATATTTATTCAGATCTTTACCAATTTACCGATGTGATGGAGCCGATAAAACTTTCCATGCACCAATACTTGTTGTTGACCAATGAACCTGTGCTAATTCAAACGGGTGCTATTCCTCAAGCACAGAAAACGCTGCCACAACTTAAAGAGCTTTTGGGCGGCAAACCGCTAAAATACATTCTTATTTCTCATTTTGAAAGTGACGAATGCGGCGGCTTATCTTTGGTTATTCAAGAATATCCCGAAGCAATCCCCGTATGTTCGGAAGTGACAGGGCGGCAATTATGGGGTTTTGGCCTTGCTCGAAATATCCAAATCAAACAACCGGGCGAAACCTTTAGCGGAAACGATTTCGAGTTTAAGACAATTAGTTATCCATCGGAAATGCACATGTGGGAAGGTCTACTGTTTATGGAAACGAAACGTAATATTTTTTTCAGTAGCGACCTTATGTTTCAGATGGGAGAAACACATGGACAGGTTATCGAAAGCAACTGGCCGGACGCAATAAAAGCAAGCGGAGCCGACCAACTTCCAACCCTGGAAATGCAAAACAAGTTATTGGCTGATTTAGAAACACTTTCTCCTGCTTTTGTTGCATCGGGACATGGCCCCTGCATAAAAATTGTTTAAATATCTAATTAGGGATACGAGGTGGCGGATATACCTGTTGCCTTTCATCCAAGATATTGGAGGGCAGACCTATGGGCTTGATTTTTGATACACCTCTGATAGAGGGTATAATACAGAAAAGATCAAACCGTTTTATCATGCAAGTGGAATTGGAAGGAACAATTTACAATTGCCATTGTCCAACCACTGGGCGCATTGGAAATATTGTACTGGAGGGTATTCCGTGTTTGTTGTCCAAAGATGCAGGCACAACACGGAACCCCCCCCTTACCGTAGAAGCAATTTCGCTTGATTTACCTACTACCGCTAAAAAAAACATGGATTGGAATAAATCAAAATGCCGCAAACCGCTATGACAAGACCATGAAAGAGCAATTTTTCTGCGATTTTTTCGTCTAATCTACACTCGTCTATAATATCGTAAAAATCATAAAAAGCCCCTGTAACAAAAATCTCTATGATATCTTTTGACTGTTCTATAGCCGCTATGCTGGCTGGATATCCCCCCCCCGACAATAGCGTATAATCCTCGAATTATACTCCCTGTACTTAAACTGCTGGAGTATATAATTTTTCTTCTCTTCTACATCCAGCTTGCCACTTTGAACAATAACTACTTTATATCTTTTGTTTTACATATATGCCTCTTATATTGCGTCAATTGTAGGACATCCATTGCATCATTTATCGTATAAGTTATTTCATGAGATTTTGTTGCCTGTGTCAATGCCATAACCATTACCCAGGTAATATCTTCTGCATAGCTGAACTTCTTTTGATAACTTTTCCACAACCCCTGCATAATTTCACTTTCTGCTATTTCATTCAAAATTCTGTTGCCATCGGCCATTAGTTGTATTGAATTACGTTTTTTACCCGTTGCTAAAAATGCTGCCTTAAACTGACCCATATCTATCACAGGTGTATATTCATTCTGCAAAATATACAGATCATAATAATCTTTTAATCCTGTATTTGCTACACCTCTTGCTATCACTGTCTCCAGTTTTTCTGCAAGCACTGTTTCCAAATTATAGGCTAATATAGATATGGTACGTTCTTCAAACATCAATTTAAACGTGTACGATACTTCTCTTGGTGTTATAATATCTCCTGTGGAAATATCTATTTTCAGAGGTGTGCGCATTGTCTCCAATGTAGCCTCCAAATTAGTTCTCACTCCACTATACTCTACCTCACCCATAATCTCTCCAACACTTTTTATTAAAAATGTCATACCGTCATCAATCGGAATCGCAATGATCTCTTCTATCATTTCCCTTGCAGTTTCTACAGAAAGTGGCATATTCTTTATGGTTGTATCAATATCCATTGTAGAACGGGAATCCAGTCCTACCATAGCAGACACCAACATCCCGCCTTTCAGAATAAAATTATTTCTATACTTTGAAAGCGAAATTCGTTCTAAAAAACGTTCCATCACATAATTACGCATAATAATCTGCGCCTGTATACTATCACCTTTTGTCAGATTTCTCACTAATGCTTTTAAAACTGTCTTGAAGTTTTAATCATTACAACAACGCCTCCAGATATGGTCTTAAAAGTTTTTCCACACGAAGCTCTTTCGCATATCGCATAAGCTGCGGGATGTTTTTTTCTTTACTTTGCATATATTCCTTTAAGGCTGACTTGTTTTTTGCAAGACCTTTTTGTAGGAAATTGCAAAAAGTTTTTGTAGGTTGTTGCACCTACATTTTGTAGGTAATTGCAATGGCATGTGCCAGC
>NZ_SLZZ01000013.1 GCF_004346165.1 Muricomes intestini | reverse complement strand
TTTGTCAAGTGTTTTCGGCAAAAAAGGTGGGTGATTTTTAAAATAAAGGGATGGAAAGCCTTGAAAAATGAAGGCTGGAAATTCCGAGAACTTATGATACTATTTAGGAGGACAGAAATATTTCTGTCCTCCTAAGCGATTGTAAGGGTATTTAATCGGGAACTGATTCTTGCGCCTTTGGGCATTTTGCTTTACAATTAGAAAAAGGATGAAGAAGATGTTTTGAGAGGTATCTTATGGAAAGGTTACAAGAACTGCTAAATCAGATTTTAAATATAAGTCTTGTTCAGGGGATTATCAGCAATCCCCGAACGAAGGAGGGGATTTTAAAGATTAAAGTGAGACCGGTTGAAAAGAAAGGCAAGCTGTACTTTCATGTGGAGTCTTTTACAAAGACGCAGGCATTTCATGAAAACCTTGTTGCTGAGGATGCATCAAAGCGAATTCTGGACTATATGGATAATTTCCGGCAGATGCAAATAGAGATGAGAGATGCAAACTACACGGTGCTTATAAGCAAAAAGGGGAAGGTGACCATTCAAAAGAAGCATCGCAAAGAGACCTTGAAGGAGGTAGAGCTTTCCCATAACCGCAGTAAAAAGTATATTTTACAGGAGGGTGCGGCGGTTCCTTTCCTTCAGGATCTGGGAGTGATGACTTCTGAGGGAAAAATTGTGAGATCCCGGTTTGACAAGTTTAGGCAGATTAACCGTTTTTTGGAATTTATTGAAGACATTCTGCCCCAGCTTGAAAGGGGAAGGGAGCTGACGATTTTAGATTTTGGCTGCGGAAAGTCATATCTGACATTTGCAATGTATTATTACCTTCATGAGCTGAAACAGTATGACATACGTATCATTGGTCTTGATTTGAAAAGGGAAGTCATTTCACATTGTAATGAGCTGGCTGGAAAGTACGGATATGAAAAGCTGACCTTTTTGGTGGGAGACATAGCAGACTATGAAGATGTGCAGGCTGTGGATATGGTGGTGACCCTTCATGCCTGTGATACGGCCACAGATTATGCACTGGCAAAGGCAATTGGCTGGAATGCGAAGGTGATCCTTTCGGTGCCCTGCTGTCAGCATGAGTTAAACGCACAGATTGCCAGTGATGTTCTGGCTCCGGTTATGGAGTATGGATTGCTGAAAGAACGGTTTGCAGCACTGGTTACAGATGGTCTGCGTGCAAAATATCTTGAATCTCAAGGGTACGATACTAAGGTATTAGAATTTATTGATATGGAGCATACACCGAAAAATATTTTACTCCGAGCTGTAAAAACCGAGAAAAACTCTGTGGCGGCAAGACGGAAAATCCAGGAGTGTGAAACATTTTTACAGGCAGGGCCTACATTGGGGAAATTATTGTATCAGGATAAAAGGAGGTAATGCAGTGGAGCTTAAGGCTGAGGGGAGCCAAAAGTTACCGCTGCGGATGATAAGTTTAAAGGGGACAGATAAATGAAAAAGAAAAGGTTGATAAAGGCTGGGGTCCTGGCGGGTGTATTTTTCATTGCAGTTATCGTCAGCAGTCTGGCTACAAACAGGGGAACGGATGATGTGACGGTAGATCTTGGCGACCCCACGCTGCCCAGAATCTCTTTTATGTTGGCAGGAAAAAATGTAAATATGCTGGCAGGATATGTGGATGATATGGACATTACTGCCATGAGGGATACAATTACACCGCTGGAGGATAATGGAACCCTACAAATGGCAGTGGAACAGGATGAAAATGATATCCGCTCGATTCAGTATGAAGTATATTCTTTGGATGGAGAAAAAATTTATGATAAGGGAGAGGTTAAGGATCTTGAGACTTCACCTGTTAAGCTGGACTTAAACCGTGCACTGGAAGAAAATGTCTCTGAAGCTGTCTTAAAGGTAATCCTAGAAACTGAAAAGCAAGAAATATATTTTTATACCCGGGTTGAAAGACCGGATGATCTTGCCGTGAAGGCATGCCTGGATTTTGCAGATAACTTTCATTCTAAGACATTTGACAAGAAGAATGCCCCTGAACTGGCTGAATATCTGGAAACAAACGAGGAGGGCGACAATACTACTTATCAGACAGTGAATATCCATTCGGACAGCTCACAGGTTACATGGGGAGATCTGGCACCGAAGATATCTGGTGACGTGGAGTGGAGTATCAAGGAGAGCAACAGTGTTTATACATCTCTGCTTGCAAAGTATCAGGTGAGCTGTGCAGGTGACCAGGATGAGGTGGAAACTTATAATATCAAGGAGTTTTTCCGTGTAAGGCACAGCGGGGATGAAATTTATCTTCTAGATTATAACCGAACTATGAATCAGATTTTTAATGGAAATAAAAAAGTGTTGGACGAAACTGGAATATTGCTCGGCATAGCGCCGGCAGATGTACCATATGAGACAAATAAAGATGGAACAATCGTGTCTTTCGTTCAGGAGAGAGATTTATGGACTTACAATAAAGAAACAGATGAATTATCTCTTGTGTTTAGTTTTGCAAACAAAGAAGGACATGATGTGCGCAGTCGCTATGACCAGCATGCAGTCAGAATCATCAGTATGGATGCGGATGGAAGTACCATATTTGCTGTCTATGGCTATATGAACAGGGGAGTAAATGAGGGCAGAGTGGGTGCAGAGGTCTACTATTTTGATATCGAAAAAAATGCTGTAGAGGAAAAGGCATTTATTCCGAGTAACAAATCATTTGTTATTGCCGAGGACGTACTAGGTAAGATGGTTTACTATAGCCATGACAGGGAGATGCTTTATGTTCTGGCAGGGGGAACATTGTACCAGACAGATCTGGAAAAGAATGAGCAGGAGGTGTTGGCTAAGGATCTGAAAGAAGGCCAGTACACGGCATCTGAGGATGGGCATCTGCTTGCTTATCAAGCAGAGGGCACTCTGGAAAATGCCCAAAAAATTGTAGTTCTTAACCTAAAAACAGGAAAAGAAAGGTTTCTGCAAGCAAAGGCAGAGGAATCTGTAAGGCCTCTTGGTTTTGTAAATAATGACTTTATTTATGGCCGTCAGAGAGCCGGTGACAAGGGGAAAACAGTGGCCGGCGAAGATGTTCTGCCTATGTATGAGCTGGAAATCAGAGACAGTAAAAATGAGGTTGTGAAGACTTACTCTGTAGAAGGAACATACATTTCAGATATTCTCGTGGAGGATAACCTAGTTACATTGAACCGGGTGATAAAGTCGGGAGAAACTTATACGGGTACGGCGCAGGATTATATCAGCAATAATGCACAGCGTGCAGAAAATAACATTTCTCTGGAATCCTATACTACGGATTTAAAAGAAAAGCAGATGAAATTGCAGTATGCGGACGGCATTTCCGACCAGTCTCCTAAAATGCTCAGGCCGAAGCAGGTCAAGCTGAAGGAACCAGTCACAATTGCATTTGACGATAAGGTAAAATCTGATAAATACTATGTGTATGGAATGGGCGAGCTGACGGGGATTTATGACAAGGCGGCTTATGCGATTCAAAAAGCAGAACAAGTATCTGGTGTAGTGATTTCTTCTGAACAATCGTACATTTGGGAAAAAGGGAATCGGGATCTGGTTTATTATACGGATACACAGGTATTTAAAAAATCCGACGGACAGACATCTTTTGAAGCGTGTGAGGAGCAGATGAAACAGTACCATGCGAGGAAGGTTGATCTGACGGGATGCACACTGGATCAGGTGCTCTATGTAATTAACAAAGGACTTCCTGTAATTGCACTGACAGATGCCAGCCATGCAATACTTCTGACAGGATACAGCACAACAGATGTGACTTACGTGGACCCGGACAGTGGGGAGGAACATACGGCCAGTGTCAATGATATGGCGGCCATGGCGGCAGGAAGCGGGAATACGTTTATCGGATATGTAAAATAAAAAAGAACCTTATATGCTGACAGCTTGTTGGACGAGAGTGCCGGCATATAGGTTTTTTTCTATTTGCAAAAGTATGAGATTAGAGATTTAATATCATGATATTCTGAAAATAGTACGCCTGTATTTATTCAGTGCAGTGTATAAAAGCATTCCCAGTACTCCGCACGAAATTACTTCTCCAATACCGATGGTCAGCATCATGAAAGGGATTGGCAAAGGCACCTGATATGCATAGCGAAGAATAAACGGTACAATAATCATATTGGATACAATGGGCGGGAGCGGTGCCAAAAACTTATTTTTATGGCGAAGCTGCCAGGTAAAGAAAGCACCAATTAAAGTGGCGAGACTTCCAAAAATAATATCTGGCAAAGCCATGCCTCCAAGGATGTTGCTGAGAAGGCACCCAATAAATAAACCAGGGATTGCGGCCGGTGTGAATACCGGAAGGATGGTCAGTGCCTCGGAAATACGGACCTGCACTTCTCCGTAGCTGAAAGGTGCGAACAGGAGAGTAAGCACCATGTAGATGGCAGCAATCATAGCTGCTTGTGCCATAAAGAGCACTTTGTTGTTTCTTGATTCTTTCATTTTGTTATCTCCTTTAGTTTTGTTTTACGAGTGGAAGGTCACGAACACTCGGTTTGATTAGCCCTATGGACCTTGGTTTTGCGGACTTTTGGACAGTTTGTAGTATAGCATGAAGAAATGGGGAATGCAAGCTGTCAATACTATATGTTTGCTTATTGATTTTTTGAACCCGGGTTGTTACAATAAATACATTGAGACATGTATAACATATAAATCATAAGACATATAAAGGGAGGCAGCCAAGATGCTTAAAATTAAAACAGAAGAACTTACACATGAGGGATTCGCTCCATTTGGGGCATTTTACTCTATGACAGAGCCCGAAGGATATTCACTGAACGGAGAACACCACAGATTTTTCCCCGACAGGCTCAGTGAATCTTATGGAACAAGGGTTGGATTTTCGCCTATCCTTGTAAAAAAACCGAAAGAAATGGTTATTGAACAAGTTGAATATCATACTACGACACCGGAAATAATACTTCCATTGAATGATGATATGATTCTTCATGTTGCTCCTGCATCGGCAGGTGTTCCGGTTACAACCCTGACTAAAGCATTTGTTGTTCCAAAGGGAGTTATGGTAAAGATCAATACAGCCATCTGGCATCTTGCACCTTTACCGGCACATGTGGATGAACTTAAGGCTCTCATTATCCTGCCGGAATGTACTTATGTCAATGACTGCACAGTGGTGATGCTGGAGGAAGATGAGAAGTTTCAGATTGTATAAAAGCACCTAGTATTTGATATAGGAGGTAGAAAAAACTGAAATTAGGAGTTGTAGGAACAAATTTTATTAGTGACTGGCTGACAGAGGCAGCCGGTCAGGTGCCCGAGGTGGCTGTCCACGCTGTATATTCCAGAAAACAGGAGACAGGAGATACTTTTGCAGGCAAACACAATATTGCGAACGTTTATACAGATTATGAAGAGTTTCTGCAGTCGGATATTGATGCCGTATATATTGCGACACCAACGTATGCTCACTGTCCCCAGGCCTTGAAGGCGATGGAATATAAGAAGCATGTATTGTGTGAAAAGATTATGGCAGTAAATGAAAAAGAAGCTTCTGAAATGTTTCGGTGTGCGCAAAAAAATGAAGTGGTTCTTTTGGAAGCGATGAGACCCGATTTTGATCCTGCATTTGATCTGGTGAAGGAACATCTGCGCAAAATTGGTAAACTGCGCAGGGTAACGTTGGAGTACTGTCAGTATTCCTCGCGTTATAACAGATTCCGTCAGGGGGAGGTACTGAATGCATTTAACCCTGAACTTTCCAATGCGGCAATCATGGATATTGGAGTATATTGTATACACACACTTGTAAGACTGCTGGGAATGCCGGAAGAAATAAAAGCTTTTTCTACAAAATTAAAAAATGGGTTTGAGGGTAGTGGAGTAGTTTTAATGCAGTATCACGATATGATGGCAGAGGCAATCTATTCGAAGATAACGGATTCGGTAAATCCCAGTATATTCCTCGGGGAAGAGGGAAGCATTCTTATAGAAGGCGTTGCGAAACCGCAATCTGTAGAAATAATTTACAGAGACGGGAGCCGGGAGAAGATTTCATACACACCGGCCGACAATAATATGGTATATGAGCTTCGGGAGTTTGCGAGATTAATAAGTGAAAAATGCACCAGGCATCCTTACAGGGAGTATTCTCTGGATACTGCACGTGTGGTTGATGAGGCGCGCAGACAGAACGGGATTGTATTTCAGGCGGATGCGGTGTTATAATAAGAACATTGTAAGTTAAACATATAAGATGAGGAGTATTTATAATGGACCTAATAACAATTCGGGAATTGTTTAAGAACAGAGAAGAGTATTTGGATAAGAAAGTGACAGTAGGGGGCTGGATTCGCAGTATACGTGATTCTAAAACTTTTGGATTCATTGTCTTAAATGACGGCTCCTACTTTGAAACACTGCAGATTGTTTATCATGATAAGATGGTAAATTTTGAAGAGATATCAAAGCAGAATGTGGGGGCGGCTGTGATTGTTACGGGAACTCTGGTTGCCACCCCGCAGGCAAAGCAGCCATTTGAGATTCAGGCAGATGATGTTGTGGTAGAAGGAACATCAGCACCTGACTATCCGCTGCAAAAGAAACGGCACAGTTTCGAGTATCTCAGAACAATTTCACACTTGCGCCCCAGAACCAATACATTTCAGGCAGTATTCCGTGTTCGTTCATTGACCGCATATGCGATTCATCAGTTTTTTCAGGAAAGAGGGTTCGTTTATGTTCATACTCCACTGATAACAGGAAGTGATTGCGAAGGCGCGGGAGAGATGTTTCGGGTAACTACTCTTGACATGGAAAATCTGCCCAAGAATTCAGATGGCACAGTGGATTACGCTCAGGACTTTTTCAGCAAGGAGACCAATTTGACTGTAAGCGGTCAGCTCAATGGAGAGACATTTGCACAGGCATTTAGAAGTATCTATACTTTTGGTCCCACTTTTCGTGCGGAAAACTCCAACACAACACGGCACGCGGCAGAGTTCTGGATGATTGAGCCTGAGATTGCCTTTGCAGATTTAAACGACGACATGGATCTGGCGGAGGCTATGCTGAAGTATGTGATTTCCTATGTTATTGAGAATGCAGCCGAGGAGATGAATTTCTTTAATTCATTTGTGGACAAGGGTCTTCTTGACAGGCTTCAGAATGTAGTGACTTCAGATTTTGCAAGAGTGTCTTATACAGAGGCAGTAGAGCTCCTCGAGAAGAATAATGACAAGTTTGAGTACAAGGTCACCTGGGGAACAGACTTGCAGACAGAGCATGAACGTTACCTGACGGAAAAGATATATAAGCGCCCTGTATTTGTGACAGATTATCCAAAAGAAATTAAAGCGTTTTACATGAAACTCAATGATGACGGGAAGACAGTTGCGGCAGTGGATTGTCTCGTGCCTGGTATAGGTGAGATTATAGGCGGAAGCCAGAGGGAAGACAACTATGAGAAACTTCTTAACCGGATGAAGGAAATGCATCTGAATGAGGAAGACTACAAGTTTTATCTGGATCTCAGAAAATATGGCTCTACCCGGCATGCAGGCTTTGGACTTGGCTTTGAGCGGTGTGTCATGTATCTGACCGGTATGTCTAATATCCGCGACGTTATACCATTCCCAAGAACAGTGAATAACTGTGAATTGTAGCGAATAATATAACTATTCAGAACCAAGTACGAAAACTTACAGTTTTTTCGTTGTTTGGTTCTCGCCAAATAGATAGATTTGAGGATGTAACTGTCAGGGAGAGGGTTACGTCCTCTTTGTGCATGGAGGAGCTTATGGAGTTTATTCACATTGCCGATGTACATTTGGGGGCAAAGCCGGATGCCGGGGAGGCATACAGCGAAAAGCGCACTAGGGAGCTATGGGATGCTTTTTCGCACATAATAGCATTATGTGAACAGGAGAAAACTGATGTTTTACTGATTGCCGGTGATTTATTCCACAGGCAGCCTCTGCTGCGCGAACTGAAAGAGGTAAATTACCTGTTTTCCACGCTGTCACATACTCAGGTTGTTTTCATTGCCGGCAATCATGATTACGTAAAGAAGGATTCCTATTACAGGACATTTTGTTGGAGCGGCAATGTGCATCCATTATTGGAAGAGAACATGCAGTATGTAGAGCTGGCTCAGATGAATCTGGCGGTGTACGGGTTCAGTTACCATACCAGAGAGATACATGAGGAAAGATATCATATAAAGGCACCGGGGAGATATCCTTGTGAAATTTTGCTGGCGCATGGAGGTGACGAACGGCATATACCTGTGAAAAAAGAATTGTTGGAGTGCACTGGGTTTGACTATATTGCAATGGGGCATATACACAAACCCCAGGTGCTGGTGGAAAATCTGGCAGTCTATGCCGGAGCCCTGGAGCCGGTGGACAAAAATGACACGGGACAGCACGGGTACGTACGAGGAGAAATCACAGAAAGGGGAACTTTTGTAAAGTTTATCCCCTTTGCCCGCAGAGAGTACATTCATCTGACACTACATATAGATGAGTCCACGACAAACGGGAGTCTGAAAGATTATATTAAAGATGTCATAAAGAAGCGCGGCATAGAAAATATGTATAAGTTTATTCTCCGCGGACTTCGGGATCCGGCTGTGGAGTTTGAGACCGGGCATATGGATATGTATGGGAATATACTGGAGATTGTGGATGGAACCAGGCCGGCTTATGATTATCAGTTATTATATGCCGAGAATAAAAATAATCTGATAGGACAATACATAGAAGTATTTCGGGGATGCGAAGCGGGCAGTGTGGAGTATCAGGCCTTGCAGGAGGGAGTCCAGGCACTTCTGGACAGCCGCCTGTGATGAGGACGGAGAGAAAAATATGGAAATCACAGAATTATATCTGAAAAATTTCGGCAAGTTTTCAGATCGGCATTTCTTCATAAAGAAGGGTATTCATATTTTTTATGGTGAAAACGAATATGGGAAAACTACGATTTATGAATTTATAAAGGCCATGCTTTTCGGGATGGAGAGAGGGAGGGGACGGGCTGCATTAAATGATGAATTCAGCCGTTATGAGCCTTGGGATAATCCGAATTATTATGCGGGTGTCATGCGTTTTGTCAGCGGCGGGAAAAACTTCCGGTTGGAGCGGCAGTTTGACAGGTATTCCAGAGGGGCAAGCCTGGTGTGTGAGGATGATGGTGAGGAACTGTCTTTAGAAGACGGAGACTTGGAGATGCTGTTGGGACAGATAACCAGCGAATCTTTTGAAAACACAGTGGCCATCGGGCAGCTTACGGCAAAACCGGGAAGTGGTCTGGCGGAAGCGTTAAAAAATTATGCCGCAAATCTTTATGAGACAGGAAGCGGAGACGTAAACCTTAGTGCTGCAGTAGATACACTTCGGCTGCGTAGGAAAGCTGTTGAGCAGGAAATGAAGCAGCTGGCGGATAAACAGGAGCGGAAGAAAGATACAGTATGCCAGGAGAGTCAGTATATAGAAAGTGATATAGAAAAGTTACAAAATGAACTGGAATATAGCTATGAGAAACTTAAAAGTGCGCAAGGGGAACAGGGCTTAGAAACGAAAAGTTTAAAAGGGACAGAAATTGCGTGTAAAAAGCTATTTATAGCGGGAGGTGCGGGCCTTATTGCAGGTCTTGCAGTGAGAGTGTTGACTGCGGCTGCATCTGTTGGGACGGGGCTTTTTGGCGAAATCATTTCCCTGTTTTCATGGATTCTGTTGGCAGCCGGTCTGGCATTTCTCTGTGCGGGCGCTGTAAAATACAGGAAAAATGATAAGAGCGATTATCGGGAAAGTCTTCAGAAGCTTCAGTGGGAGAGACAGCGTATACAGGCGGAGCTTAAGGAAAAGCAGGTAAATCTTCAAAATCTTAGGGAACAGCTGGCTGAACTTGAGATATCGGCCGAAGAGGCAGCCAGATTAAAGACTGCCCGGCAGGCGCTGCTGCTGGCAGAAGATAAAATGCAGGAGGTTTCTCAAAGCATGGCCAGAAAATTTGGCGATACACTGAACCAGAATGCGTCAAGCATCCTGGAGCAGATAACGGAAGGCAGGTACACAAAGCTGCTGATAGATCAACAGTTAAGTATGGTACTGTACAAGGATGGGCGGAGGATTCCTGTGGAACGGGTATCCCGGGGCACAATGGAGCAGGTATACTTTGCACTCAGAATGGCAGTTATGGATTTACTCTGTGAGGAACCCCAGCCGATTATCCTGGACGATGCATTTGTTTATTACGACGAAAAAAGATTAAAATCTGTTTTAAAGTGGTTGAGTGAACAGGAAAGACAGGTTATAATATTTAGTTGTCAAAAACGTGAGCAAGAAATTGTAAAACAATTCTGAAAATGGCTCGCAAAAGGGTCAGACCCCTTTTGAAAGGAAGAGTATAGATGAAGATTGAGTTGCCAAGAAAAGTGATTATGATTATAAATAATCTGCAGCTGCATGGATATGAGGCTTTTGCGGTGGGGGGATGCGTGCGTGACTCTATTCTCTGCCGTAAGCCGGAGGACTGGGATATTACTACTTCAGCCAGGCCGGAGGAGGTAAAGCGTCTGTTTCGGCGGACTGTGGATACGGGAATTGAACATGGCACCGTCACTGTAATGATCGGGAAGGACGGTTTTGAGGTGACGACTTACCGGGTGGACGGTCTGTATGAGGATAACCGGCATCCGAAGGAGGTAACCTTTACAGCGAATCTTGAGGAGGATCTGAAGCGCAGGGATTTTACGATTAATGCCATGGCCTACAATGATGAAGTGCGCTTGGTAGATGTTTTCGGCGGGATGCAGGATCTGAATCATCATCTGATCAGATGTGTGGGAGATCCTATGGAGAGGTTTTCGGAGGATGCACTGCGAATTCTGCGGGCGGTCCGATTTTCGGCCCAGCTGTCATTTCCTATTGAAGGGGAAACCGCGGATGCTGTCCGTAAGCTGGCACCCACTTTGAATAACATTAGCGCGGAGCGCATTCAGGTGGAATTGGTGAAGCTGCTGATGTCCGATCATCCTGAGTTGATGCAGGATGCCTGTGAGTTGGGTATTACGCGGGTAATTTTGCCGGAGTGGGATGCGATGGTTGGTGTGGAGCAGCATACCCCTCATCACAAATATGATGTGGCAGGGCATACTCTCTGCGCCATGAAAAATGTGAAAAAGGATAAAATTCTTCGCCTTACAATGCTGCTTCATGATATGGGTAAACCGCAGATGAAGACAACGGATGAGTCAGGAGTGGATCATTTCAAGGGGCATGCTCTTGTCAGTGAAGAGATTGCCCGGAAGATATTAAGGCGTCTGAAGTTTGATAATGACACTGTCAAAAAGGTGACCAGGCTTGTGTGCTACCATGATTACCGGATTGAAGCTACACCCAGAAATGTGCGGCGCGCCATGAACAGAATTGGTGTGGAGCTGTTCCCCTATTATCTGGCGGTGCGGATGGCTGATGTGAAAGCCCAGAGTCCTTATCAGAGAAGAAAAAAGATTGAAAACATCGTGGAAATGCGTGAAATCTATCAGGAGATATTGATAAGCGACCAAGCGGTGACTCTCAGGCAGCTCTCTGTCAGCGGAAAGGATCTGCTGCAGCTTGGGATGCGCCCAGGAAAGCAGATAGGAGATATGTTAAATGAACTTCTGGAACTTGTCATTGATGAACCGGAGATGAATGACAAAGATAAATTGTGTAGTTATGTAAAAGAAAAGCTAGGCATCTAGCATACTCAGGCTGCCCCTTTCATACATTAGAAAGAGTTAGAATCGCTTAAAGTAGGGGGCAGCCATGAGAGAGTATGAATTAGAAGTCCTGGAACAATATGAGATCGAAGTGAAGGGCACCCGCAAAATAAGGGGTGCGTTTTTTTGCGAAGCAAAAGAGGGTACAATGCTGTTGAAAGAGGCAGATGTCTCAGACAGACGCGCGCCCTTACTGTATACCGTCCTTCACAATTTGGAGGAGGAAGGCTGTTTCCATGTGGATACTCCCATTTTTAATAAAGAAGGGAACCTGATCAGTGAATCGCGGGATGGCTCCAGATATATGCTGAAAAAATGGTATTCCGGCAGAGAGTGTGATGTGAAGCGGGAGTATGAAATTTTGCAGGCCTGCAGAAATCTGGCCGAGCTGCACAGCAAAATGAAATGGAAGGCCATTAAAGACACAAAAGGAATGCATCCTCCTGTGGGCAGACATTTGAGGGAAGAGTTCCTCAGTCATAACCGTGAATTAAAGAAGGTGCGCACATTTATGCGAAACAGAGTTTCTAAAGGCGCTTTTGAGTTTCTCCTGCTGGAATATTTTCAACAAATGTATACTTTGGCTGAGAGGGTAACAAAGCGCTTGGAGGAATCTGAATATGACAATTTGTACCAGAAAAGTATTGAAAATCAGAGCCTTGTGCACGGCGACTATAATTACCACAATATCCTGTTTACACAGAAGGGGATAGCCACCACAAACTTTGAACATTTTAGAGTAGATGTTCAGGTACAGGATCTCTACTATTTTCTGAGAAAAGTCATGGAAAAGTATCAGTGGCAGGAAAATCTGGGGAAAGCCATGCTGGATGCATATCAGAGTGTGAGGCCGCTGGATTCCGGGGAATTGGAGTATATTGCACTTTGTCTTGCATATCCGGAGAAATTCTGGAAGACAGCAAATACTTACTATCACTCTAACAAAGCATGGATTCCGGAAAAGAATGTAAAAAAACTTCAGATGACCATAGCTCAGACAGAGGAAAGACTTCGGTTTTTAGAGAATATATTCACTTTTATTTTATAGCCTCCTGTTGTATAATAAAAAATATACTAATAATGCAGGAGGTACAGCATGGATTATAAAGCAAGATACGAGTCATGGCTGTCAAACCCATATTTTGACGCAGATACAAAGTCGGAGCTTGAAAGTATCAGGGAAGATGAACAGGAGGTGAAGGAACGTTTTTACACAGACCTGGAATTTGGCACAGCAGGCTTGCGCGGCATCATTGGGGCGGGAACTAACCGTATGAATATTTATACAGTTAGGAAGGCAACCCAGGGACTGGCAAACTATATTAGAAAGTGTGGGAATACCGGCAAAGGGGTTGCGATAGCTTATGATTCCCGCCATATGTCACCGGAATTTGCCGATGAGGCGGCACTGTGCCTGGCGGCTAACGGAATTAAGGCTTATGTGTTTGAAGCCCTCCGCCCGACGCCTGAACTGTCATTTGCGGTCAGAAATCTTAAATGCGCGGCGGGAATTAACATTACAGCCAGCCATAATCCTCCGGAATATAACGGGTATAAGGTATACTGGGAGGATGGTGCACAGATCACTCCGCCTCATGACAAGGGAATCATGGATGAGGTGAAAGCAGTGGATGACTACACCACTATGAAGACTATGGGCCTTAACGAAGCAAAAGCGGCAGGCCTTTACGAAATCATAGGAGACGAAGTGGATGACGCTTACATTGTGGAGTTAAAAAGCCAGGTACTTCACCAGGATGCCATTGATGCAGTGGGAAAAGATATTAAGATTGTGTACAGCCCTTTGCATGGGACAGGCAATATCCCTGCCCGCCGGATTCTGAGGGAACTTGGTTTTGAAAATGTGTTTGTAGTAAAAGAGCAGGAACTGCCGGATGGAGACTTCCCCACGGTATCTTATCCCAACCCGGAAGCTGCAGAAGCTTTTGAGCTGGGGCTGAAATTGGCAAAGGAAGTTGATGCGGATATTGTACTTGCCACGGACCCCGATGCAGATCGTCTGGGTGTACGTGTAAAGGATAAGAATGGAGAATATCATACACTGACGGGGAATGTGTCGGGCTGTCTGCTGGCTGATTATGAAATCGGACAGAGAAAAGAATTAAAAGGCCTGCCGGATGATGGATATCTGATTAAAACGATTGTGACATCCAATATGGCAGACGCAATTGCAAAATATTATAATGCAGGTTTGATTGAAGTGCTGACCGGGTTCAAGTATATCGGGCAACAGATACTTGGATTCGAAACAAGTGGAAAAGGCGAATATTTATTTGGATTTGAGGAAAGCTATGGTTGTCTGATCGGTACCTATGCAAGAGATAAGGATGCAATTGTTGCAACTATGGCCTTGTGTGAGGCGGCAGCTTATTACAGGGCAAAAGGTATGAATCTGTGGGATGCTGCCATTTCTCTGTACGACCGTTATGGATACTACAAAGACGATATCCAGTCCATTACGCTAAAAGGAATCGAAGGCCTTGCCAAAATTCAGGAGATTCTGGACACGCTGCGTAAAAATCCGCCTTCAGAGATTGCCGGGTACAAAGTAGTAAAGGCAAGAGACTATAAAGAGAATACCATCCAAAATATGGGAACAGGGGAAGTAACCCCCACTGGACTGCCCGTTTCCAACGTACTGTACTATGATCTGGCAGATGATGCATGGGTTTGTGTAAGACCATCCGGTACCGAGCCGAAGGTAAAGTTCTACTACGGCGTAAAAGGAACATCCCTGCAAGATGCGGACGATAAATCAAAAAAAATGGGAAAAGAAGTCCTTGAAATGATCGACAAGATGATGTAACATATGGACAAGCTGTTTAAAAATCCTAAAAAGTGCTTCAAAGCGCGATAAAACGGGAAAAATCCTTGACAAAAATAAAGGAAACAGTTATAACAGTACATAAGGGTAAATCATGTGAACGCCAGTACATGAGAGCCTTTATTAAAACTGTAGAATATTGTATTCTAGTACAATAAAGAGGAGGAAAATAATCCATGAACAAAACAGAGTTAATAGCAGCTATTGCAGAGAAAGCCGAAATCTCCAAGAAAGACTCCGAAAAAGCATTAAAAGCTTTTACTGACGTAGTAACAGATCAGTTGAAAAAAGGTGATAAAGTACAGTTAGTAGGATTTGGAACATTTGAAGTGAGTGAAAGAGCAGCAAGAGAAGGAAGAAATCCACAGACTGGAAAGACAATGAAGATTGATGCATGCAAAGCTCCTAAATTCAAAGCCGGAAAGGCACTGAAGGATGAAGTGAACGCTTAATAAGCGGAGAATCAATAAAAGAGTAATATATGCAGGAAGCACTTATAATGTCAGCGTTGTAAGTGCTTCCTTTGCCGTACAATTAATCTATGCAAAATCGAGCTGCATGGCTTAATTGTATAGAAATGTACAACGGAAAGGGGAAAAATGCGTTTAGACAAATTTTTAAAAGTGTCCCGTCTGATTAAGAGACGGACAGTGGCGAATGAGGCATGTGATGCAGGCAGGGTCCTTGTGAATGGGACTGCGGCAAAAGCATCGGTGAAGGTAAAACCCGGAGACATTATAGAAATACAGTTTGGAACGAAGAACGTGAAAGTGGAAGTGCTTCAGCTTCAGGACACAACTAAGAAAGAGGAGGCAAAAGAACTCTTCAGATATCTATAGAACATTTTTTTCTGTCCTCATATTTTCCCATAACTTGTCATATATATAGAAAAGCATAAAGCGAAGGGGGAAAGCAAGTATATGGAAGAGCGGCAGATGCCCAAAGCGCATAAATTGATTGTAAACAATAGAAAGACAAGTATGGTTACCGGAGTCCTGGATGTTCTTTCTTTCGATTTAAATGAAATCCTGTTAGAAACAGAACAGGGAATGCTGATGGTGAAAGGGACGGATTTGCATGTGAATCGTCTGAGCGTGGAAAAGGGAGAAGTGGATCTGGCAGGGAATATTGACAGTATTGCGTATTCCAGTGTGAACCAGGCCGGACGGCAGAATGAGAATTTCTTCACGAAGCTGTTTAAGTAGGTCCGCCTATGATGCTGGGAATTGGAAAAGAAGCGATTATATTTCTTTATGCGGGGCTGTCCGGAGCTGTTATATTTTTCAGCTATGGTGTACTCAGATTACTGAGGAATCTGATAAGGCACCATATAGTTGTGATCAATCTGGAAGATTTTTTTTACTGGGTGGGAGTGAGTGTATATTTATTCAGACAAATGTATAAAACAACATATGGTAGTATCCGCTGGTTTTTTATACTAGGTGTGGTATGCGGAATCGTTCTGGCAAATTTTATGCTTTCCCTTGCAAAAAGAATGTATAAAAAATTTTTAAAAAGACTTGAAAAAAAAGGTAAAAGCCGATAGAATGAGCTTATTAAGCAGGGGTGTTTAATGAAAGAGTAAGCAGGGTGAGTATATATGGTAAATAAGAGAAAAGGGGTAACGCAGCGTTCAAAAAACCGCAGGCGGAGTTCTGGCTTTGGCAGCCACAAGCGAAGTGTGACAGTGATTACTGTTATATTGGTGCTGCTGGTATGTGTGCTGTCAGTGAATGCGTTGACACTGCAGGCTAAGAATAAGGACTACAAGCAGCAGGAGGAAGAATTAAGAACTCAGATTAAAGAGCAGAAAGAGCGCACCAAAGAGATAGAAGAATACAAAGAGTATGTCAAGACAGATGAGTATGTAAAAGAAATGGCCGAGGAAAAGCTGGGACTTGTAGATCCGGGCGAGATTATATTTAAACCGGCCAAATAAAAGCACTGTAAAAAGCGTGCAGATAAATACTGTACATGGATATACTACGAAAGATAAACTCCAGAAGATTTTTTCTGGAGTTCTTTTATTATGTTAAAGGACAGGAGAGATGAACATGGATGATGGACAAGCGTTACACGCCAGCCCTTATGTGGCTCAGATAGAAAAATTTGCGGATTCCCTGAAACAGTTGTCTCATACTTTTTTGGGTCTGGAAGAACAAAAAAAGTCCCTCAGCAATGAAGAGATCGAAGCAATGTTTGACAGGGTAAAAGAGAAGGTCTGTGTCAACTGTGAGAAATGTGCTTGGTGCTGGGGAGAAAATTTTGTCCACACGTATCAGATGGGATATGAAATTCTATCGGCGGTGGACAATTATGGAAATGAACTGAATACAGAGACAAAAAGGAAGCTGCAGCAGAGATGTATTATGGCACCCCGTTTTTTGCGGGAGATGCTGGAGGCATTTCATGATGCAAGGCAGAATATGATGTGGATTAACCGCATTGTCCAGAGCCGGGAAGGGTGCGCCGTACAGATGGATACATTTGCGGATATGATACGCAGCACGGTGAAGGAGCTGGAGGACAGCATGTTTACCGACGAGCGCCTGGAGAAAAAAATCAGTACGCATCTGAAGCAAAAAGGGGTCCGGGTTCTGTATACAAATTTTTTTATGAATCCGGAGGGAAAATATGAGGTGCATGTTACTGCCCGCGCATTACAGAACGAATGTGTCACCACAAAGGAGCTAGTCCGCGGTATATCAGAAATTATGGGACGGCGGTTTGTACTGGACGGGGCACACGGTCAAATGCTGGGAAAGGACTACACTACGGTGGTGTGCATAGAGGGCCCGGCTTTTTACACCCTGCAGGGGGTGGCAAGAATAGGCAAAGGCTGCAGCCAGATATCCGGGGATAATTTTATGATGATGGAACTGCCCGGCGGAAGGCAGGGAGTGGCACTGTCTGACGGCATGGGATCGGGGGAAAAAGCCTGCCGGGAGAGTACACTGGTCATCGAACTTTTAGAAGAGCTCCTGGAGGCTGGATTCCCGGAAAAAACCGCAATTCAGATGATTAACACAACTCTTGTGATGGGCAGAGAGGAAATCCATTTTTCTACCATTGATATGAGTGTATTTGATCTGTACAGCGGAGTATGTGAGCTGATTAAAGCAGGTGCTTCCTCGACTTTCATTAAAAGGGGTGACCAGGTGGAGCATTTAAGCTCAACAAGTCTTCCTATCGGGGTTCTGCATACCATAGAAATAGATTCCGTGAAACGCCAGCTAAAGGACGGGGATTTTGTCATTATGGTAACGGACGGAATTATGGACGCGCTGCCTGTGGGGGAACAGGATATTCTCCTGGAAACCATTATCCGTGGAACGGTAATGAACAATCCTAGAGAAATGGCACACCACATACTTGAACAGGTACTCAACTGGACAGGGGAACTGCCCATGGACGATATGACCGTGCTGGCCGTGGGAATATGGGAGACCAACTGATACCTTATTGAACTGTTACTTGAATTTAGCAGAAAAATTGGGTATAGTTGACATATGATGAAGAAGATAGAACAGTATATTGAAAAATATCATATGATTGAGAACAAAGACAGGATAATCGCAGGTATATCAGGAGGAGCAGATTCGGTATGCCTGCTTTTTGCGCTTCTTGAATTAAAGAAAAATATGAACATTGAAATTATAGCTGTCCATGTGAATCACGGTATACGCGGGGAAACTGCCGCAAGAGACGAAGGGTTCGTACGGAAGCTGTGCGAAGAGCATCAGGTAGAATGTGCAGTTTATCACGAAGATGTGGAATTAATTGCCAAAAAGAGGAAACAATCTGTTGAGGAGGCCGGACGTATCGTCCGCAGAGAGGCCTTTGAGAAAGCACTTACAGAATACAGGGGAACGAAGATCGCCACAGCCCACCATCAAAACGATAATGCAGAGACACTTCTTATGAATCTGGCGAGAGGAGCAGGGCTAAAGGGGCTTGGCGGGATAAGGCCGGTAAATGGCAGTGTAATCCGGCCGCTTTTGTGTTTGACCCGCAGAGAGATTGAAGCCTATCTGGCAGAAAAGGGACAGGGTTACTGTCAGGATGAGACTAACGAGGAGGATGACTACACAAGAAACCGCCTGCGGCATTTTGTGATACCGGTTTTAGAAGAGCAGGTGAACTCCCAGGCCGTGCGTCATATGAATGAGGCAATGGTTCAGATGCGCCAGGTTTGGGAATACATGGAGATACAGAGAACGGAGGCCTGTAGGATTTGTGTGTCGGAGACACCGAAAGGAGCTATTTGTATCAAAGGAGCCGAGTTTGAAAATCTGCATCCGGTTATTCAGAAGCTGCTGGTGAGAACATGCCTTGTAAAGGCAGCGGGAAAGGAGCAGAATATCACTATGTCCCATGTGGAAGCTGTGGCCGGGCTGTTTGAAAAGCAGCCCGGCAGACGCCTTGATCTTCCGTATGCCGTAAAGGCTGCCAGAACATACGAAGGAGTTGTGCTAAATAAAGGAAAAGAGAAATGGGAAGAAGGCTTTTTGCCCAGGGAGCTCAAAATTCCCGGGATTACTACAATACCGGAGCTGAATTTGACGATATGTTGTAGAATTCTGGAAAAGCCGGCAGATTTTTCGTTAAAACAAGTACCGCAAAAAGCCTACACGAAATGGTTTGATTATGATATAATGAAAAGCAGCCTGATTGTCAGAACAAGACAAAGCAAGGACAGTATTGTAATTGATAAAGCTGGAAAAAGACAGAAGATAAAGTCTTATTTCATTAATGAGAAGATTCCTGCCAAAGACAGGGGAAATCTTCCGCTGATTGCAGAGGCCGGGCAGATTGTATGGATACCCGGGTACCGGATGAGCAGTGCTTACCAGGTAACACAGCAGACGCATCAGATACTGGAGATAAAAGTGACGGAGGAAAAGAACAGATGTCAGAACAGATTAGGGTGTTAATATCAGAAAAAGAAGTAGATGAGAAAATTGAAGCGCTTGGAAAGCAGATTAGTAAAGACTATGAAGGAAGGCAGGTGCATTTAATCTGCGTGTTAAAGGGAGGCGCCTTTTTTATGTGTGAACTGGCAAAAAGGATTACAACGCCGGTTTCACTGGATTTCATGAGCGTCAGCAGCTACGGGGATGGAACTTCCAGCAGCGGCGTCGTACGTATTGCAAAGGATCTGGACGAATCTATAGAGGGAAAAGATGTTCTCATTGTGGAGGATATCATTGATTCTGGAAGAACCCTGTATCATCTGATGGATGTTTTGCGGCAGAGACATCCCAAAAGCTTAGGGCTGTGCACACTGCTGGATAAACCTGAGAGAAGAGAAAAAGACGTAAAAGTAGATTACGTAGGATTTGAAATACCAGATGAGTTTGTAGTCGGCTATGGTCTGGACTATGCTCAAAAGTACAGGAATCTGCCATACATTGGTGTGGTGGAAGGAGTATAACAGGAAGGAGCTAACATCATTGAACAACAAGAAGTATAAAAACGCGGGAGGCGCCACGTTCCTGACATTTATGTTGATTATTTTCCTTGCGCTCTGGCTGACCAACAGGATGCAGATTAAGGAACAGGAGATGACGTATCCAAGGTTCGTGCAGGAAGTGCAGGACAGTAATGTTGAGGACGTCACAATAAGGCCAAATAAAGAGGTTCCTACCGGAATTATAACTGCAAAGATGAAGGACAGTGAGACAATAAAACAGGTAAATGTATCGGATATAAAAGATATAGAGACACTTCTGGACAAGTATGACATAGATTATGATCTGCGCAATGTACCACAGGATTCGTGGGTTACTTCGCTTTTGGTACCGCTGATTGTCACACTTCTCGGTGTCACCTTGATATTTATGCTTATGAACCGCCAGGGAGGCGGAGCCAACGCAAAGGCCATGAATTTTGGAAAGAGCCGCGCAAGGATGAGCACGGAATCTGATAAAAAGGTAACCTTTGCGGATGTGGCGGGTTTGAAGGAAGAAAAGGAAGAACTGGAGGAGATTGTAGATTTCCTCAGAACACCTAAAAAATATATCCAGGTTGGCGCCAGGATTCCTAAAGGCGTACTCCTAGAGGGGCCTCCGGGAACCGGAAAGACGCTGCTCGCAAAGGCTGTTGCAGGCGAGGCGGGAGTTCCTTTCTTTAGTATCTCCGGTTCGGACTTTGTAGAGATGTTCGTAGGTGTGGGAGCCTCACGTGTCCGCGACCTGTTCCAGGACGCAAAGAAAAATGCCCCCTGTATTATTTTTATCGATGAAATTGATGCAGTTGCCAGACGCAGAGGAAGCGGTCTCGGCGGAGGGCACGACGAAAGGGAGCAGACTCTGAATCAGCTTCTTGTAGAGATGGACGGTTTCGGAGTCAATGAGGGCATTATCGTTATGGCTGCAACTAACCGGAAAGATATTCTTGATCCGGCTATTTTAAGACCGGGACGATTTGACAGAAATGTGATTGTAGGCAGGCCTGATGTGGGCGGCAGGGAAGAAATTCTTAAAGTACATGCGAAGAATAAGCCCTTGGGCGATGACGTGGATTTAAAACAGATTGCCCAGACTACAGCAGGATTTACCGGGGCAGATTTGGAGAACCTTTTAAATGAGGCGGCAATCTTAGCTGCAAAGGAAGGCCGTGTGTATCTGGAGCAGGCGGATATCCGCCATGCATTTGTAAAGGTCGGTATTGGGCCGGAGAAGAAAAGCCGTATCGTGTCTGAGAAGGAACGCAGGATTACGGCTTATCACGAATCCGGCCACGCGATTCTCTTTCATGTGTTGCCGGATGTGGGACCTGTGTACAGTGTTTCTATTGTTCCCACCGGGGCCGCGGGGGGATATACCATGCCGCTGCCGGAGAAGGACGATATGTTCAATACGAAAGGCCATATGCTCCAGGAGATTACAGTTTCACTGGGCGGCCGGATTGCAGAGGAAGAGATATTTGACGATATCACAACAGGGGCTTCCCAGGATATCAAGCAGGCTACAGCGATTGCCCGTTCCATGATTATGAAGTTCGGTATGTCCGAGCGCCTTGGTCTGATCAACTACGATAATGACAGTGACGAAGTGTTTATAGGACGTGATTTTGGTCACACTTCGAGAGGATATGGCGAAAAGATAGCGAGTACCATTGACGAAGAAGTAAAGCGTATTATAGACGAGTGTTACGTGAAAGCAAAGGCTATATTAAAAGAATATGACTCTGTTCTGGAAGCATGTGCGCAGTTGCTGTTGGAGAAAGAAAAGATTACCAGAAGCGAATTTGAAGCACTGTTTGAAGAGCCAAAGACCTCGCTGCAAGCTTGACGGGGCATCAAACTTGCAGCGCAGCAGGCTGCGGAGTCTTTGACCCTCGCGGAAGTCGCCAAATGGAAATGCAAGCATTTGCGCTTGGCTCGTTGCTCGCGCGAATAAATAAAATGGGGCAAGTACTATCCATGTGGAAAGTGCTTGCCCCAAAGGAGATTTTTATGAATAAAGACGCATTGTTCTGTGATGGAACATCCGACTACCGCTTTCCTCCGGAGCCAGAAGAATATGAAAAGGTACGCCTTAAATTCCGAACAGCTAAGGATGATACAGATGAAGTGTACCTTTTTGCTGAAAACGGAAAATATCAAATGAAGAAGTCATACACCAGGGGTGTGTTTGACTATTATGAAATAGAATGGCAGCTGAGCTCTGAGCCGTTTTCCTACTGTTTTGAAATACGGAAAGCAGCGGAAGTCTGTTACTATAACCGCTGCGGCGCAGCAGGAGAAATTATAAAATTATATGATTTTACTATTGTTCCGGGGTTTTCCACGCCTGACTGGGCCAAGGGTGCTGTCATATATCAGATATTCGTGGACCGCTTTTATAATGGTGATACTGCAAATGATGTGGAGGACAGGGAATATATATACATAGGACAGCCAAGTGAGAAAGTAAAGGATTGGAGCAGCCCGCCCGCGGTCCAAGATATCCACCGGTTTTATGGCGGGGACCTGCAGGGGGTTATGGATAAGCTGGACTATCTGGAAGAACTTGGGGTAGAGGTGATATACTTTAATCCACTGTTTGTTTCTCCCTCCAACCATAAGTATGATATTCAGGATTATGATTACATTGACCCACATTTTGGAAGAATTGTGGCAGATGGCGGTGATACTCTTTTTGAATCGGATACAGACAATATAACCGCGACTAAATACCAGAAGAGAACCGGTGACCGGATTAATCTGGAGGCAAGTAATGCATTGTTTATCAAGTTGGTGGAAGCGATGCATAGTCGTGGAATGCGTGTGATTTTGGACGGAGTATTTAATCACTGTGGCTCTTTCAATAAATGGTTGGACAGGGAGCGGATTTATGAGCAGCAGGAGAGTTATGAAAAAGGTGCATATGTCAGTGCGGACAGCCCGTTCCGCAGTTTTTTTCACTTTTATAATGAAAATGACTCCGCATGGCCCTACAATTCAGAGTATGAAGGCTGGTGGGGCCATGATACACTCCCGAAGCTCAACTATGAAGATTCTAAAATGCTTGTGAGTTATATTATATATATTGCAAAAAAATGGGTGTCGCCGCCCTTTAATGTAGATGGATGGCGGCTGGATGTGGCGGCAGATTTAGGCTACAGCAACGAATATAACCACTTGTTTTGGAAGCATTTCCGGAAAGAAGTGAAAGAGGCAAATCCGGACGCGCTGATCCTTGCCGAGCATTATGGTGACCCGACAGAGTGGCTGCATGGGGATGAATGGGATAGTATCATGAATTATGATGCATTTATGGAGCCGGTAACCTGGTTTCTAACCGGCATGGAAAAGCATAGTGATGAGCGGCGCATGGATCTTTGGGGGAATGCGGATAATTTTGTAAACATAATGAGCCATTTTATGTCAAATATGCTTACTCCGTCACTCCAAACAGCGATGAATGAATTGTCCAATCATGACCATTCCCGTTTTCTTACCCGTACGAATCATATTGTTGGGAGGGTGCAGCAGCTAGGTTATAAAGCAGCGGAAGAAGGCGTGAACAAGGCTGTCATGAGAATCGCTGTTGTTATGCAGATGACCTGGGTAGGAGCACCTGCAGTATATTATGGAGATGAAGTCAGCTTGTGCGGCTTTACTGATCCTGACAACCGCAGAACATATCCTTGGGGGAATGAAGATAAAGAAATGTTGGAGTTTCATAAAAAACTTATCAGTATACACACGAACGAAAAGCCGATAAAAACAGGATCGCTGAGGATGCTGTTCTGGGAGCGGAACATTCTGGCATATAGCAGGTTTAAAGATGATGAACAGATTGTAGTAATTTTGAACAACAGTAAAGACCTAAGGGAAATTACAGTTCCCGTGTGGCAGGCAGAAGTTCCTGTGATAGGGCGCATGGAGCGCCTAGTATACTCTTATGAGGACGGATATACAATAGAGCCTGATGAATATCTTGTTATAGATGGAGAGATAGTACTGAATATTGGACGGCATTCGGCTGTTGTGATGCGGACAATGAACAACAAGACAGGGCATAAGGAAGATATATTTTTAAAACAGTAGTAATACAGGCAGGGCTGTCCTTTGGGGCAGCCTTTTTGTATGGGGGTCAAATCTTGTCTGAACATCTCTAAAAAAATCCACATTCTCTTTCTAAAAAAATCTGCCTTTTGAAAATTCCTCGAATTTATTATACTCAGTCTATAGAAAATTATCATAAAAAATGGAGGTAAAAGATTATGAAAAAACGTGTAAGTATTTTATTGGCACTTACAATGCTGGCAACAATGTTTGTCGGATGTGCCGATAAAAAAAGCGAAGAAAGCACCGGCGGCAGTTCGGGCGGCACCAGCAGTACCAGCAGCAACGATGACGGCGGAAGTAAGACAATAGCACTTTGCACAGAGGATCTGGAGACTGAATTCTGGGTGGCGGCGCATGAGGCGATAGTCGATACTTTGGAAGAACAGGGGATCAAGGTAATTGAGACAAATTGCCAGGGAGATGCCAACAAACAGCTGGAACAAGTAAAAGATGTCATTACGCAGGATGTGGATGGAATTATTGTAATCCCCAAAGATGGCGATACAGCGGTTGCAGTTACAAAGGAAGCAAATAATGCTGATATCCCCATTGTTATTTTTAACAGGCCGCCAACAAGTGATGAAGGTGCAAATATCACTGTAGTTTGTGACAATGCAACAGTTGCGGAAGCCTGTGTAGACTATATGGTCGAAGAAGCAGAAAAGAAATTTGATAAAACCGGGGAAAAGCTGACACCTCTTATTATGGTCGGAGATCTTGGAGATCCAAATGCAATTGCACGTAAAGAGGGCTTTTATACTGCAATTGAAAAGAAACCGGAAATCTTTAACGAGGCAATTGAAGTACCTACAGAATGGGATGCGGCAACAGCACTTGCAAATCTGCAAAGTGCGGTACAGGCAACTCCAGATGTCGATTTCATATTTACATCTTCCGATTTCCTGTTCCCGACTATTCAATCTGTACTTGAACCATTAGGAAAGTGGGTGAAAGTCGGTGAAGAAGGCCATGTAATTATGGGCGGCCTGGATGGAGATGCAACAGCCGGAGAACTTATTGACGAAGGCATGATTGAAGGAACAGGAGTCCAGGATGTATATAATGAGGCTGACCTGGCAATCAGCGGTCTCTTAGATGCGATTGAAGCAGGTGAGACACAGCCGGATGAAATCCGTGAAGACCCGGGATTTGCACTTACACAAGGCAATCTTAAGGAAAAAAGAATGGATATGTGGGGAAATGTTATAAGAGAACAATAAAAGCCGGGAGCTGCCGTAAAATAGAATTTTCTCACCGGATATTGCATATTTAATGTATGCAATATTCAGTATAACGTTCTGTTTTGCGGCGGCTCCAAGGTATTAATGGAGGTTATGTTATGAGTGCATTAAAATCTGAAACACACAGACAAAAGAAATCAGCAAAACAAATAATACAGGGGGTATTCTTATCGGAATATTTTATATTGATTATGAGTCTGATTTACTTTGTCTGTGTGATTCCTCTTGCACCTAGAATTATTTCAAAAAGCAACCTGCTAAATTTATTATCTAATCTTTGGCCGTTGCTGGTCATTGCGATTGGGCAGACTTTTGTATTGCTTCTTGGTGGTATTGACTTGTCCCAGGTATCGATCATAGGGGTAACGAGCGTAATAGGCACAGCTTTGATGAGTAGTTCCTTCGATCCGGCAATTTTTGAGGGGACGCCTCTTTGGGGATGGCTGATTAATGAAAATGGAGGGCCGCTTGCGGGCAGTGCAGCTGCAGTGCCTGTCAGCATATGTGTTATGTTGATAATCGGAACTCTCATAGGATTATTTAATGGGTTCTTTGTTGCAAAATTCAAAATGCCTCCATTTATGGTTACATTAGTAACGCAGATGTTTTTACTGTCATTTGCAATCTATCTTACACAGTCGAGAAATATCATGGGATTGCCGGAAAGCTTTTCAGCATTTGGAAGAAAATCTCTGGGATTTATTCCTTATGCGGCTATTTTTGTGGTTGTAATCGCATTGGCAGCACACTTTATTTTAGCAAAGATGGTGCTTGGAAAATGGATATATGCGACGGGTGAAAATGAGGTAGCAAGTATTGTTTCTGGAGTTCCCACAAAAAAAGTAACACTATTCTGTTACGCAATGAGTGGATTCTGTGCAGCGGCAGGTTCAGCAATTTACTCCGCAAGATTGGGTATGGGACGGCCTACGTTGGGAGAAGACATTATGATGGATATTGTCGGGGCCGCGATTATTGGAGGAACAAGCTTATCAGGCGGAAAAGGAAAGGTAATATGGACTTTGTTTGGTGTGTTTTTCTTTACACTACTGTTTAATACATTGAATCTGTTCAATTTATCATATTTTACAATTAATATTGTGAAAGGACTTGTTATTTTAGCGGCAGCGTTCCTTGATGTAATCAGAACAAAATTAATGACTAGGATGTCGATTGTGAATGGGGCAGGTGTTTAATATGAGTGAATATGTATTAGAATTACAGAATATAGCAAAAAGCTTTTTCGGAATTCCGGCACTGAAAGACGTGACGCTGGGTTTAAAAAAAGGTGAGCTGCTAAGTCTGATCGGAGAAAATGGCGCCGGAAAATCAACCCTGATGAATATTGTAGGCGGGATTTTACCGGCAGACAGCGGCGAACTGTATATAAACGGAGAACCGTACAGGCCCACACGACCCTCTGACGCAAAAAAAGCGGGGATTGCATTTATACATCAGGAGCTGAACCTGTTTACCAATTTAAGTATCAATGACAATGTGTTTATTGATTCGTTTCCGAAAATGGGGGTCTTGCCGCTTATCAAAAAAAGTGAGATGAGCAGTCGAGTGGATAAAGCTTTAGAAGCAGTAGATTTACATGTTTCGGTGGATACAATTGTTGAAAAGTTATCTCCTGGAGAGCGTCAGCTGGTGGAAATTGCAAAGGCATTGTCTTCGGAGCCTAAGATTTTGATTTTTGATGAACCCACCACTTCTCTGACAAATAAGGAGACAGAGAAATTATTTGGAATTATTGATAAGCTAAAGGAAGAAGGAAAATCTATTATCTATATTTCTCACATTTTGGCGGACGTGGAAAAGTTGTCAGACCAAATTATTGTTTTACGTGACGGATGTATCACGGACAGGGATAAAAAAGAAAATTATACAATTGACAGGATGATTCAATCTATGATCGGCAGAGAAATCAATCAATTATATCCCACTAAAACGAATCAGCCGTCGAAAGAGGCTGCACTAAGTGTGAAAGGTCTGTCTCAGAGTGGAATTGTACATAATATTAATATGGATATATATAAAGGTGAAGTAGTTGGAATGTTTGGACTGATGGGGTCGGGCCGAAGTGAGCTGGCCAGGATTATATATGGATTAGACCCCTATGAAACAGGAGAAATAATCATCAACGGGGAAAAGACAGAAAAACATAATCCGCAGAAAGCGATTGAGCATAAAATGGCATTTGTAACAGAAAACAGGCGGGAAGAGGGACTGTTAATGGAGTTTTCCATTTTAGACAACTTATCATTGGTCTCTGTACCCTCCAGTGCGAAAGGAAGGCTTAAAATTGTCAATGAAGAATGTGTCAGAAGTAAAGCAGATACTATTGTAGATCAATTAAAGGTAAAGTGCCCTCCCATTGAGAATAATCCGGCAAAAAGCATGAGCGGGGGGAACCAGCAGAAGGTGGTTATCGGAAAGTGGCTGCTTGCTGATCCGGAAGTGTTTATTGTGGATGAGCCTACGAGAGGAATTGACGTAGGCGCAAAATACGAAGTATACAATATCATCAATCAACTGGCAGCGGAAGGTAAAGCTGTATGGGTGATATCTTCTGAGCTTGAAGAATTAATGGGAATTTGTGACAGAATATTGGTCATGGGAAATGGAGAAATTCACGGAGAACTTACAAGAGAAGAGTTTGACAAAGAAAACATTCTGAAAGCAGCATTTAACCAGACAGAGGGTAAGGCGGAAAGGGGGGTGAGATAAATGATCAGGAATAAAAGTATAAAAATGTTTGTGTTAAGAAATATTCCGATTATCTTATTTATTGTAATCTTCTTAATATTTGGTATTTTCTCACCAAAATTCATTAGCGTGGATTCTTTTAAGAACATAGTGGTATCCTCCTCCTATGTTGGAATTATAGCCATTGGAATTATGTTTGTATTGTTAACAGGTGGAATTGACTTATCCATAGGATCTGTGATGTATTTGTCCGCGGCTGTCACCGGGCTGGCGGTTCAAAAATTAGGGATGCCTACTGCTTTGGCAATAATCATAGGTCTGTTGGCAGCGGTGCTGGTTGGTGTGCTCAATGCTTTTTTTATTGTTATTTTGGGTATATTACCATTTATCACAACTCTGGGTATGATGGTATTTGTAAAAGCCGTGGGTCTGTTGATGACCCGGTCTGAGTCGGTGAAGCTGCCCAAGATTATAACTTCCATGGGCTCAAAAGCAGTTCTGGGTATTCCAATGCCAATTATTATTTTTGCTGTGATCATTATATTCGGAGTTTTGTTTTTGGAAAAAACAAAACTTGGCAGACAGATTTATGCGGTAGGAAATGATGTGGAAGAGGCAAGAAAAGCGGGAATTAATACAAAAAAAGTTCTGTTTACATGCTATGTGATGTCAGCTTTATTTGCAGGTATCGGAGGCATTGTATCCGTAGCCCAGATTGGAATTGTTAACGCTGCATTTGGAAAGGGCGAAGAGTTCAATGCGATTGCAGCGGCAGTACTGGGTGGAGCAAGTCTCTCGGGAGGCGTTGGCAAGGTGTTTCCCGGCGTAGTGCTGGGTGCGGTAATGATTCAAATGATTCAGGCCGGACTTGTATTTATGCAGGTTGACTTGTATAAGCAGCCGCTGATATCTGCGGCAATTATCTTCCTTGCAGTATTTCTTGACAGTATAAGAAGTAAATACATTGCAAAAGCAGAACAAAGAAATATTAGAAATGAAAGCCTGCAGTAAATTTTTGCATTACTGCATAAACTTGGGACCCTGGTATCATTATATTATTGCAACTATTCAGAACCAAGCTCCGAAACCTACGGTTTCCTCGCTGCTTGGTTCTCGCCAAATAGATATATATTATTTTAAATTCGGAAAGTAAGTGTGCAGATTAGAGCGGTCTACCTTTATTAACCCGGTATATGTTTTTTCTGGAATGACCTCTGTGATACCCTCTGCCAGATCCTTGATCGTCAAAGAAGAGTGGTTAATGTCATAGAGAAAATTACCGCCGTAATAAGTGAAAAGGGCACGCTTTTGTCCTATGATCACATCGACCTCTTCGCTGTCCACTAATTTTAAATTAGCGGGTTCAATATCCATTGCGGTGACTTTGATATCTTTTTCAGGAGCATGCTCCCGTATCCCTTGGGCAATGCCGCGGGCACTGTTATTATTAAAGCCTGAAAAACCGGCAATATCGGGGTAGATTTCCAGTACCTGTGCAGTAATACGGGCGGATTCATCAGGGTTGGCCATATCATCATATTCTCCCACTATGGTAATGTCGGGATAATTGTCAATGACGCTGTAGTAACCCTCAAAGGCTGCCTCTGTTGTGTCTGCACCGCCGATGCCCATGATAGCTATTTTACCCTGTCCGCCAATTAGTTTTACCATAGATTCAGCCTGTGCAACACCAATATCATACCAGTTAGAACCAACGAATGCGATCCGGGCAGAAGACTGTACATCTGAATCCACAGTGATTACAGGAATCCCTTTTTGAATAGCCTTATTGATTGTCGGAGCAAGACTCTGCTCCATTCCCAGGACCAGAATGCCTGCCGGCTTCCGGGCGATAGCTTCCTCTAAAGCTTCAATCTGCCCGGTAATGTCATATTCTTTAGGGCCCATAATGGTGGCAGTGACATTTTTTTCTTCTCCGAATTTTCGGAACGCAGGGATATCATTTTCCGTAAACATAGGATCTCCGGTCATGGTAGAGACCCATATGTATTCTTCCTTAGGAGTGGAAGTCTGAGGGGAATTCATATCCGGCCTGATCAGGAAGTAGGACAAAACCGCAATAATTATAAAGCATACTACCAGCAGATACAGTAATAACTTGTTTTTATCTAATCGCTTCATGGTTGTTTCCTCCGGATTGAATTTGTTGGATGTACTCATCAGGCGTTATCACATTGCACAATAATTTTTGAGCCAATGTTTCCTGTCCGTTATCCGAATGGAAAGAAGAAACATGGTAGCTGCCCCATCCGGGATAAGGGACACTCAGGCGCATTTGCTCCCATTCCTTTGAAATGAAGGGATTAATGGTATATTCCTGTATGTTTGTAGTACATTTGGTTTCGTCGATATAAGATTTTACAGTATCATATTGCGTATAATAATCCAGGAATTCCATGCACATATCCTGATTGGAGGAATAGCTGCTGATGCAGAGCACGGAATCTGCAGGAGTGCCCACAACATGTGTCTGGTTTTCATCCTGGATATAAATTCCCGTTACCTGAATATCTATTTTCTGCATAATAGAATCAGATAACTGTGAGGTTACATCTTCCGATGTAAATGCCATGGCATAAGAAGAATCTAAAAAGGCGGCAAAAGCCTGTTCATTGCTCATAGAAAAAAGAGTTTCATCTAAATAATTCTTATGAAGCATCTGATATGCATTGACAATGGATGCCTCTTCATCCAAGGGGGTCCCTTTTAGCACTGCCTCAGAGATTAAGGAGGATAAAAAAACCTGAGCCGTGCGGCAATCGTTTAAACCGATTGCCAATGGAGGAACATTGGCCTGGGATAACACTTCGCACGCTTTATAAAAATTAGAGATACTCTTTGGCGGTTCTAAATGATACTTCTCAAAAATGGCCTGATTATACCAAAACTCCTGAAAAGCACTCTGATAGGGTATGCCATATACTTTTTCTGTATTTGAGGCCGATTTCAAAAACTGGACAGGTTCATTCCAAAACCGGGATAACATGTAAGTATTCGTGATTTCGGTCAGGGAATCAGAGTCTACATAGTCTTTATAAAATTCAACAGGTATCTCTACTAAATCAATAGAGGCATCGGTCTGCAGCTTGGAATTTAAAAAAGAGATATAATTCGTCTGGGGATAGCGCTCTATATTAAGATAGTAATCGGGGTATTGTTCATGAAACCCGTCTATAATTGTAGCAGGTATAGGCTTCCATGTTAAAATGGATAATGTTTTACTCTCCGATACGGGCATATTTGTTTCTTGGATAGATGTCAGTGCCCCATATACAATATTTATAAATGTAAAAAGAGTTATAAAAGATAAAATTAACACACCGAATTTTCGGTAATTTTTACGATTATGCATAAAAACCTCTTTTTAAAACAAAAGATAGATAGCAATGTTGACTATTTAATAATATAATATAGGCATGAAATTTGCAAGAAATATCAAAAATGAGGAACAGAGGTAATGGGAAAAATACAAAATGCATATCGGAATTTAAAGGTTGGCAATAAACTTATTGTGATTTTCGTAATTGTTATCATTTTACCGGAAGTAGTTCTAAGTGCTTTTAGCGCCTATATGGGGAGTTATTCTTTAAAAAATAAGGTTATGAAATCAACTCAGGAAACCACCCAGCAGATGATTGACAATATTGATAATGAAATTAACAGTACGATGAACCTTGCCATGCAGGTAACCTCGGATAGAAGGCTGAAGGAAATATTGGACCAGGAGAAGAAGAGCACCATAGCATCTTATTATGAGGATAAACAATATATGAATAACCTTATAGATATGGCATTTATTACTTCCTTTGCGGTAGAAAATATATACGTATGCTCTTATAACGGAATGGTTTATACATCAGATAAGAATTATCTAAGTCTCAGAAAAGAATATGATTTTACCAGAACACAGTGGTTTGCATTTATGAAGCGCAGTAAAACAAATACCATGATTCTCTCAACTTATGACAGAGCCTCCACGATCCAGGAAGGAGCCGAACAGAAATTATTTTCTATTGTTAAAAAAATCTATGATGAAACTAACACAAAAGAAATAGGATGCATTATTGTAGATTTAAGCTGTAACACTTTAGGGAATCTTTTACAGGATATGAATAATAACAAGGGACAGAAGGTCGTGATCGTTGATGACAATAAAACCATTGTTTATCATCCGGCTTCCCAGTATATAGGAACACAGTTCCGAAGTGATTACATCAGTGAAGCTCTGATGCAGAAAAGCGGACATCTGGAATCTGAAAAGGAAAATAAATTTGTAGCATTCAGTACATCTGAAATAACAAAATGGAGTGTAATTTATGAACTGGAAGCGGCGGATCTTCTCTCTGATATAAGAAATTTAAGGATTGTAATTATAGCAACTACTTTACTGTGTATTATTGTATCTCTGTATCTTGCGCTTACTGTCAAACGTTCGATCACTGAGCCGATCACACAACTTCAGAAAAAAATGAAGCAGGTAGGAAAGGGCGATTTTGACATTGATATTGATACAGGCACACAGGATGAAATAGGGCAGCTTGCAGGTTCCTTTGATAAAATGGTAAAAAAAACAAAACAGTTGATTGACAATGTATACCAGTCTGAAATCTATCAAAAAGAAGCAGAACTTAATGCCCTGCAGGCACAGATCAATCCTCATTTCCTGTATAATACCCTGCAGACCATTGACATGATGGCAGAAGCAGAAGGCGCGGACAGTATCAGTGACGCCTGTCAGGCCCTTTCTAAGATGTACAGATATTCCATTAACAGGGGTCAGGAATATGTTACCTTGAAAGAGGAGATAGGCCATATAAAGAATTATATGATCATTCAGAAGCTGCGGTTTGGCAAAAAGATAGATATTTTTTATGAAATTGAAGAAGGATGTGAGGAGCTGCTGATTGTAAAGCTTCTCATACAGCCTCTTGTTGAAAATGCGGTGGTCCATGGAATTGAAAACTCTATTGGGAAATGTCAGGTAGCCGTCAGGGCGTACCAAAAAGACGAAATACTTGTTATCCAGGTGGAGGATGACGGAGATGGAATTCCAAGAGAGCGCCTGGAACAACTCAACAACAGCCTGAAAAATTACTCCAGAAACGATATCGTCCACAAAGTGAGTTATGAAGGTACCCACAGCAGCATAGGCCTGGAAAACACCAACGCACGAATTAAATTATACTTTGGGGAAGAGTATGGAATTAAAATAGGCAGTAAAGAGGGTGAAGGAACGCTCGTAGAACTCGATCTGCCTGTAAAAACAATGTAAGGAGGAGGAAAATGTACAGAGTATTGGTGGTTGATGACGAGGAAATTATTAGAAATGGCATTTGTAAAAAAATAGGCAGATTTTTTCCTGAGCTGGAAGTAGCACCGGCGCAGGAAAATGCAGTGGAAGCATTAAATTTTATACAGAATAACCGGGTGGATATCGTTCTGGTGGACATTAAAATGCCCATGATGGATGGATTAGAATTTATTGCAAAAGCAAGAGAACACCATCCCATGTTAAAATTCATTGTAATAAGCGGGTTTAAAAATTTTGAATATGCCCGCACAGCAATTACCCTGGGAGTGAATGACTATTTATTAAAGCCGATTGATAATGATGAATTCAAAATGCGGATACAAAGCCTGTTGGAGGATTTAGACAAAAACAGAGAAAAACAGGCAATGGAATCCACGATCAAAACCAAGGCCTATGAAGGGACAACTTATAAGAAAAACAGATACCTCTCAGAGCTCATAAGTGCAGATGCAGAAATTGATACAACAGAGCTGCTGGAAGATCTGAAAGAAATGGAAATTATTTTTAAACAAAAAAAATATGTTGTAATAACCATTGTTGCAGACAACATCAAGGAGATTCCAAAATTCAAGAATGTGTCCGGACTGGAAATTCTCCAATATGCCATCTGCAACGTAATAGACGAAGTATTTGCAAATTGGAAGGGCTATTCTTTTACGCATTTTAAATATGATAATCAATTTGTCCTGATTTTAAACACGGATACAACAATTGCAAGATATTTTTTAATTGAAAAAGCAAATAAACTGGTTACAATTCTGGAAAATATTTATGGATTAAACTTACATATCGGCCTGGGGGATGAAGCAGAGGCAGTGGAAGATGTCTGTAAAAGTTACAGGCAATCTATACAGAGTGTTATGCAGTGTAATTTGTCGGGCATAGGTTCTGTATGCAGCTTTACTGAAATCAAAATAAAGAAAAGTGATATCCAGATCATTACGGGGTTAAAAAAAGATCTGCTGGAAAGTTTTATCAAGACTCAGAATGAAATAGAAATAAGAAAATGCCTGCAGGAAATATTTAAGGAAGCAGTGAAGAATAATTATGCTAATGTAAAAATTGTTTGTCTGGATGTTTATTTTATTGTGTTGAAATTACTCAAAGAAAATGAGAAAGATACAGATATAGCTTTAGCTATGTTTGAAGAGATTGAAGGTGCGATCAGTGCCAACAGCAGTATAGAAGTGTTAGAAGGATGGCTTGAAAACAAGTTGGTTGAGGTCAGTCTGTTGTTTTCGAAAAGTAAAAAAAATTATGGAAGGCCTTTGATCGAGGAAATTATCGAGTATATAGAAAAAAATTACAGTAAGGATATAAGTCTGGGAGGAATCGCAAAAAAAAATTTTATTAACACAAGTTATTTAAGCCAGCTATTTAAAAAAGAAAAGAACATTAAATTCATTGATTATATTACGGGCCTAAGGTTAGAAAAAGCACAGGGGTTATTAATAACAAGCAGTTTATCAGTTAATGAGATAGCAGAAGCGATCGGTTACAATGATGCAAGATATTTTAGAGAGGTATTTGTAAAGCATTTGCACGTAACCCCTTCCCAGTACAGAAAGGAACATGCTGTCAACTAAAAAAATTACAGAAATATTATAAAAAAAATGTACAGCTGGGAAAAAATGAATATGATAATATGACGTGTGTAAGGAAGACAATATTTTTACACACGTCATTTTTTGCGGAGATTTCAGTAGAAACGGGAGGTGAAGACATGGAGGACAAAGATATTATCCAGGAGGCCGCAAGAACCATTTTTATGGAGGCAAAGGCTGTGGAATCGCTGCTGACAACTGTAGACATGGAAAAAGTCGCAGAGGTAGTCAGACGGATTGGTGACGGAACAGGAAAAGTAGTGATTGCCGGATGCGGAACTTCAGCAATGGCAGCTAAGAAAGGGGTACATTCTTTGAATTGTATTGAACGGCCGGCGGTATTTTTAACTCCATCCGATGCAGTGCATGGGGGGCTGGGGGTATTACAGAAAGAGGATATCCTTATTTTAGTCAGTAAAGGAGGCGGCACCGAAGAATTAGTACAGATGATCCCGGCCTGCAAAGCAAAGGGGGCAACACTGGCTGCGATTACAGAAAATGAAGAATCTGAGATTGGGAAAATGGCAGATATTTGTATTAAAGTAAAAACCGGGCAGGAGCCATGCCGGTTTAATATGCTTGCCACAGCAAGTACATTGTGTGTAATTTCAGTTTTCGACGCCATCTGTATCTCTTTGATGCAATATACAAATTACACAAAAGAACAGTTTGCGGTCATTCATCCCAAGGGAGCAGTAGGAGACCGTTTATTAGGTAAGGTGAAAGAAATATGAGAAAAGGGTATATGAAAGCTGCGGTATTCAAGGATATAGAACATATTGAGATTGAAGAACGCCCGATACCCGAATGTCCCGAAGAAGGAGTGCTGGTTAAGGTTCATGCCTGTGGGATATGCGGAGGGGATATCAGGAATTATCATAATGGATTAAAGGACGGTATCAGAGATCAGGTTATGGGGCATGAAATTGCCGGAGAGGTAGTGGAAGCCGCTTCAGATGTCAGACAGTTTAAGGCAGGGGACCGGGTTGCCCTTGCACCGGATGTAAGCTGCGGTGAATGCTATTACTGTAAAAGAGGTATGGTGAATTTATGCGAAAACCACCGTATGCTGGGAACACATTTCCCGGGAGGGTTTGCCGGTTATATTTCTGTTCCTAAAATAGTGATGGAGCGGGGATTTATTGAACACATTCCGGAGGGGATGAGCTATGACCATGCTGCATTTGGGGAGCCGGCGTCGGGGGTTCTGGCATGCCAGGAGTATAATCAAGTGTCCTATGGGGACACCGTTGTCGTGATAGGGGACGGTCCGGTAGGATGTCTTCATATGGAAGTGGCAAAGGCGAGAGGTGCAAAGAAGGTCATTATGCTTGCCAGAGGAAGAATGAAGCAGGCAGAAAAGTTTGGATTCGAATATATATTCAATAATAAAAACCTGGAAGAAGCTACGAATAAGGTAAAAGAGCTGGTGGGTCCGGGGGCGGATATTGTAATCTGTGCAGTACCCAACACAGCTGCCCAGCAGCAGGCATTAGAGTTAGTCAGAAAAAGAGGAAGAGTTGTAATCTACGGCGGAGTTCCAAAATCAAACCCAATGACAACATTGGACTCCAATAAGATACATTATGATGAAATTATAGTGTTAGGTGCCTTTTCTTACCCGGGTACAGGATTGTATGATGCACTTCAGGCTATTCATAACAGGGATATTCATGCAGAGATGTATGTCAACGGAAAAGTAAACCTGGAGAACCTTGTAAATGGAATGGAAATGGTAACAAATGGAGAAGCAATCAAGGTTGTAGTTGACCCATGGATGTAGAAGGAGAAAAACAGTATGTATGAAATTGATACAAAGTTATTAAAACTTGAGGAAGAAGGAACACCAATCCATGTAGCCCTTATAGGTGCGGGGCAGATGGGAAAAGATATTGTCTCACAAATTTCTGAAATGAAGGGGATGATCTGTGACATTGTAGTGGATATCAATACAGATATTGCGGTGGATGCATATAAACAAGCTAAAACAAGAGAAGAAATTGTTGTAACAGATTTGCTGGAGGAAGCAGAAGCTGCCATTGCAGCAGGAAAAAGAGTGGCAACAACAAATTATAAGCTGGCGGTTGGGGCAAAACCGATTCAAAGCGTAATCGATGCGACCGGATCTCCTGAAATGGGGGCCAGGGTTACAACCGAGTGTATCTTTTATAAAAAGCATATTGTCATGATGAACGTAGAGTGCGACATTACAGTAGGTCCAATTTTAAGAAAAATGTGTGAGCAGGCAGGAATTGTATATTCATTGACGGCAGGAGATGAGCCGGGTTCTATTATAGAAGTCTATCGTTTTGCCAGGGCGCTGGGCTTTGAGGTGGTGGCAGCGGGAAAGGGCAAGAACAATCCTCTTGACTTGTATGCAAATCCGGGACAGGAGGAGTGGATAGCAAAAGCAGCGGCACGGGATATGAACCCCCGTATGTTGGTGGAATTTGTAGATGGCTCCAAAACCATGATAGAAATGTGTGCAGTGTCAAATGCAACTGGTTTAAAAGTAGATATCAGAGGAATGCATGGACCAAGCTGTAATGTCAAAGACCTGTCAAAGGTGTTTTCTTTGAAGGAACAGGGAGGAATTCTGGAAACTACGGGGATCGTAGATTATGGCATTGGCGATATTAACCCAGGTGTTTTTGTCATTGTGACTACAGATAACAAAAGGATTATTGACGGACTGGTACAAAGAGATATGGGAGAAGGCCCCAACTATCTACTGTACAGACCCTACCATCTATGTTCTATCGAAACTCCGATTACCGCGGCGCAGGCAGTATTATATGGAGAGTCAACTGCCCATCCTATGGATCACCTGACCTCAGAGTGCATTACAATTGCAAAAAGGGATCTTAAGGCAGGGGAAACACTGGATGCGATCGGAGAGTACTGCTACCGGGCGTCTATTGAACATGCACATGCAGCAAAGGCAGGGAATATGCTGCCGGCGGGCCTGGCAAAAGGGGCAGTATTGAAGGTAGACGTGCCGGTAGATACGGTAATTACATATGACATGGTAGAACTTGATAACTCATCGGTCCTGCTCCAATTACGGCGTATGCAGGATCAGTTATTAGCATAAAAATAAAAATGTATTTGGCAGCGGCCAGGAAAGGAAAATGTATATGAAAAACAAAGTATTAATTGGGTATGCACCCACGAGAAGAAGAATTTTTAGTGTAGAGGATGCGCTCAAATACAAAAAATTGATCGCAGAAAAAATGAAGGCGCTGGAAATAGAATTTGTTGATATTGAAGACATCAATGAGGAAGGCTTACTGCGCTGTGCGGAAGATGTAGAATCAGTGATCGATAAATTTAAAGCAGCAAAAGTAGACGCACTTTTTATCGCTCATTGTAATTTCGGTTCAGAACATAGCTGTGGAAAAGTTGCAAGAGCATTAAATGTGCCAGTATTGCTGTGGGGACCGAGAGATGAGGCCCCGGAGGAAGATGGGAGCCGGCTGCGGGATACACAATGCGGACTTTTTGCAACAGGAAAAGTATTGCGCAGAATGCAGGTACCGTTTACTTATATGCCCAATTGCAGAGTGGATGATGAAAGCTTTGAAAAAGGACTGAAAAACTTTGTTGCTGCAGCAAATGTAATCAAAGAATTCAGAAAAGCACGGATCCTCCAGATTGATACAAGACCGGCGGACTTTTGGACCATGATGGTGAACGAAGGTGAACTTCTGGAAAAATTCGGAGTCCAGATATTTCCGATCACAATGGTTGAGTTTACAGATAGAGTGAAAGAACTGGAGGCATCTGATAATCAGGATGTGTCTGATACGGTTGAATTTATTCATGCTAATATGGAGGTATGTATTCCAGAAGATTCTGTGCGGAGAGTGGCGGCATTAAAGGTTGCAATGAAATATTTCGCAGAAGAAAACTATTGCAATGCTGTGGCGATTCAATGCTGGGATGCACTGCAGCAGGCACTTCATATCATGCCCTGCTGTGCAAATGCTTTACTTACAGAAGAAGGGATACCGGTTGTCTGTGAAACAGATATTCATGGAGCAATTACGGCTATTATGGTTCAGGCAGCAGGAATGGGAGAAACCCCCAGTTTCTTCGCAGACTGGTCCGTACGGCATCCGGAAAATGAAAATGGAGAGTTATTACAGCATTGCGGTCCATGGCCGATCTCTCTGGCAAAAGAGAAAGCAAAATTAGACAGACCATTCGCCTTTCCGGAACATTGTCCGGGTTCAGTGGTCGCAGAACTGAAACCCGGTGAAATTTCGATCCTCCGATTCGATGGGGATAATGGAGAATATGGAATGTTAATGGGAAAGGCGAAGGTAATTGAAGGACCAAGTACAATTGGAACGTATGCCTGGGTTGAAATTCCAAACTGGCCCAAAGTAGAAACCATGATTGTGAAAGGGCCCTATGTGCACCATGCGGTAGGGATTCACGGTGATGTATTGCCGGTAATCTTGGAGGCATTGACTTATATTCCGGGAGTACGTGCAGATTTTTACGATGAAGAACAGGAAAAGGAAACAAGAAATTTTTATTTTCAGTAAATGAAAAACAGCTGAGAGGTGGCACATGTTACTAGGGATAGATCTGGGGACAACCGGTGTAAAAGCAATGGTGTTTGATGAAGACGGGAACCCTGCAGGATATGGTTTTCAGGAATATGACATTATGTATTCAAGGGCAGGATACGCCCAGCAGAATGCCGAGGGTCTGTGGCTGCTCACTAAAAAGGCAATACGTGAAGCTGCAGAAAAAACCGGAGAGTATATCAAAGGGATCTCCATATCGGTACAGGGGGATGCAGTCATACCAATTAACAGTAATAGAGAAGCACTGGCATATGCACAATTGGGGATGGACTATCGCGGAACAAAGGAAACAGAATATTGCAACACAGCACTGGGCGGAGAATACTTGTTCAGGAGGACAGGTATGCGTCCCCACCCAATGAACTCTCTGATTAAAATAATATGGGTGAAAAATAACCTGCCCCAATTGTATGAACAGACTTTTAAGTTTGTAACATATGCAGATTTCATTTTGGGGAAACTGGGGAGCGATGAAATAGTACTGGATTACACCATGGCAAGCCGGACTATGGCTTTTAATATTCATACAAAGATGTGGGACCGGGAGATACTCTCCAGGCTGGATATACAGCAGGACAAATTGGGGCGGGCAGTACCTTCAGGGGAAATCGTGGGGACAATTGATAAACGGCTGGCGAAAGAACTGGGAATTCACTCCGGGGCGGTTCTTGCAGCAGGAGGACATGACCAGACATGTGCGGCATTAGGGGCCGGAATTGTGCATGAAAATATGGCATTGGATTCCCACGGTACTGCAGAGGTGATTTCTACAATATTTCAGAAACCTCGTGTAGAGCAGGCAATGTATAAAAATTTTTACCCCTGTTATATTCACACAGACCCTGACATGTATTTTACGTTTGCATTAAATCATACAGGAGGGGTGTTGCTCAAGTGGTTTGTGGAGGAGTTTTGTTATGAGGACAAAGTAACTGCAAATGCTGATCATACTGATATTTACAGTTACTTGTTTGAAAAACTGCCGAAATCGTTATCCCCTGTCCTGATGATGCCATACCTTAACGGAAGTGGAAATCCGACATGTGATCTTGACATGAAGGGGGCATTTCTAGGTCTTACCATGACAACAACGCGGTACGATATTGTGAAGGCAATCCTTGAGGCACAGGCATTTGAAATGAAATTAAATATTGACACATTAAAGGATGCAAATGTAACCATTCAAGAGTTAAGATGTGTCGGCGGCGGTGCAAAGTCGGCAGATGGATTGCAGCTAAAAGCAAATATTCTGGGAATGCCCGTATCAACACTTCAGACCAGAGAAGCTGCCTGTCTGGGAGCGGCAATGCTGGCAGGAGTCGGGACAGGAAGATTTGAGAATGTAAAGCAGGCGTCACAGCTTGTAAAAACAGATAAAATATATCATCCGCAAAAGGAAATAATGTCTCTTTATAAGGAGCGGTATTTTCTTTATCAATCTCTGTATGAAACATTAAAGCAGACGATGCATTCTTTGTAAGATGATGGAAAAGAGGTGGGAGATGCCCCGGACACAGGAACAATATAAAGAAGATATAGTACAGGTAGGAAAAGAGCTATATGAGAAAGGGCTGCTTGTAGGGACAGACGGAAATATGAGCATTCGTATTGGGAGGAATGAAATATTCATTACAGCTTCCGGGATATGCAAAGGCAAGATGCAGGCAGAGAATATCACGGCAGTGGATATGGAAGGAAATGTACTTAGCGGTCAGAAACCAGCAAGGGACATTAGAATGCATTTGGCGGCATACAGGCAAAGACCGGATATAAAAGCAGTGGTTCATGCACATCCCCCAATAACAACCGGATATGCTATGTCTGAGGTTTCTTTTGATAAAGTGGCTTTGCCGGAGGTGATGTTTGCATTAAAAGGAATTTCGGTCACAAGGTATACAACACCGACTACGATTGAAGTGCCAAGAGAGGTGACAAGGGTCTTAAAGGAATACCCGGAAAGTGAAACTATTTTACTGGCAAATCACGGTGCTCTGACAATAAGTACCACGGATGTATATGATGCATTCTATAAAATGGAAACCTTAGAGATGTTCGCCAGGGCCAATATTGTTTCTAAAATCCTCGGCCATACAAGATATTTGAACGAAGAGCAGATGAAAAATGTCAATAGACTAATACATGGCGAACCTCCGGATTCTGTGATCAGTCCGGACACAATAAAGGAAGAATGAAACCAAATGATGCTGAGGTTAAATTGGAGGATATATGGGAAACTATTTTATGGGATTGGATTATGGAACAGGCGGCTGCAAGGTGTGCATTATAGACGAACATGCAGATGTCTGCGCCTACGCTTACCGTCAGTATGAAATTTTGACAAATCAGGACAATTATTCGGAACATAAAGCAACAGATTACTGGCCTCTTACCTGCGGCATGATAAAAGAGTGTATAAAAAAAGCAGGGGTGGACCCAAAAGAAATCAGAGGAATAGGAACCTCGTCGGCGCTTCCCTCACTAGTGCTTGTCGACAGGGACGAAAACCCGGTACACCATGCTTATAATCTAATGGACAGAAGAGCGAATAAGCAGGAAAAATGGTTGATTGAGCATGTAGGTGTTCAAAAAATCTTTGCATTAACAGGAAATAGAATTGAAGATCATCCGATTCTTGTGAATCTATTATGGGAAAAGGAAAACAGACCAGAGGATTATAAAAAAATTTATAAGGCATTAACCATAGACGGATACATTAGACTAAAATTGACCGGAAAATATACGGCCCACCTTTCAGCGGGGACATTCTACGGGGTGGCATATGATCTGAAAGAAAATAAATTTGATGAAAAGATGATGGATGAACTTGGTATTTCTATGGACCTGATGCCGGATTTTTACCGCTGTGAAGAGATTATTGGTGAGGTGAGTGGGCAGGCGGCACTTGAAACCGGGCTTGTGGAAGGGATAGAGGTAGCCGGAGGCCAAGTGGACTGTAACGCAGGATGGATCGGAGCCGGAGCTATAGAAGAAGGCGATGTCCAGATGAATCTGGGAACTTGCGGAAATATCGGGATTATACATAAACGGGAAAACTTTTTTGAAGATATGTTTAATTTCAGGTACACATCGGACTGCACCAATACTTATATTACGGTGACAACAACTCAAACGGGGGGACAATCACTGCGGTATTTGAAAGAAAATTTCAGCGATCTGGAAATGGCCATGGAGAAGCTGCTTCCGGATTTTGATGCATATGATTATCTGAATATGGAAGCTGAAAAGATTCCCGTGGGAAGTGAAGGTCTGGTAGTTCTTCCGTATTTAATGGGAGAACGGACCCCGATATGGGACAATGATGCCAGAGGAGTTATATTTGGATTGTCTTTGTACCACACGAAAGCACATTTGGTCCGTGCAATGATGGAAGGCGTTGCATATGCACTGTATGATTCTTTCAGGATTTTAAGAGACAGTGGAATGCGCATTAATTACCCTCTGGTTATGAATGAAGGTGGTGCAAAGAGCAGACTGTGGAGAAGGATCATTACAGATGTTTTGAATGTGCCAACTGTTTTTGTAAAAAACAGAGTCGGGGCACCATATGGGGACGCATTGCTTGGGGCAGTGGCAGCCGGATATCTTAAGGATTACAGTATTGCGAAGGAAAAGGCGGAGTATGTGGAACCAATGGAGCCAATTCCGGAAAATCATGAAATATATATGGAATATTTCGATGTATATAAAAATCTGTATGAACATGTGAAACAGGACTATAAAGTTCTCAGGAAACTGAAAAAATAGAAGAGGCTAAGAGGAAACGTAATGGAAGATTTTGAGAGGAAGCTGAACAGAATATATGGTTATCTCGAAAGAAATAAGTATGACGGAATGGTTCTTGGCAGAAGAGATAATTTCTCCTGGCTCACCGGAGGAGAGGAGAGTGGAGTTGTACTTAATACGGAAACAGGCTTTATCTATCTGGTGATTACCAGAACAAAAAGATGGGCGGTTGCCATGCGTGCCGACATTGACAGAGCCATGCAGGAACAGCTCCTGGGGGCAGGTTTTGAACCATGTGAGTTAGACTGGAAATCCATAAGTAAAGAGGAACAGGCTGTCAAGCTACTGGAAGGGGGAAGCATTGTATCAGATATCCCCATAGAAGGGGCAGTTGTAGATCTGGAAGGAATATATAGCCTAGAATATCCGATGACCAAAGCAGAGTTGGCAAGATATGAGGAGTTTGGAAAACTTTGTGATCAGATATTAAAATATACAGCAGATAAAATCCATTCCGGGATGACGGAAAATGAAGTAAAAAGAATATTTGTACAACAATGTGCACAATATGATATAGATATAGACGTATTGCTAATCGGAAGTGATGAAAGAATCTTGTGCTACCGGCATTGTACACCGAGCGATAAAGTGGTTGAAAAAACGTTGCTGATCTCTCCGGCTTTAAGAAAATGGGGATTACATGCGAACCTTGCAAGAATAGTTTCCATAGGAGAGCCTGATGAAAAACTGCGTAAAAGATATGATGACGTTTGCGAAATCCAGGCAGAGATCATCGTTGCAAGCAAAAAGGGAGTCCGTTTTACAGATATTTTTGATCTGCAGGAAAAATTATATCTGGAGAAAGGATATGCAGATGAATGGATGAAACACCTACACGGAGGACCTATCGGATATATGCTTACTGATGGAGCCGTAATGTTTGATCAGGAAAGAACGATGAACACGGGACAGGCATATGAATGGTATGTCACAGTTAGCGGGGCAAAATCGGCAGAGTTAGTTATGAATATAGGAGATGAAATGAAAGTACTGTCACTGGGAGGTTACTGGCCCACAAGGCAATATGGCAGTGATGATAAGAGTAAGGTGTTCCTACCTGATATTCTGATATTGTAAAATGTGTAAGACGGCCAAAGATTTTTGGCTGTTTTTGCATTTTATAATTGTATTGAGCCACAATACTGTCAGCACAGTATATATTTATATACTTGAATATATTCATGATTATGAATATAATAAATGCAAGAGATAGCTTGGTAACAAAAAGAATATAAACGGAGTGTGATGAAAATGAAGGTTTTGATTGCTGATGATGAGGAAAAGATTTGCCAGTTAATCAAGAATCTGGTGAATTGGGAAGAGCTGGACATGGATGTAATTGCATGTGTAAATGATGGGATTGCAGCGCTGGATATAATTGAACATGATAAGCCTGACTTGGTAATTACTGATATAAGAATGCCCGGCTATGACGGACTTGAGTTGATCAAGAGGACAAAAACGATCAGCCCTGAAACGGAATTTATTATTATAAGCGGGTACCGGCATTTTGAATATGCACAGAATGCTATCAGATATGGAGTGAAGAATTATCTGCTGAAACCGGTAAAAAAGATTGAATTGAATGAAGAACTTGAAAAAATCCACAACAATTATTATTTGCGAATTCAAAAAGATGAAGATAATTTCAAGACATCCCTGGTGATCAAACAAAACAAAGAAAAAATCAGATGCGGATTTCTGGAAAATATTTTGTTAAAGAATCAATTAAAGCAAGGGCCAATGGAAAGAACAGAAATAAATGAGAAATACCATTTTAACTTTCAGGAGGGCAGATATCAGATTATTATTGTTAAAATAGATGGACTGAAGCTGTCAGATAAGAAGGAAATAGAGTATATTCATGATAAACTGAACAGACTGATTACTAAAACTGTAGGAAAGATATGTCTGGAAACCGGGTATGTATGGAGCGACAATTTTTGCTATGTTCTTTTAAATTACAGGCAGGAAAAATCGAAAGAAGTCAGACATGCTGTCAGAAATTTATTAGACAGTCTCCTATTGCAAAAAGATATACTTAGAAATTTATTTATTACGATTGGGCTGGGTGAAGTAACAAATGCACTGGAAGGGATGTTTCACTCTTCCAACTCTGCACGAAGAGCTGTAGAACAGAGATTATTCAAAGGAACAAACCGTTTAATAGAAGGCGTGGGTACAAAAAATAGTCGGATTCCCTACACCCGGATGTTCAGGGAGTTTAATAAAAAATTTGTGAGAGGGATTGAGAGCTTAAATGAAAGTGAGCTGTCAGCTTCTATAACAGAGCTGTATCACAGAATGGCAGAAAGTGAAGAGATGACAGGGTATGAGGTTCTGCAAATGGCAAAAGAGGTTATGACACTTTTTCTGTTTACAATTAAGAACCATGATATGACAGAGCAGCCGGATGAAGACTATTATGACCGCTTTACCCGGAATTTGGAAAATCAAGGCTCCTTGAGTGAAGTTATGCAATTCCTAAAAGAACAGGTGATGAAATTATTCTCTGAGTATGTCTTTACCTGTATGAATGAAGAAAACAGACCAATAAGGGAAGCAAAGAGATACATAAGAGAAAACTATCAGAAGAGCATATCTCTCGATATTGTTGGTGCCCAGGTTGGGTTTAATGCAGCCTATCTGAGCACGTTATTTAAAAGGGAAGCAGGCTATACATTCAGTGAATATCTGACTCAGGTACGTATGGAGAGAGCCAAGGAGTTACTGAAAGAGACTGACGATAACGTGGCTGTAGTCTGCGAAAATGTGGGATACAATGATTTGAAAAATTTTACTAAGAATTTCAGGATATATACAGGGCTCCGCCCAAACGAATACCGTAAGATTTATAGCTGAGAAGGATATTTTATTATGGAGGTAGAAAAGATATATTTTAATACTGTATGTAAAGTCTGGAGCAGAGGACTGCTGTTTGTGATTTGGTGCGTCATATTTTTTCTGTTGAAGCCGGCAGTACAGGGGAAGATTTCTTATATAGTATATGGTGCCCTTTTTGTGGTAGTTGTGGGATTTACAATATGGTATTTTTTGATATGCCGGCATAAGAGGAATCTGCTTAGAATCTACGAAAGATATTTAAACAGTTATAATTTTGAGGAATTTTTTCATGAAGACTTGGCTCTTTCAAAAGAGACAACGGAGGTATTTCAATATCTCGCGGAAAAGTTAAACAAAGCAAGGTATTTGAATTTATCAAAAAAGCAGGCACAATATCTTGCACTTCAGAATCAGATTAATCCACATTTCTTGTATAATACACTGGAATGCATACGCAGCGAAGCTGTGACCTATGGGGCCGACGGGGTGGCATATATGACAGAAGCGCTGGCTACATTTTTTCGTTATACAATATCGAATGTAGATATGCTTGTAAGGCTGGAGGATGAGCTTGCCAACGTAGAAAATTACTATGTCATTCAAAGATACCGCTTCGGGGACCGGCTAAAAATTCAGATAGAATATGACAATGAGACAGATTTGAGCATTTTAGAATTCTTTATGCCGAAACTGATTCTGCAGCCTATTGTGGAAAATTCTATTTATCATGGCCTGGAGCCTAAAATTGGGGAGGGATATGTCCGTATAAAGGTAGAAAGAACAAAGGAATATTTAATAATACGTATTTCAGACAACGGGGTTGGAATGGAAAATAAGGTTCTTGAGGAGCTAAATGGCAAGCTGCTTCGTAACTCATCGGATGAGCTGGAGGAAGCAGCGAAAAAGAAAGGCGGTATTGCAATCCAAAATGTGAATAACAGAATCAAGCTTCTATTTGGAGAACAATATGGTGTTCATATCAATAGTGTGTCTGGTATGGGAACAGACGTAGAGATAACGCTGCCGGTTATTTCAAAAAATGTGCAGGAGAATGATGAAAAAAGAAGTTTTTAGAATGGAAAATGTAGTGGGTGATGAGACAGATATCACCAATCTGGATAATATGAATTTCCATATGAATAAAGGTGAAATACTGGGGCTGATACCGGTGAACGGCTGCGGCAGGGAGAACCTGCTCAGACTATTATGCAGAAATCGTCCGATACGGCTTGGGAGAATCTATGTTGGCGAAAAACTGGTAAATAGTCATATGTATAGTGATAACAGTTTAAATCAGGTATACTTGCTGGAACAAAAGAGCAAATTGATTTCAGAGCTGACGGTTCTGGATAATATTTATGTTCTTCAAAAAATGCACAGAAAGTTTTTCTATAACAGAACACAGGTCAGGAAACAATTCCGTTGGCTGTGCGAGAGTATGAAGGTAAATATTAGACCGGATGTAAATGCTTATAAACTAGCCCCGCTGGAGCGGATTATTGTTGAGATTATGAAAGGAATTGAGCAGGGGGCAAAGCTCATTGTTATGAGCGGGATAGGTGAATGCATTAGTTTTTCGCACTTGAATCTTCTAAAGAATATTATGGTAGATCTTGCAAAGCAGGGGATGTCATTTTTATATTTTTGCAGCAATTATGAAGAAATTATAGACTCTTGCGACAGAATTTTATTTATGCAGGATGGAAGAGATTTGAAGCTGTTTGAAAGAAATGAGTTTAACCGGAGATGGCTCCAGAAGATGATATACTCTTTTCCTGACATATCTGCTACACCCCGGCATAACACCTCCCGGGTGATTTTTGAGGTAAAGGGGCTTAGGACAATTCGCAGAGAAAGTAAGAATCTTATTATGAGAGCGGGGCAATGCCTTGTTTTGTATGATAAAAACAGGGTGATTGATTCTCTTTTAAAACTAAAAGACATGCTGCCCTGTAAGATGTGGCTCGAAGGAGAACAAATGTCATTTGGCAAAATGCAAAAGGTTCTGGGGACACAGGTTATGCTGCTGGCACCCGATCCAACCAAATCTATGATTTATAAGGAATTTACCTTTATAGAAAATCTTTGCCTGGGGCTTGGTAAAAAGGTACATGAGCAAATCGTGTCTGAAAGAGTTTTAGAAAGTGTAAAGGAAGAGTATAGGGAATTTTTGGGGGAATGTATAGATGAAAAAGATGTTTCGGCCCTGGATATTTTTGATTTGTATAAACTAATTTACTACCGAATTCATCTTTTAAACCCCAGTTTAGCAATCATCTTTAACCCCTTCAAGAATACGGACATTAATCTGAGAGGACATATTGTGGAATTGATTTTGAGATTAAAGGAAAAAGGAATTACTTTGATTGTTGTTTCTGTTGATATCAATGCCAGCATGCTTGTGGCAGATACGATTGGGATAATTGAGACAGAAGGACTGACAGAAGTCCACGAGGCAAAAGATTTTGGATTTATAAATACGTTGTGATAAAAGAAAGAAACAAAAAGAGCTCTGTATCGAAGCAGCATAGTAACCTGCTGCTTCTGTACAGAGCTTTTTGGTAACTTCAAAAAAATACCCCTATGATTCTATTACAGCCCCCCTAGTATGGGATAAGGCCGGATGATATACTTAAAAAAGCAACAAATGATTGACAAGTACAAAGAAAGGAAACAAAAACATGAAAGAAAAGATGAAGGAGGAACAAAGTATATGAATAAGCTTGGTATTTTTATGAATTTTTGGGAGAAACAATGGGACGCCGACCACATTAAATACATCAATAAAGCAGCGGATATCGGTTTTGATATTCTGGAATTTCAGGCACAGCCATTGCTGGATATGTCTAAGGAAAAGATGCAGGAAATTAAGAAAGCGGCAGATATACGTGGAATTGAATTAACATACAGTCTGGGGCTGGATCCGGCCTATGATATTTCCAGTGCGGATGAGTCAGTTCGTGCGGCAGGAATTGAATATTTAAAGAATATTGTAGAACGTGTAGGATTTATGGAGGGAAAAGTGATATCCGGAGTAAGCTATGCGGGCTGGGGTGTCACAGACTATACGATAGATAACAAAGACGATTTCTGGGACAGAAGCGTCGGCAGCATGAGAAAAGTTGTGAAAACAGCAGAGGAGTATGATGTTACCTATTGTGTAGAAGCGGTAAATCGATTTGAATCCATATTGATTAATACAGCAGAAGAGGCGCTCAAATATGTAAGGGAGATAGAAAGTAAAAATATTGGTGTGTTGTTGGATACATATCATATGAACATTGAAGAAAATAATATCGGAGATGCAATCCGTCTGGCGGGACCATATCTTGTGAATTTCCACACGGGTGAAAATAACAGACGGGCACCGGGAAGAGGCCATATAAACTGGGATGAAATATTCCAGGCACTGAAAGATATAGACTATCGTGGAAGAATTGTCTCAGAACCTTTTGTCATGATGGGAGGAGAAGTCGGGCGCAATGTAAAAACATGGAGAAACCTGGATACACCGACGGAAAAAACGATTGACGGCGAAGCTGCCTTTTTATTGAACTTTGAAAGAGAGATGCTGGCCAAATACGGCCTTGCATAAATAAAAGAAATCAGGAGGAAAAGATTATGATGTCAAAAAGAATAAAGAAAATTACGGCGGCGCTGCTTACAGGGATATTTTGTGTATCAATGATAATCGGATGCAGCAGCAAGGCTCCGGGAGAAAGCACAGATAAAGAGACCGATGTAAAAGAAGGCAGTGGGAAGGAAGACTACAAAGTAGGTTTTTGCCTGCAGACTATGGATGTGGCCGTGTGGAATACAATGTCAGAAGGTATGGAAGCAGAGGCGAAAAAGCTGGGTGTGGAATATGGCTGCCAGGTGGCCAATAATGATGCGGCCACACAGATTTCTAATATCGAAAACATGGTGGCCCAAGGTTATGATGCAATTATTATTCATGCTTTTGACAGGGAGGCATTTGCAGATGTGGTGAAAGAAGCATTGGATAAAGGAGTTGTAATCTGTGCGTATGATGACAACATAATAGATGCGTCTACAGGGGAACCCTGTAATTATCAGCTGACATTTTTGTGCGATAATTATGAAATCGGATACCGCGTAGGCACAATGGCGGCAGAGTGGACAAAAGAAACATTTGAAGGGGATGATCCGATACAATTTGGATTATTGTGGCATAAAGAGTTTCAGTTTCAGAGAGACCGTGTAGAGGGGATCAGAGATGCTATTGCAAAATTAGACCCCCGCATTGAGATTGTGGAAGAATTGGAAGGCCTGGTAACAGAAGATGGTGTTGCGGCTGCGGAAGCATGGACTCAGTCTTATCCTGATATGAAGGGTATAGTGGCAACGAATGACACCGCTCTGCTTGGTTTTTCGGAGGCATGGAAGGCGGCAGGTAAGGATGTAAAGGATCCTAAGTTCGGTATGTTTGGAAATGACGGAGTTAAAGATGCAATTGATATGGTTGCAGACGGGACAATTCTCCGCGGTGATGTGGGACTTGATGTATACAACGGAGGCGCTCAGGCCGTTGATGCCTGTGTAGAGGTATTAAATGGTGCGGATGCAGAAAGTGTTATTATGCCAATGGTTAATGTGACTGTTGACACTGCGGATGAGTGGAAGTCCGATACGAATCTTTATAAATAATCGGAGGGTCTGGAGAGGGTTTTCCCCCTGGTGCAGCCGGGGAGGAAAATCCGCTTCTGCCGGAGAAAGGAGTAACCTATGGCGGGAAATGATGTTATTTTATCGCTAAAGCATATATCAAAAAGCTATCCGGGAGTGCAGGCGCTGGACGATGTTTCCATAGACTTTTATAAGGGGGAGATACATTGCATTATAGGGGAAAACGGAGCAGGAAAATCCACCTTTATTAAGATGGCCTCCGGAGCGAATGAACCTGATTCCGGAACAATTGAGTTTGAGGGCTGTGTTTATAACACCATGTCCCCAAAACTGTCTAAGGAACTGGGGATAGAGGTGGTCTACCAGGAATTTAACTTGGCGGAAGATTTATCGGTTGCGGAGAATATGTATTTAGGAAATCGATTGGATAAATGCGGCGTATTTCAGGCAAAAACGGTGGAGAAAAGGGCTGCAGAAGTATTTGAGAGGATAAAGGTAAATATAGACTGCAAAAAAGCCGTAAAAGATTTATCTGTATCTTATATGCAATTCGTTGAAATTGCAAAAGCCCTTGCGAAGAATCTAAAAGTTCTGATTTTGGATGAGCCCACCGCACCCCTGACGGAGGATGAAGTGGATAAACTTTTAGATGTCGTGCTGGATTTAAAAGAGCAGGGGTATACGATTATTTATATTTCTCACCGGCTGCCGGAGCTGTTTCGGATCGGAGACAGGGTTACGGTGCTGCGGGATGGAAAAAAGATTATAACAGAAGACATGAAAAACATGGACACGGATAAACTGATTACATATATGGTAGGAAGAAAAATGTCATTTGAGTATCCGAAAAGAAATCATGAGATTGGAGAAGTCATTTTTGAAGCACAGCATGTTACTTCAGACAAGGTCAATAATATTTCTTTTAAGGTAAGAGCAGGAGAGATCCTGGGAATCGGAGGACTGGTGGGAGCCGGACGTACCGAGCTTTTGAGGGCAATATTCGGAGCTGATATTATGCTGTCGGGTGCGGTGTATCTTAAAGGAGAAAAATTGGAAATCAGGCATCCCGCAGATGCTGTTGCTAAGGGAATGGGGTTTGTCACCGAGGATAGAAAAAGACAGGGGCTCCTCCTTGAAGACAGCATTTGCCATAACATTTCATTGGCTATTCTGAAAAAAATATCAAGGCTTGGGGTAGTGGACATAAAAAGGGAACAAAAGTATGCAGAAAAGGAAAAAGACCTTTTGAGAATAAAAACTCCTACTCTGGAAGCTCCGGCGAATTCTCTGAGCGGAGGAAACCAGCAGAAGGTAGTGCTTGCAAAATGGCTGGCTGCAGACTGTAGGATTATTTTTATGGATGAACCTACCCGTGGAGTGGATGTGGGTGCAAAGCAGGAAATTTATAAACTGATGAATGAGCTGGCAGAGCAGGGAATTGCCATTGTAATTGTATCGTCTGAAATGGAGGAGCTAATGGGAATGTCAGAGAGAATTATGGTTATGCACGAGGGTAAAAGTACAGGGGAACTGCGCAAAAGTGAATTCAGTGAGGAAACCGTGATGCAATATGCCTCCGGTCTGGTATAGGGGGGATGAAAAAATGAAATTTGTAGAGTTATTTAAAAAATATGGAGTTGTTTTTATACTGGTAATATTATTTGTAATATTCACCGCTTTAAATCCGGCATTTTTAACAGTAACAAATATCATCAATATTTCAAAACAGGTTGCAATTATGGCAATTCTTTCTGTAGGCATGACCTTCGTACTTCTGACAGGAGGAATCGAATTATCTATGGGCTCCGTGGTGTCTCTGGTGGTTGTCACGATAAGCATGTTTGTTACAATTCTGGGCTGGCCGATTTCTTTGGCAATTTTGGCATCTATTGCAATCGCAACTGCCATTGGTCTTCTAAATGGTATTATTATTGCTAAGGTGAAGGTGCCACCACTGATTATGACATTGGGAATGCAGATTTTCCTATACGGATTTACATATACTCTGTGTGGAGGAACCCCGGTCTATGGAATTCCAAACTCATTAAAATGGGTGGGACAGACATATATATTCGGATTTTTGCCGGTGTCTGCTTTAATTATGATTATTATAATTCTGATTGGCTATTTTGTTTTATCTAAAACATATTTAGGAAGATATTTTTATGCCATAGGCAGCAACGAAGAAACGGCGAATCTGTCAGGAATTAATTCAGACAGAATACGCATTATGGCATATACCTGCTGTGGATTTCTGGTTGGGATTGCAGGTATGGTCATGCTTGGAAGAATAGGCAGTGGGCAGCCGAGTGCAGGTGAAGGATATGAGATGGATGTTCTAACCGGATGCGTATTGGGAGGAGTCAGCTTAAATGGAGGAAAAGGTAATCTGGCAAAAGCATTCGCTGGAATCCTTGTAATCGGAATTTTAAGTAACGGCATGTCTCTTGCCGGAATGGACGCTTTTATGCAAAAGATGGTGAAAGGACTTGTGCTTATGCTGGCGGTAATTTTGGACAGTTTACAGTATGTAAAGATTAGGAGAAAAGTAAAAGTGATTTCTTAGGAGGTAGTTATGAGGAATAGAACAGCCTATATGGAAGAACCCGGGACAATGCATATACGTGAAATTGAGGTGCCCCAGCCGGCAGAGGACGAGGTGCAGGTTAAAATTGAATATTGTGGAATATGTGGTTCTGATGTACATTATTATGAATATGGAAGAGTAGGAGATTATATTGTAGACGGACAGTTTATCCTGGGGCATGAGGTGGCCGGTACTATAACTAAAACTGGGGATCATGTCACTTCACTAAAAATAGGTGACCGGGTTGCGCTGGAGCCAGGGATTCCCTGCGGAAAATGTGAGTTTTGTAAGAGCGGAAAGTATAATCTTTGTCCTGATGTGAGGTTTTTTGCGACACCTCCTATTCAAGGGGCTTTGCAGGACTATGTGGTTCACCCGGCAGATATGTGCTTTTGTCTCCCTGACAATGTGACAACAGAAGAAGGTGCGCTGGTAGAACCACTCTGCGTGGGGCTGCATGCATGCAGACAAGGGAAAGTAGAGCCGGGAAAAACAGTTGTGATACTGGGCGCGGGATGCATAGGTCTGGTAACATTATTGTCTGCAAAAGCATTTGGTGCTTCAAAAGTAATTGTTGTTGATCTGTTTGAAAAACGTCTCGAATTTGCTAAGAAATTGGGAGCAGACTATACAGTAAATGCAAAGGAACAGGATACAGTAAAAGCAGTAAAAAGCTTACTGGGAAAAGAAGGAGCTGATATTGTATTCGAAACAGCAGGCGCTCCAAAAACAATATATCAGACATCACTGCTTGCAAGGGCAGGAGGTACAGTTGTGCTGGTGGGGATTGCAGTAGAAAGTGATTTGAATTATAATTTTGCTCAAGTAATGGGAAAAGAGCTGACAATAAAGTCTGTATTCAGGTATTGCAATCTTTATCCCCTTGCACTCTCAGCTATAGCAAATGGAACGATTGATGTAAAACAGATTGTCACCCACCGATTCATGTTTGATGACGTAAAGGAAGCCTTTGACTGTGTCATAGAGGATGCAGAGAATGTAGTGAAAGGAATTATTGAGTTGTAAATACTGATTTTTAGAGAATATGAAAAGGGACTGTCCTGAAATAGACAGCCCCACTGCACAGTTATCTGAGATATTCTAAATGTTCGATTGCCCCCTGATACCCCGGTGATTCTGCCAGTATGTCTCCCAGCAGCTTCCGTGCTTCTGATATATGCCCCAGCCCAATATTCCCAAGTGCCATTAGATACATACAGTACAGTCGGTTCCTTTCTTTAGGATGTGAGGGGAATACTTCAATTTCTGGGAGGGAGACCGCAAAGTAGTCAAAATCAACCTCATCAAATATATGTTTTTGTCCGAAACTAAGAAGCTGGTGATAGCATTTTTTTGCCCCTGCAGTGTCTTTTAATTCTTCTTTCGCCAAAGCCTGATAGAAGATGAAATCAGAGGGCTGATCGTTGTAGTACAGCACACTGGAGGGTGTTTCCTCTTTTTGAACTGCCATGTGGAAATACTGCCTGGCAGATTCCACATCCTGCTTTCCAAGGAAAGCTTTTCCTATATAATAGTCGGCCATTGCATCCTGTGTCCCGGGGAGTTTTCCTTCACCCAGATTGTGGGGATAGGTTTTGGAAGCTTTCAGTAAATCGATAGCTGCATCATAATCTCCTTTTTCAATCAGCCGGATTGCCTTATGGATCAGGGCATATCGGTATTGCTTGCTTACCTTACCCTCCCCGCCCTCCCAGGGGTGAAACTGATGGGAAGAAAGGTGTTTCAGAGCCTGATCAAATTGTCCTGTCAGGTTTAAAAGTGTAATGTAATCCAGATACAGCGCATCTTTTTCTTTTACCATATCCAGGTGTTCGGATAGGAGCACGAGACGTCCTTCATTGGAAACCCTTATCTTTTCCAGCAGCTGGTTGTATTCCAGCAGAAAGCGGGGGTACGTGGATTCCAGCGCAAAAGCTTTCTTCATAAAGTCCAAAGCCTTTGGAAGATTCTGTTCTTTGTTGTAGTAATAAATTGCCAGATTCCGGCTTGCCATGGCAAATTCCGGATTCTGCAGCAGTGCAAGTTCCCAGTGGGCAGCAGCGCCCTCGTACCGCCTCTTATCGTAGAGGAGGCAGCCAAGGTAGTAGTGTGCATTTGGGGCCTTGTGCAGTGCGGCGATGACACCTTCCAAAATCAATATCTCTTCAGGCTGATTCGGAAAACAGCCGCTGTAATCACATTTTTCACCCTTTGAATAATACTCTTTGGCCTGAGCTATATCACCCATTTTCCCCAGAATATATCCCTGATAATAAGCAACCATAGGGGAAGATTCCCTGTATGCTGATAAGATTGAAAAAGCGTCTTCATAAAACCCTGCTTTGACATAATCCAGAGACAAAGCGAGATAATTATGGGCCGGAGTACGCATTTGTTTTACCCAGCATTCACGGTCACCGGAGACAATTGCTTCTTCATAAAGAAGTCCAAGATCCAGCGGATCGATTTTCAGACTTTCCTCAATGAAGGCTCCATTATCACGGGAGAGCACTCTAAGGAGAGTTGCTTTCAGTGTTCGGGCTTTCATGTTATGCCAGTTTCTTATAAGTGACTGGTCGATAAATTCCAGTGCCTCCTGGCAGCGTTTTTTACGGGCGGACAGGCATGACAGCCAGTAAAAGCCGCAGGACTGGGTGTCGGCGCACCAGGTGGATTTATAGAAAGCATCAAAAGCTTCCTCATCATTCCCGCACATAGTAAGGGCAAGTCCAAGGTGAAAATAAGCTTCTCCGGAAGCCGGATTTGGATTCTTCCAGGTCTGTTTTTGAATGGCATTTTCAAAGTAAGGAATGCTTTCCTGAAACCGTCCCTGTTTATATAAAAGCATGCCGTAACCGTCATTTAATCTGATGTCTGTTGTATCTCTTCGAAGCCCTTCCATATAGTAATCTTCCGGAAGGAAGGTCGCATGCCGGTATTGCTCCAGATGAGCGGCGGCAAGGTAAAGTTCTTCTACAGATTTCAGCTCCGAAGGTGCAGGAAGGGCGGCTGCTGGTGCAGGAAGGGGTTCCAGTTCCCGGGGAGCAGCAGTATATCTCACAAGTTCCTTCTGGTCTTTATCGAAAATCACAGCAGTACATCCGGTAAGCTCTGTCAAAGTAGTATTAAAAGAGGCCTCATAATACGTATCAGGAGATAAGTCTGCGGTGTCCGAAAACAGGATTTCATCATTTTTTATTACCTTGATGACGGTCTGCGGATATTTACCTGAGGCATAAGCTTTGAGCATACATTGTCCGTTGTCGAACTCCAGGTTTAATGCGGCATCTTTTGTGGCATTCTTTACGCGCCCGACATGTTTGTAAGGCATAAAGTATTGTGTGAATGTTTTCTCCTCATAAGGTTTAAGCCAGGTAAAATCAGGCTGGTTATCGGTATATACCCCGGTCATAAGCTCAATGTAGGGTCCGTCCCCATCTGTCAGATTTCTGTCCCAGGCCTGTCCGAAATCGCTGTTCCCCCAGGTCCATTGCTTTTTGCCCGGTGCAATGTGATGATCCGCTACATGGAGCAGCCCCGCATCTTTTTTTTCATCAAAATTCCCAATAAAGTCATAATCAGAATGAGCTGCCATATAGGAGGTCGGCACTTCTATGTTCCGATAGCAGGAAATATCAACCCCTGCAGAATAATCATATTTGTAATATTCTCCTGTAGCGACAGGGAAGGTGGAAACTGCCCGTTTTCCATGGTCCATCACTGCATGAACATCCGGCGGAAAGACAGAAAATGTATGGTCATTGACCGGGACAGCCGGGTTCGCCCACCAGAGGAAAGTCTGGGGTAAATCGGTACGGTTGAAAAGCTGCCCTTTAATTTCGATATAAGACTTATCGGGGTAGAGGGTAAAGGAAGCCATCCCCTTTGTCCCGTACATCTTGTCTATTTCGCTGACATATACGCTGGCTGACCCGTCTGCATTTTCCCGGAAGGAAAAGTCCACAGGAGAATAAGTGGAGGGCCGATGATGCTGAGGCCAGTTAAATTCAATTCCGCCTGAGACCCAGGGACCTGTAAGACCTACCAGTGCTGGTTTAATAACATGGTTATAGTAAACAAAATCATACTGGTTGGTCTTATCCAGGGCACGCTGGATGCGCCCTCCCAATTCCGGGAGAATCATGATAAAAAGAAAATCATTCTCCAGAAAAACTGCGTGATAAGCCATATCTTCTTTCTGGTCAGAAATCTTTTCGGTGACGGGAAGTGGGTAAACCTTTCCTGTGCTTCCCTGATAGGCCCGGTTTTCCAGAAAAAGAGGGGCCTTCTCCGGAGGATAGACTGGATAAGTAGGAAGTATAATGGTTTCCTCCCATACATGAACACGATTTTCTTGCATTTTATAACTCCTTTCTGAACTCCGTTGAAATGTGGCGTGATGTGAATTACACGGGCTTTGGTGTATCGGCGCATATATTTCACGGTATCGTATATAAAGAGTAGCATAGCAGGCAGAGAGTTGGAATGGCATAAATTATAAAAAAATGGACAATATTCCACAGAAATGCTATAGTGAAGCCAACAACAGAACACGAGCATTTTTCGGAGGCAGAATATGAGTGAATTTTCAGGAAAATCAGACGGATTCAAGGATGAACGCTATATTATTATCCCAACGGAATCCTTTGCGGACTATGCAGGGCATCCCCTTGTGAGAATCCTTTACCCGACAGATGTGGGATTCTTTCCGAAGGCAAGGGCTCATTATAGGGAACGTGAGGAGGGAGCCGACCAGTATATTCTGATTTACTGTGTAGACGGGAAGGGAATCATAGAGGTGGACGGCAAAACTTATTCTATAAAAAAGGCAGAGGCTTTTTGCATCCCAAGGGGGAAAAGGCATAAATACTATGCAGATAATCAAGATCCATGGAGTATATTGTGGGTTCATTTTAAAGGGGAGAATACAAAATATTTTCCTCTGGATGAGTGCAGGACGGTGCAGATTAATTCCAAATACAGTGAGAACCGTATGGCAGTTTTTTTTAACTTGATTTTCAGGGTTCTAGAGCGAAATTATACAATGGGAAATTTTATTTATTTATCGCAGGTGCTCTCGCTTCTCCTGGCAGAAGTCTATTACAGGGAAAAAGTGGATGAAAGCAGTGTTCAGGATAAGCATGTGACAATGGTCATCCGTTTCATGTATAAAAATCTGACAAAGCAGCTCACGCTGGAGGAAATATCCAGGGAAGTAGATCTTTCCAAAAGCTATCTAAATTCCATTTTTAAAGAACAGACAGGGCGGTCCCCCGTAGACTTTTTTCTGCACCTTAAAATGCAGGAGGCCTGTAAACTTCTGCAGTCAACAGATATGTATATCTATGAAGTAAGCACAAAGATGGGGTATACAGACCCTTATTATTTTTCCCGGATATTTAAAAAAGTAGTAGGGGTATCACCAAAAGAGTACAAAAAAGGTGACTATTTATATTTTGCCCCCTGATACCTGTGGATTGCACACTGGTATGATGTTAGATAGTCCATGAAAAGAGAAGATTTGAAATTCAGTTTGTCATGTAATGATGCTATACTGTGCTTAAAAAATAGGAGGTAGGTAATTATGAATCAGCAGATTCCTAAAAAAATGCTCGGCATGAAGCTGCCGGGAGGGGCAAAAGTAGAGTCCTGTGAATGTGATGTACCGGTTCCGGGACATGGACAGGTTCTTTTGAAAATGAAAGCGGCGAGTCTTTGCGGAAGTGATTTGAAGTATATTTATTTTGAGCATACGGATAAGACCGGCGGAGCTAGGTATGACAATGTCATTGCGGGACATGAGCCAAGCGGGCAGGTCGTGTCTGTGGGAGAAGGTGTTACAGACTTCAAGGAAGGTGACAGAGTAGTGGTTTATCACATCCAGGGCTGCGGATATTGTGATGAGTGTAAAAAAGGATTTTTTATCAACTGTCAGCAGCCCCAGCGGAGGGCATACGGCTGGCAAAGGGACGGTGCACTGGCAGAATATATGGTAGCGGATACAAGTACGTGTATTCATCTTCCGGATTTTCTGACATATGAAGACGGGGCCATGATAGCCTGCGGATTTGGAACGGCTTATCAGGGTCTTTTGAGAGCCAATGTTTCCGGCAGAGATATCGTCATGGTTATGGGACTTGGGCCTGTAGGACAGGCTGCAATTATGCTTGCCAAAGCAATGGGGGCGAAAGCTATTGGGGTTGACATCTCACCCGAACGTCTGGAAATGGCAAAGAGAATCGGGGCAGATGAGGTTGTGCAGGGCGGTGAACATGCAGTCAGTGAAGTGATGAATCTGACAGAGGGAAAGGGCGTTGAAGCTGCAGTTGACTGCTCAGGAAGCAGCATCGGAAGGCACCAGTGTCTGGAAGTTGCCAGAATGTGGGGAAATGTTGTTTTCCTCGGGGAGCAGGGAACTGTAACCTTTGAGCCAAGCCCCCTTCTGCTTCATAAGAACCTGACACTTCACGGTTCATGGGTGACTTCTGTGGGAAATATGGAAAGGCTGGTGGAATTCTTAGACAGAAAGAAAATCCATCCTTCCGACATCATTACACACAGATTTCCGCTAAAAGAAACGGATAAAGCATTTGAAGTATTTGCAACAGGAAAGACCGGTAAGGTTTGCATCAATCATGAGATGGAATAGGCGGGTGCGATATGGAGACATTAAAAAGAATCCGGGAATGGATGCGGCAGAAGGATTATGATGGTGTGATTCTGGGCAGAAGGGATAGCTATGCGTGGATTAGTCAGGGGGCGAAGAACCATGTAGTTGCCAACGATGCAGAAGGTGTTGCCTATTATGTCATTACCCGGGAAAACGTATGGCTGGTGGCTGATAGCAGCGATGCTGCCCGCATGGGAGCAGAACAGAACCCTCTCCATGGAACAGTGATAGAGGTTCCCTGGTATGAGTCTATAGAGGAAACTCTAAGAGAGCTGGTGTCTCCAGGAAAATTCGTATCTGACACCGGGATTGCGGGAACGGAAAATGCACTGGAAGGTTTGATAGAGCTTAGAATGGTTTTGTCAGAGGAAGAAAAATTACGCTACAAGGCAATTGGTACGGAATGTGCAAAAATCGCAGAGCATGTGTGCCACAGCGCAAGGCCGGGGCAGACGGAGAACGAAATTGCCGGTCTGCTCAAGAGTCTTTGCATTCAAAAAGGAATCGCTCCGGATTGCGTGCTGGTAGGCTCTGATTCCAGGATATTGGATTACCGCCATCCTTTTCCTACAGATAAGCCGATTGAAAAAAGTCTTATGGTGGTATTGGGGGGCGAAAAATACGGACTGAATATCAGCATGACGAGGATTGTGTATTTTAGTAATATTCCGGAGGAAATCAAAGAGCGGTGTAAAAAAACACAGTATATTTTTGCCTGCATGCAGACCATGATGAGAGATGGTCTTTCTTATGGCGAATACTTTGATTGTGTGAAAGAACTGTACTGTAAAGCTGGCTGGGAAGATGAGTGGAAAGCTCATCACCAGGGCGGGCCTACGGGATATCAGTGCAGAGAGTGGGTTGCTGTTCCTGGAATGACTTCTGTTATGCACAGGAATCAGGCATATGCATGGAATCCTACCATTCTGGGAACTAAATGTGAAGAAACAACTATCCTTGAAGAGAACGGAGTTATTACTCTGACACGAACTGGGAACTGGCCGTGCAGCGTGATATCAACCCCTTATGGCACATATGAGGCAGCGGACATATATTGTATGTGAGACAACGGATATATAGTGACTATGATAAGAAAAAATGTACTAAAATTTCAAGCTTGAAATTGTATAAAGTGACGAAACCTATAAAATCAGAGATAAAAATATTGATAAGTTTGTATAAAAGTGCTATTTTATTATTGCAACCACTTTATTAGACATTTTATTAAAGTAGAAAATAATGTTTAAGTTTTAACAAGGCAGAAGAGAAGGCACCATGAAGAAAAGCAAAAATAACTCAGAGGTAAAGAAATTAAATCGTAACAGGGTCTTCCGCTACATTAACAGCAAAGAAAAGACGTCTATGCCCGAGGTGGCTGCGGCACTCCACATGAGCAGCCCCACGGTTCTTCAAATTGTGAGGGAACTAAATGAAGCAGGTGTGCTTCTGGATGCGGGAGAACTAGAGTCCAATGGAGGCAGAAAGCCTAAGGCTCTTACGACAGTGAAGGATATCCGATATGCACTTGGAATCGAAATCACACAGAATCATATAGGTATTGTACTGACAGATTTGACAAAGGCCGTGAAAGCAAGTGCACGTCTTCGGGAAAAATTTGTATTTGAGGATGCATATTTTAAGACTCTGGGCAGGGTGCTGGAAGAGTTTGTTGAAGAAGAGCAGGTGGACAAGGATAAGGTAACAGGTGTCGGAATTTCGGTTCCCGCCATAGTGGATATGCCAAGAAATTATATTACATACTCACGGGCATTGAACTTATACGATGTAGCAGGAGATGTGTTTTCCCGCTATATTCCTTATCCCTGCACTCTGATTAATGATGCCAGTGCAGCGGCAGCCTCGGAATGGGGATTAGGATATCTAAAAGAGAATCTGGTTTACCTGTCGTTGAGTAATACAGTGGGGGGGGCAATTCTGTTTCAAAATTCTTCCGAGTATATGGAAGATGACGACTATTCTACAAGTGTATTTGAAAACATGTATATAGGGAATCACTGGCATAGTGGGGAATTTGGACATCTTACAATACATCCAGACGGGGACACCTGCTACTGTGGGAAGAAAGGCTGTGTGGATGCGTATTGTTCCGCTCTGCGCCTGTCAAAAGAGACCGATGGTCAGCTGGAGCAGTTCTTTGTAGAATTGGAGAAGGAAAATCCAGAGATAAGGAAGGCATGGGACACATATCTAGAAGATCTGTCTATTGCGGTAGATAATCTGAGAATGTGTTTCGACTGCGAAGTGGTTCTCGGGGGTTATGTTGGAAGTTGTATGAAGCCCTATATCAGTGAACTTCGGGACAAAGTTGCCAGGAGGAATATTTTCGAAGGTGCGGGGGATTATATTTCTGTATGTACATTCCAAAATGAAGCATCGGCGCTGGGGGCGGCTGTATTTTACATCGAAGATTTCATGAATAGTATTTAGAAGAAATAACTTGGGAGGGCTGAAAGGAGAAAGAACATGGAAGGAACAATGAAAGTAGCGGTTATGAACGGAATTGGGAAGATGGGATACACTACAAGGCCGATTCCTGTTCCTGAGGATGAAGAGGTTTTGGTGAAACTGGAGTACGTAGGTATTTGCGGAAGTGATATGCACTATTATGAAAGTGGAAGAATTGGCGATTATGTTGTAGAGCCTCCTTTTGTGCTGGGACATGAGCCGGGAGGCACAGTAGTCGAAGTTGGGAAGAAAGTCAAGTATCTGAAACCGGGCGACAGGGTCGCGCTGGAACCGGGAAAGACCTGCGGAAAATGCAGATTCTGCAGAGAGGGAAAATACAATCTCTGCCAGGATGTTGTTTTCTTTGCAACGCCTCCTGTAGATGGTGTGTTCCAGGAATATGTGGCACATCCCGAGACGCTCTGCTTTAAATTGCCGGATAATGTGAGCACACTGGAGGGGGCGCTGATTGAACCTCTGTCAGTCGGGTTCCATGCTGCACGCCAGGGAGATGCCCATGCGGGACAGTGTGCAGTGGTGTTTGGCGCCGGGTGTATCGGACTGGTGTCCATGATGGCATTGAAAGCCTGTGGAGTATCTAAAGTTTATGTAGTAGATATTATGGAAAAACGTTTGGAAAAAGCGATGGAACTGGGAGCAACGGGTGTCATCAATGCAAGTCAGGAAGATGTGATTGAAGCTGCAAAACGTATCACGGGAGAAGAAGGCTTCGATCTGGCTATTGAGACGGCGGGAACAGAAATTACTACGAATCAGGCAATCGAAGTTGTGAGAAAAGGCTCTAATATTGTGCTCGTGGGATATGGCAAGACCGGCAAAATGAATCTTTCCATGAGCCTTGCCCTAGATAAAGAGGTCACCTTCAAGACTGTATTCAGATACCGTCATATTTATCCTATGGCAATCGAGGCAGTTGCGGAGGGAAAAGTCAATCTGAAGGGTATTGCTACTCATATCTTTGACTTCAACGATATCCAGAAAGCTATGGACGAAAGCGTAAAAGATAAAGCTAGAATTGTAAAAGCAGTAGTGAAAATAGCGGAATAAGACATGGGACTTGGCTAATATACACAAAAAGAGAGAGCAATATTTGGGTAATTTTACATATTGCACAATCTCGAAGAACAACTATAATATATTTAAAATCAATTTTATAAAATTGTTTTACTAAATTACTTGTTAAAAGCGTAACGAACCTGACGGCGGGTTATGTCTTGAACGGAAGGAGCGAAAAGCAGTGGGTATTATTGAAAAAATGAGATTGGATGGAAAGCATATTTTTGTGACAGGAGGTGCCCGTGGAATAGGTAAAAGTGTGGCGACCGCATTTGCTGAAGCAGGAGCAGATCTGGCTATTGTAGATGTAGATATTGACGAGGCAGAGAAGACAGCAAAAGAACTTGCCGACAAGACCGGGCGCAAGGTAATAGCAGTTAAGACCGACGTGACAGAACCTGAGCAGGTAGACGCAATGGTTGAAAAGGTAGTTTCTGAACTGGGCGGACTAGAAGCAGCATTCTGTAATGCAGGGATCTGCATCAATGAACCGGCAGACGAGATGACCTTTGAACACTGGAAAAAGGTAATAGATATTAACCTGACAGGCGTTTTTCTTACCGCTACTGCTGCAGGAAAATACATGCTGAATCATGGAGGCGGATCTATCATTAACACAGCATCCATGTCAGGCCACATTGTCAATGTGCCTCAGCCCCAGTGTGCGTACAATGCCTCAAAAGCAGGTGTTATCATGCTGACGAAATCACTTGCAGTAGAGTGGGCAAAGAAAGGTGTCCGTGTAAATTGTATCAGCCCTGGATATATAGGCACCGAGCTGATTAACAATGCACCGCATCTTGTTCCGTTGATTGAACAGTGGAATGCGATGGCGCCGATGGGCAGACTCGGAAAGCCGGAAGAGCTGCAGTCTGTTTGTGTATATCTGGCAGGTGATACAAGCAGTTTCACTACAGGCTCCGATATTGTGGTGGACGGTGCGTTTACAAGCTTTTAAGTTTTTACACACGAAAGTGTAAAAAATAAATCATTCCAAAAGGAGGAAATGTTTATGAAAAAAAGAATTATAGCGGTGCTAACAATTGCAGTACTGAGCCTGTCTATGCTGGCAGGATGTACGACTAAGTCACCTGTGAAGGAGGATTCCGGTTCCGACAAGAAAACTGAAGATACTGCCGACAAAGGTGACGGCAAGTATAAACTCGGTATTACAATTCAGTCTCTGGAGAATGACTACTGGGCAGGTGTGTTTGGCGAAGTTGAAAAGATGCTAAAAGAGAAGGGCTGGGAGTATACACTTGTTGACTGTAAAGACAATTCTGCTACACAGATCAGTCAGATTGAAAACTTTATTACAGCAGGTGTGGATATGATCATGGTTCATCCTTCCGATCCAAGTGCAGTCGAGGATGTATGCAAGGAAGCTCTTGATGCAGGCATTAAGGTAATGTGCTGGGATGACAAGATGGAGAACACAACTGTAAACTGGGTTCTTGACAACACAGAGCTTGGTAAGACAATTGCAGGACCTGCAGCAGATTTTATCAATGAGCATTACTCAGCAGACAAGAAAGCGGAAGTATGTGTAATCGGGTATCCCCAGACACCAATCTTACTGGAAAGAGAAAATGGTATCCTGGAAGGTTTAAAGGCTGCAGAAGGCAAATATGAAGTAGTTGCCCAGATTGAAGGCCTTGAGGCAAATGATGCACAGACAAATGTTGAGACAGTACTTCAGGCACATCCGGACTGTAAAGTATTTGTAACAATCGGTGCAGGTTCCGATATCGGAGCAAATCAGGCACTTCTGACAAAGTACAACAACAGTATTCCGGAAGACTGCGGCATCTTCTCCGGTGATGCTACAGAGCAGCAGATGAGAGCAATCAAAGCCGGTAATGAAGCTTCCAATACAACAGTAGGATTTGAAGGCTCCAACACTAGAACAGCAAAAGCTTGTGTGGAAATGTATGAAAAAGTTTTATCAGGAGAAAAGTTTGAAGGCGATGACCATAATATATTTAGACCTTTCATAGTAATTAATGCAGACAATGTAGATGAATATCTTGCAGATTACGAATAAGAAAAAGATTTATTAATGAAACATAGTTTTAGGAGGCGGTTTTTGGCCGCCTCCTGCCAATAACGGGGGCATATTATGAGTGAAGAATATGTATTACAGCTACAGCATATAAGAAAAGAATACCCGGGTGTCGTTGCACTGAAAGATGTTTCCCTTGAGCTGAAAAAGGGTGAGATTCTGGCATTGATTGGTGAAAATGGTGCCGGAAAGTCAACATTGATAAAAACATGTTCCGGAGCGGTCATCCCCACCTCCGGCAAGATTGTGGTAAATGGAAGTGAGCATACGAGCATGACGCCCCAGCTGGCAGCAGAAAATGGAATCGCTATTATTTACCAGGAATTTAATAATGTAGCAGAATTATCTGCCGCAGAAAATCTGTTTCTGGGAAGACCTATCAAAAAGGGCTTCATTATTGATAAGGCAGCAATGGAAAAAGAAGCGGCAAAAGCATTCGAGCGCCTGCATATTAAAATTAACCCTAAGTCGCTGATGAAGAATCTCACAGTAGGCTACCAGCAGATGGTTGAAATTGCAAAGGCGATTCAGCAGGATGCAAAAATATTAATTATGGATGAACCGTCTGCACCTCTGACCAGCGCAGAAGTGGAAAGTATGTTTGAGGTAGTAGAGCGTTTGAGAGAAGAAGGTATTTCTATTATATACATCTCACATAGACTGGAAGAAATATACCGCCTGTCCGACCGGATTGTGGTCTTACGTGACGGCGAATATGTGAAAACACTGGCTACCAAAGAGAGCCATGTAGAAGAGCTGATTCATCTGATGGTAGGCCGTGAGCTGACAGAGACCTACCCTCCCAGAAAGGATTGTATCAATAAGGATGAAATAGTCCTGGAATTACAGGATGTCTGTGGAAACGGTGATGAGGATATCAATCTGCAAGTTCATAAAGGTGAAATCCTCGGACTCGGAGGACTGGTAGGAGCCGGACGCACGGAACTGGCACATCTGGTCTTTGGGGCTGCCAGGAAGAAATCCGGCAAAATGATTCTTGACGGAAAGGAAATCAATCCGAAGAGCCCCCGGGATGCAATAGATTTAGGAATTGCACTGGTGCCGGAGGACAGAAAACGTCACGGAGCTATGCTTGGAGTTTCCATAAAAAACAATATCAATATGGCGGTATATGAGAGAAATTCTACCTTGAGTGTGATTGACGCAAAAAAGGAGAAAAAAATTGCCAATAAATATAAGGATGAGCTGGCAATTAAGACACCCACATTGGAGCAGCTGGTAAAGAATTTGAGCGGGGGGAATCAGCAGAAAGTAATTCTGGCAAGGTGGCTGGCGGCAAATTCAGAGCTGGTTATCTTTGATGAACCGACCAGAGGTATTGATGTGGGAGCAAAATACGAAATTTATAAGCTGATGAACCATCTCATAGAAGAAGAAGGAAAAACGATTCTGCTGATTTCTTCTGAGATGGAGGAATTGATGGGAATGTCTGACAGAATTGTTGTGCTGGCGGAGGGCCGCGTAACAGGAGAACTAGATAAGAGTGAATTCGAGCAGGATAAAATTATGGCATTTGCATCAGCAGCAGGCAAGGAGGGTTAGTCAGTATGAAAGAGAAAGTAGTATATCAGTTAAAAGACAAAGCAATCTGGGTTGTGTTCATATTTTTGTTTGTTGCATTTACTATTGCAAACACCAGATTTATTACGCCGAATAACATTATTACCATGGTACGCCAGGTATCTATGTACGGGATCGCTTCCATCGGTATGACATTTGTAATTTTGCTAGGTGGAATTGATTTGGCAACAGGTTCCATCATTACCTTTGTAAATATTATCTGTGCCTATTTTATGGTCCACAGCGGGATGAACATGTATGTGGCCATCCTTTTGTCACTGGTTCTCGCCACCCTGATCGGGGCCTTAAATGGCTTCATGGTATCCACAGTGGGAATGCCGGCTCTGATTGCAACCTTTGCGACACAGACCATTTTTAAAGGGCTTGCATACATCATAAGCGGCGGTACCCCTATCAATGGATTCACAGTGGATTTTAAAATTATCGGCCAGGGCTATATAGGACCGATACCTGTTCCGGTTATTATTATGGTTATCTGCTTTGCACTTGGCAGTTTCATATTGAATAAAACATATTTCGGCCGCTACTTTTATGCGGTGGGCGGAAATGAAGAAGCTGCAAAGCTATCCGGAATCCGCGTGGGACGCGTGAAATATCTGGTGTATTCACTGTCAGGCCTGTTTGCAGGTCTTGCAGGTGTCGTAATGCTGTCCCGGACAAATTCGGCTCAGGCAACTGCCGGCGACGGGTATGAATTCGACGTTATCACCTGCGTAGTTCTGGGCGGAGTGTCTGTAACAGGAGGTTATGGTAAGCTGTCCAATGTAGTTGCCGGTGTATTGATTATTGGTGCACTGACAAACGGCATGGTGCTGATGAATGTAAGTTCCTATGTACAATTGGTTGTAAAAGGACTTGTACTTGCATTTGCGGTAGGGTTTGACTGTATCCAGAAAAAGAGACAGACCACATAAAGTTAAAGTATGATTTTCATGGTCTTTTGGCGAGTTTTACTTAAATAGGTTGACAGTAAACCAACTTGATATTACTATAATTTTGAGTACTTTATTTCCGCGGGCAACAAGCCAAGCGGAAATGCTTGCATTTCCATTTGGCGACTGCCGTGAGGGTCAAATACCCCGCAGCTTGCTGCGCTGTAAGTCTGATGTCCCGCCAGCTTGCTGCGGGGTCTTTGACTAAAAGGGGAAAATAATTATTACGAAAAATAGGTGACAAAATGAGCAGAGAAAAAATAAGCCCCAGCGAGATTAAGCTGAAGAACCGGCAGATGATATATCAATATGTCCGGACAAATACTTCAGTGTCGAAGCAGGACATTGTGGTAGCTTTGCAGCTGAGTCTTCCGACAGTTACTCAAAATTTGGATTATCTGAAAAAACAGAATCTTATTGATACATCCCGCAAAATTAAAAATACAGGCGGTCGAAACGCAACTGCCTATACCTACATAAAAGAGGCGAAAATGGCAATCGGCGTTTATATTACGGCACATCATATAAATGCCGTAGCAGTGGATTTGTCAGGAAATGTAACAGGGATTGTAAAGCAACAAAGTCAGTTTGCTCTGGATGATGACGAATATCTGAAAAAAATTGGTATGGTTGTGAAAGAGGTAAAGAGACAGGCCGAGATTTCTGATGAGAATCTCCTTGGGGTAGGAATTGCAGTTCCCGGACTGGTTTCGGATGACGGAGAGTCTGTCCTCTATGGTATGACACTGGATTTTACCGGAAAGACCAGGGCAGAAATTGCTGAATACATTCCGTATCACAACCGCCTTGTACATGATTCTTATGCGGCAGGGTATGCGGAGACATGGAGTGACCACAGAGTTAAAAACGGATTTTATATCAGCTTAAGCAACAGTGTGGGAGGCTCCATTATTATTAACCAGTCTATCTATGAGGGCGATACGCAAAAGGGCGGAGAGATCGGTCACATGGTGGTGGTACCCAAGGGCGGTGAAAGGTGTTATTGCGGCAGATACGGATGTTTTGATACTGTATGCCGGGCTAGTATCCTGGATCAGTACACGGATGGTAATCTGGAAGAATTTTTTGTCCTGCTTAAGGCTGGGGACAAAACGGCAGAAGCATTGTGGGACGAATATCTGGATAACCTTGCAGTGGCTGTCCACAACATGCGGATACTTTTCGACGGCGTCATTATAGTCGGCGGGTATGTGGGAGCTTACATCGGGGATTATATGGATGAATTGTGTGCACGTGTGGATGCACATAATCCTTTTGACGATTGTGCAAAGGATTATCTCATGCAGTGCAGATACAAGATAGAGGCAACAGCAGCTGGGGCAGCTATTTTCTTTATTGATAATTTTCTGAACAGTATTTAACAAGTATTGGAGGGATAAGGTTATGAAGGCAGCAGTATATCACGGACGTCATGATCTGAGGGTAGAAGAGGTTCCGGAGAGGGCGCTTGAGAGTAATGAGGTCAAAATTAAAGTAAAGTATTGCGGTATCTGTGGGACAGATGTACATATATATAATGGCGATCCGGGAGCTTTTGCAGTAAATCCCCCGCTGATACCAGGACATGAATTCTCAGGTATTGTGGCGGAGGTCGGAAGTCAGGTTAAGAAATTCAAAGTAGGAGATAAAGTAAGCGGGGATCCCAATGACATGTGCGGCGAGTGCTACTTCTGCAAAAATGCCATGCAGCAGTTTTGTACCGACAATATAGGTGTCGGCACCACAGTTGACGGCGGCTTTGCAGAATATGTGATTATGAGGGAGAAACAAGTTTATAAGGTACCCGATGATTTGAGTTATAAAGCAGCGGCAATGGCAGAGCCGATGTCCTGCTGCATTCATGGAATTGACCTGTGCCAGATCAAGCCGGGAGATACTGTTCTTGTGATGGGCGGCGGCCCCATTGGCGTTATTATGCTTCAACTTGCAAAGAATGCGGGGGCTTCCAAAGTGATTCTTTCGGAGCCGGTCGAGGAGAAGCGGACTCTTGCATTGACGCTGGGAGCTGACTTAACAGTGAATCCTCTTGAGGAAGATGTGGAGAAGTTTCTTGCAGCAAATTGCGAGAATGTAAATGTAGTGATAGAGTGTGTTGGGAATATACATACCCAGGAGGATGCAGTCCGGTTTGCAGGAAAGGGCGCAACGATTATGTATTTCGGCTTGTCTTCACCTGAAGAAGGATTTTCCATTAAACCTGATGATATCTTCAGGAAGGAACTGCACATTACATCTTCATTCATCAATCCGTATACCTTTGGAAGAGCAATTCAGGTACTTGCCTCCGGAAAGATTGATGTGGAAAGTATAATTACAAATGTAGTACCTCTTGATGATATTGCAGATGTGTTCGTAAAACCAGAGTACCGCAAAAGCGGAAAGGTCATGATACAAGTATCATAGTAGAAAAAAGAAAATCCTCAAGGAGTATATGCCGAGAATATAAGTCCGGTATATACTCCTTTTTTGTAAAAGAAAATGGTAACAGTTTAGCCATGCGAATTTTCGACAGCGTAGGCAGGAGAAAGCTTGCTTTCGTATGCATATGCTGCCGAAAATTCATATGGCGCTCTGCCACAGCGAGATGAAGCGCAGCACATGTCCTTGGTTAGCAACCGTAGTGTGGTTGTTTAACAAGGACGGTACCCTTGGGGTGGAATCGAGCTGATGGCTGAACTGGTACAGAAAATATATGTGATTGTTTTCATAGTGTTGCACTATAATTTGGAGGCATGTATAATATAGAAGTAATCTTTAGGAAATGAAGACTGACAAGTTGGGAGATGATCATTTTTGACAGCAAATAATTTTAAAAAACTTCAAAAAAATGAGGTGCAGGGAGCTGCATTGTATCAGAAAATAGCTGAAATGACAAAAAACCAGAAAGAAAAGGAAACACTGTTGGCCATGTCTAAAGATGAGTGGAAGCATGCCAGGACCTTTGGAAAGTATTCAGGCGTAAATGTGAAACCAAATCGTTTCTATATCTTCTTTTTTTCATTATTAGTGCGTATTTTGGGGTATACTTTTGTTATAAAGTTCCTTGAAAAGGGTGAAGATAAGGGGATCGCCGTCTATGAGAGGGAACTCTCAGAGATACCGGAACTCCCACAGATATTGGAAGATGAGGAGAAGCATGAACAGGAGCTGCTGGATATGCTGGATGAGGAACGGCTTCAGTACATTGGCGATATTGTTTTGGGTATGAACGATGCTTTGGTGGAGTTGACAGGTGCACTTGCAGGGTACACTCTGGCAATGCAGAATACACATGTGATTGCAATGGCAGGAATGATTACCGGTGTCTCAGCCACACTGTCCATGGCAGCCTCCGGTTACCTTTCCTCCCGGGAGCAAAGTCAGAAAAATGCTGTGAAGTCGTCTGTTTATACCGGGTTTGCGTATCTGATAACAGTTGCTCTGCTGATTATTCCATATTTGGTTATGCCTCAGGGAAGCTATATTGCAGCACTGGTAATCACTCTGGTAATCGCTATTGCTATCATTGCGGCATTTAACTTCTATATATCAATTGCGAAGGGAAGGGCCTTCAAGAAAAATTTCCTCCTGATGTCCGCAATAAGCCTGGGCGTCTCAGTGATTACATTTGTCATTGGGCTTGTTGTGAAAAATGTGCTGGGGATCGATCTGTGATTTCCTGACTATAGGAAATCTTTTATAAAAAACAATATCTAGTGTTAGTTCACTGCCTCAAATAGTTGTGATTCAGCCGGTCACAGTACATTTGATGATACCAGGGTCAAAAGGCCATGCGTTTCATGCTTGTATGGAAAAGCATGACCTTTTGACCCCTACATCATTTGATTATATATTAAAATGAAGAAGGAGGAGATATAAATGGTACATATTAGTGAAATTAGTATAACAGCGCCCCCGAAAGGTCGCAATGCAACGGAGGATAAGGTATATCAGATCTTTAACAAGCTTCGCATTAGCTTTGAGAGGGTGGATAATGATGTGGTGGAAAGCATGGAGGAGTGCAAGGAAATCGATGAAGCTCTGGGCACGGAAATAAGAAAGAGTATCTTCTTATGTAATCAGAAAAAGACAAGCTTCTTCCTGGTAGTTCTTCCTGCTGATAAGCAGCTTGATACAAATGAACTGAGTAGGAAAATTGGGGTATCAAAACTCTCATTTGCATCAGGGCAACTGATGGAAAAACATTTGGGTGAAAAACCAGGCTCTGCATCTGTTATGGGGCTTGTGAATGATGAGGACGAGTATGTACAGCTCATTATAGATAAGGAAGTAGCAGAAGATGAGTGGTTTGGATGTAATCCCGGAACTAATGAAGCACATCTGAAAATGAAAACACAGGATTTGTTGAAGAAGTTCCTGCCTCATATCTATCACAATGCAAAAATCGTAGCGCTGTAGTGAAATTGCAGCACTGTAGTAAATTAAGTCGTTTCTGCCAATTAAAGCAGAAGCGGCTTTTTTTGTAATAGAAAATAATAATAAGACATGGAAATGCATAGAGAATACCAATTGGTCAAAATCCATTATAGGGCTTATACTGTAATCAGCATTGAATTCTACAGGAAAGACAGGAGAGATTTTTTATATGGATGCAGTAGCAAAGCATTGCTAGAGAAAGGACATAATGAGAATGGAAGTAAAAAAGAATTTACCAGAGATATTTGAGGACTTTGCCGAGGCGCGGCAGGCAGCATTTTTGAATGTTAAAAAGATTAAAGATCAGGACAAACCTGTAATTGGTGTTTTTTGTACATTTTTCCCCCAGGAGCTTGCAGTAGCAATGAATGCGGCAGTTGTTTCTTTATGTGCTACTTCGGATGAAACAATTGCGGCGGCAGAACAGGATCTTCCTAAAAATCTTTGCCCTCTGATTAAATCAAGCTATGGTTTTGGAAAAACAGATAAATGTCCATTTTTCTACTTTTCTGACCTGGTAGTAGGCGAAACAACATGTGACGGCAAGAAAAAGATGTATGAGTATCTGGAAGAGTTTAAGCCGGTACATGTGATGGAGTTGCCTAACAGGGTCAGTGAAGACGGTATAAAATCATTTAGAAAAGAAATTATCCGCATGAAAGAAAAACTGGAGGAAGTATTTTATATTGAAATCACAGAAGAGGATATCCGAAGAGGAATCCGGGTTAAAAATGCAGAACGTACAGCGATCAAACAATTGTATTCAATCATGAAGGAAGATCCGGTGCCTATTTCCGGTTTAGATTTACTCAACACATTAGTGGGCATAACGTTTAACTTTGACCGGGAGGGCATTCCGGCACAAATGGAAGAACTAATCAATAAAATCAAGTCCGAGGGAAGCACTCGGGAGAAGAGACCGCGTATTCTGGTAACTGGGTGTCCTATGGGCGGAGCGACTCTCAAGGTTGTTAAGGCTATCGAAGAAAATGGAGGTATTGTTGTTGCATATGAAAACTGTACCGGTGCAAAAGCAATTGAGGAGAACGTGGATGAAGCCATTGAAGATGTTTATGAGGCATTGTCCAGAAAATATATGAACATAGGCTGTGCATGTATGAGCCCGAATGAAAATCGGATAAAACTATTGGATCAAATGATCGATGAATATAAAGTTGATGCAGTGGTGGACATGGAACTGCAGGCCTGCCAGCCATACACAGTGGAATCTATGAAAATTAAGCGGTTTGTTAACGAAGAGAAAAAAATACCCTATATCAGTATTGAGACGGATTATTCCCAGGCAGATATTGCCCAGATTACAACGAGAATAGCTGCATTTATAGAGATGCTCTAATAACACTGCATAAAAATAGCCGGGGGGATGAGGTGAGAGTGTGGAGGTACAGATTGTGTCAGGCTTTTTGGGGGTTGGGAAAACCACTTTTTTAAACAAGTATATCCCGGCACTTCCGGGAAAAACGGTGATTATAGAGAATGAATTCGGGGAAGTGAGATTGGATGAGGAATTGTTTGGGGGAGATATTTCTGTGCGGGAGCTTTATGCCGGGTGCATCTGCTGCAGCCTGACAATGGGGTTCCGGGATACAATATCAGAAATTGCAAGGAGTATAAAACCGGACAGAATTGTGATAGAGCCATCCGGCGTGGGACAGCTTTCGGATATTGTCAATGTGTGTATGAAAGCAAAGATCCAGGAAGAGCTGCCTATTTCAATTACGAAGCTGATTACCATTGTAGATTTGGACGATTACGAACTGGCAGCAAAAAATTTTGGACGTTTTTATCTGGATCAGATTGAGCAGGCAGGACTGCTGCTTCTCAGTAATCTGGATATGGGAGATGAGTCAAAAAAGCAGAGACTTCTACAAACATTAAAAGGGACAAATCCAAAAGCATTGATATATGAAAATGATTGGAGACAGCTGGACACAACCGTGCTGCTGAAACTGATAAGCCAGACAGAAAACTATAAGGAAAGGTAGTAAAAGGCTATGGGAGAAATTAAAGATTTTCATTGTACTTATGATGATTCTGTGGGAATCGACAAAGGATTGATGGAAAAACTGGGACTGAAAATCCCAGATGTTTACATGTACCGGGATATGATGGTCAGTTTATCCAGAGCACTGAAGGAAAAAAATGGCGCTCCCTTTTGTGAACTGCCGTTTTGCCATACTGTTGAAGCCGAGGCTATGGGTGGAATCATCAAATATGGTGATGAGAAAGCTGGCCCCCGGGCAAAGGAATACATCTGTACATCCGTGGAACAGATTTTAGACCTCCCGGAAATTGATTTTTCAAAGGGAAGAGTGTATGAAGTGCTTCTTGCCTGTCAGGAACTAAAAAGCCAAGGAGAACATGTAGTATTAGATGTGTCAGGGCCATTTACGATATTGAATGTACTCATTGATATTAAATATGTAGTAAAAGCTATGCGGAAACAACCGGAGGTCATGAAAAGGGTATTTTGGAAGCTGGGAGGGGAAGTTCTGAAATTTATAGAAGAGTCGGGTAAATATGGTGTGGACATAATTAGTTATGCAGATTCTTCCGGCAGTGTAAACATTTTAGGACCAAAAATGTCAAAGCAAGTAGTGGAGGACTTTACATATGACTTTTTAAAAGAAGTGGAGAAAGCTGTAGAGGGAAATCAACTGGTGCTCCTATGCCCAAAAACCACATTTGCTTTACTTGGCACCGAGAGAGCGGTATTTGAAGACCAGAAGCTGCCAGCCCCCATAAATTATGGCGAAGCTTGTACTAAAATGATTGGAAAAGTAACATTTGCAGGCCAGATGTGCATCAAGGAAGCCATGCATCCTTTGAGAGACGGGATGTTTAAAGCAGTAGTTCTACAATAAATTGTGAAAGAAGAAATTGGAGCCGAAGTTCCCGTAGGCTGCCTGATTGCAGGTCCTTTTACTGCGGCTACAAGCTGTTACCCAACAGAAAAGTTGCTTCGGGCAACAAGGAAAGAAAGCGAAAAGGTTCATGAGCTGCTCCGATTTGTTACGGAGGGGCTGAAGTTAATCTATAAAGAATTTATCAAAGAAGGAATGCTGATTCTGCTGTGTGACCCTCTGGCATCAGGGACATTACTGCACAGGAAGCAATATCTGGAATTTGCTCTCCCTTATACGAAGGAGCTTATGCAATCTATTCATGACAACAAAGGGATGGTCTGTTACCATATTTGCGGAGATACAACGAATACAGTAGCAGATATGGCGACCTCCGGATGCGATATGATTAGTGTGGACAACATTGTAGATCTGGAACATGTGAAAAATACAGCAGGGCAGAAACTGCCGATTCTTGGAAATGTGTCTCCGATTGATTACTTTATACAAGGAACAACGGAGATGATGGAGGAAGCTGTAAAAGTATGTCTGCGAAAAGCCTGGGATTCTCCAAATGGGTATATACTCGCGTCAGGCTGTGATTTATCGGGAAATGTGCCTCTGGAAAATATTGAAACATTTATGAATGCGGCGCGCAAATATGGCAGATACCCCTTAGACCCTAAAAATTTTCAATAAAATAACTGTAACTATTTAGAAGGAGGAGTAATGGAGATGGCAGCATCTAAGGAAGAATTATTGGCAAAGTTATCAGAATGTGTGGTAGAAATGGAGGATGAGGAGGTTCCGGAAGTTGCCGCGGAATATATTGAAGCGGGCTATCCGGCTTTTGACGGCATTATGGATGGGCTTGTGGATGGAATGAACAAGGCCAGTGAGCTGTATGATGAAGAAGAATATTTCGTGACGGACGTTCTGCTGTGTTCAGACGCCATGTATGCAGGGCTGGATGTACTTCGGCCTCATCTCCCGGAGGAAGCGGCAAATGCTAAAAAACCTGCCGTTGTCATAGGTGTAGTGGAAGGCGATACACACGATATAGGAAAGAACCTTGTAAAAATCATGCTGGAGACAGCCGGATTTGAAGCTTATGATTTGGGGCGGGATGTGCCCTTGGATGCCTTTGTGGATAAAGCAGTAGAGGTAGACGCAAAGATTGTTTGCATGTCTACTCTGATGACCACAACAATGGACGGAATGGCCACAGTCATTAATAAGCTGAAAGAACGGGGAATCAGGGACAAGGTGAAAGTTATGGTGGGAGGCAGCCCCATTTCACAGAAATATGCAGATGATATCGGGGCGGACAGGTATTCTGTAAATGCTGTTGAGGCGGTCCGTGTGGCAAAGGAACTGGTAGGAATTGCCTAGTGTAGCTAATACTGGAAAGTCAAAGGAGAGTGGCTTATGAATGAGAAGGAGAGGCTTAGCAGAGCCATGCGCGGCGAGTCTGTTGACCGGCCTCCGTGTATCTGTCCCGGCGGGATGATGAATATGATTACCACAGAGCTGATGGATACAGCGCATGTGGTATGGCCGGAGGCTCATTTGGACGCACAGAAGATGGCCAACCTTACGATTGCAAATTATGAAAATGGCTGTTTTGAGAACGTAGGGGTTCCCTTCTGTATGACGGTGGAGGCAGAAGCTATGGGTGCCCAGGTTACAATGGGAACAAAAATATTTGAACCACATGTCACAGATTATGCTGTAGATTCCATTACCGAGTGGAGAAAAATCACACCCATAGACTTAACCCGTGGAAGGGCAAAAATAGTTCTGGAGGCTATCCAAATTTTGAAGGAGAGAAATCTGGATGTACCGATTGTCGGCAACATTACAGGCCCTGTGAGTACGGCAAGTTCGGTGATGGACCCGGTAGTATTTTATAAAGGTCTGCGGAAAAACAGAACAGAGGCTCACGCATATATGCAGTTTGTGGCAGATGCAATCATTAAATATGCCAGAGCTCAGATTGAAGCAGGGGCGGATGTGATTGCTCTTTCCGATCCCAGTGGTACAGGGGAGATTCTTGGGCCAAAGCTGTTTGAGGAGTATGCGGTGAAATATATTAACCGCATTCTGGACAGCCTGCAGAAAGAAAAAATGGGAACCATTGTACATATATGCGGACAAATGAAAAATGTGTATACTCAGGCAGAGCAGCTCCATTCGGATGTGCTGAGCTTTGATTCCTGTGTCCCCATGAAGGAAGCAAAGAAGAATCTGAAACACCATACTCTGATGGGAAATGTGAGTACCTGGGCTCTGGAATTCGGTACTCCAGATAAAGTCTTCAGTCTTGCGGACAAATGCAGGAGAGATGGCTCCGGAATTATTTCTCCCGCGTGCGGACTGGGTACAAAATCACCCCTGGCCAATATACAGGCAATTAAGAGGGGAATACTTGAGGGGCAAGAGGCTGTATCATAATGTATAAAATCAAAATAGTGCAGACAGAAAAAGAGTTTTTATATGAACCCGGGAAGACGCTGCTGGAAATCCTTCTGTCAGAGAACGTGTTTGTGGATAATCCCTGTAATGGCAAAGGTGTCTGCGGAAAATGCAAGGTGCGGGTTGTAAGTGGTATCCCGGGGGACCTGTCTTCTACAGAAAAACAGCTGCTAAAGCAGGAAGAAATTGATACAGGTGTCCGTCTTTCCTGTCTCATCAGACCGGACAGTAATATGGAACTTGAGCTTATGCAAAAGGAAAGGAAGCATAATGTCCTGAACTCTGGATATGTCCCTGAATTTGCTAAGGATCCTGATATCAGGAAACAGCTGATTCGAATTCAAAAACCTTCTCTGACAGATCAGACATCTTTTGAGGATCAGGTAAGCCGGCAGACAGAGTGCCCTGTCATTCCGGCCGAAGTGCTTTCCAGAATTCATTTTCATGAGGGCCTGTACACGGCTGTACTTCATGAGACAGATAAGGGACAATTGGAATTGATGGCTTTGGAAGAAGGAGACACATCAGAACTTCTGTACGGGGTGGCAATTGATATCGGAACAACAACCGTTGTAACATCTTTGGTAAATATGCGGACCTCAGAACAGGCAGCCAATGATTCTATGATAAATGCGCAGAAGCATTTTGGTCTGGATGTGCTCACAAGGATTACCTATGAATTGGAAAATCCAGAAGATGGGGCTGCCCGTCTTCAAGAGGCAATTGTTGAGTCTATTAATGCCATGATTGGAAATGTATGTCGAGATGCCGGTATAGAAAAAGAACAGATTTACGAAATTGCAGTGGGTGCTAATTCCACTATGATGCATATGCTGTTGGGGGTTGATGCAGTTTCAATCGGAAAATCGCCTTATGCTCCTATGTTTGTAAAAGCAAGAGATATAGCTGCTGAAAGTATCGGGCTTAAGGCGGCACCAGGCGCCAGGCTTTACTGTCTGCCGTCAGTATCTTCATATATCGGTGCGGATATCGTGGCTGGGGCATATGTATGCGGGCTGCAAGAGACAAACCAGAATGTTCTTTTTATTGACATTGGAACGAATGGGGAAATCGTATTTTCCAATCATGGGGAACTTCTGTGCTGCTCCTGTGCGGCCGGACCTGCTCTTGAGGGAATGAATATCAGTTCGGGAATGCGGGCCTGCGAGGGCGCAATAGAGGATATGAAGATTTCTGAAGAAGGTATACACGTCAAAACCATAGGGGATGAGCCACCAGCCGGCCTTTGCGGAAGTGGAATCATGGCCGCCGTGAAGGAACTCATCCGCACGGGAATCGTACGAAAGGATGGTGCATTTGTAAAGCCAGACAAGCTGGAAGAAACAGATTACAGGCGTTCTATGCTTCAACTTAATGGAAAGAAGCGGGAATTTGTCATTGCGAAAGAACCGGCTTCTCTGCTGGTCACTCAGGGTGATGTCCGGCAGGTACAGCTGGCGAAAGGAGCTATATTGTCCGGCTTTTATGCTCTGTTGAATCAGGCGGGGAAGCAGATGAAGGATCTTGACCAGGTTATGATTGCCGGACAGTTCGGCGCACATCTTCCGGCGGACAGCTTGATCGGCGCGGGAATTCTTCCCGAGGAAATCAGGGATAAGCTTGTATATGTAGGAAATTCGTCTAAGACAGGGGCCTACATGGCACTGATGTCCAGAACGGCAAAGCGGGAGATGGAGGAACTGGCGGGCAAAATGGAATACGTAGAACTTGGTACCATAGAAGGATATGAAAGACTGTTTGCAGATTGTTTAATATTCCCGGACATAGCAGAAGGGGGCTCAAAAGGGGTCTTCAAAAGGGTCAGACCCCTTTTATGAAAGATGGAGGTGGTTAATAATGGAGTACGGGGAACTGAAGCGGCTGATGAGTCAGCAGAAAGAGGAAATGACAGCCGCAGAGAGACTGGAAGCTTATAATGCCGGGGAAGAGGTAGATTATCAGCCCTATACCCTGCAGGCTCCGGATGCGGCTATGGCAGATATTTTCGGATACACTACCACCCAGTTTTCCAAGGACTTTGAAGTGAAGAGCGAAGTGATCAGGCGGCGGAAAGAAGAGTTTGGGGTGGATGGTTTTAATGTGGGTCTGGGCTTAAAGGCAATCGGGGGTGCCCTTGGCTCGAAGCTTTATGCTCCAGAGCACGGAATTGACTATGTGACAGAGCATGCTCTGCAGGATTATAAGGATTTTGACAAACTGGAGGTAGTGGATCCTTATAACAACCCTGTTTTGACACCCATCCTGGAAAGTGCAAAGCGCTTAAAAGACCGGTTTCCCGATGTTAGCATGACAACCAGTGTGGCAGGCCCTATCACTACGGCAATTTCTATACGCCCGGTGGAAAAGGTACTGCGCGACACAGTAAAAAATCCAGAGATGCTGCATCGGCTGCTGGATTTGGCAGTGGATAGTTCACTGCGCTGGTTTGAGGCATTCAGAAAAGAAATAGGCCCGGTGGGTACAAATTTTTCAGATCCGGTAACCTGCATGGATGTTATAAGCAAGAAACAATTTAATGAGTTTTCTCTGCCATATTTGAAAAAGCTGATTGACGGAACCGAAAAGATTATGGGGACCAGACCGGGGGCCCATATATGTGGAAAAACAAGTCCTATCTGGAAAGATCTTGCCGACGCAGGACTCTTTTCATTTAGTATTGATAATTGTGAGAACCTGGCGGCGGCGAAAGAAGCAGTGGGAGACCGTATGAGGCTGGCCGGCAACGTGCCGCCTATATATGTCATGAAACAGGGGACTATAGATGATGTAATTAAGTCATGTAAAGAGTGCATTACGAAGTGTGCAGACAGTCCTGCAGGATTTATCCTGAATACAGGATGTCAGCTGCCGATTGGTACGCCCAAGGCAAATGTGGAGGCATTCATCTATGCCGCCAGAGAATACGGCAAAGGAGCCAGACTTGGACATATGCCTAAAGGAATGGCTGAATATATGTAAAATAGGATGAACGAATAAAAAAACTAGAGCCTCAAATGCCAGTGCAAAGCCCTAAAAGAGTAATTTGCACTGGCTTCTTTGGTAAGAAAAATTACAATTTCTCTGCCCAGGCAATGTTTTGTATTAAAGATTCCAGTTGTATTTTTGAGGATTTCCCTCTGGTCATCTGATCAATTTTAGCGTTTACAGCCGGATGGTAGTATTTCCCTGCCTGCTCCTGCTGCTTGCCATAGATACATGCATGTTTGAGTATCTCTCTGTCAGAAATTCTGTCCTGTTCAGGGATTGCCCTTAGCAACAATAGTTTTTCAGATAGCTCACGATTGTCGTTCCAGTATCCGGAGAGCTTTATCTTTTCCCCATGGAACAGATATCCATCGCAGGTGTCGGTATCATAGCCTAGTACAGTGATCCCTGATTCTATTGTTATCTTAATTGTTTCATCTAGGTCAAACATATCTTTGGGAGAAGTCGCAATTAAAGATACCGGACTTACAGATAAGGCCTGGATATCATGACAATTGTTTAGACTTCCCCCCTTCATCAGACCTCCAATGCCGCAGGTCACTGCGATTGGTAGCTTATATGTCTCGCATACATGCATTGTACCTGATGCTGTCAGAACTCCGGATTTACCTGTTTGTATATATTCATTAAAATTGCAATAGTTTACCCGGCCATATTCATTTTTAATTGCTGCTTTTCTGAATTCACAAAATTGCTCCATTCCACCTACGGTAATGGTTCCTTTTTCAAGCCATACGATTTGTTTATTATTCTCCGGCCATGAATGCAACAATTCTTCCTCAGCAAGACTTCCTAATCCGTGAGCTAATAATGCAGATTCTACAAGATAATTTCTGATATCGTTATACCTCCGCTTTCCTGATAGCCTCTGTAAACAGGACCTTCACAACAGAAAACTACCATAATGGCGCTATTTGCTTTGCCTGTTCCTGAAGATTTATATTATTTTCTCTGTTAATAATATCCAGGTATCCTTCTGTAATACTGTCTGCGCCATAGTATGTACCGGCAATTGCCCCTACAATACTTGCAACCGCACTGGTCTCATCTCCAATATTTACTGCATCATAGATACTTTCCATAGTTTTACCCTGATTTGCAATCAGGATTCCAAGGGCGGACGGAACTGTCTCCGCTATTGCAGGGCCGCTTCCAATCCTCTCTCGAAGTTCCGTAATGACATCCCCACTTCCACTGTGCAGTGCAATTTCTACAGCCATTTCTATACGCTTTGTTACAGAAGGTCCTGGATAGATCCAGATATCGCTTTGCTCTCTTGCAAGTGATTCACCCTTGATACTTCCATAGATTGCCTTTTGTATAATTTCAAATATAGAAGTATTATCTTTTAACGCTTCACTTACTGCTGCAGATACCGCACATGCACCTGAAATACTGTAAGGATCATCATGAGAGCACATGGTGAGTTCTACAGTATCAGAAATTGCTTTATCAACGTCACCGTGGCTGACCAATCCCTCAGGATAAGCTTTAGTGGCAGCACCGTTGGAAGAAAGGGCATAATAGTGTCCTTTATAAAGCTTATTTCCAAGGCGGCCGCTGAAAGCCCATAAGCTCATATTATCCTCTTGTTTCAGTCTGTTAATTACGTTCCGGGTTGTCATGCCTGCGAATGGTTCAAAATATTCTGTACCACTCCATTCAAGCAATGCCTGTTTTCCTAATTCCCGTGAGGGCTTTCCTTTTGCCTGAATTAAATGTCTGGTCAATATATAGGGTATACTGAATGCATCTGTTACCTGTCCAGCGCTTCTTTTCCTTGCCGGAGTATCTGAAGGGGGAGTTTTAAATTCTTCAACCCGTCCCCCGAATTCTGCTTCAATCTGTCGGAGGGATCTGCCTTCTGTCGCAGCACCCATGGCATCTCCGACGGCTGCACCCAGAATACATCCTAACACCTTTTGATTCATTATTTCTCCCCCTTCCGTGTTTGAAGTCTTTCCTCGGCAGCCTTTGCAAGATCCGTTGCAAGCCTCTCTATTTCCAGATAATTTGCTTTTTCCAGAACGGGGAGAAAATGTGCCGGATAAGCATTGGCGCCTTTAAGTGTGCCAGCTAAAGCGCCGGACATTGTTGCAATAGTATCCGTATCGTATCCTATATTTACTGCGCCGATAATGGAGCCCATTGCATCACCGTCATTGGCGGCAAAAAGTCCAAACGCAGAGGGTATAGCTTCTGCAACATGAAGGCCGGCACCGATTCTGTGACCAATCTCTGCCATTTTCTCTCTTGGTGTACCTTTGCCGAGACCGATGTCAATGGCCATTTCCATTCTTTTAACTACAGATGGCCCAGCCACGTCCTTTGCAATATCCTTGCCGATTTGCTCCCCCTCTTTTGCCCCATATAACCCGGCCTGCAATACATTATATATATCTGCATCCGGCATTGTAGCCCGGCTGACGGCAGCAGCTACTGCACAGGCTCCGGATATAGCAAGATAATTATCGTGTGTTACCATTGTAACAGTTACGGCATCCTGGATTGCTTGATCCAGATTTCCGCCATTGAGTAAACCGATAGGAGAAATTTTCATCGCAGCTCCGTTGGTAGCCTGCCGCACTGCAAACTTTATTTCTTTGGAGTCTTCTTTTGTCTCACCCTGGAAACCACGGATGGCGAGTCTTGTTGTCGGGCCGGCAAACCGGTCGAAGAATACTTCATGTTCAGACCAGTCAATCAAAGCCTCCTGCACAACTTCTTCTGTAACCTTTCCTCCATTATCAACAATATGTCTTGCCACAAAATAGGCAGAGCTAAAATCATCTGTTAATTGTCCGGGAACATTCCCTGCGCCAAAGGTGTCCTTTGGAGGCGTTTCGAAATCTGTGACCTCATGTCCGAAGTATTCCAGAATTTGTTCTGTTGTACGGGCTTCCGTTGCCGCCCCCATAGCATCCCCTGCAGCTGCCCCAATCAGGCCTCCAAGTATATTCTGATACATGTCTTACTCCCTCCTGTCTGGAATCAAATTTAGTGCCAGTCGGACATCTCCGCTACATTTTTAGAATCTACAACTGCCATAGGAGTACTGTCACCGACGGAAGATACATCCTGTCCCTCTAACGCTTTCAACATAATGATGACGGCTTCTTTTCCCATCAAATAAGGGGACATTGCAACTGTTGCATCGTAAGACCCGTCTTCAATTGCTGCTTTTGCTTCTTCTGTAAAGTCAACACCAACTACGGTTACTTTATCTTTCATATTCTTTTCTTCTAATGCGCGGACAACACCGAGTGCCATATCATCGTTTCCACAGGCAATACCTACAATATCGGGGTTTGCTTCTACGATTGCCGCTGCTGAATCATAAGCCTTCTGGGCATCAAAATCACATTGCTCAACTGCCGCTACATCCATGCCTGCTTTTTCAAAAGTCTCTTTTGCTCCGTCTCTGCGGGCATCAGCCTGTGTTCCGCCTTCATTTCCTGCAATAATGGCAACTTTACCCTTGCTATTATTTTTATCAACAATATACTGAGCCCCTAACACACCTTGATTACGGAAATCTACAGTGATTGCAGCGTCAATCTTACCGCCTGCTTTTTTCAGTGCATCTTCATTCACCTGATTTCCTGTTGTGATAATCTTAATGTCATCTTTATTGGCAGAGACAATTCCAGAAATGAGGCAGTCTTCTGTCAAAGGAGAGACGGCGATAGCGGAATAGTTTTTAACTAGCATGTTGTTCAAAATATCAAGCTGTCCAGCTGTATCTGTATCAGAGTCTGTAGCTTGGACATCAACTGTGACACCATATTCTTTTGCCCCGTCTTCATATCCTTCCTGCATGGTGACCCAGAATGAATTAGAGAGAGTACTCTCAATTGCGCCAAGTTCTACCCCTGTATCCTTTTTAGGAAGTGGTGCAAGGTCAGCGTCTACCTGTGCCATTGCTTTTGTAAATACTGTGTCTGTTTTTTCCGTATTTGTGTCTTTTCCGGTTTTCTTTTCTTCCGTTGTTTCTTTGTTTTCCTCTGCCTGCCCTTTAGGGGATGAACCACATCCTGCTGCTATTATTGCAGCCATTGATACACAGAGCAGTACACTAATGAGTTTCTTTTTCATGCTATTTCCTCCTTGATTATTGAAAACTGTACTTTTATGTATTTAAAGATTGTGGCAATCTTTAAATTTCGTAATTGTCTCTACGTCTGCTTTGCTTCTGGGACCTGCCTGCAGACATTTTACTGCAGCCGAGGCATTCGCAAAAGTCATAGCTGAAGTCTTGTTTTGATGCTGTACAAAGTATGCGTACAGTAAGCCTCCAAGAAAGCAGTCTCCGGCACCTGTTGTATCTACGGGCACAATAGAATAGGCAGGAGATTCACGCTCATTGCCGTCATACCACATAGCACCGTCAGCTCCGGCAGTACAGATTACCCCTTCCTTAATATGGTATTTCTCCTGTACTATTTTCATGGCTTTGCGGCAATCCTTCTCCCCAGTCATCTCATAATATCCCTCTCTGCCGCTTACAAATATAGTACAAAGTCCTAACATTTCTTCAATATTTGCCATGGATGTGCCACAAAGTTTCATGAACGAAGGGACACACTGCATATTGTACAGAACAGGCTTTTTCTGTGATACAGCCTGTTTGGCAAGCCAGATCGCCGCTTTGGGTGAAAACATATCGTTGTAGAAAATATCCATAGAATTCATAATATCTTTTGGGAGTTCCTCCGGTACTAGTGTGCATACAGTGTCACCAGTATTGGCAAAAATACAATGTTTACCTCCAGGCGCCGTCATTACATAAGTATGTAATGTAGTTCCTCCCCTCTTGGTAATTACATAACGGTCATCCACCCCATCCGCCACCAGTGTGCGCCTGAATTCATCTCCAATATTATCATCTCCGATTTTACCTGTCTGATATACTTTCAGCCCTAAATGAGCTGCGGATACAGATACATTGGAAGCACTTCCGCCTGGAAGCATGTCTTCATGTTCAATCAACGCAAATCCATCATCTTTTGGAAGCTCATTACTGCCAATTACAATATCCATTGCAATTGCCCCCAAAGATAATAATTTCTTACCCATTTTTACACCTCACTTTTTTCTCTTTCTTTGTATTCTGATATTAGCACTGATACCAATAATATTACCCCTGTCAAGATCTCCTGGTAATGGGAAGAAATTGCAAGCAATGTCAATCCATTTTTTAAAATATTCAAAAGAAAACAGGCTATAACTGTTCCGATTATACTGCCTTTGCCGCCCCGCATGCTTGTCCCCCCGAGAATTGTTGCCGCAATCGCATCCATCTCGTATCCTTGTCCGGCAAGAGGTTCAGCAGAATTAAGCCTTGCAGTTACAATTAATCCGGCTACCCCTGCACAAAAACTGCAGAGTGTAAATATCATTACTTTATATTTTTTTACATTTACGCCGGAGCGGTTCAAGGCAATTTCATTAGAGCCAATGAAAAGACAGTAATTTCCAAATCGTGTCTGATGTAGTATTACCGCACTGATAACAGCAATGACAAGTGAAATTATAATCGGTAGATTTACCGGACCGATATTGCCACTTCCGATAAAGCTAAATACAGGACCAAAACCAAAGATAGATTTAGAATTTGTGAGTATTAGTATGACCCCTCTTAATATCGTCATTGTTGCCAGGGTTACAATAAATGAATTTATCTTTCCATAGGATATAATCAAACCATTAATAAGTCCGATAAATGCGGCACTGAATAATCCGATTATTATAGCTGCAATGGCCGGAAAACCGGCCTGATAAGACAATCCCATACACATACCGGAGAATCCGATAACTGCACCTGCTGACAAATCAATCTGACCTGCTGCTATTACGAAAGTCATGCCCATAGACAGTACGAGATAAATGGCAGACTGATTCAATATATTTCTGCAGTTTTTCCATGAAAGAAAATAAGGTGACGAAACTGCCATCATTGCGATTAACAATATAAGCAGCCCCAATAATATTAATGTATATGAATAATCTTGTAGCTTCCTCTTTCTCACAGTCAGCCTCCATTATATAATGTTTGTTTCACTGTGTTGTTACACCAGTAATAAGTGAAACAACGATATCCATTGTTGTATCACAGGTCATGAATTCTTTGACAGCTTTTCCCTGCCGCATTACACATATTCTGTCGGATATATGGAATACCTGAGGAAGGTTATGGCTGATTACAATTACTGCAAACCCCTCTGCAGCAAGTCTCTTAATCAGCTTTAATACTGCGCTGGATTCATTCAGCCCCATAGCGGCAGTGGGTTCATCAAATATAAGGAGCCTTCCTCCATTGTGCACAAGCCTGGCTACGGCAACTCCCTGCCTCTGGCCACCACTCAAGCTGCCGACAGGAACGGTTACATCAGGAATATTGATTTCCAGGCTGCCGATTAGTTTTCTGGCCTCTTCGTCCATGCGTTTCTTCTGTAGGAATCCCCTCCGTGTCATCTCACTTCCGAGAAAAAGATTGGATTTAACATCCATTGTATTACCAAGAGCTAAATCCTGATATACTGTGGATATTCCTGCATCAATTGCTTTTCTGGGAGTAAGACTCCGATAAATATCATTTTCAATTTGAATGGTTCCGGTATCCGGAGTAAGCACACCGGACAATATTTTAATCAAGGTGGACTTTCCTGCTCCATTGTCTCCGACAATTGCGAGAACCTCCCCCCTATAGGCTTCCATGGATACGCCCTGCAGCGCCTGGATATGACCAAAGTTTTTATGTATGTTTTTTATCCTTAAAAAAGGAACCTTTTTTGAGCTCATGTGCATTCCTTCCAAAACAATATGAAAATAAATATCCTTTATTGACATTTTTTGATGTAGGGGTCAAAAGGTATTTTGCCCCCTGGTATCATTTTTTGCATCGTCTTCATCTTAGCACTCCAAATCAAGCAAGTAAAATTGATTGTATGAATAAAGATATTAGGCCTATCTATCAAAAATCGGGAGAAAATAAAAAATGCCAATGCAAAGCTCTCAGAGAGAATCTTGCATTAGCATTAATTTTATCTGCACATTTAATTTTTTATAGCCCACCGTAATTTTGCGCTTCGGGCACGGCTGTTGGAGCTGCATTCTTCTGCCGATGGACGGATAGCTTTGGGTGTTATTTCTTTATAGACACCTTCGCGGTAAAGGTGCCGGAAAGATTTTTTAACAAGACGATCTTCGCCGGAATGAAAAGTAAGGATGGCAATGCGCCCGCCCTCAGCCATGGCATCAGGAAGTTTTTCTAAAAATTCGTAAAGTGCTTCAAATTCATTATTGACATCAATCCGCAATGCCTGGAAACATCTCTGACAGGATTTCTTAACCTCATAGTCTCTATCCCTTTCAGGAATGAACTTCAGGGTATCTTCGATAATTTGCCGGAGCTGGCTTGTTGTTGTAATTTCCGCTCCTTTTTTAATAGCGAAGGTAATGGCATGAGCGATTTCTACACAATGGGGTTCATCTGCGTTTTCTAAAAGCATACCTTGTAATTCATCCTGGGAAATAGTCTTGAGACGCTCTGCCGCAGAGATGCCTTTCGATGAATCCAGCCGTAAGTCTAACGGCCCCTCTGTCTTAAAAGAAAAACCTCTTTCAGGATTATCTATTTGCATGGAAGAGACGCCCAAATCTGCCAATATAAAATCAAGAGGGCCCGATTCAGAGACAATTTGATCTATATTGGAAAAGTTAGCCTGCCTGATTGTTAAAATCTCCGGGCCGTAACCTAGACGCTCTAACCGTTCTCTTGTACGCGGCAGTTCGATAGAATCTACATCAGTAGCATACAGGTGCCCTTTCGAATCTAAACATTTAAGCATCTCTAAAGTATGCCCCCCATAACCTAAGGTTGCATCTAATCCTGTCTGACCGGGAGTAATTTGCAAAAATTCTAATATCTCTTTCACACAGATAGAACGGTGCATGCCTGCGGGAGTATTACCCTTTTGAATTACCTTAGCCACAGTATCAGCATATAACTCTGGCTGCAATTCCTTATATTTGTCTTTAAAAGCTTTCGGGTAAGTTCCTTTATATCTAGGCCGACGCTGATGCTTTTTATTTTGATTATCCATTATGTTTCCACCTTTTCAAATATCCATTTTTAACATATGATGTTGAGGTCAAAAAGTATTTTGCCTCCATGATACCTACGGATTGCTCCGCACTTTGTGCTCCCGCAATCCTAAAAACATTCGAAATCCGCCCTACTCGGGCTTCTTTCTCATGTTTTAGGGGTTCCAAAGTTATGCTTTTTCATGCTAGCATGAAACGCATAACCTTTTGACCCTCGTATCATGATATCAAATATACGTTGCAATATCAAATGTATACTTATTGCAAAGGGGACTGACCTTTTGCAGACTATTTTCTGAACTGTTGCAACAATTCAGAAAATGGCGTTCAAAAGGGTCAGTCCCTTTTTATAACTGGACTGGTTGAAATCTTAATAACTGGACATTTAGAGTGAACCAGTATTGTGATATGATAACAGGCAGTAATAATACTAAAAGTTTTTATACTATGTGAGGGTTGAACATGACGAAGAAGATTGCTGTCATCAATGATTTATCCGGTTTTGGGCGCTGCTCGCTGACGGCGGCTATTCCGGTAATAGCTGCTATGGGTGTGCAGCCCTGTCCCCTGCCGACGGCGGTATTAAGTGCGCAGACCGGATATCCAAGCTATTATTGTGATGATTATACAGATAGAATGCACTATTTCCAGAGGGAATGGGAAAAAATGGGGGCGGAATTTGACGGGATTTATACCGGATTTGTGGCAAGTGAACAGCAGATTGAGAACATTTTTGACTTTCTGGATACGTTTCATAAGAAAAAGACTTTCCTCCTGGTGGATCCGGTTCTGGGAGATGACGGAAAAGTATTTGATATGTTTTCTGAAAATATTTGTGATTTGATGAAAGAATTGGCGGCGCGTGCAGATATTATAACACCTAATCTGACGGAGCTTTGTCTGCTGACAGATACGAACTATCGGATGATTCAGGAGATGACGGATGAAAAGCACTTGCTGAAAATTATTGAACAGCTGGCCCGGAATTTGGTAAAGCGGGGATTGAAGACAGTTGTGGTGACAGGAGTTCACTTTCTGGATAGTGATGACGGCATTTTAAAAATGGGAAATCTGGCTGTCACAGAAAAGCAGTCATCTATTTCAGCGTTTCCTTATGTCGGCGGAAGTTATTCCGGTACCGGTGACTTGTTTGCGTCTGTCCTAGCCGGGGGGATGGCAAGGGGAGATAAGGTATCAGAGTGTATAGAATTGGCGGGTAGATTTATTGAGAAAGCTATTGTGGATTCTGTAGAAGAGGATGTCCCCCGAAATGACGGCGTGAATTATGAAAAGTATTTGGGAATTCTTATGTAAGCGGAGGCGGAAAAGATGCGGAATAGGACATCAAAAATAACAACAGCAGGGCTGTTTGCAGCCATGATCACAGTAATGACGGCTTACATCTGCCATATACCATATGGGGCAAATGGCGGATATATCCATTTTGGAGATACATTGATTTATATGGCGGCCGTTTTTCTGCCCAGACCGTATGCGTTGGCAGCGGCAGCTATCGGAGGAGGTGCGGCGGACTTACTGACGGCGCCAATGTGGGCACCTGCCACGATTATAATAAAGGCGCTTATTACCTTGCCTTTTACGAGCAGGGAGGGAAGAATCCTGACAAGAAGAAATATTGCAGCACCGTTTATTGCCGCAATAATTACAGCGGGAGGATATTACTTGACAGAAGGAATTTTATTTGGCTCCTTTACGGCGGCTGTGATATCCCTGCCTGGAAGTATAATACAGTCAGGGGGGAGCGCACTAATTTTTCTGATATTAGGGGCATCTATGGATAAGGCGCAGGTTAAAAGCAAAACACAGAAGATGCTGAATTTATAATAACCGACAAAGAATGGAGGAAAAAATGGCTGATATTTTGTATGTTTATAATGAACAGGTCTATGCAAATATTACCAACCTGTGTGACTGCAGCTGCCGCTTCTGCATCCGCAGCCACGAGAATGGCATAGGGGATTCCAGTACGCTTTGGCATAAAAAGGATCCGACGCTGGAAGAAATTAAGGCTGCAATGGATGAATTTGACTTTGGGGGATTCAGCGAACTGGTTTATTGCGGATATGGCGAGCCGACCTGCGCTCTGGAAAATTTAATAGAATCGGCCAGATATGCAAAAGAGAAATATGGGCTGTCCATCCGAGTAAATACAAACGGTTTGGGGAATCTTTATCATAAGAAAGATATCGTTCCTATTCTTGCCGGTGTGGTGGATTCTGTATCTATCAGCCTCAATGCCCCTACAAAGGATGAATACATAAAGGTTACCCGGCCTAAATTTGAAAATGCCTTTGAGGCTATGCAAGATTTCATATCAGAGTGCAGGGACATGATTCCGCAGGTAAAGGTGTCTATTGTGGATGTTCTGCCTGAGGAACAGATAGAAGCCAGCAAAGCCCTGGCGAACAAATTGGGAGTAAGTCTTAGAATAAGAAAATTTGCAGAATAATTTGGTAAAAGTGTATAAAAAAGTTTTAGAGTTTATGTATAAATCCTCCATTGATAAATGCAATAGTAAGTGCTAATATATAGAAAAGACATATAGTATTCTCGATTGATAATTCCAGGAGAAGCCATATTTGATTGTGGAACCGAAGGGGAACAGGCGTAAAAGCTCTCAGGTAAAAGGACTGGAATTTGACGAAACTCTGGAAAGTTATTTATTCCCGCGAGCAACGAGCCAAATGGAAATGCTTGCATTTCCATTTGGCGACTGCCGCGAGGATCAAATACCCCGCAGCTTGCTGCAGGGTCTTTGACTTGACACCGAAGAAGCAATTCCTGCCGCAGGGAGAATCTTTCAGGTCATAAGACAGAGACGCATTTGTGTAAATGTGCGTCTCTGTCTTTTTTTATACAGAAAAGGATGCTGAAAGGAGCATATGAATGGCCCAAAACAATTTCGAAATTATTACGAATAATCCCTTAGTTCTGGGAAAACTAAGAGAGACACACTATGTCATCTATCACGACATTTCCTATGAAGAAATTTTAAAAGAGGTCAGAGACCGGATACATGAGGGACACCGGCTTTTATCACATCCGCTATCAGGAAGTGTAAAGCCTAAGGAAACACCATACAAGTCTATAATCATTACAACGGGAAAGGGGATGGAGCCGGATATAGAGTCTTTGGAACTCATTGAAAATGCCATTGAGGCCTGTGGAAAGTTTGCATTTAAAGCGGACTTATATGGAGCAGGGGTATATAAGGATTTTCAATTGATTGATTGGACTTTATTAAAAAGTGCGCTGGAATCAGCAGAAATCTGACAGCATTATTTTGGTTCATTGAGAGAAGTTTTAAGTTCGTTGCAGTTAAAAAAATACATTTTAAGGAGGTAGTTGCAAGTGAAATTAGAGATGGGGTATATTCACATAAAGGATATCCGGTTTTCCGAAGAGTCCAGAATTCAAGACGGAATCCTTTATGTGTCCGAGAAGGCTGTCCGGGAGACTGCTCTTGAAGATGAAAAGTTAAAAAGCGTATCCTTTGATATTGCAAGACCGGGGGCGTCAGTCAGGATCACACCAGTGAAGGATGTAATTGAACCTAGGGTTAAGGTTGAGGGAAGAGGGGGAATCTTCCCGGGCATTATCTCGAAGACAGATACAGTTGGAGAAGGAAAGACATATGCATTAAAGGGAATGGCTGTAGTGACAGCCGGCAAGATTGTAGGCTTCCAGGAAGGGGTTATCGACATGACCGGCCCGGGCGCAGAGTACACACCGTTCTCTAAGACATTGAATCTGGTTATGGTATGCGGGGCACAGGAAGGAATTGAGCCTCATGAATATGAAAAAGCGGTAAGACTTGCAGGCTTCAGGGTAGCTGTTTATATTGGGGAATTAGCACGCACCCTGACACCGGATGAGACGACAGTATATGAAACCTGCGGATTGAAAGAAGGAATCGAAAAATACCCGGAGCTTCCAAGGGTGGCATATGTACAGATGCTACAGAGTCAGGGGCTTCTGCACGATACTTATGTGTATGGAGTGGATGCAAAAAGAATTGTCCCGACAATCTTAAGTCCTACAGAAATAATGGATGGAGCAATTGTGTCCGGCAACTGTGTATCTGCATGTGACAAGAATCCTACTTATGTACATTTGAACAATCCGGTCGTACATGATCTGTTTGAACAGCATGGGAAAACACTGAATTTTGTATGTCAGATTATCACCAATGAAAATGTTTACCTGGCGGATAAGCAGCGCTCCTCAGACTGGACAGCAAAGCTTTGCCGAATGCTGGATCTTGACGGTGTAATCGTGTCTCAGGAGGGATTCGGAAATCCGGACACAGATCTAATTATGAACTGCAAGAAGATTGAGGCAGAAGGAATTAAAACCGTTATTATCACGGACGAGTATGCAGGCAGGGATGGAAAATCCCAGTCTCTTGCGGATGCCGATACTGCGGCGGATGCGGTAATTACAGGGGGAAATGCAAACCAGGTTGTTATCCTTCCAAAACTTGACAAGGTCATTGGAACTCTCGATTATATAACAAAAATCGCAGGAGCAAGTGAACAAACTCTGCACGAAGACGGCTCTCTGGAAGTGGAGCTGCAGGTTATCACAGGTGCAACAAATGAGACAGGTTTCAATAAACTGAGTGCAAGGTAGAGGAGGAGAGAAAATGGCAAAGATAAAAGTTGTTCATTATATTAACCAGTTTTTTGCTCAGATAGGCGGAGAAGAAAAAGCTGACTACCCGGCAGAGCTGCGTGTCGGAGAGACAGTTGGCCCGGGGCTGGCATTTGCGGCAAATTTTAAAGATGAGGCGGAAATTATCGCTACAATAGTGTGCGGAGATTCTTATTTTAATGAAAATCTGGAAAAGGCAAAGGCAGATATATTAGCCATGGTGAAAGAACAGAAGCCAGATGTATTTATTGCAGGACCGGCTTTTAACGCGGGGCGTTACGGTGTTGCATGCGGTACGATTGCAGCCGCGGTGCAGGAGGAACTGGGGATTCCCGCTGTTACCGGCATGTATGTTGAGAATCCGGGTGCAGATATGTTTAAAAATCATGTATACATGATTGCCACGAAAAATAATGCAGCCGGCATGCGCGGAGCAGTAGCAAAAATGGCACCTCTGGCATTAAAGCTTGGGAAAGGTGAGCCTGTAGGTGCCTCTGCGGAAGAAGGCTATATGCCAAATGGCATCAGAGTCAACTTCTTTGAGAAGAAGCGGGGCTCAGCAAGAGCCGTTGATATGCTTCTAAAAAAACTAGCGGGCAAACCCTTTGAGACAGAATATCCTATGCCAAACTTTGACAGAGTGGCTCCAAACCCGGCAGTAAAGGACTTGGCACATGCAAAGATTGCCCTTGTTACCTCCGGTGGTATCGTGCCGAAAGGAAATCCAGACCACATAGAAAGCTCTAGTGCATCTCATTATGGTGAATATGACATTACAGGAGTGACAGATCTGACAGAGGATACCTATGAAACGGCTCATGGAGGATATGATCCGGTATATGCGAATCAGGATGCAGACAGAGTATTGCCTATTGATGTACTCCGGGACATGGAGAAAGAAGGGGTTATAGGAGAGCTTCACCATTTGTTTTATACAACTGTAGGAAATGGAACAGCAGTTGCTTCTGCGAAAGCATTTGCCGCCGAGATTGGCCGGAAATTGAAGGCCGACGGTGTGGATGCAGTAATCTTGACCTCCACTTGAGGCACCTGTACTCGTTGCGGTGCAACGATGGTTAAGGAATTAGAGAGAGCAGGGCTGCCTGTAGTGCACATTTGTACAGTAACACCGATTTCCATGACAGTAGGGGCAAATAGAATCGTTCCGGCAATTGCAATCCCACATCCTCTTGGAAATCCTGCTCTAAAGAAAGACGAAGAGAAAGCACTTCGCCGTAAAATTGTCATGAAAGCCCTGGAAGCTTTAACTACAGAGGTAGACGGGCAGACAATATTTGAAGATTAGTGTGCTGTCTCATTGACTTTCAGGCAAGCTATTTTGCGAAGTGTTAATGCGACAGTGCACTGGGAAGAGAGAAAAAATGGATAAAATTTATGATGTAATTATTCTGGGAGGAGGTCCGGCAGGATTATCTGCCGGGTTGTACGCAGGCAGGAGCCGTCTCTCCACGCTGATCATCGAGAAGGGCCAGGACGGCGGGCAGATTGCTATCACAGATGAGATTGAGAACTATCCAGGACAGATGGTAGATGGAGAATCGGGACCGGAGCTGATTGCGAGGATGACAGCACAGTCGGTAAAATTCGGTGCAGAGCGTGTCTCCGACACAATCAAGGAAGTTTCCCTGGAAGGCGAAGTGAAAGTTTTAAAGGGCGAAAAGGAAGAGTACAAGGGCAAAAATGTGATTATTGCCACAGGCGCCCACCCAAGACCAATCGGGTGCAAGGGGGAAAGAGAATATCTTGGAAAAGGAGTCTCCTACTGTGCCACCTGTGACGCAAACTTTTTTGAAGACTTGGAAGTATTTGTAGTCGGCGGCGGTGATTCTGCCGTCGAGGAAGCCATGTATCTGACCAAATTTGCCAGGAAGGTGACGGTTATTCACAGAAGGAATGAGCTGCGCGCCGCAAAGTCCATACAGGAGAAGGCCTTCGCCAATCCAAAGCTGCATTTTATGTGGGACAGCGTTGTGGAAGAGCTTTACGGGGATGACATCCTCCAGGGGATGGCCGTGAAGAATGTAAAGACCGGGGAGACGAGAAAGATAGACGCGGATCCGGAGGACGGAATGTTCGGGGTGTTTGGATTTATTGGTATGATTCCCAACACCAAGGTGTTTGAAGGGATCCTCCATATGGATGAAAGAGGATATATCAAGACAGACGAGGATATGCACACCAATATTCCCGGAGTTTATGCGGCGGGAGATGTGCGGGTGAAGAGCCTCCGGCAGGTTGTCACCGCATCGGCGGATGGCGCTATTGCGGCAGTGCAGGTGGAGAGAAGCCTGTCCGACTATTTCTAAACTCGCCTGAACTTAACGAGGCAAGCTCGAAAACCAGTGGCTTTCCCACTGTCTGGCTCTGAACAGTCACAAAAGATTCAATCGCAAAAAAGAAGGAGGAGATAACAGATGAAAGATCTTGACAAGACAAACTTTGAAGAGGAAGTGCTCAAGGCACAGGGCTATGTATTTGTAGATTTTTACGGTGACGGATGTGTGCCCTGCCAGGCATTGATGCCGAAGGTACATGAGTTCGCAGATACCTACGGCGGCAAGATGAAGTTTACTTCCCTGAACACCACCAAGGCACGCCGCCTTGCCATAGGGCAGAAGGTGCTGGGCCTTCCGGTCATGGCGGTCTATAAAGGCGGGGAGAAGATTGACGAGGTAGTAAAAGACGAGGCTACCCCAGAGAGCAT
>NZ_SLZZ01000012.1 GCF_004346165.1 Muricomes intestini | reverse complement strand
AGTAGCTGATAAAGTGACTAAAACAACTGTTCAGCAAGCTTTTTAGGATAAAACAAACTGCATGGAATAGGTGCTTCTAATTTGCCGGACAACACTGGCAGTCAAGAGCGTCCTGAATGTCATACTGCGACTTTTCCCCTTGTTTAGACAATGATTCTTGAATGGTCTTCAATCTTCCGGTTAGAATCTTCTTTTCCATCTCATATTTTTGTATCTTCGGCCGTCTACGTTCGTTTTCTTTCTCCGTATAATTAAATATGGGGCTTGTTACTTCTTTAAGCGCCGGGGACTTTCGCTCTGAAGGCCTGGCAATCACCAGCAAATATAGATTAACGGTTTCCGTCCAGTCCTGCTTTACCTGTATTTCAAATTTCCCCTGAATGGACAATGAAAGTACCGATAATACAAAAGATGCTATCATACCCACAGGAACCTGTAAGGATTCAGCCGCCGCCTTTGTGTATGTCCTTATCTCACCCGGTAAACAATCCACTGGAAACGGTATAAGTTGCTTTTTCTGTTTTTGGACTAGGGTAGTAAAAATAGCAAAATTAGCAGAACCCATATTTTCAGCTGCCCCTTGCGCCTTAGCTAGATTACCTTTTTTAATAAGGCCAATAGCTGCCTGTCGCTCATCTGTTGTAAATAATCTTCCGTCAATCTCTCCGGCTCTTGTTGTTTCCGTGGCTCACTCACCTTCTTTCCCTTATATGCCTGTTGTCCGTACCACCCAGCAACGTTTTTCATCATCTTATCGTGTTCTCTCTGCCACTCTGTAGTGATACCTGTGTAATAGTTCCGTGCCTGGCTGCATCCGGCCTCTTCCAATTTAGAAAGTGCCTCTTCTGCAAAGTCCGGCGTTGTCATGCTGTAGCCGAATATCCTTAAAAAGAAATTCTTGTTTAACTTTATATCCGGCCGAATACTGTCCAGCAATTCTTTCCTTGATGCCAATTAATCAACCCCCGCCTTCACTCCAAAGAATCTTTCCTGTACGTATGCCACGGGAACCTTGCCCCTGACTGTTATGTATCCTTTTTTAGAAAGTTCTTCGTTCATCTGCCTAATATACTGGTATGCTTTGCTTTCTGACACTTCTAAAAGCCCCTGAAGGTCTTTAGCTGTGTATACTTGTTTCTTTGGTCTATTATTTTTCTCAATCTCTGCAGCCAGTTCCATAATCTCTTTGTGCCGCTCCATAAATTCCGGACTATTCACACCCAGGCGCTCGGCCTCTTTTTGTACCATTGTTTCAATATCTGTATTTGTCACTTCTTTTCTCCTTTCCCTATTGAACTATTCCAGTTTTGGAAATGTTCATTTAATTAATAAGTTCCTAATTCAATTGTCAAGGTTCAATCATTCCCACACCCGCCCGGCGTATTAGTTAATCTGTTTCAATAATTTCAGTTACATCCACGCCTAAAGCCTTTGATATAGAGTTAAGCGTTTTAATTGAACACGTTTTACCGTTTTTGATATACGATAAGGTTTGCTTTGATACGCCGGACTCTCTCGATAATTGAGAAAAGCTATAGATGTTCTTTTTTGCCATAGTCAAGAGAAGACGCTCATTATTAATTTTCAAGGTTCATTCCCCCCTCCTTTCAGTATTCGTTATTGAATATATTTATTATAATATTCGTTATTGAAAATGTCAACATTGTTATTGAATATTCCAGAAAAATATTCTATACTGAATATGTGGAGGTGAAAAAAATGGGATTAAACGATATTTTTAAAATAGGTGATAGGATAAAGGAATTGAGGAAAGATAAAGGAATGTCAGCAAAGGAAACGGCAAAAGAGCTTAACATCAAATACCCAACGTATTCAAATTATGAAAACAATAATCGCACACCAGACTATAAAACATTAGTTAAAATTGCGGAGTACTATGGAATCAACCCAAGGCAGCTGGCACTTCCGCCAGGGTGGAAAATTAGTGAAAAGGATGGAGTTAGCATAGAAAGGGTCAATGTGGAGCAAATAGACGATATCAATCGGCAGAAATTGCTATACAATTACGAAAAGCTAAATGAATCCGGAAAGAAAGAAGCATCTAAACGGGTCTGGGAAATGACTAGGCTAAAAGAATATCAGAAGGATAATAAGGCCGTTAGCAAAGAATCAGATAAAGAAGAAAAGGTAAGCACTCGCAAAGCTACCCAGGAAGACATGGATTTATTTTGAACCTCCGTACCCGAAAGCACGCTGGTAATAGTTTCGCTCATTTTTGAGCAAAAGAAACTTTATAACATTTCTGTGAAAAAGATTATAAATATGGGTTCTGCTAATTTTGCTATTTTTACTACCCTATACCGTAACCAGATTTTGAATAGTTTTACTCATTTTTGAGTAATACATCCGTAGGTTTGCCTACGCCTGCAAAACCACAGTCGGGAATTCGACAACAAATTGAACCTGCTCAAAAATGAGCGAATTGTAACACCCTAAATTGAACTTAGACCGCTGAAAATTCAGCAGTGAACCCGTACTTTTTTGAGCAAGTTGAACTTTCGGCCCCATATGGGGTCAGTAGTGATGAGGCCAACGCAGAATTGCGTTCAGTTAAACATACATTGACAATAATATACTTACCCAGGGAACTGTTGGGGTGCTTTACTGGCCGCCGGATAAAGGAAGGAGGCTGGTGCTTATGGTTACATATAGTGATTTATTTACTTTTGTCATCATGCTTTGTGCCGTTATAACCCTTGTTATAATGATTTATAAACACAAAAAATAGCGCCCCTGTCCTGGTAAGATAAGGCGCTATTTTTTAAACCTATTTTCCCGGCGGTCAGGTGCAAGCTGGCCAACGGTTCCCTTGTTAAGTATATTATAGTCAATACTGTTGGATATGTCAAACTCTTTCAATCATTCCCACACCCGCCCGGCCAGAATGAAAGGAAGAATAATATGCCAACATACAAAGACGAAAAAACAAACACATGGTACTGCAAATTCTATTATGAGGACTACACTGGAACAAACAAACAGAAGTTCAAGAGGGGCTTTGAAAGAAAGAAGGACGCTCAGGACTGGGAAAGAGATTTCTTGACCAGCCAGACCGCCCAACCATCAATGCCCTTTAAGATATTAAGTGAATTGTATCTTGATGATAAGAAGCAGCACACAAAAGAAATCACTTATAAAACCAAGAAGGCCCGCATTGATACGTGGATACTTCCATATTTCAGTAATCAACCCATTAATGAGATTACCGCCGCTGATATCAGGAAATGGCAAGGGGATATAAAGAAGTCAAAAAATGCAAATAATCAACCATTATCCCCGGGATATATGCAAAATATTGTTATGGAGCTTTCAAGCCTCTTCAATTTTGCGGTCCGGTTTTATGGGCTTTCTGTGAACCCCTGTAGGATTGCAGGAAACACCATAGGAAAGAAGCAAAAAAGTTTAAACTTTTGGACAAAGGAAGAATTTGATTGCTTTATTTCTACTTTTAGCCCCTCTGATATTTATTATACAGCTTTCCTTGTCTTATATTATTGCGGGCTTAGAATCGGCGAATTTGAAGCTCTGACGGCGGCTGATATTGACTTGAAAGCCCACACCTTACAGATTAACAAGACTTACCACTTAATTGACGGAAAGGGAGTTGTTACATCACCCAAGACAAAGAAGGCAAACAGGACTATTATAATTCCTCAGTTCCTTGTTGATCTCCTAGAAAAACATGAAAATAGAATATATGCTTTAACGCCCTCTGCCCGCCTATTTCAAGCCTCTCATTCTACCTATGCAGGCAGTTAGAGACTCACACCAAAATGGCTAGAATCAAGCGTATACGGCTTCATGACCTGCGGCATTCACACGCTTCACTATTGATTGAATTGGGATTCTCTGCGCTCCTGGTGTCGGAACGCTTAGGGCATGAAAATGTATCAACCACATTAAATATATATTCTCACCTGTTCCCGTCAAAACAAAGTGAAGTTGCAAAAAGGCTTGATGAACTCTGTAAAAATAATGAGTACAGTGATACTAATTTGATACTAAAAAAATGTAAAGAGAGTGAAAATAAAGATTAGCAAACAGTAAAACGCACTAAAAACGTATAGAATAGCCACATACAGAGCAGAAAAACGGGGTTTCCGATTCCCGTTATCTGCTTTTATTGTATCCTAAAATCTGCAAAGTCAAATACCTCGCGGGGAAAACTGATTCTTATCCTCTCAATGTTGCGATCAGTCTTTTTGGTTTTTCAAGCAATTCTAACCCATCCACAATAGAGGTTACACAGACATCTGCCTGTGAAATCAGTCTTCCGCTGGCCCCTTCTCTTCCTGCAATTGCAATGGATAAAACGCATTCTTTGCACATAAGGCAGTCATTGCGGCCATTTCCTACGGCTGCACATTTTTCCAATCCAAGACTTTTTGCAATTGCCAATTTTGACTGCATAGCCGTGCCATTTGGAAATGTCTTAATCTCAACCGGCAGATCTGCACACCTTTGAGCAGCAGTCCCATGTGTATCTGCCGTCAGGACGTATATTTTAAACGTTTTGGACAGGGAAAGCAGTTTTTCTTTTACTGCGCCGGAATTTCTCCGTCAACAGCGATGGTTCCGTTATAGTCCAGCAAAAGGTATTCCAAATTTAAAATCTTATACCCCGGGATATCAACTTTCATATGACCTCCTAAATATAACTCAGCTGTTCTCTGGCAAGCTCTGAGGAAGGATGCTCAAAAAACATATCTTTTTTTGTAACTTCCAGCACGCCTCCCCGATCCATAAATACCACCCAGTCTGCGATTCTCCTTGCCTGTGCAAGATTGTGTGTCACTATGACCAGTGTATACTGCTCTTTTAACTCAAGCATTGTTTTTTCAATAGCGATTGTATTTTTCAAATCCAAAGCGGAGCACGGCTCATCCAAGACCAGCATATCTGGTTTTGCACACAGGCTCCTTGCAATTGCAAGGCGCTGCTTCTGACCTCCGGACAAGTTTTTTGCGGGTGTTTTCATATGATTTTTCACTTCATCATAGAGCTTCGCTTTTTTCATACACGCTTCTATTTCCTGTCTGATTGCAGATTTATCTCTCAGTCCGTGATATTTTAAAACATAGGACAGATTCTTTTCAATGCTGCAGGGGAAAACTGTCGGCTGCTGAAAAACCATTCCTATTTTCTTTCTGAGCATTTCCTTTGGCATCCGTTTACAGTCTGCTCCTTTCAGAAGAACACTTCCATCAATATACCCGCCTTCCTCTTCCAGTATTCTGTTCATAGACTTTAGAAGTGTTGTCTTGCCACACCCTGACTGCCCTACAATGGCCGTGATTTTGTGCCCGGGTATTGCCAAGTTAATTCCGTGCAGAATTTCTTTTTTCCCAAATCCTGCTTTTAAATTTTGTATTTCAAGCATGGGCTTCAAACCTCATCTACTTTCTTTTCTCTCCTGCAGAGATGTAACGCCTTTGCACAGCAGTTGAACCAACAGTAGAAATGCCATAAGCACAAAGGCTGTACCAAATGCGTATTCCAGTGAAAATCCGTTATTCACAAGCATGTACAAATGATAGGGCAGCGACATAAACGGATCGGTGAGTTTCCTTGGAATATCAGCCTGCATTACCGCACCGGTATATAAAATAGGTGCAACCGCCCCCATCCCGTATGCCATCCCAAGAGCAACTGTCCCCAATAATTCTGATGCACAGTGTGGTAAAATAAGTTTTCTCAGTGTGTATTCTTTTGAAAGGCCGAGACCTAAAGACTCTTCCATGTATCCCCGCCTTTTTTCCTCAAAGATCTTCTTCGCCCGTATTGAAACAAAGGGAACAATCATCGCTGCCACAGATATTGATGCACAAAGCAGGCTTCTGCCGATTCCAAGCTTATAGATCAATAGGGTGTATCCCACAAGTCCAAACAAAATAGAAGGGATTCCTGAAAGGCCCAGTATTGCTGTGTTCACCAGGACAGAAAGCCATTTTCGGTCCGAGTAAAAAGCAAGGTACAGAGCAGCTCCGATCCCCAGTAATCCACCCATCAAGGCTGATAGCCCTCCGAGAAATATAGAGCCTATCAATGCCGGAAAAATGCCTCCGTCTGTTCCGACGGGCACTCCGGAAGGTGAATCCAGCAAAAACGAAAGACTGATAACGCCTCTTCCTTTCCAAAACACATAGACAAATAGAAATAAAGCTATTCCTATGGCTGACACTCCCAACAAAAAACAAGCGAGCCTTGTCAAATACTTTCCCACTCTATGTCTCATCTTTGTCAAGTCTCCTTCTCAACATATGTCCACAGCCCAGCACAACAAAAAGCAATATAAGAAGAACTGCATTTGCCGCATATAGCACCGACAAATGCATACTTCCATACTCAATACTTCCCATTTCCAATGCTGTCAGAGCCGGAATGGTCTGTCCCCTGCCAAAAAACTTTGGGAAAATAGGGGAATTCCCGATTACCATCATAACAGCCATTGTCTCACCTAATCCACGTCCAAAGGCCATCATAGCAGCTGCTATGATCCCTCTGCGGATGGATGGCAGTATAGTCTTAAGCAGAACTGCTTCCTTTGACAGCCCCAGTGCCAGAGCCGAAAGCTCATAAGTTTTTCGTGCGTTTTGAACAGACTCGCTGCAGGTGGCAATCACATAGGGCAGGAGCATGACGCCAAGAACAATACCTGCCGCCAGCACACACTGTCCTGCCGCCATTTTCCCTATTTTTGCAAAACCTTTCACCACAACAGTCAGCCCTATAAAGCCAAATATAACCGAAGGAATGCCGGCCACAAGTTCGATAAAGGATAAAAAGATTTTTGCAATGTTATCCGGCAGATAATAGTTTAGGAATAAGGCCCCGCCCACTCCAAAAATCAGGGCAAGTATCACGGCTATTGCCGATACATACAAAGTACCTGTTATTGCCGGAAGCAATCCGAACTGTGGAGTGCCGCTCACCGGCTGCCATTTTGTATCTGCCTGAAACATTTCTGCTCCTAACGTAGAAAAAGCCGGGATACTCTCTCTGATAATATGTATCAGCATGAGCACAAGCAGCGCAGATACACTGACTGCGGCAGTTATTATAACTCCCTTGAAAAATATATCAGCAAATTTTTTTCGCATAATATCTTAGCTTAGCCCATGGGGATAAATCCCATATCCTCAACTGTTTTCTGACCTTCCTCTCCCAGAACCACGTCCAGAAACGCCTGCTGTTCGTCTGTTGATTCCCCCGATGTAACCAGCAGCAGCGGCCGCTGAATAATGTAGGAGCCATCGATAATATTTTCCGCTGTCGCCTCCACACCATCTACTTTTAATGTAACAATCTTTCCCTCATTCTGATTGGCAACACCATAGGAAGCATATCCAATGGCATAAGGATTATCAATGACAGACTGTACCAGTTCCCCCATAGAAGATGCCTGGATTGCATCTGCCTTTACATCTGTATCTCCCATAATGTTTTTCTGGAACACTTCATGTGCACCACCATTAATATCACGGGTAATTACTACTACCTCTTCGCCTGGAAGGGAGTCATCCAGATCTTTCCAGGTCGCATACTCTCCTGAGAACAATGCCACAATCTGATCCTTTGTAAGGTTGTCCAACACCTTTGTCACCGGATTTTCCGGATTCACAGCCAGTGTCAAAGCATCAATCCCAACCTGATATTCTTTCTCATCTTTGATTGCTTCTTTCTCTTCGTCCTTTACTTCCCTGGCTACCATACCAAAGGTTGTAGTCATCTTTTATATGATAGCATTATGAAGCAGGCAATTCAAATTCATATAATCAATAAATATATTTGCTTTCCCTATAATATATCAAGTTTTTCTTCCAGCTTCTCCCGCACCTGTTTTACCTTTCCCGGACTACGTCCGCCGGAATTGATTCCTATGACAATATCATCTCTTGTTATAACGGACGGAAAATAAAAATCACATAAATCTTTATCATCTGCTGTATTAAACAGAATTCTTCTGCCTTTTTCTCTCTCCAGTACCCTGCACTCATCCGCGATGCTGTGGTTTAGCTGCCTGTCATCTGTAGCGGCAAGAACCATATCCGCCCCGGCAATATCCCCTTTTTCATACTCTCTTATCATACAATATATTCTTCCGTCTTCATTTAGTTCCAGCAGCTGCCTTGTAACTTCCGGCGCTATGACAGTAATGTTTCCTGCAAAATATGTAAGTGTATCTACCCGTCTCGCAGCAATCCTTCCGCCTCCGACCACCACAATCTTTTTCTCTGATATGTCAACAAACATTGGGAAATATGATTTTTCCATCCTGCCGCCTCCTTATATACTGTTATAGCATATACAGCAATGCATTACAGATACATGCCGCAATATTACTTCCGCCTTTTCTCCCTTTTGCCACAATGGAGGGAATCTCCTTTAGACTTAATATCAATTCCTTTGACTGAATTACATTCACAAAGCCTACAGGCACTCCGATTATCAGTTCCGGGTGAAGCTTATTTTCCTGTATCAGCTCATAAAGGCGGACCAGCGCAGTGGGTGCATTTCCTATAGCAAAAATCAATTTTTTGTCCAAAGCGGCAGCTTTTTCCATACTCACTGCAGCACGGGTGATGCCCCTCTCTTTTGCCGCCCGGGCCACATCTTCATCGGACATGAAGCAGTAGACCTCCCCACCATACTTAGCCAGCTGTTTCTTGTTAATTCCGGCTTTCCCCATCTGTGTATCTGTGATAATAGAGGCTCCCTTTTTCAGCGCATCCAGTGTGTGCTTCACTACATCTTCTGTAAATACCAGGCTTTTTGCATAATCAAAGTCTGCACTGGTATGGATACATCTTTTTACAATAGGCTCTGTCCCCGGAATAAGCGGTGTATCCCTCAATTCCTCTGTAATGATTTCAAAGCTTCTGGCTTCAATCTCCTGGGGCAATACTTTTTCAAGTTCTATATGTTCCCTATGATTCATCATCATTTCATCTGTCTCCCTTCAGAGGCATACCTACACCACACACTACCCTGTCCACCCGGCAGGAATATGCCGCAACTTCCGTGCAGATACGTCCGGTCAGCTCTCTGTATCTTCTTTCAAATGCATCGATGGGCACAAGGCCATATCCAATTTCATCTGTGACAATTATCAGCCCCGGATTCTTTTGGGCAATATTTTTAGCCAGTCCTTCGAATTCATTTCCTTCTTCAAGCATCCGTCTGATATATTTTTCGAAATGATAAATCCCCTCACAGGTATAAATAGCTTCCAAAGGGCATGCGCCTCCGTCTTCCCACTGCGGATTTCCGTATAGCTTTTCTGCAAATTTACGCTTTCCCTGATAAGCTCCGCCCGTTACCAAATACAAAGTTTTTTGCTCGGTAAACTCTTTTTCTTTTCTCATATAACTTGATTCCTTCATTTTTATAGTGACAGGAATTCCATATACCACCTCTGTCACAATATCGGCATCCTCTGCCATCTTCCTGTTGATTTCTGCCAAGGCCTTTTTATATAGCTCCATCTCTTTTGAGCTTCTCACAGAATCTGAGCAAACTTCATTTGTCACAACCACAAGACAGCTGCATACTTTTCGGAGTTTCTCTATCCCCTGCAGAATTTTTTCTGCTGCATATTTTCCTGCCCCTTCCGGCTCGTACATTTCATTTGCCGTCAAGTTCGATATACATTCCAGCAAAACACAAGATTTTCCATTATCACTCTGGAAAAGTTCCGACTCAGTCAGATGCTCAAGGTCTGTATAGCACTCCAGGGTGGAAAACCCCTTTTTCGCACGCATACTTCGGTGACGGCGGATTTTTTCCATTGTCTCATCTCCGTAGGGGATCATTGTCGCTATATATATTAAATTTCCGGTTGGGCCATCTGTCTTACATTCCTCATAGTATCTACATATAGTATCCTCCGAAAAGGAAGATTTTCCGCTTCCGGCCCCTCCTGTCACAACATGAAACATATATGTCTCCCTACTTTCTGTTGTCCCAATTTTTCTTTACTGTATCACTGTATATCTGCATGTCTGTATTCTAATGCCCCGGTAGCCGGATTTTGGGTTATGCCTGTAATCCGGGGACGAATCAGGTTGCAGCTTTTCATAGAAAAAAGCGGAATAATATAGAACTCCCCCCCCACTGCCAGCTGCTCTGCCTCATGCATCAGTTTTCCCCTCTTTACAGGGTCGGTCTCTTGATCCGACTGTGCCACAAGTGCATCATACTTCTCGTCCGCAATCCCACTGCAATTGTAAGTACTGTTGGACAGCAGCATAGACAGATAGGTGTAAGGATCCGCAAAATCCGCCGTCCAGTTCATTCTGCACAAATCAAAGCTGCCTGCCCGGCGCTCTGTATAATTTACTTGTAATTCCTGGGCATTCAATTTAATAGAAATGTTCAGATTCTTTTTCAGTTGTTCCTGAATGACCTGCGCCGTATCGGAATCCATTTCCAGAGAAGGATAATTATAGGTCAAAGTCGGAAAACCTTTCCCCCCGGGATAGCCTGCATCTGCCAGAAGCTGTTTCGCCTCTTCTAAATTCTCCTCAAATGGAGGGGCTGCCTCATCTACAAAATATTTTCCTGTACTTTTGTCCTTCATGTATTTGGCTACAAGGTTCACAGCAGGCTCTGTATCTTCCCCGATAGCTTTGCACAGCTCTTTTCTGTCAATAGCAAGATTCAGCGCCTTTCTCACCCGCACATCATCCAGAGGTTTTACATTCAAGTTGGGATAAATGTACCGTGTCGCTATTGTATCTGTGATCACCAGATCCTCTTTTCCCTCATACAATTTCATTACCGAGGACTGAAGAGCCGGCGCAACGTCCACCTCTTTAGTCTCATAAGCATTTGCCATGGATTGCTGATCATCAAAAAAACGATATGTAATCTGATCCAGCTTCACCGACTCGGCATTCCAGTATTTGGGATTCTTTTTCAGTACAAAATATTGTTCAGGTACATATTCTGCCAGATAAAAGGGACCGTTGGATACACTTGTAGACGGATCTTTGTCCCATCCACTGTCTGTCTTCTTTGCATACTTCACACAGGATGGAGTATAGACCGGAAGCCTTAACAAGTCCAGAAAATACACACAGGGTTTTTCAAGAGTAAACACAAGGGTCTTATCATCCGGTGTTTCCACTCCCAAACTGTCTATGCCTGCCTTGCCATTGTAAATAGCTTCGGCATTTTTAATAGGGAAAAGATAATTTGCATAGCCATTTCCACTTTTGGGATTCAATGCCCGTACCATGGTATTTAGAAAGTCAGAGGATGTCACAGGGGTTCCATCTGACCATACAGCATCCCTGCGCAGATGGAATGTCCACACTGTGGAATCCTTATTGACCTCGTAGTCTTTAGCGGCGCGGTACTCTATGCCGCCCTTTTCATTATAAGTCAGCAGTTCATCCAATGCAGAGACCGAATAAGAAAGATATGTCAAAGCTATCATTCCCGCAGGATCCAATCCTCCTGTCTCACTGTTCACAGCAACCACAATCTCCTTTTTTTCTCCTGTCTTCTGCTCCTGCCTGCCACATCCGCTCAAGATGGCAGATGTCAGCAGCACCATTATCAATAAAACGCTTAGTACTTTCTTCATAATGCTTTACTCCTGTCTGTATCTCTATATCTGTGAAGTCATTTTATAATCGTCGTTTCTTTTTCCTGTGTATTCTTCTGAATACAGGAAACATGCAATTTTCCGCTCTCCAAAAGTATATGTTTTAGGGCTCTGAGCATAGCAGCATTCCATTGCATACCCGCACCTGGGGGCAAAGGGACATCCCTCACCCAAAAGTTTCTTTCCCCCGGATTCTTTCACCTTCCACATTCTCCGTTTTCTTTTGGCCATTTTGGGATTTGGAGGCAGGATTGCGGATAATAGAGTTTTTGTGTATGGATGCCAGGGATCCTCATAAATACTCCGGGTGTTCCCGGACTCCACAAATACACCCTCATACATAACCCCCAGCCTCTGGCTAATTCTTTTTACCACATTCAAGTCATGGGAAATGAACAGGCAGGAAATCTGCTTTTCTATCTGAACCTGCTCCAACAGCTCCAGTATCTGCTCCTGTGTGGAAATATCCAGAGATGAGACCGGCTCGTCACATATCATTAGCTCCGGCTCTAGTATCAGCGCCCTCGCAATCGCAATGCGCTGCCGCTGGCCTCCTGAAAATGCCTGGGGATATTTTTCTGTATCTTTCGGGGAAAGGCCAACCAGATTTAATGTCTCTATCACCTTTTTCCTTCGTCCTTCAGAAGATAATTTTGTATTCAGCTGAAGCGGTTCCTCCAATATATCCTCAATAGTCATCTTAGGGTTTAGAGATGACTGTACATCCTGGAATACCATCTGAATCTGCCGATTCATCTTAAGAAGAGGCACTCCCTTGAACAGAATGTTTCCCTTAGTAGGCTGATACACCCCGGCAGCCATTCCTGCCAGTGTAGTTTTTCCGCACCCACTTTCTCCGACCAGTCCGTAGATTTCCCCTTTATTAATATAAAAGGAAACATTATTCACCGCCTCTGTCTGTTCCCGGTTTATTCTGCCAGGGTACTGTTTTGTGACATGTTCTGCCACAAACAGCGGATTCCGGCTCACCATACTGTGAGGTAATTTCTGCAAATGAGAAGCCTTTTCGATCAGTTCCTTTGTATACATATGCCGGGGCTCACGGAAAATATCATCTGTCACACCTTCTTCCACGATTTTCCCATTGTGCATCACAATCACACGGCTGCAGACGGATGCTATCACGCCCAGGTCGTGGCTTACAAATAGAACGGCTGTCCCAGTTTCTTTAGAAATCCTCTTTATGAGCTGAAGAATCTGTCCCTGCACCGTCACGTCCAGCGCAGTAGTCGGTTCATCTGCAATCAAAAGCCTGGGCTCACAGGCAAGTGCAATAGCAGTTGCGACCCTCTGCCGCATACCGCCTGACAATTCAAATGAATACTGTCTCATTCTCTCTGCAGGCCGGCGGATTCCCACCATATCCAGAAGCTCTTTTGCTCTCTGACGGGCACCGCCTCTGGTACAGGCTTTATCGTGTGCATGGATGACCTCTGTGATCTGCCTGCCAATCTTTACTGTAGGGTTTAAATAGCTCAATGGCTCCTGAAATATCATGGAAATCTGTCTGCCCCGTATGGATTCCATCTTTTTTTCATAGAGCTTCTCTTCCTTCACTGCGGATTTCCCGTCCGCTGAAAAAGGGGGTGTAATGTCCTCTTGGGAAAGAATCAGTTTTTGACATTTTACTTCAGCTCTCTTAGGCAGCAGTCCCATGATTGCCTGCATTGCAGTACTTTTCCCTGAGCCTGATTCCCCAACAATCCCCACAATTTCTCCTGGCTCCACGTTAAAACTGATGTCCCTTACCGTTTCCCCCCCGGCATAGCTGTCATGAAATTGTACACTTAAGTTCTGTACACTTAGCAAACTCATCCTCTATATCCTTTCCCCTGGGAAAACGAAATAAACATCCTCGCTTCCGATTGGTTTTCTCCCGCTTCAACACCTGCACCTATGAGATTCATGGACAGAAGCAAAATACAAAGAATCAAAATGGGATACAGTATCTGGGCCGGATACACCAGCATCTGGCTTCTGGCATCCTGGATCAGAGTTCCAAGACTTGCCGCCGGTGCAGATATTCCTGCCCCCACAAAGCTTAAAAAGGCTTCTGTAAAAATGGCCTTTGGCACCATAAAGGTAATGTTCACAATCACGGGACCTGCCCCATTCGGTAAGATGTAACGTCTCAATATTCTGCCCGCAGTTGCCCCTGTCATCCTTGCAGCGATACAATATTCCCTGGTTTTCAGCCTCATGACCTCTCCCCGGACAATGCGGGCTAAGTCTATCCATCCCGAGATACAGATCCCTAAGAGGATACTGCCTACATTCGCTCCCAGAGCAAGTGTAATCAAAATTACATAAAGTAAAGAAGGAATAGCATCTATTATATCTGCAAGACGCATCAGAATCAAATCTGTCTTCCCGCCTGCATACCCTGCTGCACTTCCGTACAAAATACCGAATAATCCGCATATTGCAGTACTCCCCAGCCCTACAAGAAGACTGATTCTGGTTCCATACCATACTCTCACAAAAATATCTCTGCCAAATTTGTCGGTTCCGAATATGTGACTGACGGAGGAACTTAAGTTCTGTCTGTCTACATCCTGCGCCTGATAAGAATAGGGGGAAAATACCGGTACCAGAACCGCCAGCAAAATCACCAGTATAAGAATAATCAATCCCGCCGTAAGTAAAGGGTTTTTCCGAAACATTGCTTTCATAGAAAAGTCCTCCTTACTCTGGGATCCAACCAGGCAGTAAGCAAATCCGTCAGGAGGTTAATTCCGATCACTACAATCCCCATGAATACTGTCAATCCCAGTATCAGTGTATAATCCCTGTTTCCGATTGAATTTACAAATTCCCTGCCCAGCCCCGGAATCGTAAATATACTCTCCACCGCAAAGCTCCCGGTCAGAAGAAATGCAGCGGCCGGGCCAAGATAATTCAGCACTGGAATCCACGCGTTTTTCAAGACATGTGTCAAAATTGTCCTTCGATATCCAAGTCCCTTTGCTCTGGCCATAACTACATAGTCCTTTTCCATTTCTCTGCAAAAAGTGTTCTGTACCAGCCTCGTGATTACTGCTGTGGGGTAAGCCGCCAGCGAAAGTACCGGGAGCACATAGTTTCTTGAGTCTGTCAGTCCGGCAATAGGAAAGAGCTTTAACTTTACCCCAAAAAGAAGTATCAAAAGCAAAGCGATGACAAAGTTCGGGATGCCTGTCCCCAGGATGGCTCCGAAAAAAATGCCGCCTCTCACCACTTTGTTTTTAGAAGAGGCCTGCCAGATGCCAAATACTGTTCCTAAGACTGATGCCGTTAAAATTGCAAGTAATCCTAAAATAGCTGTGCTGGGTACGGCTCTAATAATTACCTCCACTACCGTTACATCTGGCTTTTTTAATGAAACACCCAAGTCACCCCGGAGGAGATTTTTCAGGTAAACCTGATACTGTTTAAGCACTGGCCTGTCTAGTCCATATTCTTTTTCTATAGATTTCAAAATGTCTTCCGACACATTTCCGCTCTGGAAGGGACTCCCCGGCATCATCCGCGTCAGGAAAAAGCCAGCTGTTACGAGCATGAAGAGAGAAAGTACACTTATCAATATTCGCTTTCCAATGTATTTTGGCATCCTTCTTCCACCTATTCTTTTAATTCCTGTTCAATCAAATCCACCATACTGTCAATAGCAGCACGCTTTGCAATCCGAATCTGCATACTATGTTTTGCTGCCTCCCTCCCAGTCTGTTCACCAATACAGATTGCCAGGATATTGCTATAATTTTCAAGCTTCATTGTATTCACAAAGCCGCGGACTGTAGATGCACTGGTAAATGTCACCGCATGAATTTCCCCTGCATCCAGCATTGAAGAAATCTTTTCCCGTAAGGGTCTGTGGCTTTTGTAATATGTCCGATACAAGGGTACATCGTCAACCGAAATCCCGGCTTTTTTAAGAGGCGGAAGTAGTTCTTGCGATCCTTCTGCCGCCCGGAGTGCCGTCACAAAGCTTCCGCGAGCTGCCTGTACTGCCAGTTCTTTTCCCAGAGTACCGGCAGAATATACTTTCGGCACCAAATCCGCACAAATTCCATATGTACCCAGAGCTCTTTCTGTGGCAGAACCAATTGCCGCAAACCTAACCTTTGCTTTTCTTTGGCACAGCATTCTTATATCCAGCTTGGATTGGCTCATCTGCTCAAAGAATACCTGTACACCTATAGGACTTGTGAAAATTATCCACTCCTCCTCTGCACGGTTTCCAAAGTGAGCGAAGATCTCATCCAAAGCAGGATTCGGAGAAATGGTCTCTGTCACAATAGACGGAAGCTCAATCACCTGTGCCCCCAGTCTGCGGAGCCGCTCTGCAAGACGTAAGCCGGCCTGCTTTGGCCTGGTGATTAGAATCTGTTTTCCTCCGAGAGGCCTGTCCTCCGCCCAGTGAAACGTATCGGCCAGGGTACAGACCTCCCCCACCAAAAGAATGGCTGGAGTTCCAAGCTCTGCCTTCTTTATATCTTCGGCAAGCTTTTCTATGGTGGAAACTATCCGCCTCTGCTCTGCCAGGGTTCCCTTTTCCAGGACTGCAGCGGCCGTGCTTTTGTCCATGCCCGCATCTATAAGCCCTTTTAAAATTTCTTTCATAGAAGAAATCCCCATCAAAAAAACCAGTGTTCCTCTCAGTTGCACGAGAGAAGCATAGTCAATCTTTCTTGTACCATCTTTTCTAGGGTGTCCGGTAATAACATGAAAGGAAGAGGCATAGTCCCGGTGGGTGAGAGGAATTCCTGCATAGGCAGGCACCGCAGATGCCGATGTGACTCCGGGAACCACCTCAAAGGGAATCTGATGTTTAGCCAGCAGCTCCAGTTCTTCTCCGCCGCGCCCGAAAATAAAAGGATCCCCGCCCTTTAGTCTGAGTACTTCTTTCCCTTTTTTGGCCTCCTCAAGCAAAATCTCATTGATTTGCTCCTGAGAGGCCGAATGATTTCCGCAGCGTTTTCCCACATGGATCAGCTCCTTCTCATCGGGAATCTGACTGAGTATTTCCGCACTGATGAGAGCATCATATACAATCACGTCCGCCTCTTCCATCAACTGTTTTGTCTTCACAGTCAAAAGCCCTGCATCACCGGGACCGGCACCGGCCAGCCAGACTTTTCCATTTTTCCCCATTTTATCTGCTCCTCCGTTTCATTTCCTTCGCCAGGACCTCCCCCAGCTGCCGGGGCTTTTCGGCCTCACCGATTCTCTCCGCCGTATAATAAGAATCCTCTCCCTCGCAGTAATACAGACCAGTAAGTCTGATTTCCCTGCCGAGGGCCCTCGCGTGGGCGGCTATGGGGGAAGAACATCCACCGTCAAGTGCAGCGACAAATTCGCGCTCTGCCAGTGCCTCTGTCCTACTTTTACGATTTTGCACATATTCCAGATATGTGTGATCCTCTCCTTTTCTTCCCTGCACAGCCAGGATACCTTGTCCGGCTGCTGGAACCATTTCCTCTATTTCAAAAACACGCCCTATGATATCTTCCATTTTAAGCCTCCTCAGCCCTGCCGCTGCGAGAACTGTACCGTCATAGCCGCCCTCATCAAGCTTCCTTAAGCGGGTCTGCACATTTCCACGTATTCCGCGAAACGTACAGAAAGGGTAGATTTTTTTCATCTGCAGTGTCCGCCGCCTGCTAGATGTGCCGATTACACCTTCCTTAGGGATTTCATGAAATCCAGGACGGTAAATCAGCACATCCCTGGGATCCTCTCTCTCTGTATAAGCAACAATTGGCAATTCCTTCGAAATTTCCATCGGCATATCCTTCAGGCTGTGGACGGAAATATCAATCCGTCCCTCCAGCAGTGCCTGGTCCAGCTCCTTTACAAAAAGTCCCTTGCCGCCGATGTCCTCCAAACTTTTGTGCAGGATTTTGTCCCCGGTTGTCTTCATGGCCGTCAGCTCCACCTGAATCCTCGGATGGTATTTCTGAATCTGCTTTTTTACTATTTCCGCCTGAATCACAGCCAGCCGGCTCTCCCGGCTTCCTATTCGAATGACCGATTTCATTATACACGATTTCCTTTCTCCAGAATTTCATATACAGCAGCCATATCCAGATTTTCCCGGATAACATCTGCCAATTTATCATACTGCTCTTCCTTATATTTTGACAAGTCCACCGGGCTGACTGCATCCTGTGCGATTCCCTTTTGCTTCAGCAGTACCTGTACAAAAGCTCCCGCCACTTCAGGGCGGTCAAATACTCCGTGCACATAGCAGCCCATGACACTTTCCTTTGCCGCGCCGTCAAATTTAAGTGTCTCTTTCTGGGTATCCTCCTGCAATACAAGGATATGCTCTTCTTTCCCTGTAAACTCAGTTGTACCCATATGGATTTCATAACCTTCTATTTCTATCTGGCTGAAAAGGCTTAAGTCCCCTGTCAGGTTCTGAAACTTTCCTGTTACTCTTGTTCTCGTCTTTTGAGGCTGAAATACAGTGTGCATCGGCAGGAGCCCCATGCCTTTAATTTTCCCCTTATGCTCCACACCTTCCGGATCTGTGATTGTATCTCCCAGCATCTGATAGCCGCCGCAGATGCCAAAAACCAGTTTTCCCGCTTTGCTGTGGCGGACCACCTGGGCCTCCAGCCCGATTTGACGCATCCAGAGTAAGTCTTCCATTGTATTCTTGCTGCCTGGAATAATCACCCCGTCCGGATTGCCGAATTCCCCGGGACGTAAGACATAACGCAGTGTGATTCCTTCCATACATTCCAGTGCCATAAAATCTGTAAAATTACTGATGCGTGGTGTGCGGATTACCGCAACATCAAGAATTCCTTTTGTTTCCTTTCTGTCAAACCGCTCCGTCAGGCTGTCTTCGTCATCAATATCCAGATAAAAATAGGGCACCACGCCTGTCACCGGCACATGTATCTTATCCTCCAGCATCCGAAGCCCGGGACGTAAGATTTCTTTATCTCCCCGGAATTTATTAATAATCACACCTTTAACTCTGCTTTTTTCTTCTTCCTCCAGCAGTGCCATAGTCCCTACCAGCTGTGCGAATACACCGCCTCTGTCGATGTCACCCACGAGAAGGACAGGAGCATTTACAAGAGCGGCAAGCCCCATGTTGACAATATCATCTTTTTTCAGATTGATTTCTGCAGGACTTCCTGCACCTTCAATCACTATGATATCATAATTCCTTTCCAATCTGTGAAATGCCTCCAAAATTGCAGGTATATATTCCTTTTTGTGACGGTAATACTCGGCTGCAGACATCACACCTTTCACTTCTCCATTTAGGATAACTTGAGAACCGGTATCATTGGTTGGTTTTAGGAGAATCGGATTCATAGATACACTGGGGCTGATTCCCGCAGCCTCCGCCTGCATTACCTGGGCCCGCCCCATTTCAAGCCCTTCATCAGTTATAAAAGAGTTGAGTGCCATATTCTGGGACTTAAAAGGTGCCGTCCGAAAGCCATCCTGATGAAAGGCCCTGCACAGCCCTCCCACCAGAATGCTTTTTCCTGCATTGGACATGGTGCCCTGTATCATAATTACTTTTGCCACACTTCACACCTCCTCTTTTTAATGGGATATATTTCCTCCAGGGCCTGTATAAGCAGCTGGTTTTCTTCCCCGGTCTTCACCGCTATCCGATAAAACCCCTTCTTTAGTCCTTCATAATTACTGCAGTCCCTTATCAAAATCTTTTTTTCCTTCAGCAGGGCAAACAAATCATAACTGCTTTTCAAAAGCATATAATTAACTGAGGACGGAAAATATGTGACACCCATTCGCTCTAGTTTCTTCTCCAATTTTCTTCGTTCCTCAGTAATAAAAATTCTGGTTTTCTTCACCCTGTCCGCACCGCCCAGTGCAGCGATACCTGCTGCCTGAGCCGGAGCGGACACACTCCAGGGCTGTCTTACTCTCTCCATATTATGAAGCAGCATTCTGTCTGAGGTGATCCCATATCCCAGCCGCAGTCCCGGCATGGCATGCATTTTTGTGAAGGCACGAAGGAGAAACAAATGGGGATATTCACAGATTGCTGTCTGAGATAAAACGCCTTCGGTATCCTCCAAAAATTCGCAAAAGCACTCATCCAGCACCATACGTATCCCTAATTTCTCACATTTTCCCGCAATTTTCTGCAGCAGAGAAAGCGGGGGCAAACCCCCTGTAGGGTTGTCCGGAGAGCAGAGAAAAATCATATCTGTATCCCCTGTCAGCATCTCCAGATATCCTTCATCCAACTGAAAATTTTGCTTCTCTTCAAGATAGTGGTAGTTTATTTCACACCCCACTGCCTTAAGCGCCTGGGCATATTCCAGAAAAGACGGCGCAGTAAGTATCGCCTTTTTGGGCCTTTCCGCAAAAACCAGAGAAAAAATCAAATCTGCCGCTCCATTTCCAAATATCAGGGTATCCCCAGAAATTTCCAGCACCTCTGCCAGCTCCTGTCTCAGCTTTCTGCACTGACTGTCGGGGTACGCCCCCACTGTCTTCATTGCTTCACATGCCGCCTCCAGCACAGCCGGACTCGGCCCAAAAGGATTTATATTTACTGAAAAATCAAGCATTCCCTCATATGTATAAATGTCTCCGCCATGCATATAACTCATAATCACTCCTTGCCTGCCACTCCTTTATGTGATTAAAGACAGCAGCTTTATTGCCCCAAACAAGAGAAAACTCAATACCGCAGTCCCATACAGCAGCCTTCCTGCCCTGACGATATCCTCTGCCTCTACCGGTCTTATAGCATCTCCTATATATTTCTTTTTATAAAGTTTTCCAAAATAAACTGCATCTCCTGCCAGCTGTATTTCAAGTGCCCCTGCACACACAGCTTCTGTCTGGGCAGAATTAGGACTTGCATGGTTCATTCTGTCCCGCCGGTAAATACGCCCGGCATTTTTCCCGTTCATTCCCAGCAGGTAAGCCGAAATAATCATTAATACTGCGGAAACCCTGGAAGGAATGTAATTCAGGACATCATCCAGTTTTGCTGCCAGCCTTCCCAGATACAGATATTTCTCATCTTTATATCCTATCATGGAATCCATGGTATTCACGGCCTTATAGAAAAATCCCAGGGGTGCCCCGCCGATCATCATGAACAGAAGAGGGGCCGTCACACCGTCGGAAGCATTTTCAGCCACTGTCTCCACCGCAGCTTTCGTGACCCCCGCTTCATCCAATCTATCCGTATCTCTTCCTACAATCATGGAGACCGCCTTTCTCGCACCCGGCAAGTCGCCTTTTTTGAGCTCCGTATAAACTTTTCGACTCTCCTGTTTCAGTGATTTTGCCGCCAAAAGCTGATAACACCAAAAGCTTTCCAGTATAAACTCAAGAATCGGATGAATATATCCTGCTATATACAATAGAAACCATGGAATTCCAAAAGCAGGCAAAATAACCAAGACACAAAGAACTACTCCTGCCGCCAGAAGCTTTTTATCACTGTCCCCGCACAGCTTACGCGCTCTCTTTTCCAAGAAACTGATCCATGCACCTATGAGCCTGACCGGGTGCATAAGCCATACAGGATCTCCAAACAAAAAATCCAATATAAAACCTGTCCCACAGGCCGCCAGTGACATCATAATTTTTCTATCCTCCTGCACATTCTGTTTCCTTGTTTCCATTCCTGTTCATTTAGGAAAATCCGGTATCCTCCCCCATTCTCCGGCTGCCAGTCATAGAATTCCCGGCCCTCACTGTCAAGCTGGGACAGTACCGCCATTATGGTTCCCCCGTGTACAACCAGCGCCGCTTTTTGCACCCCTTCTTTTATCCATGCATCTACTGTTTTCAAAAAGCCTTCCATACACCGCTCTTCAAATTCCATCCGGCTCTCCCCTCCTGGAAAGGCCATAGCCCCCCCTGACTCCATCCACTCTAGATAAGCCGTGGTATCGCGCAATTCCTTATAATTTTTTCCTTCAAATGCTCCAAAATCACATTCGCGCAGTTTGTCACACAATACCGGTGTTTCCCCCGGAAATAAAAGTGCTGCCGTCTGAAGACATCTCTGCATAGGACTCGAAGACACTCTCTCCACATTTTTGCATGATTTTTTCCTTTTCTGAACCAACTGCTTTGTATGATCGGTTTCGGCCAAGGTTTCATCGGTTTTACCGATATACCTTTTGTCCAGATTTCCTTTTGTCTGAAAATGCCGTATCATCAAAATTTCCATGCAATACCTCCCGTCAGCATAATCGCAGTCAACATTCCAAGCTCACAGATCTGCAGAAAATATCCCGCCAAATCCCCGGTAATCCCGCCGAACTTATTTCTGCAGGTGTAATAATGATATGAAAAGATAAGTCCTGCAGCCGCAAGTGCTGCGGCTCCCATTGTCAAACTTATCCGGAGCATCCATGCCGCACAAAGCACAATATACACTGCCATTGTGATGACCACTGTCTTTTTCTGTGCCCCGTCCTGGAAAGTCTTTGCCAGTCCGTCCTTTCTGGCGGGAGAAAAGGCTGCCACTGAAAGTCCGCTTAGAGAACGGGAGAGTACATATCCCATGCTGATCACCGGAAGCATTCTGGGGGTAACCTGACTCCAAAGGGATGTATTCCACAAGAGATAGCAGCACATTCCCAGAATGGCAAACGCCCCTGCATGAGAATCTTTCAATATCTCCAGCTTTTTTTCTCTGTCACCATAAGAGCTGAGGGCATCTATTGTGTCCATAAATCCATCCATGTGAATCCCCCCCGTCACAAGTATGGGGATAAGAGTCATAGCTGCCGCGAAAATCATAGTGCCGGCTCCCATTTTCAAGAGCAGCTTTCCCAGCATAAATTCCAGTATACCAAGCACTGCACCCACAACCGGAAAAAAGCACATTGCATATTTCATATTCTTTTTATTCCATTCCACCCTGGGTACCGGTATTTTTGAATACATCGATATTGCAATTGCACAGGATTTAAGCAGATACATAAACTACCTCCGATCACTTTAATACTTCATACTTCTCGATGCCTGTCTCCTCAAAGGTACTCATCTGAAGGTACACCTGGAGGCCCATTTCCAGCAACGGCAGCACTGCCACTGCTCCGCTTCCCTCTCCCAAAAACATATCACAGGTCAAAAAAGGTGACAAGTGCAGTGCATCCAACAGCATCCCCCCTGCCGGCTCCTTTGAAATGTGGGAGGCCAGCATATAGTCACTTGCAGCAGGAACCAGCCTGGCGGCGCACAAAGCTGCAACTGCAGAGATAAAACCGTCTATGACTACCGGAAGACGGTTCATTGCTCCTCCCAAAAACACACCGGTAAGCCCTGCAATGTCCAAACCGCCCACTTTTGCCAGCACATCCAGCACATCATCCTTCTCCGGGCGGTGCAGAGCGATTGCATCTTTGATGACCTGTATCTTTCTTTCCAGGCCTTTCCCTGTCAGACCGGCTCCTTTCCCGGTTACCTCCTCCACCGGTCTATCCAGAAGTACGGCGGCCACAGCACTGCTTGTGGTCGTATTTCCTATTCCCATCTCCCCGGTAGCCAGAATGTCATACCCCTGTTCTTTCAACTCTTCTGCCCTGTGAACTCCTGTCATGACAGCCTGCCAGGCCTCTTCTCTCGTCATAGCCGGCTCCCTAGCCATATTTTTAGTGCCGTAGGCCACCTTTTCGACCAGTCTTGTCACCGAAGGGACATCTGTCACCATCCCGATGTCTACCGGAAAAATATCTGTCCCGGCTTCCCCGCACATAATTGCCACACTTGCGGCCTTTTTTGTAAAATTATCTGCTACAGCCGCAGTGACCTCCTGGCCCGTCTGTGTCACGCCTTCCTCGACCACCCCATTGTCCGCGCACATAATAATCAGCCCTCTTTTCTTAAGACCAAACTCTGTACAGCCCTTCATTCCAGCTATACGGATCACTGCATTCTCCAGCTTTCCAAGAGAAAACAAGGGTTTCGCAACAGACATCCAGCGCCGCCCGGCCGCTTTCATAATTTCTTTATCAGCAGGATGAATCTGCTCTTTTATCTTTTCCATGTTCAAAACCCCTGCACCTCCTTTTACGGCATTCTGTTATAAACCTCTCGGCAAATTTCACATTGGAATAAAAATGAATGTGGGGATAGCCTGCGAAGAGATTTTCTTTCATATGGATACACTCCCATGACCTCTTTCTATCTGGTTTCACGGCAATGCAGTCAACTCCGTTGTCCGTGCTGTCCCAGTAGTGAAATTCATGTCCTCTCAGTTTTTCTCCTTTTTTCAGAAAAGTGCCATCCCATCTGGCCTCCAGCTCTATATATCCAAATCTAACTAATCTATCCGCGTAGAAAGCTTTCTCCGGAAGAACCCCAGCCATCTTTCGGACAGCTCCGGAAGCATCTTCCATCTCCTCATGCAGGTACATAAAGCCTCCGCACTCTGCCAGGCATGGAATTCCGTCATTTATAGCTGCCTTTATGGATGTAAGCATAGATACATTTGCCTCAAGCTCTGCCGTATAAAGCTCCGGGTACCCCCCGCCCAGAATCAGGCCGTGGATATTTTCCGGCAAAACCGCATCGTGCAGAGGACTGAATGAAATCAGTTCACAGCCTGCCCGCGCCAGATATTCCAGGTTATCTTTATAATAAAAGCAAAAGGCCTCATCTCTTGCAATTCCGATTCTGACATTTTCTTCCTCTAATAAGGAATTCTTGTTGTTATTCTCATTCTTTTCAAGGCTTTGAAGGGGCCTATGTCTCCTGCTGTTCCCGGTTTCTATGCTTCTTTCACAGCCTGCAATAGAAAGCAGAGTGTCCAGCTCCACTGTCTCACTCAAAATTTTTCCAGCCTGTTCCATCTGTTCTTGTATACTGCTAATCTCCTGAGGGATCACCAGGCCCAGATGCCTGCTCTTCAGCCCAAAGGCAGGATTTTCGGGAACATAGCCAATCACAGGCACAGCAGAGCCCATCTTTTTTAGTCCTTTTTCAATCATATCCTTCATTCTGGGATAAAGCACGGAGGATACCCGGTTCAGGATAATTCCACATATATGACTATCCTCCCGAAATTCCATGATACCACGTATAACCGGCAAAATGGACAGAGCCATTCCCTTACAGCTGACAACCAGAATTACCGGTGTTTTTAATGTGCGGGCCACATCGTAAGAGCTGGCTTTTTCAGAATCAAGAGATATACCGTCATAGTATCCCATGACGCCCTCGATAACCGTAATGTCTGCCCTTTCTGCATGTCTGTGAAACAAGTCCTGCAGTATTTTCTCTTTACTAAAATACAAGTCCAGATTTTCCGACTCAATACCCAGAACCTCTCGATGAAACATGGGATCAATATAATCCGGCCCGCATTTGCAGGCCGCGACACGCAGGCCGCGCTGACCAAACGCAGCCATTAAACCACAGGATATCACTGTCTTTCCGCTTCCACTGGATACGGCAGCTATCATAAAACTTGGGTTTGGCATTGCTTCCTCCTACTTTATCCCGTCTGAAATAATATAAACCGGATTTTGTCCGGTCATCATGTGATATCTTCCCAACTCCCGGGATTTCGACGTCATAATCTGAACAATCTCCGGCTCTCTCAGTACTTTTTCCTCTATGGCTTCCATAACCTCTCTTACAGTTTCAAGGGATATGGCATTCAGCACAACTCTAACCTGAGGATTTTTCTTCCGGACCGCCTTCAGAATCTCTTTCAAATTACCGGAGCTTCCTCCAATAAATACATGGGTGGGCACTTCCAGCGGCAGAAAAGCTTCAGGTGCCGTCCCCTCAATAATTTCCACATTGTCACAGCAAAATTTCCGGCAGTTCTGCCTTATCAATTCAGTTCCCGCTGGATTCTTTTCGATTGCGTACACCTTGATACTTCCCGACTGTAGAGCCGCTTCTATGCTGACAGAACCCGTCCCCGCTCCCACATCATAGACAACCGCAGTATTCTTCAATACAAGCTTGGATAGGCTGACACTTCTTACTTCTGATTTCGTCATAGGTACCTGCCCACGAATAAATTCCTCATCTTCAATATGCCGGCAGACTCTTTTCTCCGGATGAGAATTTTGCACATAGGCCGCAGCCAAACCTTCAAAATCCTCCGGGCGAACTTGCGCTCCGGTTTTATGCAAGATTTCTTCCTTCTCATAGGAAAGATATTTCCCAATGTAAAATTCCACATCTTCCATGCCATAATAATGTATCTTATCACAGATTTCTCTGGCACAATCCAATCCTCCGAACAGCAGAAATGTCTTTTTATTTCTTGCAATCTCATAAATAAAATTTTGTTTTCTCCCGTGAATACTGACAAGCTCTGCATCTTCCCAGGATATTCCCAGCTTCGCTGCCAGGTATATCACGGAAGAAATGCCCGGCACAGTACATACACAGTAATCGAAAAGTTCTTCCTTGATTTTCTTTGCGCCGCTGTAAAAACCCGGATCACCGGAAAGTGCAACTGCCACATTCTGATATTCTGGATGGTCCTTTATCAGTCCGTAAATTTCTTCCGGTTTATAGGAAACGAATATAGGCTTTTTATAAGCCTGTAGTGCCTGTACCATTCTTTCAGCCCCAATGATGCAGTCACAACTCTCAAAAACTTCTCTTGCCTCCTGTGTCATGAGCCTTTCGTTTCCCATCCCGATCCCTGTCAGATATATCATCCGCTTTTCTTTACACATATTGATATCCTCTCGGTGTCACCATTTTACCGCCTATCTGCCTTGTTTCTTCATTACCGATAAATACAGTAGTGAACATGTCCGTTTCTGTATCTTTTAATTCTTCTAAGGTCAGTACCCTGTGGGTTTCTCCGTCCCTGCCAATATTGCGGACAATGCCGCAGACCGTATCCGGGCTTTTATATTCTAGTACATACTCACATGCCTTTTTTAAATAATCTCTGCGTTTTTTACTGGAGGGATTATACAGACATATGACAAAATCGGCCATGGCAGCCGCCTTCAGCCTTTTTTCAATCTGGGCCCAGGGTGTCAGCAGATCACTTAAACTTATAACTGCAAAATCATGCATAAGAGGTGCCCCCAGCACCGCCGCCCCTCCTGTGGCGGAGGTAATGCCCGGCACCACTTCAATCATCACACCCGGATATTCTTCTCCCAGCTCATACATTAGGCCTGCCATGCCGTATACCCCTGCATCGCCGCTGCAGACCATCGCTACAGCTTTTCCCGCAGCGGCCTCATCAAGAGCCATCCGGCAGCGTTTTACTTCCTGAGTCATGTTCGTTGTCAGATACAGCTTTTCCGGATATTGGGATTTAATTAAATCCACGTAAACTGTATACCCCACAATGACCTGGCATTTCTCCAGCACTTTTGCCGCCTCTAGTGTCATTTGCCTGTCAGCGCCTGGTCCCAGGCCTATGACATACACCTTACTCATTGTCCTTCACTCCTCTGCTGGCCCTGCGGTATTCAGTGGTAAAGTCAGGATTATACAGCTCAGATCTCTGATATTCACTATCCAGAACTCTTCCCACAATAATCAATGCAGTTTTTGTGATCTTCTCCTTTTCTGCCGTTGTTGCCAGGCTGTCAATTGTGCATCGGCACACCTTTTCCTCCGGCCATGTTGCCTTGTATACAATCGCCGCCGGGGTATCCCCCGGATACCCTCCTGCAGTCAGTTCCTCCGCTAATTCTGCAAGCATCCCTGTACTCAGAAAAATTACCATGGTTGCCCTGTGAGCAGCAAAACTTTGAATAGATTCTCTCTTGGGCACTGGTGTGCGGCCGGCCATTCTGGTGATTACAACAGACTGGGAGATTCCCGGAAGGGTATATTCCGTTTCCAGTGCCGATGCAGCCCCGCAAAATGAACTGACACCAGGGCAAATCTCATAGGGAATACCTTCCTGCTCCAGCGCATCCATCTGCTCCTGAATTGCACCATACAGACACGGGTCTCCAGTATGTAGACGAACCACTTCTTTCCTCTCCCGCTCTCCTGCAACCATCACATATATAATTTCCTCCAACGTCATCAGAGCACTGTTATATACAACACAATCTTCCTTCTTTACATCCAGCAGCTTAGGATTCACAAGTGAACCCGCGTAAATAATAATATCCGCTTCCCGCAAATAATTCTGTCCCCGCACAGTGATCAAATCCCAGGCGCCCGGCCCCGCTCCAACAAATACAATCATAATTCTTTCCTTTCTGCCCATACTGCTTAGTGAGGTCCTTTCGAACTTAGCGGCATGGTTGTTTCCCTGCCTATACTACTTGACAAGGTCTTTTCGAGTCTAGTCGTAAGGTACAACCTGCCGGCTTAGTAAGGTCCTTTCGAACTTAGCGGCATGGTTGTTTCCCTGCCTATACTACTTGACGAGGTCTTTTCGAGTCTAGTCGTAAGGTACAACCTGCCGGCTTAGTGAGGTCCTTTCGAACTTAGCGGCATGGTTGTTTCCCTAATTATAATTAAAGAATAGTAGCTTGCTTCATCTGGTATTTCTTCTGCATTGCAGTAAACTTTTTCTCCGGGAAGCCCACAATTTTCTACGGCCTTAACCTCCAGTGATTTTTCTGCCACTGCCTGTTTCACATATGGCATCTTCTTCCCTGCTTTCATCAGAATCTTCGTTCCCGGCAAAGCGAAGCTCTCCTCAACACCATAGGATGCCGGGATAATATGCAATTCCTCCCGGTTTTCCGCTAGTCCTATATCCAGTCTCGCCGCTGCGGCACAAAAGGAAGGGATTCCGGGAATCAGTCCGGTGCTGCACTCTTTTTCCTTCAACCGCTTATGCACGTAAAGACAGGTGGAATAAATACTGGGATCCCCCAGCGTGATGCAGGCAATGCTTTTGCCTTCCCGCAAAACCTCTTCTGTCATATCTGCACATAAATCATGAATTCTTTTTAATTGCTGTTTATCTTTTATCATCGGCATAGGGAGATAAAGCTTTGCTTTATGTACAATTTCCGGAATCACCTGCAGAGCAATCTGGTAAGCCACACATTTTTCCAGATAAGAAGGATCAGCGCTTACCGTCCCCTCTTCTTCATATATAACTTCTTTTAAACCGGAATCCGAAACGGCCAGTGCAAGTACGTCACATTCACGGATGGTATTCACTGCCTTTAATGTCATAAGCTCAGGGTCCCCCGGTCCCACCCCTATTCCGTAAAATACTCCCTGTTTCATAGTTTTTCCTTTCCAATCTGTTCCAATAACTTCTCTGTGTCCGATGTCTCGCACAATATACCTTCCTCTTTGGAAAACATAATAGCGCCGATTTTTAATTCACTTCCTGCCCGCTGCTTCAGATAAAAGTCTATCCGACTCACAATCGACTCCATGGCTATGTCCAAAATGCCCAGCTCTTTTAGAAATTCGATTGCCTCGGTTGTAGTGGTACAATTCATAATCCTTTCTACTTCCGCCCCGGAAGCCCCCTTCATTGCAGCATGGGAACTCAATACCTCCATCCTGCAGTCTGCCTGCCTGGAATGAGTATTCATAACTCCTGCTGCCAGCTTTATGAGCTTGCCTGCATGCCCTATAAACAAAATTCCCTTCATGCCAAGACTGACAGCAGCATCGATTGTCTCTCCGATGTAATTGCTGCACTTTACAGCCAGTGCACCATTATACCCTAACGTTTCCGTTAAAAAGTCGCTTCCGTAATTTCCTGGTACAATATAACACCAATCGTGCCCATTCTCCTTCAGAAATTTCATTTCAAGATATATAGTATCCGTCAGTGCCTTTTCACTCATGGGCTCCACTATACCACTTGTGCCAAGAACTGAAATTCCTCCTTCAATACCCAGCCTTGGATTAAAGGTCTTGACAGCCAGCTTTTGCCCCTCTGGAATGGAGATCAGTATTTCAAGTCCTTCTTTGCAGTCAAACTGTGCTCTCTGTTCCTCAACAGCTTCTAAAATCATATGCCGGGGCACCTTGTTGATAGCCGCTGCTCCAATTTCCTGCTCCAGTCCCTTTTTTGTAACTCGTCCAACACCCTCCCCGCCGCCCAGGGAAAGGCCAGTTCCCGCCGAATGTTTCACGGTGGCATATACATACACTCCATCTGTTATATCAGGGTCATCTCCGCTGTCCTTTTGGATGGCACAGCTCACCTGACCCTGACTTTTTTCAATGTACTCCACATCCAGATATAAAGTAATTCCTTTGGGAGTGAGCAGTGAAACCTGTGTCAGAGTTTGTCCTGACAGGAGCATATAGGCAGCCGCCTTAGCAGCGGCAGCCGCACAGCTTCCTGTTGTGTACCCCAGCCGCAGCTGTTTTTGATTCTTCCATACATGGCCTCCCTGCATTTTTATCTTCTCCTTAAAGTACTGCCTCAATATGCTCGACTAATATATTTCTGATTCCCTTCATCTCTCCAAGACCTTTTACAATTGTCTTCACCTCATACCCTGCATCTTCCAGCTGAGCCTGCCATGAATCCTCGTTCCCGCTCATATCATTTTTTGCATGATCCCCGGCCACCAGCATAAACGGCATCAGGGCAGCCTTTTGATTTCCCGAAATTTCCAGCTTTTGCATGACATTTTTCAAATTAGGGAAACCTTCCACTGTTCCCACAAGAACCTGACTGTATCCCAGAGAATGGAAGGTATATTCCAGAGTGGGGTAGGCGGCATTGGCATGATGATCAGTCCCGTGTCCCATAAGCACCAAAGCCTCATCTTCCTCAAGAGACACCTCTGACATCACTGCATGAATGGACTTTTTATAATCATCTACACTGGTCAGCAAAGGTTTTCCCACACTGATCTTATGAAACACACCTGCATATTCCATCAAGTCACTGAGCATTTTGTCGTTCTCTATTCCATTGATAATATGTGTGGGCTGTACAATCACCTGCTCTATTCCATCCTCTGCCATCTGCTCCACAGCTTCTTTCACGCTGTAAATGGAAATACCTTCCCTCTTTTTCAGAATGTTCATGACCATTTGGCTGGTAAAGGCTCTATAAAGTGGGTATTCAGGGAATGTATCACGTATCTGATTCTCAATAGGTGCGATACCTTTTTCCAGAGCATCCAAATGAGTTGTTCCAAAGCTTACCGCCAATATTCCTTTTTTCCCGCATCTTTTCTCCATTTTACAACGCTTTCCTTTCCTCCGGCACTCCGGAAACTGATATTTGAATATAATGTTCCAACTCCTCCATTCTCATCGGAGGCGTTAAATCCTTTTTCAGCACACCTTTGCTTTTAAGCTGTTCAAACAGTCTGAGTACGGCAGGCTCCTCCTGGTTTGTCAAATCCAGAGCTTTTTTATTGGTGCAGACAGCCACCGGATCTGCCTGCAGAAGTACCTTTCCTTCATGCATCAGCACAATCTCATCCGCCCAGGATAATGCATAATTTATATCGTGGGTCGCCATCAGAATTGTCATTCCCTCCCCCGCCAGCTTATCCACAATCTGATTCACCTTTTTTGTATGCTTTGCATCCAGTGCCGCGCCCGGCTCATCCAGTATCATCACATCCGGATGCATGACTAGGATATCTGCTATAGAAACTTGTTTTTTCTGGCCCCCGCTTAGAGCGTGGGCAGGCCTGTCACGAAAAGGTATGATTTCCAGATATTCTATAACACCTTCCACCTCGGTCCGGGCTTCGTCCGCTGCCATGCCCATATTCAGGGCACCAAATGAAATTTCCTGATAGACACTGGCAGAAAACAGCTGATTATCCGGGTCCTGAAAGACAATACCAACCTTGCTTCGCAAATCAAGCAGTCCCTTTTTAGAATAATCCACAGGCTTTCCATTGTATAAAATCGCGCCGCTGTCCGGTTTATATATGCCATTGCAGCACAGAAAGAATGTTGACTTTCCGCATCCGTTTGCACCCATAAACGCAACCTTTGAACCCTTTCGTATTTTCAGGCTGACACCGTTCAGAGCGTGTTCCCCGTCCTCCTCGTAAGAAAAATGTAAATTTTTTGCTTCTATAATAATGTCCTGCTTTGTATCAGTCATATCATCTTCCTCCACACGGTAATTCCCAGCAAAACCAACTCAAAGACCGCAATTGCCGCTATTTCTTTTCTTTTCGCAGAGTGATTTTCCTCCAGTACCCGTATCTTCCCGTCATAACACCGGGACTCCATTGCATCATAAAGGGCATTGGAACGCTTAAATGCACGAATCAATAATCCCGCTCCCATCTTGCCGAAGGAATCTACAGATGTTCTGAAATCTTTATTCCCCAATCTGGATTTCTGAGATACCATAATAGCCGATGCTGTTTCCATCAGCACAAAAATAAAACGATAAATCAAAAGCATAAGCTCCATCAATATTTCCGGGCAGTGAAGCTTCGCCAGCACGCCCAGAAAATCCGTCATAGTCGTATTCAGGGATAAGAAATAAAGACAGGATACACTCGCCATTGCTGTGCCAATCAGCTGTACTCCAAACATCATTGACTGAAAACTGCCCGTGATAAAAAAGCTGCCCACTGGAATTGCATAGGCATCCAGTGGGACTTTTGAAACATTGACAATGACAGCCAGAGTACTCAGTATAAGAAATGAAAAGGGAACTGCCAGGAGCTTGGCATACAAAGCTCCCGGTATTCGTCCCTTTTTCATAGTCAGCCACCCGTTTATCGCAAATGCAATGCCTGCAATAACCAATGACCGGCTGACGACACAGAATAGCAGAGTGATAATGGAAAATATAAACTTCTCAGCAGCATTCACATATCTAAGCCCGGAGCGATAACAAAGCTTATCAACTACAATCATACTGTTTTCCTTTCCTGAACTCTATTCTTTTACATCTTCTTTATTTTGCCATTTTTTTCGTTCCACCATGCGTCCCATAATAAAGGCTATAACGCCCACGCCAATACCTGTCTGAACACAGAACAGCAGGCTCTCCAACTCTCCCGGGAGTTCTCCGCCCAGAGCAGTCTCCAATACCGGGGTAAACCAGGGGGTGTATTCCCCATGTATCTCTTCTACCATAACACTTCCTGCATCGTCGGAACCGCCAAACTCGGCCCCTTTCCGGGCAAACACCGGTATAACCGCAATGAGAAGTGCCACAATAAGCAGCACAATAACTATTTTTTTATTTTTGCTCATCTCACTTGGCCTCCTTTAAAAATCCGATTGCCTTCAGTTCCGGCTTTGCATAAGATTCCATAGCCATGATAATAATGACTGTGAGAATTCCTTCAATCACAGCAAGAGGCAGCTGTGTCGGTGCAAATACACCGAGAAATTTTACCGCTGAAGCTCCCGCTCCGCCTGCTTCAGACGGATAGGCCATAGCGAGCTGGATACTTGTTACACAGTATGTAAATAAATCTCCCAGAAATGCCGCCAGAAATACAGAAACTTTCCGGTTTACCTTAAATTTACCGCAAAGCTTATAAATTGCAAAGGACAAAAGTGGTCCCGCAATTGCCATGGAAAATGTATTCGCTCCCAATGTAGTCAGTCCGCCGTGGGCCAGCAGAATCGCCTGGAACAGCAATACAATAATACCCAAAATACTGACCGCAGCGGGCCCAAACAGGATGGCCCCTAAGCCTGTTCCGGTCATATGAGAACAGCTTCCGGTCACAGACGGAATTTTCAGGGAGGATATTACAAAAATAAATGCCCCCGCCATGGCAATCAATGTGATACTTTTGCGGTTTGCCGCAATCTTTTTTTTCAGGGAAATAAAACCGGCAGCCAGAAATGGAACACAGATGACGCCCCACGCAATACAATATTTTGCCGGAAGATATCCCTCCATGATATGCATTGCATTAACAGCCGGTGTGACAGCAAACATAACCGCAAAAGCTATGGATGCCTTGAGTAACAACTTTTCTTTCTTTGACATGTCTCTCTCTCCTTTGTGATATTATCTTCTGAAATATTCCAGGTTACCACAAAATCCAAAGAGATTTGCGGCATAACACCCGGTCATATTCCCGTAACCATTCAGATTCATTTAAAAGCGGGTATTCTGACTCAAGCCTCACCGCAGTATTCCGCCTTCCCATAAGTAATCTCACAGTGACCTAATGGAATACTACTCTTCTTATACAGCAACGGGTATTGTGCAGGATTCGCACCTGCTTCCCCTGCCCTCCGCCATAATAAATATCAATGCCGGAAAAGCCTTCTTTTAAATTGTATGCCGAACCTGAACTACCGTTCAGCCATGCAGATTTCCTTGGTTAGCAACCGTAGTTTGGTTGCTTAGCAAAGACGGTACCCCTGGGGTAAAATCGAGCTGATGGCTGAATTGTTAACTATCTATGTAATTGCAGACATGAAATCCACATTACATACTTTAATACTCAATGCCCCTTCTTGCCTTTATATTTTGGTCAAAGGGGTGCTTAATCTTCTGAATCTCTGATACATAATCAGCAACTTCTATTAATGTTTCTGAGGGATTCCTTCCGGTTAAAACAACCTCCAGTCCCTCTGGTTTTTCCTTCAAAAATTTTAATGCTTCCGGGTGAGGGATTAATCCGTAATTGTAAGCTGCCATGAATTCATCCATAACCAGCAGATCATAACTTTCCGAGGCGGCTTTCTCTATAGCCGTGTTCCAGAGCTTTCCGTATACTACCTCCGCCAGCCGTTTTTCCTCTGCACTTAGTGTGTTATAAAAGCCAAAAGACTTTTGCAGATGAAAGACTTCTATCTCAGGGATTTGGTCTAGAATATGTAATTCACCGGAAACTTCATTTTTCAAAAACCTGATAAACAAAACCTTCATGCCATACCCTGCTGCCCGGACTGCCAGACCTGTAGCTGCGGTTGTCTTACCTTTCCCATCACCACAATAAATGTGGATTAACCCACGTTTCATCCCCTCACCTCACTTTATCTTATAAATTTTATCACAATATAAATGATTATGCAATTTTTAAGTACGAAAACTACAGCTGAACTGTTACGCTAATCTAAATGATATATTTCCTGCATAACAGACCAAAATTTATCTTTTTCTTTATCTTCTAGCGGCTGCATCAACGGCTTTACTAAATCCCACCATTTTTGAGTGGCCGGATCTGAGGCCATTTTTGCCATGTCTTCCTTATAGTTTTCTCCGATATATTCATAATAAGAAAACATAAAATCTCCACGCTGATAAATGGAATAATTCTGTATGTTACACTCCTTAATCATTTCATTCACCCCCGGTAAGGGGTTGGCATGGTATTCTTTGTATTTTTCTAAACCTTCTGGTTTTATTCTAATCATCTCACCACATCGTTTCATCCTTACTGCCCTCCTTTTTTCATTCATATATTTTTTGTGCTTCATCAAAAAGTGCATGAATATTACTTGGTGGTACATCCGGCATAATTGCCTCATGACTGGGAGAAATAATCAACCCGGTCGGGAAAATGGATCTTAATTCCTTTACCTTTCTAGCAGATTTTTAGAATAGGAAGCATTCTCCTTGATAAGACGACTGCTAAAAATAGTCATAAAAACTATGATAAATACAAATATAAAAAAACTAATTACCAGCGACACAAGAAGCAGAGTTTTGTTTTTTATTCCCATCTGCCTCCTTTTGTACCTCCACATGACCAATATTCTATTACATTTCACTTGCTTACCACCTTACTCTTTGCTGCGAAATTCTGAGGGGGACATTCCTGTACATTTCTTAAAACTTACACTAAAGTAATGAGGGCTTGAATAACCGGTCTCATATGCAATCTCGTAAGTTTTTTTATCGGTTGCTCTTAAAAGTTCCTTTGCATGGCTCATTCGAACATGGGTTAGATATTCTGTAAAATTAATACCGACTTCCTTTTTGAATAAAATGCTTAAATATCCCATGCTCACTCCTACTTTCTCAGCTGCTCCTGAGAGTGTCAGCATTTCATCGGCATATTGTGCCTCTATGTAATCTACGGTTTTTTGCACAATTATTTCACTGCTGTTTTTCTGAGAACGCTGGAACTGATTTGATACTTTTTTTGAGAAGGTCAGCAGTTTACTGCTTATTTGTTCTATAGACATGCTCTGCTCCAATCCATTATATAAAGAAAAACCTTCATTCCATATATCAGGGGACACCTCCTTAAGTCCGGATAATTCTTTTAGCAGACTGGTGAGAATTTCAATAAAAATCATACGAATATTGGAACTGGAAACATTATGCATACCGTGCAGTGCCGTACCTACTGCCTGTACTGCTGCTTCTATTTCCGATGGGGGCATTAATTTGATACTGTTTACAAGATTCTTCATTTCTTCAAAAGGATAAAAGAAAGTTTCTTCCACATAGTCCAGATCACGAATATCATATACCCTGTTTATTCCAAGTGTGTATTTACAATCCAGAGCTTTATTAGCCTCCCTCCACGAATGGTACAGCATAGGGAGACTATCTACTGACATTCCAAGTGCACAAGTGTTATTCATATGGAGCATGGAATAAATTGCCTTTTGGGTTACCTGTATTGTTTTATAGACAATATCATGTCCTGCTTCTTCATAATAATCTAAATTAAAAACAATCACCAGTTTATGTTCATTTTCAAATACACAGTGTCCGTCACCCATGCACCCTTGTACAACATTTTTGGCTGCAAAGGTATAAAGTTCAATATCACGCCCTTGTATTTCTGAGAAATCTAATTCTATGATTGCAACAAGATAAGACTTTCCTTTCAGTGGAAGGCCAAGGTTCTGGATGCGCTCATGTATATCGTATTCCACTGGATTTTCAGTACAGACCAACAGAGATAAAAATTTCTCCTGCAATACCGGCATGCTTTGATAAAGCTGTGTTTTCATCTCCGCTATATACTGCTTTTGCGTGGTTTCTATATTAATCCGATGGCATATCTCCTTTATCTTTTCATAAAGAGTATTTGAGCCTACAGGTTTTAGAATGTAATTTTTCACTCCAAGGTCAACTGACTGCTTAGCATATTCGAAATCCTCATGCCCAGTCAAGATGACAATCTGTATGTCTGGAAATTCCTGCCCAAGTATACCCGATAATTCCAACCCGTCCATAAAAGGCATCACAATGTCCGTTAATACCAGGTTTACTTTATTTTTTCTGCATATTTCTAATGCCCCTACCCCATCTTCAGCCTGCAGAACAGTTGTAAAACCAAGCGAACTCCAGTCAATCATCTGAGAAACCCCACGCCTAACCACTGGTTCATCATCTACAATTAATACTGTATACATTCCGTCTCCTTCTTTAGTCACACTTAATGTTTTATTGATTTAAAATGAAATAGATTTGGTAATTATTTTGGATTCTTTGTAGATATATTTACTTTTACAGCTTATTAGTGCACTTTATTTCTAAATGTGATAAACTTAAAAATATATCCAGCGCAGGAGGAGATAATATTGAAATCTTTATTATATTCCATCGTGTCGGAGGACACACTAAAATTAATGCTTGATACGTTCTTTGCATGTATGCAGCTTCCAATTCAGATTATTGACAGCCAGGGAGATTATCTGGACGGAAGTGGTCAGACATCTTCCTTTTGTCATTGTTTTCAGCGATATCTTCCAGCTTCTGATACCTGTGAAAAGATGCATGCTTCGGCCAGTAAAAAAGCGATTTCACTGGGTGAACCATATATTTTTGCATGCCACGCCAATCTAAATCATATAGTATTTCCTCTCATCACTAAAAAGACCTTCCTTGGCTCTATACTGGCAGGTCCCTTTTTAATGGATTCACCGGATTCCATACTAATATCTGATTTGGTAAAAAAGTATAATATCTCTACTGACCAGGCACTGGAACTTTATGATGAAACAGAAAATTTACCAATTATTTCACCGGCAAGAGTAAATCACATCAGCCATTTACTTTTCTATATGTTTGCTAATCTGATAGAAGGAAGTAAAGAAGAGTTAAACCATAATCATCATAAATTACTGCAACAATCGCTGATTAATGAATCTATCCAACGGTACAAGGCAGAGAATATCAACATTGAGTCCTACCCCTATGATCAAGAGAAGGAACTGCTGCATCAGGTAAAGTTAGGCAATGTAAGTGCCGCAAATGCTGTACTGAACAGCCTGCTTGGATATGTATTGTTTTCGAAGAACAGCAGTCTGGAAATTGCCAAGACAAGAGCCATCGAACTGTGTTCCTTACTGTCCCGCACTGCTATTGAGGGTGGTGCACCAACGGATAATATCCTAAGACTGAATAATGAATTCCTCAAAAATATCCAACAAATCAGTACCATTGATTCCCTTTGCTATCATTTGCAGGAAATTGTTGAAACTTTCTCGGAAAGCCTATTCAACTATATCCCTTCCCCAAATAATGAGTTGATTCATAGAGCGATGATTTACATATCCAAACATTTTAACGAAGTATTGACTCTTGAAGATGTTGCGAAGCATGTGCATCTTCACCCTTCTTACTTTTCAACCATGTTTAAGCAGTCCATCGGATCTTCCTTTAAAGAATATCTGAATATGGTCCGCATTGAAGAGAGCAAGAGGCTGCTCTCCAATACAGATTTTCCCATTATAGATATTGCCATTGCAAGTGGTTTTGAGGACCAAAGCTACTTTTCAAAGGTATTTAAAAAATATACAGGATTAACACCAAAGCAATTTCGATGATAATGCTCGGCCATTATTCAAAATACATGTTTTTCATGTACAATTCATTAAACTCTTTATCTGCAGCCAGCTGAATTTCCTCCGCTTTTGCTGCGAGCTGTTCTCCTTCCTTTAGTGCTGCCTCATCGGTTAAGACACATTTTGCACCGGCGAGTGCACTATTGCCGGCAGCCTCAATCTTACACGCATATTGCCCCGGTAATAAACCGATACCAACAGCCTTTTTAATATTCAGGTAATATCCAAAGCCACCTGCAATATAAATTTTCTCAATTTCCTCATAAGCAACCCCATAACGTAAAATTAACATCTCCAGGCCCGCACGAATGGCTGATTTTGCAAGTTGAATCTCCCGTACATCCTTTTGTGTAAACTTTACCATACTCCCAGTGACTGTTTTATCCAAGCTATAGCCTTCATCAAAATATGCTTCATCCATGAGCCCTGTCTCATCAACAAGACCTGATTTAAGAAGTTCATGGGTTAATTCGACTACACCGGAGCCACAGATACCGACAAGAGGAGCTCCCATGATTGTTTCGTACTTGATTTTACCTTCTGTTAAAGTCGCTTTATTGAGAGCCCCCGCTACACTGCCGATACCGGAGGAAATATTGCCTCCTTCAAAAGCCGGCCCCGCCGCCGTTGAGGTAACTAAAATCTTCTTTTTATTACCAATGGCCATTTCACCATTAGTTCCTAAGTCTATGAGGATATGAACTCCTTCACACTTTATGAAGTCAAGAGCCACGAGTCCAGCAACGATATCACCGCCTACATAGGCACATATTCCCGGTATGATAATCACCGGAAAGGATTCCCCTGCCGTTCCAGTAAGGGCTGCAAAGTCAATTTCAATTGTTTCTGTATTTACAGGCGTAAAAGGGTAAACACCAAGTTTTTCACAGGAATATCCCATCAGCAAGTGTACCATCGTCATATTGGCAGCAATAACCATTCTTTTTATGGGAGCCTTTTTACTTTTACTAAGTTCCTTAACGCCCTCCTCAAGCTGCCTGGAAATACTTTTTTTCAAAATTTCGGCTGCCCCATTATTTGCCGCCTCAATACGGCTGATTACATCGGCACCGTAGCTCCCTTGTTCATTTAACGCCGTGTAAGTTTTCATAACTGCGCCATTATCTATATCTACCAGCTGCATGACCAAAGTAGTAGTACCTATATCAGCAGCAATTCCCAGATTGCTGCCGGCGCTTACCTTATCCCCATGTTGTTTCGCAGCTGTGCCGGTGCTCAAAATATGAAAGGTTTCCCGGGAAAGTGTCTGAATCTTAATTCGGCAATCTTCCACCGGATAAGTTTTACAGGCCAAACACTCTCCTTTTTGGACACCGTCAAGGATTTCAATTTTACACTTTCCGCACTTTCCTTGCCCATTGCACAACGCATTTATGGCGATATCATGATTTCTCAGGATTTCCAGAAAATTCTGGTCAGCTTTACCAGTAACCTCCTGCTCCTTATTTTTTTCTATAACTTTTATTTTATATTTTTGCATTGGCTGTCAGCTATTTTACAACAACAGCTTTTTTTGCTACTTCTGCAGCAGATGCCGCATCAGGCGTATAAAAATCAGCACCTACTTGCTCAGCAAATCCTTCTGTCACCGGAGCGCCGCCAATCATTACTATGTATTTATCCCGCACTCCCTTTTCTTTCATCAGGTTAATAGTTTCTTCCATCTTTGGCATTGTTGTCGTTAAAAGGGCAGACATTCCTACCACATCAGCCCCAATTTCTTCTGCTTTATCAATGAAAGTCTGCGGAGCTACATCAGTACCGATATCATGCACTTCAAAGCCGGCACCTTTAAACATCATTATAACCAAATTCTTGCCGATATCATGCAAATCACCTTCCACTGTTCCAATAACCGCCTTCCCTATTGGCTTATTGCCAGCTTCCACAAGTTTTGGCTCCAGAATAGTGATCCCGGCATTCATAGCTCTGGCCGCTACCAGTACCTCCGGCACAAACACCTCATTATTTTTGAATTTTTCACCGACAATCATCATCCCCGACAGTAAGCCCTCATTAAGAACTTCAATTGGATCCATTTCTTCGTCAAGAGCTTGCTGCACGAGTGCTTTTACATTCTTCGCCCTTCCTTTTTGCAATAGTTCTGATATTTCCTGAATAATAGTCATGTTACTACCTCCTTGTAATTGTATTATACTTTATGAAATATTCCCATTGTGGTAATTTTTTTATTTTTTTTGTAAAAACAGTAAAGCAGCTGCAACTACATTTAAAAAAGTAATGCCCCAAAATAAGTAATAGTATTTTTTCCGTTAATATACTTAATGCCGATTTGCTTTGCCAGCTCACTAACCATGATACCCATACTTTCAATCGGTGGATGCACCCTTTGTGGAAAACGACAGGGGGATACCGGATAAGTACATGTTTCACAGCGATCACACCCCTCATTGCCCAACAGAAGATATGTGGTAAGCAGGGGATTAACAGCCTTATCAATCATCCTGACCATCTTTTTAAAACGATCAATGCCCTCAATCATTCCTTCGTAGTCAAAAGAATCTTCCAGCTCGTATTTGCCAGTAAAGACTAACATTGTCTGATATTCTAAACAACGCTCACGACATTCCTGAATGCTGCCAATCCCCGGCGGGCAAATCCAACGGGTGCCATACGTGCCGCAGGAATTGACTTCACACATCGCCCGGACTTCCTGCATAAAGGATACTCGTTTCGGGGCGATTACCCCATACTCAAAGACACCACACCCCTCAATAATTTTTTCCAGTTCTCGTAATATTTCCATACCTAATTACGCCTCTTTGATTTTCCGGAATACATTTTACCTGTTAAGACCCATATTCCACCTTTTCAATCACATCCGGATACCATTCCATGGCTCTTTTCATGGATTTCTTTACAGGAAGTCCGTATCCTGAAAGTACGACCAGTATATTCGCTTCCTTCTCCTGCTTTTCCGTGCATTTTTCTGCATGAAAAATATTCCCTACACAGCTGATCAGATACCATTCCTTCTGAATACGGACAAATCCTTTGATCCGGAATGTATTATCCATGATCATTTTCATAAAATTCTCTAGAATATCAAGCGCTGTATCCTCTTTTACATACAGAAGACATTTTCTCAATGTGATATCAGCACTTTGGAGAACTTCCCCATTTTCTTCCTGGGAGATATGTTCCAGTTTTTCCATCCATCCCTTCTGTATCCTGCCATGCACCGTCGCATATATAGGGATATCCGGCCGGTGCATCCGGACTTTGTCTCTTACTTCATCTGCCTGTTCCTGAGAAACCATATCCCTTTTATTTAGAAGAATCATATCACTTACATGGAGCTGTTTTTTTATCACAGCTGCTGTTTCATATACTTTCAAAAAATGAACTGCATCTACAAGACAAATACTCCCCATATAGTCTACATTCTGAAATTTATCCTTCTGTCCCAGGATTTTCTTTACATTGGTCGGGTCAGACAATCCGGAGGCTTCTACCACTATGATATCCGGCTTTGTATGCAATACTTCTCCGAGAACCTCTTCGAACTTATCCAATCTGCAGGAACAGAATATGGATCCGTTGTTGATTTCATTCAGAACTGCTCCTACCTCTCGGAGCAGCTCTCCATCTATTCCCTCTTTTCCAAATTCATTTACGATCACATGCACCTTTTTTTCTGAAAACATTTTTAGGAAATTTTTTAAAAAAGTAGTCTTTCCGGCTCCCAGAAATCCGGTTACTAAATATAACCTGCTCATATTTACATCACAGAACGTAGTGCTTCTTCCAGTTCTTCCTTGGAAGGTACCAGTGAACGGAATTTCAGTTCTCCATTGATATACATGGATGGCAGGTTTGGAACGCCCATTTTTTTACATCTTGCAATGTTTTCTTTTTTTGTATATTTGTATTCCACCATGTCGATTGCTTCACCGAATATTTTCTTCGCCTCATTCGCAGCGCCCATCATATACGTACATGCCGCACAGGTTGCAGAATCCAGTGTAAATACTTCTACAAGCGGTTTTTCCAGATGTTCGTAATCCGGCAGTTCCACCTCAATGGCATCGTCCTGAGCCACATAGTTTTTCAGCATTTCCCGTACCGAACCTGTTTCTCTGATTGCCTGTACAATTCCAATAGTATTTTCTACCGGCACCTCATACGGCATATCACATCCAGGCGCAAGAATAAGATTTTTCTTATTTTTTATTTTATCTAGCAGGTCTACCGCGAACTTCATGTTATCCTGCTGGCTTCCATGTAGCATGATCGTTGTCAGCGGTATATTTCCCCCGATTGCCACATTATACTTATCCGTAATTGCCTTTGCTGCCAGCAGATCCACATTCTCATCAATAGAAATAGAATCCGGATTTGTTTTGCACATCACTTCAATATTTCTTGTTGCATCTCCACATACAAAGAAAGAAGAATATGCTCCCTTTTCCCGGATATAAGCAAACAATTTGGAGAATGGTTCGCTCATAAATTGTTTAAAATGATCTGAAGAAATCTGAGAAATCAGAGGATCCACAACTGCGATCACATCCATTCCTGCTTCTATATAATAATCTGCCATTTTCATTGCCACCGCGCCGCAATATGTCAGAAATTCCTCTACTGCCTCTTCGTCATCATACATATCCATGAAAATATCATTGCCCCGGAGATGTGTTGCCAATGTAAATGGTCCGCAGATCAGGCCGTACAATGCGGTAGTTTTTCCCACTTTCTCTTTCATCCGCTTCATTACATTCAAAATCATCGGTATTCTTCCGGATTCTTTTGTTGGAATCGTGCAATAGCATGGAGTTATCAGCTCTTCCTCGCCTTCCAGCGGATGTTCGGATACAGACGGAGGTGCATTGTCTGCCCATACCAGGTCACATCCCAGGCATTCTGCTTCTACCTGCAGATCAAAAATAACTGGCTGTCCTGATGGTTTATAAAGTTTGTTTACTTCCATCAAAGACTGGAACAGTTTCTCTTCATCCTGAAGAACCTCTGTTGCCGTATAACCCAGCAGTCTTCCTGCATGCACTCCGGCAAAAGGTACCCATGCTACCTGCTCTGTTTCCTGATGTTTCAGTGTCTGAATTAAAATCTCCTTTGGTGTCATTTTTTCAATCCTCTTTTCTCTTTCTATAATTATTTTGTTTCATACCCTACCTGATGCAGCATATCTTTCACTGCTGCAATGGAAAATCCCCGGTTGCTGCCTGTCTCCACTGCGCAGTCCCTTGGATTGATCCCGATTTCCGCATATAACTGATTCACTCCTGCAAGCAGTGTCATCTGTTTTGGTTCATGTACATTCATCGAGGTTTTCGGCCTTGTTACTAACCGGGTAACAGCCGCAATTTTTGTCAATTCCAGATCTGTTATCTCTCCTCGTTCATACAGAGGAGTTTTTTCTACTCCAACCCGTTTCATACAGGCCATAATATTGACGCTGTACTCCCTTGCCCGCAGCATCTCATCTGCAATCTGTTCATATGTATGTTCCGGCCCGATTGGTTCCACACAGTAGATTAGCTCCAGCCCCGCCCCCCGAATTGCATCCAGTGTACGGATTCTGTCTGCCGGACACAACGCCGTATCGATGCCTTCATTCAGCCGTACAATATGATAAACTCCTGTTATCCCTGTTTCTTGCAGCCTTTTTGCCATTTCCTCTTCAAAGTCCCCAATATTGGCAACCAGCATTACATCTTCCGGAAGAATCGCTTTCACTTTCTCTGCGATTCTCAGAAATTTTTTCATGTCATAATCTGCCGTTGTCATCAGAAACAATGCATCAATATGCTGTTCGACAGCCCTACCGGCTTCTTCAAGCACCTCTGCTTCCGTTTTTTCTATTTCTTCCTGTACCATAAAATTTTCACAGCCCATGGAACAAAATTTACAATTTCCGGAACACGGAGCGCTGTTTATACCAATCTGGGCAAATACATATCCCCGATTTCCATATTCTCTCCGTGTAAGCTCTTCTGCTTTTGCAAGCAGCCTGTAAAATGCATCCGAATGACTCTCTGTATTCAAAAGCGCTACTGCATCCTCTTTTGTTAAAGGTACATCACCATCTACTTTCAAAAAAAGAGCATCCATTGTTTCCTGACTTATTCCTTGCATTTGCCTGTTCCCTCCTGTTTTATTTTGAGTCTATCATACAGATTTTTTCTCCATTTTTTTTGGAATATCTTCATGTTTACTGTAATTTTTTGCTCATTTATATTATAATGATACCAAAGTCACAAGGCCATGCGTTTCATGCTTGCATGGAAAAGCATGGCCTTGTGACCCATAAAACATGAGAAAGTAGCCCGAATAGGGCGAATTTCGAATGTTTTTATGATTGCGGGAGCGCAAAGTGCGTAGCAATCCGTAGGTATCAGGTGGCAAAATACCTTTTGACCCCTACATCATTATAATGGTATAATCAATTTATATAAGAAAGGATATTTATTAATGGAAAAGAAAGACTCAAAGAAACATATTATAATCGGTTTGGTGGTTCTCTTGGTGATACTGGCCGGCTTGCTTTTTGCTTACACGAGATTTAAACCATCACCCTCCGGCGATAATAAAACTGTAGCCATCACGGTGGTTGACAGTAATGCTAAAGAAAAGAATTATACTGTAAAAACAGATGCCAAGTATTTGCAGCAGGTGTTGGAGGACACCGAGGGCCTGACTTATAAAGGTACTGAAGGTGATTATGGCTTAATGATCACAGAAGTAAACGGGGAGACTGCTGACTTTAACAAAGACAAGGCTTACTGGTCTTTCTATATAAACGGGGAATACTGCAGTTACGGCATAGCTGAACAGCCTGTTGCTGACGGCGACAAATTTAAAATTGTCTATGAAGTTCAAGAGTAAAGAAAAAAGCACCACCCATTTAACAGTTAGGGAACTCACTATTCTGTCTCTTAGTGCTGCTTTACTTTTTGTCCTCCAAGTTGCCTTAGGCTTTTTGCCTAATATTGAAATTACCTCCCTGCTGATTATCATATTCACCCTGGTTTATCGATTTAAAACTTTATATATAATTTATACATTTGCCTTATTGGAAGGGCTTTTTTACGGTTTTGGCATCTGGTGGCTGATGTATCTGTATGTCTGGACTATTCTATTCGCCATTGTCTATCTGCTGCGTAAAAATAAAAGTGTACTATTATGGGCTATTATCAGCTCACTGTTTGGTTTTGCCTTCGGTTTTCTATGCGCTATGCCATACCTTTTCATTGGCGGAGCAGGGGCAATGCTGGCATGGTGGGGCGCCGGAATTCCTTATGACATCGTACACGGTATTGGAAACTTTTTTGTTGCTTTATTCCTTTTTAAGCCACTTTATTCCTTAATCAGACACATATATAGCAAAGCTCTTTAGTGGTTAGACAGAAACACCGCTACATCCAAGATATAGCGGTGTTTCTACCCAGTGCATATTTCAGAGATCTAAATCAATATTCCTACAGGTCATCAACCAGCGCACTGCTTTTTGCATACGCTGTACTTCTGGCTTCAAAGAAATCTGTTTTAATCAGATTTGCATTGGAGAACTGACTCACCCAGGTCATACTCTCTGGCTCACTGTCATGTCCTTCATAAATCGTTTCAAATCCGAGTCCTGTGCATCGCAGGTTTCCCAGATACTGTATATAATCAGTAACCATCTCCCGGTTCAGACCTTCAATATCATCCCCGATTACATAATGTCCCCAGCGGATTTCCTGCTCACAGCCCTCTTTTATCATATCCCGATAAATTTTTTTCTTTTCCGGTGTGAACAGCTGCGGCTCCTCCTTCTTCAATTCTGTCAGGATACTACGAAACAGCCATAGATGTGTGTTTTCATCCCGGTTTATGTAACGGATTTCCTGGACAGACCCTGGCATCCTCTGGTTTCGTCCCAGATTATAAAAAAACATAAATCCACTGTAAAAATAGATTCCCTCCAGGATATAGTTTGCGATTAGAGTACAAGTCAGCTTTTCGAGAGTCTTCTCTTCTTGAAAATCATTGTAGAGGTTTCCGATAAACGTATTGCGCTCCAACAGATGCTTGTCCTCTTTCCACTGATATAATACATTGTTGCGCTCCTGGGGCTCACAGATTGTGTCCAGCATATAGCTGTAACTCTGGCTGTGTACTGCTTCCTGGAACGTCTGAATAGAAAGGCACAGATTTACCTCATTTGCCGTGATGTACTCTTCAATATTCGGAAGATTTGCAGTCTGCATGCTATCCAAAAATATTAGAAAGGACAGTATCTTGTCGTAGGCTCTGCGCTCAGCGGGGGGAAGCACTCTGTAGTCTTTGATATCAACACTTAAATTAATTTCTTCCGGCACCCAGAAATTGTTCATGGCCTGACGGTACCAGCTGCTGACCCATGTATATTTCATGTGATTAAAGTCATTCAGATTAGTAGTGTTGCTTCCAATCAATCTTCTCTTTGCCGCATCAGTGTCTCCATCCGGGTTAAATAGTGGTTTCTTTATCAATTCTGCCATCTTTGTTCTCCTGTTTAGACATTTCTATTTACATATTGTTGCTATAACTAGGATATCACATTTTCATTAGGAAGAACACACCTCACACTCGTCCACTTCAAGGCTTCTTGAACGAATGTAATAAATCGTTTTGACTCCTTCCCCCCAGGCCAGAAGATAGAGGTCGAGTATCCTGCGGAAGGTATATTCATTGGTAATATACAGATTCATGCTCTGTGCCTGATCAATATGGCGCTGGCGGATTCCGCAGGCCCGCACAGACCATGTCTGGTCAATCAAATGTGCATTTTTATAGTACCAGAAGGTTTCCGCCGAGAGATCCGGCGCCACTCTGGGCATCAGACCGTTCTTCTTCTCCTCCAGAAAATATCGGTTCATCACCGGATCTAAGCCCGCCGTTGTTCCGGCTATAATGCTTGTGCTGCTGGTAGGCGCCGTAGCAAGAAGATATCCGTTTCTAAGCCCCTGTCCGGCCACTTTTCTCGCTAACCGTTCCCATCGTTCATCCAGAAGATTCCTCTGACAGAAATATTTTCCTGTTTGCCAGTCACTGCCTTCGAAATATCCATAACTACCCTTCTCAGCGGCAATGTTACTGCTTGCCTCCACTGCGGCATAGTGAATATCTGAAAAAACTTTCTCTGTGAAATCCAGATGCTCCTGACTCTCCCAGCGAATACCGTGCTTTGCCAGCATATGGTGATATCCGCTCACGCCCAGTCCAATGGGGCGGTATTTCTGATTATTAATCCGGGCATAGGGCACCGGGAAAAAATTCAGATCGATTACATTATCCAGTGCTCTAACGGCACTCTCGGTGATATAGGACAATTCTTCATAGTTCTCCACACGAATGTGCCCCAGTGATAGGCTGGCTAGGTTACACACCACAAATTCTCCGGGCTTCGTCACGGTCACCACAACGGTCTCACCGTCTACAATCTTTACTTTCTGCTCTACCAAATCAATAGCACTCATGTTCTGGGCGATTTCCGTACACAGATTGCTGCAATAGATGACTCCTTTATGTTTGTTAGGGTTTGCCCTGTTCACCGTATCCCGATTAAACGCAAATGGGGTTCCTGTCTCCACTGCACTGCGGATAATCAGACGAATTACATCTTTTACCGGTATCACGCGTTTCTTGATCCGGTCATCCTGTACGCAGTCCAGATATTTTTCTTTCCATTCTTCTCCGAATGAATCCTCCAGAGCATAGCCTTTTACAGTCAATATATCGTGGGGGCACATCAAATACCAGTCTCCCTCTATATTATCCCTTGCCTGCTCCCAGAAATAATCCGGATAGCATACGGCAGGAAATACATCATGGGCCTTCATCCTCTCGTCTCCGTTGTTAGTTCTTAAGCTTAAAAACTCCGGCAGATCTCTGTGCCACACATCCAGATAGACCGCAACGGCACCCTGGCGCACTCCGAGCTGATCCACTGCAACAGCTGTGTCGTTTGCAAGCCTTATCCAACGGATAACACCGCCTGCCGCACCCTCAAAGCCCCGGATAGAACTGCCGCTTGCCCGTACCTTTCCAAAGTACATTCCCATTCCGCCGCCATACTTGCTGACCTTCGCAAAGTTGTCAATACTGCGGTAAATTCCGTCCAGGCTGTCAGGCACTGTGTCAATAAAACAGGAGGAAAGCTGGTGGTACGGCTTTCTGGCATTGGCCAAAGTAGGGGTTGCCATTGTCACCTTTAAAGTACTCAGCATGTCATAAAAACGTCTGACCCACACACTCCTGTCTTTCTCTTCTTTCATGGCAAGATGCATGGCAATCCCCATGAACATTTCCTGGGGGGTCTCCAAGGGGGCTCCACTTTTACTGCAGATAACATAACGCTTAAGAAGCAGATCAAGACCGGAAAACGTCAATAATTCATTTCTGTCGGGGCAAAGCCAGGATTCAAATTGTCCCAATTCTTTTTCAGAATAGCTTTCTAGTATATAGTCCCCGTACAGACCCAATCTTGTAAGATAACTAACTTTCTCATAAAAATTGTGGATCTGAAAAGCTTTCATTTGCCCAGACAACTGAAGGTCAAACTGAAGCATCCTGATTCTGGCTGCTATCATCTCCCACTTCGGAGCCTCCTGCATGGTCAGCTCCGCAGATGCCTTTATCAATATAGACAACTTATCCCCGTCTGTAAGATCAGGACTTAAAAATACCCGGAACCTGGTATTCAACTTTTCCAGGTTATACTCATCCTGAGGAAAGTCCCTCTCTATTTTCCCCAGGACATCCGCAATCTCCGGGATATTCTGGAACTCTGCTATGATGTTCCTTTCCATAGGCATTTTACACCTCCATACTATTTATTGTGGTTTATGATTTATGATACCACAATATATCGTTGTTTTCAATATTAAATAGTTGTGTCTAACTGTTCTGCCTATAGATTTTTGGACTTAAATTGAATAGAAATTTGTACAACACTTCTAAAACAGACCACACAATTACACATTCTGCCGTACCCTCCGGATAACCTCTTCTACGCTCATTCCTTGTTCATCAGGTCTTTCAATTACCACTAAGACAGTCTGTGTCTCCTGAGCCGCCTGCAGCTTTTCACGAAAGCCCCCGGCCTTCCCGGATTCTTTTGTCACAAAATAGCTTGCCTTTACATGCCGCAGCATAGCTATATTTAATTCCTTAGAAAAGGGCCCCTGCATAGCAATAAGGTTTCGCCCTTGAAATCCCAGCCGCATACTTTCTTCAAGCGCCCCCCATATCGGCAGCACTCTGGCATAGCAGCGTTCACGATAGCCCTCAAGCTTTGTATATGCCGCCAGTTCTTTGCTTCCGGTTGCAATAAAAATATTGCCCTTAGTCTTCCTGAGATAGTCTACCGCTTCTTTGACAGACATTACAGATACAACTTGGGTTTCCTGCAAGTCTATATCCTTTTCCGCTGATTCCCGCAGGCATCGGATAAGCTCTGTTGAAAGGCCCTCACATGCTTTCTTAATATTGGCAGTTGCAGCCTGAGCAAAAGGATGTGTGGCATCAATTACAATGTCAATTTCTTTTCCAATAATAAAACGGCGGATGGCTTCTGCATCCATCCTTCCTGAAATTACTTTCACCTTTGGTATATATTCAAAACTTATTCTGCCATATTCCGTCGCCACGCTGACATAGATATCAACACGCATTTTTGTAAGAGCATCTATCACCAAATGTCCTTCCGTCGTACCGGCAAACACCAGTACCCGTTTAACATTACTTTCTTCCCAAACTTTCACCCTGCACTTACTCCTTTTCTGAAAAAACATCCTTTTTAATTTCTCAGCAAACGCATTATACCATAAATACTAAGCTCGGGAATACCTCGCTAAGTGTTTAGGTATATGTCTTTCTAGGCTCGAAAATACCTCGCCAAGTAAGAGCATTACACCATAAATACTAAGCTCGGGAATACCTCGCTAAGTGTTTAGGTATATGTCTTTCTAGGCTCGAAAATACCTCGCCAAGTAAGAGCATTATAGCACAGATTATTTATGTCTTGGTAAAAAAAGCCGATATATACATAGGGATATGTTTAAAATATCAGGACTTTTTCCTATTTAGTTGTTGCACTCCCTCTCAATAACCAATATAATAAAGTACATACAAAGAATATATCACACGAGACTCACAGGAGATTTTTATGTTTTCACATTTTATCACTATGCTCAAAAAAGATTATAAACTGAAGAAGGATTATTTTCAGATTGCAGAAGATCACATTGCACAAAAGAATCTAGAACTTTTAAAGTTAACCAGCTTGATTTTTTCTGTATCGCTGGTCTTTTTCTGTACAGCCATTTTGCTTATCTTCAAAAAATGGTCTGTTATTCCGGTTTCTCTCCTATTTCTTCTGTCCGCTGTGATTTTTTTTGTTGTTTCTTTCAAATACTTAAAGTCCGGACACAAAGATAAGCGGACAATTACGGCTTTATGCCTCTTATTTGAAGCAACCGTCTTTGCTTTTGCCGCCATCATGGATCTATCTCCCCGGTTAAATGTCGGTGTAGTATTTTTGCCGCTGTTTTATATTACATTCTCTATCTGCTTTATTTTTCCACTGTGGCAAATAATTTCTGTCCAGCTTATTGTTGAAATTATATATATTATCTCAATCATGCTAATGAATAATCCTTACACGGATAAAATTAATATTCCTACTTCTATCGTAAGTTTGATACTTTCTTTTTTGGCCGGGCATATCAGGTTGAAGTCACAGGCTGAGGATTATAATGTCCGTATGCAATATAGGTATTTAAGTATGACAGATTCCCTCACAGGGATTCTAAACAAAAAAGCCTGTGAAGATGCCATCCGTGAATATCTGGATACTACCGCCAATTGTTATGGTGCCCTGCTTTTTCTAGATCTGGATAATTTTAAGAATGTAAATGATTATATCGGACATACTGCAGGCGACCAGATTCTGGAGGAAACAGGAAAATTACTTGTAGAATCTTTTCGCTCTACAGACATTGTAGGCCGGGTCGGCGGAGATGAATTTATGATATTGATTAAAGACTTTCATGATTCGGAAGCTGTGTTAAAAAGGAAATGTACCATGCTGCAGTATGATATGTGTCAGACTATGCTTCGCTTTTCTGTAGAGTCCTCCTGCAGTATAGGTGTCGTTTTGTTTCAAAATACAAACATTGAATTTCAAGATATTTACAAAATGGCAGATACCTCATTGCACAGGGCAAAGCGGTCAGGCAAAAATCAGTACGTCATATATAACATCAATGAAGAAAAATAAGATAAACGAATCCCCGGATTCTATCTGAACTTTTTTACATAGAATTCGGGGATTTATTTGTATGCCCATACAATAAAACCACTTGCTAGGCGAGTGGTTCCCCTACCGGCTTTAGCCCTAGATAGAAAAGCCCCCAGCGTTATAATAAGTGTGGGTCCTAAACCGCACTATATAACAAAGGAGGCATATCCAAAATGGATAAGAATACTTTAGCACACACTACGTGGGAGTGCAAATATCACATTGTATTTGCACCAAAATACAGAAGGCAAATAATCTATGGAAAGATCAAGGCTGATGTAGCAAATATATTAAGTATATTGTGTAAAAGAAAAGGAGTGGAAATCATAGAAGCAGAGTGTTGTCCCGACCATATACACATGTTAGTAAGAATTCCACCGAGCATAAGTGTTTCGTCTTTTATGGGGTATCTAAAAGGGAAAAGTTCACTAATGATATTCGATCGGCATGCAAACCTAAAGTATAAATATGGCAACAGAAAATTCTGGTGTCGCGGATATTATGAGTGTTATATATTAGGAAAACCAACAAGCTCTGTTCGTGTGTAGGTGTCTTATCCTACCTGTAAATGCGAGTTGACTTCGATATACTGGATAATGCGGCGCAGCTCGTCGGCAAACTTAAACCGTATGCTTATGTCGCCGCCCTCGTATACTTTGATATGGTCAACCAGTTCGATTAAGATTTCTCTTGTCAGCTTGTCGATGTTCTCGTATTTTCGGAAAGTTGCTAAAAAAGGATTTTCGGTGTCAATGCCATTTTCCAGTTCGTCCCGCTCTTTTTTCAGATTGGCAATCACTGTGCCAATGGCTTCATTTTGCTGTTCATAATCTTCACTCATGTGGCGGTAATCATTATGTGTGATATGACCGTCTTTCCAGTCCTGATAAAGTGCTTGCTTGTACCGCATGATTTTGGTAAGCTCTTTTTCTTTTGCGGTAATCAGTTCATTCAGCCGTATCGACTGGCTTTTTTTGAGCGGAGCCAAGTTAATTTTTGATACAATAGCGGAATAGCTGACTGCAAGATGTACCTGTTGCCGGATTGCATAGAGTACAGCCGCTTCAAGCCTTGTGCTTTTAATAGAGTGCATAGTGCAGGCTTTTTTAGAAAGGCTCTTATATGTTCCGCATTGGTAGTAAACGTACAATTCCTTGCTTGCTATCCGCGACATTGCCCGGCCACAATCCGCACAGCGGAGAAAGCCGCTAAACAGATAAAGCTGTTTCTGTTTTGGAGAAGTGCGGGTGTCACGCTTTAGCAGTTGCTTAACCTTTTCAAAGGCTTCGCGGTCAATAATCGGTTCATGGGTATTCGGGACAACAATCCAGTCTTTTTCAGGTACAGCTTCGATTTTGTGTATCTTGTAGCTTTTCACACGGTTTCGCCCCTGTGCCATATCTCCAACATAGACGGGATTTTTCAGCATATTGCTGATAGTAATGGTACTCCACATGGGCTGTGTCTGTCCGTTGGGGCATTTGTACTTTAATCCCTGACTTTGCTTGTAAACGGAAGGACACATAACACCGTGGTCGTTCAGATGATTCACAATAGCCCTGACGGTCATACCGCTTAGACACATGGAAAAAATCTGCTTTACCACTTCGGCGGCTTCATGGTCTACCAACAAAGCGTGTTTATCATTGGGGTCTTTGATGTAGCCATAGGGGGCATAGGAGCCAATAAATTCGCCATTACGTTTCTTGTAGTCAAACACCTGACGGATTTTCTTTGAAGTTTGGTAACAATACTGGTCGTTCATTACGTTCGTTATAGGAACAAGAATACTTGATACGCTGTCAGGGTTCAAATAACTGTCTACGCCCTCTGCCAAGCTGATAAAGCGTACATTCATCTGAACAAACAAATTTTCAATCAGGCTCCCGGCGTCCGTATAGTTACGGGAAAGACGGGAAAGGTCTTTGACAATCACGCAGTTTACCTTTTTCGCGTAAATGTCGGCCAGCAGTCTTTGAAAATCTGCCCGGTTCGTGTCTGTACCTGTGCAACCGTCATCAACATAGGTTTCGGCGCTTTCAAATTCATCAAGGTGCTGTCTGTAATAATCATCAAGCAACTTTTTTTGATTGGTGACACTGTTGCTGTCGTCCTTGCCACGATTCAAGTCCTCTTTGGATAACCGGATATATTTTGCAAGATTCCACCGTGTAGGATTATACGAAAATTGAGAAACAGCAGTATTTGTTTCCCTGTTTTTGGTTCGTGCCATGCTTCCTCCTTCCTATCACATTACACTTACATTATACCATTTCAGCATAATGCGAACAATGTTGTCGAGGGCTTAAAAATACCGTTAGATAGCTGATATTACCGACTTCGGGCCAAGTTGGCCCGAAGTGGCATGACCGATTACAGGCCGCTTTTCTGCCGTATAAGAAAGTTTGTAATTACATCCTGCAAGGGGGGGCCGTCCTCCGGGAACTCTACCTTTACCGCAGTATCTCCATGACGGAAGCAGTAAGGGTTTTTTACCTGCTTCAAAATATGTGCCGCACGTTCCCTTTGAGGCAGGCTGTTATCAAAGTCGATTCCGCTAACATCTGTCAACTGTGATTTATCCACTGTGGCAATATCCACATCTTGCATTGTGATGATCTGTTCCAGATTTACCATCGCTTTGTGCCTCCTTCTCAAATGAAAAATGTACTTTATGTTTCCTGCTGTCCTATGAGGAAACATAAACAGTCACCACTTTATAAGCAAAAGTGATGGCTGTTAATCTTTCCTCATACTTCGGGCCGAGTTGGCCCGAAGTCAATAGGGACTGTTCCGGTAATGCCCGTCTGCTTCGTGAATGGATTTGAAGTCAAATCTTTCGTTCAGTTCCATAACCACGCGCCGAATATCATCAGAGCTAAAACCACAGCTTTCCATTGCCCAAATGACATAGCCGCGACAAGCATTGTTGCTCCACGGTTCAGGCAGTATTTCCGATAAATTCATATCTTTTTCCATTTCGATTCTCCTATGCCAGAATAGGGGGAGTGCCGCGCCGGGAAAGAATGGGCTGTCATTAGACAGAAATGCCCGGCGCGGCCTCCTATATGGTAAATAAGAGGATAACCCGGACAGGCGGCGGCAACCGCCCTCATGGGAATTTCACCCCGCCCCATGCTGATGGCGCGACGGTCAATACTGTGACGCGTTCAAACCGTAAGTATCATTGTACCAATCAAAAGATTATCGCCGGGTAGATTGCCATATCTGCTCTGTCACAGTTGGTAGGAATCGCTCACGCTCCGTTTGGTTTTTCCCCCTTTCAACGGGCGGTTTTGGCGTACCCTGTGGCTTGGCTCCCTTTTGATTGAACGTATCCGGGTTATCTGTATTCAGTTGTCAAAGAACGGCAGATGGAGAAAAAACTCCTTCTAATAGCCGTGTGATTTGAAAGGCAAATTCGGAACTGGAAATTAAGACTTTTTCAAAAATTTCTCCATGCTTTTCAACCCTTTCTCAATAGCAACTCTGACGGCTTTTTCATTTATACCCTCTGCCCGTGCAATATCGGATTTACTCATACCGAGTATGTAATGGGCATAAATTCGTTTTCCTTGCTTGTCCGGCAAGTAAGCGATTGCGGAGTGCAGTTGTTCGGAAGTAATTTTACGCTCGTAAATCTCGCAAGGGGAAAGGGATTCAAAAAGAATATCCTTTTCGATCCCGTCGTCAGCGTCCAGCGAATAGTGGGCTTTGTTATAGAAGCGGCGGCGAATGTAGTTTTTCTCCAAACGTTCTGCTTCCAGCAAAGCGTCCTTGATTTCATCTGATATCTCAACAAAAAAGTCTGAATTATAAAACGGGTAATAATCCCGCAGATTGATTTTTGCCATAAGGCGTTCCTCCATTTCGATTTTTTAGGGAATAGTGAATCGAAATGGAGCGGGAGGGGAACGACAGCGAGGTCGGACTTCGGGCCAAGTTGGCCCGAAGTGACAAGGCTTGTTCCATACGTTGTCAGTGAAAAAAGGATACAAAAAAACACCTTTACGCAAATTAGCGCGAAAGGTGTCGAATAAAAAATGGGCGCAATAGCCGCCCACAAGTTGATATAATACTTTTAAACTATGTAAATGAAATTTTTCTGCTATATTAAACCGTCACAATATGGCGGCGTTTCTCTCAGAGAAAAAAATGCTTTGGGGTACATAAAAACCTCCTTATCCCAAAGCCGCCAGAATAAGAAGAATTACAGGTATACTCTTTCCGATTTTTAACGGAAAATGACGGCTTTGTATGTCTGTTAAATTTGTCAGCAATCGTATAACAGAAAATTGTTATATGAAAAGAGCCGATAATCAAGAGATATGTACTCATTGATTATCGGCTCTGCGTCTTTGCGTCTGGCTCTTTGATAACTGACATATTGAGTTGTAGCACATTGATTAGAGATTCTTGTTTACATTTGGGACAGTATAGGGGGAAGTTTTCGAGGATTGTATCTTTCCTAATTTTCAGTCTTGTTTTATTGCCACATATAGGACATAGTAACCATTGAACTTCAATCATTATCACCCCCTACATCATTTCATTAGTTGCTATTTTTCTGCTCTAATAATTACTGTTCCACAATTTTGATACAAAACTTCAACCGTTTTAAAACCGGCGTTTTTCATAAGTTCAAATTGATGTACCAATGTCAGTGGAATATCAATTTGTATAAACATATCTTCGGGTGTATTATTTTGCTTGCGCTTATATTCGTATTCCTTAAGGCAAAGCGCTTCCTCTTCATCGCAATAGGCAAATCTAGTATATTTCTGTTGCGTTGGACGGTAAGCTTTTAACGCGCTCAAGGTAGCTCTTGCTATTTCTTGCTTCTGTCAAATCGTAGGGGAAATTTAATTTCTCACTTACCTCCAAAGAAATTTTCTGAAACAAATCGCACATGAGAAAAACAGCATCCCATATAGCGTTTATTTGTGCTTTCGAATAAGATTCTAAGTATTGTTCATAAATCCCTTTCGGCAAATACTTGTCCATGTATTTTGCGGATTTCCCTGCGCTGACTGAAAAATCATTATCAATCCCAATTTTCCATTCCAGCAGCCGCCTAAGCATTGGCCTTATTTGAAAATTTATCATATCCATTGCATATGGAATCTCATTCCTCCATAATCCCTTCGCCACATTATTTAAACACCACCAAAATTCATTACATGTACAATAGAATTGATTTGGCACCGGCTTTTTCACCCAATATTCTTCATCGGACAATACTTGTTTTTGAGGCATGATATTGTCCTTGTCAACTAGTGTTTTATACAATTCTAGACTATTAAGTACATTTTCTAATGTCTTTACATGTAAATCCAATCTATTTCCATCAGTGAATTGAATTAGCCAACCATAGCAATTTTCAACATCAGAAGTGTAGTAGATATTTTCCTCTGGATATTGCATATACAAGCGCTCACCAAATCGATCAATCCAGGCTTTGTCCTCTCTGAATGACCTTGTTTCTGTAACAACATATACAATATCATAATCTTGAAAGATATCTTTTGGTACATTTGGATTTGCACGTGAACCTTCTAAGTAGGCCGCACGAATGCGGACATCATTGTTGGCAACTGCTATGATTAAATCCATCATTTCTTTTTCTGATCGCATACTGTGTCTCCTTTTATAGTGAAGATAAACTAAGTTATCCGGACAATTTTCTATTATATCAACTTATGAAAATGCGGCCTCATATTCTCGTATGTACAATGATATCGAAATCCCATATCGAATAATACTTTCTTGGTATTTTCAATATGTGCACCTAGCTGTCCTTTTTTATGACTGTCGCTTCCAATCGTGATAATCTCACCGCCTAATTTTTTATATAAAGTAAGTATATCTTTGGATGGTGTCATATCCGTAAGTCCATATCTGTAGGATGACGTATTTACTTCTATTCCTTTTCCATCACGAATGACAATTTTTAAAATTTCATTAACTATGTCTGAAATCTTTTCAAACGGATATGTGCCATTTTTATCATATCTTATAATAATATCTAAATGTCCCAAAACACTATAATTTTTATATTGTTTTACAATTTCCAGCAGCTCTTGATAATATTTTTCGTTATATTCTTTCTGGCTCTTTCCTTTCTGAAAATCCTGTGTCCATAATTCCAAGTTATCTATTTGATGCACAGATAGAATAATAAAATCAAATGGATATTTCACAAAGAGCTTTTCATATTGAGAAATTGTATGCACCTGTACTCCAAACTCCATTCCCTTTTTTATAGCAATCAAGTCACCATATAAATATTGTAATTCCTTAATCGTCTCAAAATATTCTGGATAATACACATTTGCCATAGGCATACCATCGCGATATTGAATTTCTTTCTTATCATTCCAGTCCAGCTTAACTCCATAATCTACATGATCCGTAAAACATATTTCTTCCATTTTTATTTGTATTGCATCTTTTACAACCTCTTCCATTTCATAAACAGAATCATCGCTAAATTCTGTGTGAACATGATAATCAGCAAACATTTTCTTCATCCCTTCAAGCAGTTTTTTTTACCAGCAATTCATGCATCATCACCATTAATAAAAGAATGATTAGCAAATATACCGGCAGCAAAACAATATTTATATGCTTTGCAATTAAGCCGAATAGCGGCGGCATCACACAGGTTCCCACATATGCACTTGCCATCTGAACCCCGATGATTGCCTGTGACTTATCCGCACCAAAACGGGACGGAGTGGAGTGAATAATACATGGGTAGATTGGCGCACATCCAAAACCAAAGAAAAACAAGCCGACCAAAGATATTACTTCATTTAACGGCAGTAACATCATAATAATACCAGCCGCAATGATTCCCTGCCCCAGACGAATCATTTGTAAATCGCTTAATTTCATACTTATAAATCCACTTAATACCCTCCCAATGGTAATACCAATAAAAAACATACTTGCAAAACCAGCCGCTGTCTCAATTGAAAATCCTTTGATCAGGGTAAGATAACTGCTTGCCCATAAGCCGGTCGTCTGTTCCAAAGCACAGTAGCAAAAGAAACAAAGCATTACTTCTTTTGCTCCAGAAATCTGAATTACCTCTTTCAAAGGCAATGCTTTTCCCGCTAAAATATCATTCTCTTCTGCCGTCCCTTTTTGGTTCTTCCATAACGGCAGGCTAAAAAACAAAACTACTGCAAAAGCAATCTGTAAAAAGGAAATATACTGATAACCTGCATTCCAATTCTGACCATGCTTCAAGGCATATCCCATCATATAAGGCCCAATAGTTGCGCCGATTCCCCACATACAATGAAGCCAACTCATATGTCTGCTTGCATAGTGAAGTGCTACATAATTATTCAAGGATGCATCAACACTACCTGCTCCAAGTCCGTAAGGAACTGCCCAGAAACAAAGCAAACCAAATGAGTGTGAACTGGAAAAGCCAAATAAAGCAACTGCCGTCATAGTAATGCTGATGGTCGTTATCTTTCCGGTTCCAAATTTACGGGTAAGTTTATCACTCTGTAAACTTGAAACAACGGTTCCGATTGCAATAATCATAGAAATGACGCCTATGTATGAAATCGGCACCCCAAATTCCATATACATGGATGGCCATGCCGAACCCAATAAGGAATCGGGCAATCCAAGACTAATAAATGCAATATAGATAATTACTAACAGTAATTGAAACATATTGATCTCCTTCTCTTTTTTGTGATATAATAATATCATCATTCAACGAACTTTTATATAATATTTCACTCGAAATTATATAATAAAATCGTCAAAGAGAAGGTATCTTGTATGAGCATAGCAAAATGTAATGTAACAGTGAATTCTTCCGGTGAAGAAGTTCAAAAGCATGGAACGTCAGAATTCCCGATTGCTTTTTATGAGGAAAACTTATCAAGCTATTCTATTCCCTGGCACTGGCACGAAGATTTTGAGATTATATGGGTAATCTCAGGATCGATAAAAGTATCTGTTAATAGCACAGAACATATCCTAAACAAAAATCAAGGGATATTTATCAATGCAGGCTTTCTTCATTCCATTCATGCAACAAACGATGGCGAATACGTTTTAAGATCCATTGTTTTTCATCCAAGGCTAATCGGAAGCATAGATAGTATATACTGGCAAAATTATATTGAGCCGATTATCCAGAATAAAAATCTGCCATACATTTTATTAGACCCATTCATTAACTGGCAGGACAAAATACTCGCTTACTCGATTTCTGTATGGAACAGACTTTATAACACTGAAAATGGTTTTGAAATATATGTCAGGAACGAATTATCGCAATTGATTCTAATTGTGCTAACAAATCATTCCATATGTGAAGCAAAACCCAGCATTCGAAATCTTCGAAATGCCGATCGAATAAAAACCATGCTTCAATACATTCAGATGCATTTTTCAGAAACCATAACCATCTCTACTTTAGCAAGGGTAGCGCTGATCAGTGAAAGCGAAGTTCTGCGCTGTTTTCACCGTACAATCCATTCCACACCGAATCAGTACCTGAAACAATATCGAATCCAAAAAGCATGTCAAATGTTAATCGATACAGATATGACTTCTATCGATATTGCCTTTCAATGCGGATTTCAAAGCAGCAGCTACTTTACGAAAACTTTCCGAGAACAGATTGGCTGTACCCCTTTGGAGTACAGAAAAAGGGATCAGCAATGCTAATCCCTCTTTCTAATGTAATGAAAAGTTAGACACGACGACCAACTGATATTCGGCAAAAACATTGAATTTTTCTATTTCGAATCTACATATTAAAATCTTCTGCATCTTTTACGGGGTACCCTTTAGTAATCAGGGCTTTAGCAAAAAGTCCCTGACCAGATATTAGCTTCCCGGTAAATGTTCCATCATATATATTGTTAACTCCGCAAGTTGGACTTCTTGACTGCAAAATAGCCAAATCAATTTTTTCTCCTTCTATTTTTTCTAATGCAAGCGCAACTGCTTTCCTATAATCAGAATCAACATTATTTCCCTTATCATCCATCACTACTTCATCAACAATCTCAGCACATGGTCGGGGAATAGGCATATTGGCTAACATTTCAGGACAAATACTGAGAACCTCTTTTCCTTTTAGATATTCAATCACAGCTTCATTGCGATTGTTTCTTCCATTATATTTACAATTACATCCTAGTACACATGCACTTACTAATACTTTCATACTCAACAACTCCTATGGAAGACTTTTACCTTAATCTATATATTTCTCATACATCACCGTTTCGCTTATTTCTTTGCGTTGGGCAATATGACGCTCTGGACTTAAAAAGCCTTTTTCTGGATACCCCATTAAGAGTAAAGCTGTCGGTTCTATGTACTCTGGTAAATGAAATTCATTGCTTATAATTGCGGGATCAAACAAACCAACCATTACGCTTCCAATATTTAATTCTCTTGCTGCCAACATCAGGTGGTCACAGACAATACCTATATCCAAATCGCCAGAACATTTTTGATCAAATGGCCGTATTAATTCATCCCGTCGATCCCGACACACGATAAAAACACACTTAGAACCAAACGTTTGATAAGCCTTTTTAATTTTTAAAATGTTTTCTTCACTTTGAACAACAATAATCCTTTGTGGTTGTTTATTACAGGCTGTAGGGGCGACACGTCCAGCCGATAAAATCTGATTTAAGTCATCTTTTGGAATCTGTGCTCCCGTAAAGCCGCGTGTTGTGCAGCGTTGTTTTGCCAGTGTTAAAAAATCCATTATTCTTCCTCCTATATACGAATGATTATTCACATTATTATTATAGTACCCGCATTGATAGATGTCAACAAAATGCGAATAATGATTCACATTTCATTGACCTGATTTAAAGTTCCAAGTATAATAAAAAAGAGGTGACAAACTATAAATAGTCAAGGGGTTTTTAGAAATTTTTTGTTTAGAGATAAAAAAGGGTATGGCAAACAAACCATCTGAAAACGTTGTATTTCAGATGGAACGGACTCTTTTTGGGAAGATATATATTAGCGAAGCTTCTGAGCGTTAAAGTCTACCCCTTGCTTCTCCAATGCGTAGATGACCCTGACAAGTTTCTTTGCCACATGAGTAATAGCAACCCTGTGGGGCTTGCCTTCTCCCCGTTTTTTCGCATAGTAAGTGGCGAATGTCATATCAAAACGGATTAAAGGAAGGCAGCAATTGATGAGGACATATCGGAGCCCCGATGAGCCATGTTTCACCATCCGTCCCCCGTGTGATTCCGTTCCGGAATCGTTTACACCTGGTTCGATCCCTGCAAAAGCGAGCATCTGAGCTGGTGTTGAAAAGTTTGATATGTCTCCGTACTCAGAATAAATGACGGCGGCAGATATAGCTCCAATGCCAGGAACAGACATATAGTGAGGGCGGACTTCTTCAATTAACTTGTTGATTTCTGTTTCAAGCGTGTCAATTTCTTTTACGAGAGACTTGTACAAGGTGAGCAAGCTATTCAGTTCCACATCAAAGATAGAGTTGTTTACACCGACAGTATTGGCGGCAAGCTCCTTTAACCGAATGAATTGCTGGGGAGAAAATTTACCCCTTGATAAAGAGCGGAGTTTCTCATAGGATGCGGAATTCATTCTTGCCATCTTTTCAGCGGAACCGTAGTTTTCAAGCAGATACAGAGCGGTCTTAGATAAACGCTCATGAAAGAAAGGCTTGAATTCAGGAAAGGTGTGATCCAGCACATTGGTAATCTTTACAAGATAAAAAGAACGCTGCCGAACTAACCTATCACGTAAACGAGTTAATGACTTTAAGGAATAAGCGTGGTAAAATCCTTTTGAATGGGGTTTGTACTCAACAGTCATTAACCACCGGGCTATTGATTCGCAGTCAATAGAGTCGGTTTTGGTTCGCCTTAGAGATGTGGATTTCTTGTATTCCTTGATGAGAACTGGATTAATTTCCATGAAGCTTTGGTTGGCATTTTCAAGGAAGAGTTCGAGATTGAGGGCATAGTGGGCTGTTGATTCGAACCCTATTCTTATATCCTGTGGATTGGAGAGAGAATTAAAAATAGTGAGCAGCTGTTCAAAGCCTGTCTTATCATTTTTAACAGTAAACCTTGAAACAAGCTTTTGATCAGCAGCAGATATAATGCAGCAATCATGTTTGTACTTGGAAATATCAATTCCAACAAAGTACATGGACATAGAGTGAAACCTCCTGATATGTATTTTGGCACTGTTGTCTTCCACAGAGAATCCGGCTGTGTAATCACGTAAATAGAAACGTCAGGCGTTAACAAACTGATTAACAGTAATAGACGAAAAGCTGTGGTCTGAGTCACCTCGGAACAGTCAAGGCTGTAATTTTATAGACACAGATCCACAGTGCCTTTTCAAAATATATCAGAGATGGATTAAAATGCCCAGAGAATCTGGGAGAAAGGAAAAATCCAATTACCATCTAAGATAATTGGATTATACGTGATATTATGAATGATGTAAGAGAACCCATTCAAAAACGTTCTATTGAAACAAAGAAAAAAATACTAGATGCCGGGTTTGCCCTTTTTTGCGAAAAAGGATATTATAAAACCAATACAATTGAGATTGCCAAACGTGCTGGTATCTCAACAGGAGCGCTATATAGTTACTTTAAAGATAAGAAACAAATATACATTGCTGCTTTTCACGATTATCTTGAAAATATTTCAGGCCATTTACTTGAAAAATTAAGTTTGCAACAACCTTTTTCACTAGCTAGTTTTGTCGAAAATTGGATCTGTTATTATATTGACTTATATGCCGATACCAGTCACGCTCTGGCTCAGTTAAGAATGATGATATCAGAAGATACTGATATCAATCGTCATTTTTCCAATTTTGAAAATGAATATTTTTTAAAAATTAAAGAGCTATTAAATAAAAATGGCATAACGCAAGATGACTTATTTGAAAAAGTTTACACTTGCTGCATTTTAATTGATGCTCTTAGACAGGAAAAATCTGCATTTTCACACAACGGCTTAGACTTCAATATTTTTAAAGACCAAGTAACCAAAACTGTCATTGTATTATTGTCAAGTTGATTTTTTATTAAGGGCTAATAAAATCGCAGAGCAAGTCTATTTTTCTGTATGGCAATTCAATTTGTCATTTGATAACTCTATCTATGTAATCTATCAAGGGGTGTAAATGAGAGACTTCAATTAATTCGGAAGCTCTTTCAGACGCAAAGATGGCGTAAGAAATTGCTTTCTTACGCCGGTATTAGCCACAGGTCTAGAGGTCAGGTCTTACCTTTTTCAACTTGTTCAGTTCCCTCGCAAACACATATCAATATTCCATTGTATTAGATAAGGACATTTTCCTTTGGAAAGCGTCATTATTATATCAAAATATACTCCAATCCAAAATCCTTCGCAAAAGTCGTAAACATCTATTAATCCTTCATATTTTCAGACTTTTTACTAAAAAACCATCTCATTCAGGAAAAGAAAGGCATTTGATACAGAAAAAAGGCAATAGCAGGTCCTATACACAGTGATATTAATGTTGTAATCAATTTTTTATGCATAAGAATTATAGCACAAATTAAAAATATTATCTCACAATACATATCATCATGATTACTGGACATAATTTGCAAAAGCATTACCGAAATAACACCTGCTGATAGTAATACCGCTAAGATATTATCTTGCTTTATTTTATGACATAAAACGGCCAAAAACGGCGATATTGCGGTAATTGTATACCAAATTAACATATAGCTATTAACATTAACATGAATTAATAAATGGTATATATGAAATGTAATATTTAGACTTAAGAAAAAAAACAAAACTCTAATTGCAGCTGAAATAGATTTTTCGCTTTTTAATGAAATAAATAATGCAATAAGGATCCATATACCAAAATTTGAAAGAATCGCATTTACATTTATTTGACCTAAGAAGAAATTGATATGGATATGCCTATTGTCTATATAGGCCGAAAAAAGACCTAATAAAACACCAACCACTGTAACGCTTAGTATGGGAATGACATTCTTTTTTGTTATTTTATTCAACTTTATAACCCTCCAAATTATATAAATAGCGAGTAATATCCATTCGCATTTTTCCATGATACATCTATTTATTTGCTAAATGAGATTGCAGTGTGTAACTGTAGCAATAATAATTAACGCAACGCCTGAACCAAACCATAACCCAACGAAATGGGACAACATCTGCTAAAGGCCCAAAAATCGCCATACCAATAGGCAAAAAACCGGAGTAGATTATTTTTGTATTCCATTGTTTTTATCCATATTTGCATTATACTTTGCGATGAACTTAATGGCAACCATAGCTCCATATATCTTGCCTCTGGAGTCGTATCATAGTACATCTCGGCAGCGAAATTACCGTAAATGCTTACAGTTTCACCATCATCACCGCACACAGACAGACATAATGACCACGTATTCACGCCGAAGTATCAGCGAAAGATAATCTATTATCAATTGAGGGACGACATACGGCAAATCATAAGAGATTTATGCAAAAGGAAGGGAATTGCGATCATAGAAGGACATATAATGCCCGACCATATTCATTTGCTTCTCTCAATTCCACCAAAATACAGTATATCGCAAATCATGGGATATCTCAAAGGAAAAAGTGCGATAATGATTTTCGATAGACATGCAAATTTAAAATACAAATTTGGTAATCGGAATTTTGGGGCGGAAGGATATTAAAAGCAAACCACAATTTTTGTGCCATTTTTGGGGCTTACGCTAACCCGCAAGCAGGGCAAGTGTATTGACACTTGCACATTTTTAAGAATTTCCCTGCGGTCAACTCTTAAAAATTGCTTGTTGGGGCAAGCCGCCCCAAACCCTGCGACTTCGGGCCAATTTGGCCCGAAGTCGGTGCGTTGCACCTCATGTTGCGTCATGTTCGCTATCGCTCCATTTCCTTATTTTTCTGCGCGTCCGTCAGGCCGAGCAGGTGGTCTATATTGCTTTTCACCGTAACAATTTCCTGCATGGCCTTTTTGGTTTCCCGGTACTCCCGGTAAGCCTTTTTCTTATCTGCCGATAACCGCTGGAACTCCGCTTTGAGCGTATCCATTTTGGGGAGCTTCGCCCCGGACAGCAAACGCCGGAAGATGTCCTGCGCCGCCCGGTAGGCGGCAATATCCGCTTCATGCTCCGCAAGATATTTCTTGCTGTACTTCGCCGCCTTGTACCCCTCAAATACAGAACGGGTTTTAGCATAATCCACCACCGCTGCCTTTAGCTCCGCATTGACACGCATAGCGGCTTCGGTGGCTTTTATGCTGTCTGAAAGCGTATGGAAACGGTCGGTAAGCTCCGCGGTCTTTTGCTCCAAATCTGCATATTCCAGCAAACCATTTTCCTGCAAATACTGTAAAGCTGCCGCCATCTGCTTGAGGTTGAATACCTTTGCCCAGCGTTCATAAGCCGGTCCTTTTTCGGCTTTCATACGGGCTTGAATATCCACAATCAGATTGACCTTGCGCCGTTCCTGCGGAGCGGCTTTTCCCTCAATCGCCGCTTGTATATCCTCCTGCCCGTAGCCCTTGCCAAGCGTAGAAGCACGGAGCCGGGTAAAGCGTTCCTGCCCCTCTGCCCGAAAGCTGATCGTGCCGCCGCGCCCCTGCTTGATTTCATAGCCAGCCGCCGTCATTGCCTGTAAAAAAGTGTCCATATCCGGCGGCTTCGTTGCAAGACAAATATCAATTTGTGCCTTTAATTTTTCTTGAAAGGTAGGCGGTTTATGACCTCCCAGCCATTCCCCGTAATGCTTGAATTTCCCCTTGCTGTGGCGTTTCGGATTGGTAATAACAGACAGTCCGTTTTCAAGGCATATCCGGTCGGAAAGCCGCCGCACCGCACGGGCAGAACCGATAAAATCCCGGAATTTCCGGGTGCAGTCCAGTGAGGTGGAATTGTAGTAAATATGGCAATGAGGGTGGGGGCGGTCAGCATGGGAAACCACGAAAAAGGCGTGTCGCCCTTTTGTCCAGCGCATAGCAAGGTCATAGCTGATTTTAAGAGCGGTTTCCGGGTCTGTTTCGCCGGGCGGGAATGCCTGTCGGATTTGATAATACAGCACATCATTCTCCCGTTTTTGCTCCCGCCCGGTAATAGCCTTATATTTTGCTTTGGAGAGTAAAAATTCTGCGTCAGCCGTGGCAGGGTCACATTCATAGGCAAGAATTAAATCTCCGTTGCGGGTCTTATCTGGATTTTTCCCGTAGTCAAAACCGTCCTTTAAAGTTTCCATAATGGTCATGCCACTTCCCGTGTGACGGGTCATAAGGCGGGTGGTTGCCATGTCGTTTCCTCCTTTCCTCGAAAAAACAACTTCGGGCCAAGTTGCCCCGAAGTTGCCCGGCAGTTCTGTTATGCCGCTGTTAGCTTACAATGAAAAAGCGAAGCGAATTGTTTAGGCTGTGCAGTCCGTCAATGAGGTATTCCGCAATGGCGGGAATCCCAAGGGGTGAAATTAAAAACGACAGGAACAGGAACACGCCGAAGCCCAGCTTTTCACCGCTTATCAGCAGGGCAATACTGATAAGAACGCCTATCCCGGAAACTACCTGTAAGAGAGCGGCGGCATAGCAGAACACAAATTCAATCATGGGTGTTATTATCGTCAACAGAACCACAAACGGCGCGGCGGTAATCTTAAATATCAGCTTGATAAACTTCATAAAAAATCTCCTTTCATTGAGTGGCTTTCTTGTTGTATCCTACCTATATTTTACCATTTTGGGCAGGGTGCAACAATGTTGTCGAGGCCGCACCGATCTTGTCCCGGGACTTCGGGCCAAGTTGGCCCGAAGTTAGCTTGTTTATGTAAGGAAAATGCTGTATAATTAAATATAAATAAATTTTACCATTTTTTAAATTTGGTACATATTGCTGCTTTTGCAACGAAAAGGATGGATAAAGGCGAAGGAGAAGAACAATTATGAATATTGATGAAACATTGTATCAATCGATGCTCGAAAACCAGAATTGTTTAAAAATTAGCAGTAAGATTGAATTCCCTGTATTTGATAATTTCAATGGGGAAAAAGACTTACAGTCTATGCGTGAACAATATCGAAAGAGAATTGAACCGTGGCTTAGTGCAGCACTACAAACTGAACATTTATCTATGTTAATCGGCACTGGACTTACGATGGCAATCTGTTCTTCTGCTGATGTTAAGTCATCTTCTATGGCAAAGGCAAAATTTGGTGAGGACTTTTCTACTAAAATAAACACTTATGCTGAAAATGCCGCAAAGCAAATGGGAAGAGGTAATTATAATATTGAAGATCAGATACGAACCGCTTTATCCTTGCTTCATGGCTACGAAATAGATAATAATGATAAAGCAGCAAAGAAGCTTGGTGCTGAAATTGATATTGTTCTTACTGATTTTAGTAATAGTATTTTAGAAGCAGAAAAAAGTTTTATGACAGCACTAGAATCTTCAGATACTATCCAATCAGCTAAAGCAGAATTCGCACTATTTTTACTTAAGTCATTTATTACATCTTTCAGTAGTAGGACTGCAACCAGAGAGCGAACGCATATTTTTACAACCAATTATGATCGTTTTATAGAACTCGCTTGTGATTATTCAGGTATTAAAATTTTGGATCGCTTTTGGGGAAAAATTGTTCCCCGTTTTCAAGAAAGTCCAGCTACAATTGATTATTATTATCGGACACCAGATGCCAAAAATGAATTTCGCTATGCAGAAGGTGTTGTTCGTTATAGTAAAATTCATGGCTCTGTAGATTGGGTTAATAAAGATAATGCAATTTATAAGGATTGCCTTCGATTCGGAGCTGAAAAAGTTGAATTACCCAAAGATAAAACTTATCGTGACCATTTAATGATTTATCCTAATTCCATGAAATCAGTTGAAACAGCCTTATATCCATATTCGGAGCTCTTTCGTGATTTTAGCAGTGCAATATGTCGGCCAAATTCAACATTGGTGACATATGGATACGGATTTGGTGATACCCATATAAATAAAATCATAAAAGAAATGCTTAGTACTCCCTCTACGCATTTAATCATTATTTCCTATGGAATAGACGAACGTCTTGTTGGATTTTTAAGACAAATTAATCTTGCTCAAATAACATTACTCTGTGGTGGCGAGTTTGGTAGTATTGAAAATTTGGTACAATTTTATTTACCGAAAGCAGCTATTGACACGATAACTGAATCGGCAAGTAAACTCGTTGATGCTCGTAAAGGATATTTGGACAGAGCAGAGGTTAGTGCGGAGGTGGAGAATGAACTTTAATAATTATTCAGATAAATGTATCGGAATAGTAGACTCGGTTTCTCCTTCTGAAATTAAAGGTTTCTTATTGGATACTGCACCAACAAATGTTTCCATTACTGAGGGTAATATATCTTTATTCCCAAGAATAAATAGTTTTTTAACCATCCCTAATGAAACGGGGTGCTTAGTTGGCATGATTTCGTGGATAGGATATAATCATTTAAATGTAAATAGTGAGGTCAATCTTCCCCGGGGAGCGCGAATTATTTCGTTAAATATACTTGGTCATATCACAGCTACATTAAATGGCCTTGAATTTGAACGAGGAGCATTTACCTTACCTACTGTAGGTGACCCTATTCTTCTTCCTGACCCGGAGCAAATGGATACTATCATTGAAAACCATGATGAAGAATCCATCACAATTGGAACGTCACCATTAGCTGGTAATAGGGATGTCCGTATTTCTGTTAATGAACTTTTTGGGAGACATCTTGCTGTGCTCGGAAACACAGGAAGTGGAAAATCCTGTACGGTTTCTGGATTGATAAGGTGGTCAATAGAATCAAGTGAAAAAGCTGGTCAAAAATCTCCAAATGCTCGATTTATTATCCTTGACCCTAATGGAGAATATAAACATTCATTTGATAATTTAAATGTTGATGTAACACATTGTACTGTAAAGGATTTGGATAAATCCAGTTCTTCTCAACTGCGGATTCCTGCATGGATGTGGACAAGTTCTGAATGGGCTAGTGTATTTCAAGCAAGTGATAAAACACAAAAGCCTTTATTGCGTGAAGCTCTTAGAGATTTAAAAGCAGCAAACCAAGATTGTACTAAATTCAGCAAAGAAACTGTAACTGGAGATCGTATTAAAATTTTTATTTATAAATTGGAATGTTTTCTGCGTGAATCCATCGTTTCTCAATCTCATTTATCTAATGAAAGGACAAAATTCGGTAAAGAACTTAAGGCTAGAGTTGAAACGCTAAGGCTCGAAGTTCTAAAGCTTGAGGAAACGAACGATTATAAAACAGATTTAATAAATTTTTGTGACACTACTGATACTACAATTCAACAATATCAAGGTACATATAACGGAAATTTGTACTACAATATTTTCCCCGCGCAAGATGTTCAAATAATTCTTAGTAATACTATAGGTATCTCTGGTACTTTTGGAAAAGCAAGCGAAAACTTAACATGTAATGAAGATGATCCTATAGAATTCCCCATTGAAAACCTTGCCCCCTATATCGCTGCACTTGCAAATGATACCCAAGTGGCACAATATATTGATTTTATGACTATAAGAATTAAGAGTATTCTTCGTAATTCTGTACTGTCGCCCGTCATTGGAAACAATCCACAAATCACTTTGTTAGACTGGGTAAATTTATTCTTGGGTGAATCAAAAGAAAAGAAGGCAAAAATTTGTATTATTGATTTATCCCTATTACCTTCAAACATAGTCCATTTGATGGTTTCGGTCATTGCAAGGCTAATTTTTGAAGCATTGCAGAGATACCGAAAACACTATGAAAAGGAACTTCCAACACTATTAATTATGGAAGAGGCTCATAACTTTATAAAAAAGTATTCTGACAATAATGATAATTCGTCAGAAAAACTATGTACACAAGTATTTGAGAAGATAGCGCGTGAAGGTAGAAAATTTGGTTTGGGACTTGTTGTTTCTTCACAGCGTCCTTCCGAATTATCCCCGACAGTTTTATCACAGTGTAATTCTTTTATCTTGCATAGAATCGTAAATGATCGTGATCAAGATATGGTCAGGAGAATGGTTCCAGATAATATGGGAAATATTTTATCAGAACTCCCCGCTTTACCAACTAAAAAAGCTATTATTTTAGGTTCTGCCGTTTCAATTCCTACTGTGGTAGATATTAAAGATATCCCTTCACAAAACCGGCCTAAATCGGACACTCCAGATTTTTGGAAAGTTTGGACACATGCCGAAGAGCGTTCCCTGGATTGGAAACCAATTGTTGACACTTGGCAAGGCTAATTACCTGCTAAAGTAAAAGCGGGGAGCGACGGCATGTGCCAACGCTCCCCGCTTTTCTTATAGCTCCACTATCGCCGTAAGCTGTTTGAGTACCTCTGAAACCCGGCCCCATAGCTCGGTATAATCTTTTTGCAGAGCGGTAATTTCGGACGGATAAATGCCGTAGGTGTTGGCATGAATGGCAACCTGATTCAGATTGTTGGCACATCTGCGTTGCAGGGAAACCAGCTCCCGGACAGGGGAAATGTCAATATTTAACACATAGCCATTGAGCGCCATTTTTCGGATATAGGCGCTTAAATTCTGTGTTCCGGCCTGTGCCATACGCTCCTGAATGGCAGCGTATTCATCATCACTCACCCAAACATAAAGGGGAACGCCGCGCCTGCGTTTGGGGCGACTCACCGTTCCTCCCGTTCCCGGCTCCGGTGTTTTGCCGGCGGCTCCTTTACCCGGTCTTTCGGCCTTTCCTCCGGCATGGTCTGCGGAACAGGCAGAGGGGCATTATTTGGAATCCCATCAATCATATTGTAATTCTGCTCGATCGAAAGCTCTGCATTTTTTAAATAGTTATCCTTTTCCATTCTCAAAAAACCTCCTTTTTAGTGACTTCGGGCCAAGTTGGCCCGAAGTGATTACCTGTCTTTCTCTGCGCTTTTTTGGGGAGCAGGACGGGCGGCATTGTCCCGTGCCGCCTGTTTTGCTCCCTCTGCCAGCCGGGCGGTAATTGATTTACTTTCTCCCGGTTCCCGCATGGGAGCTTTTCTGTCGGGATTGCCGGGAGCTGCCCGAAGCTCATAATCGCCAATCTGCTTTTCTGTCAGAGGTGCGTCATACACAAGATAGCCCCATGCCAGAAAGCGGCCCTGTTCCACACTTTCCGGCTTATCAAAATTCACAAGGTATAACGGGCCGTTCTCCGTTTTGGGGAACGTGCCAATATCCACCGGCCTTTGTGTAGAATAATATCGATAAGCCGATTTTTCGGATACGCGGTAGTCATGATGATATTCGGAAACACGGTTCTCATAATCCCTTGTGGCGGCGGCTTTATCGGTGGTATAGTGCCCCCAATAATAATCGCGCCTGCCGCTTGCGTCCTCGGTAAACTGCCATGTGGCAAAGGGCTGTACCGCCTGCGGATTTTCCCCAAGAGCAAAACCCCGGTCATTCTCAAAGGCAATGGCCCGTTTGATTTCATATCCTTTTACGTTATCGCTCATTTTTCCCTCCGTTCTCATACATGGAAATGTCACGCTGTTACCCGCAAAAAGTGGGGGCAGGAAGCATAGATACCTTTTCCTTGAAACCGGCGCCGGAAAGCCCCGGAAATCAAGGCTTTTGGGGGCAAACTTCGTGACACCTTACCCCCTGTTTTTGCGCCTGTGCCGCTGTTGGCGGCGGCGGTCTGCTTCGCGTTTTCCTTTCCGGCGGCAGGCTTCGGAGCAATAGGCCTGACTGGTAACAGGAAGATAGGCCGCCCCGCAGACCGGGCAGGTCTTACGGGAAAGCACCGTAGGGTTTCCGGCTAAATCAGCTTCCAGCACCGGGTTAAGCGGAAGCACGGCCTTTTGAAAATATTTGCAGTATGTGCCCGTCCAGCATTTATCCATCATATAACAGCCGCCGTAATCAAGGGGCAGACAGCCATATTCCGGGTCATAGTTGGCGCATATCCCTGTTACCAGCCTGCGGATTGCGGCGTGTTCCTGGCGGGTCAGTTCCCGGGGTTCGGCACTCATACGTCTGACTTCGGGCCAAGTTGGCCCGAAGTTCCCTCCCTTTGCGGCAAAATCAAATCCCGGTAGCAAACGCCCACGCAGACAGAGCCGTTCCAATAACTGCAATCCCGGCAAGGGGAGCCTTTCGGCGGCTTGCGCGGTGGAACCGGGCGACAGGGACGGGGCTTTTCTTTCATCATTTTTTCATAGGGGCTGTTAGTAAAGTTCATGCGTCCTCGTCCTCCCCGGTATCCGAATCCTCCCCATCCACTTCCCACGGAGGGGTATCGTCCTCCTGCTCGTCGTAAGGGTTGGTTTCGTATTCGTCAAATTCGTCCTCTGCCAAAGCGGCCTGTTCCTGCTTCGGGCGATAAATCTTAAAGTAATATCCGGCCCCGCCGCCAATCACTACAACCGCCAGCACCAGCAGGAGCATGGTAGTATTGCTTTTTTGCTCCAATTCCGCAGAGGTTTCTAAAGAAGTTTCGGAGCTTATGTCTGTTTCAGAACCGCTTTCCGGTTCGGGAGTAGAAATAGCGGCGGTTTCATTTTCCACGGTATCCTCGGATTTTTCCGCAAGAGCCAGCAGGTCTTTTTCCGTCACGGCATTCAGAAAATACACATTGTCCATTTCCCGCTGAAGGTCAATCACGAGGTAAAATACATTTTCGTCCGGGGTGGTGATGGTGTAGAATTGCTTGCTGTCCTCGTCCGTGGCGGTATTGACTACGGTTCCCGTTCCGGCTGGGGTAAAGGGATTGGTTTCAGAAGTCGCCGGAGCTTCCGTTACTTCCGGGGTTTCCTCACCGCCGCTGGCATAGGCCACAGTGCTAAAGGAAAATACCATTAAAAAAGCGGCGCACAGCACCGCCATCATACGAAATTTCTTCATTCTTCGATTTCCTCCTTTTCAGTTTGGGCGGGTACTGCGGACTTCGGGTTAAGTTGGCCCGAAGTAGCCCCGCCTGTCTTTGCCACTTTCAGCAGGTCGGCAAGGTCGGTCAGGGAAATATCCATGCCGCGCACCGCGTCCACAATTTCCAAATTTTCAAGCTCGATTTTCTGCTTTTCCAGCTCCCGCAGCTTTGTTTGAAACTCATTGATTTTTTCCTTTGTTTTCTGTATGTCCTTGCTGACACGTTCAATTTTCGCGTTCAAAAAATTACCTCCTATGTTTCGTTAGGGCAAACGCCCATAGCCTAAAAAGTGACTTTGCCAGTAGCTTGTATTGATAGAAGCGTACTGTATGGGAGAGCCGCAATGGATCATCATGCCATTTCCTACGTAAATTCCCACATGGCTTGCGCCCGGAGTGTCGTAGGTGCCTTGAAAGAAAATCAGGTCGCCGGGCTGTGCTTCGCCCGGTGGGATATGGGAACAGAAATTGAAAAGCCCCGTTGCGGTCGTTCGCCCCACGCTTCCCACACCAGACTGATTGATGACCCAGCACACAAAGCCCGAACAATCAAAGGAAGTGGAGGGAGAAGAACCGCCCCAAACATAGGGATAGCCTAAATATTTCTCCGCTTCCGCAATCAGAGCGGCAAATTTCGGGTCGGCCAGAGCTTGTGGCGGTATGTCGTAATCGGTGTATTCTCCGGCATGGGCGTAAATATTGCCCTCAAACAGATAAGGGCGGTTGCCTTTGGTCTTTTGGTAAATGGCATAGCGTTCCGACTGCTCCGGGTCGAGATTGGTAAGAGCTACAGCCCCCAATGACTTATTTTTTAAAGACACATTGAGGATATAGTAATCATAGGGAACCTCGTAGGTGTCGGTATGGGTTTCGCCGTTTTCGTCCGTCCAAGTATCGGTTTCCGTGCGGTAGCGTACCTCCACCGTTTCCGTGATGGTCAGGATATACTGTTGCCCGAATAGGGCTTGCAGTTCGGTCTGTACCTGCGCCGGGGTGTAGCCGCCGTATTTGGCGGTCAGATAGGAAGCCAGCTCAAAGGGGTCATGCCCGATTTCGTCCACGGAATAGCGGTACTCGTCATAGTCTGGATAATCGCTTTCTATTCGGGAGAGCCGATCCCGTAAATCCTTTTCCAGTGCGGTATAGCTTTCGTCCACAGCTTCAATATCGCTGTCCGACGAACCGTAGGAAGTGCCGCCTACAACGCTAATCAGGCCGTTGCCAATGGTGGTGATTCCCGCCATGCAGGATTGCAGAACCACAATTAGCAGGAACAGCACCAGCCCAAGCAATAGAATTTTGGGATTGCGCTTTACAAAGGCCGCAACCGTTCGGGCAATTTTTTTTGTGAACCTCACCGCTTTTTTGCCCTGCTTTACCGCTTCCTTTGCCTGCTTTCGGTACTGCTTTTTTAGCTGTTGCTTCTGCCAGAACCGGGAAACCGGATTGCTTTGCAAGCCCGGATTTTCCTGCACAAGCTGGCGGTAGGTGTAATCGGCTCTTGCGCTGATATGTCTGCTTTCCCACTTGCGAACCTGCCGAGCGGGACGGGTTCTGATACGGTGATTGATAAAGCGTGTACCGCCCCAGATAAGGTGTTCCCCGGCAAGCTCCGTTTTGTGGGCGGCTTCCGTTCCCATATTTTCATGCTCCACTTCATGGATTTTTCCATGCACATACCGCCATGGCTGATACTGGACGGCACGGCTGATGGTTTTGACTGGGCCGGGATTTTTCTGCGGCTTCTGATTCGCCAACTTTTCACGGGCGGTATTCAGCTTATTGCCGCTTTTTTCCATACGGAGCTTTGATTTCTCCATACGCTTGCTGTCCGGCGGGGTGTCCGTTTTTTCATTACCGGGCGGCGGCTCCCCGTCATGCCGCAGACGTTCCGAGGGGCGGGGTTTCTTGCTGTCCTGTCGGAGCTTTCCCGACTTCGGGCCAACTTGGCCCGAAGTGGCAGGGGCAACGGATTTTGGTGGTATGGTGGTGTCCGGGGTGACTTCCTCATCAAACTGTAATTTTCGTTTTTTCGTATTAGGCGGGGCAGGGTCAGAGCGATTACCCACAGGCGGCGAAGCTCCCGATGGGTCGGAGGTTTGCGGCGGTGTTTCCCCGGCAGTTTCCTTTTTCGGGATAGCTCGCTTTTCTGACTTCGGGCCAAGTTGGCCCGAAGTTCCCGCCTGCCCTTTTGGCGTAAACCGCAAGCGGCCCGGCCTGCCCGTATCACGCATTTTGGACCTCCCGTATGTCCTCTGGCCTTGTGGTTAGCAGATTGTAGATTTCTCCACGGGGGAAACGGTCTACAAAGGGAATGGTGGTATTGCCGAAGAACAAAAGCCCTTCCCCTGAATTACTGTGGGCGATATACGAAAGCTGATGTTCCGATATACCAAGCTGTTTAGCGAGGATTGCCCGGTCGCCCTGCGCCTGTGACAGCAGTATCATAAAGTCGCTGTTTTCCAAGATATTTTCGATTTCCCGGCTGGCTAAAAGGTCTTTTACATTCTGCGTGAGGGCACTCGGTACACAGCCCTTTTTCCTCAGCATCTTCCAGACACGGACGAAATAACTGGCACTTAGGGCATCTTGCAGGAGAATATGAAATTCATCATAGTAGCACCAGGTCGCAAGGCTTCTGGAAAAGTTTTTGTCTACCGCCTGTGTCACCAGCTCATTTGTGATGTGCATGGCGATTTTGCGTAGGTTTTCGCCCATGCTTTTCAGCACGATACAGGTAATACGGCTATCGGTCTGCACGTTGGTAGGGTGGTTAAACATATTGAGGGAGCCGGTGCAGTAAAGCTCCAAGGCGGTTGCAATCCGTCTGGCTTCCGGTTCGGGCTGTTTGCACAGGGTTTCATACAAATCTTGCAGAAGCGGCATTTTCCCGTCCCCGATACCAAGGGCAAGCTCCCGGTACACCAAGCGCACACAACGGTCAATAACCGTTTTTTCAATGGGCTGTAAGCCCTCCTTGCCGCCGATAATCAACTCACATAAGGACAATAAAAAATCCGCTTTCATCGAAAGCGGGCTGTCCTCTCCGGCTAAGTTCAATTTTAAGTCCATTGGGTTGATGTGATGGGGGCTGTTGGGCGATATTTCTATGACCTCACCGCCAAGCCGCCTGACTAACGGGGCGTATTCGCCCATTGGGTCTACCACGATAATGCGGTCTTTGGTGGCAAGGAATACGTTGATTAGCTCACGCTTTGCGGCAAAGCTCTTGCCGGAGCCGGTGCTTCCAAGATACAAACCATTGGCGGATTTCAGCTTTTTGCGGTCTGCCATAATCACATTATGGGAAAGAGCGTTCATTCCGTAGTATAAAGCCTGCCCGTCCATGCGAAGCTCCTGCGTCATAAAGGGAACGAATATCGCCGTAGAGCTTGTTGTCATACCCCGCTGTATCTCGATTCCGTTGTACCCAAGAGGGAGCGAGGACATAAAGCCCTGTTCCTGCTGAAAATCCAGCCGTTTGAGAAAGCAGTTATATTTCTGCGTAATGCCCGACACCGTGAAAATATCGTTTTCCAACTGCTGGCGGGTGGGGGCTGTGTTCACCACAAGAAACGTGAGAAGAAACATTCGCTCGTTACGGCTCTGTAAATCTGCCAAGAGTGCCGCCGCGTCCTTGCTGTAAGTGAGCAAATCCGGGGGCAGAATATCAATGTCATACCCGGCTCTTGCGGCTTTTTTCTGCTCGTCCATTTTCATACGGTCTATGTCGGTCAGCTTTGCCTTGACCGTTTTTACCGCTTTGGTCTGGTCTACCGTCTGGATATGCAGGGTGATGGTCATTTCTGCGTCCACCTCCAAAAGCTCCGCTAACAGCTTGTCGGAAAGCTCCGAAGCCATAATCTGCATATACAGAGCCGCGCCCCATGTAGTCCCCACACGAAAGGCGCGGCTTTGGCGAAAATCAAAGGAAGTGGGAGCAATGAAGTCCTTTGTTCCCATGCCGGTTTTGGGTATCATATCCCAAGAGAAAATAAATTTTTCCTTTCCTCCGGGGTGTAGCTGGCTGTGCAGCACTTCCAGGCGTTCCCGCCCGGAAAGGGTTGCCGACTGTACGCCCAGCTTCTTGAAGTTCCCCACAATATCTGCTTCGATTCGCTCCAAGCGGGGCCGAGCCGCCGCTATCCCGTCTGCTTGAATCCCGAATGTAATGTATTTGGAGCGGACAATGCCGTTGTTGCTTTTGGCAATCTGGTTTTCCAGCATGGCGGTAAATTCACCCCGGATACTGTTAAAATCATCGTCCTGCGGGGAAATGTTCACGCTGTAACGGTTCTCCGGGCGGGAGCGGTGATTGATAAAGGAAAGCTGAAAGGGTAAGGCGCTGTCAAAGTAATTGAGAAAGCCGCAGTACCCGTCAAAAATGGTGCTTTGGTCGTCACTGGAAGCAACAGCATAGTTAATATCTTCATAGGAAAGGGTCTTTGTGTAGTAGCCCTCCCGCACCTTGCAGATACCGTCTTTCAGCATTTCCTTATAGGGAATGGTCTGCTGTGCCGACTGCGGCCCACGCCTTTTAGGCTTTCCGCTTTTTACAGGAATGGGCGGGCGTTTTGTTTCTTGTGCCATTGGGTGAAACCTCCTTTCCGGGTTTGCTTAGGTAGGAATAGAAATTCTGTGTCTGGTAGGGGCGTGTACGGGGCCACAGAAATTTGGAGCGGACAATATTTCGCACCACCTTTTCCAGCGGTTGTCCGTCACGCTCATACATGGCAATAAGAAAGCAAGGGAGCATTAGGGCAATCATCAGAAGCATGGCCCCGGTATTGCCAATGGCGGTACGGGTAAAAAGATAGGTCGGAATCCCGACTACCGCCGCCGTTCCGAAGCATAGTAGCTGGCGTTTGGTAAGATTGAACGCCACTTTGGTTTTTATTTTCGATAAATCATTTGGTACGCTTACATATGCCAATGAAAAATCCTCCTTTCCGGGTGTTTTCATGGTATAATTTAGAGAAAAAGCAAGGAGTGTTTTTATGGAAACATTGAATACAAAAGGGTTGTTGCCGATTGCACTTGACGCTGTTGTGTTGGAGTGCAGGGACGCAGCCGCTTTATCTGATTTTTATATACGGCTTCTCGGCTGGAAGAAAAACCATGTGGAAGAAAACGAGTGGACGGATATTATTTCGCCCTCTGGCGGTGTAAAAATCGCCTTTCAGCAAAATCCAGACTACGTTCCGCCCGTATGGCCGGACGAGCCGAGCGCACAACAGCAAATGGCACATTTGGATTTTACGGTACAAAATCAGGAGCAGTTGGAGCTTGCCGTACAGCACGCGCTTTCCTGTGGGGCAGTAAAAGCCAATATACAATATGGCGAAGCCACTTCACCGGAAAGTGAATCCTTATGGACAACTATGCTTGACCCAGCAGGGCATCCCTTTTGCTTTGTCATTTGGTCGTAACTTCGGGCCAACTTGGCCCGAAGTTCATTATCGCTCTGCGCTGTGAGTGGAAACCGTCTGCCGGGCCGGGGTCTTTTCAAGCCCGGCCTGCCGTACCCGCCAATAATCCGGGTTGTGTTCCCGAAGTGACTGATTGATGTTTTCCTCAAAAGCCACCTTATCCTTAATACGGTCAGGAACCGCCCACAGCTTTTTATCCAAAAGCTCCCGCAGGGCAACATCTTCCTGCGTATCTTCCTCAAAGCAGAGAAAACCGCTGTGACGGAAGCCGCACTTGATAGCGGCAGGAGAAAGCACCGCCGCCATATCCTTTGCAACCATTGTCCCGCCGTGACTGGCGGTACTCACAAGAAACACGCCGGGGCAGAGCATATCACAGGTCTGCACCTTGCCCCACGGCGATTGTTCCGGCTGTTGGTAAAGCATAGAATCCTCCTTTCCGGCACTTCGGGCCAAGTTGGCCCGAAGTTACCTTTCTGCATTTTGGGCCTTACTGGCCTTTGCCGTAGTAGAACGGGCGGCGTTTTCCTGTGCCGCCTGTTTGGCTCCCTCTGCAAGCTGTTTCGGGATAGACTGCTTTTCGGGGGAAGCAATGGCAGCGGCGCGGGTCTGCAACTTTTCAAGCTCCGCATGGTAAGCTGCTGTCACGGCTTCGGTCAGCTCGGCGCGGAACTCTTTTGTGATGGGGCGGGACGTATCCCGGTAGCCGGTCTTGCTGGTCTTATCCGGCTTGCTCGGCATACCTACAAAAATGCCCTTGTCGTTTTGCAAAATCTTGAAATCGTCAATTACAAAGCAGTCGTTCAGTTTCAGACTGGCAAAGCCTACAAGATTGCCTTTGGGTTCAATGAGCCGGGCGGTAACGTCCAGCTTCAGCGGCAAAGCCGCCTGTCCGGGTTGCGGTTCCGCTTCCTGCGGAACCGGTGTTTTTTCGTTGCTCATAGTAAAAAATTCTCCTTTCTCACTTCGGGACAAGTTCGAGGTGTTGACAAACCCCGTCATCTGGGATGAAAACACAAAAAAGTAATGGGACAGGCAAAAAAATAGCGCCTTGGAGGTTATCCTAAGCACTTAATCATTCGTTTGAGGTTCAAGGCGGTTGCCGAAAGGAGGCAGTGGTCTTCCGCTGCCTCTATTCCTCGCCTGAACAGGCACCTTAAGTTGTGCATCCATTTCTGGGCCGCAAAGCTGCCCTCACACCAAATCTGCCGCAGGCCGAGAATACGCTTGTGGGTAGAAGCGTCGTCCGTTTTCCGCTGCCTTTTTACGGCTTCCTCAAAGATGTTCTTCCGGATGGTTCGGCTTCGGTGGCTGTTGCTCACACATTTGCTCAGCATCGGGCAGGCCCGGCAGTCCTTCCTGTCGGCTCTGTATATCCGGCAGATATTGTAGCTCTCCCTCTCAAGGCTCCGCAGTGTCAGTTCCTTTCCCCATGGACAAAGGAAGCAGTCCTTTTCCGCATCGTACCGAAAATCCTCGCGCTTGAGCTCCACCTTGTAGGTCGCCCCGCCCGTTTCCCCGGGCGTGTGCAGCCGGATGCCCATATCCTCCATCGCCCGGTAAATCATGCTGGTGCCGTAGGCGCTGTCCGCGCCGGCTTCCTGAATTTCCAATCCCATGTGTTCCCGCATGTATTCGATGCGCCCCAGGTATGGCTCCGAATCGTTCGCGTTTCCTGGCGTCACCGCCACGTCTACCACGATTCCATGAGCGGCGTCTACGCTTTGGTGATCCAGATAGTGCATCCCCTCCGGTTTCCCCGACCGCCGCAGCATCCCGGCATCCGGATCGGTGGTGCTGACCGTCTTTTCCACTTTTGTGCTTTCCTTTTTCTCACGTCCGGCACGCTGCGGCTTGACGGCGCCGGATGACTCCAACCTCACACGTTCCTCTGCTTCATACCGGTCCAGCCGTTCCATGTAGTCCGTTGTCTCGCGCTCCGCCAGCACTTTTGTATTCGCCTTAAAGGAAGCATTCGCTTTTACATGCGTGGAATCTGTCAGAATGATCTTTCCATCCACCAGTCCCTTTTCCATGCATAGATGCAGAATATGCTCGAACAAGTGGCGGAACACATTTTTTCCATGAAATCGCCTGCGCCGATTTTGGGAGATCGTAGAGTGATCAGGCACCCGGTCATCCAGATCCAACCCCAGAAACCACCGGTAGGCCATATTTACTTGAATCTCCTGCTCGATGCGCCGTTCCGATTCGATTCCGTACAAATACCCGACCAGCAGATATTTTACCAGCACTACCGGATCGACCCCAGGCCTTCCGTTATCTGGGCAGTACAAATCCCGAACCTCGTCGTAGATGAAGCTGAAATCCACAGCCTTTTCCAATTTTCGCAAAAAGTGCTCCTGCGGCACCAGATCCTCAAGGGTGATACAGTGCATTTTTATTTGTACCCCGGCTCGCTCTGTCAGCATCCCTAAACACATCCTACTGCTTTTTCTTTGCCTATATTATACCATTTTTGCCCTTCCTTTTGCTACTTTGTCAACACCTCGAAGTTGGCCCGAAGTTATCAGTGCGCTCCAAAAATGGATTTCGCAAGGCTTCCCGTTTTGAACATAGTAAAGCATAGCAGAACCGTATAGCCAATAACCGTCCATATGGCTCCAATGGGGTCGCCGCCTACGGCGATACTCTGCACCAGCTTTGCGTAAATTCCCACGCATACCAAAATCAGCAAGCCTTGAAAGCCCACGGCGCACAGGGATTTCAGATAGTTCTGACCCATGCCGCCGATTTCCCGGTTGACCAAGGTCGCTATTGGCACAGGGGCTAAACTGGTGAGTAGGTAAATTTCAATCATTCTGCCGTACACAATGACAAACACAACAATGTTAATTACTACGACTACTATTCGTATCAGGAAAGATTGCATCCACAGGCCAAGCAGAGGGCCGATTTCCATTGTCATGAGTTGGGTTTCCAAGCTATCCAGCATATCGGAGCTTACCGCCGTGTTTCCTGCAATCACGCCCCCTGCGTTGTTAATGACGCTTTGGGAAACATCAAATACTGCCATTACGATATTGAACGTGTTGGAAAGGAGCAGTACCGCGACAAAGGTCTTGAATATCCACTTGAAGAAAATCCATGTGTCAATGTCGTGCAGGTTGTTCCGCTCAATCAGCATTTGTATCAGCTCATAGCACATGACAAAGGTAAGCACCAGTCCGGCAATCGGCAAGACAACCGTTTCGGAAAGCTGCCGTATGAGGGAGAACACGCCGGGGTTCCAATTCCCCGGCGTGGTTCCCACCTGTGTTGCAATCTCTCCGATCTGGTCGTTCACGTTCTCGAAAAGGCCGCTTAAATTGCCCATGATACCGTCCACCAGCAGGCCCTTTATCCATTCGTTAATCCAGTCGGTGAGAAAATCCATACCGGCCTACCTTAAAACAGGCTGGAAAGCATAGGCACAAGCGTTGTTCCCAGCAGGATAACGCCGCCCCCGGCCATGAGCTGTTTAATGCCTTGCGATTTCGCGCCCGGATTGTCCGACCCGTAACCTTCCAAAAGGTTGATAACGCCCCACACGGCAAGACCCGCGCCAAGAGCTACAACAAGGGTTTGCAAGGTACTAACTGCACTCGTAAAAAATCCCATAATCTGATTACCTCCATATTTTCATATTGTTTTCGGGTACAAAAAAACCGCCATTTTCGGCGGCTGTCACTTCGGGACAAGTTGGCCCGAAGTTATGCAAATGCTTCCGGGTCGTCCACATCATCATAGTTGAGAATGTCCTCGTTCTCGTCTATGGCGGCGGTTTCCCCGTCGGCACTTACTTCATAAACGGTATACTGCTCATTGGGATTGAGCTTTTTCATGCGGCGGTTTACCAGCTTTGAAGCGTCAAAAGCGTTGCGCTTGTCGGCTTCGGCGGTATACCTGTAATTGGGGTGCTGTTTTAAATCGTATTTGGGGGAAAGGAATGGACGCAGACCGCGAAGCTGTAAAATGCACTTGTTGCCCGGCATAGTGGTCAATTCGTCCATTGTCATAAGCTCCTTGCCGAGCCGTTGCAAGTTCTGTCCGTAGCTTTCCGACTGGCCCCGTGTCCGGCTTTCTGTCTGCATGGAAATGGTTTCTTTCCCCAAGACCTCCGAAAGCTCCTTGATGGTGGAATGTTCCCGCCCACCAAGAAAAATCACGCTGTCCATATTCCCCATAATGGTTTCAGCGTGGTCTTTGTATAAGGCTTTGAGTTGGCTTTGCGCCTGTAAAAACAGGCACAGGGAGATTTCACGGGAGCGGATAACGGCAACCAGTTTTTCCAGTTGAGGCACTTGTCCTGTATTAGCGGCTTCGTCCCATAGCACCCTTACATGATGGGGGAGCCTGCCGCCGTATTTGCTGTCAGCCCGTTCGCACAAAAGATTGAACATCTGCGAAAAAGCAAGGGCAACAATAAAGTTGTAGGTCGTATTGGTGTCGCTGATGATGAAGAAGGTGGCGGTTTTCTTATCGCCCATGCGGTCAAGTTCCATTTCATCATAGCTCATAATCTCCCGGAGCTGTCCAATATCAAATGGGGCAAGTCTGGCTCCGCAGGAAATCAGGATACTTTTCGAGGTTTTCCCGCTGGCGAGCTTGAATTTTTTATACTGGCGCACCGCAAAATGGTTGGGATTGCGCTTTTCCAAGCCAAGGAACATATAGTCCACGGCGTTCTTGAAATTTTCATCATCTTCCCTTGTTTCCATGCTGTTCAGCATATCCACTAGGGTATTGATATGGCGTTCTTCCTCCGGCCCCTCAAGGACGATATAGCCGATTAAAGCACAATAAAGCAAGGTTTCTGCTTTCGTCCAGAATGGATCACCCTCTTTACCGTCGCCCTTTGTGTTCTCAATCAGAGCGTTTACAAACTTCAAAATATCGCTTTCCGTCTTTAAGTAGGCCAGCGGGTTATAGTGCATTGACCGGGCAAAATCAATGGAATTGAATACCTTGATTTTGTAGCCCTGCTTTTTCAGAAAAGAGCCGACCTGCTCTAAAATGCCGCCCTTTGGGTCAACCACCACATAGGACGAATGAGCCTGTAAAAGCTGTGGGGTCAGCCAAAAGCGAGTTTTCCCGCTTCCGCTGGAGCCTATGATACAGCAGTTAAGGTTTCGGGCGTTGGCGGGATTGGCGGGTCGGGTATTCATGGTAAGAAGCTCTGTCCCGGTTAGTATCACGTTGTTGCTGAATTTTGGGTCGATAAAGGGCTTGATGTCCTTTGCCGTTCCCCACCGGGCCGAGCCATATTCCACATCCCTCCGAAACTTTTTTGCGTTTTTTACCTTATACCATACCACCAGCCGGAGTATGACCGCCCCGGCAAGGCCAATGAGCCAATCGGACAGCACAAAGCCCGGCGCAAATGAAGCAAACGCCGGGCTTATAGTCTTTATCATGCCAACCAGTTTATTTCCGAAGTCTGCACCTGCCGCAAGGCGGTAGGCTGTGCCGAGCTTCAGACAGAACCACAGCACCAACAGATAGGGAACATTGGGAATCACATATCTACGGATTTTATCGTTCATTCCGCACCACCTCCCGTTTTCGTTCCTTTTGTCGCGGTTTGGTGCGCTCCCTGTCGGCAAAGGCTTTTAACTGTTTCAGAATAGAGGGGTGGCGGCTCTTGCCCCGGTTCAGCACCAGCTTTGTATATTCGCCAAAACAGGCGGTAATAGCGTCAGCCTGCCCGGCCTTGAAGAATAACAAATATTTATCCGGCCCGGTTTTGTGAAAAGCATAATCTACATTGTACTTTCGGGCCACACGGTCAAAGAGCTTCGTATCCCCGGACAGGTCAAGACTGTTTGTAGAAACGCCGTGGTTCATCAACTTTTTTACGCTCTGTCTGCCCTGCGGGGTCTGCCGCTTCTGATGGCCCTTTTGTATCTGCCGGAGTGCTGCCGCCAGCACCTTTGCCAGCGTCCGGCCCGTCAGTTTTGTAGCATTGACAGATAGGGCAACCGTCCGGCGTTCAATATCTTCCTGCATGAAATTCCTCCTTTCCTGCCAGATATGGCAATCGTATAGGCGGGAGGACTTCGGGCCAAGTTGGCCCGAAGTGTGTTACCTCTCTGCATTGACAGGGCGGGGGCGTTCTGTGGTGGGAGCGTCCTTTTGTGCCTGCGCGATTTTTTCATTGTGAGTAGCAAGAGCTTCCCGGATAGAGGGCTTTTTCTCTGCCGCCCGTTCTTCCAACCGTGCCAGCGTATTCAAAGATTTTTCTATATGGCTTTTTATACTGGAAAAATGGGAACGCTCCGCACGGAATGGAGCGGATATGACCGCCGCCAGCTTGCCGGGCTGTTTTACTTCCTGTGCCGCTTCTCTGCCAAGCATGACCCGACCCATGTTTTTCAAATGCCGCCCGGCTTGATGGTATTCGGTGCTGATGGCTTCGATTTTGGCAATAGCCTTATCGTCGTACTGAATATCCTTTGTGAGCATATCCCGCATGGCTTCTAAAGTGGGGCGCACCTTGAAGAACCGGGCTACGTTATCCAGCGCGGAAATGCCGGTTTCCTTAAAAGCGGTAACGGCGTTCTTACAACCGTCTATGACGCTTTGCTTTAGCTCCGCCAATTTATCCCGCAAGTCCAATACCTGCCCCTGCATAACAATGACCGCCTTTTGCAAAGCGGTCTTAACCGGGTGGTTCTGTTCCTGTGCTGTTCGGAGTTCCTGCCGCATGGCGGCAAGCTCCTTTACAGCGGCGTCAAGCTGTTTTTCCATTGCTCCGACATGATGCAGAACCGCAAGAAAATCCTTTGTGGACGGGGAATTGTTTTCCCGCAATATCGCCAAAAGCTCCTTAACGTGTTCATTTTCCAAAATCGGCTCGGCGGTAGTTTTCGTTTTTGCCATAGGCTTTAACCTCCTTTCACACTTCGGGCCAAGTTGGCCCGAAGTTGGTTATCGTTCCGCATTGGCGGGGTGGGGGCGCTCACGGGCGGCGGTGACGGTTTCGTTTATCATCTTCCCGTAGCTTTCCAGCGTTTTCTTGATGGATTTTTCCGGTTTGGGATAAGCAAAAATTCGGTGTTCCTCCGGTAAATCGTCCCTGCCGCTGTAAAACTCGGTAAAGCTGTCGCCTGTCCGCACCACATAGCCGCCATCTGTAAAGCGTCCGTCCTCGTCCATGCTCATATCCCGTCCGTAGGCTTCGTAATCAATGTAGTTTGTTAAATGCTCTGGGATTTCCAGCGTACACATTTCATCAATATAGAATCGCCCCAAATCTTCCTCATTCTCAATCCCGGCGTAAAACTCAAAACAATCCAGATTTTGCGTAAGGTTAATTAGGGCGGGTACACTGTTGTACTCCCCGAAGTCCACGGCGGCAGAAAACTTTTCTAACTCCCATTCCTCCATATCATCCAGCAGGGAAGCCAGATAGTTCAGCTCGTCAATGCTTTCATATTCGCCCAAGCAGTCACGCAGGCCGGGTACGTCGGTTTCATAATTAGTAATGAAAATTTCCTCATACCGCACACCGTCCACATGGATACGCTTCAAAAGAGCCTGCACTTCCTCGGTGGTGGCAGGGAGCTTTAAAGGCTCCCCGTCCAAATATCCCTCGTTATACCGTCCAAGATTGGTAACAAAGGCTTCAAGCATGGTCTTTTTCCTGCCCCTGTGTTTTCACGGTCAGAATCCCGTCCAGCGTGGTTGCCGTGATGTTCAGCCGCCCGGCAACGGCAATGTCGTTTTTCACGTCCTCGTCAATATCGCTTCCGCATACGACAAGTACATGGGCGCGGCGCAGGAGATCCCGGCTCATATCAATGCCGCTTTTATGTTCCTCCGGGATTGCGTCATTGAGAAAAAGCGGAAGATACAGGGTCGGGCAAACCGGGGAAAACCCGGCTTCATAGACTGCCCGGCAATACTGCGCCGCCTGTTTGGTATCCGTATCGTGATTGCCGCACCACGCGGCAGTAATGTATGCTAAAGGTCGTTTCATGATTTAAGCACCTCCGTTCTTGTTGCGCTGAATGTGTCAACCTATCCCCCCGCCCTTTCCACGCTTGGAAAGGGAGCAGCTCAAAGGAATATATATCCCCGTCGCTTGACTGCCTTAAAGCATAACCGGGAGAAATCCGTCAAGAGTGCGAAGCACCGCCTACGGCGGCAAGCTCTTGACCGATTTTCCCGGCTATGCTACCCAATAAGCGGCGACGGGGAATATATTTATCCTTAGAGCTTTGGGGCACGGGGCAAAGCCCCGCATATACCGACTTCGGGCCAACTTGACCCGAAGTGCTTATTTTTCCTGTTCGGCTTTCTTTTGAGGAGCCGAAACCTCTTTCAGCTTCGCCTTGTTTTCCTCCAGCAGTTTCATAATGGTATCCTTCATTTCGCGAGGTGTTTTCTCCTTGCCGAAATACTGGCTTAATTCCTGACTTGAAATAATCACTTTGACTGCCTCCTTTTTTTCTTCTAACATGATTCCGTCAATCACATCGGGGTTTAACAACTTCTTTTGGTCAAGGTCACGCATACGCTGTGCCTGTGAGAGTGAGGGAGCCGACTGCTGGCCCTCAATGGCGATAGCGATATACCGCTGATTTTTGGGCTTGATGAACGCAAGCTCCACGGCGGGAGTGAACGCGATTTTCTTTTCGTCCACCATTTTTATAAGGTCGGGAACCAACTCATTGAGCTTAATATACCGCTGAACCTGCTTGACCGTCATTTTGTTGCGCTCTGCTACAACCTCATTGGAGCGTTGCCCGTTGCCGGTTCGCGCGCCCTGCCGCTTGATGGCTTCCAACTGCATTTGCAGGGCTTTGGCCCGTTCACTGGGCAGGATATTTTCACGCTGGTTGGTGTTGTCCTCTACCATCTGCGTGATGGCCTGTTCGTCCGTCATGTTGCGGATAATACAAGGCATATCCGCAAATCCGGCTAATTCGCTGGCCTTCTGGCGGCGGTGGCCTGATACGATTTCATAGCCGCCATCTTCACGGGGGCGCACAATGGCAGGCTGGGTAACGCCCTTGTCCTTAACGCTTTCCACCATAGCCGCCATTTCTTCATCATTACGAACCTGAAACGGGTGATCTTTGAAAGCGAAAAGCTCGGAAAGATTGAGATAAACAATCTGTTCCTGTTCGCCGGGGCGGGGTGCTTCCCTCGGTTCGGACGGCAGTTCCGGGGCAGGGGACGGCGTTTCCTGCTGTGCCTGTTCCGTAGCTTGCGGGGAATCAGAAGCCCCGCCGCCAATTTCTGCGGCTTGTTTCGGTTTATCCGGCTTTTCCGGTTTTACAGCCTTTGGGGCTTTTTCCTGTTTGGCAGGGCGAGTAGGCTTTTTGTCCGCTTTTTCAGTGGTTTTTTGTGAGCGAGATTTGGGCTTGCTGTTAGCCGTTTTCGGCTCGTTTTCCTTTCCCTTATCCATACCGGGTTTCTCTGGCTCTGCCTTTTTTTCGGTGTGTGCTGATTTTTCCATGTCCTTTTTTTCGGGGGCGGTCTGCTCCGCTTCCTTTACCGCCGCCTGTTTCCCGGAAACAATCTCATTGATTTTGTCAAAGGAAACCACCACATCACCGGGGGCGGGAATGTCAATGCGATTAGGTTCTTCCGGTCTGTCCTTATCGGATTCAGACAGGGCGGTTTCGTCCTCACGGGGAAGTGCCGCTGTTTCCTCGGCGGTCTTTTCCGGAGCAGGAGCTTCTCCGCCAATCTCCGGCATGGGAGCAGGCGTGTTTTTTTCTTCTGCTGTTGCTTCCTGGGCCGGGGCGGTTTTTACTTCGTCCGGTTTGTTTGGCTCATTTTTTGCCATGCGTTTTTCCTCCTTGTCTGTTTTATGGCATGAAAAAGGGGCTTGATTTTTTAGGTCAAGCCCCACAGGGATTTGTAATCCCCCCTTTCCACTTCGGGCCAAGTTGACCCGAAGTTCCGCTATCCAGATACAAAAATACCGCCTATCTTGTCCAATTAGGCGGTATCCTGTGTAATGTGATAGCTCATATTTTATTTTGGTATTCCCTTATCCCGCATAGAATAAGGGTTTTTGCAGTTTTCCTAATACGTTTGGCTCATACGTAGATACGTTGGAAAAAATGCGAAAAGGATTGAAGAGCACATCAAAAATCAATTAGCAGATGATCAAGCGTATGAACAGCTAAGTTTAAAGGAATATATAGACCCGTTTACGGGTGAGCCAGTAAATAAAGGCAAAAAATAGAGGCACTTATAAGGGCTAAGCCAGTGGATAAGGTGCGGTTGGGGCCCTTATACTCGTGGGACCTTTGAGGTCCAAGCCGGCAATAGTCCCTTACAGGGACAGAGCAAACTACCGGCTAAGCCGGTAGTCATGATTGTTTTCCTGTCGTTTTTATTGTGTTCCCATCTGTGGCCCTGTACCCGGCTGTGTACCCGTCTCAGGCTGTGTACCCGTCTCAGGCTCTGTACCTGGCTGTAGCCCTGTGCCAGGTCCTATTATTGCTCCCGGTGCTGTTGTGAACTGAGACCCCCATTCTTTTATTTCACCGCATCCGATTTTTTCTCCGGCACCACCATGTGGCTGAGTTCTGTAATCATCGGGGTGATCATGGATAACTACGGTTCTGCCAATGACATCATCCGGGAAAAACCTGCCTGTATACACTGCGAGCCATGCCATGCCGTAAGAAGAAAGAAGCACTGGGAGATCTCCCACATGCTGTGGGTGCTGGGCATATTCAGGGCTGTAATGAGTCAGCGTATCAGCAAAAGGCGGCTCATCCGGCGGCCCTGTACACGTAGCTCCTTCGTGAATATGAAACCCAAAAAATTTACCTAAGTACTGTTGATCTTGGTCCGGCAGCCCATAAATTTCTGCCACTACGATCGTTCCTCCATGTACTTCATAAAAATACACCATGCCATGCAGATCGGGATATTTGTATGAACCTCTTACATCGGCATATGCCTCCGGTGGCCCGTTTAATTTTTCTAACATAACATCGCCCTCCTCATCTCAGTATATGAGGAGAGGGGGAAAAATGACTCTAATTTCCGCACTCAATACTTATTTCATTAAATTTTCCCAGTATATCATCGACTTTCATCTTTTGCTTTTCTTCCCCGGCAATGTCCAACACAATCTGACCCTGGTGCATCATAAGCAGTCTGCTTCCATATTCCACAGCATAGCGCAGATTATGCGTCACCATGATAGTCGTCAGATTTTTCTCTTTTACAATCCTGTCTGTCAGCTCCATAATCAATTCTGCTGTCTTCGGATCCAGAGCTGCAGTGTGTTCATCCAGGATTAAATAATCTATCGGAGTCAGCGTGGACATTAGAAGTGCCATGGCCTGCCGCTGTCCTCCTGAAAGTGAACCCACTTTCACATCCATTTTATTTTCCAGACCCAGATTCAGACTGCCGAGCAGTTTCTGGTAATGGGCTTTGCGTGCCTTATTTACGCCTTTTCCAAGTCCGTAAGTTCCTCCTTTGTTGTCTGCAAGAGACATGTTTTCCAGGATCGTCATAGAAGGACAGGTTCCCATGGCCGGGTTCTGGTAAACTCTCCCAATTCTCCGGTTTCTCTTATATTCCTTCATTCCGGAAATATCTTCGCCATCCATCAATATCTGTCCTTTTTCCACCGAAATGCTCCCACAGAGAATATTCAGCATGGAGGTCTTGCCGGACCCATTACTGCCCACAACAGAAATAAAGTCCCCTTTATCCGCGGTCAGATTAAAATCCTCAAAAAGACACATTTCGTTGAGTGTACCCGGATTATAATATTTTCGGATATTCTTTAACTCAAGCATTCTTCTTCACCTTCTTCTTTCTGTCCATGCCGATAATTAATATGATTAAAAACAATACCGCTGTAATCAGTTTCATATCCTGAGGTTCAAAAAACTTTAATGCTGCGGCAACACACGCTTTGTAGATTACGGATCCTATCAAAACAGCTGTGGTCGTGTTAACAAGGCGCACATTTTTAAACAAACTCGTTCCGATGATTACACTGGCAAGACCAATTACAATTGCTCCGGTTCCGCTGGAAATCTCAAACACCCTTTGTTCCTGACAGAAGATACTTCCTGCCAGCGCCACTAGGCCATTTGCTATTGAAAGGCCCAGGATTTTAACGTTTCCCTGATCCTTGGCAAGTGAAGTTACAAGATTTGCATTGTCGCCCACTGCCCGAAGCAAAAGTCCTGATTTTGTCTTTAAATATAAATCAAGCAGTACCTTGCTGATTACCGCAATTACAAGTACAACCACAAGCACTTTGTAAGATGCAAGTCCGCCTCCAAAAACTTTATTCATCCAGCTATTGTCAAAAATACTTTCGTCTCCAAATATAGGGACATTCGCCGTTCCTGCCAGACGCAGGTTAATTGTCCACAGGGCCGTCATCATGATAATACCGGATAACAGATCTCTTACTTTACATTTCACATGGATAAGGCCTGTGCAGACTCCGGCCGCAGCCCCTGCCAGAAAGGAAGCCGGAATTGTCAGATATGGATTTACACCATTTGCAATCATCGTAGCCGTAATTGCAGCCCCGAGCGGGAAGCTTCCATCCACGGTCAGATCCGGGAAATCCAGAATTTTATAGGTGATATATACCCCGAGAGCCAGTATCCCGTAAATCAGCCCCTGTTCTAAAGTTGTTACAAAAATAGCCATAATCTTCCTCCGGTTTCCTATCTCTTTTTATATCACACCCTACTGTAAGGTGTCTTATTTCGAAATGCTGTCAAAGCTTTCTACTGCACTCTTTACAAATTCTTCGTCTAAAGTAATTCCCAGGTCTTTTGCTGCTTTTGTATTTACATACAGTCCCGGTTCAGAAATCGTCTCATATTTCATTTCAGATGCTTTCTTTTCTCCCTTTAACACTTCAGCTGCCATTTTCCCGGTCTGTTTTCCAAGGGCAATATAATCAATTCCTTCCGCTGCAACGCATCCCAGTTTCACCTGCTCAACCTCACTTGCGAAGACAGGAATCTTCTTCTCATTTGCCTTGTCAAGAATTGTTGCCAATGAATTCACCACGGTATTGTCCGTCAGATTTGTCAGGCAGTCCACTTCACTCAGAATTTCATCTGCTGCCAATGATATATCCGCTGTCTGGGAAACCCCTTTTGTTACAATTGTAATCCCATAGTCTCCTGCAAGCTTTTCATATGTTTTAATTGCAGAAACAGAATTCACTTCACTTGTAGTATAAAGTATTCCTACTTTCTTTGCATCCGGAAGGACCTTGTGAATCATTTCCAGCTGCTTCTTAATCGGCAGTTCGTCACTCGTTCCTGTAACTTCTCCTGCCGGGGTCCCATCTTCATTTGCAAGTTTTGCTGCTTTTGGGTCTGTTACTGCAGTGAAAATAACTGGAATATCTGTATTCATTGCAGAGTTATATGCCGCCTGTGCACTTGGTGTCGCAATTCCACAGATTAAATCTGCCTTGTCAGATACAAATGCATCGCTGATTTGTTTTGCCGTCCCCTGGTCTGCCGCTGCATTCTTCACTTCCACCTTCAGGTTTTTCCCTTCCTCAAAGCCGCTCTCTTTCAAGCCTTCAATAAATCCTTCTCTGCAGTTATCCAATGACCCGTGCTCCGCAAACTGGGAAATGCCGACCGTATAGGTCTTTTCATCGCCTGTTTTGCTCTCTTTCGCATCTTCTCTGCTCCCGCATGCCGCAAGGCCCATAGCCATAACGGCCGCCAAAACTACTGCCAATACTTTCTTTTTCATAATTAGGTTCTCCTTTTCTTCTATCTTTATTTTCCCAATATGGTCCAAAAGCAAAGGAGCCGACTACGTGGATTCTTTTTGAGGTAAGCTTGTAAAAAAAGAAAACCGCCTCAAGCTAATAGCTTGAGACGGTAATAAAATACAGTTTTATTATCCGCGGTACCACTCAAATTGACGAATTGTCCACTTTATCACGTACTACATACGTTCCTCATTGATAACGGGTTTGGTTCCCGACGGCGCCTACTCTTCTCATTTCAGGCCGCCCTCGAAAGTCCATTCAGAATTAAAATCCATGCAGCAATCTCATCCCCTGCTGCTCTCTGTGATTTCTTTTAAAACTTACTTCTCTTTCTCATCGGTTTTGCTTTTGATAACTTCTATTGTAATTTCCCTAATCACATTTGTCAAGGACTTTTTGAAAAAGTGAAAAAGGGGTCTGACCCTTTTGCCGGCCATTTTCAGAATATTCTGACTTTATTCCTCTGAAACGTTCAGAATCCTCTGCAGAAATTGTCTTGTGCGTTCTTCTTTCGGATGAACAAATATGTCTTCTGCCGTGCCGGTCTCTGCAATAACACCTTTATCCATGAAGATAACCCGGTCGGAAACATCTTTGGCAAATGCCATTTCATGAGTGACAATTATCATAGTAAGCCCTGTATGTGCCAGGTCTTTCATTGTCTTTAGTACTTCACCGACCATCTCAGGATCGAGCGCTGACGTTGGTTCGTCAAACAGCATCACGTCAGGATCCATAGACAGGGCGCGCCCAATTGCGACCCTCTGCTTCTGGCCGCCGGAAAGCTGTGATGGCTTGGCATCAATAAATCTCTCCATACCGACCTTTTTCAAGTTTTCAAGAGCGGTTTTCTTCGCCTCTTCCCGGGATTTTTTTAATACTGTCACCTGGCCGGTCATGCAGTTTTCCAAAACGTTCATGTTATTAAAAAGATTAAATTGCTGAAATACCATGCCTAAGTGGGTGCGGTATTTGGGCAGATTATAATTCGGTGCCAGCACATTTTCATCTTTATAATAAATCTTCCCACCATTCGGCTTTTCCAACAGATTAATACATCGAAGCAGTGTGGATTTACCTGAGCCTGAGGATCCGATAATTGTTACTACCTCACCCTTGTCGACCATAAGGTCAATATCTTTCAGAACTTCGTTTTGGCCAAAGCTCTTTTTCAAATGTTCTATGTTAATAATTTCTGACATTTCTGCTCCTTTCTACTCTTCCTCCACTGCAATAGGTACATAGTCCTGCGGTCCGTCCAGTTTCTTCTCAACCAGGCGCAGAATCCTTGTTACGCTGAAGGTCAGCACAAAGTAAATCACGCAGATAATAAAATAAGTCTGGAAGAACATATAATTTGCTCCTGCCGCCGATTTTCCTTGGAAAAACAGTTCCGTAACGGAAATAATACTCAACACAGAAGTATCCTTGATATTGATAACAAATTCATTTCCTGTTGCCGGCAAAATGTTTCGCAGTACCTGAGGAACTACTACCTTTCGCATCGTTTGGCCGTGGGTCATTCCGATTGCCTGCGCAGCCTCAAACTGCCCTGTATCTACAGCAAAGATACCTCCCCGGACAATCTCGGACATGTAGGCTCCGGTATTGATTGACACAATGAAAAGGGCTGCCGCGGTACGATTCAGGTCAAACCCAAACAATAGCGCTGTACCATAATAAATGACAGCGGACTGTACAATCATAGGCGTTCCTCTAAATACTTCTACATACACATTCAAAAGCCAGCCGAAAAGCTTTTGAAATATTCTCTTACTCTTTTTATCTGATATTGGTATTGTGCGGTAAACACCAACCAAAAGGCCAATCAGACCGCCCAAAATAGTTCCTGCCAGAGCCAAAAACATAGTCATTCCCGTTCCTCTTAAGAACAGCATTCCATTTTGATTCAAAATTTTCAGGATAGGGCTGCCTGTGTCTTCTTCTGATGCGGGCTGATTTTCAATAGCCTCATCCATAATCTTTAAACGCTCATCTTTTGAAATCCCGGCCAGAATTTCATTAATGGCAGCTACGTCAGGATCACCTTTTCGCATACCAATTGCAACCGCAGTGTCATCAGGACTTGTCTGAAATCCGTTTTCCGCAGTAAATTCTATCATCTTCAGCTTTGGATTAACGCTCTCGGCAGTGACTCCCTCCGGCCTTTCACTGACATATCCGTCAATTGTTCCTGACTCAAGGGCTACTCTCATAGCCGGAAAATTATCCATAGCTTCCTGCATCTTTACGCCTGGAATCTGATTAATAACTGTATAGTGGAACGTATTAAGCTGTGCTGTAACCTTTGCACCGGAAAAGTCATCCAAACTTTTTGCCTTTGCATATTCACTGTCCGCTTTGGTGACCATTACCAGGTTTGACTCATAATACACATCTGTAAAATCAATCTGTTTTTTTCGCTCCTCTGTGGGAGACATACCGGCAATAATCGCGTCGATTTTACCGGACTGCAGTGCCGGAGGCAGACCGTCCCACTCCGTCTTTACAATAACCAGCTTTCGTCCCAGTTTGTCTGCAATACGTTTGGCAATTTCTACATCATAACCACCGGCATAGGATTTGTCTCCATCAATCGGCACAGCCCCGCTTTCATCCGTATTCTGTGTCCAGTTAAACGGAGCATACCCGGCCTCCATTCCTACACGGAATTCCTTTTGCTCCGTTCCCTGCGCCTGTACTTCATTTGTCAATCCCGGCACACATGCCAGCAATAGCAGCACCAATGACAGAATTGATACCTTCTTCTTCATCCTTTTCTCCTTTTCAATGAAACCATCAGTTTATGACGGAAACAAAGTTGCCGTAAATTTAAAAAAGCGTCTTTCGGAAAACCAAAAGCGCTTAATTCTTCTTCACCTATTTGTAAAACATAGCGCAACTTAGTCTCTAAAACTAAGACAGTCCATAAGCTCTTTACTTATGTCCCAACCAGAAGGCAAAAGAGATACCACCTGATTTCGGCGATGCTTCCTAGTTCTGCTTCTACATGTCTCTTCACTCCACAGCGTTAATAAGCCTCGCAACCTCTACCTCAAACAATGAGGTGTTTCACATATTCTTTTTTCTTATAAATTCTACAGTCTTTCAAAGTTATTGTCAATAGAAAATTAATAAATGGAACTTTAACCATCACTGCACCTTATAATGATAATAGACGCTCACCTTTAATATCCTTAGCATTCCAAGCAATCAGTGCGAATTTTCCGTCTGCATGTTCATTGATGCGATTGAGCCATTCCACCTCATTCTCTGCTTTTGCTTTCAGTATTGGGTTGGTTGTCTTTGTTCCATAAAGAGATTGATCAACAATCCACCATCTGGCGGCAATGCCTGCCCTTTTTAAATCTTCTTCTAAACGCAGCGCTTCATAAACAGGGGTTGCTTCAGGCAGAGTTACAATAAGCACCTCCGTTTCATCAGATTTCAGCCGCGGCAGAAGTTTTATAACCGATTCAGGAATCTCGCCTTTTGTACGCTGGATTTCATGATTATAACTTTGTGTAGATTCCAGCAAGAGCAGGGTGTGCCCGGTAGGTGCAGTATCAATCACTACTACTTGATCGTCAGCCTTATCTACAATTTCCGCAAATGCACGGAATACAGCAATTTCCTGTGTGCAAGGAGAACGTAAGTCTTCCTCAATATAGGCAATATCCTCATTGCTCATACCAGACGCGCGGGCCTTGTCAAGCACTTCAGACTGATATTTTTTCAGCTCTGCGGCCTCATCGACATGACTCATGGCAATACCACAGTTTTCATCTAATACAAATTTCAGATGTGCAGCAGGGTCTGTGGTTGCAAGATGAACCTTTTCTCCACGTTTTGCAAGTCCTAATGCGACAGCAGCGGCAACCGTAGTTTTTCCTACGCCACCCTTACCCATCGTAAAAATAACACGTTTGCCGTTTACAGTCAGCTCATCAATCACATGGCTTAATGTAGGAACATGAATGGTATTCAGTGTCTCCGTGCGTATAGTCACATGGTCAGCTTCTAGCAAGGCACGTACATTCTCCAGACCCGTAACATTATATGCACGCAGAGGTACCGTATAACAGGGAAGCACCTTCAGGCTTTCCGGTATCCTCTTCATCGCACGCTGCTGTTTCTCATACAGACTGTATGAAAGTGTATCGCTATATTCGGTCAGTATACCATTGATAATAAGCATCTGATTGTGAATGCCTAGTGTGGAAAGTTCATCCAAAGCACGCGCTGCTTCCTTAAATGGCGCTGTTTCAGGACGTGTCACAAGTATTAATGTGGTTAGTTTTCCATCTGCCAGAGTTTCCATCGCTTGTCTGTAAACTGCCTTTTTACTTTCCAGTCCGGACAGCTGCCCCAGACAAGAAGCTCCGTGGGTACTTTCACTGATAAAGTTGCTCCATGCAGACGGAAGCTGCAGCATGCGCAGTGTATGACCCGTGGGGGCGGTGTCAAAGATGATATGGTCGTATTTCTGTTGTATCTTTCCATCTGTGATAAAATTGGAAAATTCATTAAAGGCTGCAATTTCAACAGTACAGGAACCAGATAGTTGTTCTTCCATGTTGGCAAGTACGGTGTCAGGAAGTTTGCCTCGATAGGGTGTAATAACATTTTCCCGATACTCAGCGGCTGCTTGTACAGGGTCGAGATTCGCCACAACCATGTTAGGCACATCAGGAATCGGTGTCCCCTTATTTGTTAACTGCATTGAGAAAACGTCCTGTAAGTTTGAAGCCGGATCGGTACTAATTAGTAATACTCGCTTTCCGCTGTCTGCCAGCGATACAGCGGTGGCACAGGCAACACTGGTTTTACCAACGCCGCCTTTGCCGGTATAGAAAAGATACTTTGTAAACTTAATACAGTCAGGATCAAATATATTCATATTAGCAGCATCCCTCCTGGCAACAGCAACTATCACTTTGTTGTGCTTTTTCCGCAGGTTTTTCTAACAGTTCTGCAGGCACACCCATCCACTCAGTAAATTCTGCATTAGTGGGATATTTCCCAGTCAGAATGATTTCTCCGTCCAGTAAGATGACAGGCAAACAATCTGCTCCCTTATCATTGAGAAAGTCATTTACAACCTTATTATCCACAAACTCATCAGGTGCACTGTTAAGATTAAATCGGTCAACAGTTATGCCATGCTTTTTCAATGTATCCAGTACCGTAGAAATGCGAAGCAGCTCAGGATCAACCCCTACTCCACAAAGACCGGTCGGGCAGCACATGGCAGGTTCAAAAATTTGCATTGTTTTCATAAGAATACCTTCTTTCATATTGAATTTTTTCTATGCTTTGTTGGTTTTTTTGTCGGTATATATTCCTCAGAGAAACAGCACCGACAACAGTGATGAGAACAACTTTATTCGCTATCGCTTTTCCGATGGCAAATACAATCAGGAGTGTTGGAAAACATTTCTCCCAACTGTTTATAGAAGACTTGCAGGTTATTATTGTTTAGAGAGTAATACATCCACTTTCCCTCCGGTCTTGCATCCACAATACCTGCATCCATCAACACTTTCATATCGTGGGAAAGCGTTGGCTGTGTAATATGGAATTCTTCCAGAATCTTGCAGGCACACATTTCACCGCAAGAAAGCATATCAATAATCCGTAATCTCTTTGGATCAGACAAAGCCTTTAATACTTTTGCATTCTGAATGTACTTTTGCTCCATAGAATGACCTCACATAGAATTTTTTCTATATTTAATATATAACTTAAATAGATAAATGTCAATATATTTATTTTTTGCCTATATCTATATTTAATTTCCACGAGCTTTAACTGTATGTATTTAATGGGCTTCCTATAAACAGATGCAAGCCAAAGAAGCCCAGACTAATTCGTGTATTCTATCCCTTCTCCAAAAGCAGCCAGTTTGCTCTAAACGGCCGCATTAGATTCCAATATCCCACACCCCAGAGGTTATACTCTTTTGCCAGATTGATTTTTGCCTCAATACTGCGCACATCTTCAAACCATACTTCATGGGAAATCCCTTCCCTTGTGTACGTAAAGAAGGGGGTTTGGGCAATATCTGAAAATTGTATTTCTGCCCCGTTCTCTGCCGCAATCTGCACAGCCTCCACATTTCCTATCAATCTTGCTCTTGTGATTCCTTTCTCATAGGGAAGCGGCCAATCATATCCATAATTTGGTATTCCCATAATTATTTTTTCAGCCGGCATCTCTGTCAAGGCATATTCCACCACCCTTTGCACCATGTTAATCGGTGCCACTGCCATGGGCTCACTGTAGGTATATCCCCATTCGTAAGTCATAAGAAACACATTGTCTGCATTTGCACTCAGCAGTGCATAATCCATCCCTTCATAAAGCAGTCCTTCCTGTCCTGCAGATGTCTTTGGAGCCAGTGCCACAGACACTTTATAGCCATTTACATTCATGGTTTCTCTCACTCTGCCCACAAATTCTGCATACCCCACACGATCCTCAGGCAAAATGTATTCAAAGTCAACATCCACTCCTGCATATCCTTTTTCCTGCACTGTTGCCAGCAGGTTTGCAATCAGAGTCTGTTGAATTTCTATATTCTCGGCAAGCACTTTCACAAGCTGATTATTGAACGTACCATTTGCAAATGGCGTCAGTACAAGCATTGGCTTGACTCCGTTCTCCCATGCAGCTTCAATCATCCATAAATCATCCTGATACGGGGGGACAAGCTCGCCTGTGAATGTAAATCCATAAGAAAACACAAGCAGCTCATTGAGCGCCAGAAATGTCTGATCCAAAATAGACCGCTCAATAAAGGGATAAGCATATCCCGTAACATACAAATTATCTCTTATACTTCCGGACTCATCCACATCAAGCAGGAGAAGTGACTGCCCCACCACCAGATTTGGCTGTCCGCTCAGCTGATTATCAAAAGCAATCTTCCAAACAGGAATCTGGGTCTGTTCGGCTATCGAATATAATGTATCTCCGGGTTTTACCACATATATCACAAAAACACCCCCTATGTAACAACATATGAGAGTGTTTCTCTTTTTATGACAAAAATTACTTGGCTGATATCTCTACTTTTTTGCCGCTAAAAGCAACACCATATTTAAATATTGTCTTAATACCTTTTGTTTCAATGCAGCTTCAGCAAGCTTTTTCAATCCTTTTTGGTACAACATTTATTAGAAAACGGGTCTATACTATCAACATAGCATCTCCAAAACTGAAAAATCTATATTTCTCTTTCACTGCCTCTTCATACGCCGCCAGCACATGTTCCCTGTCTGCCAGTGCCGAGACGAGCATAATCAAAGTTGATTCGGGCAAATGAAAGTTTGTAATAAGACCGTCCAACACCTTAAAGCGGTATCCCGGATAAATGAAAATCTCTGTCCACCCGCTGCAGGCCTTCAGGTACCCGTTTTCATCTGCCGCAGCTTCTATTGTCCTGCAGCTTGTAGTTCCCACGCAGATCACACGTTTTCCGGTTTCCTTGGCACGATTTATTTTTTCTGCCGCCTCTTCATCAATAATGTAAAACTCAGAGTGCATGTGATGTTCTTTCACCTCTTTCACCTTCACAGGCCGGAATGTACCGAGCCCTACATGGAGAGTCACCCGTGCAATATCTACTCCTTTATCCTGGATTTTCTGCAGTAATTCAGGAGTAAAATGAAGTCCCGCGGTGGGGGCCGCCGCTGACCCTTCATGAGTAGCATATACCGTATTGTACCTGTCCTTATCCTTCAGCTGATGTGTGATATAGGGCGGCAAAGGCATCTGTCCGAGCTGATCCAGAATTTCTTCAAAAATTCCTTCGTACTTGAAATGAATGAGACGGTTTCCTTCATCCACCACATCCATCACTTCTCCCATCAGCAGTCCATCCCCGAAACTGATTCTGGTGCCTGGTCTTGCCTTTTTGCCCGGCTTCACCAGAGTCTCCCACACGTTATTTTCTTTCCTCTTCAAAAGCAGGACCTCTATTTTTGCCCCGGTGTCCTCTTTGACTCCGATTAACCTGGCTGGAATGACTTTTGTATCATTAATGACAAGGCAGTCTCCCGGTTCAAGATATCCTGCAATATCGCGGAATATATGATGCTCTGTTTTACCTGTCTTCTTATCTAGCACAAGAAGGCGGGAACCTGCCCGATCCTCCAGTGGATCCTGAGCGATCAGCTCCTGGGGCAGATCATAATAAAAATCACTTGTTTTCAATGCAAAATCCGCCTTTCTGTTATGAAGTGACCTCTTGTCAAGTGTTAATTTCAAGAAATCACTCTTTTTTCTATTTCTTATTTTTCCAATGCCTGGAGCATATGGA
>NZ_SLZZ01000011.1 GCF_004346165.1 Muricomes intestini | reverse complement strand
GGAGTCCTATTCTCTGTTTGGCCCAGACGTGATAAAAGCACTGCAGCTTCGGTACATAGCACCTGACGAAGTTGTGCTGACACCGAAGCTGCTTAGGCATTAACCATATAAATTTATAAACCGCTACCACTTAGACAACTTTCACAAAAACGATAGCGACCTGTAGGAGTTAGTCTTGGAAACGCCGATTCCCAGAGGTCTACTTAGCGTGTCTGAATTTTGGAGTTGTTTATAAATTTAGACTTATTTTATCACGAAACAAGCTTATGCGGTGCAAAAACTTTTGTATTTGTCATATTTTTTTAGGGTATGTAGAACTTAATCTTTCATACCGGGTTTACTTTTGTAATTCAGGAAAACTATATGGTTGAGTTCCTTTTTGGTTATTTTTGTCATATTATATCGTCTTGTGTATTTTTACTTTATTTGTGCTTTTACCGTTTACAATATGTGCACAATGCACTAAAATGTTGTTATAGGTTAATTTATATGATACCAGGGCCAAAAGGTCATGCGTTTCATGCTTGCATGAAAAAGCATGACTTTGGGACCCATAAAACATGAGAAAGAAGCCCGAGTAGGGCGGATTTCGAATGTTTTTAGGATTGCGGGAGCACAAAGTGCGGAGCAATCCGTAGGTATCAGGGGGCAAAATACCTTTTGACCCCTACATCATTTATATGTTAAAAACATAACGAATACTAATTCGGGAGACGGAGGTAACAGACATGCAAGGAAATATTATAGTCGGACAATCGGGAGGGCCTACAGCCGCTATTAACTCAAGCCTCGCCGGGGTATACCGCACTGCGAGGGACCGTGGTGCGGGCAAGATTTTCGGGATGCTACATGGAATACAGGGACTATTACAGGAAAGATATATTGACTTATCCGAATTCATCATTACTGAACTGGATGCCGAATTGCTGAAAAGAACTCCTGCTGCATTCCTGGGCTCCTGCCGATATAAACTTCCCGGTATTCACGAGAATAGGGGAGTTTATGAAAAGATATTTAATATACTAGATAAACTTAATATCGAAACGTTTATTTACATTGGCGGAAATGACTCCATGGATACCATCAAGAAGCTTTCTGATTATGCAATTGTCACCGGGCATCCAGCCCGCTTCATAGGCTGCCCAAAAACTATTGATAATGACCTTGCCCTCACCGATCACACACCGGGCTTTGGAAGTGCAGCAAAGTATATTGGAACCTCTGTCAAGGAAATTATACGTGACAGTTTCTGTCTGGAGTATGAGAAGGGCCTCGTATCCGTTGTGGAAATCATGGGACGCAATGCAGGCTGGCTGACGGGGGCTGCTGCTCTGGCAAAAGGAGAAGACTGTGCCGGACCTGATTTAATTTACCTTCCTGAACTTCCTTTTGATATAGAGAAATTTGGCCTCAAGGTACAGGAACTTTTGTCAAAAAAGCCGTCTGTTGTGGTGGCTGTATCTGAGGGCGTGCGCCTGCCTGACGGACGTTATGTATGTGAGCTTGGGCAGAGCCTTGACTTTGTAGATGCCTTTGGACACAAACAGCTTTCCGGCACGGCTAATTATCTTGCAAGTTATATTGCCGGTGAATTTGGATGTAAGACACGCACTATCGAGCTCAGCAGCTTGCAGCGTTCTGCCTCCCACTGTGCCTCCCGGGTGGATATTCTGGAAGCTTACCAGGTTGGTGGCGCCGCAGTAAAGGCGGCCGACGAAGGAGACTCAGGCAAGATGGTGATATTGAACCGCCTTTCAGATGATCCTTATCAAAGCGGCACTGAAGTAAAAGATGTTCACAAAATTGCCAACGACGAAAAGCTGGTTCCCAGAGAATGGGTAAATGAAGACGGAAACTACGTAACAGATGCATTTGTCAATTATGTCCGTCCGCTCATCCAAGGTGATGTATCTCCAATCATGGTGGACGGTATCCCCAGACATCTATTTCGTCCGGTTTAATATCAGGAAGTTTATGTCTGAACTGTTACGCAACTGCAACTTTTTTTGTCAAATATATTGACAGGCCTTCTAATCTATTATATAATTATCTTTGCTGTGAACGTAGCAGTTCCAGCATGTGCGCGTAGCTCAGCTGGATAGAGCGTCTGGCTACGGACCAGAAGGCCGGGAGTTCGAATCTTCTCGCGCACGTCAAAAAGATGTACTTTCGTTATAAGGAAGTACATCTTTTTTATACCTATAAATTCAATATTACAGATGAAGGGCTAAATATAATTCACATCTTATCCTTCTCGAAACCTTTCTGCCTGTGCATTGATCAGTTCCTGGTCCTCAAAGTAATTAATCTTCATTGCTCCTTTTACTTCCCTGAGAGTTTCAGCTGCCACACTTTCAGCTTTCTCGCTACCTTTTTTCAATATTTCATATACATAAGGAATATTCTTTTGATATTCCTTTCTTCTTTTTCTGATTGGCTCCAGCTCCGCCTGAAGCACAGAATTCAGAAAACGCTTCACCTTCATATCACCAAGGCCGCCACGTTTATAATGTTCCTTCAGCTCGTCCAGGTTTTTATAATCCGGTAAAAATTCTTCAAAATACTCCGGCCTGCAAAATGCATCCAAGTAAGTGAATACTGTATTTCCTTCCAATTTGCCTGGGTCCTCAACTCTAATATGTGTCGGGTCCGTAAACATACTAAATACTTTTTGTTTTACAGAATCCGGCTCATCAGACAAATAGATACAATTATTCAGAGATTTGCTCATCTTGGCTTTCCCATCAGTGCCGGGCAGTCTCTGGCATGCCTCATTATCCGGAAGTAAAATTTCAGGCTCTACAAGTGTCTCTCCATAGACCGAATTAAATTTTCGGACAATCTCTTTTGTCTGTTCCAGCATTGGAAGCTGATCCTCCCCCACAGGTACTGTTGTTGCCTTAAAGGCCGTGATATCAGCTGCCTGGCTGATAGGATATGTGAAAAAGCCGACCGGGATGCTGGCTTCAAAATTTCGCATCTGAATCTCTGTCTTCACAGTAGGGTTACGTTGAAGCCGGGATACCGTGACCAGATTCATATAATAAAATGAAAGTTCACAAAGCTCTGGTATCTGGGACTGTATAAACAGTGTTGACTTCTCTGGTTCCAGTCCACAGGCCAGGTAATCCAAAGCCACCTCTATAATATTCTGACGTACCTTTTCCGGGTTGTCTGCATTGTCTGTCAGTGCCTGTGCATCTGCTATCATAATAAATATATCGTCAAACTCGCCCGTATTCTGCAGCTCTACCCTCCGCTTTAAAGAACCGACATAATGCCCTACATGCAGCCTTCCTGTGGGTCTGTCTCCTGTTAATATAATCTTACCCATACTCTTTTTGCTTCCTCCTAATCCGTTTGTAGTCCTTTCACATTATAACACCACTTGAATTGTTTTGGCTATAGGAAACGTGGCTTCCCAGTATATGAAAGTAACAGTTCAGCCATGCGAATTTTCGACAGCGTAGGCAGGAGAAAGCTTGCTTTCGTATGCATATGCTGCCGAAAATTCATATGGCGCTCTGCCACAGCGAGATGAAGCGCAGCACATGTCCTTGGTTAGCAACCATAGTGTGGTTGTTTAACAAGGACGGTACCCTTGGGGTGGAATCGAGCTGATGGCTGAACTGTTACATATGAAAACACCCCTCGATAAGGAGGAGTGCAAAAATCAACTTTTTTCAGAACTATCTTCCCCAAGAAGCTATTTTTTGTTCTGCTGTCTTTGGAGCCTTTTTCTTATTTGGTTCATATACAAACTGGAAGAGTGCGTAGGCCATCAATCCACCGGCCATCACATCTATGACGGAGTGTTGTTTCAAAAACATTGTGGCTAAAATAATCAGGCCTGCCAGGACATAAGCACTCCAGCTGATAATCTTATGTTTGCGCAGGGCTGCACTGTCACAGATGGCTATACAGGCACTTATAGAATTAAACACATGCAGGCTTGGGAGAACATTCGTGGGAGTGTCCGCACGGTAAAGTGCTTTTACCAGATCCGTAAAAATATTATCTCGCGGAAAATATACGGGGCGTAAATTGACACCGTTTGGAATCAGGGTGGAAATAATCAGGAAAATGGTCATTCCCGTAAACATTAATTTCGCCAGCCTATAAAATCCTTCTACATCCGTGAAGAAAAAATATAAAAAAGTGGCAGCAATAAAAACGAACCACAGTAAGTATGGGACGATGAAATATTCCACAAATGGTATCTTATCATCTATCGCAATGTGAATCACATGATAATTTGATGTTACATGCTTTTCAAGATATAAAAACCAGGGCATATAGATTAGTATATATCCAAACACCCATGCATGCTTATACTTCTTGATGAGACCGGCAGCTTTCTCTTTAAGACTCATATGGAACTCTCCCTCTTTTTGAATACGAATCTCTTATAGCTTCTCCGATTATAGCACGAATCCAGCTTCTCAACAATATGCTTTAGAAAAGCTTAACAAAGTTTTCACTAAAAAATAGTGCTGTCCAGATATTTTCCTAAAGACCGTCTCATATTCCCTTCAAAATTGGCTTTTCCGCTGCGCAGACACCACTCGAATACATTTCCGATTACAATCATCCTGATATCTGTAGTAAATTCTTCAATCCCTACATTCAGCTGTATAATTTTTTCCTGGACTGCCCTTTCGACATATGTCTGCACCGTTACGATAGGATATGGGCGCTCTGTACGACTGTCAGGATTTAATGCCTGGTTCTTCGTATCATAGTAAGCAGACATAAATTCTACACCTAGATCGCGGCAATACCGGGCATAATTTAAATATACATAAATGATTGCCGTTTTTGCCTCCTCTGCACTCCCTGGAAGATCCAGGAGATCCGGATTAATGCTGGGCTGTTCCTCGATATAATAGGAAAGCAGATCATCCTTAGTCTTAAAGTGATGATAAAAACTTCCATTAGATACTCCTGCTTCCTCACAGATATTCTTTATGGAAAGTTCCTCGTATCCTTTTTTTCTCAAGATTGTCTTTGCTGCCAGAAATATCCGCTCTTTCGTCTCCCGGGACTTCTGCTGCTGCCTTGATAGCTCTGCCTTTTGGCCCATAACTGAACACTCCTTCTATCCGGTTGATTGTCGTTTAAGTATATCATAAATCATATAATCGTTCAACAAAACAGAGCGAACTCTAAAACAACCTTGTTGCAGTTTCAGAGCCGCTCCCGGTAAGCTTCAAATGCAGAGGGTATGGGATATTTTTCCTTAATTTCTGATCTGGATGCAAATATCATTTCCCGGCTGCAGTTTTTTTCCAATTCATCGACTTTTATCTCATACCCTATCATATGCCACTCTACATGGCTGAATATATGCTTTGCATCCTTCACCTTCTTGATATGAAGGGGAGAAAGCCCAATAGAATGACAGTATTCTATGACCTCTTTTTTGTTTAGATGGCCTTCCAGATTAGGCAGCTCATACAATCCGGCAAGGAGGCCTTTTGGCGGTCGTTTCTTTATCGCCAGAGTACTTCCGTCTTTCAAAATCAGAACTGTTCTATTCTCAATCTTTCTCGCCTTTGGCTTCGTCCTCACAGGCAATTCCTTCTCCACCCCCAAAAGCCTTGCACGGCACAGATAAGAAACGGGACATTCCCCACATTTTGGTTTTCCGCCCGGAAGGCAGACTATAGCTCCAAGTTCAATCAGCCCCTGATTAAAATCTGAGGCCGCGTCAGGTGGTATTACTTCTTCCACTTCTGCCTCTATCCGTGTTCTGACTCCTGCCTTCATAATATCGTCCCTGCTGGCTGTAAGCCTTGATACCACCCGCAGTACGTTGCCGTCCACAGCTGCTTTTGCCAGCCCATAGACAAAAGAACTGACAGCTCCTGCCGTGTAATTGCCAATTCCCTTAAGAGAGCGTATCTCCTCGTAAGTATGAGGAAATTCTCCGTGATAGTCCATCATAATCTGCTGTGCGGCTTTCTGCATATTCTTAACTCTATTGTAGTATCCAAGCCCTTCCCACAGCTTCAGCAGCTTATCTTCCTGTACTTCCGCAAGGTCTTCTACAGTAGGAAGCTCCTTTAAAAACCTTTCATAGTAAGGTTTTACGGCTTCTACCCGTGTCTGCTGCAGCATGATTTCGGAAATCCAGACATGATAGGCACTCACATCATGCCGCCAGGGCAAGTCTCTCTTGTTTTCGCGATACCAGCTGATAATCGGGTCCACTGCCTCTTTAAGGACAGGGCTGCCCAGCACTACAGGCACCGCTTCATCCAGTTCAATACTGTCTGCCGCCACCTTGCAGTCATAGGCCAGAATCTTGACTCCGGCTTTCCTGGCTTCCCTCAGTGCGTTACCAAAAGCAGGGTGTGTGTCTACATTTGGCATGAAATACCGAACCCCTTTCATTTGCACGACAAATATCACCCAGGCCCCGTACCCCTCTTTCACCGCACTGGACAATTCACTCATATGTTTGACTGCACGTTCACTGGGTGCATCGGGAAAGCGAACTACACCGTTCTCTTCTAAGGTCACGCCTTTCACTTCAATAAAATTTCTTCTTCCTTCTGCTTCCACATAAAAGTCAAATCTGGAGTTCTTATAAGTTGTCTCCGGCTTCACATAGGGCCTATCTCCAAATGGATGCCCCGACTCAAGCCACTCCTGAACTACCCTATTCGGAATCTGCGAATCCATGTTAATCAGACGTTTGCCTTTTTCTACTGCAATCAAATCCCAACCAGTCTTTCGTGCCGGACTGTCATTTCTTTGCACATAAATAACAGCCCCAGGTATGAGCAATTCTGCACACCGCCCGGTATTCTTCACATGTATGGTTTCACGTTTGCTGTTCAATTCGGCATACGCGATAAATCTATTCGGACGTTCCAGAAATACCGCTTTTTCTATTCTTTCATATTTCATCTGCTATTCTCTACAATATTTTTGATAAAAATTCTTTTAGCCTTGGATCCTTCGGGTTATCAAAGAATTCCTCCGGCGTCCCCTGCTCCTTTATCTTCCCCTCATCCATAAAAATAACTCTTGAGGCTACTTCTTTTGCAAAGCCCATCTCATGAGTCACCACAACCATTGTCATTCCATCATGAGCCAGCTTTTTCATCAGTTCCAGCACTTCACCGACCATTTCCGGATCAAGTGCAGATGTAGGTTCGTCAAACAACATAACCTCCGGATCCATTGCCAGTGAACGTATAATTGCAATACGCTGCTTTTGCCCTCCCGATAGCCGGGATGGATAGGTATTTGCTTTTTCCTCCAGTCCCACCAATTTCAGCAATTCCATGGCATTTTCCTGTGCCTCTTCTTTGCTTTTTTTCAGAAGCTTAATCGGAGCCAATGTGATATTCTCGAGTATGGTTTTATGGGGAAACAGGTTAAAATGCTGAAACACCATCCCCATTTTTCGGCGATGCAAATCTATATCTGTCTCCTTGCTTGTAATATCCACGCCTTCAAAATATACATGTCCTTTTGTGGGCATCTCAAGCAGATTCAGGGAGCGGAGAAAGGTGGATTTTCCGGAGCCTGATGGCCCGACGATTACGACAACCTCCCCTTTGCGTATTTCCTCGGAAACTCCATCCAGCGCATGAAGCCTGTTGTTATAAACTTTATATAAATCTTCTACCTTTATTAATACTTGTCCATCAGTGATCACTATTTCTCAGCCTCCTCTCCAGCATATTTACAAGTTTTGTAAATATCATTACCATGACGAGGTAAACCAACGCTATACCAATGAGCGGCATGAATGCATCATAGGTGCGGCTTCGAATGATATCCCCGCCTTTTGTGAGGTCCTGCAGTGCAATGTAACCGGAAACCGAAGTTTCTTTTAAAAGTACAATAAACTCATTTCCCAGTGCCGGAAGAACATTCTTGAAGGCCTGGGGCATAATAATATGAATCATAGTCTGTACATAGTTGAAACCGAGACTGCGTCCCGCCTCAAACTGCCCGTTGTCTACGGACATGATACCAGAGCGGAATATTTCAGCAACATACGCTCCCGAATTCAGACCAAAAGCCATGATTGCCACTAAAACCTTACTAATATCAGAACTGCCGAAAATAACAAAATAAATAATCAGCAATTGTACAACGACAGGTGTACCCCTGATAACAGTAAGATATACCTTACACAAAACATTAAGTATTTTCAATTTTCCAGTCTTATCGTAGGTGGAACGTACAATTGCAATCAAAAATCCAAGCACGATACCGATAATAACTGCAAAGAAGGTCACTTCCAAAGTGACCCCCAGTCCGTCTAAAATATATTCCCAGCGCTTGCCATCTATAAAATTCTCATAAAACTTATCCTGCAATGTCTGCAACATTTTTTTATCCTCTTCTACTTATCACTGTCGCTGCTGATGTATTTTCCCACAATTTCATCCAGTTTGCCGGAATCCTTTAAGCTTGCCAGTGCATCATTAATTTTATCCTTTAGTTCGTCATTGCCCTTCTTTACAGCGATGGCATATTCCTCCTCTGTGAACGCTTCATCAAGAATTTTCAGTCCGTCTGCTTCTTTCACAAATTCTTTTGCCGGCTCTCCGTCAATGATGACTGCATCGATTTTGCCCTGCTGCAGTGCCTGAACAGCCTCGAATCCTTTGTTGTAACGCTCTACTGACGCATCCTCAATATCATCCGCATAGATATCACCTGTTGTCCCCAGCTGTACACCAATCTTCTTTCCCGTCAGATCATCTGGTCCTGCAATTTCACTGTCCTCTGTTACAATAATTACCTGAGTAGCCGTTGCATAAGTATCAGTGAAATCAACATTTTTCAGACGCTCCTTTGTCACCGTCATGCCTGCTGCCCCGATATCGGCTTTTCCACTGGATACCGCTGCGATGATGGAGTCAAACGCCATATCCTCAATTTTCAGCTTCATACCCAATTCATCGGCAACAGCGGCTGCAATGTCAGCATCAATACCAACCACATCTTTTCCCTCATAATATTCATAGGGAGGGAACTCTGCATTGGTGGCCATGACCAGTGTGTCTTCCTTCTTATTGCCACTATCCCCGGAACTGCTATCATCTTTCTTAGAGCCACATGCCGCCAGTGAAAGCACACAAGCTGTCACTAAAAGTAAACTTAAAAATTTTCTCTTCATCTTTCTATTCCTCCAAACTAATCTTATCCTTGCATAATAATACACAATACCTTTATATTTTATCATGTTTTTCCTAAAAAACAAGGGGATATATACCTTTTTCCTGTATATTCATAACAGTTCAGCCATCAGCTTGATTTCACCCCAATGGTACCAGCCTTGTTAAACAACCACACTGCGGCTGCTAACCAAGGACATGTGCTGCACTGTTATGCAAACAGTGCACTCATCCCGAAATAAAGCAGTACAATGATCCCCAGTACAATTCTGTAGTATCCAAATACCTTAAAGTCATGTCCTTTGATATACTGCATCAGGAACCTAATAGCAAATATGGACACTCCAAAAGAAACTGCACAGCCGAGTAGAAGGAGAAATCCTTCCATTCCCGTAAAATGAAAACCAAACTTAATAATTTTCAATAAGCTTGCTCCGAACATAACGGGGATGGCGAGGAAAAATGTAAATTCTGCAGCTACAGCTCTCGACGCACCGATTAGCAGACCCCCGATAATGGTCGCTCCGGACCGGGAAGTTCCCGGAATCAGGGCAAGCACCTGAAACCCTCCAATTAACAGGGCCATGGGAACTGTAAGGTCTGACAGCCGCCTCACGGCCGGCTTTACATGTTCATTGCGCTTTTCTACCACAATAAATATAACACCGTAGAGTATGAGCATAATTGCCACAACTACATAATTCATTAGATGTTCGTCAAGAAAGTCATCAAACAACAGGCCTATAATCGCAGCCGGTACAGCCGCCACGATAACCTTTACCCACAATTGCAGGGTAAGCTTCTTTTGTTTATCTGTCTTGATCCTTGAAAATGGATTCAGCTTATGGAAATAGATTACAACAACGGCAAGAATTGCGCCCAGCTGAATCACCACGTTAAACATAGACATGAAGTCATCGCTCATTTTGAGCTTCACAAACTCTTCTACCAGTATCAAATGTCCCGTACTGCTGATTGGCAGCCATTCGGTGATTCCTTCCACAATTCCCAGTATAATTACTTTTAAAGCTTCTAACATACTTTTCCTCCTCTTAGCGCAAACTGCTCAATTGCTTTTGCTGCCCCTTCTTCTATATTCGATAAAGTTATGTAATCCGCAGCGGCTTTTACTTCTTCTTCTGCATTTTCCACGGCAACTCCCAGACCAACCTCTTTGAGCATGGCAATGTCATTGTCTCTGTCTCCGCATGCCATAATTTCTTCTCGTCTGATGCCAAGCACTTTTCCCAGCCCCAAAAGTGCCGTTCCTTTGTTTACCCCAGATGCATTAATCTCTATGTTATATCCCAGGGAGGTGACCAATACAATACCTTCCTGTTTCTCCAGCTCCGCCCAGGCTGCCTTTTGCTCTTCACTGTCGGCAAATACTGCCTGAATCTTATCCATATCCTTGTTTTTATGCTCAATCAATGCTGCAATATCCCTCACTGCTTTCCTGCTTTTAAGTACATACTCCCACATATTTGAATCGTGATGATAGTGACCTATGTTTTTCAGTTTTTGTTCCTCTACATAGCCCTGACCGTCAAAATATACCTCTTGTAATGTATCATATTTTCTGAAAGTTTCCAATGCTTTCTTTCCTCTTTCCATCGGAAGAAGCCTCTCAATAAGCGGTTTGCTTTCTTTTGTATCTATCACCCTTGCCCCATTGGACGTAATGGCATAGCGGATACCGGGATAAAGCCTTAGTTCCTCTGGAATTCCCATAAATGGCCTGCCGGTAGCCGCCAGCACAATAATGCCCTGTTCTATAGCCTGATTTAGAATCTGTCTTGTATATGGAAGGATTTCTTTCTTTTCATTTAAAAGAGTGCCATCCAGATCTAACCCTATCATTTTTATCTGATGCTTCATGAATTGCCAGTCCTCCTGCTTTTTGTAAAACCATTCTTTATAAAAATTTGTAACAGTTCAGCCATGCGAATTTTCGACAGCGTAGGCAGGAGAAAGCTTGCTTTCGTATGCATATGCTGCCGAAAATTCATATGGCGCTCTGCCACAGCGAGATGAAGCGCAGCACATGTCCTTGGTTAGCAACCGTAGTGTGGTTGTTTAACAAGGACGGTACCCTTGGGGTGGAATCGAGCTGATGGCTGAACTATTACAAAAATTTTCTAATTTATTCTATCAAAGTTTGCTTAATAAAGCAATTTATAGTATAATATCAAAGCACAACTATTTAGAAAGGAATTAATGATTATGAAATTGCGCTTAAAACATGTGGGACGAGCTCTTGTATCTCTTGCCTGCTCTCTCACATTAGTACTTTCCGTCGTTCCGGTTCACGCCGAAGACAAGGAAAGTCTGGAAAGCAAAACTTCAGATTTGAAGGGGCAGCTTGCAGGTATCAATAATGAACTTCTCTCCATAAGTGATGAGATCTCCACGAATGAAATGCAAGTTGAAGTTACCAATGGCGAAATTCAAAGGACAAAAGATTCCTTAGCCGAAGCAGAGGCAAACGAAGCAAAGCAATACGAAGATATGAAATCCCGTATTAAGTATATGTATGAGACCGGCAATTCAAGCTTGCTGCAGATACTTTTTTCAGCGGAGGATATGTCAGACTTCCTGAATAAAGCAGACTTTATACAAAATATCAGTGACTATGACCGGGACATGCTTCTTGAACTACAAAAGACCCAGAAAAAGATTTCTGACCAAAAAGATACTTTGGAAGCACAGCAGAATTCCATGCAGCAGCTGCAGACAGATCTTAAAGAGCGTCAGGATGAGTTAGTAAAAAAGGCAGCCGCTACATCTACGGACTTGAACACTTACAATGCCAAACTGGAAAAGCTCCGTGCGGACGAAGCCGCAAGACTTGCCGCAGAAGCACAAGCAAAGGCAGCCGCCGCGGCAGAAGCTGTAGCAGCGAATGTTTCTAATACCCCGGGGAGGGGTTCGGGCGGTACTGTTATCAACACGGGCGGTACAAGTGTATCGGGAAGCGAGCTGGATATATTTGCCGCAATATTAGACTGTGAGGCGATGCATGACTACAATTCTATGCTGGCCGTGGCAACAGTCATTATGAATCGTGTACAGAGTCCCTCCTTCCCTAATTCGATTTCAGATGTGGTGTATGCCTACGGACAATTTGAACCTGTACAGACCGGACGCATTGACACCGTACTTTCAAACGGCCCGAGTGATCTTGCATACAGCGTGGCTCAGGATGCAATTAGCGGCGCCAGGCTGGCAGAAGTAGCTGACTGTTATTTCTTTCTCTATGCAGGTACAGCAAACAGACCTGGAGTAAACATAGGAAATAATCTGTTCTTCCCAAGCTGGTAGAAATAAAAATGAGGATACCGCTCTTTGCGGTATCCTCATTTTTATTTCCGCGAGCAACGAGCCAAGCGGAAATGCTTGCATTTTCATTTGGCGACTGCCGCGAGGGTCAAATACTCTGCAGCTTGCTGCGCTGCAAGTTTGATGCCCCATCCGCTTGCTGCGGAGTATTTGACTTCTGTCCTTATTTCCTAAATGGTGCCCTGCTAATTATTTTCCATAGTAACATTTCAGATAAATCTCTTTTATCTCTTTCAACAATGGATATCTCGGATTAGCTCCTGTACACTGATCATTAAAGGCCTGCTCAACCATATTATCCAATGTATCAAGGAAGTACTTCTCGTCAATACCATACTCTTTGATAGACTTTTTGATTCCTATCTTTTCCTTCAACATTTCCAGCCTTGCAATAAAATCTTCAAAGACTTCATTATCATCCTTGCCGGTACACCCTGCAAAGCGTCCCAGCTCAGCATATCTTGCCAGAGCATCCGGATATGGATACTGAGAGAAGGTTCCCATCTTGGCAGGTGCTTCAGCCGCGTTATATCTCATAACCTCCGTGAGCAGAACCGCATTGGCAACACCATGGGGCAGATGGTGGAAAGCACCCAGTTTATGTGCCATAGAATGGTTAACTCCCAGAAATGCATTTGCAAATGCCATACCCGCCATACAAGAAGCATCAGCCATCTTTTCACGGGCTATTGGGTCATCTGCTCCATTATCATACGCAGAGGGCAGATAGTCGAATACTGTCTTTACAGCCTTCATGGACAAGGGCTGGGTAAAGTCTGTAGCCATAATGGAAACATAGGATTCAATGGCATGAGTCATAACATCAATTCCTGAAGCGCTGGTCAGGCCTTTGGGCTGTGTCATCATATTATCAACATCTACGATTGCCATGTTGGGAAGAAGTTCGTAGTCCGCCAGGGGCCATTTTACACCCGTATCTGCGTCTGTAATAATGGCAAAGGGTGTCACTTCGGAACCTGTTCCCGCAGAAGTAGGAATTGCTACAAAATATGCCTTCTCTCCCATTTTGGGGAAAGTAAATACTCTTTTGCGGATATCCATAAAATCCATAGCCAGATCTTCAAAGTTTACTTCTGGATGCTCATACATAAGCCACATAATCTTTCCTGCATCCATTGCAGAACCGCCGCCCAAGGCAATGATTGTATCCGGTTCAAAAGCGGAGAGCATCTCTGCTCCTTTTCTTGCACACTGCAGAGTCGGATCGGGCGCAACATCGAAAAAACATGAATGCTGAATTCCCATCTCATCCAATTTTGCCTCAACAGCATCCACATAACCATTCTTGTACAAGAAAGAGTCTGTTATGATAAAAGCTTTCTTTTTATGCATAATCGTCCCAAGCTCATCCAGCGCTACCGGCATACATCCTTTCTTAAAGTAAACCTTTTCAGGTACTCTGAACCAAAGCATATTCTCTCTCCTCTCGGCAACTGTCTTTATATTTAGCAGATGTTTTACTCCTACGTTCTCAGATACAGAGTTACCGCCCCAGGAGCCGCATCCAAGGGTAAGAGAAGGAAGCAGTTTAAAGTTATAGAGATCGCCGATTCCTCCCTGTGAAGAAGGTGTGTTTATCAATACTCGTCCGGTCTTCATCGCCTCTGCATGCTTTGCCAACTTTTCCTTTTGACTTGGATGCACATAGAGAGAAGATGTATGTCCATATCCGCCGTCAGCTACAAGCCTCTCAGCCTTCTGCAGGGCCTCATCAAAAGTTTTTGCTTTGTACATGGCAAGGACAGGGGACAGCTTTTCATGTGCAAATTCTTCTGAAGGTTCCACCGATTCCACTTCCCCAATCAAAATCTTTGTGTCAGCCGGAACGTCTACACCTGCCATTTTTGCAATATCATATGCTGACATTCCAGGAATTTTCGAGTTAAGTGCGCCATTGACGATAATAGTCTTGCGCACCTTATCAAGCTCATCTCCCTTTTTTAGAAAATAACACCCGCGATAAGCAAATTCTTTTTTTACTTCATCATATATGCTCTCAAGAACCGTCACCGACTGCTCGGAGGCGCAAATCATGCCATTGTCAAACGTCTTAGAATGGATAATGGAATTTACGGCCACTTTTATGTCTGCCGTATCATCAATAATGACCGGTGTATTTCCAGATCCTACTCCCAATGCAGGTTTTCCGGATGAATATGCTGACTTTACCATACCCGGTCCGCCTGTTGCAAGAATAACATCTGACTCCCGCATAACTTGTGTCGTAAGGTCAAGGGAAGGTGCATCTATCCATCCAATGATTCCTTCCGGTGCCCCTGCTTTTACGGCAGCATCAAGTACAATTTTAGCTGCCTCTATAGTACATTTTTTCGCAGCCGGATGAGGGCTGATAATGATAGCATTTCTTGTTTTCAAACTGATTAATGTTTTAAAAATTGCAGTGGACGTAGGGTTTGTGGTAGGAATAACTGCCGCAATCAATCCAAGAGGTTCTGCAATTTTCTTAATTCCATATGCCGGATCCTCCTCAACAACACCACAAGTCTTTGTGTGTCTGTACGCATTATAGGTGTACTCTGCCGCATAGTGGTTCTTAATAACCTTATCCTCTACAACACCTCTTTGCGTTTCTTCCACCGCCAACTTAGCAAGGGGGATACGCTGTTTATTAGCCGCCATAGCTGCCTCAAAGAAAATCTTATCTACCTGCTCCTGCGTGTATGTAGCAAACACCTTTTGTGCCTGCCGCATTGACTTCATCTTCGCTTCAAGTGTTTCTGCACTGTCCACAATATCAGGCAGAACTGCCTTATCCTTTTTCGCCATTTCTATTCTTCCTCCTGTTATTGAATTCTGCTTTAGTTTTATGTCTGGCATGTAACTAGTTTACATAATTATGAACTTATTGTCAATATTTTAACGTTATATTTTTAACGTTAAAATATTGACATTATTTGTAATAATTGCACATGGGAAGTCAAAAGGGACAGTCCCTTTTGAGCACCGTTTTCAGAATTGTTTTACAATTAAAAAAAGAGGAGACGAAAATATGGACATTAACCATATTTTTGTCTCCTCTTTTTTCTTTTTTCTGTCAAATATTAATGAATGTTATACTAACTCAATCAGCACTTCCATTGCAGCATCGCCTTTACGCTGTCCGATTTTTACAATTCGGGTGTATCCGCCATTGCGGTCAGCATATTTAGGAGCAATCTCAGAGAATAGTTTATCAACTAAATCAATCTCTTTCACGTTTTTCTTTTTTCCTTTAGCCGGAATTTCCTTTACCGGATAAAGAACTTTCAGCATCTCTCTTCTCACATGAAGTCTGCTCGGTGAATCTTTTTTTATTGTTTTGTCAACCTCATCATATACAGTAACTTTCTTACCGTCAACGACTTCTTTGACTCTCTTTCCATCTTTGTCTTTGCGTGCAACTTTTGCTTTTACTGTTACTTCTTCAAAATTGTCTTTTTCTCTCACCGCTGCAGCAATCAGACCTTCTGCCATCTTGCGGATTTCCTTTGCCTTAGCTTCTGTAGTAACAATCTTACCATTGCTCAGCAGTGCTGTTACCTGACTTCTGAGCAGAGCTTTTCTCTGGCTAGATGTTCTGCCAAGCTTCCTATATTTTGCCATTGTTTTAATCCTCCATTGTGAAACATTTGGTTATGCATCTTCGGGCTTATTAATCAAATGCCCTGTCATGCACATCGGGCTTACTGACAGGAAAATTCAAAAAATAATTCACAGGCAGGGGCGCTTACTCATCACCCTGATTCAGTTCAAGGTCTAATTCCTTCAACTTAGCCAATACTTCTTCTAATGACTTACGTCCAAGATTACGCACCTTCATCATATCTTCCGGTGTTTTGTTCGTAAGCTCTTCTACGGTGTTGATACCTGCTCTCTTCAGGCAGTTGTAAGAACGGACAGAAAGTTCAAGTTCATCAATGCTCATTTCCAGTACTTTCTCTTTCTCGTCGTCTTCCTTCTCAATCATCACCTCAGCAGCCTGAGCCACTTCTGATAAATCTATGAATAACTTCAGATGCTCACTAAGCACCTTTGCTGCCAAGCTGACAGCCTCATCAGGAAGCAATGTACCTTTTGTCCATACATCTAATGTAAGTTTGTCATAGTCTGTAATCTGGCCGACACGTGTGTTCTGAACTGTAAGATTCACACGCTCTACCGGTGTGTAGATGGAATCAATCGGAATAACACCAATAGGCAAGTCTTCATTTTTGTTCTTGTCTGCACTTACGTATCCTCTGCCTTTTGTAATGGTAAGTTCCATGTACAATTTGCTGCCCTTGCCGCCGCTTAAAGTGGCAATGACCTGGTCAGGATTCATAATCTCGATATCGGAATCCGCCTGAATGTCGGCACCTGTCACAACGCCTTCACCGTCAAATTCGATATATGCAGTCTTTACTTCGTCTGATTCTGATGTATTCTTAATTGCCAATGATTTCAGATTCATGATAATCTCGGTTACATCTTCTTTTACACCCGGAATGGAACTGAATTCATGCAGAACTCCCTCAATCTTAACAGAACTGATTGCGGCTCCCGGCAGAGAAGAAAGCATGATTCTCCTTAGGGAATTGCCAAGGGTTGTTCCATATCCTCTTTCCAGAGGCTCCACAACAAATTCTCCATACTTCTTATCTTCTGAAATTTCAGTAATTTCAATATTAGGTTTATTAAAATCAAACACTACACAGACCCTCCTTATGGGCTAAAATATGTTGAGGGGTACTCATGTTAAGTGCCAAGCTTAATCCAATCAGGGATTATTTAGAATATAACTCGACGATTAACACTTCATCAACGGGCACGTCAATTGCCTCTCTTTTGGGAAGTTCTTTCACTGTAGCTTTCAGATTCTCAGCGTCAACCTCCAGCCAGTCAGGAATTATATTCCCGCCTGTTACTTCAAGAATATCCTTGTATCTCTGACTTCCTTTGTGTTTTTCTTTGATTTCAATTGTATCTCCGGCCTTTACAAGGTAAGAAGGAATATTCACCTGTTTGCCGTTTACCATTACATGCTTGTGATCAACAATCTGTCTTGCTTCTTTTCTTGTTCTTGCAAATCCCATACGGAACATTACGTTGTCCAGTCTGCTCTCCAGAAAAATCATCAGGTTCTCACCTGTCATGCCTTCCATCTTCTTTGCTTTCGCATAATAGTTTCTAAAAGGTTTTTCCAATACACCATAGATAAACTTTGCTTTCTGCTTCTCACGCAGCTGAAGGCCATACTCGCTCATTTTTCTATTTGATCTTTTCAACTGTCTGTTAGATTTCTTACTAATTCCTAAATAGATTGGATCCATACCTAAGGAACGGCATCTTTTAAGAACCGGAACTCTATTTACTGCCATATTTAGCTTCCTCCTATTATTATCCGCGGAAAAATACCCTTAGGTACAATATCCGCGCCTTACGTTTCTCATAGTAAATATCCAAAACACTCCAGAGGCTAAACTCTTCTGCGTTTCGGAGGACGGCATCCATTATGTGGTACCGGTGTTACGTCTCTGATGCTTGTTACATCAATTCCGTTTGCCTGAAGAGCACGGATTGCTGCTTCTCTTCCTGAACCAGGACCTTTTACGAAAACATCTACCGTCTTCAGACCATGAACTAATGCTGCTTTTGCTGCTGTCTCAGCTGCCATCTGTGCTGCATATGGAGTAGATTTCCTTGAACCTCTAAATCCAAGACCGCCCGCACTTGCCCATGAAAGAGCATTCCCCTGTGCATCTGTCAATGTAACAATTGTATTGTTAAAAGATGACTGGATGTGTGCTTGTCCCCGTTCAACGTTTTTCTTGACACGTTTTTTTGTCACTTTTTTGGTAACTTTTTTAGCCATTTAAACTAACCTACTTTCTCAAATTCTCATTAATATCGTTTACTTTTTCTTGTTAGCTACAGTTCTCTTTGGACCTTTACATGTTCTTGCATTAGTTTTTGTCTTCTGACCACGCACCGGAAGGCCTTTTCTATGACGGATTCCGCGGTAGCAGCCGATTTCTTTCAATCTCTTGATATTCAGCTGAATCTCTCTTCTCAGATCACCTTCTACGGTCTGAGTCTCATCAATTACTTCGCTGATTTTCTTTACCTCTTCACTGGTTAAATCTCTTACACGAGTGTCAGGATTCACTCCTGCCTCTGCAAGAATACGGTTTGAACTTGTTCTGCCGATTCCATAGATATAAGTCAAACCAATTTCTACACGTTTGTCTCTTGGTAAGTCTACACCTGCAATACGAGCCATGTGTCTTTCCTCCATTTCAAATCTGTTATCATATTGTCCCTAACTGGGATGCTCTTCGGCTACAGGAAAGGTGCTTCCTTCTTCCTTTTGAGCATCCAGGTATACATCCTATCATGTATACCCTTTCCCGGCGCAAATAAATGTTCTGCAAAAACCGGGTATTATAAGCAATATACAGGATAAAAACCCACCACTTACGGTACCTGCATCTTAAGCAGTATGGTGTATCCTTACTGTATATTAAACAGCCCCACACACCGCCTGGTGTATCGTGCTGTCAGCCGCCTAATTCATACACAAACTATCCCCTGCTCTGTATTAGCCCTGTCTTTGTTTGTGTTTCGGATTCTCACAGATTACTCTGACGCTTCCTTTTCTTTTAATAATCTTGCATTTTTCACAAATTGGTTTTACTGATGATCTAACCTTCATGTCAAATCCTCCTTCCATCCTTTGCTCAGCTGTACGTTTCAGACTGATTTTAGGCACACCTATCCAAAAACAGCCATTTCATAGTATAACACCTTACTTTAGTCAAAGTCAATACTTTTTTATTTATCTCTCCAAACAATTCTGCCCTTACTCAGGTCATACGGGGACATTTCCAACGTTACCTTGTCTCCCGGCAAAATCTTGATGAAGTTCATACGAAGTTTTCCGCTGATATGCGCCAGTACAATATGGCCATTCTCCAGCTCTACCTTAAACATTGCATTTGGCAGTTTTTCAGCTACTATCCCTTCAATTTCAATTACGTCAGTTTTTGACATACTTAATCCTCCTGCGGATGCATTCCAATTTCTTTTCCGGCAGACAGTTCTATTTCCACCATCTGCCAGATATATATATTCAGAATTAACATCAATTATAACATCTATACAATCTTTATCACACTATTTCTACTATTCTCCCAGTATCTTCACGATTTCAGAAAACACATCCTCTATATCTATGGTTCCGTCTATCTCTTTGAGAATCCCTGCAGATTTATAGTAATCAATGAGGGGCTGTGTCTGTTCATGATAAACATCCAGACGTTTCTTTACTGTCTCCGGTTTGTCATCATCCCTCAAAATCAGGCTGCCTCCACACCTATCACAGACGCCTTCCTTTTTTGTCGGAGCATATACCATGTGATATGTTGCACCGCAGTCTACGCATGCACGTCTTCCCGACATGCGCCTGACAATATTTTCATCCGGCACTTCAACATCAATTGCATAATCCACTCTCTGTCCCAACTCCTCCAACGCCTTATCCAGCGCTTCTGCCTGTGGAATTGTCCTGGGAAATCCGTCCAAAATATATCCTGAATCACAGTCTGGCTGATTCACTCTGTCTACAACCAGATCAACAACAAGTTCATCCGGCACCAACAGACCCTGGTCCATGTACGTTTTTGCTTTCTGGCCCAGCTCTGTTTGATCTTTAATATTTGCCCTGAATATATCTCCTGTAGAAATATGCGGTACTTTATATTTTTCTGCAATCTTCTTTGCCTGTGTTCCTTTACCTGCTCCGGGGGCGCCTAACATAACTATCTTCATATATGTGTTCCTCCATATAGTACATTAACCCGCCTGTTTCATCCCTGAAAGATGAAACTTAAGCGAGCTAAGTAGTTTCAATTAATAACCAAGGAAACTGTTTTTCATACTGCTTCCTTTATTATTCAAGAATCCTGTGTAATTTCGTACAAGCATCTGCGATTCGATCTGCTTTAGCGTATCCAGAACCACACCCACAATAATAATCAAAGATGTACCGCCGAATGATACATTCGCATTAAATACACCATTGAAGAAATAAGGTATCACCTGTACAATGACAAGCCCGCATGCACCAATGAATATAATATAATTTAATATTTTTTGCAGATAATCAACAGTCGGCCTGCCCGGACGGATTCCGGGGATAAAACCGCCGCTCTTCTTCATATTGTTTGCCACTTCCATAGGATTGAATGTAATGGAGGTATAGAAATAGGCAAAAAATATACTCAGTGCAATATAAACAATCAGGCCAAGCGAATAAACCGGGTTGTCCGGGTCACACCAATTATTGGAACTCATTCCTCTTAAGATCTGGCTTCCGATTCCTGTACCACTGCCCTTTCCTATGAATGAAGCAATCACTACAGGGAACTGCATAAGTGATGATGCAAAGATAACCGGAATAACGCCTGCTGTATTAACCTTTAGGGGAATATGTGTAGACTGACCGCCATAGGTCCTTCTGCCCTGCACCTTCTGTGAGTATTGAACAGCAATCCTTCTTTCACCGCCTTGAAGTATAACAACAAACACAACAACAAGCAGCAGTACCCCGACAATTATAATTGCTGCCAGGCCTCCGCTGGCAATGCTTTGTCCTTTTATAAACTGTTCATAAAGAGTAACAAAGTCATTTGGCACACGGGAAAGAATGTTGATAAGCAGGACAATGGAAATTCCGTTTCCCACACCTTTTTCTGTGATGCGCTCGCCAATCCACATTAGGAAAGCAGAGCCCGCTGTAAGTGTACATACTACAATAGCAGCATTCACAAAATTATATTCCATAAGAAGCCCCTGACGTCCAAATCCTACTGACATAGCAATAGATTCAATCAAAGCAAGAGCTACTGTGACATAACGGGTAATTGCTGCAATTTTCTTTCTTCCATCTTCTCCTTCTTTTTGCATCTCCTCCAATTTAGGAATCGCAATGGTTAGAAGCTGCATGATAATCGAAGATGTGATGTATGGTGTAATGCTCAGTGCAAACACAGACATCTGCGTAAAGGAACCCCCGGTAAATGCATCAAAGAAATTGAATGCATCACCGGATTGATTCGCGAAAAAATTCTGGATGTAGGTTGGATCCACACCTGGTGTAGGCAATTCGGAGCCAAATCTCACAACGACCAGCATTAAAAAGGTATAGAATAGTCTTTTACGGATATCTTCTATCTGAAATGCTCTCCGCACTGTTTCTAGCATTAGATCACCTCTGCTTTTCCACCAAGGGCCTCTATCTTTTCAGCTGCTTTTGCACTAAATGCATTTGCCTGAACGTTAAGCTTCTTAGTTAACTCTCCATTTCCAAGAATTTTTACACCGTCTTTTGAATTTTTAACAATGCCGCTTTCGATTAAAGTCTCAATTGAAACTGTAGCGCCATCTTCAAATACTTCTAAAGCATTTAAGTTAATACCTACGATTTCTTTAGAGTTTCTGCAAGTGAAACCTCTCTTTGGTATTCTTCTGTATAAAGGCATCTGACCACCTTCAAAGCCTGGCCTGGTTGCCCCTGAACGAGCTTTCTGACCCTTGTGGCCCTTGCCGGCTGTCTTACCATTTCCAGAACCGTGTCCCCGGCCTCTTCTGAAATTATCACTCTGCTTAGAGCCGTCTGCTGGTCTCAAGTTTGATAAGTCCATACTATTACCTCCTTATCTTCTTTTATTTAAGCTTCTTCAACTTTCACTAAATGTCTAACCTGCTGTACCATACCTCTGGTAGCTGCATTATCAGGTAACACAACTGTCTTGTTGAGTTTTTTAAGACCCAGCGCTTCAACAGTTCTCCTGTGCTTTGGTACGGCACCGATTGTAGACTTTATTAGTGTAACTTTTAAATTTGCCATTTTAACTTACCTCCTATTAGCCTACGATCTCTTCTACTGATTTACCGCGAAGTTTTGCGACTTCCTCCGGAGTCTTTATTCCTTTCAACCCTTCAATTGTAGCGAGAACGACGTTCTGCTTATTGTTAGATCCTAAAGATTTCGTACGGATATTTTTGATTCCTGCCAGCTCAATTACCGCACGTGCCGGACCTCCGGCAATAACACCGGTACCATCCGGAGCTTTCTTTAATAATACGGAAGCACTTCCGAATTTCCCAATAGTGTCATGTGTGACACTGTCATTTTCATCTAATGCAACCTTAATTAGCTTCTTAGCTGCATCTTCTTTCCCTTTGCGGATAGCCTCAGGAATCTCAGTAGCTTTTCCCAAACCTGCACCAACATGGCCATTGCCATCGCCAACAACCACTAAAGCTGTGAATCTGAAGTTACGACCACCTTTAACAACCTTGGTAACACGTTTGATTGATACTACTCTTTCGTTTAATTCCATTTGTCCAGCATCAATACGTTCCTGTCTCATATGTGTTCTCCCTTCCTAGAAATTCAGCCCGGCTTCTCTGGCCGCCTCTGCTAATGCTTTAACTTTTCCCTGGTATATAAAGCCGCCTCTGTCAAAGACAACATCTGTAATACCTTTTTCTTTTGCTTTTTCAGCAATTACTTTTCCCAAATATGCCGCTGCTTCAACATTGTTGGTCTTTTCCAGTTCTGCTTTCACATCTTTTTGAAGAGTGGAAGCTGCAACCAGAGTGTTCCCGACCGTATCGTCAACGATCTGTACATACATATGCGTATTACTTCTAAACACAGCCAAACGTGGTCTCTGCGCTGTACCGCTGAAACGGTTACGTAATTTCATATGTTTTTTTCTACGAACTTCGGTTCTTGATTTCTTACTAACCATTTTTCACACCCTCCTTATTTATTTCTTACCAGTCTTACCGACTTTACGCCTGATAACTTCATCAGCATATTTGATACCTTTGCCCTTGTACGGCTCCGGTCTTCTTTTATCTCTGATTTCAGCTGCGAATTGACCTACTTTTTCTTTATCAATACCTGATACAGTGATTTTGTTCTGACCTTCCAGAGTTGTCTCAATACCCTCCGGATCAATCATCTCTACCGGATGAGAATATCCTAAGCTAAGCGTCAGTTTGTTCCCTGCTTTTGCTGCTCTGTAACCAACACCATTGACTTCCAGGACCTTCTTATATCCTTCTGTTACACCAACAACCATGTTATTGATTAACGTTCTTGTCAGACCATGTAAAGATTTCATTCTCTTTAAATCATTTGGCCTTGTGACGATAATTTCTTCGCCCTCTTGTTTGATTTCCATTTCAACAGGAAGCTCTTTTACGAGAGTTCCCTTAGGACCTTTTACAGTCACTACGTTATTTTCCGCAATATCTACAGTTACACCTGCAGGAACTGCGATTGGCAGTCTTCCTATACGTGACATACCTTACCTCCTATAACTTAAATTTTCGGAGAAGCTGACAGGCTCCTCTGTTTTCAGTTGCTGTGAGCACTTAACGAGGTCTTTCCGAGTTTAGTGCGAACGTACACCCGGCCCACTTGGTGAGGTTCTTTCGAGCCTAGTAGCTGTGGTGTTTCCTCTTTCTCAGGCTTCACAGTGCATCACCATACAAAGCACAGTACTTCTCCGCCTACGCGGAGTTTTCTAGCTTCTTTGTCTGTAATAACACCTTTGTTTGTAGAAATAATAGCTGTTCCGAGTCCGCCTAATACTTTCGGGATGTCTGCACTGTTGGCATATACGCGAAGTCCAGGCTTGGATATTCTCTTCAGACCGGAAATAACTTTTTCGTTCTTGTCTGCACCGTATTTTAATGTGATGTGGATTGTCTTAAAACTCCCGTCTTCTACAATGTCATATTTTACAATATAACCTTCGTCGAGCAGAATATTGGCAATCGCGATTTTCATCTTAGATGCAGGAACATCAACTGTATCATGTTTAGCAGTATTTGCATTACGAATTCTTGTAAGCATATCTGCGATTGGATCACTCATAGTCATTGATTATTGACCTCCTTAATTTCTTTATCGGTTAAATAAAAGCGTGGAAGTTCTTTTCACTAAGCTCGTGAATACATGGAAGTTCTTTTCACTAAGCTCGTGAAAGACCTCGCTAAGCTCAAAGAACGGCTTACGTGCTAGGCTCGAAAAGACCTCGCCAATCACTGTCAGCCTACCAACTGGCTTTTCTCACGCCTGGGATTTGTCCTTTATATGCCAACTCCCGGAAGCAAATACGGCAGATTCCATATTTTCTTAAATAGGAATGCGGGCGTCCGCAGATTCTGCAGCGGCTGTACTCTCTTGTAGAATATTTTGGTTTGCGCTGCTGTTTAATTTTCATTGATGTCTTTGCCATGAATTTCCCTCCTTTACTTAGTGAATGGCATATTGAACTGTGTCAATAATTCACGGGCTTCCTCGTCAGTCTTGGCCGTTGTAACAAAAATTACATCCATACCTCTGACTTTGTCCACCTTATCATACTCAATTTCAGGGAAAATAAGCTGCTCTTTGATGCCAAGTGCATAATTTCCTCTGCCGTCAAATGCGTTCGGATTGACGCCTCTGAAGTCACGTACACGGGGCAGGGCAAGATTTACCAGGCGGTCAACAAATTCATACATTCTCTCGCCTCTTAAAGTAACCTTACATCCAATCGGCATACCTTCTCTGATCTTGAAGTTTGCAACTGAGTTCTTCGCTTTTGTAAGAACTGCTTTCTGTCCTGAAATCTTCTCCATATCAGCAACAGCTGACTCTAATACCTTTGCGTTTTCCTTTGCTTCGCCGACACCCATATTGACAACGACTTTGTCAAGCTTCGGCACTTCCATAATATTTTTATATCCAAATTTCTTGATCATTGCGCCAATGATCTCATTTTGATATTGTTCTTTCAGTCTACTCAAAGTTCTGGACCTCCTTCCTCGAATTAATCAATGATATCGCCTGTTGATTTAGCAACACGTACCTTCTTATCTCCGTCCATCTTGAAGCCGATTCTTGTAACCTCTCCTTTGTGTACATACATCACATTAGAAATATCGATCTGTCCTTCCTGGTGGATAATACCGCCATTCTGATTAGCAGCGCTTGGCTTCGTGTGCTTTGTGAGCATGTTGACACCTTCAACCAGAACTTTTCCTTCTTTTTTATTTACAGCAATAACTTTGCCTTCTTTATCTTTATCTTTACCGGCAATAACCTTTACGGTGTCGCCCTTTTTGATTTTCATTGTTGACATCTTAAACACCTCCCTAGAGTACTTCCGGAGCCAAAGAAACAATCTTCATGAAATGCTTGTCTCTAAGCTCTCTGGCTACTGGCCCAAAAATACGTGTTCCACGTGGGTTCAAATCGTCTTTTATAATAACAGCAGCATTCTCGTCAAATCTGATATAGGAGCCGTCTTTACGACGTGCACCCTTAACAGTGCGGACAACTACAGCTTTAACAATGTCACCCTTTTTTACAACGCCGCCTGGTGTTGCATCTTTAACGCTGGCAACGATTACGTCTCCGATGTTGGCATATCTTCTTGTAGAACCGCCAAGTACACGGATACACAGTACCTCTCTGGCACCTGTGTTGTCTGCTACTTTAAGTCTACTTTCTTGTTGTATCATGCAGGTAAACCTCCTTTAATATATATGACAGCCTTTCATGCTATCTGATGCCTGCAAAAAATGCAGTCGCTTATTTTGCTTTTTCCATAACTTCCACAAGTCTCCATCTCTTATCTTTAGAGAGTGGTCTTGTTTCCATAACCTTTACTGTATCTCCAACGTTACACTCATTGTTTTCATCATGAGCTTTCAACTTGTAAGTCTTTTTCATGATTTTCTTATAGAGTGGATGCTTAACGTGGTCTTCAACTGCAACAACGATTGTTTTGTCCATTTTATCACTAACAACCTTGCCTGTACGGGTTTTTCTAAGATTTCTTTCTTCCACAGCTTTACTCCTTTCAAACGGTTTCATTATAATGAAGTTCTTTTCGCTAAGCTCGAAAGAACCTCGCTAATCTCAAAGAACGGCTTACGTGCTAAGTTCGGAAAAACCTCACTAATCACTATCAGCCTATCGGCCGGCCTCTGTTATCACTGTCTGGATACGAGCGATATTTTTTCTCACTTCTTTGATTCTGCTTGTGTTATCTAATTGATTCGTTGCATTCTGGAATCTTAAGTTAAAAAGTTCCTTCTTAGCAGCTACTAATTCTTCATTTAATTCTTCTACAGATTTTTCTCTTAATTCTTCTACAAATGTATTAATTTTCACTGTTATCACCGCCTTCTAAGTCTGCGCGAGAAACGATTTTGCATTTGCAGGGCAACTTATGCATTGCAAGACGAAGTGCCTCTTTAGCTGTCTCTTCAGATACTCCTGCAATTTCGAACATTACACGGCCCGGTTTTACTACCGCTACCCAGTACTCCAATGCTCCTTTTCCTTTACCCATACGAGTTTCTGCTGGTTTTGCTGTTACCGGCTTATCTGGGAAGATCTTAATCCAGACCTTACCGCCACGCTTGATGTAACGTGTCATGGCAACACGGGCTGCCTCAATCTGATTAGACCGAATCCAGCACGGCTCCATCGCAACGATACCATATTCACCGTAGGAAATCGTGTTACCTCTCAAGGCCTTGCCTTTCATGGTGCCACGGAATTGTTTACGACGTTTTACTCTTTTTGGCATTAACATTATTTATCGCTCCCTTCCTTATCTCCTTTAGTCGGAAGAACTTCGCCTTTGTAAATCCATACCTTTACACCGACTTTTCCGTAAGTTGTGTCAGCTTCTGCGAATCCATAATCAATGTCTGCTCTTAATGTCTGCAGCGGAATAGTCCCTTCACTGTAGAACTCTGTACGAGCCATATCAGCACCGCCAAGACGCCCTGAAACGGATGTCTTCACACCGAGTGCTCCAGACCTCATTGTTCTTGACATACAGGATTTCATAGCACGTCTGAATGAAATACGATTTTCCAGCTGCTGTGCAATATTCTCGGCCACCAGCTGAGCATCTTTATCCGGTCTCTTGACTTCTTTGATATCTACGATTAACTTCTTATCTGTAAACTGTCTCAGTTCCGCCTTTACTTTTTCAATCTCAGAACCGCCTTTTCCGATTACTACACCGGGTTTTGCTGTATAAATAACAATTTTAATACGCTCAGATGCTCTCTCAATTTCTATTCTGGAAATACCTGCGCTGTATAATTTCTTTTTAAGGAATTTTCTAATTGCATGGTCTTCTACCAGGTTGTCTGCAAAATCTTTTTCTGCATACCATTTAGAATCCCAGTCTTTAATAACGCCGACTCTTAAGCCATGAGGATTAACCTTCTGTCCCATTATTTCCCTCCTTATCTTTCATTAAGCACGATGGTGATATGACTCATTCTCTTCTCGATTCTGTAAGCCCTTCCCTGTGCCCTTGGTTTAATTCTCTTCATTGTTGGCCCTTTATTAGCGAAGCACTCTTCAACATAAAGGTTCTCAACATTCATACCATTGTTGTTCTCAGCATTTGCAATTGCTGATTTTAATAACTTTTCTATTACACTTGAAGCATATCTTGGGTTATAAGTTAAAATACCAAGTGCTGTCTGTACGTCCTTACCTCTGATGGCATCCAATACGAAGCAAGCTTTCTGAACTGACACCCTTGCGTAAGAAATCTTAGCTGATGGTCTTGTATCTTTCTGCTCGTTTCTTTCTCTCTTGATTTGGGATCTATGTCCTTTTGCCATGGATGAACCCTCCTTTCGAATATCTTAAATGATTTATCTTATTCTTGACTTTTTCTCGTCCTTGCCGTGTCCTCTGTATGTCCTAGTTGCGACAAATTCTCCGAGTTTGTGTCCTACCATATCTTCTGTGACATATACAGGCACATGTTTTCTTCCGTCATGGACAGCAAATGTGTGGCCGATAAATGACGGGAAGATCGTAGAACGACGTGACCATGTCTTAATAACTGATTTATCACCTGCAGCATTCATAGCATCTACTTTTTTCAGTAAGCTTTCGTCTGCAAATGGTCCTTTTTTAAGTGAGCGAGCCATATGTTCTAACCTCCTTGTAATCTGAATTATTTAATCGTTTTTCCATCTCTTCTTCTTACAATCATCTTGTTAGAAGGTTTATTTTTCTTGCGAGTCTTAAGCCCCAGTGCAGGTTTGCCCCAAGGTGTTGACGGACCCGGAAGGCCGATGCCTGTCTTACCTTCACCACCACCATGCGGATGGTCATTTGGATTCATAACAGAGCCACGTACTGTAGGTCTGAAGCCCAAGTGGCGCTTGCGGCCTGCTTTACCAATGTTAATCAGACTATGATCCCCATTGCCTACAACACCAACAGTTGCCCTGCAAATAATTGGAACCATTCTCATCTCACCGGAGGGAAGTCTGAGTGTTGCATATTTTCCCTCTTTTGCCATCAGCTGTGCACTGTTTCCTGCTGAACGGACAAGCTGTCCGCCTTTTCCCGGATACATCTCAATATTGTGAATCTGAGTACCAACTGCGATTTCGGAAAGTGGCAGGCAGTTACCTACTCTTACTTCTGCTTCCGGTCCGTTCATCACTTTCATTCCATCCTTTAATCCTTCCGGAGCAAGGATGTAAGCCTTTTCGCCATCTGCATAACTGATCAATGCAATATTCGCACTTCTGTTCGGGTCATACTCAATCCCCATTACAGTTGCCGGAATGCCATCTTTTCTTCTCTTAAAGTCTATAACTCTATATTTTTTCTTAGCTCCGCCTCCGCGGTGTCTGACTGTGATTTTACCCTGATTATTGCGGCCGGCCTTTCTGCTCTTGGAATCCAGCAAAGATTTCTCAGGAGTGGTCTTTGTGATTTCAGAGAAGTCAGAGCCAGTCATCTGTCTTCTGGAAGGTGTATATGGGTTATATGTTTTGATTCCCATTACTTTCTCTCCTTTCGTTTTGCATGTTATTTGTTACCTTAAAGTCCTTGGAATATCTCAATCTCAGCGCTGTCTTCTGTCAGCTGGACAATTGCTTTCTTTGTCTTGGCTGTCTTTCCGTAAGTCGTACCACGTCTCTTTGTCTTTCCATCAAGATTCATAGTATTTACATTTTTTACCTTTGTTCCCGCGAACATCTTTTCAACAGCTTCTTTAACCTGTGACTTTGTAGCTTCTGTATGGATCAGAAATGTATATTTCTTGTCAGCCATAAGCTCCATTGTCTTTTCTGTAATTACCGGTTTAAGGATTACATCATAATATTGAACGTTAGCCATTATGCATACACCTCCTCGATACTTGCAACAGCAGCTTTCGTAGCGATTACTGTGTTGTATTTTAAGATGTCATATACATTGATCGTATTTGACTTGGCTGTCTTCACACCTGAAATGTTCCTTGCAGAAATTTCAGCATTTTTGTCCCCGTCTTCCAAAACAACCAGTGCCTTATCCACATTCAGGTTGCTCAAAATTTCCTGGAATCTCTTTGTTTTAATCTCATCAAAATTCATCTCATCAACTACGATAAACTTCTTATCCTCTACTCTGGAAGAAAGAGCTGATTTTAGTGCTGCCCTTTTTTCTTTTCTGTTCATTTTAAATGAATAGTCTCTCGGTACCGGAGCAAATACAACTCCGCCGCCTGTCCATTGTGGAGCTCTTGTTGAACCCTGTCTTGCATGACCCGTTCCTTTTTGTCTCCATGGTTTTCTTCCGCCCCCGGAAACTTCTGCGCGTGTCTTCGCTTTCTGTGTTCCCTGACGATTACTTGCAAGTTGGTTTATAACTGCCATGTGTACAAGATGTTCATTTACCTCAACACCAAATACAGCATCGTTCAGATCGATTGTACCAACTTCTTTACCTTCGATATTATAAACAGATACGTTTGCCATCTGTGTGTTCCTCCTTTCTATGTCAGTCAGACTAGTTAGCCTTTACAGTTTCTTTGATTGTCACCAGACATTTCTTCGGTCCCGGAACTGAGCCTTTTACTAAAAGCAGATTGTTTTCAGCATCAACTCTGACAACTTCAAGGTTTTGAACTGTGATTTTCTTGTTACCCATCTGACCAGGCATCTTTTTGCCCTTGAATACTTTGCTTGGGTCAGATGCTGAACCGTTGGAACCAGCGTGACGGTGGAACTTAGAACCATGAGTCATAGGTCCTCTGCTCTGATTGTGACGCTTGATTGCGCCCTGGAAACCTTTACCTTTGGAAATTGCAGTAGCATCGATCTTATCCCCCGCAGTGAAAATATCTGCCTTGATTTCCTGAGCCAATGTATATTCTTCAGCGTTTTCAAGTCTGAATTCCTTTACAAATCTCTTCCCTGAAACGCCCGCTTTGTCAAAGTGACCTTTTTCAGCCTTTGTGACACCGTTTCTGTGTGCGATTTCCTTCTTGCCGCTCTTATCTTTTGTGACAATCTTTTCCTTTTTGTCAGCAAATCCAACCTGAACTGCACTGTAACCATCATTATCAGCTGTCTTAACCTGTGTCACCACACATGGTCCTGCCTGCAATACGGTTACTGGAGTCAACAGCCCGTCTTCGTTGAAGATTTGAGTCATTCCGATTTTTGTCGCTAAAATAGCTTTTTTCATTATAAAAACCTCCTGTGATTTACAGCGGAACGCTTGCGCGCTCATCCTAAATTTTAGGAATACTGCATGTTTGCTAAAACTTACTTGTTTTTCATTTTGATATCGATATAGACACCTGCCGGCATTTCCAGTCTGGACAATGCGTCCACAGTCTTCTGTGTTGGCGTGATGATATCAATGAGTCTCTTATGAGTTCTCTGCTCGAACTGCTCCCTGGAGTCTTTGTACTTGTGTACAGCTCTTAAGATTGTTACAACTTCCTTCTTAGTCGGAAGTGGCACCGGTCCACTCACTTGTGATCCGTTCTTCTTTACAGTTTCGATGATTTTCTTTGCAGATGCATCAACCAGCTGGTGATCATATGCCTTCAATGTGATTCTCATTACTTGACTTGCCATAAAAAAAGTCGCCTCCTTTTCGTACTATTTAACTTAAGTACGACAAGCGGTGACTGTACACTCTCCCGTGTGTGTCGCGAGAAACTCACACGTTGTTTCATACCTCTATCAGATAATAAGATAAATGGTAATCAGTTTTGATTCGTACAGTGACTTGTCGCCAGTTTCCTAACTTGACATTCGCTCCGCGGAAAACCTGCCATCATGCTTCATACACTCGGCAGCAACCTCACGCTTCACAGCTATCATGTCACAGCTTCATTAGTATATAGTATTTGCCCAATTATTTCAAGCAGTTTTTTTTAATAATTGTATTTTTTTTAATACAATCTTTTTTTCTTGACATTACCGTGGTAAAGTGATATAGTGGTTTTCAAGCATACTATGGTTGCTATTGCAGTTATATCATCGCTGACTGTTTCCCCAAGAACTTTCTTGCGACGATAAACTCCAATTAATATATACATCCTCATTGTAGGACATTCCCCAGATTTGTATATAGTGCAAACTGCAATGCAACGAGGAAAACCTCTCAATGACATACCAAAAACGAAAAACACGGTTGTGGCCGTGTTTTTCGTTTTCACGAAATTTGTAGTAACACAATCTGACTACTTCTGTCTCATTTTCAATTTAAGCATCGCAGTGACTGCCCTTGCGTCTAACTCTGTGGGATTATTTTCTCCGACAATACAGGACTCAAGTCCTTCCGGATTTTTGTTAATGTCTCTGATTCCTGACAGATATTTATTTTCCACAACAAACCCGCCGTTTTGTCCACTGAACTTTAACCCTGTTACTTCAATGCCGCGGGTCCCCAGCTGCTCGCAGGTATTAGCGTAATCCACATCGCTGTTTCCCCAGCCATCCGACGAAATGATGGCGCCATCAGCGCGCATGCATTCTGCCATGACTGCCGCCCGTGTTCCCACAAAGATTTTATCTGCATTATCATCTGGTGTTCCCACCACTAAAACTCCAAGCAAATCCAAGTCCTCGTCTGCAGAAACCACATCCAGCAGAGGGTCTCTGAAATGGTGAAGTGTTGTTTCTTTAGTAGATGGACCGATTCCCATATGCACATCTCCTTTTCTTCTTTAATATAATGAGTGAAACGTTATTGCATAGAGCGTATAATACCGTCTCTGTATTCATTCGGTGTCAGAAGAACCGGCATATTTTCTATATCTATAATAGACCGCCCGCCTTCAACCCCCGATGGCTCATGAGGAAACAGCCAAGTGTCATACATAGCTCCCTGCCCGGCCACCTGTTTTATAATAAGAACCTTCTTCTTCCCGGGGCGCGCGACATCATAATATTCATGTCTTTCCGTGCACAAATCCCCTTTCACCTTTTTCAGTTTGTCCCGATAGGTCTGAATAAACCTGTCGCATGCCCGGTGAGCTGCCATGGGCCCCGGGCGCTCCTGTCCCATTCCAGCCTTCAAGGTAACATCAAAAGATATAATGTAGTCCTGATCAGACGGTGTTCCCGCCCGGTTCAGATACAACTGATCTTTCAAAGTACCTTCCGATGATCCAAACTCGTGAGTCTGCTTGCCTTCAGTATCCACACCGGTCAGCATCACATATACACCTGTAAGTGTATGAGTAATACCTTCCCCCAGTTTGCCCAAGACCTTTGTCGATACCGGTATGATATCCATAATCGTGTTGGTCCAGAAATCATGCTTTCCCGGCTCAATAATTTTGATGCTTATATCCTCAATCAGCGGTTCCTCTTTCAGAAGACCTTCACCGAAATCTTTATTTACAGAAAGGACTCCATCCGGGGTCACATTATTCTCGGTACCCATGTGGACACCACTTATATGAAATGCTTTAATCACAAGACGGCGAAGCTGCTTCTCCTTTTCCTCCAATACAAACACCTCCTTCGCAGAAGCTGCAAAGGGGACAGTCCCCTTTGAGGCTTGTTTTTGTTATTGTTTGAAACAAAAGGGACAATTCCTGTTGGAATGCCCCTTTTGTCTCATTACAAGATACAATTCAGGTTACACTTTTGCTGCATACTCGAAAGGCAATGGTACTATTTTACCTGGTGTTTCAATCTTGACGAGCTGCTCAAGTGCCGCTTTTACGATATTCGTCTGCATTTCTACATCGTGAGGAGCACCTGCATTGGCACCCATAGGTACCAGCGGAGCTACGGCACGAGGTGTACCGGTCTGACGAACAACCGGCGGAAGAGCTGCAATAATGATTGTAGGTATTCCAGCTTCTTCAATCGCTCTCTGCACCAATACTGCAGAGCGGTGGCAGGTGCCTCAGCCAGCGGTCAGGATTACTGCATCAACATCTTCTTCTTTAAGCATCTGTGCTATAGCAGGTCCTGTTTCATGTTTGAATTTCTCCTGGTTTCCGCCGCCTCCCATGAATCCTGCATGTACCGGTGCACAGGCTCTGATAAACCCTGCCTTTGCCAGCTCATGGATTCTGTCGATCGGAAACATACAGTTGATATCTTTATTTACATCACTATTGTCATATCCACCATGAGATACCATTAAATCACTTGACGGTGTATCGTTTGTTATTTTTCTCCAAGTAGAGTCACCTGCCAGATTAAATCTTTCCTGACTCTTTAAGTGCACTCCTGCTGCAGTAGCAAGGGCAATGGACATATCCTTCAATTCTTTTGTTACTGGTGTCCAAACTGCCGGAGGAGTAATTGGAACATAAATTTCTGATTGTAAACCTTTTGTGGCTACCAAACTCATTCTTCTACCTCCTTGTTATTTGCGTTTGCTTTACGCATTTCTTCCTGTCGTCTGTTATAGATATCCAGATTGCTTACGTATTTGTCGTTGGCTTCCGGGCCCAGCTGCTCTATAAAGCTCATGTTCCAGGCAACTTCCTGTCCCACCAACAGCGGATAATCTGTAATTAGCATACGCATTGGTATCTTCAGATATCCAAGCCTGCCTTTCAAATCGATTCCGACGCAGCCGTCGTGAACCTCAACAATTACCCCTTCCATACGTATAATCTTATCGCCAAACTGTAATTCTTTCATTTTAGTCGTATTTCTCTTTTCTCTTCTGGCTCATTGGCAGTGACTGCTCATTCTTCACCAGTTCAACCGGCTTGCCTGTCACATTTGAAATTAACTCTACATTTGTAGACTTAACATTTGGATTCCATTTCTTTTCTGCAGCTGCCACATCTTCACCCAGCATTACATTCTTCAGCATAGCAAGAGCTCTGATTGCATCTTCAGGGCAAAGTGTATTGCAGGCAAGCACCTCATTCTCAATACCGGATTCAGATTTATTATTATCTACCATATTGGTCATATATTTATTTCCGACAACCAGTGCGCCCTGAACTGCACAGAATGACATACCTACAACAGGAATTCCCCGCATTCCGATCTGCTCGTGATGACTCGCAAAGTCGATATGGTTATTTCCAAAGCCTTCTGTTGTGACAAATGCACCATCTACGTCCATCATTTCTACCATCATGCCCACACGTTTAGAAACATAGAACTTTTCCGCATTAATCTGTGGACTTCCAACGAAGATGACACCGCAGAGGTCTACGTCAGGATCATGCAGCACCTCAAGAACCAATGGTTCTCTCCAGTAATGTCTGGACATTTCTTTAGATGCGGGTCCAATACAGGTTAAAGCATGGATACAACCGTCCAGAACCTCCAGCGGAGATACACAAATCGGTACATTTCCCAGGTCTACATTCGGTTTTGCACCAAGTACACCAACTGGTTCTACAGGGAGGACAAGATTGTCATGCATAGCGCCTTGTCCCATGATTTCCTTTACAATGACTACCTTTTTCTTTCCAGGCCTTCTTACCTGGTCAAAAGTCTCTGTATCTGTCACAAGAGAATCATCTAATTCTTTCATAACTTCTCTGATTTCCTGTGTAATATGATCTGTTGCCGTATGAGCTGCAAGTGGTCCCGGCCTTTCCATATTTGTACCTTCTTTTACCGTCACCTGAGTCTTGATAAATATCTCGCCTTTTTCAGGTGCGCCGGGACGGCTCCACATGATATTCTCATCCAGGTATCCCTCTGAAGAGCCGAATTCCCCAATCTGCACTCCGTTGGCATCTGTTCCTGTAACCATCATGATAACACCGTCCAGAACTCTTGTTACACCGCTTCCGACTTCTGATTCGCCTTCCTTGCATGCGATGGGCTGTACATCCATGATTGTCTCAGAATATGTGTGATACTGCTCCGGAGTGATGACATCAATCTTAAGATCCAGTACCAGTTTCTGAGAGTCAATGCACTCTTGTTCTATACCCTCACGGATATACAATGTAGTTCCTTCGATTTTTGTCTCCGGTCCACGTTTTACTTCTGTAATCTTATAATGCTTTCTTGTAAGGCTTCTTACTACTTTCTCCTCGGCCGGCTTTTCCGCTTCCTGAATCCCTGTAGGTGCCGCCTCTGCCTTTGCCGGTGCAAGAGCCGGAACAACGGCACCGCCGCCGCCTAAGCCTGTCGGAAGCTCAATATCGATATCTTTTCCTTCCCCAATATGAATCTTCAGCACTCCTCCCGGCACATTCTGCACTGCAGGTGCCACAACTGCCTGCAGCTCCTCTATTGCAGGTGCTTCTTCCTTTGGCTCTTCCTTCACCGGTGCAGGTATCTCTATCTCTTTTATCCCTTCCAAAACATCGGCTGTCAAAGGACACAATGAATCGCAGGTCTTTGTAAGCTTAGCGCCCAGTACCTGTTCAATTGTCAACGCACCATCCAGATTTAAAAGACCGGAATCTACCAAATCATCAAAGATAGCCGGATCTTCCAGATTAGCTGCCTGAATTACGGTGCCTTCTTCGGCTCTGCAGCAGAGCACCGCAGGGTCTTTTGCATGTTCTTTTGCTGTTTCAGCTGTAATTGACATACTTCTTTCCTCCTTTAATCTTACATGAAACGGCACTCAAACCGAATCATATAGTAGTATTAATTTATTTTCCATCAGGATCCGCAGTTTATTTTCCGTTCGGCAACTGCGCTTCCTGTTTAGAAACAGTTAATCTCCGGTATAACGGATGTCCAATCGTTCTCATGACATGGTCAGTCAGGTGGAATACCTTTAATTTCATTTTTGGTGCAGACCCCATAACTGTGTTGGAACAGTCTGAGCAATTTCCGATAATAATGTACTCTGCCCCGTCTTTTTTGAACTGCAGACACTTCTGTGCCTGCCCCGGGCAATTTCCCGGATCCTGACATTTTAATGTACCGTTCTTCATCTCAAAGGCATTCTTGCAGGTACCAACGGATACAACATTTCCGTTCATCTTGGTACAGACCTCCCTCATTCGTGCCTCGTTGCCAGCACACGCACATATCAGCAGGCCTACAGGTGCACCATGCAGATCTGGGAATTCCATTGTCACAATAATCCCCCCGGTAGTCTTCGTGATTGGAACATCCAGTGCCGTGGAATGTCCGGTAAATGGTCCGCCCATAATAACCTCGCCATATACACCGTCGATTCCGCCGGAACGCTCAATTAATTCTTCCACACTGGTTCCTACCGGAACATCCATGTAAACATGAGGTGCATTGCCGCCATGAAGCTTTCCGATTACAGTCAGATTCTTGCTGAAGCATGGTTTCTTCAAATCAATTGCCTCAGCCACACGCAGCGCTGTCTCTACATTAACCACAATAGAATCTGCGGCTGAAGGAAGCTGAGTCGGATCAAGAAGCTTCCCCAAAACTTCTCTAACTACAGCACGTTCCTCCCCCATCGGATAAATATCAGGAAGCAAATGTATGAAAATATTATCTTCATCATGAACCGCTTTCCGGAGCGTCTCTACCGCTTTCTTGTTCTTTGCCTTAATTGCAAATACTGCCTTTGCCGCATTAGAAATTTCCATGCAGTATTTTACACCTTTGAGAGTCATTTCTATATTGTCTTCAATCTGCCGGATATTATGATACAGCCCGGGCTCACACTCGACAGCATTAACCAGAATATATCCTCCGTTCAAGTCCGTGCCTAGCTTTACTCCCGTGGGAAAGCCTGCACCTCCCATTCCGACAATGCCTGCTTCCTTCACCATATCCAGATGGCTTCCGTCCTGAATCGGCACAAACTCTTCCTCCTGAACCTTATCAGGCTCAATAATAATCCGATCCCCGGCAACATCCTGCACCGTTCCATATACACTGGAAAAGATATTTGCACCCAGTCCAGCCGGCGCTGCAATCAAAGTACCTTTTTTTACTTTGTCGCCGCTTTTGACAACCGGTTCGCAAGGTGCGCCCACATGTTGTCTCAGTAAAAACTGTAAATTCCCCATGACACTTTTTCTCCTTCTTGGTTTTTATTCCCGCTAGCAACGAGCCAAGCGGAAATGCTTGCATTTCCATTTGGCGACTGCCGCGAGGGTCAAATACCCCGCAGCTTGCTGCACTGTAAGTTTGATGCCTCATCAGCTTGCTGCGAGGTCTTTGACTTATTGATAACATCTATGACATACTTTTTGAGAAATATTTCACAAGTTAATTTTTGGCGGAGGCATGTGGGAATCGAACCCACCCAGGACGCTACGAACGCCCAACACTGGTTTTGAAGACCAGGAGGCACACCAGTTACCCTTCTACCCCCATGCACTCTATCTATGTTTTTATATTAACAAATATCCATTGTTTTTTCAAGTGTTTTGTGCATGATAATTGTTATAAAATAAACTACGTACTAGAATCTGGTCTATTTGTTTTCTTTTTATCAATATTCCTCGTTTTCGTGTTTAAACAACTTCAAACAACCTTTTTACAAAACCAATTTATATATCCCTTCCCGCTTCTTAATTATAGACATTTCCTATAGTTCTTCATTAAAAATTTCCAAAGGCTGTATAAAGAGGAATATGTATGACATCAATAACCTGCTGTGAGAATGTAGAAAGCATTTAGAAGGCGCTGCAGCAACCGGCAGTTCCCCCCAATCCTACAGAAAATCAAGAAGTGAATTCTGATACTAAAGTGTACTCCTGCAGCTCTAGTTACCCATTGCCTTTTATGTTTTTCAAAAAGAATTTCAGCATATCTATCCCATAGGACGATAACGGATAACTCCCCTCACAGATGCACCAGTCATAGAGAACGGCTCTTTCCTGCATTGCATATAGCTTTGTTAATTCGCCCAATGACTTCTCCCGAATGATGTCCCCATTCTTCTGGCCTTCTTTTATAATCGTATTCAAGGTTTTATAATACACTCTGTTCTGATTAAGCAGATGCTTTTCTCCTTTCTTAATCACTTGCGTAGAATATACAAGTGAAAGAATGTCTACTGGAACTCTTTCTTCAATATAACAAAAAAGATATCTGGATAAATATATCAGCTTTTCAAAACTGTTCATCTTCGAATCCATCTTTTTCAATGCTTTTTCATACTGGGAATCAAACATATAAGATAAGGAGCTCAGCAAATCTCCCTTTGTCTGAAAATAATGGTAAAATCCTCCCTTGGAAATTCCACACGCCTGTATAATCTCGTCCACTGTTGTATTATCATACCCTTTTTCGTAAAATAATTTCAGTGATACATCAATAATACGTTCCTTTACTGATATTTCTTCTGACACATCTGCACCCCACTTATAGTTTATTTCTAATATACATATTGATTATAATAATATAAAAGTATTTCCATTTCAAGATTTATCCGAAAAGCACCTTCAAAAAAGTAACAGTTCAGCCATCAGCTCGATTCCACCCCAAGGGTACCGTCCTTGTTAAACAACCACACTACGGTTGCTAACCAAGGACATGTGAAACCATTTGCCTGGCTTCACATGCCTTTTTCAGCTAAAACATCTTATAAAAATGTTTACACATTATGCCTGTATTCATATGGAAGAACCTTTGTGGCATTAAAGCTTGGACAGTCACGTACCCACTCTAAAGACTCCTTCACAATGGCTGTCTGCTGTGGGATATTGTTAGGCTCACCTGCATTGGAGCCAATCGGCACATGAGGAGCTGTAATACGCGGGGCTCCCTGCTGGCGTGCGATGGGAGGAAGTGCAGCAATTACACAACAGCTCATCCCGGCTTCTTCACAACAGCGCGTTACAATTGTTGCAGAACGGTGACAGGTTCCACATCCGCCTGTGCAAAGAACAACGTCGACTCCCTGTTCTTTTAATTTTCTGGCAATTTCCGGACCGGTCTCATTTCTGAATTTTTCGACGTTTCCGCCGCCGCCCATAAATGTATATGTCTCTTTTGGAAGGGATCCAATAAACCCTTCTTTCAGCAGCTCATGCAGACGGTCTATTGGGAACATAGCATTTACGTCCTTATTGATGTCTGAGTTGTCGAATCCGCCATGGGTAACCATCAGCTCTGATGACGGTGTGTCAAACTCAATCGTGCGATAGGAGAAGTCTCCAGATGTGTTAAATGGCTTCTGGCTCTTTTTATGGATACCGCCTGCAGTAATAAATGCAACCTTACACTCACTCAAAGGTTTTTTGAGCTCTGTGAACACCGGTTTGGGAGTAACCGGCACAAAGATTTCAGACTGCATGCCTTCCTTCGTTGTTAATTTCATGAAATTTGCCTCCTTTTAATTTCGATTATTTAATGGATTTCTCCGGGAGTTCCTTTTTTCCGTCCAACCGCATACAACTGAAGTAGAATTCGCAATTCTGTCCTTCTTCAAGTGCAACAGGGGTAAATACCCAGCGGCGCGGTACAGCGATGCTTCCCAGGTCATTCATTATCTCAGCTTCAACAGCTGTATCATTTACAATAGTTAGTTTTCCGCCCAGCAGTGTAGGGTTGATTCCAAAATCAGGATTTATATCTGAGCTGTCATATTCATATGGATCCTCCACAATCTGAATATAACTAAAATAAAATTGCAGCTTGTGTCCGGGTTCCAGCTTAATATCGTCTATGATCAGACGCCGCGGCACTTTAATGACACCCAGACGCCCATTCAGGTTAATCTTTACGCACCCATCCTCAGATATTTCTTTTATCACCCCGCCCATAAGGGTCGGATTAATTTGATACTCCACCATTAGTGCATGGTCCCATTGTCGAGAAGAACTGTTTCCGGCAATCCTAAAAGTTTGTTGTTTGCATTGATTACATCATTATTCCATTTCTTTTCAGCCGGTGCAATATCAACTCCTGCCATTCTGTTTTTCAGCATCTGTATTGCACGTGCTGCAACTTCCGGAGTGATACAGGAGCAGCCTGCAACATCATTTTCAAATCCGCCTTTGTCCATGTTTTCCTCAACCATTGCTGCCGCATATTTGTTGCCCACTACCAGCTGTCCCTGATATGCACAGAAGGATACACCGACAACCGGAATTCCGCGTTTACCTGCCTGGCCGATATGTTCTATAAAGTCAATATGGTTATTTCCAAAGCCTTCTGTTGTGATGATGCAGCCGTCAATATCCATACTCTCAAGGAGGGTTCCCAGTCTTTCAGATACCCATAACTTCTCATCGTTGACCTGAGGCGAACCTATGAATACCACGCCGACAAGATCCAGTTCTTCATCGGCAGCAAGACCTTCTACAAGCGGTTCACGGATATAGTGGCGTGTCATCTCTTTTGTGGCAGGTCCAATGCAGGTCAGGGCATGAATAGAACCGTCACGCACCTGATTTGGTGTTAATATAATCGGAACATTGCCGCAGTCTACATTCTTCTGGCCGCCGGCAACACCGCAGGGCTCTGTGGGGCAGATGATGTTGTCATGCATTGCACCCTGTCCCATAATTTCTTTTACAAGAACTACACGAGGGCTTCCTTTACGGCGCACATCCTCACACTCTTCTTCGCGGACTACTTCTCCGTCATAATCCTTTAATGCATCACGGAGTGCCTGTATTATGTAATCCTGGCATTTGTGTGCTGCAAACGGGCCTGAACGGGACATACCTTTTAATCTCTCGATTACTGCATGGCAGCGGATAATAATATCGCCTTCATCAGCGCATCCCGGATGTCCAAAATACATCTTTTCATCAAGATATCCTTCTGAAGAGCCAAATTCATGAATCTGAACACCGTCTTCATCTACTCCGGTCAGCATGAATACTACACCGTCGGCCACTTTTGTAACACCTTCGCCAAGATGCTCCCCTTCGACCTTTGTAGCAATGGGGCAAACATCCATGATTGTCTCCGTATAGATATGATGATTATCAGGTTTGATAACGTCAAGAGTCAAACTTTTGCATAATGGATCTTCTAAAACAGCTTTTTCTACAATGCTTCCGTCAATCGTAACCTTACCATCTTTAATGGATGTCTCTGTTCCTATTTCAGTATCCGTAATTTTAATATGCTGCTTCAACAGTTTACGGATAACCTTCTTCTCTCCCGCTGCCTCTGCCGCCGGTTCTGCCTGTGAGACCGGTGCGCCGTTAAAAGCGATGCCTGCCGGAATGTCAAGGCTCAGCCCCTCTAATTTATCAACCTCAAGATGAATCATACCATTTCCTCCTACACTTGCTTTTACAGTTTCCGGCACCTTCAGAGCCAAATTTTCTTCCGGTGCTTTTGCCTCTTCTGCCTTTTGTGCAACTTCATTTACGCTGTTTAAATTACCCGGTGTAATCGGGGTCAGCGCCTCGCAGTCACCAGCTAGGGTGGTGCCCAATACCTGCTCAATTGTCAGCCCATCATTGCTTAAAGTAAGTAATCCGGCATCGACCATATCATCAAACAAGGTTGGATCTTCAAGATCTGCCGGTCCGATCACTGTCCCTTTCGGCCTGCGGCAGCATAAAATTGCAGGATCCTTCAAGTGGGCCTTTACGGTTTCCTTTGTGATTGACATTTTTTTACACTCCTTTTTTCTTTTATATTCTTAACATTCTCCACTATTTTTTGCGGGAATGGAAAGTACTATTTACTTTCAGTTTTCATTCTGCGGATCAATTTCATGTTAACAGCTCTCAGTGCACCATCCGTGCAGTGGTATACCGGCAATTTTAACTGTGGGGCACATGACATAACTGTATTGGTACAGTCTGTACAATTGCTGATTAGCAGGGCTTGAGCTCCAGCCTTTTTAAGTGCCAAGACTTTTTCAACCTGGCCGGGGCATTTCCCGGGGTTCTCACACTTCCTCGGCGCACCTGGTTTTGGCTCTTTTGCCTGCTTGCAGTATTCCACTCCTGCCACTTCACATCCCATACTTTCCGCGATCTGTTCCAGACGCTCCTTATCGGCACCGCATGCGCATACCAGCAATCCTATTTTTTCAGGACCTCTCCAAAATTCCTCTGCTGCCAGTATCCCTCCGGTTGTTTTCACAACAGGTGAACCCAGCGTGGTTCTTAAGCCTGTATATGGACCGCCCATTATGAGCTCTCCATACTCCGGTCCGATGCCCCCCGCCTTTTCAAACATTTCTGCAACTGTTGTTCCAATAGGAACATTGCGAAAAACCTGAATGAGATCCCCGGTAATTTTTCCAGCTACCGTCATATCTTTATCAATCAGAGGTTTTTTAAGATCCACCGCTTCCTGGATGCGGCAGAGGGTTTCCGCATTTATCACAATCGCTCCGGCTGCCATAGGCAGTTTATCGATCTCCAGCACCGGCCCCAACACTTCACGCACTATCGCTCTCTCTTCTCCCATAGGATACATATTATCCAGCACTGTAACAGATATATTGTCAACATCAATGGCTGATTTCACTTTTTCAACCGCTTTTGGGTGAATTCCTTTAATGGCAACTGCGCCCTTCTCGGCATGAGCAACTTCCATTGCAATCTTTAGGCCTCTGATCAGTTGTTCGGCATTCTGTTCAATAGCCTTAATGTTATGCTCCAGAATTGGCTCACATTCTGCCGCATTTGCAATAACAATGCCCCCCTCTTTAAATGGTTTTCCCAGTTTTACATAGGTTGGAAATCCTGCCCCGCCAAGCCCTACAATTCCAGCCTCCTTTATCAGGTCAAGGGGTGTCTCAGATCGAAGTGGAGCAAAGTCCGCTGTCTGTACCTGGTCTGCAGTAACCGCTATATAAGTGTCTGTCACAGCAGAGATTTCTCCGGACACGCTGGCATGCAGATTAGCTCCCAGCTTTCCCTCCGGACATTTTGCAATCATCTGTCCCCTCTTGACTGTGTCGCCTTCGGCTACGATCGGTTCACTGGGTGCACCTATGCTTTGGCTCAGCAGCATGTGATACTCTTTTTGCATTTTTGTATTCCTCCTAATGTATTTAATTTTCACAGCAGAGAATGGATTGCCCCATCCCTGCACTGATTTGGCGTAATGACATACGGAATATTCCCAGAGGTCATCATGTTGTGTGCCCCCAGAAATCCGCCCGGCTCATAAGGAAACATCGCAGTATCATACATGTTTCCCAGCCCTGACACTATTTTTACTAGTATAACTTTTCTTTTTCCCGGTTTTGCCACATCCCTGTATTCTTCTCTTATATACGGTAGATTGTCCAGACTCTGCATTTCTTTCCTGATTTCCTGTACAATCAGGTCCGCAGAACGATGCCCAGCCATAATCCCTTCCGCTGTGCGTCCTTCTCCTTCCTGAAACAAAATGTCTACATGCAGCAAAATATCAGTCGACCCGGGAGTGCCCGCCTCATCCAGAACCACATGTTCCTTTAGAATTCCTTCCGAAGAGCCTATATTAGATGGCTGGAAGCCACTGTTTTCTTCCACGCCTGTCAGCATAACCGTGACTCCTGAAAGAAGATATGTAACTCCCTCTCCTAATTCACCGCGCACCTTACATGCAATCGGGGCGTAATCAAGATTAGAATTCACAAAGAAATCGTGCTCACCCGGCTGCACAATATTAACTTTAATATCCTGGATTCTTGGTTCAGCGGCAGCAATACTCTTTTCAATTCCTTTCCGGATTGTAAGTATTCCCCCTCGTGATATGGCTGTCCTTTCTCCGAATCTCACCTCATTTATCTGGAATGCCTTTCTTGTCAGTCTGCGAAGCGTCCTGTTTTCCCCAAAATCTTCAGATGTCACCGCTTTTCCGGCTTTCTTCAACTTATTTTTCAATAATGCGACCGCCTTTACCGCGTCCATGTCAGTCAAGTTATTCTGTCCTACGACACAAGACTCATAACCCGATTCAGATTTATTAAAATCTACGACGCAATCCACATAACTATTACTGCATACCAGTCTCCCTTGCAGGCCTACATAGCTTAAGCCTACGCTGGGGATACCTCTTAACCCAAGCTGCTCTATCACATTTATAAAATCCACATGGTGGTTCCCCCAGCCGTCAATTGCTACAATTGCCGCATCGGCGCGCATAGCTTCCGCAATGTCTGCAACCCGCTTTGCCGTATAAATCTTGTCATCACAGACTTCTGAAACCCCATCAACAATAATTCCCGGAAATTCCAGGTTTTCTTCCCGGGATAATACTGCTGTCACCGGACATCGAAAATGATGCAGTGTTGTCATTTTAATACTCGGACCAAGTCCCATACGCTCCCTCCTAAGCACTTATTTTCACAAGAATAATGAACCGTAGTCAGGAATGTTTGACTTCGGCTGCCGTCCGTGGAATACTTAAATTATAATCAAAATTTAGTTAGACTACAGTTTAGTCTTTAGTCCCGACTATAGTCTGTTTCCTACATATTATTATACGATAAAAAAATAACAAGTCAATATTTTTACTTATAGTTTTATTTTGTTAGTAATTCCAATATATTGATTTTTTCTATTTTGTTTTCTGACTTTTTTCTTCTGTAATCCTTCTAATTCAAACACTATTTAGTAGTAATTATGGATTTAAACATTACCGTTATTTATCTTTCGCTCTTCCATTGTTACTTTTTTGTCTATTTTATGACACAATTTTGTCGGTTTATAAACAAAGTTCATATTTTTAAACATATTTTCTTCTATTCTTTACATAGTCATCGTTTTAAACTTATGCTATACTACTAAAGACACTAGTGCACTAGAAGTTTTGAATTAAGGAAGAGAGTATTTTTATGCCAAGAAAAAAACAGACGACGAAAGACAGAATCGTAAAAGCTGCCTGGACACTATTCTACAAAAATGGATACGATGATACGACTGTGGAGGATATTCTCAAGCTTTCCAGGACATCCAAGGGTACTTTCTATCATTACTTTAAGGGGAAGGACGCTCTTCTCTCCACTCTTTCCGTCCTTTTTGACCAAAAGTATGAAGAAATCAACCCTACAATGGATCCCTCACTTTCTGCTGAGGACAAGTTGCTCCTTTTGAATCATGAGTTGTTTTATATGATTGAGAACAGCATTGACTTGAATTTACTGGCATCACTGCTCTCCTCTCAGTTGGTTACCAAAGATAACCGTTCCCTTCTGGATGCAGACCGGTATTATTTTCAGATAATAACAGAGATTATTGATGCAGGCATTCAGTCCGGAGAGTTCAAAGCAACATCTTCTGTGGATGAGCTTGTTAAAATCTATGCTATGTATGAGCGGGCACTGCTCTATGACTGGGCTCTGTGTGCAGGAAAATATTCCCTGTCGGAATACAGTGATAAACTGCTGCCCCACGTACTGGATAATTTTCGGCGCGGGATTTAGAGAACAGAAAGGCACATGCTGCAGTCCGGCAATACACTGCATTCCGTTGTTTTTTCTGTCGAAAACTGGTATAATTAAGAAAAACTTATGATAAAGGGGAATAATCTATGTCCGAAGATATTACTACAAATGAAGAAATTGTTGAAAACCCCACAGGAGCTTCTGTTGATTCTGAAGATACACATGTAACCCCTGAAGATATACACATGAATTCCGAGGAAACCTCAGACGGCCCGAAAACAACTTCTCAGGATTGCAGGACAGAGCCTGAACCTGCCAGGGAAGTCCCGCCTGCCGCCAAATTTCATTCGCAGACGGTTGATGAGGATGAGATGCCGGAGGATAGCACGTCCTCTAAAGGATTTCTGCGCCTCAAAAGAAAAGATAGAGAATTTTCAAGAGATGAATGGATTCTCGCGCATATAGACAATGCGCATCTCATGGAGTATCTGCAGCTTGAGCAGCAGCGCAGCGAACTTTTGCAGAAAACCAAAGATATCCGGGACAGACGGATTTTAAAAGCATTTGAATTGACTATTTCTCTGGCTGCCGCTGTTGCAATTGTATCTCTATTAAAAGACAACCCTTCCATTCTCATCAACATTTTATACATAGCCGGGATTGTCATCGCTCTCTGGCTTTGGAAAAATCCCCGGGAAAAATAGAAGGTGCCCGCTGCGGCACCTTCTATTTTTCCCATCCCCTATACAGTTTGTTTTCCTATCAGACCATGCACTCCTGCAATGCCTGTGCTTTTATGCCGGCACGCTTCATTTCGGTGCTAATTATCTCACTTTGCTTTGGATCAGCACACCAGGAAAGTCCGCAGCCCGCCGAAATTGCACGGGGCACCGGGATCAGACGTCCGGAAATATTCTGTTCTTTACACATTTTTTCCATCGCCATTGCATCTGTGGTCGTGTGAAATGTGACAATTAATTTCAATTCTTTTTTTCTCATATCATTTTCTCTTTCAATCTTCCGCTAATTTTCTAACAGCCTCAATTGCCGTTTGCACTTCTTCCTCTGTATTGTAATGGGAAAAGCTAAATCTTACAGCTCCCTGGTCTTTTGTTCCAAGGGCTTTATGCATCAGCGGTGCACAGTGTGCCCCGGGCCGGGTTGCAATACCATAAACTGAAAACAGCTCATCGCTCACTTCAGAGGAATCGTAGTCTCCAATATTGAAAGATACAATAGGGCATCTCTGTCTTGTCTCGAAATCGCCATAAACCTTTACACCCGGAATACCACATATCCCCTCATAAAACATACGCATTAGAGAAAGCTCCTGCGCCCGGACTGAATCCATACCTATTTCCTCCAGATAGGAAAGGGCGGCATTTAACCCGGCAATCCCATGTCCATTCAGCGTGCCTGCCTCCAAAGCCGTCGGCATCTCCTTTGGATGATGGATATTGTAGGTATCCACACCGCTGCCGCCGCTCAGCAGAGGCCTTACTCCAACTCCGGTCCTAACATACATTCCGCCTGTTCCCTGGGGGCCCCGCAGGCTTTTATGCCCCGTAAAGCAAAGAATATCTATTTTCATTTTCTGCACATCGACAGGAAATACCCCTGCCGTCTGAGAAGCATCCACTACAAACAATACATGGTGCTTTTCGGCAATAGCACCCACAGCACTTATATCAATCATATTTCCGGTTAAATTTGAGCCGTGAGTACAGACGATTGCTCTTGTATTTTCCTTGACTGCACTCTCTATATTTTCACAGGAAATATTTCCTTTCCCGTCACATCCCAGAATCGTCAACTCAATTCCCCGTTCCCGGCACTCATACAGGGGACGGAGGACAGAATTATGCTCCAGGACTGTAGTGATCACATGATCGCCCGGATTCAAAATCCCCTTAATCGCAATATTCAGGCTTTCCGTTGAATTTGCCGTAAACACAATCCGATTCGGACTTTCCCCGCCAAAAAGACGGCACAGCTTCTCTCTTGTATCATAAATGACTCTGGACGCCCCAAGAGATGCTTCCGTAGCCCCCCTTCCTGCGTTTCCTATTGAATTCAGGGCCTGGACTATGGCCTTTGCCACCTGGGGCGGTTTATGCAGCGTTGTCGCCGCATTATCCATGTATATCACCAAACTCACTCTCCTTTGACAATCCGCAGAAATTTTTCAGTGAGGGCAGACATCTGGAAGTTTTTATTATAAACTATGTTAATGTTCCTGCTCCCTTTATTGCCGCCTCCGAGAGAAAATCCCAATATCTTCCCTTCCCGCAGTTCCTCTTCTGCTGCCAGACGGGATAAAACAGAAATTCCGATTCCTCTGCTGACAGAACGCTTTATTGTTTCTGAGTTTTCCATGCTTGCCACAATATTCAGTTTATCAATATTGATTCCCATACTTTTTAGAAGTCTTTCTGCCTCTTTGCGGGTACCGGAACCCTCCTCTCTTAAAATAACAGCTTCATTCTGTATCCACATCTTGCTTTCATTACTTTCTCCGGGCTGATTGTTTTCTGCCTCTTTCAGCTTTCTGAATTTCTCAGAGTTAGGGGTAATCACAACCAATTCATCCTCATAAAAAGGTATATACTCACAGTATTTTTTTTCAAACACCGTTCCGGTAAACCCTATATCCACGTTATAATTCACAACCTGTTCCACAACCTTGGCGCTGTCTGTTTCCATTAACTTGAATTGCTCCTGTGGGTATTTTCTGCTGAACCTCTCCAGTATCTGCGGAACCAGATACTGGGCCGGGACACTGGATGCTGCAATGCGGATGCAGTGGCTTCCTTCTTTCCGGGTTTTATCGAAAGCCATCTCTATCTGCTTTTCCAGAGAAATCATTTGTTTTGCATAGCCGTACAGCACTTTTCCGTCTTCCGACAGATGAACTTCCTTCGTATTCCTTACAAACAGACGTACATTCAGTTCCTGCTCCAGAGAAGAAATATGTGCACTTACAGTAGGCTGGGTCAAAAAGAGGCTTTTGGCCGCCCGGGAAAAGCTTCCCTCGTCCGCTATTGATACAAACGCTTCTAATTGTTTCAGATTCATAGGTTCGATATCCTTTCACTCTCCGCACCGGTTTTCCTGGTCACTTTGATGCTGTCCATATATTCTAAAATCGGTTTTGCGCTTTTTCTGCTTGTGCCAAACATATCACGTATCTCTGCAATAGTAATTTTTCCGTCTGCCTTCAGCTTGCTTACAATCTTTTCTTTTGCAGCCTCCATGTATGCAGTTAAGGTGTACATTTCCTCCGCTACCTTTACGATTTCCCCATCGCCCGCCATAAGCAGAAGAATGTCCTCCACTGTCTGGGGCGGCACATTGCCAAAATTAATATCCGTAACTTTTTGGAAATCATATCGGGCAGATTCTAAGACACTGAAAAGCTTTTTTCTTACCTTCCCGTAAGTCTCATCCTTGTTCACCTTATATCCTATAGGCGCCAGGTATTCTCCACAACGTGTTAATAGTTCATGCTCTGTCAGGAACTCTATATACCTGTCAAACACATTTGGCTTTACCTTCCTCATAAATGTGCTGTGCACTTCCGCTTTTGGCATTCCATAACGGTACGGATATTTCTTCACGAAATTTTCCAGGGCTTTCAAGATTTGTTCTCTGTACTCCTGTTCATCTCTGCTGTGCCATACATAAATATCCTTTTTCATGGGAAATACGCATACAAGGCCCTGGCTTTCCAGTTCCCTCACCGCAGTTGCCGCTTCTTCCACAGAGAGAGCGGTGAGTCTGGCAAGTTCAGACACTGTCGCCATCGTGTCGCGGTAATCCCTCACATGCAGTTCAATTACATCTGTGGCACTGCCGGACTCTTTTTGTTTCAAACTCTCAAGTATTTCCGGTGAGAACCGTTTTTTCTTTGCTGCGTTGGGCTCCAGAATCACGCCGCCGCCAACAGTTTCCATAGGAGAATAGAAACGCACAATGAACCGGTCTCCACGCCGAAATGCCACGTCTTCTTCCATGCGAAGCTGCACATACCCACTCTCGCCCGGTCCAAGTGTTTCATCCCCTAATAAAACAGCGCGACACAATACCTCACTGGTACCGCTGAAAAAATGCAGACGTATGTTGTTGGAGAGCATCCGCATGCTGGAATTGAGAACTTCAAGCTTCACGTCCATAAGCCGGGAATCCTTCATGCTCCCCGTAGGAGCCAGTACACACCCTCTTTTAAGTTCTTTTTTCTTTAGATTGGAAATATTAATTGCCACACGCTGCCCTGCATAACACGTATCCACCGGACAGCTGTGCACCTGAATACTCCGTATTTTACACTCCTGTCCGCCTGGGAACATCTCCAGAGTATCTTCTTTTCGAATGACTCCGCTTATCAGAGTCCCTGTCACAATGGTACCAAAACCAGACAGGGAGAATACTCTGTCTACAGGCAGCCTGGGAATCGTATGCACATCCTTTTCTTCTACTTCTTCCTCACTCACGTGTTCAATTCTATCAATCAATTCCGGAATACCCTGGCCTGTCACAGCGGAAACTTTTACTACAGGAGCATTTTCGAGAAATGTTCCGCTTAATTCCTCCTGAATTTCCTCTTCCACCATCTCCAGCCACTCGTCATCCACAAGATCACATTTATTCAGGACAAGAATGCTCTTTTTTACACCCAGCATTTCCAGAATATCTATATGCTCTCTTGTCTGCGGCATAATGCCTTCATCGGCCGCAACTACAAGCAGCACCAAATCCATCCCCACTACACCTGCAACCATATTGTTGATAAATTTCTCATGGCCGGGAACATCAATAATCCCAGCCCGGGTTCCATTTTTCAAATCAAAATACGTAAAGCCCAGGTCAATGGTGATTCCTCTGCGCTGCTCCTCCTCCCATCTGTCCGTATTCCGTCCGGTCAGCGCTTTTATCAGGGTAGTTTTCCCATGATCAATATGGCCCGCTGTCCCGATAATAATGTGCTTCATATCCGTTTCCTTCCTTTTCCAGAACATTCAGCTCCTTCAGAACTTTTGCAAAGTAGGTCATATACCTTGTTTCAAAAGTCCTCATATCCAGCAGGATTCTGTCGTTTACAGTCCGTCCTATCACAGGCACCGGAAAATGCCTGAGTCTCTCTTCCAACTCAGGTGTACTAATCTCCAGAGGATGGATCGTCACCCCCGTACTTGGAATGCGCTCCAGAGGCAAAGATCCTCCGCCAATCTGAGATTCACATTCTTCAATACCAATTTCCGCCTTCAGTCCGGCCCGCTTTAACATTCTGTGGAACTTTTTTGCCTTTTGCTTTATTTCTTCCGGTGTCCTTGTAATCATATTTAAAACCGGTATATTTTGTATTGCTTTCTCTTCCGACAAATATTCTCTGAGAACAGCCTCCAGGGCCGACGCCGTAAATTTGTCAATGCGCAGAGCTCTCGTAAGAGGGTTTTTCTTCATCAGATCAATATAAATCTTCTTCCCAACAATAATCCCGGCCTGGGGGCCGCCCAGCAGCTTATCACCACTGAAGCACACCACGTCTGCTCCGTTTTTCACAGAATCCTGTACTGTAGGTTCATAGGTCAGGCCGTACTTGCTCAAATCCACCAGTACGCCGCTCCCCAAGTCTTCAATGACCGGTATGCCATGCTGCCGCCCGAGAGGTACCAGCTCCGCTACCGGGACAGACTCCGTGAACCCGACAATACGGTAATTGCTTGTATGCACCTTCAGCAGTGCTTTCGACGCCTCCGTGATTGCCTTCTCATAATCTGATAAATGGGTCTTATTGGTTGCTCCCACTTCCACCAGAGACGCACCGCTTTGCTCCATCACATCGGGGATCCGGAATTTTCCCCCCACCTCCACCAGCTCTCCACGGGACACAACAGCCTCTCCGCCCTTTGCCAGGGAGCTTAAAATCAGCAAGACGGCCGCAGCATTATTGTTGACAGCCATAGCTGCCTCCGCCCCGGTAATCCTGCAGAGCAGTTTTTCAAAATGAGAATACCGCTCTCCCCGTTTTCCCGCCTCCAGGTCATACTCCAGATTAGAGTACCCGCCTGCTATATAAATGACCCGTTGCAGGTGTTCACTGCCCAGAGGGGCACGCCCCAGGTTCGTATGCAGAATCGTCCCTGTGCCGTTTAAGACACGTGTCATATTCGGCCTGTTCATGGCCAAAACGGTTAATTCTATTCTCTCTAGAAGTCCGTCAATTCTGCTTTGGCCCTCCTCTTCATTTTCACAAGTGCCAATATAAGCCCGGAGCTTGTCCTGCTCTATTCGGACAGCCTCCAGCACACTATCATAGCCGTACTCTTCTACCAGTTTTTTAATACATTCTTCTTCCATCAGAATGTCCACCTTTGGAATTCTGCGGAATAACAGATTTTTATCCATTCCCCACTCCCTATGACATATTTTCTGACCGTCAGCCTCACATTATGGGCATAGGCAGATAAATTTTTCTTTCTTTTCTGTAACTCTCCCGATAACCGAAACTTCCGTATCAAGTTTTTTTTCTTTTAAATCTGCTAAAGCTTCCGATAAATATTTTTCCGGCAGGCTAAACAAGAGTCCGCCGGAAGTCTGCGGATCATATAACAAGTCTAAATAATATTCATCCACATTTCCTGCATCTACCAGCTCTATACTGTGCTCTCTATTTTTGTACGTGCCAGCCGGCACCAGGCCCATTTTTGCATAATCTGCTGCTTCCTTCATATATGCAACGTCATGGACATAGATTTCCATTGTCACATCACTTGCGGAAGCCATCTCCATACAATGACCCAGAAGCCCGAAACCGGTAATGTCCGTACATGCATTGACAGGGTAAGACTCCAGCGCCTCTTTGGCCTTTTTATTCAGGGAAGCCATAACTATGGCGGACTCCCTCTCGGCCAATGCAGAAGCCATCTCGGCTTTTACCGCCGTATTGATGATGCCGCTCCCGATCTGTTTCGTTAATATGAGCACATCCCCCGGTCTGCATCCGTAATTTTTGAATATTTTATCCGGATGCACAAAACCAGATACGCTTAGCCCATATTTCGGTTCATCATCCTGAACAGAGTGTCCTCCCACCAGAACTGCACCGGCTTCCTTTACTTTATCCGCTCCGCCTTTTAGTATTTCACCCAAAATCTCCGGGTCCAGGCAGTTTGGAAAGCCGACAATATTTAAGGCAACCTTCGGCTCCCCGCCCATCGCATAGACATCACTCAGGGCATTTGCCGCCGCAATCTGGCCAAACGTATAAGGATCATCTACGACCGGAGTGAAAAAGTCCACGGTCTGAATCATTGCGATGTCCTCCGTAACCTTGTAGATTGCCGCGTCATCTGATGTTTCAATTCCAACCATGAGATTCTCATCCTGGAATTTAGGCAGCTTACCCAGAACCTGGGCAAGGGTCTCAGGACCTATTTTAGCCGCTCATCCGGCTGTTTTTGCCATCTGAGTCAGACGTATTTCCTTGCCTGTTTTCATGCTATATCCACCTTTCTTTCCAGTCTGCTTCACCCTGCTATGGACGAATAATTTTTCCTGCATTATTCATTGTTTCTACAATACTGTACATATTGGTTACTGAGCCCACCCGAAGCTTTTCTTTCAGTCCGTAATAATCCAGGCATGTCCCACAGGTCATAATCTCTACCCCCTGGGCTTCCAGTCCCTTCAAATCCTCCAGAGAATCTGAACCTTCAGAAGTCAGGCGTGCACCGCCATTATAAAAAAGTATTGCCTTAGGGAGCTCATCAAGCTGTGTTACCGCAAAAATAAAGCCCTTTATCAGTACCTTCCCCAGCTCATCGTTACCGCTTCCCATTCTGTCAGAGGAAATAACAACTATCGTATCTTTTCTCCTGTCCGGCATACAATCCACGTCCTCCTCTTTCTCTTGTGCTTTAAGCTCAGACATAACCTGGCTCATCTTGATAACTATCTTAAACTCCTTTTCGCCAAGCTTCTCAGAAGTCACATCACCGCCGGAACTTTTTGCCATCTTTGTCACATTCTGTACCGCAATCTCATTATCTACAAGCACCTCCAAAGTATCCGGCTCTGTCATCGCCTGCATTGCCTTTTTCGTCTTCACTACCGGAATTGGGCAGGCATCTCCCATAGCATTTACTGTAATCATATCTGTTTCTCCTTTCACTTTAAAACGGGGTCTGACCCTTTTGAGGCCCGTTTTCTGAATTGTTTTACAATTTGATTCGCCATTTCTGTTATTTGCTGCACATTTATTCCCGCGAGCAACAAGCCAAGGGGAAATGCTTGCATTTCCATTTGGCGACTGCTGCGGGGTCTTTGACTATGGCGAGATCGCCTTATAGATGTATTCTATCACTGATTTATGATTCAGTAAAGTCGAATTTGTAATAGTTCAGTTATGCGGATTTTCGGCAGCGTAGGCAGGCGGAAGTTTGCTTTCGTATACATATGCTGCTGAGAATTGATATGGCCAAACTGTTATCCAAATTGTGTCGATGCTCTAACTCTCGGTTGAAAAAAAAAGGTATTTATGAGATGATATGTGTAGTTTTCTGCTGATTTTTATTTTTATGCAGGCGGAACTCAAAGAAAGGATAACATATATGTGGATTGCAGATGAATGGAAAGATTATGAGGTCATAGATTGTTCAAGAGGTGAGAAGCTGGAACGCTGGGGGGATTTTTTTCTGGTGCGCCCCGATCCCCAGGTTATCTGGGATACCCCGCGGACAAATAAGAGCTGGAATCAGCCAAATGGACATTACCACCGCAGCAAAAAGGGCGGAGGAGAATGGGAATTTTTTAATCTGCCCCAACAGTGGCAAATTCATTATAAGAATCTCACATTTAACCTGAAACCATTCAGCTTTAAGCATACCGGTCTTTTTCCTGAACAGGCTGTGAATTGGGATTGGTTTTCCAGGAAAATCAAGGGAGCCGGACATCCTGTGAAAGTATTGAATCTGTTTGCTTATACAGGCGGTGCCACGCTTGCCGCTGCTGCTGCCGGTGCCCAAGTTACCCATGTAGATGCATCCAAGGGTATGGTCACTTGGGCAAAGGAGAATGCGTCTTCATCTGGGTTGGGAGACACCCCTGTCCGCTGGCTGGTGGACGATTGTGTGAAGTTCGTTGAAAGAGAACACCGCCGCGGCAATACTTATGATGCAATCATAATGGATCCCCCTTCCTACGGAAGAGGGCCCAAAGGCGAAATATGGAAAATTGAAGATATGATCCATCCTTTAATCAAGCTTTGTACCCAGATCCTGTCAAAGGATGCTATCTTCTTCCTCATCAACTCATATACCACAGGCCTGGCACCTGCAGTCCTGACCTACATGCTCTCTACAGAGCTAAAGGCATGGGGCGGAACCGTGGATTCACAGGAAATCGGACTTCCTGTGAGCAGTAACAAACTGGTACTCCCCTGCGGAGCATCCGGCCGCTGGGAAAAATGTTAAAAGGGGTCTGACCCTTTTGGATGCCGAATTCTCAATTGTTTGAAACAATTGAGAAAACGGAGCGCAAAAGGGTCAGACCCCTTTTATTCTTCCCAACACTTCTCCGATAGGGCCTGGAATATTTAATTCTGCCCAGACAGTTCTGGCTGTTTCGGACTTGTTAATCACTACTAAATGCTTTCCATGAAAGTAGTCGATAAAGCCTGCTGCCGGATAGACAACCAGCGATGTGCCGCCGATTATCAGGGTGTCTGCATTGGCAATCGCCTGTACAGCTCCCTCTATGGTTTCCGGATCCAGACCTTCTTCGTACAGAACGATATCTGGTTTAATAACGCCGCCGCATTTACAGTAGGGAACTCCGGGCGCATCTTTTACGTATTGCGCGCTATAAAATTTATGGCATTTCATGCAATAATTTCGATGAATGCTCCCGTGAAGCTCATACACTTTTTCGCTCCCGGCAGCCTGGTGAAGACCATCAATATTTTGGGTGATGACAGCTTTCAGCTTGCCGGCTTTTTCAAGTTCTGCCAATTTTAAATGGGCAGAATTCGGCTTTGCATCCAGTACCATCATTTTTTCTTTGTAGAAGTCGTAAAAGGCTTCAGGATGCTGCATAAAAAAGCTGTGGCTCACTACCTGTTCAGGGGAATATTTATATGCTTGATGATAAATGCCTTCTGCGCTCCTGAAATCAGGAATGTTGCTCTCCGTCGATACTCCCGCTCCTCCAAAAAACACGATATTTTTACTTTCATCAATAATTTCCTGCAGCTGCTCTATCTCTTTTTCATACATTCCGATGCCCCCATCTCTCATACCGATAAACCGTTTTGTTTCATTTACTGTCTCAGTACACTAGTGTGCTGTCTGATTAACTTTCAGTAAAATAGCGTACTAGCAGTCCTGCACATTTCCTTTTTGGATGTGTTTGTCCACAATGTCTTTCATGCACTTCCAGATATCTTCCGAAGTCTCCTCTATTTTTTCATTCCTCTTATAGATTTGCGACTTCTTCACCCCATGTTCTGCCCAGCTTATGCCATCTGCTGCATCGTTGAGCAGCAAAGGCTGAAAATTATCCAGCAGATGAGCATACTTTGCCTCTGTACTTTTATATTCCTCAAACTCTTCCCACAAATCGCGGAAAAGTTTTTCCTGGTCTTTTGGGAGGATACCAAAAATCCGTTCGGCTGCCTGAACTTCTCTCTCCCTTTTCGTCTCTGCTCCGGCAGAATCGTAGGCATATGTATCCCCTGCATCAATTTCAACCAGATCGTGGATCAGCACCATGATTATTACTTTCGTCAAATCCACCCCTGGTACGTACTCTTTCAGAAGAACCGCCATCAATGCAATATGCCAGGAATGCTCTGCATCATTTTCTTTCCGCTGCCCATCCGCCAGATAAGTCTGCCTGTAAATATTCTTTACCTTGTCAATCTCTCTGATAAATTCAAGCTGCTGCTCTAGTCTTGTCATCTCTTTACCCTTCTCCTTCAACCTCTGTTATAAACCGTATTGTACTCCACTTTTTTCCAAACGTCAAAGTGCCCGTTAAAGATTTACTTTTTGGTCTCGTAGCCGCGGAAAAACTCTGACAAGCTGTTCAATGTTTTCAGAAGCACCGGTATTTCATCTGCATCCAGGCTTTTGACTACAGCGTCTGTCATCTGCATGTGATAGTCCTTATGATGAAAAAATGCTTTCCTCCCCTTCTCTGTAAGCCGGACATAGACTACACGTCGGTCAGACTCGCTTCTTTCACGCACTAAATATTTTTTGTTCACAAGGCTGTTGACAGACGTAGTAAGAGACCCGGCAGTAATGCCGAGTTTCCTGGCTACCATAGACATCGTACTATCGCTTCCAAGTCCGACAGCTTCTATGATGTGCATGTCATTGTTGCTGATATCCTTAAATTCCTCAGTGATAATAGCTTTTTCTTCCAGCTCCCAGATTTCATTAAATAAATGAACGAGGATGTCGTTAATCGTCTCATATGCATTCACGGATGCGGTGCTCCTTTTTCTGATTCCTCTTCTACTGTCAAGACATGGTCAAAACACTATTTGTTATCAAACAGAGAATCTACTACTTCCTTTACCGTCTCTATACGCTTAGCCTTATATGCATCGGCTCCGCAGAACAATAGTGCCTGGTCCACCTTGCCCTTCGCGGCATTTATCAGACTGTCCGTAATACAATAGGGGATATCATTCGGACTACACTTCGCAAGACAGCCATGACATGGTGTATGGGGTATCTTTTCTCCTAGCATAACACGTTTTATAAACGGATTCAAGATTGCGCGTCCCGGCATGCCCACGGGGCTTTTTACAATTACGATGTCTTCTTTTTCTGCCTTCAAATATGCACCTTTATATTCTGCGGGGGCATCACATTCTTTCGTCGTAACAAACCGCGTTGCCACCTGCACTCCGTCCGCCCCCAGCCCAGCGGCATGTTTCACATCGTCACTGTCATAAATTCCCCCTGCAAGAATAACCGGAATCTTTTTCTGATACTTTGTTTCGTATCCCCGGATAATTTTTATAATCTTTCTAACCTCTTCATCGTACACTTCCGGCGAGTAGTACTGCAGTTCATCTTTCTTAAAACCTAAGTGCCCTCCGGCCTTTGGCCCTTCAATGACAACCAGGTCAGCCGTTCTCTGGTATTTTCTGTCCCAATATTTTAAGATAACCTTTGCCGATTTCTCAGTAGATACGATGGGTGCAATCTGCGTGCTGCTCCCTTCTGTCAGTCTGGGAAGTTCTGTTGGCAGCCCCGCCCCCGAAATAATAACGTCAGCACCGGCTTTCACAGCTGCGGCAACATGATTCTTAAATTCTTTAAGAGCTGTCATGATATTGTACCCGATAATTCCTTCAGGAGAGATTTTCCGAGCTTTATCCATTTCTTTTTGAATGGCCCTTTCGTTTGCTTTGACAGGATTCTTTTCAAAATCCGGTTCCCTGAATCCAATCTGGGCAGTGGAGATAATTCCGACACCACCTTCTGCCGCTACAGAGCCTGCCAGATTTCCAAGACTAATTCCGACCCCCATCCCTCCCTGAATCAGAGGAACCCTGGTTATTTTTTCTCCTACTTTAAATGGATTCATATTAAAAAATTCTCCTTACCTCTATATTCTCCGAAACCTCTGATAGCGTTTTTCTACAAGCTCATCTATAGAAAAGCTTGTATACACTTTTAGAAAATCACTTAAAAAAATTTCCAGCTGACCGCAGACTTTATCAAGATTTTCCCGCGTATAGTTCTCCGGCTCCGCAATTACCTTTTCTATTACTTCCAATTTCAGTAAATCGCCGGCTGTCAGGCGCATTACTTCAGCTGCCTCGCCTGCCCTTTTGCTGTCCTTCCACAGGATACTTGCAAATCCTTCCGGAGAGAGTACAGAGTACACAGAGTTTTCCAGCATCCATACCTCATCGGCAACTGCCATGGCCAAGGCACCGCCGCTGCCGCCTTCTCCGATTACTACAGAAATCACCGGCACCCTTAAACCTGACATTTCAAATATATTTCTTGCAATGGCCTCACCCTGCCCTCTTTGTTCAGCCTCTAGACCGCAGAATGCACCCGGTGTATCTACAAGACATATAACAGGGCGTCCAAACTTCTCCGCCTGCTTCATCAGACGAAGGGCCTTCCTATATCCTTCAGGGGACGGCATGCCGAAATTTCGCTCTATATTTTCTTTAGTGGTTCTGCCCTTTGCCTGTGCAATGACAGTTACCGGACGACCGTGGAAATATGCCGTGCCCCCTATAATCGCTTTATCATCTTTAAAATAGCGGTCTCCATGGAATTCCATAAATTCCTCAAATAATCTTTCAATATAATCATCTGCCACAGGACGGTCTTTTCTCCGGGAAACTAAGACCCGGTCCCAAGCGCTCATAGAAGAAGCTTCCTTTGCCATTTCTTTAGAAACTTCTGCAAAATTGACCTTCACATTCTCCGGAGCTGTATCCTTACTGTGCAGCCTCAGTATCTGTGATAGAGTCTCTTTCATATTCTCGCGTTCTACAATTTTATCAATAAAACCATGTTCCAGTAAAAACTCGGAGCGCTGAAATCCTTTGGGCAGCTTTTCACCGATTGTCTGTTCTATGACCCGTGGTCCTGCAAATCCAATGAGAGCATTCGGCTCTGCCAGAATAATATCACCCAGCATTGCAAAGCTTGCAGTAACCCCGCCTGTTGTAGGATCCGTCAGAACGGAGATGTAAAGAAGTCCTGCATCACTATGGCGTTTCAATGCGGCGGAAGTCTTCGCCATCTGCATCAAGGATACAATTCCTTCCTGCATTCTTGCTCCCCCCGAGCAGGCGAACAATATAACGGGAAGCTGTTCCTTAGTTGCGCGCTCTACGGCAAGAGTGATTTTTTCACCCACGACCTCTCCCATGCTTGCCATCATGAAGCGGCCGTCACACACACCGATTACAGTATCCAGGCCGTTAACTTTAATCTTTCCTGTGACGATGGCCTCCTCCAACCCCGTTTTCTTTTGCAATGCCTGTATTTTTTCTTCATATCCTTTAAAATTTAAAGGATTTGCCGTGGTAAGTCCTTTGTCCCATTCCTCAAAGGAGCCCTCATCCTCCAGCATCTCAATCCGCCGGCAGGCTTGGATACGAAAATAACCGCGGCATTTCGGGCAGATGTAAAAACCATTTTTCACATCCTCCGTCATAATAGGCGAGCCACATTTATTACATTTGCTGAGAAGTCCATCTGGAACTTCCGGTTTAGAATCTCTTAGAGAGATGTAATTCTTTTTTCTTGTCTTCTTAAACATATTCTGTAACTTCATACGACAGCTCCTCACCTCCCAAAGGGGTCAGACCCTTTTGAGCCCCGTTTTCAGACTATTCTTACAATTTTTCTATAAATTCTATGTCTATATCTCCCGATTCAAAGTCAGGGTGATGTAGTATCTCATACTGGTAATCTACATTTGTCTCTATGCCTTCTATGATAATCTCCCCAAGTGCACTCTGCATTTTCTGAATTGCTTCCTCACGATTTCCCGCGTGTACGATCAATTTGGCAAGCATAGAATCGTAATAAGGTGTTACTGTATATCCACTGTAAATAGCAGAATCGATGCGCACTCCCTTTCCGCCGGGAAGATACATATCCGTAATAGTTCCGGGGGACGGACGGAAGTTTTTTTTCGGATTCTCAGCATTGATACGGCACTCTATGGCGTGGCCGGTTATTTTAATATCGTCCTGGGTATAATTTAACACTTCTCCATCCGCTATGCGGATTTGCTCTTTAATCAAATCAATCCCCGTCACCCACTCTGTCACCGGATGCTCCACTTGAATCCTCGTATTCATCTCCATAAAGTAAAATTCACCGTTTTTTTCCAGAAGAAATTCTATGGTCCCGGCACTCGAATAGTTGGCAGCTTTTGCTGCTTTTACGGCAGCCTCTCCCATTTTTCTCCGCATTTCGGGAGAGAGTGCTATAGATGGGGATTCCTCTATCATTTTCTGGTGGTTTCTCTGAATAGAGCAGTCCCGCTCTCCAAGGTGTACCACATTGCCGTGTTTGTCCGCAAGAATCTGGAATTCTATGTGTCTTGGATGCCGAACAAAATGTTCAATATACATTGTGCCGTCTCCGAAGGCCATCTGTGCTTCTTTTTGAGCTGTATTGAAGCTGCTTTCAAATTCTCCGGAGGTTTCAGCTACACGCATTCCTTTTCCCCCGCCTCCAAGAGCTGCCTTTACAATGACAGGATATCCAATTATTTCAGCTGCTGCAGCACCTTTTTTTGCATCGAAAATGGGCTCCTGGCTGCCTGGAATAACAGGTACACCTGCAGCCACCATAGTATTCCTGGCTTCCTGTTTGTTCCCCATTTTACGGATTACACTGGAATCGGGGCCGATAAATGTAATATTGCACTGCTCACATAATTCTGCAAATCTGCTGTTCTCCGACAAAAATCCAAATCCCGGATGAATGGCATCCGCACCGGATACCAGTGTAGCGCTTATAATATGCTCCATGTTCAGATAGCTCTCTGATGAGGATGCCGGGCCAATACAGATTGCCTCATCCGCAAGTTGTGTATGCAAGGCCTCCCGGTCTGCCTCTGAATAAACGGCGACCGTCTCTATACCCATTTCTCTGCAGGCACGGATAATACGCACAGCGATTTCCCCCCGGTTTGCAATCAATACTTTTTCAATCATACCCTGTACATCTCCTTAATCCCCGACAATAAATGTTAGTTCTGCACTGACTACAACTTTACCGTCCACGGAGGCAGCCGCCTGGCCGATACCGACAGGCCCTTTGCTTTTGATAATTTTTGTTTCCAGCTTAATTTTGTCCCCCGGAATCACCATTCCTCTAAATTTGCATTTCTGGATACCGCCAAAATAAGCAGTCTTCCCTTTATTTTTTTCCTCACTTAAGATAGCGACCGCTCCTACCTGGGCCAGCGCCTCCACTGTCAGGACGCCTGGCATGACAGGATGTTCCGGAAAATGTCCTTTAAAAAAATCTTCTCTGTATGTCACACATTTGTATCCCACCGCATACTGTCCCGGCTCGTAATCTTCAATATAATCAACCAGAAGAAAAGGGTGTCTGTGAGGGATAATCTCCTGAATTTGCTTTATATCCAATCTATTCATTTTCAACCTGCTTTCTTAAAAAGGGGACAGTCCCCTTTTTCATGATTGTCTATTTAATAACAAATAATGGCTGCCCATATTCTACTGCGTCACCGTTTTCCACCAATATATCTGTTATCGTTCCGGCAAAGTCACTTTCTATTTCATTCATTAGTTTCATAGCCTCTACGATGGCGAGTACCTGCCCTTCTTTAACATCGTCCCCTATATTTACAAAGGCGGGAGCATCTTCAGAGGGGGCTGTGTAGAAGGTTCCGATCAGTGGGGATTTTACTATATTTCCTTCAACAGCTCTGGTCTCTTCTTCCTTTCCGGGAGACACAACTGCCTCTGCTTTCGAAATTTCCGAGATCCCCGCCAAAACAGGCTTGCTTTGCGATACTGGCACTGCGGACGTTTCTGAAAAATCTGTTGCTTTTTTCAGGGAAAGTTTTACACCGCCTTCTTCATATTTAAATTCTGTCAATGCTGAGTCAGAGACTGCTTCTATCAGTTCTAATATTTGCTCTGTTTTCATGGCTCTCCCCTATCCTTCATACTTTTTTACTAATAAGGTTGCATTGTGTCCGCCGAAACCGAGAGAGTTGGTAAGCACATAGTTTATTTCTTTTTCTACCGGTGCACCTACTGCATAGTTCAAATCACATCCCTCACCGATCTCTTTAGTTCCCATGGTTTGGTGGATGTATCCATCCTGAATACTCTTTACGCACACAACAAATTCAACGCCCCCTGCCGCACCCAGGAGGTGGCCTATCATAGACTTGGTAGAGTTTACGACCACATCTTTAGCTGCGCTTCCCAAGGCCTGCTTAATTGCTCTTGTCTCAAACAGATCATTTTTCTGAGTACTTGTTCCGTGTGCATTGATATAATCTACCTGTTCCGGTGATATCCCGGCCTCCTTTATAGCCAGCTCCATAGCCTTTTGTGCTCCTTCACCACTCTCCTCAGGTGATGTGATGTGATATGCATCCCCTGTAGACCCATATCCGACCAGCTCTGCATAAATACGTGCCCCTCTGGCTTCTGCATGTTCCAACTCCTCCAGCACAACGATTCCGGCACCCTCGCCGAGCACAAACCCATCTCTATCCTTATCAAACGGTATGGATGCCCGCATAGGGTCCGGGCATGTGGAAAGTGCGGTCAATCCCGAAAACCCTGCAATTCCAGTGGGACAAATAGCACTTTCTGTTCCGCCAGCCACCATAATATCCGCGTCGTCATACTGGATTGCACGAAATGCATCCCCGATACAGTTGGTTCCTGAAGCACAAGCCGTTACCACATTTGAACACTTTCCTTTTAGCCCAAGCTGGATAGATACATTCCCGGCAGCCATATTAGATATCATCAGTGGAACCATCAATGGATTTACCCTGCTGGGACCCTTCTCCACAATTTTTGTATAATTTTCCTCTATCACCTGAAGGCTCCCGATTCCGGAACCCACAATCACACCGGCCCGGTAAGGATCCTCCTGCATCATATCGACTCCCGCATCCGAAAACGCTTCCTTCGCTGCAGCAACCGCATATTGGGAAAATGGCTCCATGCGCTTTGCTGATTTAAAATCCATGCGCTCTTTTGCCACAAAGTCTTTTACTTCTGCCGCAATCTGTACTTTATATTCAGATGCGTTAAATCTGGTAATCGGTCCAATACCGACTTTGCCCTCACGGATCCCGCTCCAGAATTCCTCTATTGAATTACCGATTGGAGTCACTGCTCCCATTCCGGTTACTACAACTCGTCTTTTCATATTCATCTCCTATATTACTTTTTTACATTGCCATTCCGCCGTCTACACACAGCACCTGGCCTGTGATATAACCAGCCTCTTCCGAAGCCAAAAATGCAACCGCCTCCGCGATATCCTCCGGCTTGCCGAAATGTCCCAGGGGAATTCCTGCTGCAGCTTCCTCCTTAGTCTTCTCGGGAAGCACATCTGTCATCTCTGTGCAAATAAATCCCGGTGCAACTGCATTCACAGTCACACCTCTGGATGACAGCTCTCTGGCAGCAGATTTTGTAAGCCCGATGACCCCTGCTTTAGAAGCCGAATAATTGGCCTGCCCTGCATTTCCCACGACTCCCGATACAGAAGAGAGGTTGATAATCCGTCCGCTCCTCTGCTTTATCATCTGTCTGGCAGCAAAACGGATACAATGAAACGTACCTTTCAAGTTCGTATTCAAAACAGCGTCAAAATCCTCCTCAGACATTCTCATCAGCAAACCGTCCCTGGTTATTCCTGCATTGTTGACAAGAATATCAATCCGGCCAAACTTCTTAATGACTTCTCCCAGGAAGTTTTCACAGGCGTGAAAGTTGGAAACATCACACTGGAATATTTCCGCCTTTCCTCCTCCCTGTTCAATTTCTGTCTTCACCTCATCCGCCTTTTCCCGGGATCCATTGTAATTAATTGCAATGGCAGCGCCATCTTTTGCCAGCTTCAGTGCGACAGCCTTCCCAATCCCCCGGGAGGCCCCTGTGACAACTGCCACTTTTCCTTCTAACATAATTCACCAACCACCTTATCTACATCTCTCCAGGTTTCCACATTGTAAACTTTTACATCTCTGTTAATCTTTCTCATAAATCCCGCAAGGGTTTTTCCGGGTCCCACTTCCACGAAGACCTCCACCCCGTCTTTTATCATATTCTCCATGCTCTGCTGCCAGAGCACAGAAGATGTTACCTGCTTTTCAAGCAGCGGCTTTATTTCTCTGACATCATCTACATACCCTGCAGTCACATTTGTAACATAAGGAATCTGTAGACTGTGCAGTTCTATGGATTCTAAAACTGCTCCCAATTTTCTCCCTGCCTCCTTTAGAAGAGGGGAGTGAAAAGGCCCGCTTACATTTAAAGGCAGCACCCTCTTTGCACCTGCTTCCATCAAAGCCTCCGAGGCGTGCTCTACGCTCTCCTTCCATCCGGTGATCACAATCTGCCCCGGGCAATTATAATTAGCAATGCTTACGCCGCCTATACCGGCGAGTACGGACTCAATCCGTTGAGCATCCATGCCGAGTACCGCCGCCATAGAGCCCTGTCCGCCGGGAACTGCCGTCTGCATCAGAATTCCCCGCTGTCTGACCGCCCGGACAGCATCATCTGTACTCATTCCTTTGCTCACAGCTACGGCACAGTATTCACCCAAGCTTAATCCCGCCGTCACATCCGGTTTAAGGCCCTTTTCCTTCAGAACCGCTGTTATTGCCAGGCAGGTTGTAACAAGTGCAGCCTGGGTATACTCTGTCTGGTCCAGCAAATCATTTTTCTCAAAGCATAGTGCTTTCATATCTATATCCAACAGTTTAGAAGCGCTATCAAAAATCCCCGCTGCCGTCTGACTGTTTTCATAGAAATCCTTTCCCATCCCAGCTTTTTGGGTGCCCTGGCCGGGAAACATAAATGCAGTCTTACTCATAGAATCCTTTTCCTCCAATCAGACTGTCCGTTTCACTTACCAGCTTCTGAATCAAATCCTGACAGGTTAATTCTTCCTTCACCATTCCGGCTATCTGCCCTGCCATCACGCTGCCATTTACAACGTCACCCTCTACAACGGCTTTCCGCAGTCCTCCCAGTGTCAGAAGCTCCAGCTCCTCAAAGCCGACGCCCTCCTGTTCTTTCTGAAGATAGATTTTTGTCATCTGATTGCGCAGTGCACGCACCGGGTGTCCTGTGGAACGACCAGTCACTCGAGAGTCGATATCTCTCGCTTTCAGAATACACTGCTTATAATTTTCATGAACCATAGATTCTTTCGTAACCACAAAATGAGTTCCCATCTGTACAGCCTGCGCGCCAAGCATAAAGGCCGCTGCAATTCCTCTGCCGTCGGCAATGCCTCCTGCCGCTATAACCGGAACATTTACCGCATCCACAATCTGGGGTACCAAACATAAGGTTGTGTTCTCACCAATATGTCCCCCGGCCTCTGCGCCTTCCGCCACAAGGGCATCCGCACCGCAGCGCTCCATGCGTTTTGCAAGTGCCACAGAAGCAACAACTGGAATCACTTTCACTCCTGCTTCTTTCCACAGCTTCATATATTTTTCCGGAGAACCCGCACCGGTAGTTACCACCTTTACGTCTTCCTCAACTATAATTTTTGCAACCTCATCTGCATAAGGACTCATCAGCATAATGTTTACGCCAAAGGGTTTCCCTGTCAGCTTTTTCGCTGACCTGATCTGTTCACGTACCCAATCGGCAGGGGCACTCGCTGCTCCTATCAGCCCAAGCCCGCCTGCTTCTGATACGGCGGCTGCAAGATGATATTCAGCAACCCATGCCATTCCACCTTGGATAATTGGATATTCAATTTCTAAAATTTCGGTTACTTTTGTCTTCATACGAACAACCTCTCTGTTACTATTATTTATGGCTTTCCAGATATTTTATAACATCCCCGATCGTAGCAATCTGCTCCAGATCTTCCGAGGGAATCTCCACGCCAAATTCTTCCTCAAATGCCATAACCACTTCAAACAAATCCAGTGAATCTGCCGCCAGATCTTCTTTGAACGAAGTTGCCTCTGTAAGTGTATCAATATCTGCTCCCAATGACTCTGCTACAATTTCTTTTACTTTTTCTAACATAATTTTAAATTTCCCTTCTTATTTTTTGTGAATGCTCAAAGCAAACAGTAAGAAAACCGCAGGTTTTCAAGTTTGGCTCTGAACAGTTACTTTTTATGTAATCCGGCAAAACCGGGAATTACTTACTTTTCTTACCACTCAAGGCAGGCCGCTCCCCAGGAAAGCCCCCCGCCGAAGCCCGCTATTACCAGCTTTTGCCCCGTCTTCAACATCCCCTTATGGTTCATCTCATCCAATAAGAGGGGGATACTGGCCGAAGATGTGTTCCCATATTCATCCAGATTCATGGGGAATTTGTCAATATCCTGTTCCAGCCGTCTTGCCACCCCTTCAATAATTCTTTTGTTTGCCTGGTGGAGGATAAAATAATTAACCTCATTTAATGATATGTCCGCCTCTTTCAAGACCTCCAGGATTACCTCCGGCACCTGTCTCACCGCAAACTTAAATACTTCCCGGCCGTCCATCTTCATATAGGAATCCAGATCCTCCTCCCCGGGAAGCCAGTCTTTGCGGTGTCTGCTCATACAGGTAAGAGCATTCCCCCTGTTTCCGTCCGAGTGAGTCACCGGCCGGTACAAAACCCCCTCCTCCGACTTAAGCACTGTGGCTCCGGCTCCGTCGCCAAAAAGGATGCAGGTACTTCTGTCTCTCCAGTTGAGCAGGTTAGATAAACTCTCGGAGCCTATCACCAGTACGGTCTGGCACATACCGGAAGCAATATAAGCCTGGGCAGTATTGTAGGCAAATACGAATCCCGTACAGGCAGCATTCAAGTCAAATGCGGTAGCATTCACTGCACCGATTTCCCTCTGTACTTCACAGGCAGCACAGGGCAGTACTGTCTCAGAACTAAAAGTAGAAACCAGAATGAGATCCAACTCTGCAGGGGCAATACCGCTGTTTTCCAGAGCTCTTCGTGAGGCGGCCACCGCCATGGACACTACCGTCTCCTCCTCTATTACGTGCCTTCTGACAACTCCTGTCCGTTCCCGGATCCATTCATCATTTGTATCTACAATCTTTGCTAAATCGTCATTATCCAGAAAATGAGCCGGCACATATGAACCGGTTCCACATATCTTTCCAACCATATTATGTCTCCATGTTTTATTCCTGCGAGCAACGAGCCAAACGGAAATTCCTGCATTTCTATTTGACAACTGCCGCGAGGGTCAAAAACCCCGCAGCTTGCTGCGCTGCAAGTTTGATGCCCCGTCAGCTTGCTGCGGGGTCTTTGATTTTAGCTCCAAATATCTTTGTTTTAAAATATTTTGATTATCAAAGTATATATCACATTGTTCTCCTTTGTCAAGATAAAATAGAAAAATACAGTAACCTCTTTTTACAAAGAAGATAAAATTAGGGGTTTACAAAGGCAGGTGTTCTATGCTATTATATCATGTGTCGAGCGGAAGTGGCGGAATGGCAGACGCGCTAGATTCAGGTTCTAGTGGGAGTTTATCCTGTGAGAGTTCAAGTCTCTTCTTCCGCAGGTTTACTGTAATCCTTGCGGATTGCAGTTTTTTTATTTTCCCCCGTATTTACTGGGCTTGTGGGATTCTGGTATATTGTAATTATTCTAATATTGCAAGACAAAATATAGCATCTTAGAATGCTATGCAACACGACATGCAACACGAAAACCAGCGTAGAAGTCGGTAAAATGGTAATAGATACACACAAATACAACACGAAAATGATACAATATATCAGCCCGGGGCCATTACAGCTCCGGGCCTTGTTTTTATACAGCGGTAATCGCTTTCAGACTGTACGTATGTACGAAAACATAAGCCCCGTCGTCAGCTTGTTTGATCCAGAACTTTTGTTTACTGTTTTTTAGGTCATCCCACAGTTTTACTTTCGTTTTTCCATTAATTCCGTTGCCTTCTACACTTACATATTTTCTCGGAGCCAGCTTAGGCTCAAGTAAAGCATATTGTGCCAGTCCGTGTACCTTATATACCACTCTCCAGAGCTGCGCATCCGTACTATTCTTCTTGTATAGTTGCAACACGGAATCGTTTTTGGCATTTCCATTAGGGATGTCCAAATATAATCCCAAACTTTTATTTCTCAGACGAACGCAGCCGTTGCCAGCATCTTCGATATAGAACCGTTGGTTGTCTCCACCGGTTTGTTCTCTCATTTCCACTTTTGAAGAAACCTTAGGTTTTGCTACGACTGATGCTGAGGATCCAACAGACTCTTTATTGACGCACTCAAGGATGCCGTCCCACGGGTAATTATAGTAAGACCGTATATTACTTTCTTCTCCAGTCTGGTCTCCCTCTGCTCCGTCAATCCCACCAGTTTCACTGATTGAAAACTGCATCAGCATATCTGGGACAGCAGACAAGCACATAGCTGTGTGGTCGGCTTCATTCAAATATACATCGCCGGCTTGAGCCGTAAATCCACTAGACATGGGATGCCACTTGAAGTTTCCCGTTCCAGTCATGCATTTACGCATGTTTCCTGTATAAGTTGCGCCTCCGCAGTTGATTCCTGCCGCCTGGTATGCGGATATCACGGCAGAGGAGCAATCACGGTCTCCTTGCTCTAGCTTGTACACTTTTCCGCCGATGCTGATATCGCAGGTACCTTCTCCATCTCCCCATCGTGAGACTTGACTATAACCATGCCAATCATGTTCTACTAAATGCCGCATCAACTGTACGGCTACTTCCTTCTTAAGCATGTTTTTACCTCCAAAAAAAGAGAGCGATTACTCGCCCTCTGTATCCTTTTTGCCGTCTTTATCTAATAAATTCCTCAGCATCTCATACAACCCTGTACTTGCCAAGCCACTTATCATGCCACCCAGGATCACTTCTGCGTTGATTCCATGATAATTCATTACTATAGCGATTACCGTCCCCAAAATCAAGGCTGACAGAGGTATGTACCGGTTAGGCAGCTTGGGGACAGCGGTTTTGATTACATAGCCTACCATGAGGCAAATACCCAAAATTAACGGGTTAATGTAGTTCGTTAAAAATGATAAATCCATAAGCTATTTCTCCTTTTCTTCTAAATCCTGAATCCTATGATTTACTACCTTGATCTGCTCTTCAATCACCGGCATCTTGCGGGCAAAATTGTTGTGCATCCTCACTTCCCCCTCCAATTGCTCCAAACGATAGTTCGTAAGCTTAGAACTTACAGCTATGCCGGCAAATGTCCCCAGTGCACTCCCCGCCAATGAAATTAATGCAACTACAATTTGTGGGTCCATAATCTCTCCTTTTCCATATTTATTTCAAATCCATAAAAATAAGACCTTTACGGTCTGCCTCTGATATCCATATATCCTCCTACCGCTGGATTACAACATAATCTACGGTGTAGCTTGAGCCAGATCTTATGGTTGGGCCATAAGCGGTTATTTTTCCATCTTTTCTTCGCACATATGGGATGATAGCCTCTGTAAGGCAATTGGCCAATACAAAATATTTATTGGATGAACTGTAGTTTGGCACATCCGCTATGGCAAGCCATGTGGCACCAGTAGATGTAACAGTCACTCTTCCGCTTGCAACTACTTTTGTAAATAAAGAGCCAAGTTTATCCGATATGGCAGCTATATCGGTGTTTACTTTATACGGGCTTAAACTATAATTTGAGGTTATGTATCCGTCGGCATCTCTTTCTACGGCAGACATGCCAGAGTAATCATACTCGACTTGTCCGCTGCCCGTCCTCGTCCAATCCGTTGCGCCGATATTTCGTTCTATATCGTAAATTATATATATACGCCCGGAGGTAAGAGTCATCCGTCCGTTATAACGGGTATGTGTGGACACGCCAACTATAAAATCACTGTTGAACTCACTGCTATTAATTTCAACGCCATTTATCGTTCCGGCAGTAATTGTTCCAAGGTTTGCGGATATGGCCGCCAGATTATCCACCTGCAGGTTTTTGGCTATAAACATATATAGTTCCCATGCGGTTCCAGTCCATCTATAAGTGGCATTTTTCACAAGCCCAGAGACAGTCCCTGTATGCTTCCATAGCATCCCCATATATTTTGTAGTCGGCTCTGTATCAGATACCGTTATCCCGGTAGGCTCGCCTTTTGCCCCGTCATTTCCCTTAAGAGGTGGCGTTGTCTTTGCTCCTTCCGCATCCTCAATTGTCAGAGAGGTGTCTTCATTTACAGTCACAACAGGACTTATGCCTGGTGCACCCGGTTCTCCGTCAGACACATCCACAATAGTTACTTCTGCAAAACACATTATCTCTCCGCCAGCGTCTAAAACCTCGAAACGATATACTGCTTTTTCGTCCACATCCGAGGCACTTACAGTAATGCTATTTTCTTCAGATAATGGCGTTCCGTCTTTATACCACTGCACAAATAAGCTTGTTAAAATGGTATTTCCTCTGGACACCCTGGCAGTTAATGTCGTGGAACCTTCTCCATTTTTAAAGACAAGTCCATTCGTTGTAATAATGTCTGCCGTATATGGTATTGCATCCTGTATAAGAGCTTCCAACCTGCTCTGTATATCAGCTGACAGCTTGTTTTCCAGTGCCCGGAAGTTTGAAAATATGGTCTTGTTTCTGTCCGGCTTAGAAAAGCTAATTTCCTGTTCGCTCACTCTCGCTTCCAACAGCAGCAGAGGAGTAAATCCGGCATCATGCATCTTGATGGTATCCCCGATTTCCAGTTTTATAAAACCGTCCACCTCGTAAGTTATCGCTGGCATATAGACGGATTTCAACTTTGCCAATGCCTGGCCGTATAATGTATTTACATTTTTTGTCTCATACGTCCAATCAAGATTGATGTACCTGTCTCCTGTCGGGTCAACCACCTGTGACGGGTACTCATCTCGCATTGGCGGGCAGAGGATGTGCGTATCTCCCTTGGCACTCCGAAACATAGCAACTCCGTTATCATCATTTTCTGTCTTATCCAAGTCCTTAATTGTCAGCCCGTCAGTCCCTATCGGCTTGATTGCAGTATAGAGTCCTGTCTTATCAATCGTTCTGCGGATTTCCTTAATTTCCTTACCATAGTACAGAGTAACATCTTTTCGCCTTGTCCCAACGCCCTGGTGGCTATCGTCATGTTTGCGGTAGACATTTAATACAATTTTGTCTAAGGTTCCGTCTTTGTTCAAATGTGTTACAAACTCGCATTCTGCATCAAATTTGTTTACCAGCGATAAGAGCCTGGCAAGCTTTGTGTCCTGCCCCGTCCATTCCAATGATCGGGACAGATCAGACACCTCATTGATTCCGATTTCCAGTTGTGCGTACTGCAACCCCAAAAGATTAATATACTGTGCAAATGTCCTTGCCCCCGGCGCTTTATATTCCAGACTGGTCTCATTCAAGAGTTCCAAGTTTAAGTTCTCACAGTAACAAGTCAGTTTCTTTTCAGTTTCTTCAACTTTCATTATATTGAAAAGATAACTTTTACCCTCATAGTGGAAAGAAACATATCCCTTTTCTGTAAGAAATTCTATATCTGTATTTCCTGTTTTCGGCACCGAAAAATCAAATGTTGAAGTGGCTTCCGTCAAGTATCGGTGCCACGTATCATCAAAATAATGCATTGTCTTCAGCTTTTCATTATCCAAATATGTAACCCGCCTTAAATTCTTGTCATGTACGCTTATCAGCACTATAACCACCTCTTTCTGTATTCCACGGTTACTTCCGGCGGACTCTCGCACCAAGAAGACGTGTAAAATTCTATATCTGTTTTGCCAACAGGTAATGAGGGAAATTCAGCCCCGTCTACTTTTTCATCGTTCGCCGGCAAACCGCTTACTAAAATAGAGTCGGATTCTGTGTCCACTACAATCTCGCTCCCAGCAGCATAGCGGTTCGGGATATCTTTTAATTTATTTACATAGTCCTTGCGCCCTCTAAGCTCTCCAACGCCCATAACTGTAACCAGCTGCTTAGATGTGTTCCTGGCGGCGTATTGCCCGATAAACACCTGTACGGATGCTACTTTTACATTCGCCAGTTCCGGCACGCTGATTTCATAATATTTGCCATAATAAAAAAAACGTATCTTACTGCCTATTTTTAAAATATCCTCGTAGCCTTTAGCATAGATAAAACCATTTTGCTTTTCATAGATCGTTGGAGTAAAATCCCACTTAAATGCTTCTCTTAAAGAATTGCCACCAACCCAAGCTTGTGCATAGGCCTTGTTACCGACCATATCGTCTTTGTGCACCTCAAAAGCCGCTATAATGTTATTACTTGTGTCTGTCAGCATGACTTGTATAAGGCCTGTCTGCGCAATCAAACCCGTCATAAATTGCAATCTGAACCATAGATAAAAGTTTTTTGCCCCGGCCTCTCCATTACTATCGGCTGGTAAGTCCCACTTTCTGCATCCGCCATGCCAATGCGAGCCAGAACCTGCAGAGCCAAGTCTTAAGTATCCATCACTTGCGAGATTTAGTGTTCCATTATTTTTGATTGCCGTGTTTTTTGGATTATCACCGGTATACTGCACATAATCGGACATTCCTTTTGTTAAAACTTCGCTTTGCTGATAAGTTTCCGTGTCAGCTTCCTCTCTGTTACCCATTTCAAAAGCACCACCCGGATGTACAATGCCAAGATATCCATTTTCCGTAACATGCTTAATGCGATAGATCGGATACACTGCCGCACTGCTGTCATTGTCCACATGTGCTGTCAGTATTCCACTTTCCGTGGCTGCTGTGTCCGAATCCAGAACATCCGATATCAGATAGGGATCAGCACAGTAAAATGACATTTCTCCCACCACGTATAACTGCCCTGATTCTGGTTCATCTACTGTAACCAGTGTGCCAACATAATGCGCATTAGGTTCATCTGCGAATCGCAGCTCCCGGTTATCGCCCTGGCAGAAATTCTTCAGTTGTCGGTAACGAGCCATGAAAATAGCCGCTGTATCCGCCTGCAGGGAAAACTTCACCGTAATTGTCCTGTCAGGCTGTCTTTTCCCGTAATATTCCATTCCGTCAATTCCAATGGGGCGGTCTTCATCTGTCACGTCATATTCCAGGCTTTCCCGGCCACTCACAGCAAGCGTGCGATATCCGGGGATATGGTTTTCAATATACTCGCCATCTATAGAGAGGGCCTCCCCTAAGAGGGAGACATCCTGTTCGCTGTTGTCTATTGTGTCTCTAAATTCATACATTCGTCTTCCCTCCTATACGGTTCTTTCTTGTAGTATCAAAATTGTTTTTCTCTTCTACATATTTTGCGGTTCCGTAACCTACCTCGCGGCCGTCCATAACGCTGGTCACTTCTGCATTCACGTAGACTACAGGGCGGTATTCATAATCACTCCGCAGCTCTTGGCTACCAAATGAATAGGAATCCATGCCGGCAAAAGCAGGCACATCCGGGATAGCTACCATATTATTGCTTACACGCTCAATTGTACTTTGCATGGATTCTATTCCGTTTGCAAAACCCTGACCGACAAACGTTCCTAATTTTGCAAACACTCTTGACGGACTATGTATCTTGGCTCTTGCCCTAACGGCTCTTTCAGCTGCAGATGCCAGCTGCGATGCCACTGACTCAACATAACCGAGGCTGGCACTCATACCAGATGCAAGTCCTGCGCCGATGTTATAGCCAACACCGTACATTCCACTTGCCGCTGAACTTGCTGTGGACACAATGAAACTTGCTGTGCTTCTCATTAGAGATACCGCTGCATTTCCTCCGGCCCGCAACGCTGAATTAAATCTGCTCATTGCAGAGGTTGCCACAGAGGGAAGTGGAGCGAGCCCCGCTTTTGTTCCGTTTGTTACTCCGTTTGCCATTGTAGTGGCTGCGGATTGCGCCTGTCCAGCGCCATTTTGAAAAGCACTGGTGAACTTATTAATCGCTGATTTCGCCTTATTCCCAAGAGCGTCCAATCCGTCATTTACTATATTGACCGATTTTCTCATGCTTGAAATAGACGTTTCTGCCGCCTTTGCATTGCTTGCTATGGATTTCATGCTTGAATTAACCAGTTTCAGTGAGACTGCCATAGCAGCGCATCCTACAGCCCCTCCTGTCATTGCTACACCAAATGCCAGTGCTCCGACCGATGCCAAAAGAAACGCTGGCCCGATTAATAATAGTGGAACCGATATAAGCAACAGTGATGCACCTAACAGTAACGATACAGCCAACATAGCCGCAAAAGCCACCGTACTTGCCAATGCTCCCGCTGCGACTGTGGGCAATGCCCCTGCAACTACCATCAGGGCCGCCCCTGTGAGCATCATTCCCGCGCCTAATACCATTGTTCCGGCCGCAAGTAACATAACTCCGGCTGCTACCACGAGGACACCGACGCCAACTAATGCCAGGGCCACTCCAACTACAAGCAGGCCGGCTCCGAGAACTACACACGCCACACCTGCTATCGCTGCGCCTGCAGCAAAGGCAATCATACCTGCACCAAGCAAGGCAATTGCCCCCGCTCCTTGTGATCCATAAGCTACAACTGTGGGGAGTACTCCTGCAACAAGCGTTAGTGCTACGGACGCTAATAATGCACCTACCCCTACCAGGGCGATTGCCGCGCCAAAAGCTATAAATCCCACTGCACCAGCTGTAAGTGCTGGGCCTAAAGCTGCGGCCCCTACCGCAAATAAAGCGACTACAGCGACCAGTCCAAGTAAAGCGACTGCCGCCATAGGGCCTGCCTGTGCAAGTTGGATGGCAGAATATACCAATAGGCCGATTCCGGCCGTAATGAGTAGGACTCCTGCCCCCATAGCAAGAAATGCAACTGCAGATTTCATAACCCCACCTGCGCTTGTCGTGCTGGCTGTTCCGACCGTCTTTTGTGCTCCGGCAATCCCAAACAGTTTTCCTGCAATTGCTCCGATGCCTTTTCCTGCCAGGCTGGTAATTCCCTTGGCAAAAAGCCCTAGCCCGGGTGCAATGGATTTCACTACTTTAAACCCTTTGTACGCTATTAACAGTTGGGGGAGCTTAGAAAGCACCTTTGCAATTATATCTGAATGGTCTTCCAAGAACCCAGCAAACCTTTTTAATGCGCCCGCAGCTTTTTCCACAGTTCCAGAAAATTTATCAACACTGTCATCAGAGCCGAATTTCCCCGTAAGTTTTCCAAGGCTATCCCCGATTGCGCCAAAAGCGTCCCCAAACGCGTCTTTGACTTTGATTGCACTATCTTTAAATGCATCCCAGTAAGGGGTCACTTTAGTAACCATAGCCGTAACTTTCCCCGCTAAAGCATCTTCGTTTATGGAATCAAAAGAATCAGTTATCTTGCTGATGGCCTTGATCCCCACACCAGATAGAACATCAAAAGCAGGTTGAAGTTTATTCTGCATAGTCTCCTTTAATCCATCAGCTGCTTCACTTACTTTCTTGTACTGCGTCGCAAGCTCTGAGAAATGTGCATTTGTTCCGGTCTTCTCTATCGCATCAAAGAAATCCTCTGTTGCAATCTTTCCATCCTGGACGTTCTTTACTAAATCTGATGTGGACATGCCCATTGTCTTCGCCACTTGTGAAATCCCAGAAGGGGTTTGTTCCAACATCAGCTTAAAGTCCTGCCAGGCTACGGTAGGTTTTGCAGCCATCTGTGTAGCCTGCTGACTCAATGTCTTCATGGCCTGTTTCGGATCGTCTGCTGCGGCCGCAAGACCACCGAAGCCTTTCACCAGGCTAGTGGTGTTTTTAGTTCCTACTGCGTCCAGCTGTGCGAAAGTGCTGGCCATATCGGATGAATTGTAAATAGTTTGCACAGCAAAATCGCTCAATTCCTTTTTTACAGATTTTATATCAGCCTCCGCATGACCGCTCATTCGCATGTTTCCCTCAAAAGTCTTCCATGTTGCACCAGCGCTACTCATATCCCCGATCAACCCGGTAAGACCGCCGCTAATGGCTGAAAAGGCTTTCTGTCCTGCACCCATCATGATTCCAAATCCAAGACCGCTTGTGAGCGTGCTTTTAAGGTTATTGGTGTATCCCATGGCACTTTTCATTGTTGACAAAAAGCCATTATCCGTTGCAGACAATATGGCCTTTACAGAGTAATCTCCCATTTTATGCCCCTCCTTTCTTCAATAATTTGCCGATGCCGGCAAACCGTTCAGCCGGCTTTTTCTCTTTCTTCTTTACCCTGGCTAAAACCTTGTCATAATCGAAAAACTTCTCGAAGCTATCATAAACAGGCTTTGTCTTGTATTTCCCGGCAGACTTCTGCGCCTGCACCTGGTAATTTAAAAATGCCTGCTCATGGCGCTTGTATTCTTCATCCACCATTCGCAAGCTGTGTGCTTCTATCAGTAACTCATATTCTGGAATCGTCAGCTGATCCACCTCTGTAAGGCTCTTAAAACCGAAATACCGAAAACAGGTTATTGCCACATCGTGGTACAACTCTCCAATGTTTACAGTCCTGCTTTCTCCCTTTCTGCTTCTGCCCTCTCCAATAGCTCCAACGTCACCTTCTTGGTAACATTTGCTTTCGATAAAAAACCCTTTACATCCTCAAATAAAGCATCAATGTCGGTGTTTTCGTCTTCTACAAAAGCATCCAAAGCCGCTTTTGTCAGACGCGGGGTCTGGCCTTTGTTTGCCAGTTCCAGCACATCAACCACAGCCTTGGGGTCTCCGTCGATAACACCTGCTACAGCATACCGCAAGCCCATGTCCTGTTTTACACCTGTAGCTCCATCAACTATAGCCGATACTTTCTTATCAATCTCTCGTAAAAACCCCATTCCGAAATTGAACTGATATACTTCTCCATTAATTGTTAGGTCAAACATTTAATCTTCCTCCATGTATTTAATAGTTTCCTACAATGGCCGAATCCACGACCCCCGTTCCTACTATGGCCGATTCAGTCGGGGGTATTATTCCCCCGACGTGTCTTTAGTGGTATCCTTAAATACCAGATCGGCAATGGCCTGCTGATCATCTGTTACGGTCGCATAGCCGTCAACCCCTGTGCCCTCAATGGCGAACTCAAGAGCAACCTCAGCATGATCCTCACTGTTGGATGTCAACTCATAGCTAGTGGCGTACCCATTATAATATGTAGCCGCAAACTTGCCCTCATTTGTATCCTCACCCGGATCATCAAGATTTACTTCCCAAATCTCCAGCTTGTCCCCGCCATTTACTGCTGCTTTTATTTTCTTAGCAATTTCATCATTCTCACTGGCAAAAATTGCCGTTGCTTTGATTTCCGTTTCCGCATCCTTGGGCACTCTGATCACGCCGCTCTTTGTAGAAACAGTATCAGAATCCCTTGAAATGGATGTGCTATTTTCTGTTGTGAATGCCATTGCCATCGCATCATTCGTCTTTGCCTCTGACAGAAGACGATATAAATATGCAATTCTTTTTCCCTGTATAACTGCCATTTGTCTACCTCCTATATGTCAAATTCTAAATGTACCATGCACCGCCAGATTGGTGGTGATACGGTTCTGTCTTGTATTACTCTGATAGTGGAATCACTAACCCTCATGGATATTTTGTACCCAAAAGCCTCTTTTAGCTGCATTGCCTGTGTGAAAAGTGAGCCTCCTGCTTGAGATATATCTTTCCGTTTATCCTCAGCATCCCAAAGATTAAGATCTACCGCTGTTCTTGCAAAGGCTCCGTTTTTCGTCCCCGTGAAACTGGACAAGAAGTCCTCAAAGTCTGCAAAGGGATATCCCACCTCCGTCATGGGGCGGCTCTCATAGACTTCTCCGCCCACCAGAGGGGATACAATCTGCCATAGCTTGTCATGTATGGCCTGTTCTGCTGTCTTGTCCATATCCACCTCCTATTTTATAAGCTTTTTCATGTTTGTCTGAAATTCCTTTTCAGCTTTTTCAAGTGCCGGTCGCATGTACGGTTGTGCCTTCATGTAGCGAGTGCCATATTCCACATATGCGGCGTACTCAGCTGTAGCTTCCACCTTGGCAGTCAAGCCTCCGTCTGTTAGTTCTGGACCGGTTATGCTTCGTTTAAGTGTCCCCCCGTTGACTGGTGCAACAGGCACTATCCTCTCAGCTTCCTTTTGCAGTGTTGTCCCACTCTTCTTTACCACCTGCTTCACAGCTCCGAGTGAAATGTTCTCCTTGAGCTGCTTCTCCAACTTCTCAATCCCAACCACTTTAATATCAGCCATTCTGCATCACCACTAAACTCTGCGTATCACTAGGAAGCCTCTCTGTGTCCGTGTGATAGCTTTTGCCGTCTATCTCTATATAATCATAGGGTGCCTTATAAACTCTCTGCAAACGGACAACAAGCCGGTTGGCTTTCACATCGCCGAACACGGCCTGCTGGCGTTCTGCGCCCATATGGGTTACATTCGCATATTTCTTTGTACGGACGGGCTCTCCCTGGATCCACTCCCCCGCTACCGGATCATAATGTTTATCGGTTTCTTTTACAAAAGATATTGGCACGTCATATCTCATATAAACTTTACCACTCCTCTCTTGTTGTTCTCCTGTGTGCTAATCCATGCCTGAATAGCAGCCAGGTACGGGGCAATATCGTCCCCGTATGTGATACTCTCTCCCTCCTGGCTGTAGCTGGACATACCTTCGTTGCCAATCCGGTTAAACCGTACAATCGCAAGCTCAGTCACGATGTACTGCAATGGATCCGGTACTGTTACTGTACCCTCTGGCAAATAAGCAAGGATCTGTTTTTCAGCATTGCTGATAATCAGGCTGAGCTTTTCATCCATATCGTTATCCGTAATGTCCAGTAGGATCTTTACATCCTCAATGGTAGCCATTTAATCACCGCCTTGCTGGTTTAAAAACTCACCGATTATATCATCTTTCTTCGCCTTCGTTATGCCGTAGCCAAGACTACCAGCAAGAGCCTTAATACCCGCTATAGTCATGGACTCTAGGTTTTCTGCTGTATAGCTAGGCTGGGTTGGCAGGCTACGGCCCGTTATTCCCCCGAGCCACCGTCAGCTGCTATCTTAATACATTTGGTTTCATCCACCAGAGCAACAACATAGTGCTGGTCAGCGTTGAACTTAGTAAGTTTATGGTCAATATCACGCTCTTTCTCAGCCGTCACAGAGCGCTTCAGGAATGTCTTTAAAGCACCTGTCTTTACTGCCAGTCCAGTACCATCCGTGATTTTCTTAGAGCGGGCAACCTCCCACCCCAGTACTTCGCCAAAAGCACCACTAATCAGAATGTTGTCTCCTAATTCACTAGCTCTTGTCCAGTTCTCGGCAGCCGCCTTACGCAGTTTAGCCGCATCTTTGTAGGACAGGAACAATACGCCCACAGAACCGGAATCCTCATCCTCAATAGCGTCCGGAGCATCCTCGAAAGTTGCTTCAAGCTGATCAATCAGGTCAAGGTCAATTGCATGTGATACAGACAGTGTGGTTGTCTGGGCAGCCGCAACAATATCGTTGTCCACCTTAGATGCAATTGACATTCTCACCTGTCTCTGTGCTTCCCCTACCGGATCACCGTATCCGCTAAGTACAGCCTCATCTGTCAGCTTTACACCCTTACCAGCCTTTTTGATTGTGTACTTAGCATCCTCGGTCTCAAGCATGCTATAGTCAATAGCGGCTCCCTCAGCCACATCCGCAGCGTCACCGATGTATTTAAACTTCGGTACCGTGATTGTGGATCCAGGTCTGCCCTCCAAAGTCGTATCGATTGGAGCGATACCTGAAAATTTAATAGCTTTCGGAAGCTGCGCAGAAATCATCTGCCCCATGACTTCCGGATCAACCATCTGTGCAAGTGTAGTCAATTCGTCTGCAAATAACTGCAGTGTTTTAAATACTTTATATTTCATATCTTCTATTCCTCCATTGCTTTTTTGTACCCTTCCGGGTTCTTAGTTTTATATGCCAGTACATCCTTATAGGACATTTTGGCAAGTTCCTCACGGGTCAGCTGCTTTCCTTCATTGGTAGCAACCTTAGGAGTTTTCCCCTTACTCCGCTCCTTTTCGGTAGACTTAACAATCCCATTTTTTACCTCAATGAATTTCTCAATCTTTTCATTAGTGCTCTCAGCATCATCGCCAACAACAAAATCAAGGATTTCATCTGTCACATCAATGTCAGCAGCCTTTAAGGCCTTGGATGCAACTTTAGACAATTCCATCCGGGCCACCTTACGCTTTAGTTCTTCCAGCTCGGAATCGGATTTATGCTTTCTCTGTTCCTCTGTCATGTTTTCCAGCTTTTCAGCCTCGGATTGACTTGGCTTCTTTTCCTTTAAGACTTTCTGAACTTCTCTGGCAACAATGGCCCCCAGCTCCTTCTTTGTGTAGAGCCTGCCATCGCCCTTTCCTTTCTTGTCTGCCTTTTCGTTCTCTTCCTCTTCGTCCTCACCGTCCTCAGGGTCATCGTCCGGATCCTCTTCTTCGTCCTCAGTATCATCCTCTGCAAATAGCTGTAAGGACGCTTTCTCAAAGATTCTTGATTCCCCATAGTGATTATTCATATACTTCATTTTCTTTTCCTCCATCTGGTTTTTAATGGTCTATCGTACAATGCCCGCCGGCCCAATCCATTTATTTAATGTCTAACGGAAAAAAGACAAAGTTTATACAATCCGGACGTAATCCGGATAGGCATCCACAATACCGCAGATACCAATAAAAAAAGAATCTACCAGAGTTCGCGACTTCTCCGATAAATCCTTAATTTTTAAAATAAATACTCCTGGGGCAATCGTATAATCTGGGGTATCATCCGTCAGATTATCTATGGAAGCTGCCAAGGCCTGTACGTGGGTTGTTACCGCAGAACACACAATGTCCTGCCCCGGTGGAGCATACCCTGCATGCCCGATTACTGATATGCTGTCCTTTTGGACATTTACTTCAATCAATTTATCATTCCTCCTCTCACTTCAACTGCCTCATATGTTTTACGAAAAGTATCCGGCTTGCATGGATACAGCTCCCCGTTCACACCACGAATAATGTAATCACCAATCCTTGCATGCATCTTACCCTCCAGCGTGTCAATCGTGCAGCCATAGACATGCGCATGTCCGTCTTTTAAAGCACGATCCAATATTGCTTTCTCATTCTGTAATGCCTGCGCAAACCAATCAGGAGCGTTAATTTCAGAGTCGGCTCCTTTAAAACAGAACGCTTCCACCACTACAGGCTTTTTCCGGAATTTCATTGTCTTCACCATCCTTTCTCTTAAAATTGGATATAAAAATAGCACCGGTCATTATCGACTGATGCTATCTAATACCACATTACTAATTTTTCATCTGGCATATCCTTTTCCTTGGCCAGCTCGTATAAAGTCGTTTGTGCGTGGTGAACGTGATTTTTACACCATTCATACCCCTCTGGCAAGGAATATCCCTCCAGCTCCCCAGAAACTAAATTTACTACGATATGACCGCGCTGTTCGCTGTCTTCCGGAATAATATCGCACTCTACCGTAGCGCTATTCTTTTTTAAATTTTTTAATCTTACCATAGAACTCGCTTGCCTCCTTATCGTAATTATATTTAGCAGTGGCCTGATTATGCGCTTCGTCTTGGGATAGGCCCTGCTCTATCAGCTTTCTCTCCATTATCTCATGGATTATTAAAGTCAAATCGTGGGATTCTGGTTTTCCGTCTATAAGACGTTGCCACGATTCTGCGATCATATAATCCGGATCGAACTGTTTAACGCCGTTATCCCCCAAATCATGCTCATCAACAAACAGATAATTCTTAATTGCCCGGATCTCTTCCTTTGAGTATCCTGTATTCTTTGCAATCCTTGAGACATCCGTAGTCATCTTCCTGACTGATCCATAATACTTTTTAGCATGTACATCCGCAGCCTTTCCATATGGATTTCTTGCACCACTTACCGCTCCTGATATTATCTTACCACTTTTCATCGACTTTACAACACTTTTTGCTTTAATCTTCTCCCATTCTTCCGTAGTTCCGCCCTTGCCCAAAAAATCCAGCCACTTGTCGAATTCTTCCTTGTCCATGTGTGCTGCAGTACTGCAGCGGCAATGTGGATGGATGGGAGATGCATTCTCCCCGGGCAGCATCTTTTTAACATCGAATACTTTCCCGTCCAGCGCCTGGCATATGGGACAAGCGGTAGGTTCAGCAATGAATTCGTACTGATCATAGCCGTTTCTCTCATAGGACTGCTTCTGGGCTTCTGTCTGTACCCTGGCAAGCTCTGTCTGCATAAGTCTCTCCGCATTATTCCGGCTCACTCCAAACACTTTAGAGATATGCCTTGCCAGCTCCCTGGGATTTCTCCCTTGTATCAGACCAATTTTTAGCTGACTGGACAATTCTGCTTTCAACATATCCTGGTACATCCATATCCGGTCAGAGAACTTTGCATTCTGGTAAGAGGCATTCACGATGGAATGTGCTGTCTTTTCGTTGTTCAGAACCGACTTGCCAAGGATTCCAGCTTGGCGCTTGAACTCTGCCAATGTCCGATCTGTCAGCGTGGTGTCAAAATACTTCTGCAATTCGTCAAAACCATCCACCAGCTCAAGACCAATGTTCGCTTTTAAGAGTTCCAATCGGTTAATCTTCATGGTGGCGTTGTACAACCGCATCTCTTCATTGGCTTCTTTCGTGAAGGTTTTATCCTTTACATACCGCTTAGCCTTTCGCCCGTAAGCATCGATATCAAGCTGACTAACACGCTTCTTTGCCTCGCTTAAGGTTATCCCCTCTTTAGTAGCATAACGGGCATAAAAGCCATTGATCTCTTTCTGGATATTATCCAGCATGTAATCATAGGTCTCTTTGATTTTTTTATTGTACACCAGCTCGTCTTTGATATTTTTACGAAGCTGTTCCGCTTCTCTCTGGCTCCAGTATGTCCTGCTGTCCATCTCTCAACCTCTCCAATAAATCGTTGCCTGTAGCTGTTTCCTGCGCTTTCTCGTGTTCCTTTTCCATCTTCTTAATCTCATCGGATGCATTCCCCACAACGCTTAAAACAGATAGCTGGGTCTCCTGGGAAGTAATACCGTCAAGGGCCTGTGCTGTCTGTGCTTCCTCCAGCAGATTCTTGGGGATGTTTCTGGTTGTCTTGTAATCAATATCCTTCCAGGCATCCGGATCCGGAACATTCGTAGGCAGGGAACAGAATAATTTATATCTGGCAGACATGCTTTTTATCATCTTTCGGTCAGCAGTAAGTGCCAGATTGCTCATAGCCTGCAACTTGTAGGCTAGTGCAGTACCAGAAGCCTGCCCAAAGTTCTCATCAGAAATGTTTGCCACCATACTTGTCTGATAGATCAGCTTTTCCAGTCTGTCCAGTAGGTTCTCCTGGGAGCCATCTGCCGTAGGCTTTTGCAGGAACTGTACAACAATATCTTTTGCATCATCAGTACCGTACAGATTGATGATCCGGTTATCCCGGATCCTGTATATTCCGTCATCGTCAAGTTCTGCTCCCAAAATCGCAAGATAGGCCTCCGCAAAAGAGTCAACATCATTGGCTTTCTCACCGATTGTCTTGTTATAGACCTCTGTCATGCCGGCAATGCCTTCAAACAAACTGATGCGTTCCTGGTTCAGTGCATACTCAATCATTGGCAGCCGGCCGTAAGGATTTATTATGCCCTCATTCATCGTGCTTCCAGTGAACTCATAAAACTCATCCCGTGTCATGACCTCTCCGACTCTGATTGTACCGTTACCTTTGTATCCATATCTCACCTCAAACATGGCTCTTCTCTGAACTGTATCATCATACACGATGAAGCCATGTTTAGGCTTAACCGTTGCGATCCTCGTCTGGCTTTCTTCATCCTGATAAAGGTACTCATAAGCATGGCCATAAATGCAGGCCTGCTTCTCTAGCTCAAAGTCATGGTCTCCCATGTCATTGCTCTGGTCAAACTCTTTAATCGCTTCGTCAATATTCTCTTTTGGATGCGACCGCTTCACCGGAACACCGTATGCATACCCCAAGAAGGTATCTGTGATGTACCTGGGAAAATTCACGGCCAGTCTATTATCCGGTTTCCACGATTCCTTTTCCGGAAGGTTGAATACATCGTGAAATCCCTTATAGAGATTTTCCAGGTACTTATACCTCGGCAGCCGCTCCTCGTGCTTGTCTATGTACTTATGCACCAGGGAGATATCTATCACTGCATCCGCATCACAGATCAGTGGTTCCGGCAACTTATACGGCCGCCTGCTGTTCATACGTGTAACTTTTGCATCGCTCATTTATATCCCTCCTCGAAATGTTTTTAACTTAACTTTGTGGTTCCGGCTGTATGGCTCAAGTCCATATCGCATGGCATCCATAAGGTGATTGAAGTCATCTATCGGAACATTTAATTTCTTTCCGAATTTGTCCTTGTCCCATGTGTAGATGCTTATCTCAGTCAGGAAGTTCACGCATCTTGGATGTATAATAATCTCAAAATCCTGAATAAACTGAATCCCATTATTGATGGAGTCCTTGCCCTTCTCAGCAGGCCTTACCCGCAAGCCTAATTCTTTCAGGTCATCAATGGACTTTGGCTCAGCGGAGTCAGCAATAATTTTCTCTTTGCTGTACCCCATAACAGAGATGTTCTCGGAAATTTTCTTGTTACTCAAACCTTTTTTGTACATTTCATCCCACACAAAAAGCTTCTTGTTTTTCTTGTCAATGAAACCCACAAAAAGAGCACTAGGATCATTTGTGTAACCGAAATCTAATCCCAGTGCTGATTCTAATTCGTATTTACTTCGTACTTCTGATAGCGTATATTCCTGCTCCCGCCAGTTTTCATATACCAGGCCTTCAACTATACCCCAGCCGCCTAAACCTGCAACAGCGTACCGCCTGGGGTTGTTCTTCCGCATTCTCTCAAATACCCTTAAGTCAGCTTTGTCCAGCCACTCATTACACCTGTAATTTGTGGTAATGGCCAGTATATCCGGATCTGGAGGAGCATCAAAGAATCTTTTCTTCAACCAGTGATGCTCATTCCAGGGATTGAAAGTCAGCGTAATCTGCTTAAACAGATTATCAGAGCACTCACCACGGATGGATTCATCCAGCATATCAAAATCAGATTCATTCATGATCTCGTATGCCTCTTCTATCCACATCCAGCAAAGATAACCAACGTCTACGGTAATGGATGTAACCTTCAGTGGATCATCCAAGCCCCGGAAATATATCTTCTGTCCGGTTGGCTTATATACGGCTTCCAATGGTGATTCCTTGAAATTCCATAAGTGATCTACCTGCAGCCGGTGCACCGCCCACTTTAATTCCGTAAAGCAGGAATCATGCAGCGTTCTGTATGTCTTCCTGACAACCAGTGTATTCGCCCCTGGGCACTTCATCATGTTGTAGATGTACCAGAGAGCCGTGGTCTTCGACTTCTTAGATGCACGGGACCCCTTGCAGCACCTGTACCTGCCTTTGAAGTTCCAGAATGTCTTATACCCTTTTCCGATTATGGCGAGGAGAAATATCTTGATAACCTTCTCATTCTTCAATATCCTCTTCCCCTTCATAGAACACCGGAAGATTCAGGTTCACATTCAGCTTATCATTCCACATGCCAAGGTGCTTACCCAGCAACTCAAGTGCTTTCAGTTTGGATGCAACTTTCACTTCTCTCTCTGTACTGGATCCGGTGTCGCTGTCTGATTGTTTGACCTTGACCGATTCAATGCATGCAAGATCATCGTCGGTAGCATTGCTTCGGATAGAGCCGTCTTTCGGATCCACAAGCTCACCCATATTCACAAAGGCAACTCGTGCCAGTTCCTGGACAACTCTGTCCTGGTTGATTCCAGTTCTTTTTGACCGTTCAGCCATTTTCTTTGCGATGGCATCCGAAATGTTGAGTTTTGCTAAGTTTTGACATCCTATGTCTTTCGCTGTCCCCGGAGAATATCCTGCTCTTATGGCTGCCTGAGTAGCGTTCAAGTCTATCAAATATTCTTCTACGAATCTCTGCTGTTTTGCTGTTAACTTTGCCATCAGGCTCACCTCACCTTCATTTTTTGCAATAAAAAAGGCACCCTTTTAAAGAGTGCCCGCAAATTTATACAATTTTAGATACTATCATTGTAACACGGTCAACCGGACATGTCAATGACACGTTTTTGACAAATATAAATTTCTTACTCAAGCATAATTGCATCGGAACCAAATAAATACACTCCCAATATGCCTGTAAGTTCAGTAACCCAGCGCCTCACAGTTCTCTCGCCGTATCCATATACTTTTTCGACGTTCTCATAAGTCATTTCGTCCAAATAAAAATATTTAAAAGCCAAATATTTCTCAGGAGTTCCCTTTTGATACTCTTCCTCTTCCAAAAGTTTTAGACATTTGTCAATATGTGCTATCATGACAATGCTTCGCAACTTGCTTTTGAGGATGCTGTTTATGTAGATGTCCTCTTCTGTAAACTCCTCCAGTTCAATACTGTTGTCCATATCAGATATCTCAGACACACCCTCCCGGACGCTCTGGCATATCCGATTATAGTTTTCCATAAGCTTTTTGGCATTTTGAAAAACATGAACCCTTTTATTCTTTTTCTGCTCTTTTTCAAATTCCCGGACGGCATCTAAAGCAGCCGCCCTTACCAACTGTTCTGCTGTCTCTTTATTCACCCGCATCATCCTCTTTTCTAAAAATCTGCTCTGCCTGGGCCCTGATCAATGCCTTTGCCGCTGAAGACAGTCTGCTCTTCTGATAAGCTGGACGCTTCATCCACTCCCTGGCATTTTTGTCTGTGTTTTTCGACATGTCTTTCATTTCCGTTTTTCGGACATCAGCGGCCTTGCGCTTCGCCCTCTTCATTTTCTCTACACTCATAATACCTCCTTATGCCGCCTGCCTGCGGATGCTTCGCAAAGTATCCTTAGTGGACTCTGCATAATACTTGCTGGTAGTAGTAGGGCTGTTGTGTCCCAGCACCTCCTGGATAATCCCGATATCGTAACCTTTGTTCTTAAGTGTCATTCCCAGCGTTTTTCTTAACTTATGTGGATATACCCTAACAGTCATGCCCTGTCTCTCGGCAATATTCTTCAATACTGTCCTGATTCCGCATGGTGACATTTTACCGTGTGGGTTCCTGGTGCTTACGATCAGCCCCGGTGCTTTGTCTGTCCGCTCGTCCAGGTACTCACGGAGGTAGTACATAGCCACATCATCTAGGTAGGCTGGTGTATGCTTTCCTCCCTTTTCCCGGCGTACCCAGACATCCCCCGTCCTAAAATCTACATCCGAAATATCTATGTTGCAGAACTCTCCGACACGCAACCCTGTACTCCGCAGCACCTCTATAATCGCCCGGTCCCTTTTGGTCTTGCATCCCTCTCGCAGGACTTCCATGTCGGCCGGCTCAAAGAAATCTATCGGCTTCCTATCCTCACGTTTCTTTTCGGTACTTTCCACCGGATTGTCATATATCAACTTCTGTTGCCGCATCCAGCTGAAGAACGCTGACAAATATCTGCGCTCGTTGTTGATTGTACTATTCAAGTTGCGCTTTCCCGTAGTTGCAACGTTGCGTGTCTCATACCACCGGAGATAGTACGCAATGTCAATGTCCGTCATATCTGTCAGAGCCTTGTCCACCTGTGTCAGAAGTTTCTTAACGGCATTAAGATAATTGTACTTCGTCTCTTCCCGAAGAGCCTCTTTCTTGATGCAGAATAGCTGTATAACATACTTGTTCTGCTCATCTATAGTTCGCGTAACTTCTGCCGGCAGGGTTGTTATTTCCTCCATATTGACCCGTACAAACTGCTCCTCCACTACTTTTTTGAGAATATCCAGTATCGCTGCATCCATATACTGACTCATTGCTACTAAGATTGAATCGCGCATCTGTGATTTAATTGCCTGTGTATTTGCCATAATAATCCTCCTTGTATCCCAAGGACTGCTATGGTATACTGTCCTTAGGTAAGTGAGCAGTAGATAGTGTCTTCCCGGACGGTCTACTGCTTGTTTTATTGTCAACGTTCACTCACCCATTTCTACCGGCTCCCTACTTCCGGTTACTCTTCACACCAATCTGGCTCTACTGGGTAGAGACTGTACTCTTCCCCGTCAACCGTGTATTCAATCTCGCACCTATCTACTTCCATACCGTCCAACACATCCCGATGGGATTCTGGCAACGCCTTCCGAATAGCGTGGGGCGCATTCCTACGGAATTTATCTTTACTGAATTTCATTAATGTCTCCTTTCTCTAAACGCTGATTTACTGACTAAGCCTTACCCTTACATATTGGGCATTTTCTCTTGCCATATTCTTTATTTTTTTTCGCTTTCAAATTTGCACTGTTTCTAGAGCCTTACATATTCTATTATAGAGGTGATATCATGAATATTTATGATTGTGGGGATAACCCATTTGTTACAAATCTCAAAAGAGAAACTTTTTTTAACAATAATTTTCGTACCACCAGATGGACAGGTGCAAACCTTCAACTTACTTTAATGTGTATACCTCCAAATTCTGAAATCGGATTAGAAATGCATCCCCATCTTGATCAATTTCTTTATATTGAATGCGGTGGTGGACTCATGATGATGGGCAATCAAAAGGATTATCTTAAATATCAGTATAACGTTTCTAGTCAATCAGCCATTATTATTCCTGCCGGAACATGGCACAATCTAAAGAACAATGGATGTTGTGATTTAAAACTTTTTTCTATCTATGCTCCTCCACAGCATCCATTCGGCACAGTTCATCACACAAAATTTGATTCAGACAACTCTGGATACTAATCTTTCTGGCGCATCACTTTTTATTTTGATGCGCTAATTAATAGCCACTCTTGTCCTGGTCTTGTTTTCATTTCTTCAAATCAGCTAACTGGCGGTTTACTTCATGAAGAAGGTCCACCTGGTTTTACTTCTTCTATCTCCAAACAAAGGCTGCCTTTCAAATACCTTTAGCACCTCCGCTGTTTTAATTTGGTCCTCATTCCATTTAAAGACCAATACTCCGCCCGGTTTCAAAACCCTCATGCATTCATCGAATCCAGCTTTTAAATACGGTTTCCATTCCTTTGGCAATACTCCATACTTCTTGGCCAGCCATGAATCTGCACCCGCGCTTATAAGATGCGGCGGGTCAAACACTACCAACCCGTATGTATTGTCAGGAAACGGCATGTTTTTAAAATCTGCTACAATATCCGGTTTCACTATGAGTTTTCTACCATCACATAAGATGTCGTTTTCCTCTCGGTTGTCCATGAATATCACAAATGGATTATCTTTGTCATACCAGAACATCTTGCTCCCACAGCAAGCATCTAATATAGGCTCCATCTCTACCTCTTTCCCCGGCTCAGCAGCCGGACGCTCCAACTCTTTCTTCTTGTTCTTCCGCTGAATCTTCCACAATAGTCTGTATGTTTTCAAGTACGAAATCTATCTCCTCTTCCGTTTTACAGTGCGAAAACAAATCATCAAAAAATATCCTCATATCCAAATCATTAACATAAATGTGTCCGTTTTCTTTTCTTCCTACCATAATTCCTCCTATAATGGCTTGTACGGTTCCGGCAGTGGCATCCAGGCAACAACCTCTCCGCTGTCTGCCCATAAGCTAAAACCTGTTTTGCTTTCTCTATTTCCATTTTTCCTCCTAAATTTCAGTTTAATAGATTAAATTTCCACATAAAAAAACTACCAGCTCAACACTGATAGTTAGTAGTTTCATAAATTATTCACTTATTTTTCCCGTCTCAAAATTTCTTTTGGCGGCTCTATTTCATTTGCAAGTGTATGTTCGGTAAGTTCCGAAAGAAGTCTAAGCTTTTGATTTACAATCGGTCGCATACAATTTGGTAAGTGTTCTTGATGCGCTCTGTGAATAGCTACACATTCTTTACAATTACCATGATATCTGCAAGCCTTTTTGCATGAGCAATGATCTTTTTCTTTATATTCTTCTCGGAATTTTGCCGCAAATTCTTCTTGAATCTTCAAACCCTCTGCTCTGTTTCCTTGATGAAAAGCTTTCATAGCTTCTTTCTCTATTTCATTTCCATCTATAATCATAACAACTTCACCTCTACAAATCTCTTTTGATTATAATTTTAACTCAAATTCTACCAACTATCAATATTAAGTTTTCAATGTACGATAATCTACAAAATTCTAATTTTAATCATTATCCCGGATTGTCATCTCAATGCCGATCTCATCCTTAATCAGCTTCACATAATCGTCCCAGGATGCCATATCATCAACCAGGCAATCCGCTTTCAGGTTCAGCCTGTCAATGAACCGCTTGCACCGTGCCTGCCCGAAACCGAACTCATCATGAAGCGTTGCCACAGCGATAGTCAGCATGGTGTCAAGCGTCCGCACCTTTATTTTCTCGCAGGCCTTGTCCAGTTCTTTCTTGGACAGTATCGTATTTATCCCGGTGATATTCCGGAAGTGGATTTCTTTTTCCAGTTCTTCCAGACCGTCTTTCTTCACAATATCTCTGGCTAACAGCATTCCCGCCGCACGTCCAGAAGTATAATCATCTACTTTTCCCATATGTCTCACTCCCTCCATATCTTTCCGAAGCACTCCGCGTGGAAGAAGATATCCGTCTTCCTCTTCGTTCGAACATATTCGACCTTGGACAGATCATCTGAATCTCGTATCTCTTCTCCGCATCCAGGACAGGTAACTTCTGTATCCCAGTACTTTGCTAATATTTTTTGCTTTGCTGCATCTGTCATCTGGCTTCCTCCTTTATCCGTTTTATCCTTGCCTTCAGGCTCTGCATCAGGCTTTCCTGCGTGGCATCTTTATTTTCTAAACGCTGTATGACATCTTCATCAACAGTCCCTAAAGTAATTAGTCTATGGATAATCACACCTTTTTTCTGGCCCTGCCTGTACAGCCTTGCATTTGCCTGCTGATACAGTTCCAGGCTCCAGTTCAGTCCATACCAGACTATGATGTGCCCCCCGGCCTGCAGGTTTAAGCCATGCCCCATACTGGCAGGCTGTGCCAGCAGTAACTGAATTCTTCCGTCATTCCATGACCGGATGTCTGATTGCCCCTTTAGTGTCTGGGGATCATACTTTTTGAATTTCCGCATCAGCTGATCATAGTCGTGTCGGTAATTATAAAATATCAGGACAGGCTGTCCATTTGCGGTATCCAGTATCTCCTCCAGTGCCTCCAGCTTTCTCTGATGGATCTCTACGGGATCCCCCATATCTGAATAAACACTGCCATTTGCCATCTGCAGCAGCTTGTTATAAACTGTTGCGGCTGTCAGCGCCGTAATCTGCAGACCATCTACCTCCATCAATTTTTCTCTTTCCAATTCCTTGTAAGTAGCCATCTCTGGTCCGGATAATCTGACAGGGATGTCATTCACCGTAAGCTCCGGCATCTTTAAATAATCCCCCGCCTTCATGGAAATACAGATATCAGCAATCCTGTTTTGTATGGCGTCCCCGGCTCCTGTTTTTAATTCATAGGTATACACTACATGGCCATTTGATTTCCCTGGATAAAAGTACCGGTCCCTATAGCTGGATATGGTCTTTCCCAGCCGTTCGCCTCTGTCTATCAGATACATCTGGGGCCAGAGATCCAATAATCCGTTGGGCGTGGGAGTCCCAGTCAGGCCTACAAAACGTTTTATCAGGGGGCGTACCCGCTTCAGCGCCTTAAACCGTTTTGCTTTATTGGACTTGAAGCTGGACAGCTCATCCACGACCACCATGTCGAAGGGCCAGTCCTTTCTGTACTGCTCCACCAGCCATACAACATTTTCCCGGTTGATCACATAGATGTCTGCCTCCGTCTGCAATGCTTCTATCCGATCCTTTTGTGTTCCCAGCACTCTGGATATTTTTAAGTGCTGTAGGTGATCCCATTTTTCTGTTTCGGTCGTCCAGGTGTCCTCTGCTACTCTTTTAGGCGCTATCACCAGCACCCGGCTGACCTCAAATCTATCAAACATCAGTTCATCAATGGCGGTCAGTGTGGTCACTGTTTTTCCAAGACCCATATCCAGAAATAAACCCGTTTCCGGAAGCTCTATGATTTTTTCACTTGCATATTCCTGGTAATCATGCGGCCGGTATTTCATGCTTCAGCTCCTCTATGAATTTTTTTGCCTGATCCATCCCTTTCACCAGGTAGAACCTGCAGCCCATCTTTGTGAACCGTTCTCTCTGCCATTTCTGAATATTTGACATTCTTCCGATTTCCGTCTTCAGCTCTACAAAATATATTTTTCCTCCGGGGAAGATATAAATCCGATCCGGAACCCCCGGATTGTTTGGGGATACAAACTTGAAAGACATTCCTCCAAGTTCTCTGATTTTTTTATTCAGCCAGGCTTCTATATCTTTTTCTAGCATTTCAAACCTCCAAGCACCAGAAATACCCCTGGTATGTAGTGTGAAGACGAACACCTAAAATCTTTCTGGTTTCTTTTAGCTCTGTCTTCGTGAAACCCATCTTTCTGGCTTCCCCTCGTATATCATCTATTGGCATATCACCTTTATTCATCAATTCTTTTCTCAGCCGGCTTGCACACTGATCATTCATTTCGGCTATTCTCCTTTCTGGGGCTATGGGACAATGTGACACTCTCGCGCGTTATGACGCATATATTGCGTGATATTACGTTATATATCCTATATTTCTATTATTTTATATCTATAGGGGTTTTAGACTGTCCCAGTTGTCCCAACAAGCCTTAATCCCTTGTGGCTACTTGCTTTTTATCGGGACAACCACTGGGACAACTATGGGACAAGTTCATTTTTAGGTTGTCCCACCTGTATTGGAGGTTGTCCCAAAATTGGAGGTTGTCCCGGGGGTTGTCCCGGGTTGTCCCGGGGGTTGTCCCACTCTTTTATACACTCTCTGCCTTCCATATACCGCACCGAGACGCTCTCTTTCTCCGGAATAGACCCAGCCTTCCATTCTCGTCATGATCTTTTTTATAATGTAAGTGTCCTTGGTTTCCATTCTCGTCAGGTTATACCCAAAGCATTCACACCATATCTCCTGAGGGCTGATGAACTCCCGTTTTAAAGGTGTATCGGGTTTCGGGAATTCCGAATCATATAAAAAGTCCCTGCGTGCATCCAGATCACGGCTGTACCAGTCCTCCGGCAGCATGACATCCAGGTACTCTCTTACTTTCTCCTCCCGTGGATCCGCTATCATGGCAGCCTTCTGCTGCTTCAAGGCCTCGTCAGCTGCATCCCCGGATAAGATGAGGGTTTCTCCTTCTTCTATATACTGCTTTGCTTCTGCCCATATCTGGTCAACCTCATCGGATGTCAGATCCCACACCCTTTTATTTCCTATACGGGGTGTGTTGACAGGCCAGAACCGTCTTCCGCCTTCTACATCATTTAGATATCCTTCTTCTGCATTTGTGGTTCCTATTAAAATACACTGCCTTGGATGGGAGCTTACCCTGCGTCCGTAGGACGCTCTATATCGGTCATCCTGGGTAGTAATGAAGCTTCTGAGTGTCTTTACTCCTGCACTGCCCATTCCTGCCATTTCACCTATCTCTATGATCCAGTAACCCTGCAACTTTTCTGCAGCGGTCTTGTCTTTCGTGTCACCCAGGTTCAGGCTGTCTGAAAACCACTCTCCTCCTATTTTGGATATCAGAGTGCTCTTTCCTATCCCTTGAGGACCACAGAGAACCAGTACTGTATCAAACTTGCATCCCGGATGCTTTACCCTGGTAATCGCTGCACAGAGCGTCTTTCTGGTCACTTGCCGGACATAAGGTGTGTTCTCCGCCCCCAGGTAATCTACAAGCAGGGTATCCACCCTCGGCACCTGATCCCAATCAGGAAGGCTGTCCAGGTATTCCCGCACCGGATGATAACTCCGGTCATCCGCCACCTTGGTGATTCCGGATAGTATCTTCGCCTTTGAAAACTCTGTATAGGCCTTTGCAAGATAAGCTTCCAGCTGGGCATCATCCGCATCCCTCCAGAACTTTCCCTGCTTCTTCCAGGGTATTCCTCCCCGAATTTCAAGGTTGTCTGCCATCTGGTTAAATACAATGGATTTAAGATCCGGATCATGCTCCATGATCAGCAGGATATTATTCAGGCTGTTCTTCATACTCCCTTTTTTATCCCACTCGATGTCTGTCATCCATCCATCACCGTCAGCGTCATCGGAAAAATCCATAAGAGCCTGTTGTTTTCTCTCCCTCCCCAGTGTCAGTTTGGTTTTGTCCTCATCCTGGAGGAACTCCATCATGGATTTGTAACTGGGTAGCTTGGTGCTTGGCGTATCTGGTGCAGCGTCTTCATCCTGCATTCCAAATTTATGGATCCTTACCAGATCAAAGGCATTGCAGAGCTTTCCGCCGGCCGGATCCGTTGCATGGTTGCTGTAGGCAAACTTATCATCATATAGTACCAGTCCTGCCGCTGTGCTGCCCTCTGCATAGGTATATCTTCCCGGTAATGCACAGGGTATGTATGTATCTGGCAGAAACCCCTGTATGGCTTCCTCTATGGTGTAGGACCTGCAGAAGGCCCCTATCAACCCCTTCTTTTCCGAAGGGTCCCCCTGCTTCTTTGCTGTTCTTTTCCGGTTTTCCACCGTTCGGCTGCTTTCCGGCCAATAACTTGTATCCATCCAGTCTGGATACTGTGACAGCACGCTGTCGGCTGACAGCCACGGTACATCTTCGTAGGTAAAGATATATTCCCCGTCAGATGCCACGCTCGGCCAGTACATGAGCCGGCTCGGCTGGTAGGTAGTATCGTCAAAGTAATCAATCCCGATTCCCTCTGCAATCTTCCTTGCGATTGCTTCATACTCGTCCGGTGATACTTCCCGATCCAATGGTATCAGAACCCTGAGCCTTGGTTTTTCCGGGCTGTGCTTATGGGTGGAGTACACTGCAAATCCACCGTCTATATATAAATACAGGGAATCCAGTAAATCCCCCGGTGCGAAATCTGCATCCAGCGTGATGATCTGCCTGGCAGCTACGCTGTCTGCTTTCCTGTGCCCATTCTTTAATGATCCGCCTACAAATCCGCCTACATCCTTGATATGATCCTGTTCAGCCTTGGGCAGATTTAGATACTCCACCAAACTCTCGGGTGTTCTTGTAGGGGTTTCCAGTTTAGCAAGAAGGGCAGACCACAGGATTTTTTTATTTTTCCAGTTCTTCTCCATCCGGCTTTTGCCTGTAGCAATGGAAAGAGAACCATCATGCTTTATTTTCTTTTTGTAATCCTCTATTGATGGAATCCCCATGTCTCGCCTCTCCTAATCCTTCTTATAAAAATCGGTCTCATAGCCGTCCCCCCTTAAGGGAAGCCCCGGTGCCCAGGGAATGGATTCTGCCATGATGTCTGTTATTTTTTTCAGGGCGCCCGTATCTTTCTTTGGCACATCACAGATAATTTCATCGTGTACATGCATGACGATTGAATATCCCGCTTGGCTGACTTGCTGCATTGTAACCGCCAGACAATCCCTTGCAGTGGCTTGTACGATATTTTCTACCAGTTTCCCGCCCCAGGTCTCCAATCTCCCCCAGCGCTTGCTCTGCTGTTCAATGCCTGCATAGGTAATGCTTTCTCCTTTATCTGTCTGTTCTATCTTGGCATCAAAATAAGCCAGTTTTCGTCCGGACAATAAGTGAATGAACAATATCCGGTTGATATAAGAAAAAGCAATCCCGTTTTTTAATCTGACCGTTCGTCTTTCTTTAATAGCCATTTTTGCTGCTGTTTCAGCTTCTCTCCAGAATTTACATATTTTCGGGCTTGCCTTTCTCCAGTTCGCCACCAGCATCGGTATTTCCTCATCTGGGATACTTCCTGCCTTATCCATAGCTTTGATTGCACCAAAAGCTCCACCGTAGCCTAACGCCAGTTCAGCTACTTTTCCCTGTTGCCTTAGCTTGCTTCCCTTTTTAATATTCTCTAAGGGTACATGGAACATCTGGGAAGCGGAGGCTTCATATATCTTTCCATGAGTCCGGAACACATCCAGTCTCCACTGTTCATCTGCCAGCCAGGCGATCACTCTGGCTTCAATGGCAGAGAAATCAGCTACACAGAATCTGCAGCTTTCAGAAGGGATAAACGCAGTCCGTATTAATTGGGAAAACACAAAGGGCATGCCTTCAAAAAGCATTTCCAGAGAACTAAAGTCCCCTTCCGCTACAAGTTCCCTTGCAAGGTCAATATCTGGTATCTTGTTCTGAGGCAGGTTGTGTACCTGCACGATACGCCCTGCCCATCTGCCGGTCCGGTTGGCTCCGTAAAACTGCAGCACTCCCTTTAGCCTGCCGTCTCTGCATACCGCGTTCTTCATGGCGGTGTATTTCTTGGTAGAGGTCTTTCCCATCTCCTGCCGGATTTCCAGCATCCGGATGCCGGATTGTGTCTGAGCTTTTTCTTTCAAGGTATCTTTTATCTCTGGTATCGTATCTTTGGTTATGGATTTTATATTCATCCCATAGTTTTCTTTATACCAGTTCTTCAGCTGAGCCAGACTGTTGGGGTTGTCAAGTCCAGTTATCCTTTCCGCTTCTTCCCGCAGCCTTTCCTGATAGGTTTTATCATAATCCAGTATATTTTCCACAAAAGGCATATCCAGTCTTACCCCATTGTCATTCATCCTCTGATCCAGACACCACAGTTTCTGTTCGTCCTCCGGAATTGGATAAATAGAAAGCTTCTCCCGTATAGCGTTCTCTGTTACGACATCCTGCCGGTTATATTCCACAAATAAGGACCATTTCTTCCTATCATGTTCCGGAAGATTGCGTGTCCTCCCGCCGTTTGTCTTAGTGGGTTTACAGGGCTTGCAGAAATACTGGATCAGGCTTTTACCCACCTTATCTTTCTGCTGATCCTCCGGCAGTCCCAGGGCATCACCTACGGCTCCCAGTGTAGCAGGAAGCCCCAGCGTAGCTGCATGGACTGCGGTACACATCCACTGCTCCGGAGGCATCGCCTGTTTTAAATAAGATGCAAGACAGGTACGTTCAAAGTTCGCATTGTAAGCGGTCTTGATATAATCCGGATCTGTCAGTGCGCTATAAAATGCGTTACACTCTTGACTAAAGGCTTTCTGCTTCTCCGTTAGGAGAGCCCCTTGTTTTGCGGGGCCTGTTTTTAGGTCCAGGACCTTCACCGGATCATTGTTTATCTTATATCCAATCAAAAGTATCTCGAAGTCTGGAGCTTCTGCATAAGCATAGGCCCCGGCTTCCCTGATATCCACACTGCTGTAGGTTTCAATATCTACATTCATTACCTGCATGATTCATCATCCTAACATATCGTCTTCGTCATTATCCTCGTCAAAAGAGGTTCTGGCTTCATCAAGAGTGACTCTGCCCCCAAAGGCATCATCATCCCGTTTCTTTTGAAGAGCATTTAGGCCCGCACTGACCCCCTTGGTGTTGTTGTCGAAGGCAAAGAAGTTAATATTTGCACGCCCCCAGCATCCACTGTACAGTTCGGTCTCATCCAGAATTTCATCTTTGTATTCATCCAGAAGAATGGGTTTGCTGTCAGATTTTGCCTTGAGGAAATACATTCCCGCGTATTCCGGGTGTTCATCCGCCTTCTCCTCATCTCCGTCCCTCAACGGATTCCATAAATCTCTGGGTTCTTTTCCTTTCCATTTCTCCTTAATCCCCTCTCTTTTTGCGGTATCAATAGCTTTTCGAATTGCATTCAGGGTCTTTTTATCGTCTTTAGGAATCAATAAGGTTACGGAATATTTTTCATCCAATGCACTTTTCCTGAAAACATTTAAATAAGAAAATCTCACAGTTCCTGTCACTACTTTTGCACTCATACTTTATTCTCCTTTTCTACGCTTCTGCGTCCACTGATTGGTAATTGGTTTCGATTGTTACGGTATCGAATTTATCTTTGAGTCTGGCTTTCTAATAAGACGGCCCTCCCAGACTTCCATCATGTGCCTGTTTGTACTCTCTCATTTCCCGAGCACAGTCATAATCGTCATCACTGAATTCATCTTTGACCTGCTCTGCTTTGTTGAGCTCTGGACGCTTGTCCTTCTCCGAAACAAGTACGGGTTTGCCCTCAGGTTTTATGATCAGATCAGACAGGAGTTCTGCAAATCTCTTTTTACCCACAAGTTTTTCCATGTCTGTAAATCCTTTAAGCTTATAAATATCCTGATAGCCGGCTTCTTCCAGGACAGTGGCAGCCTGCTTCTCATCTGCATACTTCCGGTTGCTCCTGCCTTCTACCAATTTCCAACCGTCATAATGCACACCATGGGACAGGGCCTGATCAAAAGCATACGCTTTGATTGCTTCCGCCCACTTCACCAGTGGATCCAGCTTAGAAAGAATATCTCCAATCTCAGAATCCTCTAAAAGGTCTCCCTCCGCAAACTCATATTTCATGAGCTCCATCTGTCGGTCCTTCTGGACCCGGCACACTGCAAAGGCTTTACAGAAACGGCAGTGATCCCCGGTACAGAATTCTCCTTCACCTTTCATCGCAAGCTCCGCCTTCGGCTTTACTTCTGTCTCCGCCCAGGTAAGCAGTTCCTCCACTGTCAGTTCTTCTGTGGAGATATTATCCAGCCGGGGTTGAATAATGGTCATTTTCACTCTCTGGATATCGTACAGCATGGAATGCTCCAGGTAGGCCCCTAACCCGTATAATCTAAGCTGTGGGTTTCCTTCTGCGGATACGCCTACACCCTTTCCATACTTCAGGTCAATCACCTGCACCAGATCATCCGCAATGATAACCACATCACCGGTGCCAAACCCTTTAGGCACATATTCGGAAAAGTCCAGCCTCTGTTCAAAGAGTGCCTGCGCATCAGGGCAGGAAACCTTTGCTTCATTGACCTGTTCCCATACGAGGTTTGCATAGTCCTCTATGTATTCCTGTAATTCCGGGCTGTAATAATGATCCTTTTTCAGCCTGTTTAATCTGGTGGTAAATGTCTTCTTTGTCAGTTCCTTATTGTTATAGCGTAAGATCAGTTCCGCCAGGCTGTGGGCAAAGGTGCCTTCCTCTGCGTATTCGCTTGACTTATCTGGGAACTGCGATTCCAGTTCGGCGGAGGGCGGACAGCTCATCCACCGCTTTGCCCCGCTGGCGCTTAACTTTGCGTGTACGTCCGGCATTAAAGCTCACCTGCTTTCTGCATCAACTCTGTGTAATGTTCCTCACCTATCTGGGACAGCTTTTCCGCCCCAAAGCTATTGATCAGTTCCTGAACCCGGTCTTTTTTTCCTGCCTTGTTCAACGCCGCAAGGGTTGACCTTACCTCCACTAATGTGTAGGACTTTTTTACAGGTGTCTCCTCTTCTGGCTGTTGTACTGCTGGGGCTGACTGTTGTGGCGCTGTTGGTACCTGCTGTGCCGCGGGAGCCGTCTGCTGCACCTGGCTCTTGTTTGCCTCTGGGAAATGCTCTGCAATCTGCTGGCCGTAAGCCGTAGCTGTGGTAGCTGTTACAGGAGTTGCCTGTACGGGTGCTGCATTTTCTCCTTTCAGTAATTCCCTTGCGAATTCCTTCATTTCTGCAAAATCCTTAAATGTGATGTTTATCTGTGACATACTTACCTACCTCCTATTTTTTCAAGCCCTGCATGGGCGATTTTTATGAATTCATCCTCTGTGAGGCTGATTCCTTTTGTCATTTTTGTGTGATCATCTGACCACCCCCGGATGTCCAGCTTGTCTGGTTTATGAAACCAGCTGATTACATTCAGTTCCATATGGTAGACATCCGTATCCTTCACTTTCTGCAAGGAGATGATGTTCTTCTTAATTTCGTAATTATCTGGCATTTAGTCTCCTTTCCTAACGGATCTGATAGATAACATCCCTGATCATGGCTGTGCCTGAATCCATAGCTACATTAGCTGTCTTCTGGTAACCGTTTTCAAATGTAGCTGTAACAATTTCCTGCGCACCGTCATATTCCAACTTGACTACATCAGATAATCCCCTGGTTGCCTGCAGTGCCGGCAGAAGCAGGTCGCATATTTTTTGTTTATCTTCCATTTGACTATTTTCTCCTTGTGTTCTACAATGTAGTTGAATTGATACCAGAGTGCTTACGCCCCGGTCAGGGCATATGTAAGCGCTCTTTTTTATTCTGTTTTCCTGTTTAGCCCTTCCGCAATCGTGAGGGCTGTGTCCTTATCTTCAATATAACCCGAAGCGTATTCCCTGTTGCCGGAGTGGTCTACTGCATCCACATCTCTTAATCTGTATACGGCATACATCATATTGCCACCAACTGGATTTGATTGTACTTTCCACTTTCCTACCATTCTTGCCGCCTCCTTTCACGCCAGCGCTATGTAGCTTAAAATCATCCCGGCATATATCCCGATAATCAACGCCCCGATCACCATCCAGTCTATAGGAGACATGTCCTCTTTTCGGGGTTGAAACTCTTGGCAGGGATACAATCTGCTGCTTTCCATACACCGATTGTAAAACTTACACTGCCTACAGGTCAGGGCCGGCTTCGGTCTGTCTCTTGCTCTCACCTAACCCCTCCCTTGCTTTTTCAATGTCCGACATAATTTCCTCATGACGTTTCAAAAACTCTGGATCATTTACCTTCAGTTGCTCTGCTATCTTTTCTGCAGCGGCATCAAGTTCTTTTCGTGTCAACATGGCTTGTCCTCCTCTCAAATAGCTTCCCTTGCCAGCCTCTCCTTCTCTTCATCCCTGTACCGCAGCACTTTAAAGATTGTCCGCAGATCCCCGATGTTAAATTCGGTCGGATTCCGCATCTTATAGTACAATGTGCTTACAGGGATTCCCGTTAACTTTGCAAGTTTGCCGACAGTCATTCCCTGAAGCTCTTGTGCATTCTTGATACTGCCCCGAATGATGCGGTTCATCTCTTCATCTTTGCTCATTGATAATTTTGGCATGTCACACCTCCTCTTTTTCTTCCCTATTAACTCCATTTCTGCTATAATTCAGTAAAAAGGAGTGGGATGTTATGTTTAAAAATTTGTTGACTAATTTTGATTTTCTGAACCTCGTTATCGCCCTTCTGGCATTACTTTTGGCATTATATAGCATTTATTACACCCATCGGTTCAATCGCCGTAAAATCGTAATCGGCAGCGGCGTCTTTCATTCTGATGAGATGGATCCGCCAATTGCATGGTTTACGATTCACAATACTTCGCCAGTTTCAATAACAGTGGCTGACATTGCCTTTTTAAACAGTAAAGGAGAAGATATATCTCCACTGCTCACTCACGAGCCCACACAAATTCCCATGTACATAATCCCAGACTATAAATACGCAGAACCTTTAGATTCCCCTCAGGTGATTCAGCCCTATAATTCTCTGGATCTGGGGTATTACTTCGATTCTGTATACAGAACCATGACAATTAAAGTAACTTGTCTGGAGCACATCAGGCTCTTTCGAAAATCAAAGTCATTCGTCACTATGTTTTCTGATATACCAGATTAGACATATGATGACTACCACTGTTGCGATATTTACCACGACGGTGGCTATTTGCATTGCATTCATTTCTCACACCTCCTCCCTTTCTCTGATTGTTTCGCATATCATGCGACAAATTGACTAAAAAAAATATTGCTTGCCTCTTCCTTGCCTAGCTTCAATGCTTTGACAATGGTGTCTGCCTCTTTAATGGAAAATTCTTTTCCCTGAGAGTTAAGTCTTCTATATAGGGTGGCCCTATCTATTCCCATTATCTCTGCCAATTCATCTACAGTAATTCCGTTTTCTACCATTTTTCCACGAAGCCTATTGATGTTGACCAATATTTTTCCCTCCTTTCACCGTATTCGCATGCTATGCGACTAAGTACATGATAGCCTATGACGTTTCAAAAGTCAATACATTTTTCGCATGTTGCGCAATTTTTTTGTTGCAAATATGCGAACAGTGTGTTATTATAATGGTATCTTAGAAAGGCGGTTATCGGCATGACAATTGGAGATAGAATAAAGCAAAGGCGACTGGAGTTAGGATTGAGCGTTGATGAATTAGCCGAAAGACTAGGGAAGAACCGAGCCACAGTTTACAGGTATGAAAGCAATGAAATTGAGAACTTTCCTATTACTTTAATGTCTGTTTTAGCAAAGGCCTTAAACACAAGCCCCGCTCGTTTAATGGGCTGGGAAAATGAAAGTGAAAAGGAATGGGCAGAGGAATCTTTGCGAGCCACACGGGCAAATGCCATTGGCGCTCTTTATTCGGGGTTCAGCGACAAGGAAGTGAACCACTTTAAAGACTTTATACAGTTAAATGATTCAAACATGGACAAAGTTGACAATTATACAAAGAAATTACTTTCAGTTCAAAAAATGGATAATGACTTGGAAGTTGCTGCCGCTCATGAGCGTACTGATATAGAGGTAACTGATGAAATGCGAAAACATGATGATGATATCATGGACGATGACGATTTTTAAAATCTGAGGACGGGGGTGTTGATTACGACCAAATATGAAGCACTTATAGACGAAGCACACAATGAAGGACTGATGGTAAAAGAAAAGCCGCTAGAATCCAGCAATGGACGAATAAAGGGGCGTAGAATCGCAATCAGGCAAGATATAGAAACATCTGTTGAAAAGGCATGTGTACTAGCAGAGGAACTGGGGCACCACCATACAGGTATCGGAAATATTGTATATATCTCCAACCTTGCTGATGAAAAGCAAGAATGGCAGGCCCGAATCAGAGGATATAATCAGATGATAGGATTGCGTGGTCTTATTGATGCTTTTGAGCACGGTTGTCGGGGGCGTACCGAAACGGCGGAATACCTGGAAGTCACCGAAGAATATTTACAGGACTGTGTAGACTGTTACCGCAGTAAATATGGATTAGGAACAAGAGTGGATAATTACTATATTATGTTTATTCCCTGTTTGTCAGTGGGAAAATTAATTTAAGATGTTAGGCTTAGGCATAACATAAATCTAATGAAAAAGAGGTAAAGGAACTATGAGAAAGAAGATTTTAACACTTATTTTAACTGCAACGGTAGCTCTATCATTTGCAGGGTGCGGAAGCTCAGGAGCGGACACCCCTTCTGTGGATGATACAAAAGCAAAAGTAAAGGATGTGTTGAAGGACGCTTCCAGTGAAGAAGAATCAAAAGTTGTTGAAGAACATTATGAGGTGGATCTTTCGGCAGGAAATTATGCCGTAGGGATTGATATCCCCGTCGGAACATACAATTTAACAGCAACTGGCGGAACTGGAAATGTTTCCTCATCAAACATGTACACTGGAGGACTTAATGAGATAATGGGATCACCTGCAGAAGAAGGGTATTCCGTTGATGCTTTTACTGGACTCAAATTAGCAAGCGGGGATACATTGTCTCTTGGTGGAACAGTTACACTACACGCAACTTCCGAAAATGCTCAAGTGTCAGGAATAACAGCAAGAACCGCTACGGATGCTGCTGCAATTGATTTAGGACCTGGGAACTATACTGTGGGTACGGACTTTCCAGCTGGAACATATAATATAGTTGGTACTGGAGCAAGTGGGAACGTCAGTTCAGATAATATGTATGATGGCGGATTAAACGAAATTATAGGAACCGACCCAAGTGATGGGGTGAGTGTTACACAATTTAACAATGCTGTGTTTGAAGAAGGGACAACTCTTGAAATTTCAGGCACCTCCGTGCAACTTGTACCCGTTGGAGAAGCGAAGTAAAAAGCATTCTCCGGATAAAGCAGAACAAAAAGATGTTTCGCCAAAGGTTTAATATAAATCAAATGATAAATCTAAAGAAAAGAGAGGAACTAAAAAATGAAAACTTGGAAATTGGTATCAGGAATCTTGTCGATTGTAATGTTTGTATTTGTGTCATTTCAGTCCTGCGCTGCTGGCGTATCTAACTCACTGGAGGCCAACGGGGAAGTTGGTGGATCCGCTGGGGTTATAGTAGCGATATTGTTACTGGCCGGAGGGATTGTGTCTATTGCCTCTCGAAGGGGAAGCAAAGGCGGAAACATTGCGCTCATAGTATTGTTTGGACTTGGTGCCTTGTTTGGATTCACAATGGCGGGAAGCTATAAAGACCTAAACATATGGGCCGCATGGTGCCTGATATGTGTCATACTTGCTATTATATCACTTGTTAAGGGTAAGAAAGTTCAATAAATAAAAAACTGCCCCTGCACCAACGGAAGTGGACCGTTAACCCTTTCGGGTTTGAGAAGGACGTAAAAGGAGGATGACAAAATGTTAGACGAAAAAGATTTACAGGCAATTGCCGAGTTGATTGACGCACGTGCCGAAAAGACGGAAGATCTTCTGCTGGATGAAATCGGCAGAACACAGTCATACCTTGAAAAGCAGATTTCAGAAGTCAAGAAGAATATTGACGAATTAAATCAGTATTACAGAATTACTCGGCTTGAAAATGACAACACTACCTTGCTTCTAAAAATGATAGAATCTCTTCAGAAAGATGTTGAAGAACTAAAGAAGAAAACAGCATAAGGGCAAGGTGATAAGCGGTGTTATGACGAAGGGTACAACATAAATCTAAAGAAAAAGAGACGAGGCATATATAGATGGGGAGAAATTTATCCGAAGAGCAATTAATAAAGCATAAGGATAGTGCATTAAAATCATTAGATCGATACATGACAGCTTTGATTACCGATGGGGACAGAGGGGACAGAGGAAACCAAGGTAAATCAGACAAGCTCAGCTATTGGCTCGAAGATTGGATTACCTTTTTAGAGTTCGAAGCTCAATTCTCTCCTTTGAGCCTGAGGCGATATAAACGGGGCGAAATTATTAAGGCTCACCTGGGGTATAATGTTGGAAGCGAGGAAGGTGGACTTCACTACTGCGTTGTAGTCGACAGAAACAACTCAGTAAATTCACCCGTTGTCACTATTGTCCCTCTCACATCGGTAAAGCAAAAGACTGACTTGAATCATCTACACAAGGGAAATATATATTTAGGTAATGAGCTTTTCAGAAACTTAAATTCTAAAATATTGACCTTGCAGAAAAAAATTGATGATATCATCATTGATTTTGAAGAGATAGCAAAACAGAAACCAGATAGCATTGATTCTTCAATCGCCAAAATGGAAGACATTACAAAAAAGGCAGTAGGTGCTGCTAAAGAAGCGGAATTACTAACACGCATGCATAAAGAAGTCCAGAAAATGAAAATCGGCAGTATAGCACTCGTATCACAGATTAGAACGATAAGTAAAATCAGAATATATGATCCAAAAACAAATCATGATGTTTTGAGCAATGTAAAACTTTCAAATGAAAAACTTGATTTAATTGATACCGAAATTATACATAATTTCACAGGACAGCGATAAGTATATTTTCATTGACAATTTCATACACTGAGGTATATAATGAATACGCAAAGAAAACAAAGCCGTTTACCGGCAGTATAGAAGACAAAGCTCCCAGACAGCTGGCGAGCGGTATTCATTATTAAGACCTCGTAGAAATACGAGGTCTTTTACGTTACATAATAGAAAAACCGCCTAGTGTTGGTAGCACCAGACGGTGAACATATCCGAAGATATGCACTCTTTTAACCAAGAATATTGTATCATCTTCGGAGCGCCCAAGCAATAAGAACGTTTGTTTGGAGACTGTTTTTATACTTTAAAGGAGATGATTTTATGCCAACAGCAAAAAAACTGCCGTCTGGTAGTTGGCGGTGCCAAGTTTTTAGCCACTACGAAGACCTCTGCGGCAAAGACGGAAAACCGGTCATTGACGAAAAGACGGGAAAACAGAAAAGAAAACGCATCTACGAATCTTTTACATGCGAAGACCCAACCAGGGCAGGAAAGCGGCGTGTAGAAGCACAGGCGGCACAGTTCGCAGAACAGAGAGAAGGCAGAAGCCGGCCCGTGTATCAATACACATTCAAGAACGCTCTTGAAAAGTACATTGAAGAACGCACGGGAGTCTTATCTCCTGCCAGTATCCGCAAATACCGGAGTATGCAGCGAAACTGTATGGTTCCTCTGGATAATTATAAATTAAAGGACCTTACCGAGGATATCATACAGGAGATAATCAACACGGCTGCGCTTAAAAAGTCTCCCAAGACTGTGAGGGATATGAATGGACTTATCGTTGCTGTCATGAACCGATATCGCCCCGAATTAAGGCTGCAGATTGGCCTGCCAAAGAAACTACGCCCTAACATCTATGTGCCGTCAGAGGACGAAATAAAGCGTCTGCTGACAGCAGTAGAGGACACCCAAATGGAGGTGCCTGTTATGCTGGCGGCTTTTGGGGCAATGCGAAGAGGGGAAATTTGTGCGTTTGACCGGAAAAGAGACCTAAAGAAGAACACTATCCACGTGTCCAAAACAATGGTGATGAACCCAGACTCTAACTGGGTAATCAAGGCGCCTAAATCTTATGCCGGCGATCGCTATGTAACCTTTCCAAGTTTCGTGATTAAGAAAGTCCGGAAGATGCCGGACGATACCGTAGGACTTACGCCAAATGAATTGTCCAACAGGTTTAAGACCGTCCTGAAGCACGCAGAGTTGCCTCACTTCCGTTTTCACGATTTACGCCACTACAACGCATCCATCCAGCACGCCCTTGGGATACCGGATGCCTACATTATGCAGTCAGGCGGCTGGGGGAATGATTCTGTGCTTAAGGAGGTTTACAGACACGCTCTGCCGGAAGTACAAGACAAAATGACAAATAAAGCCTTAAACCACTTTGAAAACATGCAACACGAAATGCAACACGAACCACAGGGAACGCAGTAAATTAGCCATTCTTGGCGCGGTTTGACAGAGTTCAAGTCTCTTCTTCCGCAGGTTTACTGTAATCCTTGCGGATTGCAGTTTTTTTATTTTCCTTTGTTTTTATTGGGTTTAATAATCATATAATAAGAGCAGGAGGTACGCATTATGAAATATATAAAACTCTTTATGGCAGCCTTGCTGAGTGTCCTGTATTATATTGCATTCTGCTGGATACTTGGCTTTGATTTCGGTGATCCTTGGAGAAAGCTAATGACGTGGGCTAAAAAATAGCCTCTGACTGCAATCAGAACCGGCCAGCATACCCGAAGATATACACTTAGTTCAAAAGCATCGTATCTCTTCGGAACATCAGGTCAACGCTTGCAGTCCCGCTTTTTTGCACAGGGTGTTCCCCTTCCTGCAATTTCGTCAAGTGATACCTCAAAAATATCCGCCATAGCCCATAATTCAAAAATATCCGGCATCCTCTTTCCAACCTCATAGTTGGAAAGTGTCTGCCTCTTCATGTACATTTTCTGTGCCAGCTGCTCTTGTGTCATATTTCGTTGCCCTCTCAGAGACTTTATATTACGTCCAATAATATTATCTGTCATTGTTCATACCTTGCCTTCTCAAATATCTATAAATCATCCACAGGAATCATTATTTATGCTCCTCACCTATGTTGATATTATATATTTTTCGACAATTTAAGTCAATCTGGCAAATACACGAAATATGCCGCCGCATATTATATATAATCAACAATGTTCTTACCTTTCGTGATTTGCGTAAGTTATTTCAAGTAAGTTTGTTTATTTAGTTGTAAACTATAAAAAGAGACAGACTGGTTTGTCTATCTCTTTCGCTATTTCAGTCAAATACCCAGCAGCAAGCTGAGCTCGCGGCAGTCACCAAATGAAAATGCAAGCATTTCCGCTTGGCTCGTTGCTCGCGGGAATAAATTTTTAGCTTTTCTTAATAAATGTGGTACTACATTTTGGGCATCGGATCTCTATTTTCCCCTTTCCTCTTGGAATACGGACTTTCTGACCACAGGTCGGACATTTATATATATGGTGTGTCTTTCTCTGTCTCCATATACTTTTCTGCCTGTAAAAAAAACTGCGTATCTTATATGTTTTTGTTAAAAATGTCTGATTTTCATTATATCTCTTTGTGACGTTCCTTGAAAACATCCTAAAGTAGCAATAGATAATTAAAATCCAGCCCACAACATAGCAAATTGTGCCGGGAATTCTTCCTCTAAAAACGGAGGAGAAGAGTACAACTACCAAACCAGCAACAAGCAGGAACTTAGAAAATGTATCTACTCCATACCTTCCCTGCATAAACCGCATCATCTTTTCTCTCATAATCTACCATCCTCGCTTTTACTAACCTATAGCTGCAGCTCAGCCATGAGCTCAATTCTGTAGCAGCCTATAGAACATTCTCCTCCATCACCTGTCAATTGTCAATAAAATGCATATTAAATTAGTATAAAATATTGTTGCAGATATCTTCTGATATCAGGTATACAATTCTTGAATCATTCATCATTACATACCGGTTTCCCTTACCGTCTGCACTGCCTATATACAATGTCAGGACTTCATCTTTTTTGTCTTTCGTATAGGTTGCTTCCACTGTAATTCTGGCTGTCTCATCCAGGCCAAATTTCGAAAGGTCTTTGTCCGCCACAGAATAGTCCGCCGCAGCTCCTAACTTGACAGCTCCCAGTCCTCCTGCAACCGCCGCAATATTCTTAGAATCATCATCATTTTTTGAATCGTAGGTAGTGGAACTGCCATTTTGAGTGATGACCTCCTTTTTCAGATTGCCGCTTCCGATATTTGGATAAGTATCTAATTGTGCCATATCTTCCAGTTTGTTCTGAAGGTCAGATATAGACGTATTGTTTACTGTATAGACCTTTCCTGTATTATCAACCGTAATATAATAATCATCTCCAGTTACATTTCCATAATACAGCGTAGTCTCCTTCCCCTGCTTATCTGTCAGTACAACTGTATACACCGGATCTTTTAGTCCGTAATCCTCCAGAGAATCACCGCCTTCCAATGCCCGTTTTGCTTTTAATTTGCTGAAAGTCTCTGCCATCTGCTTGGGATAACTCTGCGCAAGTGGAAAATCTTTATCCTTTGCAGCATACCATGTACCGCCTTCTTTTTTTAAGTTAAAATCGCCATTTCCAACATTATATTTAATTTCTTTTAGATCCTCTATATCCGTAACATAAATAGTCTCTGCCTCTGCTTTTGCTTCTTTCTTTTTTTCCTCACTTTTATTTCGTGCCTGAATGCCAAAATAAACAGCCAGAAGAATCAGGAGAACGCCAAACAGAAGTATAAACAGCCTTTTCCTTTTCTGCTCCATGTTTCTCCTCCTAAGCTTTTCTTCGTCTAAACCAGACTGTAAACCCAGAACCCAACACAAGAATCGGAATTCCAAATACCACCAGGAGACTGAACAGGCCGGCATGCTGCACTGTATTATACTCCGGTGCAAGGCTCTTTGGCTCAATTGTGATGCTCTGCACATCATCAAAATTATTGCCCACTGCATTCATAAACACAGTAACATTCTCAAGCTGAGAAAACGTATCTGTAATCTGAGAGTCAATCAGACTGGCTGCCGAGATAACAGTCAGCCGGCTTTCTGCTTTGTCTGTCTTTTCTGTTGCCACTGCCCCCAGTGTATAGGTACCCTGGGTCTGCTTATCTTCTGTCACTGCATAAGCCTGTTCCGAAGTTGTCATAAAGGAGTCAGTTGTGATGGTATCTCTGGCTGCATCCACCATATTCAGGCCTTTTGCATTCATCAGAAGTACCATCTGGGATGAAATTCCCTTTGCCATATCACCGGACAGTGAAAGGTTGGGGAATATATAGTAGTAGTTGTTCTGATAACATCTCTGCGGGTCTGCAATATAGCCTTCTGCCTCCTGCATCCCGTATTCTTTTAAGATGGAGGACAAATTCGGTAAATCTGAAGTACCGGTTTCTCCCAGCAGTACCATAATCTTGCCGCCTCCGGAAAGATAATCTTTTATGGTCTTCAATTCGTCCGCCGATAAATCTGTGGCAGGCGCATACATCAGCAATAAGTCACAGTCGTCCGGTATGGAAGCATCCATCACAAGATTTAACTCTTTCGTACTATAATTGTTCTTACTCATCATATCCGAAACAGAGCCCGACAAAGTTGCCTCTCCATGTCCGGTTGTCCGGTAGATTGTCTTGTTTACATCGCTGGTCACATAATTTACAGCACTTGTAAGCTGTCCATCAGCATCGAACTGAGATTCAGATGCAGTTCCTGTGTAATAATATGACGATTCATCCTTCACAATAATACTGTCAAAAGAAACGTTTGTACTCTTCCCTGAGGCCTCACTTAATACAACAATTGTATTTTTATCCACATCATACTCTTTCAATACCGACGGGTGAAGTACAGGGTCAATCCATTTTACCGAAACATTTTTGGACAAAGCATCATACTTGCTTAAAAATGTTTTTATTCTGTCATCTGTATTTTCTTTTTCTGCCAGTACTGTAAGAGTCACTTTTGAATCCAGCTTTTTTAAAAGCTTACGGCTTGTATCTGATATTTCATATATCTTTGTACTGCTGACATCAATATTCCTGTATTTTTCAGGCAGCTGTCCGAAAATGAGATTTATCACTACTATGACAGCGATTACCATGATGGTTATTCCTACGCTGAAAGCTCCGTTTTTAGTTCCCGCTGTCTGAAATAATTTTTTAATTTTTTGCACCTTCTACCCCTCCTAACTCCAGCGTCTTCTCTGTATGGTCTGTATCGTAAGAAAAATAAATACTACGATAATAGACAGGTACAGAATGATTCCGCTGATATTTACAATGTTATTTGAAGTAATGTCCGTAAAAAAATTTGCAAGTGCAAGGTTGCCTAGAATTTTCTTCAGTATATTTTCGAATAAACCGGCTTTCATAATATAGGTAATAACACAGACGGCAGCACCAATCAGTTCTACCCCACCACTTATCAGCCAATTTCCGGTCATGTGCTGGATATAGGCTGCCACTATTGTCAAAATAAGAATAATCCCAATGACTCCGCCGGAAGCTGATCTTGGCAGAAATGACAGGATGCCATCCCACAGATAAAGAGCCAGCAGTACACCAAAAGTCGTGACAAAAGCAATAATCTGGCTTTCTGTCAGGGAAGACAAAAACATTCCAATAGCAATATATACACACCCCAGGAGAAAGAATACACTAATCGATATATAGTCCACCTTCAGATAAGCTATCCCCTGCAGTTTAATGATTAACGGGAAAAGGCAAAAAATAATATTGGGAACAGCCAGAACAGAAACCATAGCCAGGTATTTTCCCAGCACGATTTTAGTAAGACTCACCGGTGCAGTTAAAAGCAGCTGATCCGTTTTATTTTTTCGTTCCTCCGAAAAACTTTTCATAGTGAGCAGCGGAATCCCTACGAGAAATACAATCAGTGAGCCCGACAAGGTATATGAAAAGTACGGATATCCCGCATTCAGATTATATGCCACAAAATAAATTCCTGTAAAACCCACCAGAAATGCGACAAACACACATCCAATCATAGACTGAAAATATCCTTTAAGCTCTCTTTTATAAACGGCCAGCATCCGTCTTCGCCTCCTTCTTTTCCAAAACCTGTGATTTAGGCTCCTCTTCCTTCTGTGTCAGCTCCAGGAAGATTTCCTCCAGGCTTGCACGATTTGTATTCAGCATAAGGAGCGGGCATTTCTGATCCGCAAATGCAAAAAATACCTTTTCTCTGATATCCGTATTTTCCTTTATATCCAATGAAGCAAATGTAGTTCCGTCTGTTCTTTTTTCCATCTTTATGGATAGAATCTCATGAATCGGCTCCAGTATTTCCCTGACACGGGAGGGTTCGGCTTTTGCCTGAAGCTCCAAGGATTCGGCATCATCCAACAGGTGTTCCAGATTATCCGGGGTGTCACTGGCAACAAGCCTGCCTTTTGATATAATCATGATATAGTCGCAGACTTCTTTCACCTCCGCCAGAATGTGTGAACTCAAAATAACTGTATGCTTTTTTGCCAAATCTCGAATCAATTCTCTGATTTCAATAATCTGCTTTGGGTCCAGTCCCACTGTAGGCTCATCCAAAATAATGATATCCGGAAAACCCAATATGGCCTGTGCCAGTCCCACTCTCTGCCGGTACCCCTTGGACAGATTGCGGATAAGACGTTCTCTGACATCCTTAAGCTTTACAAGTTTTAGAACCTCCTCCACGGAGGATTCCCGCTTTTCCTTTGGTATCCCTTTCAGCTCTGCCGCAAAATCTAGGTATTCCTGCACTGTCATCTCCATGTAAAGAGGGGGAATCTCAGGAAGATATCCTATGTATTTTTTTGCTTTTTCAGGCTCACGCAGTATGTCATGCCCATCAATCAACACTTCCCCTTCTGTGGCCCCTAAGTATCCCGTCATAATGTTCATGGTGGTAGATTTCCCTGCACCGTTAGGCCCCAAAAAGCCATAGATTTTCCCCTTGTCAATCTTAAAACTCAGGTTATCTACGGCCAGATGATTTCCATATTTTTTCACTAAGTTCTTTACCTCTATCAAATCCTTACCTCCCTGTCATATGAATTTCACATAACGATAAGGTTAGCAGAACTTTGTGAAATATTTGTGTTATAAATGTGGAATTTTTGAGGCAGATTATTTGTCCGTTTATTCTAATACCCAATGTGCATGGCTCCCCCGCTCCGTCTTTTTCACTACAAGCTGCCATTCTATCTGACTTTTTAGTTCATTCACATGGGATATAATTCCGACCAGACCCTTTTCTCCCGCAAGTTTCTGCAATATTTGAATTGCCCTGTCTCTTGCCACATCATCCAGAGAGCCGAAGCCTTCATCCACAAACATCGTTTCCAAACTGATGGCACCTGCAGTATTTTGTACAATATCTGCCAGACCCAGCGCCATGGATAAGGAGGCCATAAAGGATTCTCCGCCGGACAAAGTTTTTACATCTCTCACTGAATCATTGACAAGATGATAGACATCCAAATCCAGTCCCGCCTGGCCCTGGCTGCTCAAATCCTTTATCTCACGGCACTGCAGAATAAATTCATTGGAGGTCATTTTACTAAGGCGTCTGTTTGCTGCTTGAATAATCTGTTTAAAATATTTTCGCTGCACGTAAGTCTCAAAATCCAGTTTTACACTTCCTGACAAATTGCCATTTGCTGTACAGCTTAAATTATTTACCATCTCATATTCAGCCGTCAGGCTCTCCTTATCACCAAAATACTTTTTCAATTTCATTCTTGCTTCTTCGTTCCTTTGGTTTTTACTATAGAGAGAAATCCATTTTTCTCTCTGGTTCTTTTGAGAAGCTGTCAATGCTTCCAACTTTTCTTTTTCTTCCGTCAACTCGGCAGGCTCTTTTCCTGCGCTCTGCTGACATAACATTTCATGCCGGGTTTTTACCTCAAGGCACCGTGCATCATATTCGCTCAGGCGCCGCTTCCTTTCTCCCCTGCCGTTTATCCACTCTTTTGCCCGGACGTAGCTTGCATAAGTTGAAAATTTCTGCTCTTTTAGCCCTGCCTGGAAATCCTTTTCTTGTTCTTCCTGCTTTATATTCAATTCCTGAAGCTGCTTTTCCTGGCTTTCTAAAAGCCCGCTTTTGTGCTTAAATTCTCCCACTAACCGCTGAAGATGCTTCTCTCTTTTTTGAAAGTCTTCCTTCTTCTGCCGCAGCTCTAGTTCAAGCTTCTGCAGCTTACCTTTTACCTGTTCCTCCTCCATCCACACCTCTGAAGCATCCAAGTCATTCCAGATTTCTCCAATAGCTTCCTTTAAACTCCCTTTCTCGGATTGGAGGTTACTTTTACATTCCTGGAACTGCTCCTGAATATCGGAACGCTCCTTTTCCTTTTTATCCCTTTTTACCTTTGCCTGCTCTACCTCTTTCTGACCCGGCGCCCCGTCCAAGACCTCTGCTTTTTGGGGATGTACAGTGGAACCACATACAGGACAGGGCTCCCCCTGCTTCAATTTTTCTGCCAGAATGCCTGCCTGCTCCTCAAAGAAACGTTGATATTTCTCTTCATAATCTACAGAGGCTCTCCGGCATTCTTCCAGAATTAATTCCATTTTTTTCATCTGCTCATTATAAGAATTTTCAAGCCTGCGTATTCGGGCGTATTTTGGCAGGATACCTTTAAGCGTGACAATCTGCTGCTGAAGCACAGGCTCTTTCTGCAGAAGTTCTTCTTCCTTTTGCTTTACTTCCGCTTTTTCTGCCACTGTTTTTTCCTTCTGACCCACAAGCCAGCCCTTTGTTTCTGCTACTGTCTGTTTCAGGTTATCCAACTCTGCGCTGGTTCGCTTATATTGTTCTTCTTCTATTGATACCTTCTCTGCTCTCGCTCCTTCTTCAACCTGTCGGCGGAGTTCTTCCATGTCTATTTTCTGCACTTCCAATTCTGCAAGCTTATCTTCTGTCTGCGCCTTCAGTATGAAAAGATGGTTGACTTCTTCCTGATTTCGGATCAGGATATTCAGTTCGTCCACTTTCCTTTGAATTTCCGCTTCCTGCTGCCGGGCAGCCATCTCCAATGTCTTTCCTTGCCTGCATATTTCTTTCAATGTAAGAAGTACATCTGTCCCTGCCGGCATTTCCAACGCCAGCAATCTATCCCACATCGCTTTCTCTTCACTATCCGGGAGGGGCTCCACACGCTCCATCTCCCGCCGGCAGTCTTTTGTATTATCCTCAAGACTTATATAGAGCTGCTTTGCCTGTTCCTTCAGCCCCTCCTGTACCTGCCAGTATAATTTCGTCTGAAAAATCCTGGAGAAGATTCGTTTCCGCTCCCTGGACTCCGCATGGAGAAGCTTCAGAAAATCCCCCTGGGCAATCATAGCAATCTGGGTAAACTGATTTACATCCAATCCCATGATTTCTTCTATTTTTTGATTGATATCTTTTTTCTTTCCCTGATATTCTTTTCCATCCGGCATCAGCAGACTCACTTTTGCAGTTTCCTTTACATATCTGGGAGACCCGTCAGATGACCGCCTCTTCCCTATTCTAAGATATTCCGGATTTCTTCTGACTGTATATTCCTTCTCCTTATAAGAAAATGTATATTCCACATAAGTGTCCACATCCTCCGGGGCATACTGGCTGCGCATCATATTTCCGTCCCGCCTGCCTCCGCTCGTCTTATCATACAAAGCATAAGTCACAGCATCAAAAATGGTTGTTTTCCCTGCTCCTGTATCCCCCGTAATGAGAAAAAGGCCCTGCCGGACTTTTGTAAAATCAATCTCTTCCACTCCTGCATAGGAGCCAAAAGCGGACATTGTCAACTTCACCGGTCTCATACTATTCTCCTTTCGCCCTGTCCAATACCTGCTCTAAAATGTCCCGTTCCTTCCCAGATATTTCTCTGCCTTGAATTTCCCGAAAAAAATCATTAAACAAAGTCAAAGGGTCTGTAATTTCTGTCTTCATGTCGAATTCTCCCAGACGTTTTCTTGTCCTTGTATTATCCATACGAATTTCAAGGATATGAGAATAAACTTTCTCCAGCTGTTCCTTTGGCCTGTAAGGCTCTATCTCGTCAGTCAGCGTGATACTGACATAGTCATCTTTGTCTTCTAATTTGGCATTTTTCAGAATTTCGTCCATTTCCCCACGTACTCTGCACACATTCCTCAAAGGGTGCAGGGGCAGTAATTCCACATGAATCTCCGTTCCTTTTCCTTTCAGTTCTACCATGTGAAGAGTCTTGTTATGTTCGGCTTCACTTACAGAATATTTTAGAAGCGTGCCGCAATAACGGATAAAGGGTTTCCCCACCTGTTGGGCTCGGTGGATATGTCCCAGAGCCGCATAATCAAATTGCAACAGGGGACGAATGTCTACATTATCAATTCCTCCCACGGAAAACATTTCAGAATCACAGGTATCTGGTATATCGCCATTCCCGGTATAAAACTGATGAGAGACCAGTACGTTCCGCTTCGTACAGTCTATCTCCTCACGCTCCAGAATCCGGGCTACCGCTTCGCTGTAGTTCTCCGGAGCTTCCTTCTCAAACACATTTCTTACATAACCTGGTTTTAAAAAAGGGAGCAAATAAAAATTCACTTCTCCATATTCATCTGAAAGAGTCACTATTTTTAAATGATCTTCTTTTTCAGCGGGGGGTTCTCCTGCAATATAAATATTCTGGCGGCCAAGAAGCCGGCTGGCATAATCCAGCCTTTGGGAGGAGTCATGATTTCCACTAATAATCAGAACCGCAGCATAGGGTGCTATATCTGCCAGTTTGGTCAAAAAATCATCAAAAAGTGACACTGCCTCCGCAGATGGCACAGCTTTATCATAGATATCACCCGCAATCACAACTGCATCAGGGTGCATCTGCTCTACATAACCAGCCACCTCATTTAAAATATATCTCTGATCCTCCAACAGATTGTAATAGTGCAGCCGCCTGCCTATATGCAGATCGGATAAGTGAAAAAAGCGCATAATGTTCCTCCTATAATTTCAGTCCCCGGCAGCGGTTCAGACAGGCATGGATTTCCTGCTTTCTCGGCAGTGCAAGATTTGCAATATTTGAACTGTTCTCACATAAAGCCGCCAGCCCATCTCTTCGAATCTTCTGCTCCAGCTCTTCTGCTGTCTTCTGCAGGCTCTTCCTTCCATCCAGCAAATGCTTTTGTGCATACCGAACGCAGTATCCGAGAGCTGATACCTGCTCACTATCCACAATCTGTTCCACATAGCGCAGATCTATAGTTTCCCTGTTAATCTGAACGGCCTCTTTTCCCATTGTTTTCATCTTAATCCTGCCCTCCCCGCGAAATGCATTGTTAGCTCTCGGACACCTTGAAAATACAGGCTTGTCTGCTTTTTCTTCCGGCCCTTCAAGCATAGGGAAATTCTCTGCCTCTTTTTTTGCAGGCACTGTAATATCTTTGGGCACATATCTATCCATCTGAACGATACAGTCTGCAATATGGAAATATGCTCCTGAACTTCCCGCCACTATTACCGTAGAAATACCATATTCCTCATACAACTCCTTTATCCGTTCAATAAACGGTGTGATGGGTTCCATGTCTCTGTGAATTACCCGCTGCATCAGCTCATCCCGGATCATAAAGTTCGTTGCACTTGTATCCTCATCAATCAGAAGTAGTTTTGCTCCTGCCTCCATGGCCTCTATCACGTTTGCTGCCTGGGATGTACTTCCGCTGGCATCTTCCGTACAGAATCCTTTCGTCTCTTTTCCGTTGGGGAGGTCATTGATGAACATGGAAATATCTGTTTTCTTAATGCTCCTGCCATCTTCAGCCCTGATTTTCACAGCAGTGTCATCCGTGATAACATACTCTCTCCCGTCACCTGCAATATGATTGTAAACTCCCAGCTCCAGCGCCTTCAGAAGGGTTGACTTGCCATGATAGCCCCCGCCCACAATCAGAGTGATGCCGCGGCGTATTCCCATCCCCGTTATTTTTCCTCTGTGCGGCAGTTCCATAGTCACTTTCAGCTCCTTCGGAGACTCGAACACAACTGCACCCTTCATAGGCTTTGAAGAAATCCCAGATTCTCTGGGCAGCACTGATCCATCAGCCACGAAAGCAATCAGCCCCATCTTTGGCAGCTGTTCTCTGATAAACTGCTGATCGTCGGTGAGAAATACCGTCTGCTGAATCCTTTTCTTATCACTGTTCTTATAATAAAGTGAGCTTTCTACACTTTCCGGAAGAAAATCAAACAATATCTTTATCAATTCCCTTGCATTAATCGTTCTCCCATTCGCCGGGAACCCTGCTTCCAGCCTGAGAATTACATTTCCACTCTCTGGCTCAATCACACATGCGGTGCGTTCCAGCACCTCCTGCCCACAACGGCTCACCGCAATCAGACCGCTCTTGCCCGAGCCCTTTGCTTTGAAAGCATACTGTTCCGCCGCGCAACCAAACTGTCTCGTCAGATAGTCCTGCAGCGCCGCCCTGCGGTGCTCTGTCTCAAACAGCTCCCTGGGAAAGCCCGCAGTCTTCCCTTCCATATGAACACTCAGCTTTGAGGGCGATGCGAACGGATCCCCCTGTACATGGTCAATGGAAAGCTGGTAACCCGGAAACCGATAAGCCCCCTTTGTATCTTTATAAGCGGGATAACTCCTGCGATCAATCCTGTTCAATAAATCCCTCAACTCCGTAGATGTCTTCATAATCGTAAACTCCTTTCTCTACTAAAAGGGGTCAGACCCTTTTGCGCTCCGTATTCAGAATATTCTGAATATTTTTTCTGTGTACTTTTCTGTCTGTCCTATTATACCTCTTTTTTCCGGCCGCGCAAACCTTTTCAATCCCATAAACTTGTTCCTAATTGCGGAAAAAAGCCACAGGGGATACCCCTGCGGCAATGTTGTAAAAGTATAAACTTTTTAAATTTTAGTGTGAAGTGTGTCTCAAGATGACTGCTTCTCTTTTTTGTTTTCAGAGAGTCCGTAAACAGATTTCAATAGACATATTCCAGTTTCCGTCTTAAATACCCGGTTCATCATCTCGATTATTGCTTCTTTTGATATGTCAGCTTCATCTGCATTTACAAGGAAGTCTGCTTCCAGCAGTATCTGATAATCCACCCCGTCAACACCTGTATATGTGTGATGATGCGAAACTAAGTAGCATATTCTTTCAGTCATCTCTGCGTCGCATTCAAGCTCCCTCAAAAACTGCATTGTCAAAGCACCACCTTCTGCCTCCTGGTATTTCCCATTTGTACTGCCATATTTTTCACGGCAGAGCGGGCACGCAATATCATGTACAACTGCCGCTAATTCAAGAGTTTCCTGGGTTTTGATATCTAGTTTTTCCAATTCACCTATAGTCTTCGCATAAGCATATACTTTCAGGAAATGATTGATATCATGCAGATTTCCCCCATAAAACTCTATCATTTTTTCTATGGCCACACTACTTTTCATCACGACGCCTTTCACACTTCTTATGTACATTACGCCTTAGAACCTTACACTTCGAAAATCAGATCACCATAGGATGGCATCGGCCATACCTCTTTATCTACTATCATTTCCAGTTTATCAACCGGTGCACGAAGCACTTCCATAGCCGGAAATACGTCCGTATGATAGAAGTTTGCCCGAGCAGCTCCCTCCTCTTTACCTGCAGCTTCATCTGTAACTTTAATCAAAGCTTCCAGGGCATCTCTCGTATGGGTCAGCAATGCAGAAACATTGCTTAAAACCTCTAACTGCACAGACGCATCTGCCCCTGCTTCTTTTACGGCAAGAACTGTATCTGCCAGTGTCTTCGTATACTTCATGATTGCAGGAATAATCTGCTTACTTGTCATATCAATCATGGTACGTGCTTCAATGTTAATGGCTTTCGCATAGGTTTCGTACTGAATCTCTGCGCGGGATTCCAGCTCTGCCTTTGTGAATACATTAAACTTCTCAAACAAATTTACAGCCTTCTCTGTCGTCATCGCAGGAATAGCCTCCACCATAGATTTAATATTTGGAAGTTCCCGCCTTTCAGCCTCTTCCACCCATGCCTCTGAATATCCGTCACCATTAAAAACAATTCGCTGATTTTCTGTTGCATATTCCTTGATCAAATCATGAAGTGCTAACTCAAAATCATTTGCTTCTTCCAGCACATTGCACGCCTCAGAAAATGCTTCGGCTACAATAGTATTTAAAACAATATTTGGAGCAGCTATGGAATCTCTGGAGCCAACCATGCGGAATTCAAATTTATTTCCTGTAAATGCAAATGGCGAAGTCCTGTTTCTGTCTGTAGCATCCTTTGTAAGATCCGGCAATGTCTTAACTCCGGTCATCAGCCTGCCGCCCTTTATACTGTGGGTTGCTTCTCCTGTGCTAATCAGCTGTTCCATCACATCCGCAAGCTGCTCTCCAAGAAAAACAGAAATAATTGCCGGAGGTGCCTCATTTGCTCCCAGTCTGTGATCGTTTCCCGGATCAGCGGCAGATTCACGCAGAAGATCCGCATGTTTGTTGACTGCTTTCAAAATGCACATCAAAACCAACAGAAATTGTGTGTTTTCGTGAGGGGTCACGCCGGGGTCCAACATATTGATTCCATCGTCTGTAATCAGAGACCAGTTGTTATGCTTGCCGGAACCGTTCACACCTGCAAAAGGTTTTTCGTGAAGCAGGCATTTCATGCCATGCTGGCAGGCCACCCTTTTCATGGTCTGCATAATCAGCTGATTATGGTCAACGGCAATATTGGCCGGCGAATAAATAGATGCCAGCTCATGCTGGGCCGGCGCCACTTCGTTATGCTGAGTCTTCGCGGGAACGCCTACCTTCCACAGTTCTTCGTTTATATCCTTCATATAGGACGCAACTCTCTGCCGGATAGTGCCAAAGTAATGATCATCCATCTCCTGGCCCTTTGGCGGCATTGCCCCGAACAATGTTCGTCCTGTATAAATTAAATCCTTTCTCTGTAAAAACTTCTCTGCATCCACAAGAAAATATTCCTGCTCCGGACCGACAGAGGGTGTAACTCTTTTTGATGTAGTGTTTCCAAAAAGATGAAGAAGCCTTAAAGACTGAACGGAAATCGCTTCCATAGATCTCAGTAAAGGTGTTTTCTGATCCAGCGCCTCACCTTTGTAAGAGCAAAATGCTGTGGGGATGCAAAGTGTCGCCCCTCCCGCATCCTTTCTTATAAATGCAGGCGACGTACAATCCCAGGCTGTATATCCTCTTGCTTCAAAAGTTGCCCTAAGCCCGCCTGACGGAAACGAGGATGCATCCGGTTCTCCCTTAATCAGTTCTTTCCCCGAAAAACTCATCAGCACCTTGCCGCTTGGGAGAGGAGCAGAAATGAAAGAGTCATGTTTTTCGGCAGTCACTCCTGTCAAGGGCTGAAACCAGTGCGTATAATGGGTTGCCCCCTTTTCAATCGCCCATTCCTTCATCTCATGTGCAATCACATCAGCAGTCGCAAGATCCAATTCATTCCCTTCCTCAATTGTCTCTCTCAGATTTTTGTAGACCTTTTTCGGCAAACGTTCCTGCATTACAGTATCATTAAACACGTTTTCCCCAAAAATATCCGCAACGTTGATCAATTCTGCGCTCATAATTCTTCCCTTCCTCTTTGCTTTTTATAAATCCTGTTTTCTAAAACAAAAAGGCACTCCAAGTCATCTTGGAACGCCTTCGTTCATATCTACGTGTGTCAGTATACCTCAACCGTCAAAAAAAGGCAAGCAAAACTTTAAATTTTATTCAGCTTTTCCGACTGAGCCGAATAATTCCATTTTCTCCTTCACAGTCGCAGCAATTGCATCTGTGCCTGGTTTCAATAGTTTACGCGGGTCAAAGCCCTTTCCTTCCAAATCTTTTCCTGCTTCTATATATTTACGCGTTGCAGCTGCAAAAGATAACTGGCATTCGGTGTTTACATTAATTTTTGCGACTCCTAAATCAATAGCTTTTTTAATCATATCATCCGGGATACCTGTGCCGCCGTGAAGCACCAGAGGCATCTCTTTTGTCAGCTTCTGAATAGCATCCAGCGTCTCAAAGCTTAGTCCCTCCCAGTTTTCAGGATATTTGCCGTGGATGTTACCAATTCCTGCTGCGAGGAAATCGATCCCAAGATCTGCAACCATCTTGCATTCCTGAGGGTCAGCACACTCGCCTCTTCCGATAACTCCGTCTTCCTCACCTCCGATAGAACCGACTTCTGCTTCCAGAGACATTCCATGTTCTTTTACAATGCCTACAAGCTCCTTAGTCTTAGCTACATTCTCCTCAATTGGGTAATGAGATCCGTCAAACATAATGGAGGAAAATCCTGCTTCTACACATTTCAGACATCCCTCATAACTGCCGTGATCCAAGTGAAGAGCAACTGGAACGGTAATGTTCATTTCCTCCAGCATGGCCTTCACCATACTTGCAACTGTCTTGTATCCGGTCATATATTTTCCGGCCCCTTCGGACACACCCAAAATTACCGGTGAGTTACATTCCTGAGCCGTTGCCAGGATAGCTTTTGTCCATTCCAGGTTGTTAATGTTAAACTGACCTACTGCATAGTGGCCGGCCTTTGCCTTTTGAAGCATTTCTTTTGCTGATACTAACATATTATATCCTCCACTTCTCTGTCAAATCTTTTCTTATTATAGCTTATCAAGGGAAAAAAGACAATCTGAAAATATAACAAATGTTCCCCGCCATTCAACGTTGAATTGGGTGACATGTAATCTGGATCTCC
>NZ_SLZZ01000010.1 GCF_004346165.1 Muricomes intestini | reverse complement strand
CACGGAGTGCTATAAGCAAAAGTGCTGGATTTTATTTGCCAAAAAACGCTGGAAAATAATTTCCACTTTTTGCTGGAAAGTACTTGCCGTTTACAGGATGTAATCATTCAGGCACTTCGGGCATAGACAGCGAATATTTTCTTTCCCCTCCGGCTTGTAAACCCAAAGTCCAAAAGTCTTTTTCAAAGTTGCGTTTATCTGCCTGAAAAGTTTATCGTCATCTACCGTACCTATGTATTCACGCAAATCCTCTCTATTGACTGTCCGTATCTGCTCCAGAAGAACCATTGACGGTTTCTTCAGTCCAAACTCCTCGCCGAGAATAATGTGCGATGGCAAATATCTTTTCTTGATTACACTTGTAACCGCTGCAACGATAATCGTTGGAGCATTCTGGTTATAATCGTCCGCCTGAACGACAAGCACCGGACGCTCTCCGCTTTGTACTGAACCACTGTTATCTCCAAAGTCATAGTAGAATAAATCCCCACGACAAATCATTTTTTCTTTCATATACATAACCTCACAAGAATCTAATTTTTAAAGTGTCATTCGTATCCGGAATGAAATAACCCCTTCACTCATTTGGACAAAGGGTGCTGAAATGCACACCCAAAATCAGAGATTTTCATAAAATTTGATAAAGTTTTTCTTTGCCGCTGCAATAGACTTATCTACGGAGCTGTAATATACACCCTCCTGCTTTGCAATCGCTCTGGAACTCAGACCGCAGCACACATTCTTCATAAGGCGTTCCCTTTGAAGTGGCTGCAACATTGAAAGTGCTATTCTTGCTTTCCTAATTTCACACTGACGCAATTCTTCTCTTTCCAGTTCAAGTCTTTCTTCCTCTGCTCTTTCAAATGGGTCGTCAAACATAATGGCAAGTTCTTTATGGAACTGTGAGGACATTTCATCGTCATATCCATAGCAGTCAAGTGTGCGACTGCTTCTCTTTGCATACTTGTCCTCATTTCGGTTTGCATCGTCAATTACCTCTCCCTGTGCAATGGAAAGATGTACAAACGGAGAATATCTTTCTATAACAAGGGGATACTTCTCCCAAAGCTCTTTTACAGACAATTCCGTAATAATCGCCCATTTTTCATCTCCGGTATAACCGTTATATTCGTATTTAAGGTTTATCAGTTTACAATCCTTTGCAAATAATTCTTCTTGTTCTGTTAATGTAAGTTTGTTTGTCATTTCCGTAATCTCCTTTGAATTTTGAAAAATTGATAAGTTTCAAAATTCGGAGATTACGGGTACTCAGCTATCTGGCACTGCCATGCGTTATAAAACATAAAAGTCCTTTCCCAAGTAAGGGAAAAGACCTAATACTGCACGAAGCATAATCGAATAAAACAGCAACAAAAAAAGCACCGTCGAATCTGGACAGCAAAGAATACTTCTATTCTTCACTTATCCGGCTTCGTACGGTGCTTGGTAGTTTAGCAAATAAATTGCTTATCTCCGCTTACTCGATTAGAAATCGTTTCGATATTTACTTGTAATCTTCATCGCCTGCAATTCCTGCCATATCCGTTCCTACGGATTCTTCGGAAGTAAGCGAGATTTAAGATGTGGACATTCTTGCATTTCTGACACTTCACACTCAAATGTCCGGTTGCGTCTGAAAAAACTCTCTGTATCCTGAACCCGCAAGTCGGGCAGAGAATATCACGCTCTTTCAGGCTTTCTGCTTCTACTCTTGACAGAAGCAATCTCTTTTGTATTTCAGGTGCTACCTGAGTCTGTAACCTCATTGCAAAACACCTCCCAGATTTAATTCATTGGAAATGTACTCAAGGATATTGTGATACTCAAATAGTCCCATATCTCTCAATCTGATAACCAAGGCTGTATAAGATACTCCGATATAAACTGCCATTCTGCGGATAACTGCTTTATCCTTTGAAGTGATGGTATTATCGCCATAAACTTTTATCGGATTTGACTGATTATATTTCGCCAAGGCATTTTCAATAATTCTTCTCGGCATAAGAAGCGAAGCTCCCATTGTATCTGCCTGCCACTCAACAGACGCAAACATCTGAGCCAGTTCCTCTTTGGAATAACTACGCTCACTGTCATACTCTGCATGAAAGCGTCCTTCACTCGGCATTGCATACATCTTACTCAAAATATGATGTGACGCTTCGTGTGCCATTGTAAACCTGCGACGTCCCTGCTCCTTTTCGGCAAGAAGAAATTTATCAAGTACGATGGTATCTTTCGGGAAAACAAAGGGAATAATTTTTCCGTCCTGATGTACCAGCAGTGGTGTTGCTCCATCTGCCAGAAAGCCAATCCTGCCTGCATCATCTTCTGCGAAAGAAGCGTATTCAATTCGTAACATAAGAAATTCTGTAATGAAATGTTCTATGTCGATGGATTGAATCACTCGATTGCTAAACTTATTAGCATAAGCTGTTATCAAGCCTTCGCTGATTTCTTCCAACTCGGCTCTTGACATATAAATACTCAAGTTGTGTCCACCTCCGACTCCACCTTGTCCGGCGGTGCAACTCCTCCGGCAAAGTTCTGTTGTATTTCCGCACTATCCAAATTGATTAGATAGCGAATTCCTTCAAGTGTTCTCATTCGTCTGTCCTCTGTTATAGTTCTTTGATGATGTGACAAGCCACACCCTGAATGCAGCACTCATCTACAATGATGTCTTTCATCTTCTTATTTTCCGGATGGAGAATGATTTTCTTATTCTCATCATCACGGAAGTAGCGTTTCAATGTATTCTGATTATCCACAAGGGCAACTACTATATCGCCCTCATTGGCTTCTACCTGCTTTTTGACAACCACAAGGTCGCCGTCATCAATCCCTGCTTCAATCATAGACTGACCACTCGCTCTTAATATGAAGAAATCTCCTTTGCCGAAAATAGCAGTAGGAAGCGATACATATTCTTCAATATTTTCTTCCTCATACTGAGGACTGCCACAAGGAATAGAACCTACAATCGGTGTCTGTGTCTGTTCGCCACTGTACTTACGGGTCACATTGGTGCGAATCTCCTGCCCGTCGTACTCAATCATATTCTTCTCAGCCATCTCTACCAAGTATTTATATGCTGTGCCTCTGGCAATGCCAACCGCTTCAGCAATTTTTGTAGTCGATGGGGATTGTCTGTTTTGCAGGTAATAATCCTCGATATACTTTTTTATTTCACTCATAAGTTCAGGACTCTTGCTTCTCATACCTGCACCTCGCTTTCTTTTCTATCGGAAGCAGTTTGCTTTCGATAGTTTTATTATACCTGATACGAAAAATTTTTCAAGTAGGTTTTTCGCAAAAGAAAAGAGGTGTCGCAATTTGCTAACACCTCAAATTTTTTTTGCTTGCACTGAAATCATTAACTCCAATGGCTTACTATTTTTCTCTATCCTCATCTTTTCTTATACAATACAAGTTCCGGATTCTTACCGTCTTCTTCATAAGTGCAAATAAGAATAAAATCCATATCTGCAACAACGCCGAAACATCTATCGCCGCCGTATTCACATTCAAGCTGATTGCCCAGATATGTCTTTGCCTCATTCAAAAACTTAGCCGCTTGCCCATTCGGAAGCCGGTACTCAAGATTCACATACTTTCCCACAAGGGCATTCAGTTTTTCCACCTTTGGCATTCCGTCAACATTCAATTCGTTAATCTCATTGATTAGCTTTTTCTTGAATTCTTCAAACTGACCGTTATCACTAAGCTCATCATATTTCTTCCAGTAATCCAAAGTAGGAAGCAGCTCTTTCATATAAGAACGGGCTTGTTCCTCCGTGAAATTCTCACTTACCATATTCTTAACACAAACTTCAATCAAATCGTCCATATCATTATAAGTATATGTTCCATCGGCATAACACCACTTACAATAGTCCTCGTTGAAAGAACCGTCGTGATTGTGTCCGATAATATCATCATTTTCAAGCGGCATTCCGCAGCATTGACAAATAAGCTTTCTCGGTGAGCCTAAAAGTGTATTTATGGAAACATCGAATACTTCTGACAGCAATTTCAATGTTTCCGTATTCGGAACTGTTTCTCCGTTTTCCCAACGTGAAACTGCCTGACGACTTACAAAAACTTTTTCTGCAAGCTCATCCTGCGACATTCCCTTTTGAGTACGAAGTTCAAGTATAACCTGTTTTGTATCCATTATGCAGTACCTCCCTTACACCTTTATTATAGTCTCACGCATTATCTCAAACAAGCAACTCGCAGTTGCTGTCCTTATTACTCAGCTTTTTCCTTCACGGCTAACCAAATTTCACAATGATAGTTTGGGTCGGTTGTATCCGCAAACGGATAAACTTCAAACTCCACGCCCTCAGCATATTCATACTGCGAGCTTTGCGGGAAGATTCTGCCGTTTCTTGACATCGTATGCTTTGGAGTATTAAATTTCCTGTTCTTTGTTTCCTTTTTCCTGCATACCCTCATCGGCTTGTGCAATCATCTGTCTGTACTGTTCTTTTACACTTTCCGGTGCAAGTATCTGTACCTTGCCATTAAAGCCAAACACCCACCCGAAAAAGGTCGGACTGGCTGATACTTCGGTCTGTACCCTGAAAGAAGTCATATCATACGCAAGGGTTGTCACATCTTCTCCGAAACGGTCAACCATTGTTTTCATCAAGCTGTTATCACATCGTAAATCCACAAGGACTTTTTCGCCTGAAAACATAAAGAAAACTTCCTTTGTGTAATTCTCAATATCAAAATCATCAGGCATAGGAATAATATCTTTATCCAATATCTCCGGCTTGGAAGCAATACGGTCTACCCTGAAATTGATAACCTTGCTTTTCTTCTCATAATATCCGAGAACATAATAATAGTCCCCACACCAGAGAAGTTTATACGGACTCAGCTTATATACCTCGCCCTTATTCTTCAGAACCTTTTTCTTTAATCCGGTATAATCATAATACTGGAAAGAAATCTGTTTACCTGCGTTGATGGCGTCATTTATAGCGTCGATGATGTAATATATCTGCTCATTATCCGGCTTAATTCGATTGACCACATAGTTATTACGCTTCAACTTTGCCACCTGCCCCGGGCTGGTCATCGTATGTATCTTCTCAATCAGAGTTTCGCTTTTCTTCTTTGTAATGAACTTCGATGACTCCACTGCATCTATCAGCAGTTTCAATTCCGGCAATTCAAACTTGCGGCTGGCTACAAAGTATTTGCTCTGAGTAGAGTGGATAGTAACAATGTCCATTCCAAACTCCTGAAGTGCTGCAATGTCTTTTGTGACCGTCGTTCTATGTGCAGATATTCCGTATTCATCATTCAATATATTGATTAGCTGCGTCGTCGAAAGCGGATGTTCCTCGTCCGTTCGTTCCTCTAATATTTTCTTTAAGTATAATATTCTTGGCTTTGTTTCCATTGTTTGTCCTTTCCAAGTTATTACTCATATAGTCCTTTGAAAATTTCTCCTTGAATCTCGCTGATTTGTTCAATCGGGATAACTGTTTCATCCTGCATAATCAGTTTGCGTTCAAATTCATCAATCTTTTTTACTACGCCGGAATGCGTGAGATATGCTCCTCCGGATTTTTTATCATCAGGCACGAAATACGTTATTGATACTTCCTGCTCTGTGCCGATATTATCTCTAATCATATTTAATTGGTCATTCAGTCTCATAATGACCTCATCACTCAACTCTAAACGTTCATCCGTCAGTCTTGCGGTTTCTTTAATGGCTGCGTCGTGTCCTGTAAGTGCCGCAAAAGGAGCAAACTGTGCTGCTCTGTCGTGAAGTGACATACGAGGATGCTTCTTCGATGTCGGATTCGGCAGATTGATTATATCGTCATAGGAATGTTCATCCATCTGTTACAGCACCTCCTTTGCTCGACAAACTGGAATTTCTATTTGTGTTGCCATGTCATTACATAATCTTTTTCTCCGGTAGCCTCATCTAAGCCACTATGCTGAATCTCAAATCCTTCTCTCTTATAAAAAGATATTGCCCGTGCGTTCTTTTGGTATACGTTCAAGTACAACTTATTCCTTTTATCCTTTGCATAATTCAGCAGAATTTTACCTATACCCTGCGATTGCATTTCACCAGAAACAAAAATGCCCTCAACATATTCATCATTTAACCCTATAAAACCCTGTATTTCTGTATCATACTCATACACATAAACCTCTGCCAGTAACAACGCTTCTTTTACTGATTTGAAATTGCTTTTCCAGTATTCGGCGGGGATAAAATTATGTGCCTTTATATTTGTATCCAACCATATATCTGCAACTTTATTTATATCATCACTTTGAAATTCTCTAATCATAACGGTGACTCTCCATAAACTTGAATTTAAATTATAACGGTCTTTGCAAATACACCATATCTACCAACTGTATTCCACTCTCATAGATTGGGTGGTCATAATTATCTATAAAGAAATTTGATAGGATATGCGAACGGACAAAACCACACTTTTCATAAAATGGTATTGTCAGTGGGCTATCGCCTGTTCCCACTTGCAGAATGGCATATTGCTCTCTGTAAGGATAATCTTGCTTTCATCATCTTGCTTTACGACCTTCGTTTCGTTGTTCTTTCCTTCAACCTTTATGCGATATAAAATACATAACTGTAATAATCTACTACTAATCTAAAATAAAGCGATTATAAGCTATCCTTTTTCCTGTGTTTGTTTTAAAGTTTTCATCTATACACTTTTTTATCTTTTCCTGTTCTTTTTCCTTATCCATAACCGTTAAATTTTCAAGCAAATCAGCTTCCCATTGTATTTGAAAATCAAGTCCATCAATTTTAGATGGAGTATGATGGTTGCCTATTATAAAGCATATTCTATCAATATTTTTGTTATAGCCTACCTTTTTTAATATTTCTTTCGCTACTTCTGGTCCTTCCTTTTCTTGATAGACACCATCAATAGAACCGTATTTTTTTTGTGCTTCAACCGCACCAATATCATGTAGTATAGCAATAATACTGATGAATTCTTTTTCTTCCTCTCCGATATTTTCTCCTTTCATTATATCTTCTGCATTTTTCAAAACTTTGAGAGTATGCTCTATGCCAAAAGGAATTTCTTTGAATACTTCTTTCATCTCTATAATAATTTTTTCTTTAAACATAAATTACCTCCATTTATACCTTATAGGTGTTTTAGTTCTATCTATCCACTTTTTTGTTCGCCGATACAATCAGCATCATGGGACGGCGCATTTCATCCTGCATCCCCGGAATATCCATCATGTATTCCGGCGGCTGCGGCTCCACAATATGATTTATTATAAAACCATTTGAAAGCAGTGTATTTAGATATGTGGTCAGTGTTCTATGAAATTTTGTAACCTTTTCTCCCAAAAACACAGCTGTTCGTTTGCCCTCATAATAATAATTATCCACCGGAAAATGCAGTATTTCTCCTTTTTCGTTATAATACCAGTCTTGTGTTCCATAGGCAGTAAAAACAGGATGTTCAACCGTAAAAACTAGCTTACCACCAGACTTCAGTATTCTATATATCTTTTTTACTAAAATCTCATAATCTGCTACATAGTGAAACGCAAGTGAACTTAATATTACATCAAAACTCTCCTCTGGGAATTCCACATCTTCTATAGCACAGCATTTATATTCAACCTGTGGAAAATGTGTTTTTTCTTTGGCTACCTCGAGCATTTTATGAGAAATATCAACACCTACAACAGAAGACGCTCCGTGTTCCATCGCATAAATACAGTGCCATCCATAGCCGCATCCTAAATCAAGCACACGCTTATCTTTAAAATCCGGCAGTAGCTTTCTCAATGTTTCCCATTCTCCTGCACCGGCTAGTCCCTGCTGTGAGCGACTCATTTGACTGTATTTTTGAAAAAATATATCATCATCATATTTGTTTTCTTTTCCATATTCTACATAATTCAACCTCTTTCACCTCGCTGTAAACTTCCGATTTTTCGTTCTCTGCGACTTCCCAATAAACGGGAATTTGACTTGCCTATTTTCTTAAAATTTCATGTGGAGCTTCTATTTCATTTGCCAAGGTATGCTCTGTTAATTCTGACATCAATTTCAATTTTTTATTAATCAATGGTCGCATACAATTAGGAACATGTTCCTGATGCGCTCTGTGGATTGCTACACATTCCTTACAGTTTCCGTGATAACGACAGGATTTCAGGCAAGGACAGTGATCTTTGTCTTTATACTCCTTACGAAATTCCGCTGCAAATTCTTCTTGCAGTCTCAACCCCTCGACACGGTTTCCCTTATGAAATTCCACCATTGCATCCAGTTCTTTCTGGTTCCCTTCAATCTTCATGTTATTATAACGCCTCCATTTCAACTATTCCTCATTTTCTGATAAATTCCTGTTATACAAACTGGAATTGTCTAAAATAGTAAAGCCGTACCTCTTACTATTTTTTCTTTTACTGCTGAAACAGTATCTTTGATTGAATGCGTAGTTGTATCTATAACATTTAATTCATAGATTCCTAAATTGGAAAATTGCTTCCACATTGTTTCAACTAATTCAATATTTGTTTCTCTGTCTAACTTTGAGCGTTCGATAGCTCGCTTCATAGTTTCTTCTTTACTTGCCCTTAAAACGATATAGTGTACTTCATAATGCTCTTGAACAATGTTGAGCCACGGCTCTAAAAACCACGGTCCTACAATACCATCTACAATTACATCATATCCACCACGAGCATATCGCTTCGCAGCTTCTAAAAACGCTTCAATGACAATCAAATTTTGCTCATTTGATTCTGGCAAATGCGGTGGTATTGCCCCTTTACTCAAATAATAATAAAAGTCATCTGTGTGCATATGCACAGACTTTTCCAAATCTGATTCTTTTGCAACAGCAGATGCCGTTGTAGTTTTTCCTGTCCCCGGCGCACCTGTGATTACAATAATTCTACCTTGATTCATCTATATTTTACCTCCACAACTTCCGATTTGTTTAAGCCTTATGACCGCCGATTTGCTCGTTTCGGTCTTTGGCGGTTGCACCTTCTTCAAGGTTCATTCCCTTCAACACAGCATTCTTGCCAAACTTCTTTTTGATACTCAGCATTGCTTCTTGCATACGCCTTTCCCGTTCTAATTTTTCTTCTTCCTCCGCCTGCTTCTTCCTCTGTGCTTCGTAATCGGTAAAGAGGTCGAGTTGCTGGTATTCATCTTCCTGCTTGACGGATTTTTCATCAACAAGTTTATTCGCTGTGATTGTTATTCTGCGTACAAGCAAATGCTCGTCAACTATCCTGTCATACAAGTCCATCACGGCGTTGGTAATCAATCGAGTAGAGGAAGTCTTTTTCTCAAGATTCGCTGTTCCGTGTGCGTGCTTTGGAACTTTGCGTCCATATCGGTCAATCGTAACCTCGCCTTTGTATTGATATTTTAGGTTCGGATTACTTAAATTCTCAATATCATAGCCAATTGTCAACACAAGCTGGTCAGTTACAAGTCCTTTATCCACCAAATCAAGCACCATTTGGTCGGTCATTTCTTTTACAATCAACTTTGCCTTTTCGTAATCATATGGACAGTGCAACACCTGACCGGAAGATACACTGTTTGTTTCCGGCTTATATGCTTTGACCTGCTCCATTGTGCAAGGCTCATATCCCCAAGCGTGGTCTATGAGCAGTTCCGCATTGATACCGAACAGCTTGTACAGCAATTCCTCGTTATACAGTTCATTCGGCTTTCCGATAGAACATCTTGCAATATCGCCCATTGTATAAAGTCCGTGTTCCTCTAACTTCTTCGCATAACCATTTCCGACTCTCCAGAAATCGGTTATCGGGCGATGACTCCACAATTTCCGGCGATATGACATTTCATCAAGTTCAGCAATACGCACACCATTCTTGTCCGGCTCAATGTGCTTTGCCACAATATCCATCGCAATCTTACACAAGTACATATTCGTGCCGATTCCGGCTGTTGCTGTGATTCCAGTCGTTTTCAAAACATCCTGTATCATCGTCATGGTAAGTTTCCTTGCGGTCATCTGATAGGTATTCAGATACTTTGTTGCATCTATAAATACTTCATCAATCGAGTAAGGGAAAATATCTTCCGGAGCAATGTATTTCAAGTAAACACTGTAAATCTTGGTACTGTACTCCAGATAGTATGCCATACGAGGTGGTGCAACGATATAATCAATCTCTAATGCCGGATTCGCATTTAATTCTGTACTGTCATCAGACGAACCCTCAAATGTATGATTTGGTGCTTTCCACCTTCGTGTATTATTAACTTCTTTTACCTTTTGCACGACCTCAAACAAGCGTGGTCTGCCGGGTATCCCATAACTTTTCAATGACGGAGATACCGCAAGGCAGATTGTTTTCTCTGTCCTGCTCTTATCTGCAACCACAAGATTTGTTGTCAATGGGTCACGATTTCGTTCTTTACACTCCACAGAAGCATAGAATGATTTAAGGTCAATTGCGATATAGGTCTTTTGCTTTGTCATCATTCTATGCCCCCTTCTAAATATTTCTTCGAGTAAATTATGCTATCGTTGCAATATAAAGATTGTCCTTGTCTACTAATAACTGTACCGGATTATTATTTAGTCGATTTACAGTATCAATATTATCAATAAACGGACGGACAAAGTTACTCTGTCGTTCAATCAACTGCCGCATCTGTTTACGAATTTTTTCTGTTCCTATGTCGCCAAGCTTTTCCCCTGCTGCAATGAGCGTTTCATCAGCCTGCGTATCTCCAACAACTGGTATCCGCTCTACAAGCTTGCCGACTGCTTTCGTTGTCTTTGATAATCCTTTCAGCAAAGAGGATTGTATGGAAGTAGAAGAATATCCAGATATTTCTTCATAGCACTGCGTATAAAGTTCTCTGTATTTCATCGAATAATCATCCAATTTTTCTGAAATACCGGACAAATACTCTTTGTCATAATTTCCCACAAGCATTACATCTAGGAATGAGGAGAATGCAAGTGTATATAATGCAAGCTGGTAATCTTTAAATTGGTCTTGTACCGCTTGCAACTGCTTGTTTACCGTCTGGTCACTATGAATCAAAGATTTCTTATTTACTTTGGCAATTATCTGTTCACGGTAAAATACTATCTTTGCTTCTGCTTCTTTTTTTATGGCAAGCACCATTGTATGATTGCTATTCTTATACATTTCATTATTCCAGTTATACTTGTAATTATTGAACACGTCATACAGAAATGTAAGATTTCCTTTTAATTCAGCCTTTTCCTTCTGAACAAGAAAATCCATCATTTCCTGCTGCATTTCTTTTATAGAATCCAGTTTTTTATCAATATTCGCAAGTGCAGCCGCCATAAATAGCATTGTTGGGTCAAAAGCAAGCGGCATCATCTGAGCCTGTCCTCCGCCAACCAAACCTGCTGAGGTTTTCAGAGAACCGATAAAATTGCCCGTTTCCTTCATCTGAAACATTGTTTTTCCGGCTGTATTAACATAGTACAATCCACTTCCACCAGCTCCGGTTACTGCGGTTTGCACAGCAGTTGTCAATGGTTGAAACGCTGTTCCCATAGCTGTCAATCTTGTTACTGGTAATTTTGTGTAATTGGAAACACCAACTTTTGTTTCCTCTAACAGCGGACACAACGATGCATCGTTCATCATTGCCATTATCTCATTGTCTTTCCCATTATCCATTTTTACAATCTCGCCCATATTCATACCTCTTTTCGGTCTGTTATTTTAGTTTCATAACAGACCTTGTAAATTTTGCGAATATCCTGCCCATAATTAGGAACAGTCAAAATATCTTTGTACTATATCATCTAACTGCCTCTTTATTTCTGCAAATTCACAGTCCAAATCCAGTGTTTTTACTGATATTTGATTTCCACCCATTTTATAATCATTATTTGGCAACACAATCTCATCCGTTTTGGCATATAATAACATTCCAGCAACATTACCGGAGTTGCTTGTATCAAGATTTTTCACATAAGTAAATATCTGATACAAATTTCCAGAATGTAGCGTATTTGTATTGTACTGACTTTGCGTGGTATGAGCATAGTATTTTGCATCAATTACCAAAGTTTTATCTCCGCTTTTAAGCATAATATCGCTTTGCATAACAGGGAGCATTTCTCTGTAATCATCGTCAGTATCCCAAGGAATTTGAGACGCTGACGCCCGAATTTCAGGGTGTTCCTTACGGTAGTATTCAAGAATGAACTTCTCATAAAGCCTGCACATACGCTGCTCATCAAGGAAGTCCATTAACTTTGTGCTTCCGTCAGAAGTTGTTTGAAGCAAGCCTTTGAGTATCAGATAACAAATCGAAATCAACATCTGATAGGTTTGATTATTCTTATTAAATTGAAGCTTCCAATTTATGCTCTCACGATTCAAAGGTTCGACTTCTGCAAAATAAATGAGGAGTTTACGAAGTTGCTTTTTTCTATCCTTGCTGATATTGCTTCTTACGAGCGTGTCCATTGTTGTTCGGATAATTCTATTCATATATGAATTGACCGAAAACTCATCATAGTTGCAGACAAGGCGTTTTCTCAGCATAGTTTGCTCTTTTACCGAAGCAGAAATATCAATTTTACCCCTTAATGAAGATAATTCCTCCGTTTGAACAATATACTCTTTGCCCAATCCTCGTTTTAGCTGAGAAGAAACACCTTTTATCAATATGGCAGCACATAGTTCGGCTGCATTTTCAAATTCTTCGGTAGCAACCTGCTTATAGCCATCTTCGTTGAGAACCTGAAACGCATAGGAAAGCATATAGTATATGTTCTGTATGCGAATCATTTAATTGCACTCCTTAAAGTAGCAGACCAATCTCTAACTTTTGTCGGCTCGTCAAACCAATATTCTTTGATAAGCGGTATTACTTCATATTCCACAACGGATTTGAGCCATTCATCAGTAATTTCTCCATCGGTACAGAAATAGCTGTGACCGATTCTGAAACCATCTCCCAATGACTCATCAGCAGAAATAGTGTTATTCAATGACTCGACAGCAGTTATTAGGCTTTCTAATTTTGGAGAATTCTTTTCCGCCAAATAGTTCTTGAAGCCTTCCGAAGGAAACGCTGGTGCGAAATCAAAGAAAGCAAATCTTCTTCTCAACGCATAATCCATTAATGCAAGGCTTCTGTCAGCGGTGTTCATCATACCTATAATTCTGACATTCTGAGGTACAGTAAACCATTCATTAGAATAAAGCAGTTTGATTTTTTCGCCACGTTTATCTTTCTCGATTAACATCATAAGTTCACCGAGAATTTTGCTCAAATTACCACGGTTGATTTCATCAATAATAAAGAAATAGGGGCGTTCATTATCTTCTTCCGCTTCTTTGCAAAACTTATAGAATGTCCCGTTTTCAAGTTCAAAGCCGTCTTTTGACGGTCTGTATCCTTGAATGAAATCTTCGTAAGAGTAGCTTTGATGAAACTGTACCATTGCTACACGGCTGGTGTCTTTCTGTCCCATAATAGAGTAAGCAAGCCTCTTTGCTGCAAAAGTCTTACCTACGCCGGGTGCGCCTTGCAGAATAACATTGTATTTTGCTTCAAGCAATTCCGTAAGCGTGTTATATGTATCCTCATCCATATAGACTTCATTCAGGAAATCATCTTTTGAATACAACGGATACTTGATTTCCTTTTGTTCCGATACTTCCTCAGAAGTATCTTCCGCAAACAGAGCAAGCAGCTTTTGAACATAATCGGGATAAGCCGATATGTTGGTGAGCGTTTTCATAACTGCCTGACCGGGATGTTCCCATTCGCCCTTGTTTTGCCAGTCAACTTTTCTAATGTGCTTGTATGTGCTTCTTGAGGTATCATAGATATAATCGGAAGTTACAATGCCTTTTCCGATGATTTTATGCATTCCTTTTTTGACGAAAATCACATCGCCGACTTTAATTTCATTTGCAAACTGCCAAAGGCAATGAGCGTTGTTTTTGTAGGAGTAACTTGGGTCGTAAACCTTTTTCATATACTCTTTGATTTCCTCTTTTGAAGAAAATCCTTTAAGGTCTGTAACATCGTCCCAACCGATACCCATTATGCCGGATTTATAGAACTCGTCCCACATTGAAGCGTTGTCACCGGGAGAGTAAATCCAATAATTCGTTTCTTTTATATTTGAATCAACTGTGGTTGTTGTGGTTTCTTCTGTTTTGCCCGATTTGTTGCTTTTCCAAGCATAATAAGACAGTTCAGGGAAACTGTGATACTCATATTCTTTCTGATTAAGAGCGTTCTTTGCCTGCTCGCACATAAACAAATAGTTTCTTCCGTCGGGTAATCCTTTATTTATATCAGAGAATATGGTCGTGAAATAATGGGGCATATTGTCCACATCCGTAATAAAGGCTCCGTTGGTAGAGTCCAAATTGATGAATGTATATGGTCTTGCCCAATAAAGTCCCATCGTAATATTCCACTTAATCATTTTCTGCTTTGTAACTGTGTCATAGGCAGCAATGAAAGCATTTTTATTATCTGTGGAGGCTTCATCGGAATATGCTATTGCTTTTTCAAGCAAATCCCAAAGGTTATCTATGTCGTGTTCTCCACGATTTTCTTTATACGCAAAGAACCACGCACTTAAATTCATTACTACCGGAATACCGTCAAACTCTGTCGGCACAGCAGCCTTAATCGAAAATTGCTTTGCGAATTGTTCCAACAAAGCAATACGATTTGCATTTGTTATGCCCTTATTAAACGAGCCGAAAACGGTAAACGGGCAGATGTCCTCATATACTTCTTTTCCTCTTTCCTTAAACGGAAAATTCATTCCGGCATCGGCAAAGATAGTTTTGAGTTTAGCAATCAAGTCACTTCTATTGTTTTTGTAAGAAAGTAGGGCAGAAGCCAACTCCATATAAAATTCTGTCCATTGAAATCTCTTGTCCATATTCATTCTCCATCAACCTACGCTTCCATCATATTATCTGTCCAAAGTTCGCACTGAGTCATAACGGTTTGAACTGCATCGTCCATACCCTCCGGCGGATACTTATGCTTTTTCAAAAGTTTCTTAATGAGCATACGCATTTTTGCTCTTGCAGACTCACGCTTTTGCCAGTCAATCGTCTTGTTTCTGCGGAGTGTATCGGCAAGCTCTTTTGTAATGGCAATGAGTTCGTCGTTTTCGTAGAAGTCCTTGATTGCCTGCGGCTTTGTGAGGGCATCGTAGAATGCAAGCTCATCGGCTGTAAGTCCGAGTTGGTCTCCCTCTTTTTGTGCTGCCGCAATCTGCTTTGCCAGTTTCAGCATTTCTTCAATGACTTCTTCATTGGTCAGCATACCGTTCAAATACGCATTGAGCGCACGCTGCATAATCTCACTGAACTTTTCAGACTTAACCACATTCGTCCTGCGGTAAACAGAAACTTGCTCTGCAATCAACTTTTTCAAAAGTTCAACAGCAAGGTTTTTCTCTTTCATATTTGCAACTTCTTGCAGGAACTTTGGATCAAAGAGGGAAAATTCTTCTTTAACATCTGAGAATAGGTTTATTACTCCGTCGCTTTTGATACTCTGTTTTAATAATTCGTTAATTCTTGCATTCATTTCAGGTAGGGATATTTTCTTGCCAACTCCTGTGTTTGCAAGTCTCAAAACAAGTACACGAACTGCCTCAAAGAACGCTGCTTCTATACGGTCGCTTTCATCAACCATAGATGAACAGAGGGACAATGCTTGATGAAGCATAAGTGCTTCTTTTACAAACGAGTCCTTATCATCTATTTTTTCTCTGCCCATAATGAAGTTGACAGCACCGCTGATAGTCTTAGACCTTTCAAGGTCTGTGCCGGTTTGGAACTTGGAATAATCAAATCCGTGGAACTTATCACGGCAGACGGACAGCTTTTCTTGGAATTTCGGGAAAGCAACCTTTGCAACATCGGTGTCGCCATAATTCTTTTTATCACGGGCGGTATAGTCGTTCATTGCTTTTTTGAGTGCTGTTGCAATGCCGACATAGTCAACAACAAGACCGCCCTCTTTGTCACGGAATACACGGTTTACACGGGCAATAGCCTGCATTAGATTATGTCCCGACATAGGCTTATAAACATACATAGTGGCAAGGGACGGCACATCAAAGCCTGTGAGCCACATATCTACAACGATTGCGATTTTAAGCAGACTGTTGTTGTTCTTGAATTTCTTTGCAATCTCGTCCTTGTGGTGCTTATTACCGATTATCTCACGCCATTCTTCCGGGTCGTTGTTGCCGGAAGTCATTACAACCGCCACTTTTTCTGTCCAAGCAGGGCGCAGCTCTAAAATACGCTTATAAATTTTCATAGCGATAGGACGAGAGTAAGCAACAATCATTGCTTTACCTGTCAGCAGGTTTTCTCTGTTGTTCTCGTAGTGGTCGAGTATATCGCTTACAAGCGAATTGATGGTGTTATCGTTGCCAAGTATTGCTTCCATCTGACCGAGTTCACGCTTGCTCTTTTCGATAACTTCTTCGTCTGCGTTGGCGGACATAATATCATACTCGGTATCAATCATCCGTAGCGTTGCTTCATCGAGATTGAGCTTAATTACACGGCTTTCGTAATAGACAGGGCGTGTCGCTCCGTCCTCGACCGCCTGCGTCATATCGTAAATATCGATATAGTCACCAAATACCTCACGGGTGCTGCGGTCTTTTGAAGAAATAGGTGTGCCTGTAAAGCCGATATATGTAGCGTTAGGCAAGGTGTTGCGGATAACACGAGCCGTACCGATTTTAACCTTACCGGTTTTAGCGTCCACGGTTTCGGTCAGTCCATATTGTCCACGGTGTGCTTCGTCTGCCATAACCACAATGTTGCGGCGTTCGGATAACGCTTCGTAAGACTCCTCGAACTTTTGCATAGTGGTAAAAATAATGCCGTTTGCCTGTCTGCCATCCAACCAGTCCTTTAATCCGACATCATTTTTACCCGAAGTTTCTGTCAGCTTTCTGCAAGTAGCGTGTACCGGCTCTTGCCTTAAAAAGTCTTTGCACTTTGCAAACTGACCATAAAGCTGGTCGTCAAGGTCGTTTCTGTCTGTAATAACAACAATCGTCGGGCTGTCTAACGCTTCTTGCAACAAATGAGCATAAAACACCATAGACAGCGACTTTCCGCTGCCTTGGGTATGCCAAAATACGCCGCCCTTACCGTCGGTAACGGTAGCGTGTTTTGTGGATTCAATCGCTTTTCTGACCGCAAAGTATTGATGATACCCTGCAAGTATCTTAAACGAATTGATACCCTCGTTAGAAAAGCAAATAAAGTTTTTGATTATATCAAGCAGTCTTTCTTTTTGGAACATACCCTCAAAGAAAGTATCAAACTGTGCATATTGCGTGTTTTCGTAGTCGCCGTCTTTTGTTTTCCACTCCATAAAGCGGTCTTCACCGGAGGTGATCGTACCCGCTTTGGAGGTCAACTGGTCGCTCATTACACAAATTGCGTTGTAAATGAACATTGACGGAATCTCAATCATATAGTTACGGAGCTGCCTGTACGCTTCGGAAGCGTCCGTTTCTTCACGAGACGGAGATTTCAGCTCAACCAACACAACCGGCAAGCCGTTCAAAAAGAGAATTACATCGGGGCGTTTATTGCTGTTCTCAATAAAAGTCCATTGGTTAGCAACGATAAAGGAGTTATTGTCGGGATTTTTATAGTCAACAAGATAGACGATAGAGGAACGCTCCTCACCGTCAACAAAATATCTAACCGGGATACCGTTTTGCAGATAGTCCATAAACACGGCGTTTTTCTGTACAAGTTCTCCGTTTTCAAAGTTCTTCAGCTTGAATAGTGCGTCGGAAATGGCGTCATCGGGTAACTCTCTGTTCAAACGGTACAGAGAGTCAAGCAGAACTTCCTCATATAACGGACTGTAAAAGTCTCTTTCAATATCGGGACCGTATGCGTACTCGTATCCCAAATCATTTCTGAACAGCTCGATTACTGAATTTTCATAATCGGCTTCGGTATATAATCCCGGCATTTTCATTTCTCCTTTTTTACAGCTCGGAGCTGCATATTCTTTCTTCGTTATACTTGATTAAATTATCGTAGTTTCCGGTTTTACAGTCAAACATCACAACCTTAGGAAGTTCAAAAATCCCTTGTGAAGTTCTGAGCAGTTTATATGGTGCATACCAAATCAAATAATCAATACCGCTATGTAAAAAGACATTTACGAAGTTTTCATCCCAAAAGAACAAGTGTGGTTTTCCTGCTATCATTTCGCCTTCGTGTACTTCATCCATATTCGGCTTATTGCTTTCACATTGAAGATACGCAGAGGACTCATCCATAACGAACAAAACGGTTTTGTAACCGTCGTGGTTGCTTTGGTAAAGCGGAAGCTTTTTTATATGTTCGGAAACTATTCGTTCAAAGTTTGACTTGTAGAACAAATAGTTATGGTCTTGCTCTGACGGCAAAAGTGTTTTGGCATTAACTATAAGTTCTGCATTAGGGTAGATTTCTTGTATGCTGCTTTCTTTAAGTTCTTTATAAAGCTTGCTTTCTCCGGCGTTTGTCGGATTTTGAATTTTTCCCTTTTCATCTACAAAAGCGTGGTCGTCAACTCGCATAACATCCATCATCAGCTCGTCTTTTGGCGAATAGTAATCAGGCGGCGGGTCAGACTTGCCGGAACTATTTATCCAGTTTTTCCATAAGGTTTCTGTATGAATTGAGAAATAAACAGCTTCAATCGTCTCAGACTGAGTTGCAAACATAACCTCATTGTCGTTGACTTCCTGAAATTGAGATATTATCTTATCTTCATTATCAAACCTATTCACTTCTAACCCTCCTATCCTTATAAACAATAATTTAGCGGCTTAGATGTCTATATCAGAGACATCAAGTTCACTGGACATTAAACGAGGAAGCAAGGTATCACGAATATCCTGCAAACGGCAATTTTCATCGTAATTATTGCGAATGGTTAAATCCATCGGTGCTACAATCCTTTCAAATTCGTCCAAAATATCATCAGACGGTATAAGAATTGGCATATCATTCAACGAATTACGATTGATAGAACCAAAAACCGTTCCCTCGCCATTGAAAACATCTAACTGTTTTTTAAGCGAAAACATCGTGTAAAGAACAAAGGATTGATGGTGGGATTTAGAATGAATGGCAGCAAGTCCACGACCAATGCAGCAATCCATATGAGCGACATTTAAGTCGCCTACCGGTGCTCGAACGCTCATCAAAGTATCATTTGACCGTGCCATTCGTTTAGGTTCAGTGGTGTATAGACGAACTGACGGAAATCTAAATCCAAATTCCGCACGACCTTGAAAGAAAATTGTGCCAGTTCCGTCCTCGTTATAGCTACTGCCACTTGGCGACTGACCCATTGTAATATCAGCAATATCACTTAAAGTGCCTTCTGCCCAATCAGAACGAGCATTATCTATGAACATTTGCTGATAGATTGCCTGAGCTTGCTGCTCTAAATTATTGTTTATGATTTCATTTTGTTCTATTTTTCCGTTAATCGACTCAACAATGCTTGCAATTTTCTTTTGCGTTTCTAAAGTGGGTAGTTGGACACTAATTTGTCGGAAATTTTTCAACGGTTGCGATAACGCAGGTACACCAACCTGATTTGCAAAAGACAATATCTTATGTTTCCCCTCGTATGTATGAAAATAAAACACCAAATAAGGTACATATACTTTTGTTGTATCAAAAGTCACACGAAACTGTCTTTGCGAGCATAAATATTCTTCATAGTTGGAGTCATCAGGAATATATGCTATTTGTCCGAGTGTACCACTTATTGTAACAACAATGTCCCCACGCTTTGCGATAGAACGATGCAAAGAACGTGCCTTTTCTTCCGTAACAAATTTTGTTATATTGTCAGTAACCTTAAAACTCTTCAAGTTAGCACCATCAATAATGGGAAAACCATCATTTACAAAACAAGAAACTTTCAAATTTGAACCAAATGGTCCCGCTGCTATGTCCGTAATAACATCTGAAAGTTGAATTAGTTTTCTTTCCATAGTTTGTATCCTCTCTATCCAATGTATTTTCGATGTGCAATCTTAACATTGCTCTGCTTTACCATTGCATACTGCAAGGTTGTATCTATCTTTCTATGCCCCAAGAGTTGTTGAAGCTGTTCAATGGGCATTCCTTTATCTATTGCCATAGTTGCAAGTGTACGCCTGAACTTATGCGGGTGTACCTTGTTAATTCCTAATTGCTTTCCAAATTCTCTAAGGCGAACCTCAACACCGCCGATTTTCAGTCTTTCGTGTGGCGATTTCAGCGATACAAACAGCGCCGGATTGTCGTCCGTCCTGCTCTCCAAATAGTTCTGCAAATGTATCTTTGTGCGAGCGTCAAAATAGACTACTCGCTCCTTACTGCCTTTACCGAACACGATACATTCTCTCTCGTTGAAATCAATATCATTTCGATTAAGCAGTACCATTTCGCCGACACGCATACCCGTTGAAGCAAGCATATCAATAATCGCTAAGTCTCGAAGCTCTGAGCAGTTATCCCTCATAAGCTCTAACGCTTCATCGGAGTATGTCTCCTTGATATTCGTGCCGGTTTTTACTCTGTGTATGCGTCTTATTGGGCTTTTCAGTATGTAATCCTCGTCCTCTAACCAAGAGAAGAAGCTGGATAGAATACGGCGGATATTGTCTATCGTTACCTTGCTTGATTTCTTCTTTTCCTGATATTCCGTCAGGTATCCTCTGATGTCGTCTGTAACTATGTGTTTGACATCTTTTTTGAGTTCACAGAGCATAGCTTCGATAGTTGCCTTGTAGTATTTAAGAGATTTCTCGGAGCAGCCCTCAATTCGCTTTGCCGATAGGAACAGTTCTACATAGTTCTGCTCCGAGTATTCCTCTTTGTTTTGATTTTCCGTTACCTCATACTTTGCAAGGGTATATTTCAACACCTCTTGCAATTTTTCGTTTTGTGCGTTGTTCAAGTAGGGTAACATTCCCTGAATAACATCTTTGATTAACTCTTGTTTCATAGTCAATTCTCCTTTTTATTCTTAGAGAACGACTATGGGGCGGAAGTCCCCCGATATTAACTTCCGCCACCCACGGAAGTTATGGGTATGTTATATGCTAAACAATAATTTAGAGCAACAAGCAATGGCTCTTTTTAAATCGTGGTTTATAGACTTTGAACCATTTGACAGGCAAGTACCTAAAACTTGGATAAATGGTGTACTTGGCGATTTTGTTGAAATAAAACGTGGTGGTTCACCTCGACCTATCCAAAACTTTTTGTCAGATAGTGGATTTCATTGGCTGAAAATATCTGATGCAACTGGTATTACTTCTCCATTCATCAATGAAATTAAAGAATACATCATTGAGGCTGGTTTGAAAAAGACTGTTTACCTTAAATCAGGCAGTTTGGTTTTATCAAATAGCGCCACACCCGGTTTACCTAAGATACTTGATATAGATACTTGCATACACGACGGCTGGCTCTATTTTCCGTCATCAAAGTTTTCAAATGAATATCTGTATCTTTATTTCAAACACATTCGAGACAATCTAATTGCACTTGGTAATGGTAGTGTTTTCACAAATTTGAAAACGGATATTCTAAAGAACTATCCAACATATTTGCCTACCGAGGATGTCTTGAAAAAATTTGACGGATTAGTACAGCCTATTTTCTCTATGATTCTTTCAAAAACAAGAGAAATAAAGAGATTAGCTGAAATCAGAGACACGCTATTACCTAAACTTATGTCCGGCGAATTGGATGTCTCCGACACCGAACTCTAAGCCGCTAAATTATTGTTTATTTCATTATTAAGTTCAATTTTCTTGTCCAATGCCTTCAAAACACTTGCGATTTTCTCTTGCACCTGCAAATCAATCAGAGGAACTTCGTATTGCATTATTGAGGTTTTGTCTCCTCGTGGCATTTTTGTTCCCTTTGATGTTGCCATAGAATATGTAAAGAAATCATCATCCGCAAGTACATAATACAAGAAATCTTTATCTGTATTAGGTTTTGGAACAAAGACTAATACATCGTTTGAGCAACCGCCATCATATTGGGCTTGCCAAATTTTTTTGAAATAAGGGCGAATATTAGAAACAAGGACATCACCGTTTTTATATTCCTGTGTTAAAGAAACAGTCGGTAAAGAGCTTGCCTCCGTAATTCCACACTTATTTGGCAACATATTTTCGGTCGATATATAGTTTTTCGCATTTAGGCTTTCTACTTCTACTTTTCCTTTGCGAAAACTGCAAATATCAGAAAGCTTACATTTCATACCCAATCGCCCCCAGTTTCTTACGGATTTCGTTCTCCAGTTTGTGAGACTTTGCAAACATCTCCGATAATTCAGAAGTAAGACGGGTCATCTTTTCTTCAAACGGTTCTCCATCATCCTCAACTTCTTCGATACCTACATATCTGCCCGGAGTCAAAATGAAGTCCTGCTTTTCGATTTCCTGCAAATCAGCAACAGCGCAGAAGCCTTTCACATCTTCAATCGTTCCTTCTTGGAAAGAGGTAAATGTATCTGCCAACTTCTGAATATCGTCATCGGTAAAATCTCTGTGCTTACGGTCAACCATATAACCCATTTTGCGAGCGTCGATAAACAAGGTTTTGCCTTTTTGCTTTTTATTCTTTGTGATGAACCAAAGGGTAACAGGAATAGTAACGCTGTAAAAGAGCTGCGTAGGCAGAGCAACAATTCCTTCTACAAGGTCGGCTTGAATTATGTTCTTTCTGATGTCGCCCTCGCCGCTTGACTGAGAGGACAAAGCACCGTTTGCAAGAACAAGACCGATTTTTCCGTTAGGTGCAAGATGATGTATCATATGCTGAATCCACGCATAGTTGGCATTGCCGGCAGGCGGTGTGCCGTACTTCCAACGCACATCGTCTTTGAGCTTTTCCTGTCCCCAGTTAGAGAGGTTGAAAGGCGGATTTGCCATAATAAAATCTGCTTTCAAAGTCTTGTGCAAATCATTGAAAAATGTATCTGCCTGATACGGGCCGAAATCGGCGTCAATACCACGAATAGCCATATTCATTTTTGCCATTTTCCAAGTGTCGGCATTGGACTCTTGACCGTAAACGGCGATTTCGCCACGCTTACCGCTGTGAGCCTGAATGAACTTTGCACTCTGTACGAACATACCGCCCGAACCGCAGCAAGGGTCATATACACGGCAGTTTTTGAATGGCTTTAAGATAGCAACAATGGTTTTAACAATACTTGCAGGCGTGTAGAACTCACCACCCTTAACACCTTCGTAAGCGGCAAACTGCTGAATACAATACTCATAAGTTCTGCCGAGCAGGTCTTTGCTTTCCTCGGTGTCGCCCATATCCATATTAGTGAACAGGTCAACAACATCGCCCAAAACACGCTTGTCCAAATCAGGACTTGCGTAATTCTTAGGCAATACGTTTTTAAGGGTAGTATTTTCTTTTTCAATGGCTCTCATAGCATCATCGATAACCGTACCGATTTCAGGAGTATGAGCAGATGAAGCAATTTTGCTCCAACGAGCGTCCTCCGGTACGAAGAAAATATTGTCCTCAACATAGGCGTCTCTGTCATCTTCAAAGCCGTCGCCTTCTGCAACAAGCTCTTGATAACGCTTTTCAAACGCACTTGATATGTAACGCAGGAAAATAAGACCTACGATAACCTTTCTGTATTCTGCTGCGGGAATATGTCCCCAAAGGACACACGCTGCGTCCCAAATCTGTTTTTCAAATCCGATATTTGCATTATTACTCGATGCCATTAACATATCCTCCTATAAAATCAAGCGAACCATAATACATAACTTTTTATTACTCGTCTAAAATAACTTCGCATATATCTCCGATGTCACAGTGAAACACCTGACATATCCTCATCAGTACTTCAAGAGATACTGGCTCATTCTTATTTATCTTCGTTGCAGCGTATGATGTGATTTCGGCTGCACGCATTAAATCCTGTCTTTTCATTTGATTGTCAATCATAAGTTTTTGAAGTTTGTTATAGCATATCTTCATCAGTAACACCTCTTCATCTTATAATTCTTCTTCGTTACAGTTACTCATTTAACATTATATATTAAATTTTCAGGCATTTCAAGATTTCGGACAGAAATGTAACCTTTGAGGCATTAAGGTATCACTTTTTACAAACACCTAATGCAACTCTTTTAAAGAATAATAAAAAAGAGATGCCGAAGCACCTCAATTATACATTTTATTATTAACGTTCAATGCAATCATTGCTATGACCTTTTCTATCGGCGGCTCTTTTCCGTCCGGTGCAACTGCTTTCCAAAAAGCTATTGCTTCCGGTTCAGCACTTTTCATTGCTTCCCGAATGGCAAACTGCATTTCCTCTTTTACTGCTTTTTCAGTTGTTCCATTTTCTTTCGCTATTTGTCTGAAAATGTCGTTCACTTCTACTTCCTCCTATGTCTATTAGTATGTGTCTATCACTGACAGTTGTTGTTATAGCATATTCTCTCTATCGAAGTCCCGAAAAATTTGTCGATAGCTGAAATTTTTTATACTGAAAAAAAGAAAGCTCGTCGATTAGGACGAACTTCTGTGTTTTATGGAAGTATTTGCTTTGACTGCTTCACAAGTGTATCTATGACTTCATAAATTCTGTTTCTATCTTCAGGAGCAAGTTTTTCAAGCTTCTCATTCAGCATAGAGTTCTTGACTGTGTATCCCGTTTCCAAGACATCTGTAAGAACCATATCCGATGATACATCTAAAGCATTTAGTATCTTTATGAAAGTTTCGAGTGACGGAATTTTCTCTCCACGCTCAACCATACCAATATAATTTGTTGTCAAGTCTGTTTTCTCAGCCAAATCTTCTTGGCGTAATTTCTTCGCAAGTCGGAACTTTCTTATATTCTTGCCGATTGTATCGAGCTTCATCACATCACCTCCCTTAGTGTGTTTCCATAACTAATAGTATAGGTTAAGTAGATTCCAAATCACACGCACCAAAAGGAAGTCAAACCAACTATCAGTAATGATTTCCAACTATTTTTATGTTATACTATAAAAGTAGTAATTCACGATTGTTAATGGCGAAAGACAAAGTACAACCCAAGAGCCACGTTAAGCAATCTCCATAGAATAAACTTAGGGGTAAAAAGGAATGGACGAACAAAAGATAATATTCAGTAATCGGTTTGAAAAAGAGAAATTTGAGGATTACAAAACAGATTTGGAAACTGACAGCTCAATCACTCCCGACTTTTCAGAAGCTAATGATTTTTTGAAATTTATACAGAAGAACCGCAGAAGTGTTCCAAGTAAAGAGCGAATTGCTGACAAAGATAAATTCATCAAGACCGTTTACGAGCTATCCAATAGCTTTGAAATTGACGCTGACCTGATAGAATTTGCCGAGGGATATATCGCCAACATCTATGTAGATTATGCCTGCTACACTGGATATATCAAGAAGTTATTGGCAATTCTTTTTATCCTTGCCGATGATATTTCCTTTTTAGACGGCAGTAAAGAAAATGCCGATATGCTTTTCAGCTTCACTTATCACACACCATATTTTCCTGAATAACAGAGAAACAACCGATTTCTCATAATGTACCCGATGGCTACTCAACTGAGCAGCCATCTTTTCGATTTTCCAGACACCGTCTGGAATTTTTAATACGCCGGAATACCGTATCCATAGATATTGCTGCTTCCGACTGCGTACTGTCTTTGCTTGCAGGCGTCGCCTGAGTTACCCTCTACGGTATAAACTGTGCCATTCTCACACTTCTCTACGATACCAACGTGGTCTGTTGTACCGTCGCCTTCCCAATCAAAGAAGATAATATCTCCTGCCTTTGGTTCATAAGTGCGATTTTGCCATTTTCCATTTGACTTAAACCAATTTGCACCGTCCACACAACCTGCAAATTTCGGAACAAGTCCGCTTTCAATATACCCGCATTGGTCAGCACACCAAGATACAAAGCAGGCACACCATTCCACTCGACTGTTAAAGCCGTACCAACTCCAGTAAGGTTGTCCGCCCTGATTGCCTACCTGCGTCAAGGCAACTTCAACAATCGCCTGATTACCTCCGGCAGTAAAGGCTCGCCCATACGGATAGTACCTCAGAACGTGAGCCGGATATTGGGTATCTCCATAACTGTCCCAACCAAGCCTTTGTGCCTGCTGAGTGGAAAACTCTACTGCATTGGCATAAGAATAACCGCCATACTTTGTTTTTGCCCAAGAAATATACCCATTACCGAAGTTGTAGCCTTGTAGGGCAAGTTTGATATGCTCCATATCTATCGGACTTTCCACCTCTGCCGAGGTAAGAGCCGCTTTCAATTCCTGAACTCCACACTGGATAGAATATTCAGGGTCTTTAATCCCATTAGGTTCGTGCGGATACTTCGTATTGAAACTTCCCTCTGCTGCCTGCATAGGGTCAAGTCCTCTGCCGCCGCTTTCCTGCATCATAACCGCCTTGATAAGTTCTACATACTCAGGAATGCCGTACTCTTTGGCATACTTCTGTATGATGGGTTCGTAGGCTTCTACCTCTGCACTTACCGGAGTATAGGAATTACTGTCACTCCCTCCTCCGAACATTGCTACGGCAGCACCGAACAACACGACAATCATAATAATCAACACCGCTATCCAACCGCCTGCTGCGATTGCTGCTACAAGTGCTTTTGTCCCTGCAATAATCGCTTTGACTGTCGCAACAGTAGCTTTCGCTGTGGCTTTGACGGTATCTGCTGTAGCTTTCGCCGCTTTCTTCGCCGCCTGTGCCGCTTTCTGTGAAGCCTTAACCGTCGCCTGAGCGGTTTTCTGTGCGGCTTTTGCCGTCTGCTGACTGGTCTTAATGCTTGCCTTTGCGGTATTCTCGGCAGTCTTAACAGACCTCTGCGTTGTTTTTGCCGCTTCCTTACCTGCAAGTTTAATATTCTTCTTTCCTGCGGAAGTCGCAGATTGTTTAACCATTTTCTCCGGCTTTTCAAGTGTCCTGATTGCCGATGTTGTTTGAGTCTGTGCTGAAGAACTACCAACCGTTGTAGGTCTGCCTTGCGTTTTCTGAGCGTTCATTGCCTTTTCTGCTCTCTGCTGTTTGAAACGCTGTATGCCCTCTTTGGCAGATTGAATATTCTGCTTTGTTTCCTGAACGCCTTTTCGTCCAGCTTTATCAAAAGCATACGCACCTTTATGTGCGATTTCATCAATTCCGGCTTCCGTCTTATCGGCAGCATATTCTTCCGCAGTATTCTCATTTGTATTTACCGAATGTTCTGCTTTGTCCTTTGTGGCGATATATGCCTGTTTCATTTTCTGACCAGCAATGGCAGCTTTATCCAAGGTCTTTATCGTGCCTTTGACTGTTTCTCTTGTTTTAATATCAGCCACATCAAACCTCCTTCCTAAGCCGGTTGAATCACTCTCTTGAATTTTGTCGAACTGTCGGCAATATACTCGTTAATCAATCGGCTTTCTGCTTTTGTTTCAGGATAAGCGATAATAGAGATTGTCTTTGCGTTCCAATCGAGGGTGTAACTGTCGCTTGCAACATTTGTGATGTGGTGCTGTGCAAGGAAATCTCGTAAACGCTTCATTTCTTCAAGGTCATCGGACATAATCACATTCACATAGGTTCTGTCCTTTGACATTTTCTCATTGATAAAGCAGGCGAGAGAACAACCCACACCACCTGCAACGGCAACAACAAGCATTGCAATCTCGTTATTCGCAGAAACAACTCTTTTCGTTATCCAAAAATAAATGAAGTCGGATATGATAACCGCAATGCCTGCAAGTATCCACCGACTTCTCTGTACCAATATTGTTTTTGTTGTACTAAGGGCGTTGTCCGCAACCTTAGCTACGAACAACACCGCTAAATTTATCAAACTAATCATACAAGGCTTATCCCTCCTTACTCAGCCACTTTCTTTGCCATGACAACCATTCTTCCGTTGTTACGGGAATATTCACAGGTAGAAAGCGTAATCAATTTATCGCCGTATTCTGCGGTTATTCCCGTATCATACAAAGCAAGTTCCTTGCACTTGGCGATATACGCATTGAAATCATCTTCTGTATCTGCATTGACAAAATCATAATATCTGAAGCTGTTCGGACTGTCTGTATATACTACCGTCTTGTAAACTGCCACTACCTCGTATTTACCTTTCTCGGTCAGCGTATCAAACTGAATGGTTTTATGCTTTTCCCAAAAAGATTTATCGGCATACTTCATCAATCCGGCGAACATCGAATTGTCGTTCATATGATGACCGTAGACAACAAGGTTATCTGACGGAGCATCCACATCGCAGTTCTCCTGTACATACGGGCAACCGTACACTGTATAACCTTTATCAAATCCGTGTCTTAAATAGAAATTCGGATTATCCTTTGACTGCATAACCGGATAATTGATTTTGGTATCCTCAACCTTTATCCATCCTACCATATCATTGTTCTGCATATACAATTCCTGATAGTCAGGCAGAAAGTCCTTATCTTCGGAATAGGACATTGTATCTTGCGTATCATCTATTTCTTCAACGGTTTCAATCAGATTGTCGTAGAGTTCCGCCTGATTTTTGGAGTCGCAGTAGTCTTTAGCCAAGAATCCAATGCTCACAGCAAGCATAATACTCAAAAGCGAAATAACCGCAATTCTCAATTTCTTATTCATCGTTTTGTACCTTTACCTTTCCATATCTTTTCGTTTGGGCGGAGTCAAATCTCTGCAATATTCCGGATACCTGAGTTTGATACCCTCCATAAAGTAGGGAGCATATCCGCAACAGAACAATTCATCCGGTGTGAAAAGATTTTCTTTTCCCTCCTCCGTAAAACCGTTCCAAAGATTAAAGGCAAGGTGGCAGACCTTGACTGTTCCACTGGTCTGCCAGCCACCATACATCCCCTCCGGCACAATGCAATCGTTCTTAAAATCAAACATTTTTCCGATATTCATTCTGGTTTCTTCTGAAATTCCCATCACATAGAAAAATGCCTGATGATAGCAGTCATTGTGTCTGCACTTTTCGAGATTTTCAAAGACGAAATCTATGTGTGCTTTATTTCTGAATTGAATTTTTACCATATGTGAACATACAATAATGTTGCATACTCCTTTTGCTAAAAAATACATTAAAGTTTCATACAAAACGCATACAAACGCAGGCATCACCCATTTATAGAGCAATGCACACGCTCGACGTTACTCCTAACTTTTTGCGATAGCGCACAAAACACAACCCACAAATCTTGTAAACTCGATTTTATGCAACTTTATTGTCATTTTTGCATTTGAGTATATGACTTTGTTGTATTTTCATCGGGATTGCAGATTGTATATGACTTTATTGTGTTTTATGAAACTATACACGGAAATTATGGGACTTTATTGTCCCTGCACACCATTGTGAACATACAATTGTTAATCATACTCCTCTCCTTTAAATGACAATTATTAGACATAATTCTGGCGATGATAGATAACTACCTAAAGCACATCCGTGTTTTGAAAGCGGAAAAGCCACCCGATAACGAGTGGCCTTCGCATCTTTATTTTGCTACAAAGCTAATTTGCCGTTATTATAGTTAACAATTGTACTTTTGGACGGATTATTATCTATAATAATTGTACTTTAACGGCAGGTGTAGCCACTATGCACAATAATTGTGTTTTATGGCTTATTACACGGTTTTTATGCGTAACAATTGCTCCTACACAACCATAGAAAACACCTCCTTATATGCCTTCACCGGGCTTCGTCGTCATCAAGCGATACAATTTTGTATTCTTCGGAAACTTGTTTGCAAACGGTACAAGAGAACTACCCACCTTGATAAGTCCGTGTCCTGCATCAACATTCGTGATATACGAAAGCTGAAGGTCAGATATATTCAGAAGTTTTGCAAGTTCCAGTCTGTCGGTAGAAGCCTGATTGAGCATAATGATAAACTCGCTGTTTGCAAGCATTGTTCTTGCAGTATGGCTCTGCAAAAGGTCGTCCACATTCTGAGTGATACCGGTTGCGTATGCACCGTACTTTCTTACACGCTTCCAGAGTGTAAAGAGGAAGTTTGCAGAATACTCGTGCTGGAACAAAAGGTAAATCTCATCAATGAAGATAAAGGTATGCTTACCCTTTGCTCGGTTCTGTGTGATTCGGTTCAAAATGCTATCGAGGACGACAAGCATACCAATTGGCATAAGCTGCTTACCAAGGTCGAGAATGTCATAACAGATAAGTCGATTGTGAGTATCTACATTTGTCTGCTTTGCAAATGTGTTCAGCGAACCGTGAGTAAACAACTCAATAGCAAGAGCGATTTCCTTTGCTTCCGGCTCATCCTGTTTGAGAAGTTCATCTCTGAAATCCTGCAAGGTCGGAACCTGACCGGTATAATCGTTTTGCTGATAGGTGCGGTAAACGCTTGCAGTACAACGGTCAATGATGGACTTCTGCTTTGCTCCGAGATTTGTACCGCCGATAAGCTGTTCGCAAAGGGACATAATAAACTCGGATTTCAAGATAACAGGATTTGCTCCGTCGCCATAGTCCTTGTTCATATCCATTGCATTGATATGGTTTTTCGATGTTGCGGAGATATTGATAATCTCTCCACCAAGTGCATTTACAAGGTGGGAATACTCCCTCTCAGGGTCGATGATGATTACATCAGCATCGGAAGAAAGGATAATATTTTCAATCTCTCCCTTAGCCGCAAAGGACTTACCGCCACCGGATACACCGAGGATAAAGGAATTACCGTTAAGAAGCTGTTTTCTGTCGGCAATTATCATATTTTTGCTGATAACATTCTGACCGTAATAAATACCGTTTTCGTGGTAAATATCCTGAACTCTGAACGGAATAAACACTGCAAGGCTTTCGGTTGTAAGGGTTCTGAAGGTGTCAATTTTCCTTGTACCGTATGGCATAACGGTATTAAGCCCATCCATCTGCTGAAATTTAAGAACCGCAAACTGACAAAGATGTTTTCTCGCTGTTGTGAGCAACGCTTCCGTATCGTTATCGAGCTGTTCTTTGGTATCTGCGGTATGCACCATCGTAAGCACTGCGAACATCATTCTCTGGTCACGGGTGGTAAGGTCATCAAGGAACTCTTTCATTTCCTTTTTCTGCTGTTCCATATCATAAGGAACGGTTGCCGAAAAGTTGTTGTTCATATTCTGCTTTCTCTGCCAGTTTGTGATGTTGGTTTCTACACCGAGCAATCTGTTCTCGGCTTCTCTGACTGCTTCATCTGTAGGAACAGGTACAATATCAATGGACATCATCAGATTTCGGTTCATATCCGTAAGTTCTGCCACCATACTGTCCTTGATATAGGACGCATATTCACGTAAAAAGATAACTCTGCCATAACGATTGCCGATTTTGAAATAATTACTTTCAAATTCTAAAGAGTCCGGGCAGATATAGTCCTTAAAATCGTGTCCTTTCTTTCGGGTTTCCTTAATATCAAAATGATACGAAGTTTCCTCTCCCACACGGAAGAAGTCGTGGATAATACGAAGTCGCTCGTCCGTTTCAAGTTCCACACACTTACTTCCAAGTCGTGAAAAGTGTGAAATCAAGTCCGCACCTACACGGGCAAAATAGGTTCTTGCGTCATCCACATTCTTTTTGTTAATGGAGATGGTAACATACTTATCCTGCACCGTAGAATTTGCTCCCGTTGCCTTATCAAGAAGCATTTTGTTGTATTCCTCCCGATATTCGTCCAGTTCGTCTCCGGTTTCAGGGATAAGGATTGTTTTCTCAAAGTCCAAACGGTTCAGTCGTCTGTTGTTGATAGTGAGTTTTGTGGTTGCTCCACTGTCAAGAGAGTTAAGTAGTTCCGAATACTCAAGGAACATCGCTTCTTTATCTTCTCGGCTGGCAACCGCATAGTTAATATCCGTGAACTTAAAGGATTTAGAATACTTGTCTTTGCCCACTCTGAAAATACCGTCATCATAGATGGCAGTAACCGGAATACAGTCCTGCACACCCTTCGGCACAACAAATTTTTCCTTATCCTGCTTAAAGATATTGTTTAATGTCTTAATCATTATTCTTGTAAGCCTCCTTTATCTTTTTTTCAATGCTCTGTTTCATCAACCCCAAATAGGTGTTTGTGGAGTGAAATACCAATTTCTTAGGCATAAGAAATTCGGACTTAATCCACGCCCATATAAATTTCTCAGCTGTCATTCCGTTGTATTTCACAAATCCGAGAGTCGCAAAAGGCACAGCTCCCAAAATACACACCCACGATACCGTTTCTGTTCCAAGATGTGGTTTGAGTAAGAAGTACAATCCTACTGCCACACCACACGCAAGTACAGAAAAAATGAACTGTCTGAGCGACAGTCCGAAAAACATTGATTCTGTGTAATTTCGTATTTCTCTGTTAATCTTCACTTCCACAGTTCTTCACTCTCCTTAACAAGCAAGTATTTGTTTCAAATCGGTCAGGTTCAGCGTCAACTCTGACATCTCCGGTTGCAATATACGCAATATTCTTTTTCAGAATATAGCAAGAACCTAAGAGCAAATCAGTAATGAGAAAAATATCCTCATCATCTGCTCTTTGAAAAAGGCTGACGATTGTTTTCTTCCCTTTAAGTTCATAATCTTCAGTCGCCTGAACAACCTCGCCGGTAACGAGGTGTAAGTTATATATCTGTACTGTTTTCATTTGTTTTTCCTTTCTCTGCGAATCGGTCGAATTTTAGAAGGCACAACGCAAATATCCGTAAGACAAATACACTCGCCCCTTCTTTTACCGCCGTTATACACGCAGTCTTTACATCTACGGTCAGCAGAGAAATATTTCTGCCGACCTGTCCTGCTTGTGTTTTTCATTTTCTTGAACCTCCGTTATAAGCCCATCATTTCTCTGATAATACGGTCACTCATCTTTACTGCACCGACAAGAACAAGCATATTAAATACAAGTTCTCCGATATATGACCATACCTGTGTGACTGCCGCAGCATCCGGGTTTACTACCGGCGGACTTGACGCAAACAATGAGAAGATTATGCAGGCAAGCACGATAACTGCACCTTCAAGCAGTACCGCACAGTAACTTTTAATAAAACTCTTGCCCACATTCTGCGTTGGTTCTCCGGCAAAGGTAGATAGCGGTATCGGTGCTAATGCCGTATACATATACAGTTTGAAAAATCTGCCGTAAACCGTCATTATCAGAATGAATGTCAACACCGTAATAAAAAGACCGCCTATCAGAGTCACTGCCCATAGCGGAATGCTTTCAAAGAATCCGCAGTCCTCAATGGTTGTTACCATTTCGGATGGGAGCGTCGTTTGATTCGGTGTTCCAAATCCCGATGATGTCATAATAGTTGAAATGATACCTTGAACGATATTGAATAAAGCAAGCATAAGCTCCATACCGTAGGTTATGACACCTTTGGCAATGGCAAAGCGAACAAACAATTTCAGTGCGTGTTCCGGCTTTTTCACATCGGTAAAGCTTCCGCAGGTACGTACAACTCCCACCACAAAGAACAGCACTAATAGTGCAAGCCCGATTGCCTGAACTGCTCCGTTAATAGTTACCATCACATTCCATATGCTTCCGCCTTTGAAATCCTGCGGTGTTGTGGTTAAAAGCCGCCATATCTCGCTTAATTTATCGTTCCAAGTTTCAAGAGCGTTTTCGAGGTTTTGAACTACCCAGTTATCGCTCATTCATTCGCACCTCCTTGTAAAAATGGGGCATACCCGTTTTGGCGAGTATGCCCCGTGATAACTGTTGCTTCTTAGCCTGTGATAAGAGTAAGGATTTCTTTTGCGAAAGTAATGATGATACCTCCGGCAAGAGTAAGAAAACCGTTTGCTCTCTGGGACGGGTCGTGGGACTTCAAAGAAAGTCCGACCTGCACGATACCGAAGCCGAGCAGGATAAGTCCGATTGCACGGATAAGTCCGAAAATGAAATCGGACAGATTGTTTACTACCGTGATAGGGTCGTTTGCCGCAAATGCGGTTACACCTGTGCCGAGTACAACGGTCATCGCCAATACTGCCACGCAGTATGCACGATAGCCTTTCTTAACCTTTCCGGTCATCGGCAGTTTAGAGGTTGCTTTGTTTTCTATGTTTTTCTTAAAAAATCTCATTGTAATTTCCTCCTGTGATTAAAAATTGTTATCTACTTCAAAATCCTCATCGGACAGAAGTTCGTAAGTGGTTTCTCCGTAATTGCTTTCCTCAACATCATCCGGGTCAATGGCAAGAACGGAAATAGATGAGTGCGGTATCGTCACTTCTCCGTGCTTGTACGGTTTCTCTTTTCCGTCTGTTGTCAATGCCACATTCGGGTGTTTCAAGATGTCGTACTTAAAATCCATAATCGGTCGCTCCCCTCGGATAAATAAAATCGCATATTGGTTATCCAGCATACGCACTTCATCCGGAGTGAGAAGTTCACGACCGCTTATCTGATAATTGGTGGAGTAGTTACCGCTTCGACCGGAACTCTTACCATAAGTGTTCGTGTCGATAGTTTCTTTGCCGAGCAGTTCCGACACATATTTATGTGTGCTTTGCTCGTTGCCGCCAAGATACAGAAATTCATCGCAGTTGCCCACGATACTTTCCCATTGCTTTTCAAACAAGGCTTTAAGCTGTGCCAAGTTCTGTAAGATGATACTGACCGACACACCTCTGGAACGCATTACCGAAAGTATTTTGTCAAAGTCATCCGGCAATGAAACATTGGCAAATTCGTCCATCAGAAAATGGACGGGAACGGGAAGCGAACCTCCGTGGATATGGTCGGCGGCATAGAATAACTGCTGAAACAGTTGGGTATATAAAATCGACACCAGAAAATTAAAACTGGAGTCGTTATCGGGTATCAGTGCAAACAAGGCGACTTTCTTTTCTCCCATAGAGGGCAGGTCTAACTCGTCTGCCGAAGTTAAAGAAGCAAGGCTTTCAAGATTGAATTTCTCAAGTCTTGCGGCAAGCGTTATCTGAATGGATTTCAACGTCTTTGCCGAACCGGAATGATAGGAACGGTAATACTTTAGAGCAATATGGTCGGGATTGTTCATCTCAAGCTCTGCAAATAATTCATCGAGAGGAGATGGTCTTGTATCCTCCTCGTCCTCAATCGAACCGGCTCTGAGCATTTCCATAACCATTGCAAAGTTCTGTTCTTCCTCCGGTGCTTCATAGCGTAAATAAAACACCAACGCCAAAAGGAGCATAGAAGCTGAAGTGTCCCAAAACGGGTCTTGGGACTGACTACCCTTTGGTGTGGTGCTTTTGAATAAGTTAGTTACAAGTTTCTGCACATCGTTGTCGTTCTGAAGATACACAAACGGATTGTAACAGTGGCTCTTTTCCATAGAGATAAGGTCAAGAACTCTGACCTCATATCCTTTTTTCTCAAGAAGTTTTCCCGTATCCCTCAAGATTTCGCCTTTCGGGTCAAGGATTACAAAAGAGGTATTGCACTGCATAAGGTTGGGCTTACAGTAAAATCTTGTTTTACCTGCACCGGAACCGCCGCATACCAGTGTATTCAGATTTCGTCTGTGCTTTTTCGCATTCAATCCGATACGGACATTCTGCGTCATCAGCTTGTTATCGGAATACGGAGACTGTCTGTACTTCTTATCCACGGCTCTTGCATTGCCCCATTTTGCAGAACCGTGTTCCTCCCGCCTGCGGTAGTTTCTCTGTGTGGAGAAATATATCCCGATACCCATTCCATAGCACAAAAGCAAAATGAGGACGGTTTTCACGCTGTCCTCACAAACTTCTATATGAAACGGATTGTTAAATACATTCATCAGGCTCGGCAATATCTCCGGCAATCCGCCTTTAACTGACGGAGCTATGAGAAGTGCCAGCCACACAACCGGAAAAATACCGATGACAGAAAGAATAATCGCAGACTGTCTTTCGTTATCTCGCATCGCCGGAGCGTTCCTTTTCGATAACCTTGAATTTTTTCTTTGGGGCAGTCCCGACCTTGATAATCAGGTCGTCCACAGCATCGGTTGATTTCCCCTCGTTCATTAAATCTGTTTTCTCATCATTAAGAGAACGGATAACGATACCGTGTTCATAATCATCCAACGCTATATGGTAAAGTTCTTCTTTCGCCATATCTGTACCTCTTATCTTTCATAATCTTTTGTGCGTGCCTGCTTTTTCTTGTACAGTTCGTCTGATACACGGGAATGAATATCTGTCATCGCATTTCTCGTCTTGGAAAGTTCAAAACGAATGTCCTTTGGCTCTTTGTTAGCGAGCTTATCCGGAATACGGTTAATGGCAAAATTCTGTGTATCAATACCGTACTTTTTGCAAAGCATATATCCGATACATACCGCCTGAAATCCCATATCGGAACGACTGTAACTGTCGCTGTTAATGGAAAGCTGTGCGTGTCCCAGTTCCTGTGCCACACACTGAGCAACCGCTACGCTGTCTCCCACATCACGCTTTACATACAAGGTTTGCTCCTCATTGTTATAGAACGCTGCCATATTTGGATAAGGGAGGTCGTTTGTCGCTTCCACATTCACAGGCGAGGAATCAAGCATTGTGGTAATCAGTGCTTTCGGGTCACGATTAGCTGTCGGTGCGGGCGGTCGTTTCCCATTGGTCTGTGCCACATCAAACACTTTCTTCACATTGTAGGAAATGCCTGTTGTACCGTCACGCTTTGCATATTCCACCGGTTCAAGTATAGAAATGCTCTTAGCACCCTTTGTGATTTTAATGTTGTCTTTGCTCCAGTCATCAAAATCTTTAAGCTGTACCGCCTGCGGATACTGCTTGTAAATCAAAAGTGCGTTGACTGCTGAATATCTGTCAAGTCGGCTCTGTGTATCAAGGAACGCTTTGAATTTCTCCGGCGAAGATACAATCTCTTTCGCCGCTTCATCCGCAAGCTGATACACACCGTCTTTCTCGGCTCGTTTCTTTTCGGCATATTCCTCTTTGGAAAGTCTCGGTCGCTGAGTGCCTGCTTTTGCAGGAGTAAAATTTTCTGTCATTGTAATTACCTCTCTTTCGGTTTCTTGGATTTTGTTTTCGGCTGCTGGTGTACCGTCTGCTTCTGTGCAGAAGGATGCTTTGCCTTATCTGTTTCCGGCTCTTTGCGTTCTGCTTCTTTTTGCTGTTTTGCCTGAGCCTTATAGCGGTCAAGTTTTTCTTTGACCGATGGCTTCTTCTGTCTGTCAACAGCGATACCCTTATCAGTTTGCATATCTTCCGGCTCTGAGTTTTGCCTTGACGGAGGGTTTTTGTCCGTTTTGGCGGTTGTGGGGTTTGACTGTGCGTTTTCCTCTTTCTGAAGTGGTTTTCGTACAGCTTCCTCCGTGATGATTTCATTCTTGGATTTTGTCGGCTTATCTTTTTCCACGGCTTCTCGTTTTTCAACCGCTTTCTGCGATTCTGTTACGATTGCCGCCTTATCCACCTTACCGAGTTCAAATCTCTCAACGATTCTCCGAATTTTAGAAGCGTCCTCCGCACGTGCGATAATATCAATCGGGACATTATCTCCCCTTGTGTTCTTATCTCGGAGAACACAATAGAGAACACCGTAGCGTTTTGCCTGTTCGGTAAACTTCTTTAAATCCTTATTCGGAATGGAAAATACCTTCAACTCCTTGCCCGATTTAATCATATTGGTAAGACGGGCTTTACCTCTGGTCTTGTTCGCCTGCGTTGCTTCCTGTTTTAATACGGAAGCAAGAAGAATTGCGATATTCTTTGCGGCTGAACCGGTAAGTCTTGCAGCAACTTCAAAGCCTTCAAGGGATAACCTGACGACCTGTTCGGCTGCGTCACCTGAATTTGTCATTTCGCTTTTGCTCCTTTCGCTGTTGTTTTTCTTCTTCGGCTCTGATTGTTTCAAGGTTCTGCTCCATAACCTTTGACCTCTCGGCAATGTCGTCACAGAGACGAACCTCTTTGTTCAGCTCCCGAATTTTGTCGCTTACCGTCGAAATCTGTTCTTTGACCTTAGACAGCTCATCGTCACTCATCTTTGTTCTTGCTTTTTTTCGCAGGTGCGTTCTGTCGTCATTCAAAGTTTTAATTTGACCTTTCAGCGACTCTTTATATGAGAAAAGCTGCTCGTCCGTAAAAATATTTTCTCGTCCGAGCAGCCTTGTCTCTGCTGTGATTTTATCCAGCTTCAATAAATCTTCTTTGAGAAGATAATGAAGCCTTGCTGTATTCTGTTTTTTGTATTTTGGCAGATAACCGAGCCTGTAACAATAATGCAGATACAAACCATACAGTCCGCCCACTTTTTTGATTTTATTTTCTCTTGTAGGCAATCGGTACTGCCTGATAACCACCGTCTGCTTTGCAAACGGAACTATGCGTACTCTCTGATTTTCCATAAGCCTACGCCTAATTGCTTCCTCGGTATAATCTTCTCCGAGATTTTTAAGTCGTATGGGTTTCGTGTACCCTTTCGGTACAATCGTCCAATACTTTCGGCTCTCGCTTAGACAATGTTCATATCCCATCTGCGTCAGAGCGTAGTCAAGACTTCTGATATTTGTGCTGTGGGCAATCGCTTCATCTATGGCTTCTCGCACCATAGAATATCTGGTCGGCATTCCCGCCTGTTCCTGCTTATAGTAGTAAGAGGATTGCTTACTGCGATTCGGGTTTGGATTGTAATATAATCCATATTTCTCACAAATACGGTCGGCAACTTTTCTGAACTTAAACCACGAAGTATCTTGACATCGCTTGCCGTCTTTGAATGAAACAGAGTTGATTACATAGTGACAATGCAAGTGCTTAGTGTTCAGATGCGTTGTAACAACAACTTGAAATCTTTTCCCCCACACTTCGTTTGCAAACTCCATCCCGATTTTCTGTGCAAGCTCCGGTGTGATATTCTGTTCCTTGAAACTCAAATATCCGTGATAGGCTTGTATTCCATCCTCTTTACCGTATGCCTGCTTTACAGATACAAACTGGTCACGAGCAGTGGTCGGATTGCAGTTAATGCCCTCGACGTAATATTCCCTTTCGGTTTTTTCTTCGTCCTTTGCATAGGAGAGAACATCTGCAAGTGCCTGATACTGTTCATCGGTATAAATATCTGCCGCCGTCTTTTCAGGATTGGCGGCATAATCAATAACCTGACCAAGCCTTGAATTGACTGCCCACAACTTGCTTACTGCCATTTCATTTCACTCTTATTGGGTCTTAAATAAGTACGCTCAATATCTGCCTGAAACTTATGCCAACGCTCCGCTTCCTTTTTAAGCTGCGGTGCGTCAACAAAGCCAAGAGCGTTTGCTTTAACTGCAAGTTGATTGATGTTGTTGCCGATAGAAGAAAGCTCACGCATTACATCATAAAATCTTTCGTCCGGCTTTTCTCTCGGCTCATATCCTCGAAGAAGCAAACGGATAAGTCCGGCTTCACTCAGGCAAGCCTTTTTTGCTTTCTTCTGTAAATCCTGTGCTTCATCTCGACTGAACCTAACAATCTTCTGAATGTTTCTTTTCCTCATTTTCTGTGCCATCCTTTCTTGTGATGATATAGTGTCTGTCCTTATTTATCTGGAACAGACACATAAAAGTAACTCCGATAAAGCCGCCGGCAATTACACCGACGGCAACCAATGCTATCTCACACATAGCGTTCTCCTTTCTCTTGGGGTATTAGGGGCAACCCCTAACGAGGTATTTGGTAGTGTGCTATCCAAATACACTGCTCGCTAAGAATAAACATCTCCTCCGGGTTGCCCCGTTCTCAGTCTACTATCTCTCATAATCCTTTGATTTCGGCTTAAAAGGTTCAGCCACGATATTGCCGCCCACTTCCTTAGAAAAGCGTTCGGGATACTTGAACTGTTCCTTGTATTTCTTCATCATATCGTCCGGCAAGCTCTGAAAACTCTCACTCTCAGGCGGTGCATAACAGATAAAGAATTTGCCGCAGATAATATCTACCATCTCTTTCTTATCATTGTCCTGCACATAAACTGCACGGTTAAGCGGAAGTCCTCTCATCTTTCCTTCCTCATTACAGATGATTGCAACGTCATCGTCATAGGGCATATATTCCTCAATATCCCCGCCGACAACCTCCTGCATTGCTTCCAGACTGTCGTCAATTACAATTTCCTTTGGGTATTTTTCCGGTTCTACCAAGAGAACTTTAATCTTAGAATCATTCATCGTTCTTCATTCCTTTCGTGTGTTTTTTTATTGTAAATTCCCATCCGCATACAAAGAAAATCGTTGAAGTCCTTACCTGCTTTTGGTGGCTCATCAACGACTTCATACTTATCCGGCAGAATAGTTTTTAAGGTCTGTGCTGCCTTTCTGCCCGCTATATCATTGTCAAAATGGATACGGATTTTCCTGACAGATGGGTTACTGCCAAGATACTTTTCCAGTGCAATCGGCACTTTACTGTCCTCAATTTTCTTTGCCGGAGAATACACCCCGGACAGCGAAACAAAGCTCATTTCTTTCCAATCCTGCCCGTTCAGCTTCGCAAGCGTGGCATAGGATAACAGGTCTATGGCACACTCAAAGAGGTGTACTTCCTCCAAGTTTTCCTTACCAAGCCGAAAAGAATAATCTTTTTTACTGCCACTGCAATCGCCCATAATCCTACGCTTATTCGTGGAACGGTAGGCTGCATATTTCGGCTCTTTCTTCTCGTCATAGCCTACAAACACAACATTATGATACGGCAGGCTCTCAAAGATAAGGTCATTAGAGATACAGTAATTGATGATTTCAAAATCTATTCCTCTCCCGAAAAAATACTCTGTAATCACTCTGTTGGAAGAACATTTTTCAGGGAGAAGAAGCGGTTTATTTTCCTCTTTTGGCTGTGGCTTTTCATAGACCGGAGCCTGAATCGATGTGTGTCCGATAATGGTTTCCACCGCTTCAAGGAAGCTGTAACCTTTGACCTTAATCAGATAATCCAAAGCACTCCTGCCACCGATACCTCTCGACCACCATATCCATTTCCCGTTTGAAATCTTCAAACTATCGTGGGTTCTTGTGCAATAGGTGTTACCTGAAAACTTAACCAGCTCATACGGTTCATAATTTATCAGGTAGGTTAATAAGTCCATCTGCTTCGCCTGAATGATTAACTCAGGTGCGATAAATGGCATATCGACCACCGCCTTCCTGTTTATCTCTCATACGATTTCTCCTTTCTGCCGCCGACTGCTTCGCCCTCATCAGGCTCTCCGCCGACAATCTCATTTTCCTTTTTATCCATATTGAGCAGGATATTCAGCTCATCAAGTCGGGCAGTTTTTGCCCTCAATTCTTCCTCCTTTGCAAACGGCTTTTCGATTTCCTGCTTCGCTGTTTCAAACTGCTTCTCCGTATTTTCAAGGCTGTTTTTCGTATCAGCAAGTGCTTCCTCAAAGCGTTCTATGCCGTTATCTATTCTCACGATATTACCGTGAGCATCATCGCCAAGCGGTACATCTCTGCTCGTTTCGCCTTTCAATTTCACAACATAATTACGCTGCACCGTATCAAAATACAGTTCCATTTGAAAGCCACGGTACTCGCCAAGTGGTATCGCATCAGGACTGTTCATTGACTTGCAGGTATTGATGATTGCCTGACCTGCTTCGGCTTTTTCGGAATAAGAAACACCCGATACCGTCATTCCAAGCGGCTGCTCGTCTATCGGTTTCGGGTGTAATTTTGCTGTTTCAACATCTTTTGTAAGTCCCTCTACACGGGATTTTAAGTAAGCAATCTGTTGTGGGTAGAACTTGATGACCTTATCCTCTAGTCCATATTTCTCCGATAAAAAATTGGATTTTAACATCTTTAGCTTCTGCACCTGAATGTCTAAGTCCATCTTTTCTTTGATATACGGATTGCCTGTTGCAAGCATTTTTATCTCCGCATAGGACAGTGCTGTTTCATCAATATCCTCTGCCGACCTGACCGGAGATTTGCTCGTCATAATCTGACTTGCGAACTTCTGCTTACCTTCCACAAGCTGATAGAGGTATGCATCAAATGTCTGCTCTGTTACATAACGGTAAATATCTACCTGCGGATTTTCATTGCCCTGACGGACAATTCTACCGGAACGCTGCTCCAAATCTGAAGGTCGCCACGGACAATCCACGTCGTGAAGTGCGATAAGTTTGTCTTGCACATTCGTTCCTGCTCCCATCTTCTGAGTAGAGCCGAGAAGCACTCTGACTTCTCCCTTGCGGGTCTTTTGGAACAGTTCTTTTTTCTTCATATCCGTGTCGGCTTCGTGTATGAACTTCACTTCACTTTCAGGAATACCTCTCTCAATCAGCTTCTTTCTGATGTCGTTATAGACGGAAAATGTGCCATCATTCTTCGGCGTGGAAAATAGTGATAGGTAAGAGTTTGATATTATCTCCCCCTTTTCCCCCACTCTAAACCGTGCATGAACCTTTCAGCTCACACGGCTTGCCATCAAGAACTGATGAATTAGCAGTTTAACAACTCTCAACAAAAGCAAGGCTTCTAAGCTTTAGCAGTTTTTCCGACCGTTTTGCGTCAAGATTTAACTTCTCCACTTCCACATTAAAAGTATCTGTATCTTTGATATACAGCAATTTCTGTATTTCTCCACTAACAAGCAGAAGATTACTGTATTTATCAGTACCTCCATGCTCTTTTGGAATCTTTCTGATACATCCTACATTGTCCGTATCTATCTGTTTTCCAGTGACTGCACACTTTCCTTTTTGTGCTGAGTATAATGACAGCCTATTATCATTAAATTCAATTGATTCTCCCTCAATAGGATTTCTCATTAAATCATGCAGGACTGCCATATCAACGCCCTCCAGCTTTTTATGCACTAATTCCCTACCTTTTATTGTGTATGAGTTCGCCCCATACGCTTTTTGCATCGGATGGGAATGCCGCACATACCCTATCGGGGCGAGAGCGAGGTCATTCACATATCTCATTTGGTCACTTTTTCCATATTTATCACGGATAACATTTGTGATGTGAATCGGGATTTTGTTTTTCCTGACTTCTTTGGCGGTTTTAATCCGCTGTCTTAACCTTGCTTTTAAGCTCTTTTGGACTGAAAAGGCGATTGGTCTGAAATCTGCACTTACTTGGGTAGCCATGCTGTAATAACCATGGACACCCAACACAAACGAATTATATTTGCTTACTTCGGCATAAATACAATTAGCCTTGTTTGGCGGATATTCGATTGCATAAATCAGTTTTTTCAATTCCTCTCTTATCTTTTCTATTGATTTTTCTCTGACATGACTTTGTACTACATATCGTGGTTCTCCCATGTTGTCTTTATTCATACGTTTACCACGGGGAATCACTTTCATCTTAAATCCAAGGAACTCTGAATATTTCTCTTTAAGATTAACAATCTTCGACTTTTCTGGACTAATATCAAGCCCGAGGCGGTCTTTGAGCCACCCTTTCGTTGCATAGAACAATTTTACAGCATTCTGATAATTACTCGTAAAAATTTTAAAGTCATCAGCGTATCTGACACAGGTTATTTCTTTCAAACCGCTTCTCCGCAATGAGACAAACTTATTTCCTCTGCATGGACTACCGTTAGAATTTCGGCGGTCATTGAATGGATACTTTGTGGGAAATTCCTCCCATTGGCTTGCAAGCCACCAGTCAAGCTCGTTTAGCACCACATTAGATAACAATGGTGAAATAATTCCACCCTGTGGTGTTCCTTTTTCTGGAAACCCAATACCTGCTACCTCTGCTTTTAACATTGTTGATATAATTGAGATTAATTTCCTATCTCTGATACCAAGTGTCCAAAGCTGCTTTAACAACTTGCTATGATTCACATTGTCAAAGAATCCTTTAATGTCAATGTCCACAACATAATGCAAATGACTCATCTGCATGTTTTTATATGACTGTGCAATCGCATTTCCCGTGCTTCTATTTGGTCTGAAACCATAACTGTGTTCGTGAAACTTCGCTTCACAGATAGGCTCTAATACCTGTAGCACACACTGTTGCACCAGTCTATCCATTATTGTAGGAATTCCTAGTGGACGAACTTTTCCGTTACCTTTTGGTATCTCCACTCTGCGGACACTTTGCGGTCTGTACCATCTGAATTTTTCCTGTACCTTGCTTATCAACTGTTCATCAGCCAACTTTTCTATATCATTGATTGTCTTTTTATCTGTTCCCGGTGTATGACTTCCATGATTTTTCTTTAAATTTCTATATGCCATACGGATATTTTCAGGCATGGTAATCACTTCAATAAGATTGCGAAATTCTTTTCCATCCCCACTATCCTTGTACAATCTATCTTGAATATCTTGAAAGTCATAGTATTCTGCATGTCTTAGCTTTGTTTTCTTCAAAGCCCTTTTCTCTGTTGTCATAGTCGGCTCACTCCTTTCGGGTTCGCCTTTCTTAGTCCTACTCGAACCTATGATGTCTGTTAATAATGCTCCTTTCGTTTTATTCATCACATTCTTGACTACAGCCCGTCCCTCCACCGCTTACTTTTTTCACGGCTTCTAAATCCTGTTATCGCTAACGGACACGGTACCATGGCTGCTCTTTCATCCCAGATTAAGAAAAGTTATACCACACCCCCTCAATGGCGACATGGCTTTCCGTTTTCATGCTTCATAACGTGCAATCGCTCCACATCTGAGACTTTCTACGTTCCGATATTCTTATCTCTGCATAGTTCTTTTAGTGCTACCCTTTTTGCCAGTGTGCTTGCCGATGCCTGTAACACCGCAAGGTCTTTCATTGCGACCGCCTTACTCAACCTCACACACACCACTTTCGTGGCAACGGCATTTCTACCGCTCTTTCTTCTTGACATTTTCATTCGGGTTTTTGTCAGTGGTAGTCAACCACATTCTTGCCATGAGAACTTTATAGACCCCCGACCTATAGACCGCACCATCCACCTCTGGACAGCTTTCCACAACAGCATAAGCTTGTTTGGGCGATTTTCAGCCGACTTCAACGTGCTGTGTCAGCTCAGGATATTACACTCCTTAGCCTCCAACGTAGTATTAGGTGAGCGTTTCCAGGCGTTACCCCTTCATTCCACTCTTCAGAATATCAGTTAGAGAAAACTCTGTTTCCTCCGCTACTTTTACCTCCTCACAGGGCATAGCCCCATTCTTAGTTTATTTGTAGCAACGTATCGCTACACGGTCACAAAACACAAGCTGTGCTGATTTCTTGTCGGCATTTTCTTTCCATATCCGATAGATGTTATCGACGCAGGCATTGATTTTACTGCCCTCAAAATCAGGCAGCATATCGTTTAGCATACGCTGGTCAAGAGCCAGTTTTCTTCCGTCATTCGTGATTTTCAGCATATTATCTACGCTTGAATCCACACCGCCGCCACGCACCTGCTCGGCTCTCTCTGCAAGGGAAGCAACCATTTCTTTCTGCATTTCTGACGGCTTTACTGCAATGCTATGGTACTTTGCTTCCGGTACTGGCAGGTTCAACATATCCGCTGTCTTAATGTCCGCTATCTCCTTGAACATCGCCATTAGTTCAGGCAGGTTATAGAATTTTGCGAACCTTGTCTTTGCTCTGTATCCTGTTCCTTCCGGTGTAAGTTCCACTGCCGTAATGGTTTCTCCGAAAGTGGAAGCCCAGGCGTCAAAGTGCTGCAACCCATTTTTCACAAGCGTGCTGTACTGCAAATATCGCTGTATCGTATAGAGTTCCACCATGCTGTTTGAGATAGGTGTACCCGTTGCGAATACGGTTCCTCGACCTCCGGTAATCTCGTCAAGGTAACGACACTTCATAAAGAGGTCGGAAGATTTCTGTGCTTCCGTCTGTGCGATACCGCCCACATTACGCATTTTTGTATAAAGATAAAGGTTCTTGTAATAATGGCTTTCATCAACAAAAAGCCTGTCTACACCAAGTTCCTCAAAGGTTACAACATCATCTTTTTTCGTCTGGTCATTGAGTTTATCAAGTTTCTGCTTGATAGATTTCTTTGACTTTTCAAGCTGCTTTATGGAGAAGTTTTCCCCTCGGTTTCGCTTGAGTTCTGCAATTCCTCCAGTTATCTCCTCAAGCTGCTGTTCTAAGATTGCCCTCTGTCTTTCAATGGACATCGGGATTTTCTCAAACTGTGAATGTCCGATAATAACGGCGTCATAATCTCCGGTTGCAATCCTGCCGCAGAACTTTTTACGATTCTTGGTTTCAAAATCTTTCTTTGTTGCGACAAGGATATTCGCCGCCGGATAGAGCTGCAAATACTCAGCCGCCCATTGTTCGGTCAAGTGATTTGGTACAACAAACAGTGACTTATTACAAAGTCCAAGCCTTTTCGACTCCTGTGCTGCCGCTACCATTTCAAAAGTTTTTCCTGCTCCGACTGCGTGTGCAAGAAGCGTATTTCCTCCGTAAAGGATATGGGCAACCGCATTTTTCTGATGTTCCCTGAGTTCAATTTCAGGGTTCACACCATTGAAGATGATATGACTTCCATCATACTCACGAGGTCTGACGCTATTGAATTTCTCATTGTAGGATTTGCAAAGCCTTTCCCTTCGTTCAGGGTCAGACCATATCCAGTCCTGAAATTCCTGCTTAATCATTTCCTGCTTCGACTGAGCAATCGCTGTTTCCTTTTTATTCAGGACAGCCTTTTTCTTTCCCTCATCATCTTCGATATAATCAAAGATACGCACATCTTTTAAGTTCAGTGTTTCCTCGATAATCTTATAGGCATTGATGCGGGAAGTTCCGTAAGTGTTATATGCCCTTACATTTCCTTTGTCGTAAGATTTGCCCTCAATATTCCACTCACTCGTAAATGGAGAGAAGTGAACTTTGATATTCCATTGTGCATAGCGTGGTGTTTCAAGCAAATGAAAGATAAACTCCTGCACATCGTCCGGCGGCAGCCAAGTTGCACCAAGTCGCACGGAAATTTCACTTGCAGTCAGGTCTTTCGGCTGCACCTTTTGAAGTGCTTCCACATTGACCTTATAATCTTCCGGATAGAGTTCTGCCGAGTTCTTTGCAATCCTCAGCTTTTCCCTGACATTACCCGAAAGGTATTCATCAGCCATCAGATACTTCGGCTCGTAAGAATTTCCATACTCATAAAGCGGGTTTAAGAAGATAACACCCTTTAAGTCCTCAAAGATTTCATTCTCCGATTTACCGGAAAGCTCCATCATATAGTCCATATCAATCGTGGCTTTTTCTCCAAGAGATACCGCCAATGCTTCGCTTGCCGTATCAACAGAAGTAACCGGAGTATGCGGTTTAATTGTCCTCTTAGAAAACATATCAGCCTTACGCTCCAGTTCTCCGTCCTCTCCGATTATCTCCAATGCGGAAAGCAAAGAGAATGAACTGTCCTGCGAGAAAGCAGAAGTATTTGCACGGTTGTTAATGAGTCCGTACTTACCTGAAAAGGTATCATAAAGTCTGTTTAATCGCTCCTGCTCCGCTTTGATTTCGCTGTCAGGGTAATCTTCTGTCTGCAATTCAATCAGCGTTCTGACGGAATTTCTAATAGCAATCATACCCTTAATTCGGTTCTCTGCGGTTGCCGACACTTCCACCGGAGTCATACGGGAATTTTCACGATAATAGATTTTATCGTCCACCACCGTATAGGAAAAGTTTCTCACTGTCGGGTCTGCCGGAATAGAATTATCTTCCTCCTCCAGTTCTTCCTCGGTTTCATATTCCGTGATTTCTCCGTGAATGTTTGCTACTGCTTCATCAAGCTGTGCTGCAAGGTCTGCGTTTTCATATGGCACACAAGTTGCTTCCATACCAAAACGCCCTGATACCATTTTCATTTCTCCGAGTATCATTTCAGGGTGCTGCACAAAATAAGAGTTCATCTTAATTCCGTTCTCATCGGTATCAAGATGAACCCAATCCGGCTCAATATCTATCAGTCTGTCACGCTTTTGTAGGATAAGAATATCTGAAACGACTTCCGTTCCTGCATTACCCTTAAAGGTGTTATTCGGCAATCGGATTGCTCCAAGAAGCTCTGCCCTCTGTGCAATATATTTTCGTACCGCCGAGTTTTCCTTATCCATTGTGCCTTTGCTCGTTACAAGAGCCATTACACCGCCGGGTCTTAACTTATCAAGGGACTTGGCAAAAAAGTAATCGTGTATCAGGAACTTATGCTTGTCATACCTTTTATCCGATACCTTAAAATCTCCAAAAGGTACATTTCCGACAACTCCATCAAAGAAGCTGTCCGGCAGATTGGTTTCTTCAAATCCCTCTGCCGCAATGGTTGTTTTCTGGTAAAGCTGCTGTGCAATCCCTGCGGAAATCGTATCAAGTTCCACACCGTAAATCTTACTGTTCTGCATTGCGTCCGGCAGCATACCGATGAAATTACCGATACCGCAGGACGGCTCTAACAAGTTGCCTTCCTTAAAGCCCATCTGCTCCATTGCCTTATAAATAGCTGTGATAACTTCAGGCGGCGTGTAGAACGCAGTCAATGTGCTTTCTCTTGCCGAAGCATATTCCTCCGGTGTTAATACCGAAGAAAGTTCCAGATATTCCGTTGCCCACGCTGAATTATTTTCATCAAAGGCTTCTGAAAGCCCACCCCAACCGACATACTTTGATAAAACAATCTGTTCTTCAGGCGTGGCAAATCTGTTTTCTTGCTGACATTTTTTGAGAAGCTGTATTGCCATAATATTTCTGCGGAAGCGTTCCTTTTTACCAACCGTTTCAACCTCATTTTCTCTAAGATTAAAGGTGTGACGGTCTGCCATAGGCACATCAGGATGCAAGTCAAAGCCTTTGACTTTTTTCTTCTGCTCCCAAGCGGGAACTACCGGCTCAGGCTCTTTTTCATTTCTTTCTTCGGCAGGTTCTTCCTTTACAATCAAATGCTCATTCATCGGATTCTCTCGCACTTTTCTATCAAACTCTGTGCGTGAAAATTCCTTATTAAACAGTGGCACATCATAGTCATAGAGCATTACTCTCTCATCATCAACAGATAAGATTTCGTACTCAGAAGCACCGATATACACCTTATCGCCAAGATGATATTCATATTTCACATCTTGCAGCTGTTCTGCTTCTTCAGGTTCTTTTTCGGCTGGTTTGACCTCCTGCTCCGGTGGTGCATTAGAGAGTATCTCACGATTTCTTTTCGTTTCCTCGATTTTGGCTCTGCGTTCCTCTTGACTTTCAAGCCACTGAGGATAGTGTTCTTTTTCCTTTGGGTTTAAGTATCTGTCCATTCGGATAAGTTCCCCGATACGCTTCTCCACCTGCGACCAAGAAAGCGTGATATGTGGCTTCTCTTTACCGATGCCTTTCGTAATCGTAATACCTTTTCCATCATGGCTCTCATCAATGCCTGCTCCGATTATGACAGGATAAGAACCGCCCCAACCGTATTCATTTTTCAAGAAGTCGGCATTTTCTTTTGCAGAAAGGCTTTTTTCAAACTGTTCATAGATACGCATTTTTCCCTCAGAAAATCCGCTTCCATTCGCAAGAACAGCATCGATAATCTCCTGAGAAAAAGTAAAGGCAGAGGTTTTCTTTTCCTCTGCCCGACCGTCTAATATGAATGTCATCTGACCGTTCATTGACGGTAATGGTTTTATGCTGTCACTTAATTCTCCCAGTAATCGCATAGCTTCAAAATGTCGGGCAATAACAGCCCAATCATAAAAGCTCTGTGCGGTTCTGCTGTCGTATTTGCCCTCCCACAAATGCAGAACGTTTTCAAAGGTCTTGTACCCTACTATCCTGCCGTCCTCTAAAGTAAGTTCAGTATAATCATTATTGAAAATACTCTTTATATACTCTGTGCGGTCTTTGTTATCAGGATTACGTTCATAATAATCTTTGATTTCTTCCAGACTAGCCGACAAATGTGGTGTCGTTCTGAGAATTTCATTGATTACTTCATCACGTCCAAAGAACGGAAGGCTTTTATCCTCGTGTGTTCTGTCGTAATACTCTAAGCGAATATCACTTCCGCTTTCACGATTTCCTGTGCCGAGCTGCGAAGGGAGTTCATCAGACGAACCCATTTCATCATATCCTCCGCTTTCATCTGTTCGGTCACTCCCTCTTTCTGTGCCATCTGGCTCAGGATTGTTTCCTCCATCTTGCTGGCTCTCTGTTCCACTTCCGCCAAGTGCTGTGTCAGTTCGCCCCTCGTCAGGAGATTGTAGTAAAGGACTCTGTGATGTTCCTTCAGAAACTCTCTCCTCATCTGAGCGTATCTGCCCAAAGTCACTTCCGGCTGCTGTGGAAGTTTCAGGTTTGGAAGGCTGTAATCGCCCACCATCGTGTAGGTCAGTTCGTTCATTGTCCAAACTCCTTTCGTCGTTATTTTCAACCTTATTGTATTCATTTCTGTCCTGACCGACAATTATGCGATTTTGACGGTTGAGTGCAGTAATTGTTTTAGATATTTCCATCAATCCCATTTCTGCAATATCACTGGTAGCAAATCCAAGTGCATTGAGTGTTTCCTGCGTATTGAAATTGGTAACATCTCTGAAATCATCAAGTTCAAAATAACCATCCGTATCGATGCCAAGCCTTGACATCATCATATATGCCACACTGTTTGCTACAACATTTTTATAAATGGAAGCCACAATATCCTCTTCCACTTCCTCAAATGAACTGCCCTCGGTTGCATAGTAAAGGTCTTGCAGATAATCAGGGATATTATCCTCTGCCGCATTTCTTGCTGCTTCCATAATTGCTTCGGCAAGACTGCTCTTATTCTCAATCTCTCCGAAAGTGCTTTCCAATGTTTCAATCACATCAGCTTCGTATTCCTGACGCATATCCCAAATCGGGACTGTTCTTGAATATCTGCTTTCGTGAGTATCTGAAATGTCAAAGTAATGTGTCAGTCTTTGCCGTGAACGGTTTTCATCAGCAAAAACAGCAATACCTCTTGCACCTCGGTTGACCCATCTGCCAAAAATTTTGTTCCACTGCTCTATCTCAAGAACCGCTGTTGCATCAGGTCGCTGTGCATATACAAGAAGCTGTTCGTCATAACGTAACTTATAATTTCGGCAAGCCGAAGCTAAGAATGCCTGCCAGTTCTGAGGATTTGACACAACCGTTTTGCAGGTGCGGTTGTAAAGCTCAGAAATAAGGTCATATTTTCGTGCCATTACTCTTGCACCTCCTTATCGCTGTTTTTCTCTGTTTCTGGTCTTGTTTTTTGACGGTTCGGATTGATTGATAGGTTCAACTTTGCTTCCATTAAGCTCCATTTTTTCAGCAAACTCGCATATATGATAGCAGCAATTCCCGACGTACAAATGGTAGTCATCAATATACTTGCACACTCTGTCTGCTGTGTGTCCATCACGAAAAGTAATCCTGATTATTCCACCATCGGGAATATAGAATTTTAAGTTGTAATGACTGTCTATAAATCGAATTTGCTTTTCCTGCGGCTCTGCTCTATTCTCCTGTTGCTTCATTTTCCTTACCTCTCATTTTTGTTGCTTCATCAGAACCGCCGCCCAAATACGAAAAGAGTTTACCGGACTTTGTATTCTTCTGAAGCTCCATAATCACACCCATATCAGGAATCGTGATATTCGGGATTTTCAGGATTGCTTCCATATCAAGCTGCTGCAACTTTTTCTCCGTATCACAACCGGAGTCAAAGAGTTTATTCAGCACCTTGACCTTATTCTGAAAAGTTGCTTTGTCTTTCACGAAAATACCTCCTTAGTTAATGTTGATTACAATAGAAATACTCCCGCTCTGTTCTTCTTTCTGCGGATTACGTGAATACTCAGGAAAAAGGGACTGTACTCTCTGCCTTGCCCTGCGTATGGTTTCAAAACAAGGAAGTCCGTATGCTCGGTAATTAAATACAATATCCTCAAGCGGAAGATTTCCGGCAGGTATATATCCGTACCGATTGTAATAATGCAAAATAAGAAGCATATCATCATACCTCGACATCGGGCATTCCTTTAAGATTTCAAGCACTCGGCTCTCCACCGTTTTCTGTTGTTTCATAATGTTCCTCCAAAAATTAAAGGGACAGAGTTTTTACGCTCTGCCCCGACTGGTTAATGTTCGCTTGTTACTTACTTCTTACGGTTTTTAACCTGAAGAAAGATAAAGCCACCGACAATAACGGCAACTAATGCGATAGCGATAATTGTCTTTGCTTCCATTACTCGTTACTCTCCTTTTTCTTCTTTTTGTGTGCAACAACAGAAGTTACAGCGATACCGACAGCAGAAAGTCCGGCAAGGACATACCAAAGTTTCATATTGGTATCATCTCCTGTTTTCGGCGTATCTCTTAACTCATTGTGCATTTTTACAACGGCTGTTTCATCAAGTTTGATAGTAACATTCTGGTCGGCAGGTGTGATATATGCGGCAGATGCATTGTTTGCCACTTCTGATATGGTATATTCGCCAATACGAAGTCCCTCAATCACGATTTCGCCATTCTTATCTGTTTCAAATGTCATATCATACCCGTTTGCTCCGGTTACTCTGAACGCAAAACCTTTGACCTTACCGTCTGAAGATGTCTTGACGATTTTCAGTGTTCCACGCATAGCTTCATTGATAAATCCAACTCCAGCCTTATTCTCAACGGAATAAGTTGTTTCGTCTTTCTCAATGAAAACAGAGTATTCTCCCTTATCAAGCAGGAAGCCCTCCGGTGCTTTTGTTTCACGGACAATATATTTTCCGTAAAGCAGCTCTTTCATCTCATAAATTCCGGTTTCAGTTTCTTCAAGATTTCCGATAAGTTCATCTCCATCATCAATCTTTCCGTTCTCATTGGTGTCCTTATATACCTCAAAGGTTGCACCCGTAAGCTTGTTATCCGGATATTCAGCGTCCACCTTCGTGAGTCTGATATTGCCGTGAACATACTCATTGACAATCTCAATTTCAACTACCTGCTCGGCTTTGCTGATATTGACCTCATACGCTTTTTCATCAAGAACAAATCCCTTTGGCTGCTCGATTTCTCTTACAATCCATTTGCCATAAGGAACTTTTGCAAAAGAAAAACTACCGTCTTTTTCAGAGGTAGTCGTCATAAGTGCAGTATCCTTTGTAAATTCTGTTTCTTCGGCTTTGAAGATACCGATAACAGCACCCTCAAGTGCTTCTCCATTCTCGTCAATCTTCTTACCTGATACAGAACCATAGATAAGTTCATTCTTGATTTCTTTTCCGTCATTCACTTTGATTTCAACCGTTGCGGTATCCTGACCTGCGTATTCAAATACAACCGGATACTTCGTATCAGAGAGAATATAATGCTCATCGGTTGCAGTCTCTTTGACATAGTATTTGCCAAACGGAAGGTCTGACTTCATAACAACTGTTCCATTTTCATTTACGCTGACAATCTCAATCAGTCCATCAGCCGGAATAACTGTACCGCTTGCAGATACAATATCTTCTGCGGCATAAAGACCAAAGCTGATGTTTTTGATTTCTCCGTTATCGCCAATATCAAATGTCTTATCCTTTTCAATGGCTTTTGCAAGGCTTACCTGCACTTTCTGTCTTTCGTTATAGAACGATGTGGAAGTTTCGGTAACAGAGATATTCTGACCTGCATAAGTAAGCTCAACCGTATGTGTTTCGCCACTCACTACCATTCCATAAGGTGCGGTAATTTCCTTGACCTCGTATTTTCCGAGATAAAGTTCTTTGCTCTTAACAAATCCATCGGAGCTTGTTGTGATAGTATCTACCACTTCGCCCTTTGAATAGCGGAGTGTACCGTCCGGTGTGCTAATATCTTCCGCAGCACGGACTTCATAAACTGCACCCTCAAGTCCTGACACTTCATAAACAGGCTGATAGATAACATCACTGTCCTCAGAACCACTTACATTGACACCACTAAATACTTCTCCGGTCTTTTCAACCGTGATAGTACCTTTCTGTGCCATATTCGGTTTATTGACTTTCACAACAGTTACGCCGCCTTCCTCTGTGGAATTTTCTTCGGTAATATCAAAATATACCGGAGTATCATCAAGTACATATCCGTATGGAGCTTGTACCTCTACGATAGAATATCCCTTGCCGTAATCCAGTTTCTCAGGTGTGACAAGAGAACCATTTGCGTCGGTATAGAACACATCAATCGTGGTCGGTGTCGGATAAGTAAAGGTCATTTTGACCTGATTGCCCTGCGGGTCGTAAATCTTAAATCCTGCTCCTGCATACGGAATACTCTTTCCGCTTTCTGCGTCCACCTTGACTACATTGACAAAGCTCTCGAAGTTACGGTTATTGATGAGATAACGATAAGTCTGTGCGTTCTGTGAAATAAACACATCAAAATCATCCATCATCTCTCTGCCTTCCCAACCGGAAGTCTGGTGTACGGTATAAATACCATACGGCATATCTTTTGTCTGACCGAAGCCATTTTCATCGCAAACAATGGTATCTCTCTCATCTTTATTTGCTGCGTCATAGCTTCCGGCAGATTTCAGATAAATCTCAAAGGAAGCACCCTTTTCAGGTGTTTCAATCTTTGTTTCTCCGTCATCGGTATGTTTGATGATAGCCACATTGCCTTTGATTACCTGCTCGGTTACATCATTGGAAGTAAGGTTGTGTTCCACCTCATAAAGTTTCGGGTCTGCACCTACTTCATGGATAGTCTTATCAAGCAAATATCCCTCTGACGGTGTAATTTCTCGGATTGTCCAGTCGGTATCACAAACATATTCTTTGGTAGTGAACTGACCATTTTCATCAGTAACATATTCATCTACAAGCGTTTCGCCCTTATAGATACCGTAAACTGCTCCTGAAAGTTTGGCATTACCCTGTGCTTCGCCTTTTTCAGCGTCACTCTTTGTTACTGTTACAGTAAACTTCTTCAAAATGTTATTGAAGTTTCTTGTGGTTACTTCTTTCCACTTCACTGGTGCAGTCTGATTTTTTGGCACAACATAACGGATAGCTGTGTCTACTTCTTCAAGGGTATATGGTTCAGAACCACTGATAAGCACATCTTTGAAAGTTGCCACACCGTCTTTGTCCGTAACTGCATACTGGTCAACAGCATCACCGGAAAGAGAAGTACCGAGAAGATGGAACTTCACACCTTCAACAAGGTTATCTTCTGAGGACTTCACCACCTGAAGGTCGCCACGCTTCAATTTGTTATTGAAATTGACCTTTGCAACCTGCCCTGCCACAACAGTAACTCTATGTGTTTCCTGCGGCTCATACTTATCGTATGTCTGCTCGGTTACGGTATAGATACCCGGCATAAGGTTATCAATCTGGAACTTACCGCCATTGGCTGTTGTAACTGTCTGATTGATACCGTTTCCAGTAATCGTGAAGTTAATACCGTCAACTTTTCCGTCCTCACTGGTCTTTACAATCTGACAAGAACCATAGCTGACTTTCATCTTCACATAACCGTTGATACTGTCGCTTACTTCCTGAGCATAGCTGACAACATCCTGCACACTGGAGTTCTGACCGTGTTTACCCTCTGACCATACAACCACACCTCTGCGGACTGCATTTTTCTTCGTTGCGGTAATGGTAAATTCCTTACTCGGTGCAGTATCCATAGAAACAGTAAGTTTGTTACCATTCACTGAAAAGCTCACTCCACTGATACTTGCTTTGAAATTATATTTGGACAGCACATTATTGGAGTCTGTCAGAGTAGTTGTGTACTTACTTCCGTTCCACTCAAGTTCTATTGTCTTTGCTGAACCGGATGATTTATTACAAAAGCTCGGTATGGTCGCATGGTTCTGTACACTCTGCACCATACTGTTGTAATAACTGAAAATCTTATTGCGAAGCGGATGCTTTGCATTGATGACATCTTTCACATTGCTGCAACCACTGGCTGCTACATGATTGAAGTTTGCATCACGCTCTCCGATAACAGTTTCCCAAATAAGAAGCTGTGTGGCATAAGCCTGTGCAATGCTGTTTGCTGCCGCTTCATTCTGTGACCTCCAAGAAGTCGAGATTGTCCCACGATAGCCATACTGTAAAATACGACCAACGAAAAGACGGATTTCATCTCCGGAAATAACCCCATTGGCTGCAAGGTTATTAAAATAATTTTCGTCATACTTATTCATTGTCTGACCGACCTTGAGCGAAATTCCCGGCTCAATACAATAAGCAACATTACCTGAGTATGAGCCAATAGCCTTAAGATTGGTAAAATTGGAACGTCCGGTATGCCAACCATTTTTCAAGGTCAAATTGCTGTGTCCCCATACCCCATCGTAATTAGCATCGCCATCACGAGGGAAATCGACCATATAAACATCGGCTTTTTCTCCCGAAGCAGCATATGCTGTTGTCGAGCCAATGCCTGCAAAAGTGGTCACACACATAAGGGTCGCCAAGAAAAGCGACGTGACTCTTTTGAATTTTGACTTTATCATTGCGTTTCCTCCTGTAAAAATTGAAAAACACACCGTATTTCTACGATGTGCCTTTGTGGATTTTCTCTTACGACAAGATTTACCTGCCGAAAAACAAATGCGGATTTTTCGTTAATTTTTCATTTTAGCATACACCTCCAGTCTGTTCATACTGTGCGATTCCCCCTTAGAGATAGACATATACTTTGAGATAGTTATATTCAAGTGAGATAGTATATATCATTTTCGGTAGGTAAAAGTATAACTAAGGGGTTAGAGTGTGAGAAAGGGGAACTGTAAAACAGGCTATCTGCTGTCACGCTCTGCACGGTTACGCAAAAACTTGTTGTAATGCTCCAATGCCTTGCAGACAAAATCCTCCGTCTGACTGACGGGAATGTTTTTCGGGATAAGCTGTCTTACTCTGTCGCCCCTCAACACGATTTTTTCCTTTTGGTTCGGCTTTTCCTCAGACATAACAGCGTGGATTGCTTCTGTTGTAAGGTTGCCCTCGTTGAATAACTTTCGCATACGGATTGTCTGGTCGTGTGACGGGGTAGCGTCATTCAGGTCGATTTCGTCAACCACATCACGCTGACAATCTTCGTCAAGATAGGAAAGTTCTACGGCAGGACGCATTTTAATACGCCCCTCATCAACAAATTCAAGCAGCTCGGGAACAAGGTTTGTCAGGCGGACATAACGCTGTATTTGTGTGTTACTGTCCTGACTCTCAGAAGCTAAAATCTCTCTTGATTTACCCACAATAGAATTGTGTCCCACTGGGACTCCATTTTCTTTGCTCGGTCTGCCTGCTTGCCTTTTCATTGCTTCCAAACGCATTTTATAGGCAAAGGCTTTTTCACTCGGCAATATCTCTGACCTCTGGAAATTACTTTCAACCATTAAAATGGTCGCTTCATCTCTGTTCAGGTCTACAATCTCACTTCTCAGGGTTTCAAATCCTGCCAGTTCACGCGCTCGCTTTCGTCTGTGTCCTGAAACAAGTTCGTATCTGCCGTCCTCTTTCTGCCTTACCGTTGCCGGAGTAATAACCCCTCTTTCCTTGACACTCTCCACAAGCTGCATCATATCTTCATCGTCCCTGACCTTAAACGGGTGGTCGGGAAAATCATCAATCAGCTCCAATGGAATATCTCGGATTTTTGAAAGCTGTTCTTCATCTCTCTGTGCCTGCGTGGTAAATAAATCATCGAGCTTCGTGAGAGTGAAGTCGCTCTTTCTTCCTGCCATCGGCTAACACCTCCTTTGTAAATTCAGCGTATGCCTTAGACACTGTGCTGTTTGGCTCATAAGCATAAATGCTTTTGCCTTTGGAAGAAGTTTCAGCAGCTTTCACGGCAATCGGGATTTGTGTTCGATACATTCTTATCTGATTACCGAAATTCGCCCTGAGTGCTTCTACCGTACTCTTTGCAAGGTTTGTTCGGCTATCCACCAAAGTAAGCAGCATACCGTCTATCTTAATATCCGGATTGATATACTTCTTTACTTTTGAAATGGTCTGCACAAGCTGTGTCATACCCTTTGCAGGCAAATACTGAGCCTGAACCGGAATGATAACACTGTCTGCCGCCGATAAAGCATTGAGAGTAACCATACCAAGTGAAGGCATACAGTCTATAATTACATAATCATATCTGTTCTTCACTTGACTCAGATAATTTTTAAGGGTAGTTTCTCTGCTCATTGCGTTCACAAGGTTAAATTCCATTGCTGAAAGCTCAAGGTTTGCCGGAACAAGGTCAACACCTTCTTCGTGGTGCAGGATACCAACCATAGGGTCTGTCATCGTTTCATTGATTACATCTGTGAGTTTCGTTGCAAGCGTGATACCCAAGCCGTCTGTATCCTGCCAACCAAGACAAGTCGTTAAATCTCCCTGCGGGTCTGCGTCTATGAGCAATACTTTCTTGCCCTGCATTGCAAGCCCGACTCCAAGATTAACTGTTGTGGTGGTCTTTCCGACTCCGCCTTTCTGGTTACATACGGAAATCGTTTTGCAGTTTGACACTTCTTTTTGCCCTCCTTTCTGAAAATTCATAGCCACCGCATTATGGCTATGTACCTGACCGACTCATTTCCTAATCGGTCATAGCAATATTTGTTCTCAACACCCCTTGCCAAGCAAAATGCTTATGGGAAGTCACTAAGGAACAGACTGCTTATCTGTATCATAGGATTCTAACCTCTGCCGGGTACTCCGCCAGCTCCGTAGAGAAGTATCATTATCATTCTGACTGTCATCGCCATATTAGGAGCAACCTGATACTCATAACCGGAGTTCTCGCTATTCTGAAATACAGAAATCACGGCGTACCTGCTAAAGTGGCTATCATCAGAAATAAAGTCTTAGTGAATGACTTATTCAATTTTCAAGCGAAAAGGCTTCCGTTTTTGCTATCCGGAATGAACCCCTTCACTCATTTGGACAAAGGGGTATGAAATGCACACCCAAAATCTCCGCTTTTCCAAAAATTTTTTAAAAAATTTTTGAAATAAAAAAAGCCGCCTGCTCCGGTTAAGAAACAGACGGCAAAACACGTTCTAAATGTATTCAATTTTCAATTTCTTTTTCTTTGCTCCAAGCACTTTGCAGAGGACATCATCTACTGCGTCTGTGTATCGTCCCTGGGCTGCTAAATTGTTCTTCAGTTCAATGAGCGATTGTATCACTCGGCTTCGTTCTTCTTCATTTAAGTATAGATGATAGGTTTTCTCTCTCATTGGCTGTCCCTCCATCTTTCAAATGTATTTTTGATTATCTCCACATCTTCCTCGGTATCGGAAGAAATAAATATATGTACGCTCTGAAAAGCTTTCTTTAAATTATTGGCATAATCCAGTTCTGTGCCTTTCATCGGCAGCTTAATCAGCCTTATTCCTCTTTGCTTGCACATATATGCTTTCATTATTTCTAAATTCTCATCGGCACTTCCTGACTCAATAGCCAACTTCTCTGAAGGTATGTATGTTTCAAGCGGAACTCCAAGCAATCGGTCAGAACCAAGTTCTGCTTTCAAGCCTTTCCTATTAGAATAATAGCTGACAGCCAAAGCAGGAAACAAGGATAAATACTCCTGCTCACAAATTCGACAGCCTTTATTCAATATCGTTCTTTCATTTATCTTCATACTCCACGAATGACCGTGCCTGCATTTCCACCACGCTCTCTTTGCTGAAGTTCGTGATATTTCTGTCGGCTTCAATTTATTCTGTTCATAATCCCATTCGCTAAGAAGCTGACTATCTGTTGTCGCCAAATCATTATATCCGGTAAGGACTTCTCTCTCCGCACAAACAGGGCATACCGTACCTTTCACACGGGCATTGATAACTGATTTCCACTCGTTACCGCATTTACTGCATCTCCACCAGACATTTTTCCTCGACTTTGCATTTACCTCATCAGGTTTCAATGGTAAGTTCTTCTCCGACCACTCCGAAGCAATTTCAGGGTGTGTTGTCTGCAAATCGTTAAACCCTTTCGAGAATATGTACCCACTGCAATACGGGCATTTACTGCCACTGGAACGGGTAGAAATAAGGGTATTCCACTCTCTGCCGCAATCCTTACACGTCCACCAAGCCTTACGATTGGCAAAGACCGTAACCTGAGTTGGAAGTAACGGATAATTTCTGTCCGACCACTCGGCAGCTATATCCGGCAGAAGCGTTGCAAGGTCATTAAATCCTGCCAACACTTTATTATGAGAGCAATACGGGCAACCCGTTTTATTTATTGTCCTGCTCTTAACGACAGCTTCCCACTCGTGACCTTTTTTACATCTCCATATCACTTTCTTATGAGAACCAATAGAAACCTCTGTCGGTTTTATCTTATTCTTTTCCGACCACTGCTTTTCCAGTAGCGGCTCTAATGTTGCCAAATCGTTAATTCCTGCAATTACTCTTGCACCAGAGCATATCGGGCATTTCTCTCCATTAGAACGAGCCTTAACGCTTGCCTGCCATTCATGACCGCAAGCACTTCTCCACCATACTTTTTTATTTGAACCGAAAGTAATGTCATCAGGCGTAAGCGTTAAATTCTTTTCCGACCACTCCGAAACAAGCTCCGGGTGTACTTCAGCTAAACTGTTATTCATAGCCAAACCTCAACCTCCTTGTGCTTAGAGTATATGAAGTTTTGGCTTTATCTTGTAGTTTGCGAATATCCGTATAAATAGAAAAAGCCCTTTGAGAAAGGGATTTCTCCTCTCTCAAAGGGCAAGTTGGCAAACTGGAATCTGTCTATTTCATCCTATCTATCATATTCTTTATTTTCAGTTCTATCTGATTAATTACTTTGATGAAATCTTCGTCTGATTTTCCTGTCGGATCATCCAATCCCCAGTTATCATCAAATGGTCTTCCAATGAACGGGCATCCAACATTACATCCCATAGAAATAGCAATATCTGGCTCTGGTATATCCGAAATCAGCTTTGAATACTGTTCTTTCTCCATATCAATGCCATACATTTCTTTCATAATACGAACTGCATCCTGATTTATTTGTGGCTTCGTTTCCGTTCCAGCAGAATAACTTTCAAATACGTCGGATGCAAAATGCTTTCCCAATGCTTCTGCAACCTGACTTCTGCATGAATTATGGACACAAATGAACGCTACTTTCTTCATACCTATCCCCTAACTTTCTTTAATGCTTTTATCACATCATCCTTACTTAATACTTTCCCCATTGAGACTACTTTATTATCAATAACCAGAGCAGGTGTACTCATAACTCCCATTGCCGCAATCTGACCAAAATCTGTAACATGGTCAATCTCATCCGTCATGCCAAGCTCACTAAGCGCTTCCTTCACATTCTTCTCCAATGCATTGCATTTATCACAACCGCCACCAAGAACTTTCACATTTGCTCCTGATGAAAGAGTTTCCTTTGCTGCCTCAACGCTTTCTTCATTGCAATTTCCACCACAGCAACAACCTGATTGTTCCTTAACCATTTCCTTTTCGTCCTTTTTCTTTCCAAATAAGCTCATAATTTCAATCTCCTTTTTTCTTTTTTCTAAACCAGTAGATACTGAATTGCATTAAAGAAATATCCAACAATAATTATTCCAACTGCACATATTACAATAAAAATTCCTAGTAACTTCGGTTTCACTGCCTTTCTAAGCATAATCATTGACGGTAACGAAAGTGTAGTCACACCCATCATAAAACTTAAGATTGTTCCAAGCTGTGCCCCTTTTGCAAGTAATGCTTCTGCTACTGGTATCGTACCAAAAATATCTGCATACATAGGAATGCCGACCAACGTTGCCAGAATTACACCAAATGGATTATCACTGCCAAGAATCTTTTCTACCCAGCTCTCTGGAATCCAATTGTGAATAACAGCTCCTATTCCGACACCAATCAAAATATATGGAAATACTTTCTTAAAGGTGTCTATAACCTGTTGTTTTGCAAAAGAAAGTCTTTCTTTTTGCGTTGGTTCATCCATATCAATATCGACCGCATTCGCTTTTCGAATAAACGCTTCCACTTCATTCTCCAAATGAAGCTTTTCAATAATTGTTCCACCTATTACCGCAATAACAAGCCCTACAATCACATATATGATAGCAACTTTTGATCCAAAGATACTCATCAGCAAAACCAGACTTCCTAAATCTACCATTGGAGAAGAAATCAGAAAGGAAAATGTCACACCTAATGGAAGTCCTGCACTGGTAAATCCAATAAACAGTGGAATGGACGAGCAAGAACAGAATGGTGTCACCGTACCAAGTAATGCTGCAATACAGTTTGCCCAGATTCCATGAAAACGCCCCATAATCTTCTTACTTCGTTCTGGTGGAAAGTAGCTTTGAATATAGGAAATCATAAAAATCAGGATACAAAGCAATATCGTTATCTTCAAAACATCATATAGGAAAAACTGTACACTTCCACCCATTCTACTTGAAGTATCCAAGCCAATTTTCTCAAGAAGATTTCCAATTAATGTACTCATCCATTTCATTCCCAAAATCTGATTTTGAATAAACTCCCAAATCATTATTGACAGCACCCTCTTTCCTCTTTACAGCAGGATAATCCTTCAATAAAAGTTTTAAAGGCATTCAAGGTCTCACAATTCAATGAATAATGATGCCATCTACCTTCTTTCCAATCATTCACCAGCTCACATTCATTTAAGATTTTCATATGATGAGAAAGTGTAGGCTGTGTAATCTCAAAAGCCTCCAATAGTTTACAACCACATTTTTCTCCGTCGGAGAGCATTTGGATAATCTGCAATCTATTACTATCTCCCAATGCTTTACAAATAAGTGCTACATCTATTGTATTCATATTGTCCTCCTTTACATAGATAATTGTCTATGTTTCTATTATGCATTATGCATAGATGATTGTCAATGTTTATTTTTATGGTTTACAAAATTCCCATCACCCTTTATTAGAAGTGTATGCTCATGATTTCAGGAACAACAAGAGCCAAAAGAAAACACCTGCCGCTTCTGACAGATGTTCCACTATAAACTATCTATTTTTCATCAAGACAAACACCGAGTTTCTCAATTCTAATTCTCCAAACTGGGAGTTGTTTATTTCTTCTTTTTCGGTTTTGGGGCTGGCAGTTCATCATACATTGCATGAAACAAGCCTGTCAAAAATTCCTTATTATCAACTTCATCTACCAACAACATCTCTTTTGCTCCCTCATAGGGTAATTCATACGGAGCTGTCGGCATATAACTAATTGCTGATTTTACTGGTTTAACAAGTAATCTATCATCATAGATACCGCCTACAATCTTGCCACGATAATAAATAATAAATTCTCCCATCATAGCTCGATAAGTAATTTCTTCTAACTCAGATAGCTGCCCTAAAATAAACTCTAAGTATTCCTTGCTTGATGCCATATTTCCACCTCAAATTCCGATTTGTATTTCTGTTTGTTTTAAAAATGGGCAACTCCGATTGGAATTGCCCACTCATTGCACTAATTATGCGATTTTTTCTTGCTTGCACCGATTTCTGCATCAAATGATGTAAGTTTGATGTAAATCGCTGTTTTTTTAGTTTTTTATCAAATGAAGTACGTCCCGTCTATTCGGTAAAACGGTACATCTTTACATCATCTTAATAAAGCTTTGCACCTGCCGGAATGTGGTCATCAACCATCAGAAGATGAAGCTTTTCTTCGCCTTCTTCTTCATGAATAGCACTGAGGAGCATACCGCAAGAGTCAATGCCCATCATAGCTCTCGGCGGAAGATTTGTGATAGCAATAAGAGTCTTTCCAACCAGTTCTTCCGGCTCATAAAAGCTATGAATACCGCTTAAAATGGTTCTGTCTGTGCCTGTTCCGTCATCAAGAGTGAACTGTAAAAGCTTCTTCGACTTCTTAACAGCCTCGCAAGCCTTAACCTTTACTGCACGGAAATCTGACTTGCTGAATGTATCAAAATCAACAAATTCCTCAAATAAAGGCTCTACCTTTACCTTAGAAAAATCAATCTTTTCAGACTCAGTTTTTACATTTTTTTCAGGTGCTTCAGAAGCTGTATTATTTACATCATTTTTCTTATTTACACCATCTAAGGACTTCATTGTCGGAAACAGCAGTACATCTCTGATCGCGGTCGAGTCTGTCAGCAGCATGCACATTCTGTCTATCCCGAATCCAATCCCTCCAGTAGGAGGCATCCCAATTTCCAATGCATTTAGGAAGTCTTCATCAGTTGTATTTGCCTCTTCGTCTCCCTGTGCCAGCAGTGCTTCCTGTGCCTTGAATCTTTCTCTTTGGTCAATCGGATCGTTAAGCTCTGAGTAGGCATTTGCCATCTCCCAGCCATTCATGAAGAATTCGAAACGTTCTACATACTCTGGATTTTTGGGTTTCTTCTTTGTCAATGGAGATATTTCTATGGGATGATCCATGACAAAGGTAGGCTGAATCAAGTGTTTCTCAACATACCCTTCAAAAAGCAGACTCAGGATATCCCCCTTTTGATGCCTGTCCTCAAATTCGATTCCCTTTTCCTTTGCCAAGGCCTTTGCTTCCTCTGTAGTCTTAATCTCATTAAAATCTATATCTGCATACTTTTTCAGAGCATCTACCATTGTGATTCTTTCAAACGGCTTGCTCAGATCCATTGCGACTCCACTATATTCGATTGTAGTAGTTCCCAGCACTTCTTGCGCTACATAGCGGTACAGGTTCTCTGTCAGGTCCATCATACCGTGATAATCTGTATATGCCTGGTACAACTCCATCAACGTAAATTCGGGGTTATGTCTTGTGTCCAGTCCCTCATTGCGGAATACACGGCCAATCTCGTATACACGCTCCATGCCGCCTACGATCAGCCTCTTCAAGTAAAGCTCCAGAGAAATGCGGAGTTTAAAGTCTTCATCTAAGGCATTAAAGTGTGTCTCAAAAGGCCTTGCAGCTGCACCGCCGGCATTACTCACCAGCATAGGGGTTTCCACTTCCATGAAGCCTTCACCGTCCAGGTATCTTCTGATGGCGCTTAAGATTTTTGAACGTTTGATAAATGTATCCTTTACTTCGGGATTCATGATTAAGTCTACATATCTCTGGCGGTAACGGATATCTGTGTTTGTCAGGCCGTGGAATTTCTCAGGCAAAATCTGAAGGCTCTTAGAGAGCAGTGTGACGGATGCCGCATGGACTGATATCTCCCCTGTCTTGGTCTTAAATACTTCACCTGTGATTCCTACAATATCACCCACATCCATTTTCTTGAATTCTTTGTAGGCGTCTTCTCCTATGCTGTCTCTCGCCACATAGGACTGAATGTTTCCCGCCAGATCCTGGACATTACAGAAGGATGCCTTTCCCATGACACGCTTGGACATCATGCGGCCGGCGATGGAGACTTCTTTTCCTTCCAGTTCCTCAAAATTATCTTTCAGTTCCTGACTGTGGCGGGTTTGATTATATTTTGTGATAACAAATGGATCTTTTCCATTTGCCTGCAGCTCTGCCAGTTTTTCACGGCGGACCTTTCTCAGCTGGTTCAGGTCCGGCTCCTGTACATTTTTCTGCTGCGGGTTCTTTTGATTATTTTTCTGCTGTTCGGACAATGTTTTTCCCCTCCCTTTATATGCGAATTCAGACCCCTGGTAAATAAGGGGTCTGGACACTGCTTTAATTTTCTGTTACATGGAACGGCTGATCTCAAGCACCTTATACTGAATCTGCCCAGCCTGTGTTTCTACATCTACCAGCTCTCCGGCCTTCTTGCCGATCAGAGCCTGCCCTACCGGTGATTCATTGGAAATCTTACCTTCCAGGCTGTTTGCCTCTGTGGAGCCAACAATTTTGAATTCCATTTCCTCATCATATGTTACATCAAATACTTTGACTTTACATCCTACATTGATTTTATCAAAATCTACTTCATCCTCAACTACTACTTCTGCATTTTTAAGGATGCCTTCCAATTCTTCGATGCGGGCCTCAATGTCACGCTGTTCATCCTTCGCGGCATCATATTCTGCATTCTCAGATAAATCCCCCTGTTCTCTTGCTTCCTTGATTTTTGCAGCGACTTCCTTACGTTTGACAACCTTCAGATTCTCCAGTTCATCTTCCAGTGCCTTCAGACCTGCATAAGTAAGTAATCTTTTCTTTGCTTCTGCCATTGTTATTTGCTCCCTTTCTTTTCTCTTTCTTTTCCGTATTTTAGTCTCTTTATAATAGGCGGTTTCAGCCTCAATTCTCATCCTGTTTAAATTTATATTTCACAATTTCAATATTATAACCAATACCTATAGTGATGTCAAGATATTTTCGAGGCCTTCATAAGACTCTACCTTATTAATTTTATCTCTCAGCCTTGCTGCGCCGTGAAGCCCTTTCACATACCATGCCACGTGCTTTCTCATTTCACGGATTCCCAAATATTCTCCCTTATATTGAAGCTGGAGCCTCGCATGCCGCAACATGGTCTTCTTAATTTTCTCCTTCGTCGGCCTGGAGGACAGCTCTCCCGTTTGTTCATACGTTGTCAGTTCAGAGAAAATCCAGGGATTTCCCTGAGCACCGCGGGCTATCATGATTCCGTCACAACCGGTCTGTTCACGCATAGAGATTGCTTTTTCGCCTGATGTCACATCTCCGCTTCCAATAACAGGAATTGATACCGCTTCTTTTACCTGACGGATAATATCCCAGTCTGCTTCGCCGGAATAATACTGCTCTCTCGTTCTCCCGTGAACGGCCACAGCTGCGGCACCGGCGCTTTCAATGATTTTTGCTATCTCCACCGCATTGACATGCCTGCCGTCAAAACCTTTTCTAATTTTCACAGTTACCGGCTTTTCAATGGCCTTTACAACAGCACTGACAAGCTCGTATACCAGCTTCGGCTCCTTCATAAGAGCTGAACCTTCACCGTTTTTCACAACTTTAGGAACCGGGCAGCCCATGTTGATGTCCAAAAATGCAAAGGGACGTTCCTCGATTCTCTTAGCTATTTCGCTCATAATTTTCGGGTCGGAGCCAAAAAGCTGCAGGGATACGGGAAGCTCTTCAGGGTGGATTGTCAAAAGACTCTCTGTATTTTTATTATGGTACATAATTGCCTTGGCGCTTACCATTTCCATGCATACAAGCCCGGCACCCTGCTCCTTGCAGAGCAAGCGAAATGGCAGGTCTGTTACTCCTGCCATGGGACCCAGTATATAAGAATTTTTAAGTTCAACATTTCCAATTCTCAGATGTTTCATGTCTATTATCTCACCGTTTTTTGTTTTTATTATAAATGAGACGAAGTCCGTTCAGAGTTAAGTCTGATTTATATATATCGATACTTTCTGTCTCCCTGGCAATGATTTTTCCAAGACCGCCCGTGGCCACTACGGTCAAATTTTCGTATCCGGATTCTTCTTTTATTTTGTTAACAATATACTCTGTCTGCCCAATAGCACCGTACACAAGCCCGGCCTGCATACTGGATATTGTTTCCTTTGCCAATATGGATTTGGGCTTCTTTATTTCAATAGCCGGGAGCATAGCAGCTCCTCCCCAAAGAGAACGTGCCGCAGTTTCAATGCCGGGAGCCGTGATGCCTGCCTCAAAGGTTCCGCCCGGGCCAATCAAGTCATAGGTGGTTGCAGTTCCGAAATCTACTACAAGGACAGGTCCTCCATAAAGCTCATATCCTGCCACCGCATCCACAATACGGTCCGGCCCGATTTCCTTAGGATTCTCAGTCACAATCCGGATTCCTGTTTTTGTTCCTGAGGACACCACCAGAGGGCTCACACTTAAGTACTTGATAATCCCATTTATCAGAGAATGCATGATATCCGGTACTACGGAAGCTACAATAACCGCATCCACATCACGGACATGTATGTCTCGATGCTGCAGGATGTCACAGATGGAAAAACCATACTCGTCCGAAGTTCTTGGTTGTTTCGTAGTCATACGAAAAGTTCCGGTCAGTTTGTCATTATCGAACACTCCCAGCGTTATGTTTGTATTCCCAACATCAATCGTCAGTAACATCTACGTCCTCCCCTAAATAAAATACCCTGTAGAACATTTCCAGAGCCTCAAACAATTCTGTCTTAGTCTGCTGAAGTTCCTTTATCTTCAGGACACTTCCAATCTCATCAAATGTAAAATCATCTTCCTGATGTTCCACGCGCAGCTCCAAATTGCCTGCATCATCATATACTATCAACAGCACACCACCCACATCCTCTGTGAACAGCACACACATAATCTGCAGCTCCTGCCTGATGCTCTCCGGCAGCATCTCAAACTCAGGATTCAAGTAAAACTTCCGCTCATAATGACTCGCGGCACAAAGTACAACTTCCTCTTCCATCTATAGTCCTTTCTGTTGGGCAGTGCAAAAAGGGGTCAGACCCTTTTGCACTCCGTTTTCAGAATATTCTGAATATTTAACTATGCATACCCGTAAATTCCCCGTACGGAAATTTCTCCGCTGGAAATTGCTTTCGTAGTCCCGTCGCTCTCGCGCACCAGCAACTCACCTTTTTCATTGATACCCAGCGCATATGCATCATACTCCTCTTGACTCTCTATTATCCGCACTTCCTTTTCCCGGGTTATAAGTAAATTATTATATTCCTCCTGCAGCCGCCGTAAGTCCCCGTTCTCCATAAACAGTTGATAATTTTTTTCAAATTTCTTCATGATAAGGGCTATTATTTCACTCCGCCTCATAATCCGCCCCGTTTCCAGACGAAGGGAGGTTGCCTTTTTGGCCAGCTCTGCAGGCAGCTGCTTCATATTTACATTAATGCCGGTTCCTATAATAACATAATTGATGCAATCCATTTCTGTACTCATTTCGGTCAGGATACCGGCCAGCTTTTTCCTGTTGAGAATAATATCATTGGGCCATTTTATCTGAATATCCAGACTGGTGTATTCCTGCAGACCCTCAGCAGCACTTAATCCCATTGCCAGCGTGAGCATGGGGGCATTTACCGGCGGTATTTCGGGTCTGAGGAGTATGGACATATATATGCTGCTGCCGGCCGGTGATTCCCATGTCCTGCCGCGCCTGCCGCGTCCTGCACTTTGCTCCTCGGCAACAATAAGCGTTCCGTGAGAAGCGCCCTGCTCTCCCAGCTGCTTTGCGCAAGTATTTGTAGAATCTATCTCATCAAAATAATATATCTTTTGGCCTGCCCAGTCCGTATCCATCATGCTGATAAGCTCTTCTCTGGTGAGGATATCTGGACTGTCCACCATATGATAACCGCGGTTTCGAACAGCTTCGATCTGATACCCCTCTTCTTTCAGCTGGTTGACTGCCTTCCACACCGCTGTTCTGGACACCCGCAGTACTTCACACAACTGCTGACCAGATACAAACCCTTCACTCTCACGCAGCATTTTCAATATTTGCGCTTTCAATTTTCCACCTCAAGTCTAAAAGGGGTCTGACCCTTTTGAGCACCGTTTTCAGAATATTCTTAAAATTCTCCTAATGTCGCAGCCATTACTGCCTTGATAGTATGCATCCGGTTTTCTGCTTCATCAAATACTTTGGACTGTTCAGACTCGAAGACTTCATCTGTCACTTCCATATCCTCGATTCCGAACCTTTCTCCCATTTCTTTTCCAATTTTTGTCTTTAAATCGTGAAATGCCGGCAGACAATGCAGGAAAATCGCTTTTTTGCCTGCATTAGCCATAATTTCCTTTGTCACTTTATATGGAGAAAGTTCTTTAATCCGTTTTTCCCACACTTCGTCCGGCTCGCCCATAGATACCCAGACATCGGTGTAAATAACATCTGCGTCTTTTGTCCCGGCTTTTACATCTTCTGTTAATGTGATAGTCGCACCGGATTTTTCTGCATATCCTTCGCAGATTTCTACCAGTTCTTTATTTGGAAAATATTTTTCTGTCGTACATGCCACGAAATGCATTCCCATTTTTGCACATGCTATCATCAGAGAATTGCCCATATTAAATCTTGCGTCTCCCATGTACACCAGCTTGACATCCTTTAATCTGCCGAAATTTTCCCGGATTGTCAGCATATCTGCCATAACCTGAGTCGGATGGTATTCATTTGTAAGTCCGTTCCACACGGGGACCCCGGCATTCTCAGCCAGATCTTCTACTATCGCCTGACCGAAGCCGCGGTATTCAATACCGTCATACATTCTGCCCAGTACCCTGGCAGTGTCCTCAATGCTCTCTTTCTTTCCGATCTGTGAACCGCTTGGCTCCAGATATGTGGTCCCCATCCCCAGATCATGAGCTGCCACTTCAAATGCGCAGCGTGTTCTGGTGCTTGTCTTTTCAAAGATAAGAGCTACATTCTTGCCCTTATAATGATCCACAGGTACTCCATTCTTTTTTCTTTTCTTCAGCTCCTCAGCCAAATCAAGCAGATAAGAAATTTCCTCTGGAGTGTAATCTTTCAGTGTCAAAAAATTTCTTCCTTTTAAGTTCATACTATCTTCCTCTCCTGCATTCATTAGTATCTTATGATGTAGGGGGTCAAAAGGTATTTTGCCCCCTGATACCTACGGGTTGCTCCGCACTTTGTGCTCCCAGCAAACAGGCTTCATCCCTTCCGTCTCTGCCTGCTCACTTCAAACATCAATATTCCTGCCGCCATAGCTGCATTCAGCGACTCTGCCTGTCCTTCCATAGGAATGCGGAGCCAGGTATCGGCACACCGGGCAATGTCAGAGTTCAAGCCATTTCCCTCATTTCCGATTAAAAATGCGGTTCCCCGGCGGTAATCTTCCTTGTCGTAGGAATTATCCCCTTTCAGATGAGCGGCGTAGATGCGAATATTTTTCTCTTTCAATGTGCGGATACCCTTTTGCAAATCATCCAGATAAAGAAACGGCATCCTGTAGATTGCCCCCATAGTAGAACGAATCGTCTTGGGATTGTAAATATCCACACAGTCCCTGCTCATCAGTATTCCGGTCGCTCCGGCGGCCTCCGCGGTTCTGAAAATGGTCCCCACATTTCCCGGATCCTGTAAATTATCCAGAACCAGTATGTGCGGTGTTCTCTTTCTGAGTATATCCTCCAGTCTATAATCCATCTGCCGGATAACCGCTAAAATGCCCTGGGGGCTTTTTGTGTCGGAAACATATGCAAATACCGTATCCGTCAGTACCTCCGGATGGCTTTTCATTTTCTCCAGCTCTTCCCGGTGCTTATTATAGTAAGTCTCCGACACATACAGCTTCAACAAAGATTTCCGGGGTGTCTCCCCGACCATACGGCTGCCTTCTGCAATAAATACCCGCTCCTGATTTCTTGCTTTGCTCTTTTTCTGAAACTGCAGCAGTTCCTTTACTTTTTGATTGCTTGTACTTGTAATCATCTTTTTACACCTTAAATCGGTACCCGACTCCCCAGATTGTCTCAATATACTGTGGATGGGAGGTGTCATATTCTATTTTCTCCCGGATTTTCTTGATATGGACTGTGACTGTTGCAATATCTCCGATAGACTCCATATCCCAAATTTCCCGGAACAGCTCTTCCTTCGTATATACATGGTTTGGGTGTCCCGCAAGGAAAGTCAGCAAATCAAATTCCTTCGTAGTAAAAGATTTTTCCTCTCCATTTACCCACACACGCCTTGCTGTAGTATCTATCTTCAATCCTCTGATTTCTATAATTTCGTTTTCTTCTACATTACTTCCAATCAGACGCTCATATCTTGCCAAATGCGCCTTGACGCGTGCTACAAGTTCACTCGGGCTAAATGGCTTCGTCATATAGTCATCTGCCCCCAGGCCCAGCCCTCTGATTTTATCAATGTCGTCCTTTTTGGCGGACACCATAATAATCGGTGTGTTCCTCTGGCTCCTCACCTGCCGGCATATTTCAAATCCATCAACTCCCGGGAGCATCAGATCCAGGATTATTAAATCATAATCCTCCCCCAAAGCCTTTTTCAGTCCCAGTTCCCCGTCATTTGCCACTGATACGTCAAAATCACTTAGCTCCAGATAATCCTTTTCCAGATCAGCGATGCTTTCTTCATCCTCGACAATCAAGATTTTCTTACTCATCTAATGGTACCTCCTGATATTTTCTAACTACTAAATACATTGTTGTTCCAACCCCTTCTTCACTGGCGGCCCAAATCTTACCGCCATGCTCTTCTACAATCTTCTTGACAATAGAAAGTCCGATGCCGCTTCCTCCTTTCGAGGAATTCCGGGAAGCATCCGTCCGGTAAAATCTGTCAAAAATATTTGACAGATCCTTTGCAGCGATTCCTTTTCCATTATCTCCAAGTTCAACTTGAATAAAATCGCCTACATCTTTTAAATTCATTGTAATCCTGCCCTCTGGTTTGTCCATATATTTCAGAGAATTTGTCACAATATTGTTAATAACGCGCCTGAGCTGTTCTGGATCTACAATTACTTTTGAATCTGTCTCCACATAATTACGGTATGTGAATTCCACACCCTTTGCTTCCAGCTCAAGAGACATATCCTCCGCGCAGTCTCCAAAATACTGCTTTGCGGATATAGTCGTAAAGTTATAGGGAATACGGTTTGTATCAATTTTAGAATACAGCGTCAGCTCGTTAATAAGCAGATCCATCTCATTAGCCTTATTGTATATTGTTTTGATGTATCTGTCCATCTTTTCCGGCGTATCCGCAACACCATCCATGATTCCTTCCACATAGCCTTTAATGGCGGTAATCGGCGTCTTAAGGTCATGGGAAATATTACTTATTAATTCCTTATTTTCTTTATCATATGCAATTTTCTCCTCCGCATTCGCCTTTAACCGCAGACGCATTTCTTCAAAGTCCTGACAGAGCTGCCCAATCTCGTCGTCTGTCTCACTTTTTATTTCGAAATCAAGATTCCCTTCCTTAATATTCCTCGCGGCCCTCTGCAGCTTAGCAAGCGGCACAGATACTGTTCTGTAAATCCAGTAAATCAAAATTGCAGCTGTCATGAAAACAATCAGCAGATAAAGCTGCTGAAACTCCCCGCCCCTGCTCCCGCTAAATGTGTACACTGCTGCTGTGGTAAAAATAGTCGGCAATACCATCACCGTCATAAAGGCAATCACCAGCTTCGTCTTAAGCTTCATAGCGCACTCCTTTCGAAAAGCGAAAAGGGGTCTGACCCTTTTGCAGTTCGTTTTCTGAATATTCTGAAAATAGGCAGACACCGACGGTGCCTGCCCTACCTTTTCCTTAACGCACCTGACTACTTATATTACAGGTATTTTTTTAATGCGTCAACTTTATCTAACTTTTCCCATGGTAAATTTAAATCATTGCGCCCGAAATGGCCGTATGCTGCCGTTTGCTTATAGATGGGACGGCGCAGATCCAGCATTTTTATAATGCCTGCCGGACGCAGATCGAAGTTTTCACGAATAATGTCTACCAGCTTATCTTCGGAAATTTTTCCTGTGCCGAAGGTATCAACCATGATGGAGGTGGGCTGCGCTACCCCGATGGCATAGGAAAGTTGTATTTCGCACTTCCGGGCCAAACCTGCCGCCACAATATTTTTTGCTGCGTAGCGGGCAGCATATGCTGCGGAACGGTCCACCTTCGTGCAGTCTTTTCCTGAAAATGCGCCGCCGCCGTGCCGCGCCATTCCGCCGTATGTGTCTACAATAATCTTGCGCCCTGTAAGTCCGCTGTCCCCGTGTGGTCCGCCAATTACAAAACGTCCAGTCGGATTGACAAAGAATTTTGTATTGCTATCTACCATTTGTTCCGGTATAACTTCATCAAAGACATACTTTTTAATGTCCTTATGAATCTGCTCCTGGGATGTATTCGGGTCATGCTGGGTGGAAAGTACAACTGCATCCAGCCTTTTGGGTACTCCGTTTTCATCATATTCTACCGTTACCTGTGTCTTTCCGTCAGGACGAAGATAAGAAAGCGTACCATCCTTTCTTACCTTTGTCAGCTGTCTTGCCAGTTTGTGGGCCAATGCCACAGGATAAGGCATGTATTCCTCCGTCTCATCGGAAGCGTATCCAAACATCATTCCCTGATCTCCGGCCCCTATCGCCTCAATTTCATGATCCTGCATTTTATTTTCTTTGGCTTCAAGCGCCTTGTCGACACCCAGAGCTATATCCGGGGACTGCTCATCAATTGCTGCAATTACACCACATGTATCTGCATCAAATCCGTATTTTCCTCTCGTATATCCAATCTCACGTACTGTATCTCGCACAATTTTCTGGATATCCACATATGCGTTAGTCGTAATCTCGCCCATTACCATCACAAGCCCCGTTGTTGTGCAGGTCTCACACGCCACACGGCTCATTGGGTCTTTTTCCATCAGTGCGTCCAGAATTGCGTCTGATATCTGATCGCACATTTTATCCGGATGCCCTTCTGTTACTGATTCTGATGTAAATAATTGTCTTTCCATATTGTTTCTCCTTTGACATGTTGGGATTGCATTTTCTGCAATCCAAATCAGCTCTTTCTCCTCGGGGCCATTTTCTATGTACTTCTTCAGAAGTATAAAGAAAACAGTCCACAAAAAGCGGACTGTTTATATACCATAAATCAATCCTCTTATTGTTCGATTACTCGCTCAGGTTGGCACCTTCCTTTACAGGGGTTGCCGCGGTTTCACAGGTCCTTTGTACCTCCACCGCTCTGAATAAGAGAAAGCTTGCTTATTAAATTGTTATAGATTCATATGATATTTTACACCGTATTGCGCATATAGTCAATATACATCTTATAAATTTTGTAGCCGATTCTATTTCACCTATATTCAGTCCGGTCTATATCAACACTGCTCACAGGTATCACCGGAAGAGGCGCAGTCTCATGCCTCCCCAGCATCTTTTCCATCCATATCATATCATACCACATTCCTGCCTTATAACCGCATCTATGAAAATGAGCTGCCGTCTCATATCCCATTTTCTCATGGAATGCAATGCTTTCCGGATTTGGATAGGTGATGCAGGCATTCAGGTTCAGAATATGCTGCTCCACGAGAATCTCCTCCAGTTTCTGGTACAACTTCCTTCCTATTCCTCTGCTCTTGTATCCCTGCCCAATATAAATTGTAGTCTCCACCGACCAGTCATAAGCAGCCCGGTCTTTGAAAGAACAGGCATAGCAATATCCTATAATCTTGCCTTTTTCTTCTGCTACAAGATAAGGAAATTTCTCCATAATACCAAGCATTCTCCTGCGAAATTTTCTCAGGTGGGGCACCTCATATTCAAACGAATTTGCTGAATCTGTAACATAAGGAGCATAAATATCCAGTATACCCCTTGCATCCTTCAAAGATGCCATCCGAATCATAATTTCATCAAGCTTCATCTTCTCACCTCAACCATTTCTCACCGGCTGTTTCTTTAAATATGCCTTTAGAATTAATTTTTACATTAGGACTCAATTCTTCAAAAAACTTGTAAAACTCAGCCTGCTCCTCTTTACCTTCAATATACTGTGTTGTGTATCCTGTCTGCAGACAGGGCACAAATGACATCTCATCCAATCCCTCTGCACTGATATCCAACTTCAGAAGTCCGGTATATTTTGTCTCATCATTAAACCAGAAGTCTCCCATACTGTAAATAACCGGTTTGCCCTCTATATATTCCATCCCCTGCAGTACGTGGGGATGCCCCCCTACCACAATATCGGCACCCGCTTCAAGAAATTCCTTTCCCATATCATGCTGATACTGTGAATAAGCATTTGTATCCTCTTCGCCCCAGTGAATATAGGCAATAAGGTAATCACACTGCCCGGCTGCTTTTCTGATTACCTTATTATATTCTGTCGTATCATAAGCCTCCAGCACCCCCGGAGAATTCGCCTCAGCAGCAGGAGTATAGTAAACAATCTCCGCATTTGTTGCTGCAACAAAACCAACCTTAATACCATTTACCACAAAATAAATGGGGAGTTCGGCTTCTTTACTGTTCCTGCCGCCTCCCACATAAGGAAGTTCTGCTTCATCCAGCAACTCTAACGTATCCAGCATCGCATCCCTTCCGTAATCGTAAATGTGATTATTGGCCAGAGAAACCAAATCTGTTCCCATTTCTTCCAAAAGTTTCATACGCTCTGGCTTCGCCCGAAACGTGTACAACTTGTTTTCCAGCGGCTCTCCCCTGTCACTGATACAATACTCATGATTCAGGTAAAAAACATCGGCAGCATTGGACATTTTTAACAACTGTGGTGAAATGCATTCCGACAGATTATTTACTGTATCATAATAGTCCAATACAAATCCATTCTCGGCCAGGCAAAGATCCCCTGCAATCACTACCTCTACAGGTTTTCCGGCTTCCCCAGCCTTTAGATAAATCCCCTGTTCTTCCGCCTTTTTGGCATTGTCCAAATACCCCCTATACCTGTCATAGACAACGTACATAGTCTCTCCCACCGCTGTATAAATATCCTCGGTGGAAAACTTTCCGTCCTGTGTCTCCTGTAAAATAGCCTCTTTGCATTCAGGGTAAGCTTTCATAAACCATAAGGCAAAAGAGTTGTCCAGCTTTTTCCCCGCATCCGCCGAAGCCTCAACTGATGTATCAGTCACAGCAGGAATCTCTGTATTGCCTGCACTTTCCTGCTCGTTCAGAAACCTCTCGTAACAGCTCTGTACAGCTTCTATTCCCTGCTCCAGCCTCGCAGCCTGCTGCTTCTTGACTCCATGGTCCTTAATACCCCGCACACAAAGCACTGCAACAAGTACCACAAAAAAAGCTGTGCTTCCCAGAACAATCAGCCTCCTGCACCGAACCTGTTTCCTACGTAGAATCTGTCTTCTTTGTCTCGCAATCTGACGCCTGCGCATCTCCTCATCATATCGGTCATTCTGCAAGCTGCCGCCCCCCTTATCCTTAGGTGCACTGTTCCCTCACCGAAATATCACATAGAGCCGATAAATGTGGATGCCCACAATTACCGGCTCTGAATTCTTACAGGCTGGTCACCACTTTACTTTCCCGAAGCTGCTTTAACCGACCTTTAGCTTAAATTTCTGTATTTCCTTCTCGCTGGACACCTTCTCAATCATTCCGCCCAGAGTGCGCAGCTTTTCTTCAAATCTTTCATATCCTCTCTGGATATAGACAATATCGTCAATAATCGTAATTCCGTCCGTTGCAAGTCCCGCAATGCAAAGCGCCGCACCTGCACGCAAATCAGGGGCACTCACTCTCGCACCCGACAGCTTCTCTACTCCTTCAATTGTTGCAGAGTTTCCTTCAACCTTAATCGCTGCACCCATTCTGGCCAGCTCATCTAAGTATTTAAATCGATTCTCAAAAATGCTTTCCGTAATCGTACTCGTCCCTGCAGCCAGTGCAAGTGTCACACCAATCTGCGGCTGCATGTCTGTGGGATACCCGGGATACGGCAGCGTCTTCACCTGCGTGGAATGCAGTCTTCCCTTAGCCACTACGCGCACTGCATCATCAAATTCCTCCACCTCACAGCCAATATCAACCAGCTTGGAAATCGTTGCCTCCAAATGCTTCGGTATAACGTTGAGTACCGTCACATCTCCTCTGGTAGCCGCAGCTGCAAACATAAAAGTTCCCGCTTCTATCTGATCGGGAATAATAGAATACTCCGTCTTATGCAGTGATTTCACCCCGCGGATTTTAATTACATCCGTTCCTGCACCTTTGATATTGGCGCCCATGCTGTTCAAAAAGTTCGCCACATCAACCACATGAGGCTCCTTCGCCACATTCTCCATAATAGTCAGACCTTCTGCCATAGCTGCGGCCATCATCACATTAATGGTAGCTCCCACTGTAACCACGTCGAAATAAAGATGTGTTCCTCTAAGGACTTCTGCCTCCGCTACAATCTTTCCATGTTCAATGTCCACATCAGCCCCGAGAGCACGAAATCCTTTCAGATGCTGGTCAATCGGCCGGCTGCCGATATTGCACCCGCCTGGAAGAGCCACCTCTGCTTTTCTGTATTTGCCCAGAAGTGCTCCCAGTAAATAATAAGATGCTCTGATCTTCTTAATATAGTCATACTCAATACTGAAATCACCAACTGCGCTTCCGTTAATCTTTACTGTATGCCTGCCGATTCTCTGCACCACGGCTCCAATTCCGGCAATGGCCTCCAACATCACGTTGATATCATTTACATCCGGAAGATTATCAATCAGGACAGTTTCATCCGTCATAATGGCTGCTGCCAGAATGGCTAATGCCGCATTCTTTGCTCCGCCTATCTCAACTTCCCCTACAAGCGGACTGCCGCCCTTAATAATATATTGCTCCATTTCGCACCTCAATTATCATTCTGATATATGCTTATGTTTCTTAAATTGTAACAGTTCAGCCACAGCTTGATTCCGGCAAACTGTTACCTCAGATTTGACTTTCTCGCACCGTCCTCAAGTCCGGTTTTTCATATACTAGGGTATTATATCATAAAACCGGCATTTGTAAAATCATTTTTTTATATCATCGGGCAATCCGCCTATTCACTGGCATTTCTCATACTTTCCACTGCTGATAAAACGTTTTCGATTGTCTCTTCAATCCGGCATCCATCTTCACACACAGTTATATCTGCATACTTTTCAAAAAGTCTTATTCTCTCATTGTACAAATCCCTGAACGACTGCCCTTCTTTAAGGAGAACTCCCCTTTTTTTAGGATTTTGTATCCTCTTTTTTATTACCTGATAAGAGGCCTTTAAATATACAATCGTTCCGATTTCCCTAAAATGCTTCATCGCCTCGTCACAGTAGACAACACTTCCGCCGGGAGAAATTACTGCATTTTCCACATTTACATTCCGATTGACCTGATTTTCAATTTTCAGAAACCCTTCTTCTCCCTCATCTACAATAATCTCACGCAGAAGTCTCTTCTCCTGTTCCTGAATCAGCAAATCCGTATCAATAAAATGCATGCCTAACTGCTTTGCGACAACAACACCCACCGTACTTTTGCCGACCCCCGGCATGCCTATAAAAACAAGATTATTCTTCATATGTATATCCGCCCTTTATCTTAACTACATTTATGTCTTTCTAGGCTCGGAAATACCTCGCCAAGTAAGAGCATTATACCATAAATACTAAGCTCGTGAACTACCTCGCTAAGTGTTTAGGTATATGTCTTTCTAGGCTCGGAAATACCTCGCCAAGTAAGAGCATTATATCATGTTTTTTCTGATTAGTAAAATCTGCGCCCGCATCGACGGTTATCGCATCTGCGTCTATACAATTCCTGGTAAAGAATTACATCAATTAAATCCCTCAGCCAATCAGGATTTCCCTTACCCCCGGGCCTGTTATCAAAAGGAGGCCTTCCCGGTTTCGGCGGACGATTTCCCTGAGGCGGACGATTCCCTTGTGGCGGACGGTTACCTTGAGGCGGACGACCTCCATGGGGCGGACGATTTCCCTGAGGCGGGCGCCCCGGTGCGTACACTGCCTGTTCCGATATCTCTGTCTCCTGCGCGGCTGCTCTGTCATTCTGCTCTTCCGGTATCAAAAGATTGAGAAAACTTTTATCACTTTTTACCTTGTCATATACCCGGCTGCCCATCATACGAAGCTGCAGTTTATCCGGATATTCATCATACATCATACTGCAGTCATACTCCATCCTGTCACATTCATCTTCCACATATGGCAGGAGTTTTTTCGCCACGTCCGGATAAAGACTCTTCATATACTCAAAATCTCTGCGCTCAATTTTCTCATCATCATAGGCAAGGGGCATAGGGTACACCATGTAATACGGCAGTTTTGGATTCATAACTCACACTTCCATTTCAAGACATTATATGATTAGTATATGCGGCAGAAATTGAAGCGTTCGTTTAGAAATCCTTTAAGATATTCCTCTGTAATAGTCATAAAGCGGCCTGCCATTTTATTTCAGCAAGCCGCCACATATGTTTTGTAACTGTTTAAGCGGGCAAACTTTTAAGCCCGCTCTTTATAATGATATTGTTCTTCCAGCATCATATCCTTTACTTTCATCAGACGAACCTGAGTACTTCTCTCATTTTCATCCAATTTCATGGTAATATATTTAATGCTTTCCTCAGTCTCGGGAATAATGACATGCTCCAGCGCATTTACACGCCTTCTTGTCTTCTCTATTTCTGCTGCCATAAGCTGGCACGCTTTCTCGCATTCTGCAAGCCGTATCATATCCGGCAGGATATCTGCCAGGGATTTAACTGCCCCATCTAAATCGCTGGAAGTAAATGCAAAACCGTAGGAATAAATGTCATTTTCATCCGCTGTCCTTGTTTCACACTCAAAAGCCGGCACATTCACACTCATGACATTTCTTGCACCGGGGACCAGCCTGATTTCCTGCTTTGGTGCCATAAGAGCTGTGTTGAGTGCCTCCTCGGACATTCCGGCCTTGGCAATAACAAAATTTTTATTGGCAGAAAGAATTCCCTTTTCTACCTTCAAACGCACTTCCATATTTTCCCGCACCAAATCCAGATACTGGCGCATCAGCTCGTCACGTTTATCCTTCAGCAGCTTATGGCCGCGAACGGCTGTAATCCGCTTCTTTTTTAGCCGGGTCAGCTCCATACGGGTTGGATTTACCTGTGTTGATGCCAAATGTAATCACCTCGCTTTTCCAACTTATCCTCACTCTTTGCCATAATACTGATCCAGAAATTTATCATCGATACGTTTCAATTCTGCTCTCGGCAGCATGGAAAGTAACTTCCATCCGATATCCAATGTTTCTTCGATATCCCGGTCTGTACTATATCCCTGAGATACATATTCGGCCTCAAACGCGTCTGCAAACTTTGCATACATCAAATCTATTTCCGTCAATGCGGCTTCCCCAAGAATTACCATAAGCTCCTTGGCGTCTTTTCCACGTGCATATGCCGCAAACAGCTGATTCATTGTATTTGAGTGATCCTCCCGGGTCTTACCTGCGCCGATCCCTTTGTCTTTAAGACGGGACAGCGACGGGAGTACATCGATTGGCGGCATCACACCTTTGCGGTACAAATCACGGCTCAGGATAATTTGCCCCTCTGTGATGTATCCTGTCAGATCAGGAATCGGATGGGTCTTATCATCCTCGGGCATGGTCAGAATAGGTATCATCGTGATACTTCCCTTTTTGCCTTTCTGCCGGCCTGCTCTCTCATACAGTGAGGCAAGGTCGGTGTACATATATCCCGGATACCCACGGCGCCCGGGAACTTCCTTGCGGGCTGCAGACACCTCGCGCAGCGCATCTGCGTAATTTGTAATATCCGTCAGAATAACCAAAACATGCATATCTTTCTCAAAAGCCAGATATTCTGCTGCCGTCAGTGCCATACGTGGCGTAGCGATACGCTCAATAGCCGGGTCATTTGCCAGGTTTACAAACAGAACGGTTCTGTCAATAGCTCCTGTTTCTTTGAAGCTTTCAATGAAAAAGTTAGATTCCTCAAATGTAATACCCATAGCCGCAAATACAACGGCAAAATTCTCATCTTTTCCCAATACCTTTGCCTGTCTGGCAATCTGAGCCGCCAGTTGTGCGTGAGGCAGACCGGATGCGGAAAAGATAGGCAGCTTCTGGCCGCGGACCAGTGTGTTCAAACCATCAATGGCAGAGATGCCTGTCTGAATAAATTCTTCAGGATAGCTTCTCGCTGCCGGATTCATGGGCAGCCCATTGGTATCCATCCGGGCATCGGGCAATATCTCCGGTCCCTCGTCTATAGGACGCCCCAGACCATCAAAAACACGGCCCAGCATATCTTCGGAAACGCCAAGTTCCATAGTGCGCCCCAGAAAACGCACCTTACTGTTGGACAAGTTGACCCCCGTCGCACTTTCAAACAGCTGTACCAGCGCATCACCGCCGTTAATCTCCAATACCTTGCAGCGGCGTATTTCACCGTCTGCAAGTTCTATTTCCCCCAGCTCATCGTAGGCAACATTCTCAACACCGCGCACTAGCATCAAAGGGCCGGCTACTTCCTGTATGGTTCTATACTCTTTTGGCATTTAGAAGTCCTCCTTCCCCAATGTATGGTCAATTTCTGCGTGTAATTCTTTTTTAACTTCTTCATATACCTCGTCTGTCTGATCTTCTGTCGTGTATTTGAAACGTCCGATCTGCTCTCTTACCGACAGACTCACCAGCTCCTTAAGGGGCGCCCCCTCTTCAAGTGCTGCCACGGCCTGCTCATAATATGCCAGAACCAGCTTCATCATCATGTACTGTTTTTTCAGTGAGGTGTAAGTATCAATCTCATGGAAAGAATTCTGATGCAGGAAGTCCTCTCGTATAGAGCGCGCTGCCTCCATCTTTAGTCTGTCCCCCGGTGAAAGAGCATCCATGCCGACCATCTTTACAATCTCCTCCAGCTCCGCCTCTTCCTGCAGAAGGTTCATCATCTTCTGACGGTTTTCCATCCAGTCGGAAGCAACCTCTGCATTGAACCATTTCTCCATATCATCCAAATATAAAGAGTAGCTGGTCAGCCAGTTGATTGCCGGAAAGTGCCTCTTATAAGCAAGCGCAGAATCCAACCCCCAAAATACCTTCACGATACGCAAAGTAGCCTGTGAAACCGGCTCAGAAATATCACCACCGGGAGGAGAAACCGCACCGATAACCGACAGTGCTCCTTCTCTGCCTTCTTTTCCAAGAGAAATGACCTGTCCTGCACGCTCATAGAACTGTGCCAGGCGGCTTCCCAGATATGCAGGATAACCTTCCTCACCAGGCATTTCTTCCAGACGTCCCGACATCTCGCGGAGGGCCTCTGCCCAGCGGGATGTGGAGTCTGCCATCAGTGCAACAGAATATCCCATATCCCGGAAATATTCAGCAATCGTAATGCCTGTATAGATGGATGCCTCGCGGGCTGCCACAGGCATATCCGATGTGTTTGCAATCAGCACGGTCCTCTGCATCAGAGACTGCCCTGTCTTCGGGTCCTTCAGCTCCGGAAACTCATTAAGAACATCCGTCATTTCATTTCCACGCTCGCCGCATCCGATATAGACCACGATATCTGCCTCAGCCCACTTTGCCAGCTGATGCTGTATTACGGTCTTTCCGCTTCCAAACGGCCCCGGAACTGCCGCCACACCTCCTTTTGCAATCGGGAAAAATGTGTCAATTACTCTCTGCCCGGTTACAAGAGGCTTTTTGGGAGAAAGTTTTTTCTGGTATGGACGCCCCCTGCGTACAGGCCATCTCTGCATCAGAGTCAGATTCTGATCACCTTGGGCAGTCTCAAGCACCGCAATAGTCTCCTCTACGGTAAACTCTCCCGCCTTTATCTCCTTGATTTTACCTTTCATACCGTAAGGCACCATGATTTTCTGCTGAACAACAGGGGTCTCCTGTACTGTGCCGATCACATCCCCTGCTTCCATTTCATCTCCTTCGGAAACGGTAGGAATAAACTCCCATTTCCAATCCCTTTTCAGAGAAGGAACTTCTACTCCACGCTTCAGATTATTACCTGAAATCTTCATAATATCATCCAACGGTCTCTGAATTCCATCATAAATGCTGGAAATAAGCCCCGGCCCTAACTCCACAGACATGGGCACTTCCATAGATTCCACCGGTTCGCCCGGCCCCAGTCCTGAAGTCTCCTCATACACCTGTATGGAGGCCTCGTCTCCATGTATTTCTATAATTTCGCCAATCAATCGCTGGCTGCTCACACGAACCACATCAAACATGTTCGCATCACGCATTCCCTCCGCAATAACCAGAGGGCCTGCTACCTTTTTCACTATCCCTGTACTCATTTTGATGCATCAACCAACCTTCCTTTATTTTTGTGAAAAGATAATATCCGATCCTACTGCCTGTTCCACGGTCTTTTTTACGCCTTCCACACCTGCCCCTGTGTTGCCGGATACTCCCGGTATCTGGATAATCGCCGGCAGTGTCCGCTCTTTATAATGCTCGATCACATCCGTCAGCTCCGCTGAGAGTGCTTCTGTAATATAAATGATTCCATATTTTTCTTCGGCCAGCTGCCACAGCTTCTGCTTCGCTTCCTCTGGCGTCCGGACAGGGCAGATACTAAGACCCAGCGTAGCAAATCCATAAATGCTGTCATAATCACCGATTACTGCTATCTTATACATACATCTCCCTTATCCTTTCCCTGATTGAATCCTCCGGAAACCCATTCTGTTTTGCGGTCAGAATAATCCGGGCTGTCTTTATTTCATTTTCTCTGGCAACCACATAGGCTACCAGGGGGCCCACAGAAAAAGTATTATACTTCTGCGGCCTGATTGTCTCAATCATGCGGTTGTCACACCACCGTTCAAATGCGGACGGTGATTCCATAAGCGTCGCTGCCCCCTCCGCATAGGATGTCCCGGACAGGTAGTCCCGGATTGCATCTATACCGGATGCAGCCGCCTTTGCCAATTGTTCTGTATTGATGCTCCGGCAGTGTGCCATCGCACGTTTCATAAAATCAATTGATTTTGCAGTCTTCTGGGAACGCACAGCTATTTTAATATCTGCAATTGCAACTGTAGATTCTGCATATTCTTGAATAATTTCATCTTCAGCTTTCAGGCCGGCCTCATAAATGGCATCCAGTGTAGCTCTATCTACAATAACATCACACAGCTGCCCATCCTTTGTATGCAGCAGAGTATCATAAGCCTCCGCCGCAGCTGCTCCCATATTCCCGGGAAGGCGCTGGAATTCCTTGTTCTGCACAATCCGAAGCATTTCGCTGCCGGGAATTGCACAGTCTTCGTAGAAGACATTTTCCGTTACTTTTCCCGTGCATACCTGTTTCACCGCAGCCTTCAGATTGTGAAATAGCTTAGGGTAAGAGAGTACATCAAACACCGACATATCCGGTGCCACGTCCTCAATCACTTCCCAGGCTTTCTCCTCCTCCTTCTTCAGCATCGCAGGTGCATCCATAGAGCCGGTTCCGTCTCCCCAGCCTTTTTCAATCAAAAGCTGCAGACACTGACCTTCGTCCGGGCATGCAAGCAGGCGCTCAATATCGGCATCCGAAAGCAAAGAATTTTCCAAAGCACGTATACGGGCAACCGCATAGGTATACTCTAATTCATTCAAAATAAAACCTCCTGCACTCCATCAGACAATTCATCCCTCCTGGCATCAAACAAAGCTTTGATTGTACAATTTTCCTCGATCCCGCCATAGACCAGGATAAAGCCGCCGTCAATCTCCTTTGCTTCTTTGGAAACTTCTAAGGCACCGCCCTTGGAGACGGCAATTTCCCGAAGTTCTGCCTCAAATCCCGCAGGCATACGGGCCAGATCCCTTTCCGAAAAAAGGATTTTTCCTTCTTCGGTCAGCACATATTTATCCAGCATCTGACGGATCATATCAAAATACTCACTTGTTTCAAGGTTTATAATTTTATCGTAAGCCTTGTCAAGTACTTCGGCTATCATACCCTGCTTTGCACGCAGAATTGCCTGTCTCCGCTGCATATCGCAGGAGGAGGCAATCTTCTGTGCATATTGTCCGGCATCTTCTTCAGCCTTATGAAGGATTGTCTCAGCTTCTGCTTTAGCCTGAGCTTTTGCCTGTTCTAAAATCTCTTCTGCTTTTGCCTGGGCCTCTGCTATTTTCTTATCCGCCGAGTGGTTCGCCTCATCCAAAATCTGGTTTTTCATTTTGTCCAATCCACTCATTTATAAACTCTCCCTTTCTTGGTAAATGCAACTTTACACTTTATTTTCTATTGCCTTCTCTCCTATTAAATCTGAATTGCGCTGACTGCCAAAAATGAGATCAGAAGTGCAAGAATTGCATATGTTTCAACCATTGCAGGGAAAAGCATCGCCTTACCAAACTGATCCGGCTTCTTAGCAACTACTCCGATTGCAGCTGCAGAGGTCTTTCCCTGAGAAATTGCGGAAAACAGCCCAACAATCCCGACAGGAAGGCAAGCCCCCAATACCATAAGACCTGTTTTTACGGAAATATCAGCGGCACCTCCTCCTAAAAGCCCGATTTTAGACAGTGTGACGAATCCGATAATCAGTCCATAAAGTCCCTGTGTGCCGGGAAGAAGCTGCATAATAAGTACTTTTGCAAATTTACTTGGATCTTCTGATATTACTCCCGCCGCAGCCTGTCCTGCAATTCCTACTCCTTTTGCTGAGCCTGTTCCCGAAAGAAATACTGCTGCTGCCGCACCTAAAAGTGCATAAACCATTCCTAACTCATTCATTACTTTGTTTCCTCCTCAATATCTGCATATTTTGTGTTTTCTTTAAATGGGTGAAATGCACGTCCGCCCCCCTCATAGAACTTTCCGAAAAATTCCACGAACTGCAAACGGTTTGTGTGTACATAAGCCCCCAAAAGATTGATTGCCATATTAAATAGATGTCCTATAATAAAAGCTATAACGAATATAATTACACCTGTTATGCTCTTGCCTCCCATACTCCCCATCTGATTGATTACAGATGCGATGACTCCGGTAGCCAATCCTAAGGCCAGAAGCCTGGAATAAGACAAAACATCACTGAGCCAGCCGGAAATATTGTAAAGATCATATGCACCAAGAGCAATCCTAAGGCCAAAATTCTTGCGTCCGCGCCCCGACATCAGCAGGATTCCCAGGGCACCTAAAATAGCCAGCCATTTGCCAAGAGCATTTACTGCAGGCGGAAATACAATCGCTGTCTGAGCAATAGATGCAAAGAGTTCGCTTGGGAGCAGCATAATCAGCAATCCCACCAGCAACATATACCATAAAACTATGTCACAAAAAAAGTCCATATATTTTTTATCCTTCAAATACATGTAGCCCTTGAGTCCCAGGCCCACAAATAAATGAATTACGCCAAAAAGCATACAATATATCAACAACTTCATAGGCTCATCCAACGGGACAAACCATATGGCCGGCACTACAATATCACGTCCGAAAAATACCCTTGCAATAATTGTAATTGCATCTCCAAAATAGCCGCCGAACATAATTCCCCAGAACAACGTCGAAATACCGCACCAGAAAAACAGCTGCATATTCTGTTTTATGCCTCTTCCCATTCTTGGGAACTTTAGCAATAAGATTCCGCATACAACAGAGAGGATGACTCCGTATGCTGCATCAGAGAGCATCATTCCAAAGAAGAATACATAGAAAAATGACATGATTGTAGTCGGGTCTATCTCTCCCTTTCCCGGCAGCCCAAAGGCTTCCACAATTCCCTCCGAACCTGATGAGAATTTATTATTCTTCAAAAGCACGGGAGCTTCTTCCTCTTCCTTCAGCTCCTCCACGTCCACAACACAATCAAACTTGCCGCTCAAAGACTTTTTCACTTTTGCTGTCTCCCCTGCCGGCACATAACCGCTTACCAGAAATGTGCGTTCCGACTGAGGCAGCTCACCTAGCACCTCATACTTCTCCCCGCGGACACGATAATAATCCGATAAAATCTTTAATCCTTCTCTGTTCACCGCCAGGTCGGATATTTCTTTTTCAATCTCGGAAATCCTTTCCCCAGCTTTTTCAATTTCCTTTTCCATATCTGATTTTGCATCAGCCGGCACCTGTCCTATTACTGAGGACGGCCTGGCAAATCCAATGCTTCTGAGAGCCTCTTCAACCTCCGTTGCCATTTCTCTGAGGCATAACACCGTCAGATAAGTAGTATCCTGTTCTGCAGAAATGATATGAATGTCAACATCAAGCTCCTGAGTCTGTTCCGCCAGCTTTTCATATACATTTTCCCGTGTGAGCATTCCGGACATCACCCCTGGAATCATAACCGTATGCTTTGTACCCTCAAAATTCAGGGGCACTCCCAAAGAAAGCCATGGTTTGAGGCTCTCAATACTGTTTTCAATTTTAAGGATAGCTGCTTTTTTCTCTGCACTCTCCTTATCCAGAGCCTGTATTCTTCTCGCTGTCTTTAACAGAACGTCGCTTTTCTGCACCACAGAACTGTACCTGTCTCTGTCTACAAGTTCTTTTCCTGCCAGAGACGATAACATGGATTGTTTCACCGGAGCATAATACTGCAGAATATCCAAAGCCTGGTCGGCCATTGCTGCCGCTTTTTCAAAGCTGCTTCTTGCATTTGCCGTATCCATCCTGTGAAAGTCTTCATCTTCCTCCAGTATGTGATTTATCTCCATAACCCCCATACTCTGTAACTTCTCCAGAATCACCTTTCGGTCTCTCTTTAACGCGCAGATACTCATTCGCTGCATCTGCAATACTGCCATATTCTTGCCCTCCCTTCTCTTGTTAAACCAATTGTGACACTACGAGACTTATGGCTTCTTGCTCCCTTTTTGAAGCGTTTTCCTTCAATAGCTTGATTTCATTCTCAATATCAGACGCTGCCGTTCTCTGAAGGTCTTCTCCGCTCCTGCGGGCAGCCTCCCTCACGGCTTCTGCTTCTTTCAGAACTGTGTCCCTTTGCTCTGTCTTTAACCGCTGAGCCTTTTGGTTTGCTTCTTCCAGTATTATCCTATACCGTTCGTCTGCATCCTTCACAATAGCCTCGGCATTTGCCTCTGTCTCTCGAATCAACTCAATAGTCTCTTCCACCATACACCAGTCACCCCCTTTTCCCATATTCCTTTTAGCGTACCACATATGTTAGCAATAGTCTACAATTGAATTAGAATATCTGTTGTCCATATTGTATATATTTTTGTTTAAAAAATAACAAGATGCTGCAAGTATCCTGTTGTTTTTCTTTTATCAATCTATTTATTTTTCTTTTTAGAATAATATGATACCAGGGTCAAAAGGTCATGCTTTTTCATGCTTGCATGAAAAAGCATGACTTTGGGCCCCTGGTATCATAATATGTGTTTTCCATCGGCAGGCTGGTACGTAAAACATGGTCCATTGCATAGTACGCCCCCTGAACCGCCGGAGCTGTCGGAATCGTTGCTATCTCACCGATACCCTTTGCCCCATATGCTACGCCAAGCAATTCTTCCTTCTCCACATAAATGGCATGTATATCCGGAATCTGATTGGCACGCATAAGACCAAGAGTTCCGAACTTCACCTGGGGCACACAGTCTTTTAGTGGAAAACTTTCCGTGAGTGCATAGCCAAGTGACATCAAAACACCGCCTTCAATCTGTCCCTGAATGGCAATGGGATTTACCACCTTGCCGGAGTCGTGTGCGGCGTATACTTCTTTGACGCGCCCGTCGTCATCCAAAATCACCACATGGGTTGCAAAACCGTAGGCAATATGGCTCTTTGGATTGGGTTTATCCGCCCCCAGCTTGTCCGTGGGTTCAAAATATTCATAGAAATATTCCTTGCCTTGAAGTTTATTCAAATCGCCTCCTGCTTCTTTCAGATCCACATTCAGATCAAATGCCGCGCCGCGGACAGCTTCTCCGCTGAGCAGCGTCTGGCGGGAACCAGATGTAGTTCCTGAGTCCGGCGCCACCTCGGAATTACTTCCCATACTCTTAATATTTTTAAGGGGTAAACCCGTAGTTTCCGCCACCATCTGTATAAATACTGTAAAACAGCCCTGTCCAATATCCGAGGCAGCAGCATAAATTTCTACGACTCCGTTATTTACTATCAGCTTCGCACGTCCCTTGTCAGGAAGACCTACACCAACACCTGCATTTTTCAGCGCACAGGCAATTCCAGCGCGTCCGGGATTCTTCTCATAGACATCTTTCACGGCCTCAAGTGTTTCTTTCAGCGCCGTGGAACAGTCTGCTATCTGTCCGTTGGGAAGGACTTTGCCGGGCTCTATAGCATTGCGGTAGCGAATCTCCCAGGGAGAAATTCCAACCTTCTCAGCCAGCAGATTGATATTTGACTCCAGGGCAAACTCACTCTGGCAGACACCGAAGCCTCGAAATGCTCCTGCCGGAGGATTGTTGGTATAATATCCGTATCCCCGTATATCCGTATTCTGATAACAGTAAGGTCCCACCGAATGTGTACAGGCGCGCTCCAGAACTGGTCCACACAAAGATGCATAAGCACCGCCGTCAAAGTTGATTTCGCAGTCAAGACCTGTAAATATCCCGTTTTCGTCACACCCAAGTGTAAAGGTTCCTTCCATTGCATGTCTCTTAGGATGGAAGAACAAAGACTCCTGGCGTGAAAGTTTTATTTTCACAGGCCGCTGCACTTTGTAGGCTGCAAGAGCTGCTATGTGCTGCACAGAGACATCCTCCTTGCCGCCGAAGCCGCCGCCCACAAGTGCATTTTCCACCACAACCCGTTCCTCATCCCAACCGAACATAATTGCAATTTCCTTGCGGCTGTCATACACACCCTGATCGCTGCTGTATACTTTCACCCCATCCTTATAAGGCATGCCGATGGCACACTCCGGCTCCAGAAAAGCATGCTCGGTAAATGGCGTTGTATAGTTTTTTGTTACGGTATATTTAGATTTTTCAAGAGCCTTTTTTGCATCTCCCCGAGTGACATGGCGGGACTGGCATATATTCCCCGGGGCATGTTTATGCAGTTGCGGCGCCCCTTTAGCAGCAGCCTCATGTATGTCCCTTACAGGCTCCAGCACCTCATAATCAATGTTTACAAGTTTTTTGGCTTTCGCAAGAATATCTTCTGTCTCTGCTATTACAAGGCATATTGCATCACCTATACAACGTGTAATATCGCCTTTTGCAATCATTACATCCCAGTCTTGCTGGATATGCCCAACTTTATTATTTGGAACATCCTCGGCTGTTAAAACTGCAATAACACCGTCAAGAGCCTCGGCCTTTGATATGTCAATGTCCAGAATCCTTGCGCGGGGGTATTTTGTGCGGACAGCAGATGCATGAACCATGCCTTGGACAGTCATATCATCGACATATTGACCATATCCAAGCACTTTCTCCCGCACATCAACCCTGAAAGCACGTTTCCCTACGCCATAGTCATCGCCTTTTTCCAACTCATAGTCGATCTCTTCATCTCCGCGCAGAATCGCCGCCGCAAGCTGGATTCCTTCCATAATCTTCTTGTAGCCGGTGCACCGGCAGATATTTCCTCTCAACGCAATTTTTATATCTTCCTCTGTGGGGTTTTGATTTTTATCAAGCAGAGCTTTTCCGGCCATCACCATTCCGGGTATACAAAAGCCGCACTGGACAGCCCCCTTTGCCCCAAAGGCGTACACAAAAACTTCTTTTTCAAAACCGCTTAATCCTTCTACTGTAAGAATATCTTTGCCAGCCGCTCTTTTTGTTGTAAGAACGCAGGACTTTACAGCTTTTCCATCCACAACGATGGTGCATGTCCCGCAGGCCCCCTCGCTGCAGCCATCTTTTACTGAATGAAGATGCAGATCATCCCGCAGATAACGAAGCAACATTTTCTCTTCATTTGTCGTTCTTTCTATTCCGTTTACTATAAAGCTATATCCATTCTCTCCCATAAAACTCTAACCCCGTTATAATCATTTCATTGTTTCATCCCAATTTAACCGATGCAGATGTCCTTCCATATTCATGCCATTAAATTGGTTCTGTCTTAATGCTTCATACAAAATAATTGACACTGAATTGGCCAGATTTAAAGATCGTATATCTCCGACCATCGGTATACGCACACAGTTTTCTTTATTCTTTACCAATATCTCCTCCGGTATACCGGCACTTTCTTTCCCGAACATGATATAGCAATCTGGTTCATACTTCGCCTCCGTATAGACCTTCGGTGCTTTTGTTGTGGCCATATAGATCTTCACCCCGGGGTTTTTCTCAAGAAAATCCTGAAAGTCAATATAGGTTGTTACATCAAGGCTCGGCCAGTAATCCATCCCAGCACGTTTCAGTGCCTTTTCATTCAGTTTAAATCCTAACGGCTCAATTAAATGAAGGCGGGTGTTTGTGGCCACACAGGTACGTCCGATATTTCCCGTGTTTGCCGGAATTTCCGGCTCATGCAGCACAATATTTAGCACTTTTTCTTACCTCTCATTTCTAAGGCGCTGTATAAAATATCCCAGCCGCGCAAGCGCTTCTTTCAGATCTTCCAGAGAATAGGCATAAGAAATCCTTAAAAAGCCTTCCCCGCAGGCGCCAAACGCAGTTCCCGGAACCACAGCCACCTTTTCTTCATGCAACAGACGGTTAGCAAATTTTTCCGATGTCATATTAAACTCCTGGATACTGGGGAACACGTAAAATGCCCCAAAGGGCTCAAAACATTCTAATTGCATACGGGCAAACTCGTGCAGCAGAAACCGTCTTCTCTGATTGTAGGATTTTCGCATTTCCTCCACCTCATAAGCGCAGTTCTTCAACCCTTCGACAGCCGCATACTGACTGTTTGTAGGTGCACACATAATTGCAAACTGATGCAGCTTTATCATCTGCTCAATAATCGCTTCCGGTCCGCAGCAGTATCCAAGCCGCCAGCCTGTCATAGCAAAGCCTTTGGAAAACCCGTTAATGACAATGGTCCTCTCCCTCATTCCCGGCAGGCTTGCAATAGAAACGTGCTCAGACTTATAGGTCAGCTCGGAATAAATCTCATCCGACAAAACATACAGGTCATGTTCTTTTACAAACTCTGCCACCGGCTCCAGATCTTCCTTTGTCATAATAGAACCTGTAGGATTATTTGGAAAAGGCATAATCAGGACTTTTGTTTTAGGAGAGACGTATTTTTCCAAATCCTCCACAGTCAATTTGAATTCATTGTCATACTGTAGGGGAATTACCACCGGAACTCCGTCCGCCATAACTGCACACGGCAGATAGGATACATAACATGGCTGGGGTATCAGCACCTCATCTTTTGGGTCCAGCATACAGCGCAGAGCTACATCTATTGCTTCACTTCCTCCGACAGTAACCAACGTCTCAGTATCCGGATTATATTTCACATGTATTTTTCTGTCCAGATAGCTGCAGATTTCCGTCCTTAATTCCTGGAGTCCTGCATTGGATGTATAAAAAGTGCGCCCTTTTTCCAGCGTGAAGATTCCTTCTTCACGTATCCTCCAGGGAGTATCGAAATCAGGTTCTCCCACGCCAAGAGATATGGCATCTTCCATCTCACTTACCAGATCAAAAAACTTGCGTATGCCGGAGGGTTCTATTTCTACTATTTTTTTCGATAAAGGATTTCTCATTATGGCGTCACCGGCATCCTTTCTTCCTCTTTCTTTGGAACCATAATCGTCCCGTGATCTTTATACTTCTTCAAAATAAAATAGGTTGCCGTACCTATCACACCCTCAATTGTAGATAAACGTTCCGAAACAAAATGTGATACTTCTTTTAGGGTCTTCCCTTCCATTGACACAAGTAAATCATAGCCCCCGGATATCAGATATACCGCATGCACCTCATCATAGTTATAAATACGTTCTGCTAACCTGTCAAAGCCCCGATTGCGCTGAGGGGTCACTCTTACTTCTATTAAGGCACTCACTGACTCTATCCCTGTCTTGTCCCAGTCTATCAGTGTGTGATAACCACAGATAATCTTCTGCTTTTCCATGTCAGCAATCTCATTTGCCACTGTTACCTCATCCACACCCAGCATAACTGCCAGTTCTCCAAGATTTACCCTGCTTTGCTTTTCCATATACTTTAAGATTTCATATCTCAAATCATCCATTTTTCTTCTCCTTATATCATTTCATTCCCGCTCCCACCATAGCATCAGCTCGTCTGGTGCCGGCCGGTCCAAATATCGCTGTTCTGTTTTGCTTGTGATTACTCTGGCCTTCTTATGCCTGATAACCCCAAGCCTGGTGGCTCGTGCGCCCACCCCCTCCAGTGTCTTTACAAGCGAATCACCGTCATTCGATGTCATAAGTATACATCCCGCAGATGTCAGTTGATATGGATTCACACCATAGTATTCACATATTTCTATGGTTTCCTGTCTCACGGACAGCTTCAGCATGTCCACATCCATTCCAACCTTGGAAGCCTCCCCTAACTCCCACAGCGCTGCGAAGATACCACCCTCCCCGACCTGATGTATTGCAGAGGCTCCTGCACATCTGGCCGCTGCAATTGCATCCAGCGCCGCTAGCTGATTCTCAAGTTCCTTTGTCTTGCGGATAAATGCCGGAACAAATCTCTTGGCAAGTTCATCTTTTTGCTCTGCAAGAATCCTTAAGGTGCCCTCCAGCCCTGCATACCCACACAATACAAGTTCCTGTCCCGGAAGGGCCTCGGAGGCACGAGTCATACTTTCGGCCCCCATATATCCGGCAGCAACAGCAAAAACGATCGGGTAAGTTACCGCAGGACTGACTTCTGCCTTTACTCCTGTAATAGAGACACCTGCGGTTTGGCACACTGCCTCCATACATACAATCATCTCTTTCAGTCTTTCCTCAACGATGGAAGGTGTCAGAAGAATTCTCAAGGACACACTAACCGGGCATGCCCCCCGGACTGCCAGATCATTCAACGCCCTGTAAATCGCAAAATTCCCGACATTCACAGCATCTCCAAAGACCTCAGCATTAGTGTATATGACAACTCTCTTCCGCTTTTTACTTTTCTCCTGTTCTGCAGGAAGGCAAAAAGCGGAACAAGGTTCTTCCAGGGATGGAGGAAAAAAGATTTCATCTTCCTCAATATGTAGTTGTCTGCACACCGACCTGTTCCACACGGTCTGAGATATATTTCCGACCTTCATATTTTATGTGCCTTTCTTATTTTCTCACTATTTGGCGAGAGCCAAACAGTGAGAAAACTGTAGGTTTTTGAGTTTGGTTTTGAATCGTTACCTTATCCTGCTGCCTGCCCCGTGACTGCCTGAATTGCTTTCATAATCTGAGTCTCGTCCTGGGTCTGGACTGCATTATTAATCTTATCTGCATATTCTTGGTTCTCGGAGGCCGTCCCCACTGCGATTGTCTCTTTTGAAGGAACATATTCACTGTAATTTATAACCTCCCGGCTCTGTTCTGCACCGTCCTGGTAAACAACTTTCACAAGCTGTGCCGATATTCCGTTTTCTGCCTGGCTTAGAGTATAATAACTGCCAACCGAATCTTCTGTTGCGACAAACCGCTTTCCCTGGGATTCGGTCTGATTTGTGGTCTCACTGATGAAATCCAATGTTCTTCCAGGATTCCTTGTTTCTTTTCCATATATATTGAAGGTGAGGTTTCCATCTGCAACTATTCCCTCTATATAAATGGATGTCTGCTGGTTGTTCTTGAACTTTAGATCCTTTACATCATCTGCAATGGCTGCATCCATAGACGGCTGTACATAAGCCACCAGCATGGTGTGGGGGAACCTTTCAGTTACTTCCAGCTCTGCATACAGCACGGCATTATATAGAGTTGTGGAAATCTGACAGATTCCTCCGCCCATAGACTGTACCACTTTGTCATCCTCGTAGGATGCCGCTTCCGTAAAGCCATTTTCCTCTGTGTATGGCCGCATGGCAGCATCGGCAGAAAATTCCTCTCCCGGCTTAAGCAGCGTCCCGTTAATGAGAGCTGCACCCCTTTCAATATTCTGCGACCTGCCGGAGCCGTCGCTTCCGTAAAAAGTACTATAGCTCCCTAATAAATCTGTGATATCTGCTAAATCCTGTTTTGTCACGTCTGGATCTATATAGGTGACTGTAGCCCTGACACTTGTGCCCTTTTTATCCCAATCCCAGCCAAGCAGCCTGTTAATACTTTTTATCGTCTTCTTTATATCTAAAACTTCTCCCTGCTTCCCTTCAACTGCGGCTACCTTAGAATCCTCCTGGGTCACCCGTGCATTCTCGGGGGGATTTAGTACCCCCACCATCGCGTTTTCCAGTGCCTCCCCGGCAGGCTTTTCCGTCACCTCATATTCTACCGGAAAGCTTTTTTTATTCTGATTACTTTCTGCTTTTTTGAGAATTTTATAGCAATCTACGGCATCACCCTTTTTTCCATAGTCAACAGCAGCTTTCACAGCACTGTCCAAATTCTTTGCAGCAAGCCCCATATCTTTCAGGGTAACTTCGCCTTTTCGCCCATCCTCAAGGGTAATCTCTACTTTCTGTTTCCCGTAGGACAGCAGCTCTGTTTCGACCTTTTCCCTTGCTTTATCTTCCGTTAGACCAGATACATCCGTACTTCCGATTGAAACCCCCTGTATGATTTTATGTGCATCAAATTTCCTGATATAGTTTCGAAGAAAAATATTTACAAGAATAATCACTACGGATGCACACAATATTGTCAGACCGGCCCCCAAGAGTGCTCTTCTCTCTGAACGCTCTGTCCTTCTGCGTTTTTCTCTTTTGTCCCCCATAAATCTTCCTCTGTTTTTCCCAAAAGCCATATATCCATATGATTACTATATCAGATACGGAATAATCATAGTTACGACCATAGCCACAATAACTACTATAACTATAGTGGAAATAATTCTCCTTACCTTTTTATCATAAAAATTCATTTTCTCTCACCTTTCTGTTATTCAATAGTTTTAGTGTACTGTCTCATTGGCTTTCAGACAAGCTATTTTGCGAAATATCAATGGGACAATGCACTAGTACAATGTAGGTTACATTTTATACTCTTTACTTCATTTTTGCAAGAATCCCCTTTACCTAAATATAAAAAATCGATGCCTGATTTGTGAGTAAACTTCTATTTTTATAATCAAACAGCAAAAGCCTGCCATTTATTTTCTCCAAATGGGTCATCTTACGCATCTGGCGTTTGTCATAAGCTTCATATCCTTTGAGATAATTATGCCAAGCGGCTTCCTCGGTGTAAAATTTGGCGGCCTCCTCCTTTGTTACAGTGGGCTCCCCCGCAAAGGCAGGCCTGTTTTTCACATTATCCCGCAGATATAGATCCACGGTGAGTAGTTCCCGATACGTTTTCTTATTCATCACATCACTCTCTGCCGCAAAATCAAACAGTATCTCATATCTGGCAATCCGGGAATGGTTTACCATATTCAAGTCATTTTTTTTATAATATCCGCTGAGCTCCTCATACATGGCAAAAGCATTGGGAAAAGCTCTTTCCAACAACAGCAGTGTGTTCGTGAACTGGCCGCTGTTATAATATACCTCCACCATTTCCTCTATACCTTTTAAACGTATCACATCACTATAGGGCAGCCAGCTTGTGGACAAAACCTCAAAGGGCGGCCTATCCTGATATTGAAGCTGATATTCCCCGGCCATCTCATGCATATGGGAGCCTTTCAGCACCTTCAAGAAACCCAATTGAAGCTGGTCAGGTCTCAGAGCATAAACATCGTTGAAAGAATGACGAAAACTTTCATAGTCTTCATATGGAAGCCCTGCTATCAAATCCAGGTGCTGGTGAACATTTTCTCCTGCCCTTACACGGCTTACACACTTACTGACTTTATCAAATTTCATAACACGCCGGATTTCCCGTATTGTATCCGGATTCGTAGACTGCACTCCTATTTCCAGCTGAATCAAACCCGGACGCATGGACTCTATAAGCTCCAGTTCCTCCTCACTCAGCAGGTCTGCCGCCACCTCAAAATGAAAGTTGGTTTTTCCTTTGTCATGTTCAGCAAGATAAGACCAGACACCCATTGCATGTTTATGGCTGCAATTAAAAGTTCTGTCTACAAACTTTACCTGAGGAACTCCAGAATCTATAAAAAACTGCAGTTCTTTCTTTACTAATTGCAGACTCCGAAAACGAAGGCACCTGTCAATAGAAGAAAGGCAATAGCTACATGTAAACGGACAACCTCTTCCGGATTCATAATAAATAATCTTATTCTCAAACTTTTCCAGATTATGATAGTACACAAAAGGAAGCTTATCCATATCCATTGCCGGTCTCCAGGGGTTTTCCACAATCACCGGTTCAGTGTCAACATCCCCCGGCCTGCGGTACACAATCCCTTTCACATTTTCCAGCCCGGTTATCTTTCCAGTAAAATAATGCATCAGCTCAAGAAACGTTTCCTCTCCTTCTCCGCGCATGACTCCTTCCACCTGGGGATGTCTTTTTAAAAAATCCAGCGCATTGTAGGAAACCTCCGGCCCTCCGATCCAGATATGGACATGGGGCAGGACTTTTTTTATTTCTGTGATAAGCTGTCTTACATAGATTGCATTCCACACATAACAGGAGAAGCACAATACCTCCGGAGCCTGTCTGTAGATATCTGCCAGAATCTCATCTGTCCCCTGATTGATTGTATACTCTGAAATACCTATATTCTCGCTATACTCTGACGCATAGCCCTTGAGACTATAGACTGCCAGATTAGAATGTATATATTTAGCATTGACCGCTGTTAATAAAACCTTCATAAAATTAAATTCTCCTATCCGTTGACATATGGGTAAAAACAATGTAAAATTAAGTTCCGTGCAGCCGGGGTGCTAGCGGTACCTTGTACCTGCAATCCGCTATAGCAGGGGTGATATTACGCGGAGGGTGCTGATTTACAAAGCTGCCCTTGGAAAGTGGCGTTGAGATTTGGGTCTTACGCGACGGAAATCTGTGAATCGTGTCAGGTCGGGAACGAAGCAGCACTAAGCAGAACCTTCCGGGTGCCGTGAGGGCGCCTGAATTGAGTTAACTGCCAAGGTAACGTTTGTGGAGATGCATTCGAAGCGTAATGCACGTAATAAAATCAGTCTTTTTTCTTTTTCCTCTTCTGTTTTCCCCTGAGCTCTTTAAAAAACTGTTTCATCATATTACTGCATTCTTCCTCCAGTACTCCTGTTGTAAGTTCTGCCTGATGATTAAATTCTTTCATTTCCAACATATTCAAAATCGAACCGGCACAGCCTGCTTTCGGATTCATGCACCCCACCACCACTCTTTTAATCCTTGATTGAACAATTGCACCGGAACACATCTGGCACGGCTCCAGAGTAACATACATGGTACAGTCTTCCAGACGCCAGTCATTCATCTTTCTGCTGGCCTTTTTGATTGCCAGAAGTTCTGCATGAGCCAGTGCATTTTTGTCCGTGGTTCTTCTGTTATATCCCCTTCCAATGATTTTGTCCTGATAAACAATAACACAGCCTATAGGCACCTCTTCCAGTGCATATGCCTTTTCTGCCTGTCTGATTGCCTCTTTCATATATTTTATATCTAAATCCATTCTTCTTACCCTTGGCCTTTCCGATGTTTTTTCGCCTTTTTATTAATTTACCATAAATCCAGTTCTTTTTCAAAAGTTCTATGAATAGATTAGATGGAAAGAGAGACAAGACCAGAGGTGTAATATGAACCCCGGTATCTATTATTTATATGAATATAAAAATCAAGATAAGCTCAGAAATGTAGGTTTTCTTAGGGTTTCACAGAACTATCACACGATTGTCCTGAAAATCAATGCCCGCAGGATTCCTGTCCAATCCGGTGATACAGTTGACCTTTTCGCATTCTACGAACAGAGCCCGGATATTATTTCACGCAAAATTGCTGTAATCCCCTGTGAAAATGAAAGTGTCACGGCAAATCTTTCTATACCAGATTCCATGCTCCCCGGAAATAAAACACTGGAGTCGATAGATGGATTTTTCTTCCGCACTCCTACTCTGCAGTTTATTGTCGCAGCCACAGAAGAATCAAATTTTGACACGAGAAACATCAGAGAGGAAGTGCCCGAACCGAGCGAGACAGAAAATGCACCGGGTGCAGAAACAGGTAGGATACCTGCCGCCGTAACTGGAGCACCTCCAGCTACAGGTATAGAAGGAATCCCTACTGCTGTAACCGGAGTGCCTCCAGCTTCAGGTATAGGAGAAATTCCTACTGCTGTAACCGGAGTGCCTCCAGCTTCAGGTATAGGAGAAATTCCTACTGCTGTAACCGGAGTGCCTCCGGCGGCAGGTATAGAAGGAATCCCTACTACTGTAACCGGAGTGCCTCCAACTTCAGGTATAGAAGGAATTCCTACTGCCATAACCGGAGTGCCTCCGGCGGCAGGTATAGGAGGAATTCCTACTACCGTAAATGGGACCCCTCCGGATACTGCAGTGGGAAGAATACCGGCTCCTACAACAGAAGGAATACCTGTCCCTCCTGCGGAAAGAATGCCGGCTCCTACAACAGAAGGAATGCCGGCTGTTAATATAGGAACACCACCGGCCACAAATACAGGCACGCAGCCAACTGGTAATATGGGACGACAACCTAACATGAACATCGATACTCCTTCAAATGCAAATACAGGCAGGCAGCCGACTGGTAATATGGGACGACAACCTAACATGAACATCGGTACTCCTCCAAATACAGGTACAGGCAGGCAACCGACTGGTAATATGGGACGACAACCTAACATGAATGTCGGTACTCCTTCAAATGCAAATACAGGCACGCAGCCGACTGGCAATATGGGGCGACAACCTAACATGAACATCGGTACTCCTTCAAATGCAAATACAGGCACGCAGCCGACTGGTAACATGGGAACTCCTTCAAACACAGGTACAGGCAGGCAACCGACCGGTAATATGGGGCGACAACCTAACATGAGCATCGGTACTCCTCCAAATGCAAATACAGGCAGGCAGCCGACTGGTAACATGGGAACTCCTTCAAACACAGGTACAGGCAGGCAACCGACCGGTAATATGGGGCGACAACCTAACATGAACATCGGTACTCCTCCAAATGCAAATACAGGTACGCAGCCGACTGGTAATATAGGAACTCCCCCAAATGCAAATATAGGTTGGCAGCCGACTGGCAATATGGGGCGACAACCTAACATGAACATCGGTACTCCTTCAAATGCAAATACAGGCAGGCAGCCGACTGGTAACATGGGAACTCCTTCAACTGCAAATATAGGTTGGCAGCCGACTGGCAATATGGGGCGACAACCTAACATGAACATCGGTACTCCTTCAAATACAAATACAGGCACGCAACCGACTGGTAACATGGGAACTCCTTCAAACACAGGTACAGGCACGCAACCGACCGGTAATATGGGGCGACAACCTAACATGAACATCGGTACTCCTTCAAATGCAAATACAGGCAGGCAGCCGACTGGTAATATAGGAACCCCTCCAAATGCAAATATAGGTTGGCAGCCAACTGGCAATATGGGGCGACAACCTAACATGAATATCGGTACTTCTCCAAATACAGGCAGACAACCGACTGGTAACATGGGGCAGGAACCGACTATGAATACAGGAACTCCTCCAACTGCAAATATGGGGCGACAACCGACTATGAACACGGAAACTCCTCCAAACATAAGTACAGATAGGCAACCTGCTGCAGAAACAGCAGACAATATACCGGCAATGGAAACCCATGAGGAACTTCCTCCAGAAGTAAACAGCACAACAATTGCAGGGGCAGAACCTAAGACAACGCAGTCCTCCTTTTCCGAATCTCAACCCCAATATTTGGAGAATGTGCGAAAAATCCAGCGTTCAGACCTTTCCATTCTCCCACGCAAATATTGGAACATTGCCAACAACAGTTTTCTGATGCATGGATATCACAATTATCATCATCTGATGCTTGTGGAGTCGAACGGCCACTACTGGCTTGGAGTTCCGGGGGTCTTCAGTCCCCGGGAAGCACGGGCGGCAGAATTGTTCGGGTTCCCCCAGTTCACCAAGTCTCATGTTAAGCGGCTGACTCTGAGCGATGATGAGAGAGATGATTCTGAGGAGTTCGGACACTGGTGCCGTTATATGATGTAGATCATACGAAAAAATTTATATTGTTTCATTCCACGAAAGAAAGTCGAACATCTGTATAGCAATGTCCGACTTTCTTTTTATCAACCCATTCATTTTTTAAATCAACCCATTCATTTCCTGATACAGGCGTTTGGCATAGCTGTCTGTCATGCCGCACACGTAATCCGTCACAAGCAGCAGGCGGAGATATAATTTTTCTGCCTCGCTCTTCCCCTCTGCCTGATGCTTATATGCATTTTTGTAGTTATCAGAGATAAACGACACCACCCTGCTGTCAATGGGATCCAACATCTCATCTGTATCGTAGTACAGTACCGCATGTACCATCTTGTCCATGAGAAAGTCCAGTATCACAGATTCCGTAACTTCCATCTTATATATTGCTGTGGAAGTAAATACATAACGGTATGCAATATCGCCCAGCAAGTCCATAAGCCTGCCGCCAAAACTCCCATAAAATAAATCATGCTTAAAAGTTCCCGCCATAATCTCCTCATAGTGGGATGTAAATCCAAAGGTCGCGCAGCTGATGAGATATCCTTGTATCCGCACAATCCAGTTCTTAACTGCATAAGATTCCGGGTGGCTCACTTTTTTCTCTATTCCTCGTTCATACAAAGATTTCAACTTGTCCAATGTCTGAAAGTCCGCCTCCGGATTCTCCTTCTGCAGCTTTTCCAGTTCCCGGCTCAGCTCATGGAATGAAAGGAATCCTTTCACAAATGCGTCTTCAATATCCGCAGTTTTATAGGCCAGGTCATCTGCCGCCTCCAGAATGTAAGTCAATGGATGGCGGTTGTTTTTTGCACCGGTTGCTGTAGAAACTGCTTCAAATATATCCTGATCGGCATAATAATAGCCCATTTTCTTCTCTTTGATATTTCCTGAATGTATGCTAATTTTTGTAGAAGGAACCGGATATTTTACAATCGTGTTCAAAAGTGCATAAGTCAGGTTCATACCGTACTCGTCCACAAGATAATGTAGTTTTGTCACCAGCCGCAGTGCCTGAGCATTTCCCTCAAAATGGTAGAAATCTGCCTTCATCTGGGGTGTCAGCATCCTCTCTACGGGCTCATCTTGGTAAGTCATACATGGCAGATTTTTTATAAACCATTCCCTGATTGCATTTTCTCCAAAATGCCCAAAGGGAGGGTTTCCAATATCATGAATCAGTCCTGCACACTGAAGTATATGACAGATGTCCTCTTTCATCTTAGGAGTAAAACCAGGGTCTTTTCTGCAGTTAATAATGTTTTCTCCTATATTCTGTCCGAGAGACTTTCCCAATGAAGAGACTTCGAGTGAATGGGTAAGCCTGGTTCTGATAAAATCACTCTTATCCAGAGGAAATACCTGAGTTTTATCCTGCAGGCGCCTAAAAGAGGCGCTGCCGATGATACGATGGTAATCCTTTTCAAACTCGCTTCTCAAATCTGTTGTCTTTATTCTCCGGTTTCCTGCACCGCTCCGCATGCGCTCGGTGCAGAGTAATGTACTCCACTCCATAATTTGCCTTTCCTTAAACTAGTCAAGATAAATCGGCGGTTCATATTCTTTGCCAAGCAGAGCTTTCTTCCGCTCCTGATAACCCAGAAAAGCCCACTCTGTCATATCCGTCCATTTGTGAGTAGCCCGGTCATACACTTGAACATATCCTATTCTGGTGGGATGCATGCGGACACTGTTAGATTGATATTCCCGGCCTGTATATGGATTTACATCACCCAGCTCCCTGTCCTCCTCGGCATCGTCATGCCTGATAACCGGCTCAAAATCATCCGGCTCCGAAACAGGCACCTCGCCTTCCGATATATCCAATCCCTGTGCATCCGAAATCTCCGGCTCAGCCACATTTTCCGTCCCGGCTGCAGGCTCATCCGCCGGCTTCGGCTCACCCGCCAGACCTAACTCAGCCGCAGAGTCCTTCACCTCTTCTGCAGAATCGCCTTTCTTCCTGAGGAAAATTGCACCGGTGCGGAAGAGTCCCTTCTTTTCTTCCCCGGGCTTCTTCTGTGTGCCTATAACTGAAGCTTCGGTCTTCTGCAGCTCTTCTTTAATGTTTTCAATTGGCTTACCTTCCTGAATATTCTCTTCCAGCTGGGATAGTCCCTCATGAATCTTATAAAGTTCGCCAATCGTCATATCCCGCTCTTCCAGCGTCTGCCCTTCCAGCTCTTTCACAAAGTTTGCCGGTTCTGCGGAATTTACTGATTCTATGGATTTTACAATATCAACAGATTTTTCAGTTTCTGCGGACTCATCCTCTTTGACCTCCGGGATATCACCTGATAGAATACTTAAGTGAAACGGGCATCCCAGAATCTCTGCAATTTTGCGCATGTCCTGTTCCTGAAAATTATCTCTTCCCAGACGCTGTGTCAGATTTTGCCTTGACATCTTCTGTCCGGTACGTTTCTCAATTGTCTCTGCAAGTTCTTTGATAGTCATGCCTTTGCGGCCAAGAATAATTTTGACTTGTTCTCCAAACGTAAGATCTTCCATTATTTTCCTCCTTATTAAAACGAACTTATAACCGGTGGTTAGAAACAATATAGTTTCCTCATAAACCTATCTTTTTCCCCTTTTTTCATTTTAACAAATGCATGAAAACACGTCAAGATTGCAGCCGTTCTATTTTACACCAAGGTATTCTTCCAGGGTGATTCCTTTTTCTGTAATCTCTTTTGCCGCGTCTTTTCCTACATAGCGGTAGTGCCATGGTTCATAGGTAATGCCTGTGGTTTCCATTTTTTCTGAAGGATACCGCAGAATAAATCCATACTTATAGCAATTCTTCATCAACCACTTTGTTTCAGGCGTATCTGCCTGCTTTTCATCCAGGCCCTGATAATCCTCAGAGGTAATATCCAGAGCCAGCCCCAACGCATGTTCACTGTATCCCGGCACTGCTACAGATTTTTTCGTTTCATTGTAGGCATCCAGATAGCTCTCTCCCTGATTGACCCAATCCTGCATTGTATCGTTAAACACTGCCGTCTGATCGTCATAAGAACGGTATGCAGACAAAATATGAACATTAAGCCCTGCACCCTTTGCATCTGAGAGCATCTTTTTTGTATCCTCAGCGATTCTGGCATCCACGGAATTCTCCGAGGTAATCTCCGTGAGCTCCGGAACATACTTTGTGTCCAGGGGATGACAGTCATTCACCAGTACAAGAGCCCAGTCATCCGGCTGTTTCTCCGAAAGGCTCGCAGCTGCCTCCACTGACTTTCCCACTTCTGACTCTGTCTGAATCTGAGATTGGAGTCTTTTATTCTCCGCCTGCCATTTCTTTTCTGTCTCGGCCATAACGGTTTTCTTTTTGTCAACCGCTCTTCTTGCCGCAGCGAAAGTAATCACCGTTCCCAGCACTGTGCCGCATACTATTCCCAGAATCAATACCTTTTTCATCCTTTTGGTAAACTTTACATTCATAACTTCAACTCCATCCGTATCCTTGAATCTATTTCTTTATCAGTGGAACAAACCGCTATCTTATAAGGTATTCCGGCATCATATTCCCGGTAATAGTATCTTTGCGGATAACAGTCCGGCTTTTTTAAAAGGATTGGCGGATCTGTCATCTGAATCTCGAAGCTTTTTGTGTCCATAGCCATTCCCTGGAGGGTTGCCTTCATAAAGCTTTCTTTGAGTACCCATAGCCGGTAAAACATATCATTCTGCGATTCTTTGTTGTGCTCTCTCAAAATCGTGTCATATTCCGAGGGGCAGAAGAACCGTCTCGCAATCTTTAGTTTTGCCCTTTTCACCGCTTCTATATCACAGCCCACCTGGGTTTTATTTCCACAGTCCATATCAATAGAACACAGCACGTAATCCCCCGAGTGTGAGAGATTAAATGCTGCCTCCTCTGCAATTCCATATTCTTTTCGTATTCTGTCCAACAATATCCAGGCACCTGTGCTCTGTGCCTTTCCTCTTCGGGACTGAAGTCTGTCGGCCTTTTCCTTCCTAAATGCCGGAAGGGCATTATAGCATGCCTGATATTTGTCTGCTTCATACAGCGGACGAATATCTAAAATCCAAGTTCTTATCATAGATAAGCTGCCTTTAACCTTTCATATAGCGTACTTCAAAAGTATCTATTGTAATTGGTTTATTGAACAAAGTTCCCTGTGCATAATCGCAGCCAAGTTCTTTCACTACATTTAACTGATCCTGTGTCTCTACTCCTGCAGCAGTTACATGGACGCCAAGCTGCCTGCACATATCAATAACAGCTCTTGCCGTAATCTGACTCCGTTTGTTTCCCACTATATTGGTGATAAGGCTGCGGTCGAGTTTCAAACCATCAAATTCCATCATAGAGAGAATCGAAAAGCTAGAATCCTTTGCACCAAAATGGTCTAACGTAACACGGATATTCCCTTTTCTGATCTTGTCACTTGTCTCGGCCAGCATGCCCTGACTCATGGATACATATGACTCAGAAAGCTCCACTTCAAGATATTCACAAGAAACATGGTATTCTTCTACAAGAGACATCATTTTCTCAATGATTCCCTCCTGCACCAGCGTTGTCTCTGAAAAATTAACAGAAACCGGAAGCATAGGCATGTCCTCCGTCTCCCAGTGTCTTAAGGTTTTGCAGACCTGCTCAAATACATACATGTCCAGATAATGTGACAGTTTGGTCTCTTCTAAGAGAGTAATATATTTTCCCGGATTCATAATCCCCAAGTCTTTATGGTGATAACGTACAATAGCCTCGGCTCCGACTACCTCTTCTGTTGTGACATCCATTTTGGGGACGAAACATACAATAAAATTCCCCTGTCTGATATCCTCCAGCAAATCTTCCTTGATAATCGGTTCATGATGCCCTTTTTTCAGATGCTTATAATACTTCTGTTTTTCCTCCTGCATCATATTCTCGGCCCGTCCTGCAAGCCTGCCTACATTGATATCCACCTTCTCCCAGGCATATCCCATAGAGACAAGCCCAAGACTAATGTTATCCAGCTTCTTATGGACTCCGTGGACATTCTTCATAAAGTCTTCGTATGATACATTTTCCATGATTACCTGATATTCATCGCCGGTCATCCTAAATACCATGGCACCTCTGAAGTATTCTTCCAGAACTTCTCCGACACGGATCACCACTTCGTCCCCATACTCACGCCCAAACTCTTTATTAAAATCCTTCAGACCGTTAATATCCAGCGATACAACTCCTACAGATTTAAGCTTGTCTTGTTCGGAGTCTGACAGATATGCTACAAAGCTGTTTCTGTTGAGCAGTCCCGTCAGATCATCATGATAACTCAGATATTCCTGCTGCTTTTGTACTTTCTGCAGCGCAATAGACTGTGAAATATATGGGATAACAGCACGCATAAGAGAAAGATCACATCCCCCTCTGTGTACACCCACTGCGGCCAGTATAGCCACCTCGCCGTCACTTAAGGGGCTGAATATGCTATAATCCTCTTCCCTCGTATCAGTAATCTCCTGTTTTATCCACTTTGGCAGCTGGTCCGCATCCAGCATCTTAAGACGGTCTCTCTGCCACGGTACATTTTCTGCGCACCACTCATAAATGGTGAGGATGTCCTCATCATCTTTTTCTATATAATAAACATATTCAGAATCATAGTAATCGCGTATTGTACTCAATATTTCATTCATAATTTCTATGATTGAACGTTGTCGATATTTTTCTCCCATGAACTTCTCTCTCCTGAGTTTTGATAGGTTTATTGTAGTATAATCTTATTTAAATTGCAAGACGCAAAAACAGCACCGCAATATGATCTGCCGGGCAGCCCGGCCGTTACGGCGCTGTTTCTTTTTAAAAACATGCATCTATTTCTTTCTCTGAGATATTCTCAGACGGTTCATTGCCCGTGCCAATGCGGCCTGTGTCTGGTAGTACTCCTGGGTGCTTTGTTTCTGTCTCAGACGTTCTTCTGCACGTTCTTTCGCTTCCTCAGCTCTGTGTACGTCAATTTCATCCGGACGTTCGGCAGTATCCACCAGGATAGTGACACGGTTATTTACAATTTCGGCAAAACCTTCGCCCAACGCAATTTCTACCCACTGACCCTCTTCATGCTCCAGCCGTGCATCGCCGACGCCCAGGGCAATCACCGCATTCTCGTGGTTTGCAAGAATCCCTATTTCCCCATCGGGGGCAGGCAAAATCAATTTTCTGCAGCGCCCTTCATAGAAGATTTTATCGCTTGCTATTATTTTCAGCCCAAATGTATCCATATGCATACACCTCTATTCTGCGGCACTCTCTGCCTTCGCTTTTTCGATGACATCATCGATTGTTCCCACATTAAAGAAAGCTGACTCTGGATACTCATCCATTTCTCCATCGATAATCATTTTAAAACCACGTATTGTTTCTTTCAGCGGCACATATTTTCCCGGAGTGCCAGTGAAGGTTTCCGCAACAAAGAATGGCTGGGATAAAAATCTCTGAATTTTTCTTGCACGGAGAACAACTGCCTTATCTTCATCTGACAACTCTTCCATACCGAGAATTGCTATAATATCCTGCAGTTCCTTATATTTCTGCAGAATCTCTGTTACCTGGTTTGCTATTTCATAGTGCTCCTCACCCACAATGTCTGCCTCTAGAATACGGGAGTTGGATTCCAGCGGATCTACTGCCGGGTAAATTCCCTGCTCTACAATCTTTCTGGACAACACAGTTGTGGCATCCAAATGGGCAAATGTCGTTGCCGGCGCAGGGTCCGTCAGGTCATCGGCCGGTACATACACAGCCTGTACAGATGTAACGGAGCCATTTTTTGTAGATGCAATACGCTCCTGCAGTTCGCCCATTTCGGTGGCTAGTGTGGGCTGGTAACCTACGGCGGAAGGCATACGTCCAAGGAGTGCCGATACCTCAGAGCCTGCCTGGGTAAAACGGAAAATATTATCGATGAACAGAAGCACATCCTGATGCTCCACATCTCTAAAATATTCTGCCATAGTCAGTCCTGTCTCTGCCACACGCATACGCGCTCCGGGGGGCTCATTCATCTGTCCAAACACCAGGGCTGTCTTTGCCAGCACTCCTGATTCCCCCATCTCTGTCCACAAGTCATTTCCCTCACGGGAACGCTCCCCGACTCCGGTGAATATAGAATATCCCCCGTGCTCTGTGGCAATATTGCGGATCAGTTCCTGAATCAACACAGTTTTGCCGACTCCGGCACCGCCGAACAAACCAATTTTACCGCCCTTGGCATACGGAGCAAGCAGGTCAATGACCTTAATCCCTGTCTCCAGTATTTCAACTACCGGACTCTGGTCCTCGAAGCTGGGGGGATCCCTGTGGATTACCCACTTTTCTCCCTCTGCCAGCGCCTCTTTGTCATCAATAGTCTCTCCTAAAACATTAAATAATCTGCCCAGTGTCTGATCTCCGACCGGTACTTTAATTCCTGCTCCGGTAGCAGTCACTTCCATATCCTTATGCAGCCCTTCACTGGCAGCAAGCATCAGGCAGCGCACCTCATTATTTCCCAGGTGCTGGGCAACCTCCATAATACATTTCTTTCCGTTATTTTCAACTTCCAGTGCATCTTTAATAAAAGGAAGATTGCCGTCCTCAAACACTACGTCAATGACAGGTCCCATAACCTGTACAATTCGTCCTTTATTCATATCAGTTCTCACTTCCTTACTGCAAAGGGGACTGTCCCTTTTGCACTCCATTTTCAGAATTGTTTTACTTTTTCCGCTTCTGTGCATTTGCACCACTGCAAACCTCTGTTATTTCCTGTGTGATTGCAGCCTGTCTTGCTCGATTGTATTGAATAGATAGCTCCTTTATAATGCTCTCCGCGCTGTCTGTCGCTGATTTCATGGCTGTCATGCGGGCATTATGCTCGCTGGCGTAAGCCTCTACCAAGCAGCCGTATATCATACCGCTCACATAATGCGGCACTATAATGTCCATGACACTTTTGGCAGACGGATAAAACACGATTTCTTCTCTGTACATATTCAACGGTAAAGTCCCGGGATTAAAGGATTCCCGCTCCAAAGGCAGAAGTTTTACTTTTTCAGCCTCAACCAGCATAGAGTTCTCCATACGGGTATAGAGAATATAGACTTCATCTAATTCGCCCGCCTGAAACTGCTCCAGGATTACAGAGGATATATTTCTGGCCCGGTGCATTGTGGGTTTCTGAACCGTGTACTGGAACTGTGATGCTATCTCCACGTCTCTTTTAGAAAAATAATGACGTCCCAGCTCACCGACAATAAATAATTTGTGTATCCCCGGCTGTTTTAGCAGTTCTTCTTCCAGCTTGATGATATTATGGTTATATGCGCCGGCAAGTCCCTTATCGGCTGTAACAACAATAGAGCCTATCTTCCGCTCATCAGGCGGTATATCCTCACGGGCATCAAAGTGAGAATGCTCCAGCTCAGGCACATGGCGCAGGATTCTGGCAATTTCCCCCTGCATTCCATAAAAATATGGCTCAGTATCTGTTAGCTTCTTCTTTGCCTGTTTCACCTTGGAGGAGGCAATCATATACATCGCATTTGTAATCTTCATCGTGTCCTTGACACTGTTTATACGAGTCTGAATTTCTTTAATATTTGCCATACTAACACCTGCTCTTCTTAAATTCCTTCGCCGTCTCCACAATCTTTTCTGTCAGTTTATCAGTAAGAACCTTTTTATCTTCAATCTCTTTTCCAATCTCCGGATGGTCTGTGTCAAAATAATGCAGCATATCCATCTGGCACTGTTTTACCTTTTTCTTTTCAACATCTGAGAATATCTTATGAGTCGCCGCACAGAGGGTAATCACCTGCTCATGCATACTCAAAGGATGACTTAATGGCTGTTTGAGGAGTTCCATCAGCCCACCGCCATATTGCAGCTGTTCTTTTGTTGCCGCATCCAAATCCGAGCTGAACTGCGTAAACACTTCCATCTCACGGTACTGGGCCAGATCAATACGAATACTTCCCGCTGCCTTCTTCATAGCTTTTGTCTGGGCCGCACCACCTACACGGGATACAGACAATCCCACATTGACCGCCGGCCTCATGCCGGAAAAGAACAAGTCACTCTCCAGGAATATCTGGCCGTCTGTAATGGAAATAACATTCGTAGGAATATATGCAGATACGTCGCCTGCCTGTGTCTCAATAATAGGCAGCGCTGTAATAGAGCCGCCTCCTTTGGCCTCACTTAAGCGGCTGGAGCGCTCCAAAAGCCTGGAGTGCAGATAAAATACATCTCCGGGATAAGCTTCACGTCCCGGTGACCTTCCCAGAAGCAGGGACAATGCACGGTAGGCAACCGCGTGTTTGGACAAATCATCATATACAATCAGTACATCTTTTCCCTGATACATAAAGTGTTCTGCCAATGCTGTTCCCGCATAAGGTGCAATATATTGGAGCGGTGCACAGTCACTTGCGGTGGAGGAAACCACTATGGTATAGTCCATTGCGCCATTTACCGACAAAGTATTTACCACCTTTGCCACTGTAGAAGCCTTCTGTCCGATTGCAACATAGATGCATATTACATCTTTACCTTTTTGATTGATAATCGCGTCCAACGTTATAGACGTCTTGCCTGTCTGCCTGTCCCCAATAATCAGCTCCCTTTGTCCGCGTCCTATGGGAAACATAGAATCAATAGACAAAATACCTGTTTCAAGAGGCACGGAAACTGATTTGCGGTCGACGATGCCCGGGGCCTCCTCTTCAATCGGCCGGTAATCATCTGCAGGGATTTCACCTTTCCCGTCAATGGGCGCACCCAGAGAGTTCACAACTCTTCCTATATACTTATCTCCAACCGGAACGCCGGCTTTTTTCTTTGTACGGCTTACTTTTGTGCCTTCCTTAATTCCTGTCTCATGGCCAAAAAGGATACATCCCACAGAATCCTTGCGGATATCCTGTACCATTCCCTTCAGTCCATTTTCAAAAGTCACAATTTCCCCATACATGGCGTGATCAATCCCGTAAACAGTGGCAATACCGTCGCCTACTGAGATGACAGTTCCAACTTCACTGTTCTTGCTGATTGCATCAAAATTTTCTATTTCGTTCTTCAGAATAGAAATAATTTCATCTGAATTGATTGAACTCACCTTGTTCACCTCCAGGTCAATTTTTCTTCTAATCGATTCAAGCGTCCTTTTAGACTCCAGTCGTACTCGTCACTATTTGCATATAACACAAAGCCGCCGAGCAGCTCCTTATCTTCCCTGATTTCAATATCTGCGCTGCGGACATCATATTTTTTGCAGAGGAACGCCTGCATTTGTTTTAACTGTACCTCGCTTGGAGGTTCTACACAAGTCAGTACCGCTTTCAGAATCTGCTTCTGTTCATCGCAGTATCTGTCATACGCCGTAAAAATATCCATGAGAAGGTTAATTCTCTGATACTTGCAGGTCACTTTCAGGAAATTCCTGATCTCTTCAGGGAATGTCTTATCTATCACCTTCAGCTTCTGTTCTTCCCGGATCGTCGGGTTTATAAGAGCATCATGAAGCTGAGGAACCTCGGCAAAAATTTCCCTGGTTTTTTGTACGGCTTCCTCTGGAATCTTCAGCTCATACAGCACACGCGCATATCTCACTGCCGCCTGCGGGCAGTACAAATGATTAGTCGTTGTCTGGGTCTTCATGAGCGTCACCTACTTCTTCCAGAAATTGATTATAGATTCCCTGATTTCCTTGATTCTCTGTCTTTTCGCTTACAATCTTTGTGGCCGCCGCCATAGCAAGGCCTGCAATTTCTGACTGCAGCGCTTTCTTTGTCTGCTCCTGTTCTAATTGAATATTAGATTTAGCAGAATCCAGCAAGCTTCCGGCTTTTTCATCAGCCTCAGCCACAATCCTGTCATACTCGGCTTTCGCCTGTGTCTGTGCTTTTTCCACAATCTTGACGGATTCTTCCTTGGCTCCTGCCAGGGCTGCTGTATATTCCTGCTTCATCTGTGCAGCCTCTTCCTGAGCAGCACTGGCGTTATTCAAGCCATCAGCAATCATTTTTTCACGTTTTTCCATGATATTAGTGACCGGTTTGATTAAAAACTTTTTCAACAGAAGATAGAAAACAACAAGGTTTATAATGGTAAAGAGAAGGTTGCTCACACTTAATTGTAACACCTGTCCCACCTGCCTTTCTAAGTAACTGTTATTATTTCAAAAGTAATATAATCAGCAAACCAATAATAAAACCGTAAATAGCTGTCGCCTCGGCCAGTGCACACCCCAGAATAAGGTTCTTACTAATCTTGCCCTCTGCCTCCGGCTGCCTTGCGATTGCATCCACTGCCTTTCCTGTTGCAAGGCCAATTCCAATACCTGCTCCAACACCTGTTAAAACTGCTATAGCTGCTCCAATTGCGATTGTCATAATATTAATCTCCTTTATACTGTTTTTTAATTTTTTATTCTTGTTCCTCGTTCATAAATAATGCCGTCAGGAACACAAATACATAGGCCTGTAAAAATCCGTCAAATATATCAAAATAAAAACTAAATGGTATGGGTATCAGCACCGGTGCGACCAGCTTCAAGAGCTCCATAATAACAAAGGCTCCCAGTACGTTGCCAAACAGCCGCATGCAAAGAGACAACGGGCGGATTATAATCTCCAAAATGAGAATAGGCGCCACAACGGGTACCGGCTCCGCAAAATGTTTGACCCAATGCTTCAGGCCATTTCTGTGTATTCCTGAATATTCAATTAGGAACATACTCATAATAGCCAGTGCTGCCGTTACATTTAGATCCTTTGTGGGCGGCTTAAAACCAAATAGACCTATAATATTGGAAATGCCCAGATAGAGAATCACAGTAATCAAATACGGGACATAGCGCTTATTTTCCTTGCCCATAACATCTACAAAGAAATCCTGTATCCAGCCAATTGCGGATTCCAGCACAAGCTGCTTCTTCCCGGGGTTCTCAACACGAAGATTCCGGACAAAAATGATGGAAAGCAGAATCACGACTGCCATGATAATCCAGGTGACGACTACTGACTCCGACACATCAATCCCACCAAAGACAGGAATCGTAAACACAGTTTCCACGTTCAACTCTTCCAACAAGTTCTTTGTTAAACTTTCCGTATTGCTCCCTCCCTTTCTTTTCATATTTATTTCCCTATCAGATTGTTAATATCCAATAAGATTTGCTTTCTGAACCTCTGCCGTCCAAGAAAGCCTGCATCGGGAAAGGGCATTTCTTCATAATTTACTGTATAAGCCAAAGACCCCGCAGCAAGCTGCGGGGTCTTTGACCCTCGCGGCAGTCGCCAAATGGAAATGCAAGCATTTCCGCTTGGCTCATTGCTCGCGGAAATAAAAAAGGAAATTTCGCTCTCGAAATTCCATCCCCGTGCCCCCTTTTAAGGTGTAATATCCCCAAAAGTTGCCTAAAGTTTACACCCAAACTTTTAGCTTGTCAACGATAAAAAGCGACATTTTTTACATACATAAAGGCAACATTTTTTATCCAACTTTTATGCGATTTAAAGCAATTTTTATCAATTTTCATAAAAATTTAATCTTAATTTTTAATTCTAAATCTTTCAGGGGAGCAAAAGTAACAATTGAATCCACACACCACACGTAAAGAGCAGTGTTTTTCGTTATTTTACCCATCATATTGCCCATATTTCTATATAAAATACAAAACTCTGCATATCTGGAGTATACTATTAAATGATACCAGGGTCAAAAGGCCATGCTTTTCATGCTTGCATGAAAAAGCATGACCTTGGGATCCGCAAAACATGAGAAAGTAGCCCGAGTAGGGCGGATTTCGAATGTTTTTAGGATTGCGGGAGCACAAAGTGCGAAGCAATCCGTAGGTATCTTAATATTATACGAGAGGGTTTACTATGAATAAATTTAGAATGAATACTTCTTACAAATTCAACAGCTTTTTCCTTGGCTGCGGCATTCTAATGGCCGCCAGCGAGGTGTGGAAGCAATGGTATCTGACCTTTGTCTTAAATGGCGGTTTTTATCAGTGGTGGTTTTTTCCTTTTCAGCTATGCAGTGTACCCATGTATGTTCTCGTGATTCTTCCCCGAATCAGGAACTTTCGCGCACGCAATGCCCTTCTTACTTTTCTGATGTGCTATGGACTCTTGGGGGGAATCGCTGTTTTCGCTGATACCAGCGGACTCCAGTATCCTTCGCTCTGCCTGACGGTGCATTCTTATTTGTGGCATATTATGCTTATTACCGTTGGAGTAATAGCCGGTATCACTTGTATCATAGAAAGCAGCAGCCATATTCTTAGCTGGCGCCAATCTATAGACGGCACTTTGATTTATTTTCTTTGCTGCCTTATTGCTTCCCTTATAAATCACCTTTTTGGTGCCTTCGGCAGTATCAATATGTTTTATATTAATCCTTACTACAGGATGCAGCAGATTGGATTCACTTCTCTTGTGAGATATTGTGGAAACAATCTGGCTATTTTAATTTATATTTTAGCTACGGTTTTCGGAGCTTCCATTCTTTTTTGTGTCTGGATGCTTATTTCTCATTTTTCCTGTTCTTCATGATTTGTTCTTTCTTCCCGGACAATTTTCAGGAAATCTCGGCCCTCTTTCTTTTTGCTGGGCACAAATCTTCTCACCACACTGCCTTTTCCTCTGTTTTTTACATAAAAGTATCCTATTATCGAAAATATGGCTGCACCAATAAAGTTTACCAGTAAATCTTTCATTGTGTCTATCAGGCCAATATCCAGGTAGCCGCCAAGTCCCAAGTCCTTTCCGTTAATCACCACACTGGTTATGTTGTCGATTTCCATCGGCACGTTTCTTCCCGCCGGATTAAGCATAACCGATCTGATGGTTTGGATTACAGTGTCCTTCTGCATATCGTATCCAAAAATACAGTCCATTCCAAATTCAAAGAATTCCCATATTACACCGATGGTCATAGAAAAGCAGAATGCTACAATTGCCGTAAACACCGGCGAAAGCTGAAATACCATCTTTTCGCTGCGGTTCAGTAAATCGACCATCGAAAAACCTATGGCTGCTGCAAGGAATCCATTGATAGTATGCAAGACTGTGTCCCAAAATGGATACATAAGATAAAATTCACTGATTTCCCCAAGAATTTCCGCTGCAAATATAAACACGAGAATAATAATCTCCAGAGTGGTAGGCAGCTCCACTCTCATAGTAACCTGCACAAAACTTGGGATAATCAGAAGCAGCAATGTCAATATGCATAAAAACACATTCTCATAATTTCTGTTAAAAATCTGTAAAATCATGACGGCAATTACAAGCAGCCGCAAAATGAAATAAACCAGAAATGAGCTTCTATGTTCCCTCTGCTCCATCTGGAGTGCCTTCCACATAGTACGAAAGCGGTTTGTATTCCTTTTTTTACTTTTTTTCACCTATTATCCCCTCTCATTAAAGCCAGAATATTCTGAAAATGGAGCTCAAAAGGGTCTGACCCCTTTTTTCACTTTCTGATACACGTAAGAGACTGGAAGCCCCACTACATTATAGTAGTCTCCCTCTATTTTATCTATATAGACTGCAAACTTTCCCTGGATTCCGTATGCTCCTGCCTTATCCATGGGTTCTTTGCTGTGAATGTATCTCCAGATTTCGTCATCTTCCATTTTATGCACATACACCTTTGTTGCCTCAGCATGGCTGCTGACCTGACACCCCCCGTTGCTGTCATAGTCCAGAATTGCCACCCCGGTAAATACTTGATGAGCCTTTCCCTGTAAACTCTTCAGCATGTAATATGCATCTTTTTCATCTTTTGGTTTCCCTAAAATCTTATCATCCAGTGTCACAATTGTATCTGCGCCAATCACTATCATATTTCTTGCGTCCTGTTCTGATGCAACATTCTCTGCTTTCATTAAAGAAAGTTCTTTTACAATTTCTTCCGGCAGGACGCTTTTATAATATTCATCTTTATGACTTACTGCAACCTCAAATTTCAGTCCAATTTGTTCCATCAACTCTTTTCGGCGGGGGGATCCGGAGGCAAGTATAATCTTTTTCATTCTTTTCCAAAGTCCTCCCAGGCTTCCTTTAACTTTTCTGGTTGTTGAACCAGCATCCAGGACCCTAGTGCCATGCACTTTGCCACATACAGCATGGCCTTGTGCCCGATACTCATCCCTGCCTGGGCAGTCGCCGACCAATGGTGCAATGGAGTACCTTTGCAGAGGGCAGCTGCACTGAGCATTATTGTAGGTACTGTATGACTGACATCCGACACATCTGTTCCAATAGGCAATACTACAGGCTCATCCTCAAGAGGCTCCAGCCCTGCAAAATAAACACCATCATTGTGCAGCCCTGCCTGTTCACTGATTTCCTTTGCAAATGCAAGTTCTTCTTCGGTATGCTCCGGAAGGGGAATTCGTTTCATTGCTTCATAGAACACTTCAGCCAGAGTCCGATTTACCTTCATCTCTTTGTTCTGGGTCACACGCTCTATTTCAACTCTGGTTCCCGTCATCAGTGCAGCGCCCCGTGCACAGTCATCTACTCTCCGTGAGGCATTCTGCGTCCGTTCATGCTTACTGGAACGGATAAAATAATTTGTAGATGCAAAGTCCGGCACAATATTCGCCGGGCCATTTGGGCTGGTATAAGCATAATGCATCCGCACATCATCCGGCACATGCTCCCGCAAATAATTGACACCTACGTTCATCAGCTCCGCAGTATCCAGAGCACTGCGCCCCATCTCAGGATTCTTGGCAGCGTGCGCTGTGGTGCCATAAAATTTGTAATTTTTTATATCCTGGGACAGCCAGATATCATAACTTACCCGGTTCCTGTCAAAGGGGTGCCATGTGATGGCCGCCGACAGATCCTCAAATGCACCCTGCTCGTTCATTCGAATTTTTCCAATCACAATCTCCTCTGCCGGACAACCGTATACTCGGATTGTCCCTGTAGTTCCTGCTTTCTCCATCTGAGCTTTCAGTGCACAGGCGGCACCGGCACAGGCAGTACCCAGAAGATTGTGTCCACATCCATGTCCAGGGCCAGTCTCGGGATGGTGTTTAGGTACTGCCTTTTGCCCCAATCCCGGAAGTGCATCATATTCTGCCAGAAACCCCAAAATTGGTTTCCCGTCCCCCCACTGGGCAATAAATGACGTAGCAAATCCGGCGATATTCCACTGGATTGAAAACCCCCGCTCTGCCAAAAAATCTGCCAGACATTTGGATGAATATAGTTCCTTTTCCGATAATTCCGGATGGCAGAATATATCATCGGCTGTCCTTATCATCTCTTCTTTATTTTTCTCGAACCATGTCTCCCATATTGCATTGTCTTTCATTTCCCTGCCCCCTCCCTCTTAAAAGTATCGTGTATCTGCCACCTTAAGTTTCTCTTCTATATTATAACATGATACCAGGGTCCCAAGGTCATACTTTTTCATGCAAGCATGAAAAAGTATGACCTTGGGACCCGCAAAACATGAGAAAGTAGCCCGAGTAGGGCGGATTTCGAATGTTTTTAGGATTGCTTCGCCTGTTGTTTCTTGTGGTTTCTTTTGTTATTCGTGTGGTTTTCTGTATGTTTTATGCGATAATACATTGCTATTTTCCTGTGGTTGTTGTATAATGAATTTATTGTAAATCGTGGGTTATCATCCGATAGGAGAAGAAAGAGATGAAAAGATCAAAACGTATTGAAACATTGGACAAACGTCCTGTCAATCTGGACGGTTATATCAATGAATGGCCGGAGATGGGTTTTGTGGCAATGACAAGCCCTTACGACCCAAAGCCTTCTATTAAAATAGAGAATAGCCGAATTACAGAGCTGGACGGCAAAAAGAGAGAAGATTTTGACTTTATCGACCAGTTTATTGCCGATTATGCAATTAATATTGAAAGGGCCGAAAGGTCTATGACTGTTCCTTCCCTGGATATTGCACGTATGATTGTGGATATTCATGTGTCTAGAAAAGAGATCCTGGAGGTTGTCAGCGGCATCACTCCTGCCAAGATGACAGCGGTCATGAACCATTTAAATGTTGTAGAGCTGATGATGGGGATGCAGAAAATCCGAGCCCGCAGGACTCCGGGTAATCAGGCACACATTACCAACCTGAAGGACGATCCGGTGCAGATAGCCGCAGATGCTGCAGAAGGTGCGCTCCGTGGCTTTGCTGAGGAAGAAACCACTATGGGTGTTGCCAGATATGCACCCCTTAGTGCCATGGCACTTTTAATCGGCTCCCAGGTGGGCCGGCCGGGCGTACTGACACAATGTTCCGCCGAGGAGGCAACCGAGCTGGAACTTGGCATCAGAGGTCTGACTACATACGCCGAAACACTTTCCGTATACGGCACGGAAAAAGTATTTATAGATGGGGATGACACCCCTTACTCCAAGGCATTTTTGAACTCAGCCTATGCTTCCAGAGGATTGAAGGTTCGTTTCACCTCTGGCTCCGGCTCCGAGGTTCTGATGGGAAGCAGTGAAAAGAAGTCCATGCTTTATCTGGAGTGCCGCTGTCTTTATGCCACAAAAGGGGCAGGAAGCCAGGGGATTCAGAATGGCTCCGTCAGCTGTATCGGAGTACCCGGCGCAGTGCCGGGAGGTATCCGCGAAGTCATGAGCGAGAATCTGGTGGCTGCACTTCTGGGGCTAGAATGTGCTTCCTCCAATGATCAGAGCTTTTCCAACTCTGACATGAGACGGACTGCAAGGACTATGCTCCAGTTTCTTCCGGGAACAGATTTCATTTTCTCCGGCTATGCGGGAGAACCCAACTATGACAATATGTTTGCAGGCTCCAACTTTGATGCCGAAGATTTTGATGACTATAATGTATTACAGAGAGATATGCAAGTGGACGGGGGCCTTCGTCCTGTGACGGAAGAAGAAGTCATTCATGTCAGGGAAAAAGCCGCAAAAGCCGTGCAGGCAGTATTCAAATATCTTGGATTATCACCGGTTTCCGACGAGCAGGTAGAGGCTGTCACCTACGCCCACGGAAGTAAAGATACCCTTCCCCGTGATGTCACAGCAGACTTGATGGCTGCAGAAGATGTGCTGAAACGGGGCATTACCGGAATCGACGTAGTAAAGGCGCTTGCCGAGTCGGGCTTCCAGGATATCGCAGAAAGCGTGTTGAGTATGCTCAAGCAGCGTGTTGCCGGAGACTATATGCAGACATCTGCTATACTAGACAAGAATTTCCACGTTATGTCCGGAGTAAATACGCCGAACGACTACATGGGCCCCGGAACCGGCTATCGTGTGGAGGGAAAGCGCTGGGAAGAGATTAAGAAGATTCCTCACATTATAAACCCACAGGATATATAGGAGGAGAAGACATGCAGATAAATGAAGATTTAGTAAAACAGATAACAAATGCGGTTCTCGCCCAGATGGCGCCAAAAAGTGGCGAGGTAAACCCGGCAGATGCTCCTGTCTCTTCTGAGGTTCCGTCTATGACAGGGCATGAAAGAATCAACGAAGTAAAAACTTCCTACGTTTCCTATCCAAAAGCCAAAAAGGGGACTGACCCCAAAGAGGTTGTAATCGGAGTCGGCGCCGCATTTCAGAAAGAGATTAAAAAAACAATCTGCGGCATACCCCTGGAGGAGGTTTTGAAAAATGTAAAAGCCGGAATTGAAGAGGAAGGCATGATTCCGAGAGTTGTTAAAATTCTTGACACCTCCGATGTCTGCTTTATGGCTCTGGAATCTGCCAAGCTGTCAGGCTCCGGCATCGGTGTCGGAATTCAGTCCAAAGGAACCACTGTTATCCATCAGAGGGATCTGTACCCCCTCTCGAACCTGGAGTTATTTCCCCAGGCACCTTTGATGACTCTGGAGACCTATCGAAGGATCGGACAGAATGCGGCAAAATATGTAAAGGGTGAGCAGGTCGTGCCTATCCCTTCTGCCAACGATCCCATGACCCGGCCAAAGTATCAGGTAAAGGCTGCACTGATGCATATTGCAGAGACAGAGCAGCTTGACCCCGAGGTAGGAATTATTGAATGGGAGGGAAAGTAAATGCAGTATCCATTAGGTGAACACGAGAAAGAAAAAATCACATCCAGAACTGGTAAAAAATTAACTGACATCACACTAGATGAGGTCATGAAAAATCATGTTGCTCCCGATGATATCAAGATATCAAAAGAAATGCTCAAAGCCCAAGGGCAGGTTGCAAAGGAAGCTGGAAATGCCCCTATGGAAAAGAACTTTGAGCGCGCTGCAGAGCTGGTAGATGTGCCGGACGATGTGATTTTGAAAATGTACGACAAGCTCCGCCCCAACCGCTCCACCAAACTGGAGTTAGTAATGATGGCCCAGGAGCTCTTGGAAAAATATAACGCCAAAAACTGTGCACGGCTTGTTATGGAAGCCGCAGAAGTGTATGAAAAGAGAGGTGTTCTGCTTTGACTTATATTGCCGGAGTTGATATAGGAAATTCTACTACTGAAGTATGTGTCGGGGAAGCTGACTTAAACGGCAGTATTCATTTCCTGACCAGCTCTTCCTGCCCTACAACAGGAACGAAAGGTACGCTTTCCAATACCCACGGCATCAAAACAGCCTTAAAGCAGGCCATGAGCAAAATAAACAGGAACATGGAAGATATCACCCTGATCCGCCTCAATGAGGCAGCACCGGTCATCGGTGACACTGCTATGGAAACTTTGACAGAGACGATCATTACAGATTCATCCATGATTGGGCACAACCCTTCCACTCCCGCCGGTGCAGGCCAGGCTGTTGGGGAGATTCTGCTTATTGACAACCTCTCCCGGGGCGTTTCTGGAACTGCTTATATTGTGGCGGCACCATCCTCCTTTTCCTACGAGGAGGTTGCTGCTCTTCTGAACCAATCCGCAGATTCCTTGGATATCACCGGAGTGATTCTGCAGGCTGACGAGGCCGTTCTCGTAGAAAACCGTCTCCATAAAAAAGTACCTATTATCGATGAGGTGGCGCGGATTAACAAGCTCCCCGATGGAGTTCCGGCAGCAATCGAAGTTGCACTGCCCGGGCAGACCATACGCATGCTGTCCAATCCCTACGGAATTGCAACCCTTCTTCACCTGAATGCAGAAGAGACACGCACAGTCACTCCAATTGCCAAGAGTCTGATTGGGAAACGCAGTGCAGTTGTCCTGAAAACTCCCGGAGGCAACGTCCGTGAAAATGCACTCCCTGCCGGAGAAATATATCTGGAGGCAGAGAACAGTACTTCAATTAACCTGGATGAAGGCGCAGAAAAAATCATGCAGGTTGTTTCTGATGCCGGGAATATCCGGGACCTCAGCGGCCAGCCGGACACGAACGTCGGCAACATGTTCAACCGAATCAAAAAGGGCATGAGCGAAGTCGATAATATACCGGACGCAGATATACATATCACAGATATTTTGGCCGTCGATACAATGGCACCCGTTTTAATTTCCGGTGCCCTGGCAGGGGAAACCTGTCTGGAAAAAGCAGTGGGTATTGCAGCTATGGTAAAAACCCAGCAGCTTCCCATGCAGAAAATCGCTGAGATTTTAAAGTCAGAGCTCCACACAGACGTAAAGGTAGCTGGAGTTGAGGCGGTTATGGCCGGCCTCGGTGCGCTCACCACTCCGGGCACAAAGCTCCCCCTTGCCATTTTGGACATGGGAGGAGGCTCTACCGATGCAGCTGTAATATCCGAAGAGGGACGGGTTATCATGACACATCAGGCAGGAGCCGGCGAATTAGTCTCCATGCTGATTGAAACGGAATTGGGCTTGTCAGACCGGCATATGGCGGAACAGATTAAAAAATATCCCCTTGCAAAAGTGGAGAGCCTTTTCCACATGCGCATGGAAAATGGACAGATGACTTTTGTGGACGAATCTATCGACCCGCGGTTTTATGGGCGTGTTGTTCTTCTCGCGGAAGAAGGTTTTATCCGCATTGAGGAAGATATCCCCATGGAGAAGATTGTACAAGTGCGCCAGGATGCAAAGCGCAAAGTATTTGTAACAAACGCTTTTCGTGCCCTTCAAAAAGTAGCACCTGATCATGACCTGAAAAACATATCAAATGTGGTGCTTGTCGGAGGATCTGCTGAAGACTTTGAGATACCTGAAATGCTCATGGATGAGTTTTCCAATTATCGTATTGTATGCGGCAGGGGAAACATTCGAGGACAGGAAGGCCCCCGAAATGCTGTGGCAACCGGACTTGTGCTTTCATATGCAGGAGAGATACAATGATTATTAAAAAACCTTCTATTTTTATATATACAAATGAACCCGATGCTGCTGCTCTAACGGAAATATGCGCCGGCATTGAAGAAGAAGGCGTATTTTTTGAACTGAAAGAAATGGAGACATCCAATTTAGATGACCTTGCCTGGAATGCAGCCAATGACTCCATGCTTGGTTCTGGAATTGCCATAAAGGGAAAGTATGCTGCACTTCAGATGCGTGGTCTCAATAAAGGCCGCAATATACAAAGCTATCAAAATCCTACTAAAGAACAGTGCAGGAAACTGGGCGCAAACAGTGCAAGAGCCATTAAGAAACTGGCGTTTAAATAGTTACTTATGTTTACCTTTATCTATTAGGCGAAGGAGGGCTTTACAATGAAAATCTATACCAAAGGCGGGGATAAGGGCAAAACCTCTCTCATGAACGGAATCAGAGTTTCCAAGTGCGATGCCAGAATCGAACTGCTTGGAGCTATCGATGAGCTCAACAGCCACTTAGGGCTGGCAAAAGTAATTGCAGAGCCCAAGCTTCAGGGGCGTCTTTCTAAAATACAGAGGGAATTGATGTTGATCATGGGGGGAATCGCCGATCCCCGGAATCCTGAATATCGTGTTTCCGATGAACAGATTCAGGTATTGGAAGTAGAAATCGACAGAATGGAGAATTCATTTCCCCGCCCTAAGCTTTTTGTCCTGTATGGCGGATGCGAACAATCCGCCCGGCTGGATGTGGCAAGGGCCGTGGCAAGAAGGGCCGAGCGGAGATTCCATAAAGTTGCCCAGAATTACGGAGCAGATCACACAGCCTTGAAATATATCAACCGACTCTCCGATTTTCTGTACGAAACAGCAAGATATGCCGATTATAAAGCTTCCTCCGAGCCAAACGATGAAATAATGCAGCAAGTCATTAAAAATGTAATGCAGACGTTTAACAAACGTATTTAAGGAGATGATACATATATGTCTGCTGACAAAGATGTGCACTGTAAAATTGAACATCATGCCGTTATGTTCGCATTGCTATCTAAAAATGTTATAAAACAATTTCATGTGGAGGGCAAAGATGCAATTTTAACGGCCATGACAAAATATGGGAATGAGCGCGGTGCCAGAATGGCTCAGAATGCCTTGAAAAATGGTGATGAGCTCACAGTTATGACAAACCAGGCCTATGGAGAATGGCAGCCTGATTATGACGGGCAGATGACATTCGGGCAGCTCAGGACACAGCCCACACTTCAAACCTACATCAGCAAATGTGCATGGTGCGAGGCCTGGAAAAAGCATGGCCTTCTGGAATATGGAAAATATTACTGCGTAGATGTGGACAACGCTGTATTCCAAGGATTTCGTCCGGATTTCGTCTGTTCGCACCTGACAGAAAGCATGAGTTTTGGAGGGGACAGATGTGAATTTGACTGGGGAGCACCTCTCACAGATGAGGATGTAATAAAACTGCAGGAAAAAAAGAAAGAGCTGGGAACCTCCCGCATGAAAGACTTCAACTTTCATACCGCACATTTACTACATAGTATTTCCGAAACTTTGCTGGAAGAACTTGGGGACAAGGCACGGCCCGCCATTGATAAGGCAAAGCAGGAATTTGCAAATACATTTGGCAAAGAATATCTGGACGTATTAGAGAAATCATATGATACCAGGGTCAAAAGGTCATGCGTTTCATGCTTGCATGAAAAAGCATGACTTTGGGACCCGCAAAACATGAGAAAGAAGCCCGAGTAGGGCGGATTTCGAATGTTTTTAGGATTGCGGGAGCACAAAATGCGGAGCAATCCGTAGGTATCAGGGGGCAAAATACTTTTTGACCCCAACATCATCATATGTATAAAATCATCCATGTCGATAATTAAAATACATACATGAAGGAAGGAGAACGCTATGTTAAAAAAGAGGATTGGTGTTATTGGATACGGAAATATGGGAAGTGCAATTTTGCGCGGTGCAATTGGTACAGATGCTTTTAGCAAGGAGGATTTTGCAGTTTACGATATCCTTTCTGGGCCCATGAAGCGGGCAGAGGATCTGGGCATCAGCACAGCTGACAGCAATGCCCGGCTGTGTGACGAATGCGATATCATACTTCTAGCAGTAAAGCCACAGAATGCAGCCGAAGCACTGGAAAGCTGCAAAGGCCATTTGAAAGGTAAAGTACTGGTTTCCATCGTTGCCGGGCTCTGGGCAGAGCGCATTGCAGCCATGATTGATGAAAATGTACGCATATTGAGAGTGATGCCCAACACTCCCGCCTTAGTTTCAGAAGGTATGTTTGTCCTTTGCTCAGACAACACCTTGAATGAGGAGGAAATTACTCTCATGAGCCAGTTATTTTCCTCCATCGGAATTATTGAATGGCTTCCCGAAAAATTAATTGATGTTGCATGCGGACTAAGCGGAGGCGGTCCTGCCTACACGGCAATGTTTATTGAAGCGTTGGCTGACGGAGCCGTCAAACAGGGGCTGCCTCGTGACACAGCTTACAAACTTGCCGCCCAGACTTGTCTTGGAACATCAAAAATGATACTAGATACAAAAATTCATCCCGGGGCATTAAAAGATATGGTCAGCTCCCCCGGCGGAACTACTATAGAAGGTGTAGAGGCTTTAGAAAAGGGCGGTTTCCGTTATTCCGTTATGAATTGCATCAAAGCCGCTACCGAAAAATCAAAGGAACTGTAAACTGTAAAATTAAAAAATTGTAAAAATGGACAAACCGGGGCCGTCTTCTCTGAAAAAATACAGAAGGAGACGGTCCCTTTTACTTTGCCTGGCTCAGTATGCTCTAATATTCTTCTAATTTTAATATTCTTCCCACCTGCCGTGTGTTCTGCCCGTTCTTCTCTGGCGTGCTCTCTGCTTTTCACGCTGTACTTTTCTTTCTAGACGCCGTTTGTCGCGCTCCATTATCCTGGCCGGGGCGAGAGCTGTCCAGCAAAAAATACGTACAACCATGATCCCGAGAAAGACACCAATGCTGTCAATCCCTACATCTTTGATGGAAGGCCCGCGTCCCTCCACAAAGGACTGATGGTACTCATCTCCGCAGGCAAATCCGACACATATCAGGCCGGCAACCAGTACCAGTCCAAAGCCTCGAAGACCGTACACATAAAACGGAAGAGCTACCGTAACTGCCAGAACAAAATATTCCGTCATATGTGCCGCCTTCCTTACTGGATATTCTATTCTTTGGGCAGCCTCATCAATCTCCCAGTCCTCCAGGTTCTTATCTAACACCTCATTGCCTACCTCCACAAGCTTGTGGCTCACAGTGTAGCTTAAATTTCCGGAATCCATGCCGGACTGAGCAGAAAAACTGAAAATCACATACATCATAATAATTGCAGGAAGAAAAGATAAAGGTTTTAATATAAATAAAATGAGCTTTTTAAGCATCCCATGTCACATCCTTTTCTTAAGTAAATATTTTACTATCATACACTTATGAGAAGACAAAATCAAGTTTGGTTTTAGTACTTCTATAGTATTGATTACAAGTTCAATGTATGCTATGCTTCCAACAGAACAACCGTGTACAGGGTGGTTGCCTCCCGGACTTCACCGAAGAAGGGAGGTGGTGCAGATGAACATACAAGAGGCTATTTCTTTGATAATATCATTCGGGATTTTCCTGATTGCACTGCTTACCTACATAGATAGGATTAATAAGCGAAAATAAAAACTGCCCTGAGACTTTGACGAGCTAGGGCAGTTCATAATAAATGCTTCCGGGAGTCAACCCCTTGTGGGCGGTTGTTCTCTTCATATGTATAATATAACATATCTTCCAGAACTTCGCAACACCTCTGTTTCCAAGTCCAGGTTAAACTTATAAATTGTTATTTCAAGCAGCACCGTACTGTGCTGCTTGAAAAATATAGAGAGTTGTCTTATTTCAGGGAAGAACCCCCTGTAGACTCTAATGCTTTCTGTATACTATTTATATCCAACATGGAGAGCATACGTTCGGTTTCATTTTCATAATCCAAGGAGAGTTCATACCGAATCCTTTTCATGCTTATCTTATAGCTTTCTTTTACCAACCGTAAGATCGACATTACTATCTTCTTCATAATCTGCAGATTTTTGGCCCCCGTTTTGGCCATGCTTGTATTTTTATCATCCTGGAACGTGAAATCCAACTGCCAGTGTAACTGGTTCTC
>NZ_SLZZ01000009.1 GCF_004346165.1 Muricomes intestini | reverse complement strand
TCTGACGCATAATGCATCAGAATAATTTACTCAGTACCTTCTTTTAATTTGCTTGAAAAGGAAAAGATTAGGGGCATGTAAAATGGTGAATAACACCATGTTGACATCAGGAGCCAATGCATTGATCCCTGCACCGCTCTATTCCAACATTGTAGACAAGGCAAGAAACCTTAGCGTATTCACAGCGTCAGGAGTTCCTACAGTGGTAATGGAAACGAACAATCTTACAGTAGCAAAGATTAAAGAGGATTTACAGGTAGCATTTAAGCCAGAGGGAGAAAAGGCTACAGAGAGTACACCGCTTGAACTGGAAGGCGTTACACTGAATTCAAAGACCATTTACGGCTATGCTTATGTATCAATGGAGGCCATACAGTCAGCACAGAACCTTGATGCAATCCTGACAGATTCTTTTGGTAAGGCAGTAGCAGAAGGAATAGACCAGGGCATGTTATACGGTGTATACTCTGGCACAACCCCACAGGAATATGCTCCGGCTGGTATCTTTAACAATGCAGACATCAATACCATAGCAGCCAGCACTTCCGACTATGATGATGTAGTAAGAGCTATTGGACAGATCAGAGCCAACAATGGAGTAGCTGCCACAATGGCAATGAACGCTAATACAGAACAGGTGCTATCACTGTTAAAGGATAAGAATGGCCAGTACCTGACACCGCCTAAAGCAATCACAGATGTAAGTCAGATAGTATCTAACCAGCTGGCATATGATGCAGCGGCAGGCAGTGACATATTAGTGTTTGACCCCAGTGCCTTATTGATTGGTGTGCAGATGGGTGTGAACGTAAAAGTATTTGACGGGGACACAGCAAGTATTGAGAGAGGCCTTGTCTGCTTCAGGATAGCATCAATGATTGATTGTGTAGTATTGCAGCCGAAACATATTAGCAGAATCACAGGATTCGGAAAGGACGGGGAATAACATGGCAGACTTAAAGAAACAACTGGAAGAGGCAAAGACAGAATCTATTAACAATAAGTTCAAAGGCTTTGTGGATATATTGGACGGATACGGAGAAATGACAGACGAACAGGAGCAGGCGGCAACAAATGTATTGCTTCAGCTGATGCTGCTGGAACGCCTGGACAGAATAGCCGAGGCACTGGAGGACAAAGGCAGAACCGGAATTCAGCACAGAGAAAAATAACGCGCCAGCGGTACATGGGAATTAATTTCCTGAAAAGCTCTACAGGGTATCTATAGCAGATGCCTTGTATTGCTTTATACAGGGGAAGAGGTGCTGGAGGCGTAGAGGGATATGCCCCCCGGTCTGAAGGTGGCAAGGACGGCTTTAAGGAACCGGGAGAGGAAGCTGTTTCCAAGTGTATGGACATTATCAGATAAATTTTTCAACAGTGAAATGAGGTGATATTAAGTGAGTAAAAACATTCCTACGAGGGAAACAATCAGACGAAGAACCATAGCCTATATGAAAGAGTTAGGAACCTACAAATTGCAGTATAATCAGCTTATCGAGATATACACAGACATGATTTATCAATATAATGTTTTAAGCCGGAAGTTTGAAGAGGGAGAGTATTCTGTTATCATTGCCACAGAGAAAAGTGAGGGCAAAAAGAACCCTGTTTATACAAGTCTGGAGGGATTGAGAAAGGATATCGGCGTATATTCTGACAAGCTGCGGCTGAACCCTAAGGCATACAATACAGAAGTTGAGCAGCCGGAGCAGGAGAAGTCCCCGTTTGCCCAGCTTATGGAAAAGTATAAAGGGGTGGGAAATTAATTGAGAAATCACGAAGGATATAAAGACCCAACAGCGTGTAAGGCTGTCAGACGGGCATATAAGGCACATAAGCACAAGAGGCAAGAATTCCTGTTTTATTATATAAACGAAATACGGGGCTTTCAAGAGGCGCAGAAGGTAATTAAAGGGTAGGACAATGGTTCCTATCCTTTTGTTTTTACCAGCGTACCTTCAGGTACGGAGCTAAGCGTTACCCCGTCTAAAGGGGAGTAGCAAATTGCGACACCTTCAAGTGTACCCAGAGGTACGGTTGTAAACCATTACCCTGAATCGGTGAAATACCGTATCAGAGGTATTGAGGAATCCAGCATAATAATTATCTTAAATAGTATCAAATTAGTATCAGAGCCATTGAAGAATGTTGAATCTATGGTATTTAGGGCACAAAAAAAGCAGATAACGGGAATCGAACCCGCCTCTCCAGCTTGGGAAGCTAGCATTCTACCAATGAACTATATCTGCATCACAGGTTGTATTATACCACTTTTATCATGTAAAAGCAAGCAGAAAATTTTCGCTTTCATATCTAAAATTTGCCCACGGTTTTTAGAACCGTATAAGAATAATTGAAAGAATTTGACATATCTAGTAGTATTTCTACCTACACACTCAACCAGCAAAACACTAATCGAAAGATTGCAATATGTAAAATACGATTATCAATTTAAAGGAAGACTAGCAACAAGACAATGCTGTTAAAGTCTATAAACTGAGATAATTATGAAAGTGGTTTCAATAAATTAAAATAAAACTTATAGTAAGATATGCACAAAAAATAAAGTAATAAACAGTATAATTTAACAAAATTTCAAATATATTTCAAATAATCATTGACATAATTGCTTATAGAGAATACGATTATAAAAAGAAAAGGAAACCGCTTGCATAATTGCATAGCTACTTTGAAGGGTGATAAGAGGAGGAGCAGAAGAATGAAGAAGGCAGCAGTGTTTGGGAGTTTTGTCGTAGATTTAATGGCAAGAAGTCCACATCTTCCTGTACCGGGTGAAACTGTAAAAGGCTCTATGTTTAAGATGGGGCCGGGAGGGAAGGGATTTAATCAATGTGTAGCTGCACACAAGGCAGGTTCTGATGTTGTTATGGTGACGAAGGTAGGCACAGACAGCTTTGCGGATGTTATATTAGATACAATGAAAGACTTGGGAATGTCCCGGGAACATATTTTTCTTAATAAAGATACCGAGACGGGGATTGCATTAATTATTGTAGATGAGAATACGAGTCAGAATGAAATTATAATTGTTCCGGGTGCGTGTAACACCATTACGGCAGGAGAAGTTGCAAGCATAGAAGACGTTATTAGAAAATGCGAATATGTTCTTCTTCAACTGGAAGTAAACCAGAACGCTAATGAGATGGTCGCTGATTTGGCCAATAAATATGGATGTAAAGTTATTTTGAATACTGCACCATATGTACCAATAACGGATGAGTTTTTGGCTAAATGTTATATGGTAACGCCGAATGAAGTAGAGGCGGAGGCTATCACGGGAATTGCGGTTACAAATTTAGATTCTGCAAAAAAAGCAGCAGCATACTTCAAGAAAAAGGGGGTGACAGACGTAGTTATTACTCTGGGGTCCCGCGGAGTCTTTGTTTCATCCAAGGGGAAAGAGGCGATTATCCCGGCTTATAAAGTGAAGGTTGTTGACACTACAGGAGCAGGGGATGCTTTTAATGGTGGACTTCTTGCCGCCCTTGCGGAAGAAAAAGAGCTGTGGGATGCAGTGAGATTTGCTAATGCACTTGCAGCGCTTTCTGTGCAGAAGCTGGGGACAACTCCGTCAATGCCCTCTCGTGAGGCAGTAGATAAGTTTTTAGCAGATCATGAGTAGAAAAGAATCGCAAGAAATGAATCATAAAAAGGAGGAAAAGAAAAAATGTTAAAAGGTATACCGGAAATTATTGGCTCAGATTTATTAAAGGCTCTGGCAGACATGGGACATGGAGATATCCTGGTGGTGGCGGATCATTTCTATCCCCCATATTCCAAGTCTCCGAATGCAGTGAGTGTTCAGGCAAAGGGAAATACAGCTCCAGAGATGATTGATGCAATCTTAAAGCTTATGCCGCTGGATGTGGAATACTGCAAAACCCCACTGGAATACATGGTCCCAGATACAGATGCGGGAATTACTATGGAACAATGTGATACATGGGATGAAGCTATTGCTGCAGCAGAGGAAAATGGCTATAAAGCAAACTGTGCAGGACCAATTGAGAGAACAAAATTTTATGAAAAGGCGGGAAGAGCAGTTCTTACCATATGTACAAGTGAAACACGACCTTATGGATGTTTCATATTACAAAAGGGCGTTATGTAACGTAGCATTAGATTTATTTTAAAGTGTAACACAACAAATAGAAGGAGGAAAATTATGAAGACAAGAAAAATGCTATCTGTGTTATTAGTGGGAGCCATGACATTTTTACTGGCAGCATGTGGAAACAAAGCAGGTTCTTCATCAAAGAGTGCTGAGGAGGAAGGAAAAGGGAAGGAGTATCATGTGATTTATCTTACACCTTCAACAGCTTCCCAGTTTTGGACGTATGTTGGAATCGGTGTTGAGAATGCGATGAAAGATATCGAAAAGAGTGAAGGAATTAAAGTGGATTATGAGGTGGTTGGACCTGCAGAGGAAAGCCAGACAGAGGATTATGTAACTACTTTTGAAGAATGTATCGGGAAACAACCAGATGCAATCGTAACAGCTACTCTGGCGATTGATGCAACAGTACCAAAAGCTCAGGAAGCCACAAATGCAGGCATTGTTCTTAATTTCGTCAATTGTGGCATCGGAACTGGCGATGATGGGGCGAATGAAGAATATTATAATGAATTTTATTATTGTTCAAATGATACTATCGGTGAGATGGCAGCAGAGGCATTTAAAGATGCCATGGATGCGAAAGGAATCAAAGAAGGCATTCTTGGCATGAACACCAATGTTGAGAATGAAGCCCTGAACCACAGAGTAGATTCTTTTAGAACAAAGATAGCTGAAATTGCACCGGAACTCGAACTGACAGATACATATTACAATGGTAATGTTGTTGAAACAGCACAGGAAAATGCTGAGAATATTATTTCTACATATGGAAACAAGTTAATCGGTATGTATTCAGGAAACAATATCACAGGTGATGGTGTCTGCAATGCAGTTGCAGCAGCAAAGGTCGGAGACAAATTTGTTAATGTAGCAGTTGATTCTGATGATATTGAAATACAGGCTCTTAAGAATGGAGTACTTGATGCAATCATCGTTCAGGATGCCTATGCACAGGGATATAAGTGTATGGAGAATGTTCTTCAGACATTGGTGCAGGGGAAGAATCCGGAGTCTGAGAAACAGGTGAACTGCCCGCCTGTTGTTATTACAAAGGATAATATGGATGAGGAAGAGATGCAGGACCTATTAGATCCGACAAGACTCCAAAAATAGTTTTTAATAGAAATCCGGTTACACTTTAATAACGATGATAATGATTTGATGTAAGGGGCGCTGCTTATGTGCCCCTTACTAAAGAAGAGGGTAAGAATCATGCAGGACACAATTTTAAAGATTGAAAATATTAGTAAATTCTATCCTGGTGTAACGGCACTGAATAATGTGAGTTTTGAGATTAAAGCGGGTGAAGTGAGGGCACTTTGCGGGGAAAATGGCGCAGGGAAGTCTACGCTCATCAAATGCATCATGGGTGTCGAAAGAGCAGATGAAGGCAAAATACTAATGAATTATAATGGTGAATGGGTTGAGAATACGAATGCATTGAAGGCCCAGAGTCATGGTGTATATGCAAACTATCAGCATGTAAATATTGCACCAGAACTTAGTATTGCGGAGAATTATTATCTTGGACGTCAGCCTAAAGGAAAGTTTGGCCGGGTTGACTGGAAAAGAATGTATAGGGACAGCCAGAAAATTATCGACAAGTTTGGCATGAGTGTTAATCCACGGCAAAAAATCTCAAGCTTGCCTATTGCAATGCAGGCGATGGTTACGATTAGCAAAATTTCTGTAAGTGATGATCTGAAAATAGTTATTTTTGATGAGCCAACAGCACTTCTTGAGAATGAAAAAGTTGAGACTCTTTATAAGTTTATCAAAGAATTAAAAAATAATGGTGTAAGTATCATATATATTTCACATCGGCTGGAAGAAATTATGGATATTTGTGACAATGTTACAATTCTAAAAGATGGTACTTATATTGATACGAAGGCAATAGCAGATGTAACAAAAGACTCGTTAATTAATATGATGGTCGGGAGAGAGTTATCTGATATCTACAATATTAAGAAACAGGAACAGGGAGAGGAACTTCTCAGAGTTGGAAATTTCAGTGATAGTTTGCATTTTAAAAACATTAATTTCTCTCTCCATTCAGGTGAGATTATAGGGTTCGCCGGACTGGTCGGGGCTGGACGCAGTGAGATTATGAGGGCATTATGCGGTGTGGAGAAACGCTTAAGTGGTGATGTATATGTTAGAGGGAAAAAGGTGGATATTAAGGATCCGGCATCAGCCCTTGAACATGGAATTGGTTTTTTGACAGAGGACCGCCTTACAGATGGGTTAGCATTATCGCTTCCTATTAAAACTAATATTAATATGAATTCTTATGATATGATTAGTAAAAGAAGTATCATTTCCCTAAAAAGAGAGTCTGAAAGGGCTAAAAAATATTCCAAGGATGTCAATGTAAAAACCCCCAGTATGATGCAGCTGGCAGGAAACTTGTCGGGAGGAAATCAACAGAAGGTTGTTATTGCAAAATTACTTTGCAGGGATCCTGATATTTTAATTTTTGATGAACCTACAGTTGGTGTTGATGTAGGAGCTAAGGAAGAAATCTATAAGATTATGGAAAATCTGATTGCAAAAGGTAAAGGAATTATACTTATTTCTTCCTATTTGCCAGAAGTAATGGGATTGTCAGATCGTCTGTTTGTGATGGCACAAGGCAGAATTACCGGAGAGTTTAATCTTAATGAGATAACAGACTTAAATGAGGAGGATGTCTTGAAAAAAGCATCCGATGAGGGCTAAGGAGGATTATCATGGAAAAGGCAAAGAAGACGAAGTTAAAGGGAAACGCACTTCAGCAGACAGAATTTACATTGGGATTAATTATTATTATTCTTTTCGTGGCGGCATCGATTTTTACAGACAATTTCTGTACACTTTATAACATTACAAATCTCATGAAACAGTGTGCAATTATTGGTGTTATGGCCGCAGCACAGACAATAATTATCATTACTGGCGGCATTGATATCAGTGGCGGTGCAATCACGGGGTTATCCTGTATGGCGCTTGCGCTCTTACAGAGGAATACAAACATGAATTTTGTACTAACACTTACTATTGCACTTGTAATTGGAGTAGCAGTGGGGTTTTTGAACGGTATTATTATTTTTGATTTAAAAGTTCCTCCGATGATTGCAACGCTTGGTATGCAGACCATAGTTCGCGGTTTTGTGAAAATTATCAGTAATGCTCTTACAGTTACTGGTATCAATCAGCACATTCTAAACATGGGAAACACGAATCTGTTTGGAGTGCTTCCAGTGCTGGCAATATTTTGGGCCGTAGTGGCTGTTGCTATATGGTTCATTCTGAAATATACAATTTTCGGGAGAAGCCTTTATGTCGTAGGAAGTGGTGTTGAAGTTGCAAGGTTAAGCGGAATTAAAGTTAGAAAAATGTTCTATGCGACATATGCAGCAGCAGGGCTCTTGTATGGAATTGCCGGCATCATGCTGGCTGCACGTGTGCAAAGTGCTCTTCCAACTGGTGGGGAAGGATATGATATGAATGCCATTGCTGCGGCTGTAATTGGTGGCGCATCATTGACTGGTGGTAAAGGAACAATTACAGGTACTGTTCTTGGTACAATTCTTATGGTATTGATTAACAATGCAGGAGTACAGTTTGGCTTGAATACACATGTACTTGAAATTACAAGCGGTGTATTAATTATTTTTGCTGTGACGATGGATATGTTAAAGAACAGAAAGAAAGCTTGAAAGGGGATAAGGAAAATGGAAAAAAATATAGCGAAGTATTTGGATAATACATTGCTAAAAGCGGATGCAACGCCGGAACAGATTATCAAGATATGTGAGGAAGCGAAAATATATGGATGTGCATCTGTATGTGTGAATTCAAGCTATGTACCACTTGTTTCTAAAGAACTTGCAAATTCTGATATAAAGACATGTTGTGTAATTGGATTTCCATTGGGAGCTTGTACAACAGAAACAAAAGAGGCAGAGACCATTGACAGCATAAAGAAAGGTGCGAATGAAGTGGATATGGTTATCAATGTAGGAATTGCAAAAGCTGGTGATTGGGAGTATGTAAAAAAAGATATTGCAGGAGTTGTATCTGCGTCTAATGGGAGAGCACTTGTAAAAGTTATTATTGAGACATGTCTGCTTACAGACAAGGAAAAAGTGAAAGCCTGTATAGCTGCTAAAGAAGCGGGCGCTGATTTTGTGAAAACTTCTACTGGGTTTTCAACGGGGGGAGCGACGGTAAATGATATTTGTCTGATGCGCCGGACAGTGGGGGCGGATATGGGCGTAAAAGCTTCCGGTGGAGTACGTGATTATGAAACTGCAAAAGCTATGGTTGAGGCGGGAGCTACTCGCATTGGAACAAGCAATGCAGCGGCAATTATAGCAGGCTGCTGAGATATATAAAAAGCCCTATCCCTTCAGAAAAGTATATAAATGGGCAAAATTATTTGACGAAAAGATTCGAAAATGCTATTGTAAATTTAAAAAAGTATGTGGTCGGAAAGTTTGCGATAAGGGGATGAGGCAACAGATGAATATATATGATATTGCGATAGCGGCGGGGGTATCCCCGACGACTGTATCACGTGTTGTTAACGGTAATAAGAATGTAAAAGCAGAGACTAGAAAAAGAGTTCTAAAGATTATTGAAGAAAAAAATTATGTTCCAAATTCTCTTGCAAGAAACTTGAGCGTTGGAGATTCTCAAAACATAGCTTTTCTGGCTCCGGATATTGAGAATCCTTTCTTCAGTAAGATATTTCATGGCCTGCTGGACACGGCAAATCAATATGAGTATAACGTATTTATGTATGGAACAAATGATAATTTGTCTGTGGAGCATCGAATACTGGATGGAATTCGGAAAGAAACGGTAAAAGGAATTATTATTATTCCGGTTAGTGATAAAGATAAAGGCACAGCAGAGAGACTTGAAAAGATTGAAAAGAATCAAATTCCAGTGGTATTATTGGATAGGGATATTTATCAGTCAGATTTTGATGGAGTTTTTTCCAATGATTATGAAGGAGCTTATGATGCAGTTCGTTGCCTGATTGATGCCGGACACAAAAAAATTGCCGCTATTACAGGGGAACTTGACACAAGGCCAGGCCGGGAACGACTCAGAGGATACAAAAAAGCGTTGAAAGATGCCGGCATTGAGCAAAGAACAGAATACATTGTCAACGGAATGTTTAAAGAAAAAGAATCTTATGAGGCTTGTAAGTTACTAATGGAGTTGGAAGATCGTCCCACAGCAGTTTTTACATCCAATAACCTGACAACACTTGGCTGTCTAAGATACCTAAAAGAAAATGACTTGAAGATTGGACGAGATATCTCCATGGTCTGCTTTGATGAGATTAGAGAACTTGAATATACAGATATTCGGCTGACGGTTGTAGACAGGCCAATTTATGAGATGGGGTGTGCTGCACTTGAATTGTTAGAATACAATTTTCTTACAGCATGTAGAGGGGGCGGTGAAAAGGTTATAAGAAAAACCAATATGGTGAAAACAAAACTTGTTATCCGAGGCTCCGAAAAAATGATAGAGAAAAAAGGTTAGCTCTTAACATCTCTGCCCAGAAATAGCCTTCAAAATATCTTTTATATCTCGTGATTTTGAGAATATCTGGTATTCCGGCTCCCGGATGTCCTCCAGATAATGCGCATCTGAGCTGCTTATGATATTGCATTGCAGAAAGTATGGGTGTTCTTCCTGTATCCGGTGTAAGTTCTCTAAATCATGCATTTCTGCGCAAGTGAAAGTACTGTCTGAAGGTACAAACCCGAGGTTTGATAAGATGCTGGAAGAGCGTTTGTCCACATGTGCGGGGTAAGCAATTCCGCCAAAAGAAGACACCAGGGAAAATACATTATCAAAAGGTATATCCGTGGCGCTGATGAGGAGGTTCTCTATGGTTCCGGTCACTTCATCGTGTTCATTCATAACCTGCTGGCTGCCAAAGATTTCCTCTTTATTTTTAACAGGCAGCATATGTTTATAGACATAGGTGTCAAAACGAAGCGCATCTTCCAGGGTGGAAAATAGACAGATCACATGCACTTCTTCCGCTGTGCACAGTTCCATTCCGGGAATCACTGTGACACCACAGGCTTGTCCGTGAAGCATGGCGGCCGGGCAGTTTTTGCAGCTGTTGTGGTCTGTCAGCGCGATGACATCTAGTTTTTTTACAGCAGCCATTCCCACAATGTTGGCGGGAGTCATATTGTTGTCTCCACATGGAGAAAGACAGGAATGGATATGTAGGTCGTAATATAATCCGGTCATGGTTTTCCTGCCTCATAAACCTTCAAAGCTATATCAAAAATGGGGAGTTCTGTTGAGAGAACCGCAATCTCCTCTTTTTCTGCCTGTGCAAGGGTATTCTCATCCAGAACGGCACCTTCCGCCAGGATAATACAGGCAATGTCCGTCAAGGAAGCAACAGCCAGTGTATTTCTGTTCCCCATCACAGTTACCCATACACCGTCGGCCGGGGCTTTGCTCATGGCAATACTCAACAGGTCACAGCAAAAGACTTTAGAAATTTCACGCTGAGAGTTTCCGCCTGTCAGCACCATGCAATCGGGTAAATCTAAAACAGTTTGTAAATTCATAGTATTATTTTCCTTTCTCATTGTTTCCCTGGGGAACTCCGAATGCATCCAATTCTGTTGTGAGCTTATGGATATATTCATGAAGTAATTTTGTACTTTCATCCTCAAAGCTGCAGGAACGGCCGGATGCTTTGGACAAAAAGTCAATCTCTTTGGAGAGACTGGCAATATGTTCACGCAGGACATAGATACAGTCATTGCTGGTGGCATCTCCTCTTACAATATCTTCGGCAAGTGTCTGGCAGGTAGGTGCGCCGCAGGAGCCACAGTCCAGACCTGGAAACTTTTTTGTGAGTTCCTCTACGGTACTCATCATTTCCAGACTTTCTTTAAAGGTGTTTCCCAGTCGGAATACGGGCTCATATGCTATTTTGTCATCCCATCGGATGTCTTTGACTTCAGGGTGTGAGGAAAGATGGCTCTTTGCTACCGGCTGATAGCGCTGAAGACGTTTGGATTTGGCTGTTGCGACGTAACCATTTTCCACATTGAGAGTACCGCCTACACAGCCACCGTTACAGGCATTTAGCTCAATGAACTTAAGGCCGTGTATCTTTTCATCCTCTATTCCCTCCAGAACACGCATAATATTTACAATGCCGTCGGCGGCAAGATAATTATCAATCAAAAGGCCGCCCACCTCACCTCCGGAGCTGCCCCAGCCAAGACCAATGCGCCCGGACATGGAGAGGGACTCAAGTTGACTTTCATCCCTGGTCATATGAGGAAGCAGCAGAGGATAGACATCCTTGATTGCCACTACATTGTCAATACTGCTCTTTTCAATCCCGAGAGGTGCTTTAACATAGGAAACCTTAGAAGGACAGGGGGATATAAAAATGACTCCAATGTCTTCCGGGGAGAGGCCTGTTTTTGCAACGGCCCGGGCTCTGGCAATCTCTGCCGCCACCTCTACAGGAGGCTTTATGGGCAGGAGCTTGGGGAGCAGTGCAGGAAATTTCACACGGATCAGTCTCACTACAGAGGGACATGCGGAACTGATAAATGGTCCCTCCTCCGTATGTGCCTTCATATACTCCCTGGAAGCTTCGGAAACAAGCTCTGCGGCAGCGCTGACCTCAAAGACATCGTCAAACCCTAATTTGAGAAGGGCATTGAGAACAATGTCTACATTGGTAAGGTTATTGTACTGTGCGTAGAGCGACGGAGCCGGAAGCGCTACCGTATATTTGTAGAGGTTCAGTACATTCAATGAATCGTAAATGGGAATCTTTGCATGATGAGGGCAATAGCGGATACACCTGCCGCAGTCTATGCAAAACTTATCAATAATATGAGCTTTCCCATTATGTACGCGGATTGCCTGGGTGGGGCAGTACTTGATGCAGTTGATACAGCCCTGACAGGACTCTGTCTTCAGACGGACAGAACGCACAAATTTATCCATAGCGCCTCCCTGCTTATATTACTTGGTGAAGTTGTTTCCTTATAAATATGAGTAGGGGTCAAAAGGTATTTTGCCCCCTGATACCTACGGATTGCTCCGCACTTTGTGACCCTGGTATCATAAATATACTTTCATGGCAACGGTTGTTCCCGCCCCCACTTTTGATTCAATGTGAAATTTATCTGAATATTTTTTCATGTTTGGAAGTCCCATACCGGCACCAAAACCGAGAGAACGGACCTCCTCCGGGGCGGTAGAATAGCCTTCCTGCATTGCCTTGTCAATGTCGGCAATCCCGGGTCCTTTGTCGGTCAGTATCATAGAAATCTCTTTGTCGGAAATAGTGACGGCTATAGTCCCTCCATTGGCATGAATCACCATATTAATTTCACCTTCATACATGGCAATCGCAGTCTTGCGTATAGCCTGGCTGTCCACGCCGAGCATTTTTAGTCTATTTTTAATTTCGCTGCTGGCTTCTCCGGCACGAGTAAAATCATCCCCTGGTACGGAATAGGTAAATGTAAGCTGTTCATCCATTTAAACACCTCCCCTAAGCCCGTGCTCATAGAGTATGCCGCATGTAGTAAACATAAAATGTTCGGTAGTGAGAATTGCCATTTTCTTCTCCCGGGCCAGTGCAAGAATATGCTTATCCGGCATTCTGCCATGAACAAATATGATACAGGCAATATCTAGCATCTCTGCGGTTCTTACGACTTGAGGATTACACAGGCCGGTAATCAGGACAGAGCAATGTTCGGCGAAGGCGAGGACATCACTCATCATATCGGCCGAGAAAGCAAATTTTGTATCCAGATCCAATAACTCATCTCCAAACAGAACGTTGGCATTAAGCAGTCCCTGAATTTCTCGTATTGTCATATCCCCTCCTGTTAAAAAATGAACAAAATATATTGTATATTTCGGAAAAAATCTTTATCAAGTATAACATTTTAACAAACGAAATGCAATATTTAGTATAATAATGCTGGAAAATTGTGATATATCATGGTATTATATTGTAAGTTGTAAACAGAAATTAAAAATGGAGGTTAAGCAATGCTCGCAGAGAAACAGGTAGTCCCGTTTTCCGGGACAAAAGAACAGGAAGAATCACTGTTAAAAATGATATCTGAGCTAAAAGGTGAAAAAGGAGCCCTGATGCCCATTTTGCAGAAGGCCCAGGACATCTACGGATACCTTCCGATAGAGGTACAAAGGATGATATCTGATGAAACAGGCATTCCGCTTGAAAAGATTTACGGAGTAGTGACATTTTATTCCCAGTTTACGTTAAACCCCAAAGGAAAGTATCAGATATCCGTCTGTCTTGGAACCGCCTGCTATGTAAAAGGTTCGGGAGATATTTATAATGCCCTGATGGAAAGGCTTGGGATTGTAGGAGGGGAGTGCACGCCTGACGGGAAGTTCTCTCTGGACGCCTGCCGCTGCGTGGGGGCATGCGGCCTGGCTCCGGTTTTGATGGTCAACGGAGAGGTATATGGCCGTCTTACAGTAGATGATATTGATGATATTTTAGCAAAATACGAATAAGCCTATGATGCCTGAAATATCATTGAACATATTGGATATCGCTGAGAATTCTATTCGTGCAGGTGCATCACTTGTTGAAATAGAAGTTTCTGTAATGAGCCGCGGGGACGCACTTACGGTTGTTATCAAAGACAATGGCTGCGGCATGTCAGCAGAGCAGACAGAGAAGGTGCAGGATCCATTTTACACCACCAGGACTACAAGAAAAGTGGGATTGGGAGTGCCCTTTTTTAAACAGGCTGCCAAGAGCACCGGAGGGAGCTTTTCCATTGTGTCACAACCAGGAAAAGGAACAGTGGTAAGAGCCGTTTTTAAGTTATCACATATAGACAGAATGCCACTGGGCGATATAAGCGCAACAATATATACACTGGTCGTTTTTAATGAAAAAGTCCATTTCATATATACATACCGGTATAATGAGAATAAATTTGTGTTGGATACTTGTGAAATCCGGGAAATATTGGGGGAGGATATCTCCTTTTCCAATCCCGAGGTTTCCAAATTCATTAAAGAGTATCTCAGATCCGGCAGGGAAGAAACCGACCAGGGAAAAGATATCTAAAGCAGGAAAAAGTGAAAATGGAGGAAAATTATGAAATCTCTTGAAGAGTTACGTGCAATCAGAGAAAAGATGCAGGGAAAGGTAGGTGTCCGCACAGAGAATGAAGGACAAACCAGGGTCATTGTAGGAATGGCTACCTGCGGTATAGCAAGTGGTGCAAGGCCCGTGCTTACTGCCCTGTCAGATGCGGTGCAGGAACAGGGGCTTCTGAATATCAATGTGACCCAGACAGGTTGTATCGGACTGTGTCAGTATGAGCCGATTGTAGAGGTACTGGAACCGGGCAAGGAAAAAGTTACATATGTAAAAATGACTCCGGAAAAGGCGATGGAAGTGCTGAGAATGCATTTGCTAGACGGTCAGGTGGTGACGAAATACACATTAGGTGCTGCGAAAAGGGGCACTGAATAAGGAAAAGGAGGCAAATGATTATGTATCGTTCGCATGTTTTGGTTTGCGGTGGAACAGGGTGCACTTCATCCGGGAGCCGAAGAATTATAGAAAAGCTTAAGAAAGAAATTAAGGCCCAGGGGCTTAAGGAAGAGGTTGGGGTTGTACAGACCGGCTGTTTTGGATTGTGTGCCCTGGGACCGATTATGATTGTGTACCCCGAAGGATCTTTTTATTCTATGGTCCAGGAGGATGATATTCCGGAGATTGTATCTGAGCATCTGCTGAAAGGGAGGGTTGTGAAACGCCTTCTTTATGATGAAACAACAAAGACGGAAGATATTCTTCCTCTAAATGAGACGACGTTTTATAAAAAGCAAAAAAGAGTGGCGCTGCGCAATTGTGGTGTTATCAACCCGGAGAATATTGAGGAATACATAGGGACAGGCGGCTATGAGGCACTGGGAATTGTCTTAACGGAAAAGAAACCGGAAGATGTCATTCAGATTCTTTTGGACAGCGGGTTAAGAGGCCGGGGAGGCGCTGGTTTTCCAACAGGGCTCAAATGGAAGTTTGCGGCTGACAATGATGCGGAACAAAAATACGTCTGTTGTAATGCAGATGAAGGAGATCCGGGAGCTTTTATGGATCGTTCTGTATTAGAGGGGGATCCCCACGTGGTCCTTGAAGCAATGGCAATTGCAGGTTATGCCATAGGCGCTTCTCAGGGCTATATTTATGTGCGCGCAGAGTATCCGATCGCGGTAAAGCGTCTGGAGATTGCCATAGGACAGGCAAGAGAATACGGCTTGTTAGGAAAAGATATCTTTAGCAGTGGCTTTGATTTTGACATCCAGCTAAGACTTGGCGCCGGTGCATTTGTATGTGGAGAGGAAACAGCTCTTATGACCTCTATCGAGGGGAACAGAGGAGAGCCAAGGCCGCGTCCTCCGTTTCCGGCAGTAAAAGGTCTGTTTCAGAGGCCGACAATTTTGAACAATGTGGAGACTTATGCCAATATCCCTCAGATTATTGTTAAGGGCCCCCAGTGGTTTGCTTCCATGGGTACGGAAAAATCAAAGGGAACAAAGGTATTCGCTCTTGGAGGCAAAATTAACAATACGGGGCTGGTCGAAATTCCAATGGGGACCACACTGCGCGAAATTGTTGAGGAAATAGGCGGAGGTATTCCGGGAGACAAGAAATTTAAAGCCGCACAGACAGGAGGTCCATCCGGCGGATGCATTCCGGCTGAGCATTTTGATGTACCTATAGATTACGATAATCTGCTTGCCATCGGTTCCATGATGGGGTCAGGCGGCCTGATTGTTATGGATGAAGATAATTGCATGGTAGATATTGCGAAATTTTTTCTGGAATTTACAGTGGATGAGTCCTGTGGAAAGTGTACACCATGCCGTGTCGGCACAAGGCGTATGTTGGAGATTTTGGAAAAAATAACAAAAGGGCAGGCAGTGCTGGAGGATTTGGACAAACTGGAAGAATTGTGTTATCACCTGAAATCTAATTCTCTGTGTGCACTGGGGCAGACTGCTCCGAACCCGGTACTTTCTACACTCCGTTATTTCAGAGAAGAATACGTTGCACATATTGTAGATAAGAGATGCCCTGCAGGAGTATGCAAAGCCCTGCTTCAGTATCGGATTGATGCCGACAAATGTAAAGGGTGTACTTTATGTGCAAGAGTCTGTCCGGCAGATGCAATTACCGGCAGTGTGAAAGAACCACATATGATAAATCCGGAAAAATGTGTCAAATGTGGTGCCTGTATGGAAAAATGCCGTTTCGGTGCAATTTATAAAGAATAAGAGAGGGTAAGGAATATGGAAAATATAAATATAAAGATTAACGGATTGGATGTCTGTGCACCGGCAGGCTCTACGATTCTGGATGCGGCACATATCGCAGGAATTAAAATTCCCACTTTGTGTTTTCTGAAGGAAATCAACGAAATCGGGGCCTGCCGTATGTGTATTGTGGAAGTAAAAGGTGCAAGAAATCTGGTCGCAGCCTGTGTACATCCGATAACTGAGGGGATGGAGGTTTTGACCAACACACCTGTACTGATTGATTCCAGAAAACGTACGTTGGAGCTTCTCCTGTCAAATCATGATAAGAAATGCCTTTCCTGCGTAAGAAGCGGTCAATGTGAGCTGCAGGAGCTTTGCCAAGAGCTGGGAGTGGAGGATGAGAATTATTTTGCCGGGGTGTCGCCGGAATATGAATTGGATGACAGTGCGCCCCATATGATCCGTGACAATAATAAGTGTATTCTTTGCAGAAGATGTACGGCTGTCTGTGAGAAGGTACAGTCAGTAGGCGTCATCGGGCCGAACAACAGAGGGTTTACGACGTTTATAGGCTCTCCTTTTGACATGGGATTGGGCAATACGAGTTGTGTAGCTTGTGGCCAGTGTATAACAGCCTGTCCCACCGGGGCATTGTATGAGAAGGACTTTACGGATGATGTGCTTGCTGCAATTGCGGATAAGAGTAAACATGTGATTGTACAGCCAGCTCCTTCAGTAAGGGCTGCGCTGGGTGAGGAGTTCGGTTATCCTATGGGAACAGACGTGGAAGGAAAAATGGCGTCGGCTCTGCGCAGAATTGGATTTGACAGAGTTTTTGATACAGATTTCAGCGCAGATCTGACTATTATGGAGGAAGCTCATGAATTTCTGGACCGCGTACAAAATGGCGGGGTACTCCCGCTAATGACCTCTTGTTCTCCGGGCTGGATTAAATACTGTGAACACTATTATCCAGACCAGCTGGAACATCTGTCAAGTTGTAAATCTCCCCAGCAAATGTTCGGGGCGATTTCCAAAACTTACTACGCCCAGAAGATGGGGCTTGACCCGGAGGATATTGTATGTGTCAGCGTTATGCCCTGCACGGCAAAGAAATTTGAAATTGACCGGGATGACCAGAATGCAGCAGGCGTTCCTGATGTAGACATCTCCATCACAACAAGAGAGCTGGCACGCTTGATTCGCAAATTGGGGATTGACTTCAGGAGTCTTCCAGATGAGAGATTTGACGATCCACTGGGAGAATCCACAGGTGCAGGCGTTATCTTCGGTGCAACCGGCGGTGTTATGGAAGCTGCTCTGCGCACGGCGGTGGAAACCCTGACAGGCGAAGAACTGGCGAATGTAGAATTCCAGGAAATTCGCGGGACACAAGGAATTAAGGAAGCCGTCTACAATGTGGCAGGAATGAATGTAAAGGTAGCGGTTGCATCAGGTCTGTCCAACGCCCGGAATATTATGGATAAGATTCGAAATGGGGAAGCCGATTATCACTTTGTTGAGATTATGTGCTGCCCCGGCGGGTGTGTCAATGGAGGCGGCCAGCCTCAGGTGCATGCAGATGTCCGCAATTATGAAGATATTAAAGCTGCCCGCGCAAAGGCATTGTATGATAATGATAAGGCAAAATCAATCAGAAAATCCCATGAAAACCCTTCTATTAGGAAACTGTACGAGGAATTCTTAGGTGAGCCGGGAAGTGAAAAAGCACATCATATTCTGCACACCAGTTACGTAAAACGCAGCATTAATTAGAGGAAAGGCATGGTCATGAGGGTAATTGATTTTAAAGATGCAAAATGCAGGCATTGCTATAAATGTGTGCGCCACTGCATGGTGAAGGCAATTTCCATTCAAAATGAGCAGGCACACATTCTGAAAAACCACTGTATCAATTGTGGACGCTGCCTGGAAATATGCCCTCAGAATGCAAAAAAATTTGCCAGTGATATGGATAGGGTAAGAGGATATTTAAGGCAGGGATATAAGACAATTATTTCCATAGCCCCCTCTTATCTGGGAGTATTGGAGTTTGATTATCCCGGGCAGGTCGTGGATGCCCTGCACAGACTGGGATTTGCGGAAGTCAGGGAGACAGCGGAGGGAGCTGCCATGGTGACGGGTGAGTATAAAAAAATCATCCGGGAAAAGAAGATGGACAATATCATTACTACATGCTGTCCCAGTGTCAACGATCTTGTGGAGAAGTATTATCCTGACTGTGTCCATCTGCTGGCTCCGGTAGTATCGCCCATGGTAGCCCATGGGCGGTATATTAAGAAACTATATGGGAATGACGTGAAAGTAGTATTCTTAGGTCCGTGTATTGCCAAAAAGCAGGAGGCTGCCGGCGATGAGAGAGTCTCCGGTGCTATTGATGCGATTCTTACATTTGAGGAACTGGCGCTCTGGCTGGAAGAAGAAGGAATCCAGTTGAATACTTGCAAAGATATGCCGATGGGCAATCCTGATCCAGGGATAAACCGTATGTATCCGGTCAGCGGCGGAATCATTCAGTCTGTGGTGGCTGAAAAAGAGTCCGATACTTATCATAAGGTTTATGTGGACGGACTTGCAAACTGTATGGAGATGCTGGACTGTCTTCAAAGAGGTGAACTAAAAGCCTGTTTTATTGAGGCAAATGTGTGTGAGGGCGGATGTGCAAAAGGCCCTGCATCTGCAAGGTGGAACACATCCTTTGTAAAAGCAAAGATAAAAATTGAAAATTCTGTATCACACCGAGCAGCCGGAAAATTACCTTTTATGAGTTCGCAGGAGCTCGCAAAGAAATTCAGGGACAGTCATCTGACAGATAGTGTTCCCACAGAGGCGGAGATCAGAGAAATTTTAAAATCCACCGGGAAATATGCTGCCGATGATGAGCTCAACTGCGGTGCCTGCGGTTATCCTACCTGCCGGGATAAGGCCGTTGCAGTCTATCAGAACAAGGCAGAGCTTTCCATGTGTATGCCCTACGCATTGACAAAGGCGGAGTCTATGGCCAATGTGATACTGGATGTGACACCAAATATGGTGTTCGTCGTTGACAGTGATATGCAGATTGTAGAATGTAACAATAGGGCACAGCATTTTCTAGGTGTCGGCAGAAAGGAGGCCGTGCAGCGATTTATCTTTGAGTTTATTGAAGCCGGGGATATTGAGCAGGCTTTGCGTACAAAGAAATCAATTCTTCATAAAAAGGTACAGTTAAAAAACGAGAATATGATCGTAGAAGAAAATATTGTATATATTGAAAATCTGGATTCTGTACTTGTGACCTTCCAAGATGTGACTGAGGAAGAAAGGATGAAAGAGCAGCGCTATGAAAAGAAGGTAGAGATGGTGGAAATGGCGCAGAAAGTTATTGAAAAGCAGATGTTGGCCGCTCAGGAGATTGCGGGCCTTTTGGGAGAGACAACCGCGGAGACAAAGGTAACGCTGACAAAGCTCAGTGACTCTATTTTGAAACAAGGGGAAGAGTAGTATGAGTGTGAGTATTGATGTAGCGTGGAAGAGTTTGAATAAGCATCAGGAAGAGCTGTGCGGCGATAAGGTGGAAATATTAAAAACGGAAAATTCTGATATTATGATTTTGGCCGATGGAATGGGGAGTGGCGTGAAAGCGAATATTCTTGCTACCCTTACTGCTAAAATTTTGGGAACCATGCTCTGTGAAGGCGCAGAAATTGAATCCTGCGTTGAGACAGTCGCCAAAACTCTGCCCATCTGTCAGGTCCGGAATGTGGCCTATGCAACTTTCAGCATTCTGCAGATATTTCATAATGGGTTCGCGCACTTGATAGAATATGACAATCCTGCCTGTGTTTTCATCCGCGATAAAAAGATTATAAAATATCCTTATGAAGAAATGGTGATAGAGGGCAAGAAAATCCGTGAATATTGCTTCAGGGTGCAGCAAAATGACTGTTTTGTTCTGATGAGCGACGGTGTAATTTATGCCGGTACGGGAGAAATATTAAATCTTCATGGTTGGACCTGGAAAAGCATGGCTGAGTACACTCTGAACTGTACAAGGAAAACTCTGTCGGCTTCCAGACTTGCCGCGATGCTGAGTCAGGCCTGTGATGATTTGTATATGCAAAAGCCCGGAGATGACACCACAATTGCCGTGGCAAGAATTATTGAGAGAAGAGTGGTGAATATTTTTACAGGTCCTCCTTTGAGAATGGACGATGATGAAAGGCTGATGTATGACTTTATGCACATGGAAGGAAAAAAGATTGTGTCAGGAGGGTCAAGCGCCAATATAGCAGCCCGCATCCTGCATAAAGATATTGTCACAAAAATAAATTACAGCAATCCCGGTATACCGCCCATAGCAGTGATAGAGGGGCTGGATCTGGTGACAGAGGGAGTCCTGACATTGGGCAGGACACTTAAATTATTAAAACGTTATATCAATGATGAGTTTGACACAGAATTTTTTGATGAGCTGGATGCTGATAATGGAGCTTCAAAACTCGCTAAAATATTGATTGAGGAGTGTACAGAACTAAATCTGTTTGTAGGCACGTCAGTCAATGAGATACATCAGAGCTCGGATTTAAGCTTTGACCTAAGCTTAAGAATGAATTTAGTAAAGCAGCTGTGCAGTGCAGCTGAAAAAATGGGAAAGAAAGTAACTATAATGTACTATTAAAAAAACAACGTTTTCTATTGCTTATTTTTCTGCCTTAACATATAATAACAGGGATTGACAAATTTTTAACTATTAAACGTGCCATTTAAGCAGAGATGCTTAGCGGGCATTATCAGAGGAGGTATCCCATGTTAGAACAGATTTACTATGATAAGGCAGATGAAATCATAGCATCTCACGGATCCAGCCAGGCATCCCTTATCCCGATTATCCAGGATATTCAGACAGAATACCGTTATCTGCCGTCAGAACTTTTAAGTTATGTGGCTGAGAAGCTGGGAATCAATGAAGCAAAGGCATACAGCGTTGCCACATTTTACGAGAACTTTTCTTTTGAGCCAAAGGGAAAGTACATTATTAAAATATGTGATGGAACAGCCTGTCATGTCCGCAAATCTATTCCGATTCTGGAAAAACTTTACAGCGAATTAAAACTTTCCGAAGAGAAGTCTACAACAGAGGATATGATGTTTACTCTTGAAACGGTTTCCTGTCTCGGGGCCTGTGGACTTGCACCGGTGCTGACGGTCAACGACAAGGTATATCCGGCTATGACACCGGATGCGGCAGTGGAATTGATTCATGAACTGAAAGGAGTTTAAGCCATGAAAAGAATCGAAAACAGGGAAACTCTTGCGCAGGTTCGTGGAAATTCTAACAAACAGATAGAGCAAAGCAGATGCAGAGTGTTGATTTGTGCAGGTACAGGGTGCCTGGCAGGAGGCTCTGGTGATATTTATGACAGAATGTGTGAACTGGTAAAGGAGAACCCGGATATAGAGGTCTGTTTTGAAGCAGAAGCTGCACACAGGGACGGTGAGATTGGCATTAAGAAGAGTGGATGTCACGGTTTTTGCGAGATGGGGCCTCTGATGAGGGTAGAGCCTCAGGGCATATTGTATACAAAGGTACAATTAGAAGACTGTGATGAAATCTTTCACAAAACAATAGAAAAAGGGGAGATAGTCCGACATCTGTTGTTTAAGCAGGGAGATGTGGAATATCCCAAGCAGGAGGACATCCCGTTTTACAAAAAACAGACACGGCATGTTTTGAAAAACTGCGGTCAGATTGACGCCGAGAATATTAAGGAATATTTGTCTGCGGGAGGGTATCAGGCGCTGGAAAAGGTTCTCTTTGAGATGAAGCCGGCAGAAGTGATTCAGGAAATTACGAAATCGAATTTAAGAGGACGTGGGGGAGGAGGCTTTCAGACAGGTTACAAATGGTCCCAGGTGGCACGGCAGCGTGAGAAGAAGCGATATGTAGTCTGTAATGGTGATGAGGGAGATCCGGGCGCATTCATGGATAGAAGTATCATGGAGGGTGACCCTCACAAGATGATAGAGGGTATGATGATTGCCGCCTGCGCAGTTGGAGCAGATGAGGGATATATTTATGTACGTGCGGAATATCCTTTAGCTATTGCCAGGCTGAAACTTGCCATTGCACAGGCAGAGGAATGTGGTCTGCTCGGCAGCAATATTTTAGGGACAGATTTTTCCTTCTGCTTACATATCAATCGTGGTGCAGGTGCATTCGTCTGTGGAGAGGGGAGCGCCCTGACGGCGTCTATTGAAGGAAACAGAGGGATGCCCCGGGTAAAACCTCCAAGAACTGTGGAGCAGGGACTCTTCGGCAAACCCACTGTGTTGAACAATGTAGAGACTTTTGCGAATGTGCCTCTTATTATTACGGAAGGTGCACAGTGGTTTCGTAATATTGGACCTGAGAACAGTCCCGGAACAAAAGCATTTGCTTTGACAGGGAGCGTAAAGCATACGGGGCTTATAGAGGTGCCTATGGGGACGACTTTGAGGGAGGTCATCTATGATATAGGTGGAGGCATTAAGGGGGACGGGAAATTCAAGGCGGTACAGATCGGAGGGCCCTCCGGCGGATGTCTGATCTCTCCACATTTGGATGTAAGCTTGGACTTCGATTCTTTAAAAAAGATGGGGGCAATGATAGGCTCCGGCGGTTTGGTGGTCATGGATGATAAGACCTGCATGGTGGAGGTCGCAAGATTTTTCATGAATTTTACGCAGAATGAGAGCTGCGGAAAATGTGTTCCGTGCAGGGAAGGAACCAAGCGTATGCTGGAGATCCTGGAAAGAATTGTGGCGGGAAATGGTGAGCCGGAGGATTTAGACTTGCTGGAAGAGCTGGCCTTAACAATCACGGAAACTGCACTGTGTGGCCTGGGGAAAAGTGCTGCACTGCCGGTTATGAGTACATTAAAGCTGTTTAGGGATGAATATGAAGAACATGTTATGGACAAGAAATGTGCATCCCACACCTGCACCGCACTGCAAAAGTATATGATAGCGCCTGCTTTGTGCAAGGGCTGTTCTAAGTGTGCGAGAAACTGTCCTGTGAATGCTATCAGCGGGAAAATAAAGGAACCATATGTTATAGATACCACAACTTGCATTAAGTGCGGTGCCTGCGAAAGTGCCTGTGCATTTGGTGCTATATACATGGAAGGATAGGAGGAAATGAGTATGAATTATATGACAATTAATAACAGGCGAGTGGCATTTACAAATGAGAAAAATGTTCTTTCGGTCATTCGAAAGTCAGGGATTGATCTGCCCACTTTCTGCTATCATTCTGAATTGTCCACCTACGGGGCATGCCGTATGTGTGTGGTGGAGGATGAAAGAGGAAAAGTGTTCGCATCTTGCTCGGAAACTCCGAGAGACGGGATGAAAATTTACACAAATACCCCCAAATTGCAGCACCACAGAAAAATGATTCTTGAGCTTCTGCTGGCATCCCACTGCCGTGAATGTACAACCTGCGCAAAAAACGGAGTTTGTGTATTGCAGAGACTTTCCAGACAACTGGGAGTACGGGAAATTCGTTTTGAAAACAACAAAAAAGAGCTGCCACTGGATATGACGTCAGAATGTATCGTAAGAGATCCTAATAAATGTATATTATGCGGTGATTGTGTCCGGACCTGTGACGAGATACAGGGATTGGGTATACTGGATTTTTCATTCCGCGGTTCCAAAATGCAGGTGACGCCGGCTTTTAATAAAAATCTGGCCCAGACAGACTGTGTGGGGTGCGGCCAGTGCCGCGCTGTCTGTCCTACAGGGGCGATTACCCTCAATTCAAATGTACACTCTGTATGGGCCGCATTGTCTGGAAAAAACACGAGAGTCGTAGCCCAGATTGCTCCTGCGGTACGAGTGGCAGTTGGAGATAAATTTGGGATAAGGAAAGGCGAAAACACCCTTGGACGCCTGGTGGCAGCTCTGCGAAGAATTGGATTTGACGAAATATATGACACGAATTTCGGCGCGGATCTTACAGTTATGGAGGAGTCAAAAGAGCTGACAGAACGTCTGGAATCCGGGACAAAACTTCCCCTGTTCACATCATGCTGCCCTGCGTGGGTGACTTTTTGTGAAAAAAAATATCCGGAATTCAAAGAAAATATCTCATCCTGCCGTTCCCCCCAGGGAATGTTCGGTGCACTAATCAAAGAAGAAGCTCGAATGAATGACGGAGAGGATAATCGGAAAACAATCGTTGTGTCTATCATGCCCTGCACGGCAAAAAAGGCGGAGATTAAAAGGCCGGATTACTTTACAGAAGGGGCACAGGATGTGGATTATGTGCTGACGACAACGGAAGTGACCCGGATGATTCAGGAGGCGGGAATTGATCTTGCCCAGGTCCAGCCGGAAACAATGGATATGCCCTTTGGAATTGCATCTGGGGCCGGTGCCATTTTTGGGGTGACCGGAGGTGTCACTGAGGCAGTACTGCGCCGGCTGATAGACAGCAACAAAGCAGAGGATCTTGAGGCAATTAGTTTCACCGGGGTCCGCGGAGTTGACGGCATCAAAGAAGCATCTGTAAAGCTAAAAGACCGGGAAGTGAAACTGGCAGTTGTAAATGGACTGCAGTGTGCTTCGAAAGTGCTGGATAAGATGAAAGCGGGCGAAGTATATTATGATTTTGTTGAAGTGATGGCCTGTAAAAGAGGATGCATTGCCGGCGGTGGGCAGCCGGTGCCAATCGGAGCAAGGACAAAAAAGGCAAGACTGGAAGGAATTTATAAAATTGATCATATGTCCCAGATAAAACTTTCCAATCAGAATCCGATTGTAATGACAGTTTATGATGGGATTCTGAAAGGGAAAGAGCATAAGCTGCTGCATCATAATAAAGCAGAAGTATAACGAAAAAGTAACAGTGTTTTTCTTTCATTCACTTGTGATAAATATTATTTGGTGATATGATGATACCAGGGTCAAAAGGCCATGCGTTTCATGCTTGCATGGAAAAGCATGGCCTTTTGACCCTGGTATCATCATAATATTATACGAAAGGAAACAGGAAACGTGACCTATAAAGAAGCAAGGGTATATTTGGACGAAGTGTCGAAATACGGAAGTGTACTTGGCTTGGATACGATTCGAGGTTTGTTGAATGAACTTGATAATCCTCAGGATGACTTAAAGTTCATACATATCGCAGGGACTAATGGCAAGGGATCTGTGCTTGCATACACTTCAACAATTTTAAGTGAGGCAGGGTACCAAACAGGACGATATGTATCACCAACAGTAGTTTCCTATCTGGAGCGGATTCAGGTAGACGGGAAATGGATACCGGAAGATGATTTCGCAGAATTAGTGAGAGAAGTTCAGAAAGCTATTGTACGTATGGAGGCTCATGGTGAGGCAAGTCCCACTGTTTTTGAGGCTGAAACGGCAGTGGCTTTTTTGTATTTCAAGAGAATGCAATGTGATTTCGTAGTGCTGGAAACCGGTCTGGGGGGGACACTGGATGCGACTAACGTTGTAAAAAACACAATAGCCGCCGTATTTTCATCTGTCAGTCGTGACCACATGGAATTGTTGGGAGAAAGTCTGAAGGAGATAGCAGGGAATAAGGCCGGAATTATGAAGCCAGGCTGTGTGGTTGTGACAGCCGGGCAAAAGCCGGAAGTGATGGAGGTTTTTGAACAGTGTGCAGGTGAGCTTGGGTGCAGGATATATAAGGCGGATGCAGGCAAGGTGGAAATTTTGGAAGAAAGCTGGAGTGGGCAGCATTTTACCTATAAGAACCGGGCAGATATTCATATTTCCATGGCAGGCAGATACCAGATTATGAATGGGGTAACTGTATTGGAACTTATAGACGCGCTACAGGATGCCGGATATCGTATACCAGAAGAATCGCTCAGAAAAGGTTTCGAAAAAACAGTGTGGCCGGGAAGATTTACCTGTATCAGTACCAACCCGATATTTATTGTAGACGGGGCCCATAATGAGGAGGCCGCTTTACGCCTGCGGGAATCTGTTGAAACTTATTTTCCCGGGAAAAGGCTTATCTTTATTATGGGGGTCTTCCAGGATAAGGAATATCAAAAAATAGCACATATTATGGGACCTATGGCCTCTAAGATTTTTACAGTAGATCTGCCAGATACAGACCGGACACTGAAAGCAGCAGAACTGGCGGGGGCGCTGAGTCTATATTGCCCCGATGTAAAGGCGGAGACAGCTATTTCCGAGGCCGTAAAGGATGCATTTCTGGCAGCGGCCAAAGAGGATGTGATACTGACATTTGGCTCTTTGTCCTATTTGGGACTGGTGATGGAGCTGGTTAAAAAGAGGGGAGAGCAAAAATGATAGATCAGGGAAAAGTAAAACAGGCAGTCCGTCTGCTTCTGGAGGGGATAGGAGAAGACTCAGGACGGGAAGGCCTTAAAGACACACCGGAGCGTATTGCACGGATGTATGAAGAAATATATGGCGGAATGGAAGAAAGCGCCGAAGAGCACTTGAAAAAAACTTTTCATGTGGATAATAATGAAATGGTTGTAGAGAAGAATATTACCTTTTATTCCATTTGTGAACATCACCTTCTTCCGTTTTACGGGAAGGCTCACATTGCATATATTCCCGACGGAAAGGTTGTGGGATTAAGCAAGCTTGCAAGAACTGTGGAGATGTTTGCACGGCGGCTGCAGCTTCAGGAGCAGCTGACTGCACAGATTGCCGATGCTCTGATGGAAAGCCTAAATCCAAAGGGTGTGTGTGTAATGCTTGAAGCAGAGCATATGTGCATGACAATGCGGGGAATCAAAAAGCCGGGCAGTCAGACTGTCACTGTTGTGAAAAGGGGTGGATTTTCAAACAATCCGGAACTTATAAACTTGTTTTTTCAGATGATAAAATAGAAAGTTTTACAAGCTATCCAGACCCTGCTACTCGTGTCCGGCAGAGGCAGAATGTAATTGGAGCGGTGAGAGGAAGAACATGGAAATCGAGTGGTGAGAAGAATATGAGAATAGGAAAAAAAGAGTTTGATACAGAAAAGCATATTTATATTATGGGGATTTTAAATGTAACACCGGATTCCTTCTCTGATGGCGGAAAATATAACCATATAGAGGGGGCGCTTAAACATGCAGAAGAGATGATTCAGGAAGGTGCGGATATTTTGGATATAGGCGGAGAATCTACCCGTCCGGGACATATAAAAGTTACAGATGAAGAGGAAATTGAGCGGATTATGCCTGTGCTGGAAGGATTGAAAAAGGAGTTTGATATACCCATCTCTGTTGACACTTACAAAAGCAAAGTCGCACAAGCCGCTGTTTTAGCCGGGGCAGATTTGATAAATGATATCTGGGGTTTGAAATATGATGATAAAATGGCAGATGTGATTGCAAAAGGACAGACGGCGTGCTGCTTGATGCATAACAGGGAAAAAGCAGAATATAAGAACTTTTTACAGAATGTGCTTGAGGATTTACAGGTAAGCGCGGATATTGCCGGAAGTGCGGGGATTAAAAAGGACAAGATTATTTTGGATCCGGGTGTAGGGTTTGGAAAGACTTATGAAATGAACCTGGAAATTATAAAAAAGCTGAACCATCTAAAAGAGTTGGGATATCCGCTTCTCCTCGGCACGTCAAGAAAAGGTGTGATTGGATTAACTTTAGATTTACCTGTAAACCAGAGAGAGGAAGGCACTCTGGTGACAACTGTTCTGGGCATATTAAGCGGATGTGCCTTTGTGCGTGTGCATGATGTGAAACGAAACAAACGTGCTATACAGATGACAGAAGCAATTATGCGGAAACATGAGGTGTAAGATGGATCAGATTAAAATAGAAGATTTAGAAGTATTTGCAAATCACGGGGTATACCCGGAAGAAAATGTTCTTGGGCAGAAATTTCTTGTATCTATCATTTTATATACAAATACAAGACTTGCCGGTCAGACGGATGACTTGACAGCATCCATTCATTATGGTGAGGTCAGTCAGTTTGTAAATGATTATATGAAAAGGCATACATATAAACTTATTGAACGTGCGGCGGAAAGTCTGGCGGAAGAGCTTCTTCTCCAGACGAAGCATCTGAAGAAAGTAGAGCTGGAGTTAAAAAAACCGTGGGCACCGGTAGGCCTGCCTGTGAAATATGTCTCTGTAAAGATTGAAAGGCAATGGCACACTGCATATATTGCACTTGGTTCTAATATGGGAGATAAACAGAAATATTTGGATGATGCCGTAAAAGCCTTGGACGAGGTTCGGGGATGTCAGGTGACAAAGACCTCCTCCTGGCTGATTACCCCTCCCTATGGAATGACGGAGCAGGACGATTTTCTGAATGGATGCCTGGAGCTTGACACACTTTTATCTCCAGAAGAGTTGCTGGATATGTTACACAAAATCGAACAGGATGCCAGGAGGGAGAGAACCATCCACTGGGGGCCGAGGACTCTTGATCTGGACATCCTTTTTTATGATGATCTAATATTGGGGTCAGATACGTTGTGTATCCCCCATGCAGATATGCAGAACCGGGATTTTGTGCTGCGGCCGCTTGTGGAAATAGCACCGTATAAGCATCATCCCGGAAACGGAAAAACTGTTAAGGAAATGCTCGCTGCTTTAAATGAATCGCGTTCTGTTTCTCTATAATAGCAGTTCAAAAGTATCATAAAAGGAAGGATAAGACACATCTACACATTCACTGTTGAGAATATGGGTCGTTCCTTCCGCCGCCAGTGCGGCAACGCTGAAAGCCATGGCAATCCGGTGATCGAAGAGGGTATGGACGGTTGCCCCGTGGAGAGGCCTTCCGCCCTCTATTACCATACCGTCAAAAGTAGGATCTGCAGGACAACCCATTGCTCTCAGATTATCGGTAATCGTTTCTATCCTGTCTGTTTCCTTCACTCTCAATTCTCCCGCATCACGTATAATGGTGGTACCTTCTGCCATGGCTGCCATAACGGCAATAACGGGGATTTCATCTATTAATGCAGGGATAATGCTTCCTTCTATAGTGATACCGTGCAGCTGACTGGTGCGGACAAGTATATCGGCGGCTTTTTCACCGCTGCTGGTATGCTCATTCAGGAGTGTAACATCACCTCCCATGTCCTCGCATACTTTCAGCATTCCGGCACGTGTGGGGTTGATTCCCACATTCTTAATTAATATTTCGGAGTCCGGCACAATAAGGCCGGCGGCAATGAAATAGGCGGCAGAAGAAATATCTCCGGGCACCATAATTTTTTGAGCGTATAGTTCACTTCCCGGACGGATAGAGGCAGTTGTACGAATATCCAGAAGCTCGTGTGAGGAAGTCAGGTCAGCACCGAAATTCTGAAGCATGAGCTCTGTATGGTTTCTGGATAGCGTCGATTCGGTCACGGAGGTTTCCCCCTCAGCGTAGAGCCCGGCCAGCAAGATGCAGGATTTCACCTGAGCCGAAGGAACCGGTGACGTATAATGGATACCGTGAAGATTTCCTTTTGTGATGTAAAGGGGTGCGCAGTCATTGCGCAGGATGCTGGAAATATTTGCGCCCATCTGCGTCAAGGGTTCCATGATCCGTTTCATAGGACGTAAATTCAAGGATTCATCCCCCGAAATTTTAGAGTCGAACTCCTGCCCGCAGAGAATGCCGGAAATCAATCTTGTAGTAGTACCGCTGTTCTCCACATTTAGTATGTCTGAAGGGGGTGTTAATCCATAGAGCCCCTTTCCGTGGACGATAACGGTGTCCTGTTTTTGCTCAATCTCAACTCCAAGCTTGCGGAAACAATCTATAGTAGCCAGGCAATCGGCTCCTTCTAGAAAATTATGGGCCTCGGTAGTTCCTTTGGCTATAGAGCCAAGAATAATGCTGCGGTGGGAAATGGATTTATCTCCGGGTACTGTGATTTGGCCTTTTAATCCTGTAATGTTGGTTAACTCCATATTTCTGCCCTCCTGAATAGTTACCTACACTTTATAAACGATATATCTGTATTTCTGCAGCAGCTCAGCTGCCTTGCCCGAGGAAAGTTCATCGTAAAATTCAATGCGCAGTACTCCTTCCTCAAACTCCCGGTTATGTACAATGCCGATATTCTTGATACTGATATTATTACTTGCCAGAATAGTGGCAATGGTGGCAATTCCTCCCGTCTCATCAATAATATCGCAGTAAAGAGCAAAGCTCTTTTTGATTGGCCCGGCAGAACTGTTAGGCATAGAATCCCGGTAATCTTTTGAGGTCTCAAAAAATGTAAACAGCTCCTCCTCAGAACTCTTATCTATGGACGCTAAAGCTCTTTTTAATGTTTCAATATATTCTCTGAGAATATTGGAGATATTTTCCTTGTTTTTCAGACAAATCTGCTGCCACATGATTGGAGAGGATGAGGCAATTCTCGTAATATCCTTAAAGCCGCCTGCAGCCAGATTTTTCATCAGTTCCTCTTCTGTGTCTGTCTCATGCACAAAATTTACCAGGCTGGAGGCAATGATATGAGGCAGGTGGCTTATGGTTCCAGTGATATAATCATGCTCTTTGTAATCTAATATGATAGGAAGGGCTTTCAGTGATTCAACGAAAGTCCGGTATTCGTCAACTTTTTTAGAAGAGACTTTTGCGGAAGGTGTAAGGATGTAATATGCATTTTCAATTAAAATTGATTTTGAATTACTGTATCCGCTTTTTTCAGAGCCGGCCATAGGATGTCCGCCGATAAAGTTCTCTTCCAGACCAAGGCGGGTAATCTCCTTGTGAATTGATGTCTTGACACTTCCCACATCTGTCAGAATACAATCCGTGTTAATGAAATCCTTGAGCTGTCTGAGATAAGCTGTGTTATATGTAATAGGAGCACAGAGAAAAATATAACTGCACCCTTCGAAATTCTTGTCAATAGAAGAACAGAATGTACGGATTGTTCCCTCCTGAACTGCCAGAGCCAGAGTTTCCTTATTTTTATCAAATGCAAGAACTTCATAGTCCGGGTAATACTGGCGTATTGCCTTTGCAATAGAACCGCCAACCAGTCCCAGGCCAATGAAGCCGATCTTTTTTGTTAACATAAATGAAATCCTTTCCTGTCGCTAATTCAAAGTCAAAGATCCCGCAGCAAGCTGACGGGGCATCAAACTTACAGCGCAGCAAGCTGCGGGGTATTTGACCCTCGCGGCAGTCGCCAAATGAAAATGCAAGCATTTCCGCTTGGCTCGTTGCTCGCGGGAATAAAATATACAAAATTAGTTTAACATCTTGCTGTGCAAAAGTAAATTCGATTTTCCATTCTTTTAAAAGGAGCTGCTGAACTTTGTAACAGTTCAGCCATCAGCTCGATTCCGCTGCGCTTCATCTCGCTGTGGCAGAGCACCATATGAATTTTCGTCAGCATATGCATACGAAAGCAAGCTTTCTCCTGCTTATGCTGACGAAAATTCGCATGGCTGAACTGTTACAGAATTTTCTTTACATCTATATCGTCTTATGCTATACTCTTTGGGTATGGATTCAGCCGATATTCGGTAATCGGATTACTCCGGCCATTACTTAATATCAGGCAGTTTGTAAAATAATAAAAGGAGGAAACAAGACATGATCGCAAAGGAAAAGAAACAGGCAATCATTACAGAGTATGGAAGAAGTGAGGGAGACACAGGTTCTCCGGAGGTACAGATTGCAATTCTTACAGCAAGAATCAACGAGCTGACAGAGCACTTCAAAGCAAATCCGAAGGATCATCATTCAAGAAGAGGTCTTCTGAAGATGGTAGGACAGAGACGTAATATGCTTGCATATCTCAAAAATAAGGATATCGAAAGATACCGTACTTTGATTGAAAAACTCGGATTAAGAAAATAATTTCAAATCCATCAAGGTTCCGTTTGCGTGTCATCAGCATCGGAACCTTTGCTGTGCTATTTAAGGTTAAGGACAGATGAGAAAGAGCCGAGACCACTGAAAAGGATATTAGCGGATACTAATATATTTTTCAGTAGTTTCGGAGTTCGCTGTCCAAAATAATGTATTTTAAAGGAGACAAATATGTTTAAAAAATTTGAAATGGAACTGGCCGGCAGAACCCTGCGCGTAGATGTGGACAGAGTCGGAAAACAGGCGAATGGTGCCGTGTTGATGCATTACGGCGACACAACCGTACTTAGTACGGCGACGGCATCCGAAAAGCCAAGAGAGGGAATCGATTTTTTCCCTTTGAGTGTGGAGTATAATGAAAGACAATATGCGGTAGGAAAGATTCCAGGAGGTTTTAATAAGAGAGAAGGCAAGGCATCTGAGAATGCAGTCCTCACCTGCCGTGTAATTGACAGACCTATGAGACCTCTATTCCCCAAGGATTACAGAAATGATGTGACACTGGAGAACCTGGTGATGTCTGTGGACCAGGACTGCAGCCCTGAGCTGACTGCTATGCTGGGAGCGGCAATTGCCACATGCATTTCAGATATTCCTTTTGACGGACCGATTTCTACAACGCAGATGGGTCTGGTGGACGGAGAGTTTGTGTTTAATCCTACTGCCTCACAGAAAGAAGCTTCTGATCTTGCACTTACGGTTGCTTCTACAAAAGAAAAAGTAATCATGATTGAGGCCGGGGCCAATGAAGTACCGGAGGCTCAGATGATAGATGCTATCTTTGCGGCACATGACGTAAACCAGAAAGTAATTGCTTTCATTGATACTATCGTTGCAGAGTACGGAAAGCCAAAACATTCTTATGAGAGCTGTGCGGTTCCGGAAGAACTGTTTGCGGCGATTCAGGAGGTTGTACCGCCTGCTGCCATGGAAGAGGCTGTATTCACAGATGATAAGCAGACACGGGAAGAAAACATCCGTGTGATTAAAAACAAATTAGAAGAAGCATTTGCTGAAAATGACGAATGGCTGAACGTGCTGGATGAAGCGGTATACCAGTATCAGAAAAAGACCGTCAGAAAGATGATTTTGAAAGACCACAAGCGCCCCGACGGACGTCTCATTGATCAGATCCGCCCGCTGGCTGCAGAAATTGACCTGATTCCGAGAGTACATGGCTCTGCTATGTTTACAAGAGGCCAGACTCAGATTTGTACGGTCACTACACTGGCACCTCTGTCTGAGGCTCAGAGAATTGATGGACTAGATGAGGCAGAGACATCAAAAAGATATATGCACCACTATAATTTCCCGTCCTACTCTGTAGGCGAGACGAGACCGTCCAGAGGGCCGGGACGGCGTGAAATCGGACATGGAGCACTGGCAGAAAGAGCATTGATTCCCGTATTGCCGGATGAATCCGAATTTCCTTACGCAATCCGTACTGTGTCCGAGACCTTTGAGTCTAATGGCTCAACTTCACAGGCAAGTATCTGTGCGTCCAGTATGTCCCTGATGGCTGCAGGCGTACCAATTAAAGCAGCAGTGGCAGGTATCTCTGCAGGCCTGGTGACAGGAGACACAGATGAGGATTATCTGGTATTGACGGATATTCAGGGTCTGGAAGATTTTTTTGGAGATATGGACTTTAAGGTAGCTGGTACTCACAAGGGTATCACGGCGATTCAGATGGACATTAAGATTCACGGGCTTACAAGACAGATTATCGAAGAAGCCATCGCAGCTACCAAGAAGGCCAGAACTTATATTTTGGATGAAGTTATGAACAAGACAATTGCAGAACCCAGGACACAGGTGGGAACCTATGCACCGAAGATTATTCAGATGCAGATTGACCCGCAAAAGATTGGCGATGTGGTGGGACAGCGAGGAAAGACTATCAATACGATTATTGAGCAGACCGGAGTGAAAATTGATATCACTGATGATGGAGCTGTATCCATCTGTGGCACAGATAAAGAAGATATGGATAAAGCAGCGAAGATGATTGCTATTATCACGACAGACTTTGAAGCCGGACAGATATTTGAGGGGAAAGTAATCAGCATTAAGGAGTTTGGTGCATTTTTGGAATTTGCTCCCGGGAAGGAAGGAATGGTCCACATTTCCAAAATTTCCAAGGAAAGAGTGAACAAGGTGGAAGATGTACTCAAACTGGGGGATATTGTTAAGGTTGTATGCATGGGTAAGGACAAGATGGGAAGATTCAGCTTTAGCATGAGAGATGTAGCAGAATAAAAAGTGGGAAGCCAGAGTTTGGCTTGATGCCTTTATAAGAGTCAAATACCCCGCAGCAAGCTGACGGGGCATCAAACTTGCAGCGCAGCAAGCTGCGGGGTATTTGACCCTCGCGGCAGTCGCCAAATGGAAATGCAAGCATTTCCGCTTGGCTCGTTGCTCGCGGGAATAAAGAAAGAAGCGTATGAATAAGGATTGATTATAAATCAGCCTTATCCATGCGCTTCTTTTTTACGTGAGTGACGAGTAAAATTTGCAAAGCGTGTTTCGGTAAGTTCAGGCATATTTCCGGAATGTGTTCATATATTGTTTAAAGAGGTGGACAAGATGAGTGGAGAAAATAGAGAACATCAGGTGCTTCAGGTGCTCGCGAAATCCATCCGGACTGTTGTGGAAGCCCAGAGACTGGATTTTAAAAAGCTGCAGGAGGTTCGGATGAGGGTTGGGAAGCCTCTTGGCATAATTTATGACAATGAGGAATGGCTGCTGCCGTCAGGACAGGCACAGGCGCATCTGGTAACCAAGGATGAAATAAGGGAAACGATGGAATACGTCAGTCATTACTCTCTTTACGCCTATGAGCAGGAAATGAGGCAGGGGTTTATCACAATTGAAGGAGGACATCGTGTGGGAGTGATGGGAAAAGCAATACTGGAAGGCGACAAGGTGAAGAATTTGCAGTATATTTCATCCGTGAACATAAGAATGGCCCACGAGGTTTTGGGATGCGCAGACAAGGTGCTGCCTTTTCTTACAAAAAACCGTCAGATATGCCATACATTGGTGATTTCACCACCCCGCTGTGGGAAGACAACATTAATCCGGGATCTGATACGGCAGATATCGGACGGAAACACATATATTAAGGGCTGCACGGTGGGTGTAGTAGATGAACGTTCGGAGATTGGCGGCTGTTACCTTGGAATTGCCCAAAATCAGCTGGGGATGCGCACGGATATACTGGATGGATGTCCAAAAGCGGAGGGGATGATTATGCTGATACGCTCTATGGCACCACAGGTTATCGCAGTAGACGAAATTGGTGCTCCTGAGGATATACATGCTATTGAATATGCCATGCAATGCGGCTGCAAGATGATTGCCAGCGTACATGGAATGTCTATGGATGAAGCGAAAGACAAGCCTGTGCTTGGGAAACTGATTAAAGAACGCAGGTTTGAGCGCTATATTATACTGGGAAACGAAAAAAAACCCGGAGAGATACGGGAAGTCTATGATGAACGGGGGAGTCTGCTATGCAGAGATTTATAGGCAGCTTGCTGATTATTACAGCAACGACGGGCGCAGGGATGGTATATGGGGTGGAATTGCAGCGATATCTGGAGAAGCTTTTGTACATTCGTCATATTGTATATATGCTGAAAGGCGAGATGGAATATTCCAATGTACCTCTGGGAGAAATATTCGGAAGGGTTGCAGTGAGAGTAAAGAATCCTTACAGAACCTGGCTTAAAAGTATGGAGTGGCAGATAGAAAATAGGGAAGAGGATGAATTCGCAAAAATATGGATTCGGGCTGTAGATAAAAACTTAAGTGAACTTCATCTAAAAAGTGCACATTCTATTCAACTGAAAGAACTGGGGACATTTCTGGGACAGCTGGACGGCAAGACTTCCAGCAGGACCATGCAGCTTTACATCAATAGACTTGAGCTGGAAATTGAAAAAGTGAGAGAAGGCATGTCGTCAAAGAAAAGAATTGGCAGCTGCCTCGGCGTGATGGGCGGGGTTTTTTTGGTTGTCATATTAATATAAAGATACCAGGGTCAAAAGGTCATGCGTTTCATGCTTGCATGAAAAAGCATGACTTTGGGACCCGCAAAACATGAGAAAGTAGCCCAAGTAGGGCGGATTTCGAATGCTTTTAGGATTGCGGGAACACAAAGTGCGGAGCAATCCGTAGGTATCAGGGGGCAAAATACCTTTTGACCCCTACATCAATATAAAGACAGGAGGGTTCCATGACCATAAATTTGATATTTAAAATTGCGGCGGTGGGGATACTGGTTTCTATCTTAAGCCAGGTTCTCAAACACAGTGGGCGGGATGAACAGGCATTTCTTACGAGCCTTGCAGGGCTGATACTTGTACTGTCATGGATACTTCCTTACATATATGACCTATTCACATCTATCAAACAATTATTCGCTCTGTAAAGATTTCGAGGGTTTTGGTCAGTATTTGTAATGACAAAAATACGGCATATGGGAAAGGAGGTATTCTATGAGCATAATTCAGATAGGTATTATAGGTGTAATCGGTGCCCTTCTGTCCATACAGTTTAAAGGCGGGAAGTCAGAATATGGGATTTATATAAGTGTGGCTATCAGTATTTTTATTTTTGCATGTATTGTAGACAGGCTTGGGATGTTTGTGAAGGCAGTGTCCCAGGTGAGGCAATATATTAAAATTGATGCCAGCTATATTGCAACTATGCTGAAAATGATTGGGATTACTTATATTGCCGAGTTTTCCTCAAGTGTCTGTAAAGACGCGGGATACCAGACAATAGCCGTGCAAATTGAAATTTTCAGTAAGCTCACTATACTGGCACTTGGACTGCCTGTGCTGCTCGCCCTTTTGGAAACAATCCAGGAGTTTTTGTCATGAAGAGAGAACAAGGAAAAACATTTGGACATGTCATACTATTTCTTCTGATATTTGCAGTAATATTTTTGGGAAATGGGCGAGGCTGCTGCCTGACTGTATGCGGGGCCGAGAATGAAGAGGATATAGATTATGGCGCACTTGAAAACGAGACTGAAAATAAACTGTTTTCAGAATTTGATTTCACGGAAATAGATGACAGCCTACAAAAGCTGTTTCCAGAGAAAAAAATTACCTTTCAAGAATTAGTGTCATCCTTGATACAAGGAGAGGGGGCGGGTGCCGGAAAGCAAATCCTGGAATTTGTGGCTGACCAGTTTTCCTATGAATTTAGACAGAACAGGCAAAATCTGGTCTATATACTTCTGATTGCTATTATTGCGGCTGTTTTTACGAACTTCTCCAATGCGTTCCAGAACAAACAGGTATCGGAAATCAGTTTTTATGTTTTATATATTCTTCTGATTACAATGTGCCTGAATGTATTTCGGATTGCAATGGAAGGAATTGAAGGCCAGCTGGATGTGCTGCTGGACTTTATGAGGGTTCTGTGTCCCAGCTATTTTCTTGCAGTGGCAATTGCTTCGGGAAGCAGCAGTTCGCTGATCTTTTACAATATTGTACTGTTTTTGATTTACGTGGCGGAGGCTTTGATTTTACGTTTCCTCCTTCCGATTATTAATATTTACATTATGGTACAGGTGATAAATTACCTCGCAGGTGAAGAGTATCTGTCTCAGTTTGCCGAACTCTTAAAAAAACTGGTTTCATGGATTCTTAAAACATTGATTTCTGTAGTGATTGGAATTAATGTCATTCAGGGAATGCTTGCACCAGCCATTGATACACTGAAACGCAGTGCCCTGACAAAAACAGCACAGGCCATACCGGGAATTGGAAATGCAATCGGCGGGGTTACCGATGTAGTATTGGGTACGGCTATATTGATAAAAAATGGCGTTGGAATGGCAGGAGCAATTATTATAATTTCTATCTGCGCTGTACCTGTTTTACAGAACGTTTTTATGATGCTGATGTATAAGCTGGCTGCTGCTTTGGTTCAGCCTGTTTCAGATAAACGAATCACAAACTGTATCAGCAGTGTCAGCGAAGGCTATGAGCTTCTTGTAAAAGTGATACTTTCAACAGGAATATTATTTTTGCTGACTATTGCCGTGATAACAGCCACAACATCTTAAACAGCAAGGTATCATGGGGGCAAAACACTTTTTGACCCCAACATCATTTGTATGAGGGGGATGTGAGAATGCTTAATTATTTATATGAATGGATTAAAAACCTGGCATTTTTCCTTGTGATCGTTACAGCAGTACTCCAGGTAATCCCCGGAACCGGGTACAAAAAATATGTGCAGTTTTTCTCCGGGATGGTCATGATACTGCTGATGCTGACACCGATCCTAAAGCTTGTGGGGATGGAAAATCAGTTTTACGAGCTGTACCACAGCAAAGAATACGAACTGTCAAAAAAAGAGATTGAAGAACAGCAGAAATATTTTGAGAATCTGGATATCATGGACTTTCTCCCCGATGAATATCAAAATCATACAGAGGAAGAGGACGATACAAAGAGCATCCCTAATGAGATAAAAGTGGAGGGCATTCAGGTTGGAGAATAAATGGAAGGAAATGCTGAATCAGTTAAAAGAAAAGGGGAAGCTTCCCGGGAAGACCCAGCTTTTGATTATTTTGCTCGTGGGCATCCTGCTGGTGGTGATAGTCATACCCGTTCCAGACAAGAAAACAACGGATGATGCAGAAAGTACGGGGAATGCCGGGGAAAGGCCGGTTTTGCAGTCTAACTCTTCGGAGGAATATGAGCAGTATCTGGAACGGCGCGTTTCCAAGACTCTGGAACATGTGCAGGGAGTCGGAAAGACAGAGGTGATGATTACACTGAAGTCTTCCGGTCAGGATATTGTGGAAAAGGATCAGCAAAACAGCAGCCAGACGACTAATGAGGAGGACAGTTCAGGGGGAACCCGTTCTGTCAAAGATAATACGTCAGGTAAGACCAGTATCTATGAGCAGTCTTCTGATGGCTCCCAATCGCCTTATGTGAGCAAGAAACTTACCCCGGAAATTGAAGGAGTTATTGTGATTGCTCAGGGAGGGGACAACGCGGTTGTTGTGGAAAATATTACAGAGGCAATACAGGCATTATTCGGCGTAGAGGCGCATAAAATAAAAATAATGAAAAGGACTGATACATAAAAGGAGGATTCCAAGTGAAGCGTTTATTTAAGAAAAATCAAATCATTATTACCACGCTGGCAATTATGATTGCCATTGCCGGGTACCTGAATTACTCAGGCCGGCTGTTCGGACAGTCAGATAAGGGGTCGGCAGAGGCAAATGCAGATTTGGCAAACAAGGAGTTGCTGGACATCTCGGAGGAAGATATGGAGACAGGTTCCGATGACATAGCAAGCAATGACTCTGAAGTGGATGGGACACCAGGGGAAGCGGTATTGACAAGTGGCGGAACAGATGCGACTGTGGCACAGGCTAAAGTGTCCCGGGAACAGGTTCGCGCTCAGAACAAAGAAACGCTGCAGGCCATCATTGACAACACAAATATCAGCGATGAAGAAAAACAGGATGCCATTGCCCAGATGGTTCAGATGACGCAATTGTCCGAGCAGGAAGTGACAATCGAAACTCTGATGGCATCTAAAGGCTTTTCAGAAAGTGTAGTAAGCCTTACAGCCGACTCTGCAGACATTGTTGTAAACAGCGCCGAACTGACAGATGCCAACCGTGCACAGATAGAAGATATCGTAACACGGAAGACTGATATAGCCCCGGAAAACATTGTTATCACACCAATACACGAGGGTACTGCAGACAGTGGGGAATAAAAAAATAATTGCGGCCGATAACAACTTGTGATAAACTAGATAAGTTAATAGGATGTTTGAACTGGAGATTAAAAATATGTCAGAAATTACAAAGGAAATAAAAAAGAGAAGAACATTTGCCATTATTTCTCACCCGGATGCGGGCAAGACTACGCTTACTGAGAAATTTCTGCTTTACGGGGGTGCAATCAACCAGGCTGGCTCCGTAAAGGGAAAGGCGACGGCAAAACATGCGGTTTCGGACTGGATGGATATTGAAAAAGAAAGAGGAATTTCTGTTACTTCTTCCGTGTTACAGTTCCGTTACGGCGGATACTGCATCAATATTCTGGATACGCCGGGGCATCAGGACTTTTCAGAGGATACTTACCGGACACTTATGGCGGCCGACTCTGCGGTAATGGTTATTGATGCTTCCAAGGGTGTGGAAGCACAGACCCGCAAGCTGTTCAAGGTATGTGTCATGAGGCATATTCCGATTTTTACCTTTATTAATAAAATGGACAGAGAAGCAAGAGATACCTTTGACTTGCTGGATGATATCGAGAAAGAACTGGGTATTGCGACATGCCCGGTGAATTGGCCCATAGGTTCAGGCAAAGGATTCAAAGGCGTGTATGACAGACAGAAGAAGGAAGTGGAGCTGTTTTCAGATACACATAAAGGAACTGCAATGGGAGAGGTAAAGAAGATCGATGTCAATAATCCAGAACTGGACTGGATACTTGGGACTGAGGCAAAGGTTACCCTGGGGGAGGATATAGAGCTCCTGGACGGTGCTGCAGCAGAGTTTGAGCAGGAACTGGTCAACAAAGGAAAACTGTCACCGGTTTTCTTTGGCTCCGCTCTCACGAACTTTGGCGTTGAGACCTTTCTGAAGCACTTTCTGGCAATGACCAGTTCTCCGCTTCCAAGGATGTCTGACTTAGGAGAGATAGATCCTATGACAGAACCTGATTTTTCCGCCTTTGTATTTAAGATTCAGGCGAATATGAATAAGGCGCACAGGGACAGAATTGCATTCATGAGGATCTGTTCCGGTGAGTTTGATGCCGGTATGCCGGTCTATCACATGCAGGGCAGAAAGGAGGTACGTCTTTCGCGCCCGCAACAGATGCTGGCCAGCGAAAGAAAAATTGTTGACAAGGCTTACGGCGGAGATATTATCGGTGTGTTTGATCCGGGAATTTTTTCTATCGGTGATACACTGACCGCCTCAAAAGACAGGTTTACCTACGAGGGAATCCCTACGTTCGCTCCTGAGCATTTTGCCAGAGTACGTCAGGTGGATACGATGAAGCGCAAGCAGTTCGTAAAGGGCATCAATCAGATAGCTCAGGAGGGCGCAATTCAGATATTCCGGGAATTGAATACTGGAATGGAAGAAATTATTGTAGGCGTGGTCGGTGTACTGCAGTTTGATGTATTGAAATACCGCCTGTTAAATGAATATAATGTAGAAATCAGATTGGAGAACCTTCCTTATGAGCATATCCGCTGGATTGAGAATGAAGGAATCAACATGGACAAACTGGTGGGGACTTCGGACATGAGGAAAATTAAAGACTTAAAGGGCAGGCCCCTGTTGTTATTTGTGCATGAATGGAGTATACGTATGACTCTGGACAGAAATAAGGAATTAAAACTTTCTGAATTCGGACGATCCTGATATTCTTCTTTTCAAATGGAAGGATATTTGTTATAATGTAAAATAAAAAAGAAAACATCAGCGCTATTAAGCAGGAGGTTTTTACGATGGCAAAGGACGAAAGAAATATTTATTCTATACAGAATGATTCCAGCTTGGGAGAGGTCAAGATTGCAGATGAAGTGGTTGCAATTATTGCTGCTCTTGCCGCCACTGAGGTGGAGGGAGTGGCATCCATGGCAGGCAATATTACCAATGAGCTGATTGGAAAGCTGGGTATGAAGAACCTGTCGAAAGGCGTGAAGGTGGACGTGCTTGAAGGTGTTGTGACAGTTTCTCTGGCACTGAACCTGAAGTATAATTACAGCATCATGGAGATTTCTTCCAAGGTGCAGGAAAAGGTGAAGAGTGCAGTGGAGAACATGACCGGTTTGGAGGTAGCCGATGTCAACATCAAGGTGGCCGGTGTAGAAATGGAAAACCAGGAATAACCTTTTCATTGCAAAGGACAGCAGAGGTGTAGTATAATAGGGGGTGTCGTAAGACATCCCTTTTGCTTGTTAATTTGGGATGTTAATGGAAAGGAGCCAGTACATGGTAAGAAGAGAGTTTCGGGAGCATGTTTTTAAAATGCTTTTTCAGATAGAGTTTATTGATATGGAGGATATGCCGGAACATATAAGCCTTTACTTAGATTATCTTGAGAGTGCCGGAAAGGCAGAAAAGGAGCAGATAAAAAACAAACTGCAGGCAGTCATAGGAAAAGTAACTGAGATTGACGGGATTTTGAACAAGAAAACCACAGGCTGGAAGACCACAAGGATGAACAAAGTGGATTTAACAATTTTGCGCCTTGCCACCTACGAGATGAAGTGGGATGAGGACATTCCGACAGGCGTGGCAATCAATGAAGCTGTGGAGCTGGCAAAACGTTTCAGCGGGGACGAAGGTCCCTCCTTCGTCAATGGGGTTCTTGCGAAACTTGCGGACTAGGAGGCAGCTATGCGTAACGTCTATACGGTAAAGCAGGTCAATGCATATATTAAAAACATGTTTACACAGGACTTCATGCTGAATAGAATTTATGTAAAAGGTGAGGTCTCCAATTGTAAATATCATACTTCAGGACATATCTATTTTTCGTTAAAGGACGAGTCCGGCACGATAGCCTGTGTAATGTTCGCGGGTTCACGGTCAGGGCTTTCTTTTCGTATGCAGGAGGGCCAGCAGGTGATTGTTTTAGGAGCCATTGGTGTTTATGAAAAGAGCGGCAATTACCAGCTTTATGCCAGAGAAATTATATTGGACGGAGCGGGACTTCTGTATGAAAAATTTGAGACACTCAAAAAAGAACTGGAGGAGATGGGCATGTTTGCCCCCCAGTATAAGCAGCCTATTCCGAAATATGTGAAGACGGTGGGCATTGTGACGGCACCTACAGGTGCTGCAGTCCGTGATATTATCAACATCGCTTCCAGAAGAAATCCCTATGTGCAGCTAATTCTGTATCCTGCACTTGTACAGGGAGAGGGTGCAGCGGCCAGCATTGTCCGTGGAATCAAAATGCTGGAGAAAAGGGGCGTGGATGTGATGATTGTGGGACGCGGAGGCGGCTCTATAGAAGACTTATGGGCATTCAACGAAGAGGCAGTGGCACGGGCCATTTTTGACTGCCGCATTCCTGTCATCTCTGCTGTTGGACATGAAACAGACACAACCATTGCAGATTATGTGGCTGATCTGCGTGCGCCCACACCGTCGGCAGCCGCTGAACTTGCGGTCTATGAGTACATGGGAACAGCAGGGCTCATGGGAGAATATGAGCTGCAGTTGAGGCGCAGTATAACCCAGAGGATTTCTCAGGAGAGAACAAGGATTGAGCAGGCAGCACTTAAACTTAAGCTTGCACACCCGGGCCAGAAGCTTAACGAGAAAAGACAGCGCACTGCAGATGCAGAGCAGAGGCTGCGCATACTGATGAATAATTGCCTGGAAGGAAAGAAACACCAGTTTGCACTATATGTGGAGCAGATGAAGGGTCTTTCGCCTTTGGCAAAGTTAAATCACGGATATTCTTATGTGGAAGGGCCCAAAGACGCAAACATTAAGTCTATAAAGCAGGTTTTTCCCGGAGCTCCAATCCGAATCTATGTAACGGATGGATATATCGGTGCAGAAGTAAAAGATACGGCGGAGGTGAAGTTAGATGACAGAGCAGGAAAATGATATACAAAAGGAGCAGGAACCTTCCCTGGAAGAGCTGTTTGAAAATCTGGAACAGGTAGTTTCCAGACTGGAAGGAGATGAAATATCTTTGGAGGAATCCTTTCAGCTCTATCAAAAGGGAATGAATTTGTTGAAGCAGTGTAATACAACGATTGATACCGTGGAGAAAAAGGTACAGATGCTGGATGAGAATGGAGAGGCTCATGAATTTTAAGGAGATATATCAGATAAAAACAAAAGAAATTGAGGGCATACTGCGCAAGTACCTTCCAAAACAGGAAGGGTACCAGGCCGTAATTATGGAAGCTATGGAATACAGCTTGATGGCCGGGGGAAAACGTCTCCGCCCCATGCTGATGCAGGAGACCTACCGGCTCTTCGGTGGAAAAAGCCGGGTGATAGAGCCTTTTATGGCAGCGCTGGAGATGATTCACACCTATTCACTGGTTCATGATGACCTTCCGGCCATGGATAACGATGATTACCGGAGGGGGAGAAAGACGGCTCATATTGTATATGGAGAGGATATTGGAATTCTGACTGGTGATGCACTGCTCAATTATGCTTTTGAGACTGCTTCCGGCGCTTTTGATATGGAGCCGGAGCGAAGTTGTCAGATTGGGAAGGCTCTTCAAATATTGGCCAGAAAGGCTGGAATTTATGGGATGATCGGGGGACAGGTAGTAGATGTAAAATCCGCCGGGGAATCCGTATCCGGTGAAAAGCTGGATTTTATCTACAGGCTGAAGACAGGTGCTCTGATTGAGGCGGCTATGATGATCGGAGCTATCCTCGGGGGTGCAGACGAAAAACAGGTGAAGCTTGCAGAAGAGATTGCAGGGAAGACAGGGCTGGCTTTTCAGATTCAGGATGATATCCTGGATATCACAGGAACTGCGGAAATTCTGGGGAAGCCGATACACAGTGATGAAAAAAATGACAAGACAACCTATGTTACATGGAAAGGAATATCAGAGGCGAAAGCACTGGTGGAAAAGCTTTCCCATGAGGCTGTGGAGCTTCTTATGAGTCTGGAGCCAAAGGAGGAATATCTGCCTCAACTGTTGGAATCATTAATTAACAGAAGCAAATAGAGAGGAATTCCTTATGATATTAGAAAAGATTCAAAGGGAAAATGATATAAAAAAGCTCAGTCCGGAAGAACTGGGTCTGCTGGCGGAAGAAATCCGGCAGTTCCTTATTGAAAAAATCAGCAGGACCGGCGGACATCTGGCTTCAAACCTTGGGGTTGTAGAACTTACGATGGCGCTGCATCTGGTATTTTCACTGCCTGAGGACAAGCTGATTTGGGATGTGGGACACCAAGCCTACACACATAAGCTCTTGACAGGCCGCCGGGCAGGCTTTGATGCCTTGCGCAAATATGGAGGAATGAGCGGGTTTCCAAAGCGAAAGGAAAGTAAATGTGATGCTTTTGATACAGGGCACAGTTCCACATCTATTTCTGCAGGGCTGGGATACGTAGCCGCCAGGGATATACTTGGGGCTTCAAATTCTGTTGTGTCCATTATAGGGGATGGTGCCATGACAGGAGGAATGGCATATGAGGCCCTGAACAATGCATCCCGTCTGAAAAGTAATTTTATTATCATACTCAATGACAACAATATGTCTATATCCGAAAATGTAGGCGGAATGTCTAAATATCTCAATGGCCTGCGTACAGCAGAAGCTTATACAGGTTTGAAGAAGGGTGTGGAGGACACGCTTCTTAAGATTCCTGTACAGGGAGAAAAAATTGTAAATAAGGTGAAGAAAACGAAAAGCGGCATCAAACAGCTTCTTGTACCGGGCATGTTGTTTGAAGACATGGGAATTACTTATCTTGGTCCTATAGACGGCCATGATGTGAAGAGTCTATGCAGAACTTTGCATGAGGCAAAAAGAGTAAATCACGCGGTACTTATCCATGTTCTGACGAAGAAGGGAAAGGGATATACTCCGGCAGAGGAAAACCCTGCCCGCTTTCACGGAACCGGACCTTTTGATGTAGCCACCGGAGAGTCAAACGGGGGCAGCAGCCAGAAGGACAGCTATTCAGATGTGTTCTCTAAAGTGCTTTGTGACATTGCAGGGCAGGATGAAAGGGTCACTGCAATCACAGCCGCCATGGCGGATGGTACGGGACTTTCACGTTTTCAGAAGTATTTCCCGGAACGTTTCTTCGATGTGGGAATTGCAGAAGAGCATGCGCTGACGTTTGCGGCAGGGCTGGCCGCAGGTGGAATGAAGCCGGTGGTTGCAGTGTATTCATCCTTTTTGCAGCGGGCCTATGACCAGACGATCCATGATATATGTCTGCAAAAGCTGCCGGTTTTTCTGGCTGTGGATCGTGCAGGCCTAGTGGGCAGTGACGGCGAGACACATCAAGGACTGTTCGACCTGTCTTTTCTGTCCACAATTCCGAATATGACGATTATGTCTCCCAAGAATCGCTGGGAGATGGCGGATATGGTCAGGTTTGCTGTGGATTTTGAATATCCTATAGCTTTACGGTATCCAAGAGGAGAGGCCTATGGGGGACTTAAAAATTTTCGTACGCCTGTTGTATATGGGAAGAGTGAAGTTATCTATGAAGAAGAGGATATTGTCATTTTATTTGTAGGCCATATGGCTTCCCTTGCAGAGGAAGTGCGGAGAAAACTAAAGGACACCGGATATTGCTGCAGCCTGGTCAACAGCCGGTTCATAAAGCCTCTGGATACTAAAATGCTGGAAAGAATGGCCGCGGACCATACACTTTTTGTGACCATAGAAGAGAATGTCCTGACCGGCGGCTATGGAGAACAGGTGCTTTCACATGTATCAAGAGCTCATTTGGGGGTTCATGTGCTTAATATCGGGATTTCTGATGATTATGTGGAGCATGGAAGTGTGGACGTACTGCGCCATGAAGTAGGGCTTGACTGTGAAAGCATTACAAAAAAAGTGATTACAGAATATATATCCTGCTTTAAGCGGGAAAATATAAAATAAGAGTAGGATGAAAGAGGAAAATGAAGGAAAGATTAGATATACTGCTGGTGAAGCGAAATCTGGCAGAATCCAGGGAAAAGGCAAAAGCTATCATTATGTCGGGAAATGTCTTTGTGGATGGACAGCGGGAGGACAAAGCAGGCTCTGCTTTCTCTGAGGAGGTGTCCATTGAGGTGCGGGGGCATACCCTGCCTTATGTAAGCCGTGGCGGGCTGAAGCTGGAAAAGGCACTTGCTAATTTTGATGTCAGTGTTGCAGGAAAGGTTTGCACGGATGTTGGTTCATCTACAGGCGGCTTTACCGACTGTATGCTGCAGAATGGAGCTGTAAAAGTATTTGCTATAGATGTCGGCAGAGGACAGCTTGACTGGAAACTGAGGCAGGATGAGCGGGTAGTATGTATGGAGAAAACTAATATCCGTTATGTGACCCCGGATGACATCAAAGAGCCGGTGGACTTTTCTTCGATAGATGTTTCGTTTATTTCTTTGACAAAGGTATTGGAGCCTATACGCAGCTATCTGAAAGAAGATGGAGAGATTGTGGCTCTGATTAAGCCGCAGTTTGAGGCGGGAAGAGAAAAAGTCGGAAAAAAAGGGGTGGTGCGGGAGAGAAGCACCCATCATGAGGTCATAGAAAAAGTGGCATCGTATGCCAGCTCCATCGGGTTTGAAGTAAAGAATATTGATTTTTCTCCAATCAAGGGGCCTGAGGGGAACATTGAATATCTGATACATTTAAAAAAATCAGCGGTGGGTACAATTGAAATAAAAGCTGACTTGTGGGCAGTGGTGGACAGAGCATTTGAGACACTGACGAAGTCAAAGACCTCGCAGCAAGCTACGGGACATTAAATTTGCAACGCGGCGAGCTGCGGAGTATTTGACTCTCGCGGCAGTCGCCAAAGTCAAGCCTGCTTGACCTTGGCTCGTTGCTCGCGGAAATAAGGGGATACAATGGACAATTTTTATATTATAACAAACAAACTGAAAGATACTGATTTCTGCATCACAAATGAAATTTTAGAATACATCAGGCAAAATGGCAAAAAGGGTATTCTGTCACAGAAAGATGAGAAAGGAAATATTATACAAGGGACTGTCCCGGAGAAGGTGGACTGCGCTCTCGTTCTAGGCGGTGACGGGACTTTCATCCGTGCGGCAAGGGAGTTGGAGGGACGCAATATTCCGTTGGTGGGTATCAATCTGGGGACATTGGGTTATCTGACTGAGGTGGAACTACATGATTTCCGTAAAGCTCTGGATATTTTGTTCCATACTAAACCGGCTATTGAGGAGCGCATGATGCTGTGCGGCCAGGTGGAGGAGATACCTGCACATTCAGCGATGAATGACATTGTGATCACAAGAGAAGGATCCCTTCGTGTCATACACTTTAACATTTATGTTAATGGGGAACTACTCAGCTCATATCAAGCTGACGGTGTGATTATTTCCACGCCTACGGGGACGACGGGATATAATCTTTCCGCAGGCGGTCCCATTGTGGAGCCTACGGCCAGCATGTTCGTAATTACGCCTATTTGCCCCCATGCACTGAATACAAACAGTATCGTATTGTCGGCAGAAGACATTATTGAGGTGGAAATCTGTCCGGGACGATATGGCAAAACGGAACATGCCGTGGCCGCATTTGATGGTACAAATCCCATCTCCATGATAACCGGGAACAGAATTTTGATAAAGAGGGCAGAAGAAACGACGAAGATGATTAAGCTTTACAATGAGAGTTTTATGAGAAGATTATGTAAGAAGATGAAAGGAAAGTAGAATTATGAAGGTCAGTCGCCATGCAAAAATCATTGAATTAATCAGCCAGAATGATATTGAGACTCAGGAAGAGCTGGCGGAATATTTAAATAGAGCCGGATTCAAAGTGACGCAGGCAACAGTGTCCAGAGACATCAGGGATTTGAAGCTTACCAAGGTATCTGTCGGTGGAAGCAGACAGAAATATGTGATACTAAAAGCCAAGGAAGATGGGATGAGTGAAAAGTATATCCGTGTGCTTAAGGATGGCTATGTGTCTATGGATATGGCACAAAATATTCTTGTGATTAAGACTGTATCAGGCATGGCAATGGCAGTTGCTGCTGCGGTAGACGCTATGAAATGGAAAGAGGTAGTGGGGTGCATTGCGGGGGATGATACGATTATGTGCGCAATCCGCAGTGTAGAAGATACCACAGCTGTCATGGATAAGATTCGGAAGATTGTGGCAAAGGGGAATTAGGGAAAATATATGTTACAATATCTGCATGTAAAAAACTTAGCGTTAATTGACGAAATTGAAGTGGAATTCCAGTCAGGACTCAATATCCTGACCGGGGAGACGGGAGCCGGGAAATCTATTGTTCTGGGCTCTGTAGGTCTTGCCCTGGGCGGCAGATACAGTGCAGACATGCTGAGAAAGGGAACCGGCTTCGGCCTTGTTGAGCTGATGTTTTCAGTAGACGATGATGTGATAGAAAAGCAGCTGGAGGAACTGGATATTTTTCCTGAAGGCGGGATGCTTGTGCTTTCAAGAAAATTGATGGAGGGCCGCAGCGTCAGCAAAATTAACGGAGAGACTGTGAATATGGCCACCCTGAAGGACGTGGCCAGTATTTTGATTGATATATACGGACAGCACGAACACCAGACACTGCTGCATAAGAAAAATCATCTTGCACTGCTGGATGTGTATGCTGGTGAGAGGGTGACAGAGTTAAAAACATCTGTTGCCACTGCGTTTAAGAAATTTCAGAAATGCCGGCGTGATTTGGAAGCATCGGGTATGGACGAGGAAAGCCGTAAAAAAGAAATTTCACTTGCCGAATTTGAAGTGAGCGAAATAGAAGAAGCAAATTTACAGGATGGAGAAGATGAAAGCCTTGAGGCGCTGTACCAGCGTATGACTGAAAGCAGACGTTTTACGGAGAGCATTGCCCAAACTTACCAGTTTACAAGTGAGAGTGCATCCGGTAATGCCAGCGATGCCTTAAGCAGAGCCATCCGCGCCTTTCAGGGTGTAGAGGACTGCGACGCCGCCGGCAGTGCTTTATATCAGCAGCTTGTGGAGATTGACAGCCTTCTCAACGACTTTAACAGAGAACTCTCTGAGTATGCAAAAAGTTTCGAGTTTTCGGAGGAAGAGTATTATGAGACAGAAAATCGTCTGAATCTGTTAAATTATTTAAAGGCAAAATATGGAAATAATGTAAATGAAATCAAAGAATATTGCAGAACAAAAAGTGAAAGACTAAAGGAACTGAAAGATTATGAGAATTATACTGCAGAACTCGAAAAAAAATATGCAGACAGTGAAAAGGAATTAAAGAAATATTCAGCAGCGCTGACAAAAGCGCGGAAAGAGGCTGCGCACACCTTTGTTAAAGAGATAAGGCTGGGATTAATTGATTTAAATTTCCTGGATGTACAGTTTGAAATGAAGGTAAGTAGTATTGGTAATTATTCTGCAAATGGAGCAGATGAAGGTGAATTTTATATTTCTACAAATCCCGGCGAGCCGGTAAAGCCTTTGGGAAATATTGCGTCTGGAGGAGAACTTTCCAGGATTATGCTCGCAGTCAAGGCTGTATTGGCAGATAAGGAAGACACACCAACTCTGATTTTTGATGAAATAGATACGGGAATCAGTGGAATTACTGCCGGCAGGGTCGGGGAAAAGATGCGTGCGATAGGCAAAAACAGACAGGTTATTTGCATTACTCACCTTCCCCAGATAGCAGCTATGGCAGATGCACATTACTTGATTCAAAAAGAAGCAAAATCAAATATAACCAAAACAGAAATATTTTGCCTGGGAGAGCAGGAATCGATCAACGAACTTGCAAGATTGCTGGGCGGAGCAAAGATAACCGCCAAAATAATGGAGAGTGCGGCCGAAATGAAAGAACTGGCAAAGCGTGAAATATAATACCAGTGTGAAACAAACTATATACACACATACTAAAACAGATACCAGAACGGTATCTGCTTTTTTTTAAGAAAGGATGTGTGTGCATGAGAGAACACTGGCATAATAAAATACTTGTTTTCTTTTTTATTGTTTTTTTATCTGCTGCTGTAGGATGTTTTGGGTGGATATCCACTGCGGATTCGGCAAAACAGACGGAAGTCAGCACAGAGGCAATCAGCAGCGATACGGTTCTTGTCGGAGGTATGCCGGTGGGAATTTATATGGAAACCGATGGAGTTATGGTTCTGGACACAGAACATATTGAAGGCTTAGACGGGACGGCTTATGAGCCGGCAGCGCATCTTGTGAAATGCGGTGATTATATTACCGGATTAAATGGGAAAACAATTGAAAATAAAAAGGACTTGATGAATGCTTTAAAGAAATTAGATGAGGAAACGGTGATTCTTCAGCTTAGAAGAAACGAAGAAACTTTAGATGTAAAAATCAAACCGGTGGAGTGTAAGCCTGATGAGTACAAATTGGGAATCTGGGTGAGAGATAATATACAGGGTCTTGGAACTGTTACATTTCTGACTAAAAGCAGCAGGTTCGGAGCTTTGGGGCATGGGATACATGATATAGATACAAATACATTGCTCTCCATCGCAGACGGAACCCTTTATAAAACAAGCATACACTCTATCAAAAAGGGGGAGAATGGCATACCGGGAAGCATGGAAGGAATTATTGTGTACAATGGGTACAATAGGCTTGGCACGGTTGAAAAGAACACAGAGGAAGGAATTTATGGGAGGATAGATAAAATTGATGATTTGTTCACAGAACAGATTCCTGTTGAGACTGCATCCAAAGATGAAATAGAAATTGGGGATGCGACAATGCGTTGCTACATCGACAACGAAGTGCATGAATATAGTATAAAAGTGACAGATATCGACTATTCCGGACAAGAGGTGAATAAGGGTCTGGTGATCCAGGTGACAGACCCCGGACTCCTTGAAAAGACTGGTGGAATCATACAAGGAATGAGTGGAAGTCCAATCCTCCAGAAAGGGAAATTAATAGGCGCAGTAACCCATGTTTTTGTGCAAGATTCCACAAAAGGGTACGGAATTTTTATAGAGAACATGTTGGAAAATGTTAAGTAAGTGTCTTTGTCGAATTTACGAAACAAATTCCTCTTGCTTCTATAATGGTCGTCGGGATATAATAATCGCGTGGTGTTTTTCAGTTTAGGTCCTTGGAGGAGAGAGGGATTATGGAACATTTGAACGTGGCCATTGCTGATGATAATGAGAGGATTTTGGATTTGCTGGAAGAAATTATCAACATGGACAAAGAGCTCAAGGTGGTGGGAAAGGCAAAAAATGGTGAAGAGATGTGTCAAATTATCAAAAACCAGCAGCCAGATGTGGTTCTTCTTGATCTTATTATGCCGAAAATGGATGGGTTATCTGTTATGGAGTGTATTAATCAAGACAAAACCATGTCAAAACACCCTGATTTTATTGTCGTAACAGCGGTCGGCCAAGAAAAAATCACAGAAGACGCCTTCAATAAAGGTGCAAATTACTACATCATGAAACCTTTCAATAATGAGATGTTGGTGAATCGTATCAAAACTGTAAGAAAAGTGTTCCAAAATCACGACAAGAAAAATGAGGAATTATCCGTGCATTCATGTACCAGAGAAGAAGACCTGGAGAATCGTATTACGAATATGCTGCATGAAATCGGCATACCGGCTCACATCAAAGGATATCATTATCTGAGGGATGCAATCATGATGGCTGTTGAGGACATGGATGTGCTCAATGCGATTACGAAGGTACTTTACCCCACCGTGGCAAAGAAGTACCAGACCACATCCAGCCGTGTTGAGCGTGCCATACGTCATGCAATCGAAGTTGCATGGAACCGGGGAAAACTAGACACATTGGACGAATTATTTGGATATACAGTCAGCACAGGAAAAGGGAAGCCTACAAATTCAGAATTTATAGCCCTGATTGCAGATACGATTCAATTAGAGTACAAGCACAGATAATTCTTTCTTTTACTCAGAAAATAGGTTATAATACTTTGTGATATAAAATTTTAAAGTAAATACTGAGGGAATTGGAGGAAAGACTATGAAAAACATTTTGTTTGCAGCTTCAGAATGCGTACCGTTTATTAAGACAGGAGGTCTTGCGGATGTCGCAGGTTCGCTGCCTAAATACTTTAACAAAAAAAAGTTTGACGTACGTGTTGTGCTTCCGAAATATTCCTGTATGATTCCGAAATGGGAAGATAAAATGGAAAATGTAGACCATTTCTATATGGACATTGCAGATCAGAATCAGTATGTGGGAATTCTGAAATGTGTACATGAGAATGTTACATTCTATTTTATTGACAATGAGTACTATTTCAGCGGTGCTGCTCCATATGATGGAGATCCAAGGTGGAATATTGAAAAGTTTGCTTTTTTTTCAAAAGCGGTCTTAAGTATTCTTCCGGTCATCGGATTTCGTCCTGATTTAATACACTGTCATGACTGGCAGACCGGGCTGATACCGGTTTATATTGATAATTTCCGTTACCTGGGAGAGTATTACCGGGGAATTAAAACAATTATGACAATACATAATCTGAAGTTCCAGGGAGTGTGGGACACAAAAACTGTCCGTCAGATTACAGAACTGCCAGAGTATTATTTTGTACCGGACAAAATGGAGGCATACAAGGATGCCAATCTTCTGAAGGGCGGGATTGTATATGCAGACAAGGTAACGACAGTAAGCCAAACTTATGCCGAGGAGATTAAGACACCTTTCTACGGGGAAGGGCTTGACGGTCTGATGAGGGCCAGGTCCAATGATTTATGCGGTATTATAAATGGGCTTGATTACGAAGAATACAGTCCGTTTTCAGACACCAGAATTAGCAAAAAGTTTACGACAGATACCTTCCGGAGGAATAAACCAGCCAACAAGCTGGCGCTGCAGGATGAACTGGGGCTGGAGAAGAACTCCAGAACTATGCTTATCGGAATGGTATCCAGGCTGACAGACCAAAAAGGGTTTGACCTGATAGATTATGTAATGGATGAGCTGTGTCAAGATGCGGTACAGATGGTTGTATTAGGCACAGGTGAAACAAGATACGAGAATATGCTCCGGCACTTTGCTTGGAAATATGCAGGAAAAGTATCTGCGAATATCTTTTATTCGGAAGATTTATCCCATCGGATTTATGCATCCTGTGATGCATTTTTGATGCCGTCGCTGTTTGAACCATGTGGTTTAAGTCAGCTCATAAGTCTTCGCTATGGTACGGTTCCGATTGTGAGAGAGACTGGAGGATTAAAGGATACAGTAAAGCCATATAACGAATTTGCTAAAACCGGTACAGGTTTTAGCTTTGCCAATTACAATGCACACGAAATGCTGAATACAATTCGTTATGCAGAACGTATTTACTACGACAAGAAACGTGATTGGAATAAAATTGTAGAGCGCGCTATAAGCCAGGATTTTTCCTGGAAGAATTCTGCCAGACAGTATCAGGAATTATACAGGAACCTGATTGAAGAATAAGAAAAATAGCTTTTTAAAAAAGGGCTTAAGATAAAGACAGGGGAATAGATTACATGAAGATTATAGACAAACTGAAGGAAGACCGGATACACATATCCTTTGAGGTTTTTCCGCCGAAAACGAATGCAGGATTTGATAAGGTGTTACGGGCAACGAACAGGATTGCTGAATTGAAACCGGACTTTATCAGTGTCACTTATGGGGCAGGAGGCGGCACCAGTAAGAATACCGCAGAAATTGCAAGACATATCAAAGAGGATCTGGGTGTAGAAAGTCTGGCACATCTCACCTGTGCCTCCTCCACAAAGGACGAAGTAATAAATGTTATAAAGAATCTCAAAGAATTGGGAATAGAAAACATACTGGCACTGAGAGGAGACATTCCGGAAAATTTATCTTTTCCCTCAGAGGATCGTTTCCGTCATGCCAGCGAGCTGGTGACAGAGATACATAAAAATGGTGATTTTTGTGTCGGTGCAGCCTGTTATCCGGAAGGACACCCGGAGAGTCAATGTAGTAAAGAGGACATCAGATTTCTGAAAGAAAAGGTGGACAGGGGAGTTGATTTTCTGACCACCCAGATGTTTTTTGAAAATGATATCCACTATAATTTTTTGTACCGTATCCGGGAGGCGGGTATCACAGTACCTGTTTTGCCCGGCATTATGCCTATCACGAGTGCAGCGCAGATAAAACGAAGCGTTGAACTCTCAGGTACTGTATTCCCCAGGCGTTTTTTGGCGATTGCAGACCGGTTCGGAGATTGCCCGGAGGCTATGCAGCAGGCCGGAATCGCATATGCTGTTGACCAGATTATTGATTTGCTTGCCAATGGAGTGAGAAATATCCATATATATTCGATGAACAAACCGGAAGTGGCGGAAACAATTATGTCTCAATTATCAGAAATTGTAAAATGCTAGGAGCTGCAACAAATGGATACGATGACGAAAGAAGCCATCCGTTATCTGGGATATGGAAAACATGCGGTAGACGATCATACCCTTGCACTGATTTCAGATTCTTTTTTGAATCTGGGGACGGCTGCAGGCCGGAAATTCATCTACCGCATCTTTGATTTAAAACAGATGGCGGATGACAAGATTCTAATTGAAACTGCGGAGATATACAGCAAAAATTTGAGGAAGAACCTTAAAGGCTGTAATAAAATCGTGCTGTTTGGAGCAACCTTGGGAATAGGAGTGGACAGACTCATCCGAAGGGCTTCTTTGACCGATATGGCTAAGGCAGTGGTACTGCAGGCATGTGCGGCTGCTATGCTGGAAGAATATTGTGACGAATGTCAGGACAATATCGGCAGGGAGCTAAAACCCCAGGGTCTTTATCTTAGACCACGTTTCAGCCCCGGGTATGGAGATTTTGACATACAGTATCAGGCTGTGCTCATGCAGATGCTGGACTGTGCAAAGAAGATTGGGCTGACCATGACAGATAGTTTTATGATGTCTCCGACAAAGTCTGTCACGGCTGTTATAGGAGCCAGTGCCACAAAAGAAAAATGCCACATCAAAGGCTGTGAGTCTTGCAGTAAAGAAGATTGTGCGTATAGAAGGGATACAATATGATTTTAGACAGATTAGGAAAAGAGCTGCTGTTTTTCGACGGTGGCATGGGAACCTTACTTCAGGCGGAGGGTTTAAAGCCTGGAGAGCTTCCTGAAACATGGAATATAATGCATGCCGATGTTATCACAGACATCCACAGGCAATATATCGAATCCGGCAGTGATATTGTGCTGACAAATACATTTGGAGCTAATGCACTGAAATTTCATGATGAAACCTGTTCACTTCAGGAAATTGTGCGCACGGCAGTGATACACGCCAAGACAGCAGCCGCCCTGGCAGAGACAGGCGGACGAGAAATTTACACTGCACTGGATGTGGGGCCTACCGGAAAACTGTTAAGACCCATGGGGGATCTGGATTTTGAAGATGCCTACGAAGCTTTTGGTGAGGTAATGCGCTGTGGAGCTGAGGCGGGAGCAGATTTGATTCACATTGAGACCATGAGTGACACCTATGAATTGAAGGCTGCTGTACTGGCGGCGAAAGAAAACACCAGTCTTCCGGTGTTTGTAACGACTATTTTTGACGAGAGGGGCAAGCTTCTCACTGGAGCAGACGTTCCTGCAGTTGTGGCGCTGTTGGAAGGACTGCGGGTGGATGCACTTGGTATCAACTGTGGTCTGGGGCCGGTACAGATGCTTCCTGTTTTTGAACAGATCCTTCAGTACACTTCACTGCCTATTATTGTCAAGCCTAACGCAGGACTGCCCAAACAGGTAAGAGGAGAGACTTATTACGATGTTCTTCCCAGGGAGTTTGCGGCCACTATGCGAGAAATTGTAAGTCAGGGCGCTGCCATTGTGGGCGGGTGCTGCGGTACTACACCTGAGCATATCAGAGAAATGACAGAAATCTGCCGGGGAATGCCGCTGAAGCCAATCACAGAAAAAAATATCACAATGGTTTCCTCCTATGGACAATCTGTATGTTTCGGACAGGGTTCTAAAATCATAGGCGAACGAATCAACCCCACAGGGAAAAAGAGATTTAAGCAGGCATTGAAGGAACATGACATAGATTATATTCTCAAGGAAGGAATCACCCAGCAGGATCTGGGGGCACATATCCTGGATGTGAATGTGGGACTGCCGGATATAGACGAGACCGCAGTGATGGTAGAGGTAGTGGAAGAACTACAGAGCGTAACCAACCTGCCGCTTCAGATTGATACGGTGGATGCAAAGGCTATGGAAGCGGCACTGCGGATTTATAACGGGAAGCCCATGGTGAATTCTGTCAGCGGCAAGCAGGAATCTATGGACGTTGTATTTCCTTTGATGCAAAAATATGGCGGTGTTGTCATAGGACTTACTCTGGATGAGACAGGAATCCCCAAAACAGCAGAAGAGAGAGTAGCAGTTGCCCGAAAGATTATCAAGGAAGCAAAGAAATATGGAATACAAAAAAAGGATATTGTAATTGATGTGCTTGCTATGACAATCAGTTCAGAACCTGAAGGGGCAAAGGTGACGCTGGAGGCTCTGAAGAAGGTCAGGGAAGAGCTGGGTGTGCACACGGTTCTGGGAGTGTCTAATATTTCGTTTGGACTGCCCAGCCGTCCTGTCATTAATTCCAATTTTTATACTATGGCAATGTTAAACGGTTTGAGTGCAGGAATCATCAATCCCTTCTCTGAAGAAATGATGAAGTCCTTTTATGCATATCATGCGCTCATGAATCTGGATAGTAATTGTGAGAAATATATTTCCAGATATGCAGGTATAAGCAGTGCTGTACAGGATGCTTCTTCCGGCGCTTCCAAAATGTCACTCAAAACGGCAATTGAGAAAGGCCTGAAGGAAGAAGCCTATCACATTACCAGTGACATGGTTAAAAAACAGGCGCCTCTTGATATCATCAATGAACACCTGATTCCTGCGCTGGATTATGTGGGAAAAGGATTTGAGCAGGGCACAGTCTTTCTGCCCCAGCTTTTAGTGAGCGCAGAGACGGCGAAAGCAGCATTTGCCATTTTGAAGGATTCTCTCGCCAAAAGCGGTGAGCAGGGTGAAAAGAAGGATAAAGTCATACTGGCCACCGTAAAGGGGGATATCCATGATATCGGTAAAAATATCGTAAAGGTATTGTTGGAAAACTACGGCTTCGATGTTATAGATATGGGGAAAGATGTGGCACCAGAAAGAATCACTGAGAAAGCAAAAGAAGAGAATGTACAGCTTGTGGGCCTAAGTGCACTCATGACAACTACTGTGGTCAGTATGGAGGAAACGATACGTCAGCTGAGAAAAAGTGTGCCCGGCTGCCAAGTGATGGTAGGCGGTGCGGTACTGAACCAGGAATATGCCGATATGATAGGAGCAGATTTTTATGGAAAAGATGCCATGCAGTCCGTATATTACGCGCAGCGTGTTTTTAAAGGGGACAAGAAGGAGAAAATGAGGTTGAGCTTAAAATAAAAGTAACTATTTGAAAAACTTTTACAGCTATGGTATGATAGCTTAGCAAAATTTTGAACACGCATAAGGCAGAGTTCCCTGCCTCAGATAAAGAAACCGGAGGATGAAATTATGCAGTCATATGGAGTAAACCAATTAAGAAAGATGTTCTTGGAGTTTTTTGAAAGTAAAGGGCATCTGGCAATGAAGAGCTTTTCTTTAGTGCCACATAACGATAATAGCCTTCTGCTCATTAATTCAGGAATGGCACCGCTGAAACCATATTTTACAGGACAGGAGATTCCGCCGAGGAAAAGGGTGACGACATGTCAGAAATGTATCCGTACAGGTGATATTGAGAATGTTGGAAAGACCGCCCGTCACGGTACCTTTTTTGAAATGCTTGGAAATTTTTCTTTTGGAGATTATTTCAAGAATGAGGCGATCGAGTGGTCTTGGGAGTTTCTAACAGAGGTAGTAGGCCTTGACCCGGACAGATTATATCCATCCGTATATGTGGAGGATGATGAGGCCTTTGAAATCTGGAATAAAAAGATAGGAATTTCCCCCGAGCGCATTTTTAAGTTCGGAAAGGAAGATAATTTTTGGGAGCATGGTTCCGGTCCATGCGGCCCCTGCTCTGAAATTTATTACGATAGAGGAGAAAAGTACGGGTGTGGCAAACCGGATTGCAAAGTAGGCTGCGACTGTGACCGTTATATGGAAATATGGAACAATGTATTTACCCAGTTTGAAAATGATGGTGAAGGGCACTATTCAGAACTGGAGCAGAAGAACATTGATACGGGAATGGGACTGGAAAGACTGGCTTCTGTGGTGCAGGATGTGGATTCGATTTTTGATGTGGATACCCTCAAAGAACTCCGCACCCATGTTTGCAGGCTTGCCAATGTGGAGTATGCAAAAGATTATCAGATGGATGTCTCAATCCGTGTAATTACGGATCATGTCCGCTCCGTAACATTTATGATATCCGACGGAATCATGCCTTCCAATGAAGGAAGGGGATATGTATTGCGGCGTCTGCTCAGGAGGGCATGCAGGCACGGACGGCTCCTGAACATAGAAGGAAACTTTATGGAAACACTGGCGGAAACTGTAATTGAAGGTTCTAAAGACGGCTACCCAGAGCTGGAAGAAAAGAGAGACTTTATTCTGAAAGTAATTGTAAAGGAAGAAGAGCAGTTTAATAAGACCATCGACCAGGGGTTGGGAATTTTATCTGAGATGATTGCTGGTATGAACACAGCGCAGAAAAAAACTCTTCCCGGTGAAGATGCCTTCAAACTGTATGACACTTACGGGTTTCCCATTGATCTGACAAAGGAGATACTGGAAGAGAAGGGGATGGATGTGGACGAAGAGGGATTTCGGGCTGCAATGGAAGTGCAAAGAAAGACTGCAAGGGCTGCCAGAGGCGTGACAAACTATATGGGAGCAGATGTGACTATATATGAGTCTATAGATCCAAGTGTCACAAGTACCTTTGTGGGCTATGATCATTTGAGCTATGAATCAGAAATTTTGGTGCTGACTTCTGAGACGAAAATTGTGGATGCACTCTCAGAAGGAGAAAGAGGGACTGTTTTTGTGGAGAGTACTCCGTTTTATGCCACCAGTGGGGGACAGACGGCCGATACAGGCATTATAAGCACTTCTGAAGGGGTATTCAAAGTAGAGGATACAATTAAGCTTCTGGGCGGTAAAATAGGCCATGTGGGGCAAGTCGTCAGCGGAATGCTTCGTGCGGGACAAAAAGCTGAATTATCCGTAAATGCGGGGAAACGGGCTTTATCTGCAAGAAATCACAGTGCCACTCATCTTCTCCAAAAGGCATTAAGGATGGTACTTGGCACTCATGTTGAGCAGGCAGGCTCCAGTGTGAATGAGGAACGGCTGCGTTTTGATTTTACTCATTTTTCCGCAATGAGCCGGGAAGAACTGAAGAAAGTAGAGGATATCGTTAATGAGAACATTGCAGCATCTCTTCCCGTAGAAGTTCAGAACATGCCTATAGAAGAGGCAAAGAAAACCGGAGCGCAGGCACTTTTCGGAGAAAAGTACGGTGATATTGTACGGGTAGTAAATATGGGAGGGTTCTCCATCGAATTCTGCGGCGGCACACATGTAAAAAATACCAGTGAAATCATGGCATTTAAGATTATCTCCGAGAGCGGTGTGGCTGCAGGGGTACGTCGTATTGAGGCACTGACTTCAAAAGGTCTGTTAGATTACTATAGCAGCCTGGAAGAAAAATTGAATGAGGCGGCGAGAGCAATGAAGGCAGCACCTGACAATCTTGTGGAAAAAATCTCTCATCTGCAGTCGGAGAACAAAGCTCTGCACGCGGAGGCAGAAAGCTTAAAGAGCCGCCTTGCACAGGATGCAATGGGAGATGTCATGAATCAGGTACAGGAAGTGGCAGGACTCAAGCTTTTGGCTATAGAAGTGGACAGTGTAGATATGTCAGGCTTACGCGAACTTGGAGACCAGCTAAAGGACAAACTGGGAGAAGGGGTTGTTGTTCTTGCATCTGACAATGAAGGAAAAGTAAATCTTATGGCAACTGCGACAGAAGATGCCATAAAACAAGGCGCTCATGCGGGAAACTTGATTAAAGCAATCGCCGGTCTGATAGGCGGCGGCGGTGGCGGCCGTCCGAATATGGCACAGGCAGGAGGCAAAAATCCAACGGGAATCAAAGAAGCTCTTGTAAAAACAGCAGAGGTCCTTAAGGGACAACTTTCTTAGTTTTTTTGTTGTAAACAGTTGACGTTTATCAAAAATATGATATAATCTTTTGTAGTGCAATAAATATACCCGAACAGTCGTATGATGCACAATACAGGGCTGGAGGGGAGGTTAGGTGTGAGACTATGTCAAATGTAATCGTTAAAGAAAACGAGACGTTAGATAGCGCTTTACGCAGATTCAAAAGAAACTGTGCAAAGGCTGGTATTCAGCAGGAAATTCGTAAAAGAGAGCATTATGAAAAGCCAAGCGTAAGACGTAAGAAGAAATCTGAAGCTGCTAGAAAACGCAAATATAATTAATATGTGCAGATGAATAGAGTGTTGAAAGACACTCTATTTATTACATTTTAGGAGGAAAAAGGGATGTCATATGTAGACGAGGTAATCGAGTTAGTAGTGAAAAAGAATCCTGCAGAACCGGAATTCCATCAGGCAGTGAAGGAAGTACTGGAGTCTCTTCGGCTCGTAGTAGAGGCAAATGAAGAACAGTTCCGCAGAGACGCTCTTCTGGAAAGGCTGACTGAACCGGAAAGACAATTGAAGTTCCGTGTGCCGTGGGTAGATGATAACGGCCAGGCTCATGTAAACACAGGCTACCGTGTTCAGTTCAACAGTGCAATTGGACCATACAAAGGAGGGCTTCGTCTGCATCCATCCGTAAACCTTGGCATTATTAAGTTCCTGGGATTCGAGCAGATTTTTAAAAACTCTCTGACAGGCCTTCCTATCGGCGGAGGAAAGGGCGGCTCTGATTTTGACCCCAAAGGGAAATCTGACAGAGAGATTATGGCATTTTGTCAGAGCTTTATGACGGAGCTGAGCAGGTACATCGGAGCAGACACAGACGTGCCGGCCGGTGATATTGGAACAGGTGCAAGAGAAATCGGGTATCTGTACGGGCAGTACAAGCGTATCCGCGGATTATCAGAGGGTGTTCTTACAGGAAAAGGGTTAAGCTACGGAGGATCTCTGGCGCGCACGGAGGCTACCGGATATGGGCTGCTCTATCTGACACAGGAAATGCTAAAGCTCAATGGAATCGAATTGGAAGGTAAGACAATTGCAGTTTCCGGCTCCGGCAATGTTGCAATCTATGCAACAGAGAAGGCACAGCAGCTAGGTGCCAAAGTAGTGACCGTCAGTGATTCAAACGGCTGGGTATACGATCTGGATGGCATTGACGTAACTGCACTTAAGGAAATCAAAGAAGTAAAACGGGCAAGACTGACAGAATACAAGAATTACCGTCCAAATTCAAAGTATCATGAGGGAAAAGGAGTGTGGTCGGTAAAAGTTGACATTGCACTTCCGTGCGCAACGCAAAACGAACTGCTTTTGGATGATGCGAAGATATTGGCAGAAAATGGATGTATTGCAGTGGCAGAGGGCGCAAATATGCCAACGACGCTAGAAGCAACCGAATATCTTCAGGCAAATGGAGTACTGTTTGCTCCTGGGAAAGCAGCCAACGCCGGGGGCGTAGCCACATCTGCTCTTGAAATGTCTCAGAACAGTGAAAGACTTAGCTGGACCTTCGGGGAGGTTGACAGCCGCCTCAAGAGGATCATGGTATCTATCTGTCATAATATGGTGGATGCAGCCGAAAGATACGATGCAAAGGGAAACTATGTAGTAGGTGCGAACATCGCAGGCTTTGAGAAGGTCGTGGACGCCATGATGGCTCAGGGAATTGTGTAAAATACTGTAGGTTTTGACGTTTTGCAAACACCTAAATATTCACATAGGCAGAAAAGAGCATAGGTACAGAAAAAGAGACAGCTTTCTCGACGAGGAGACTGCCCCTTTTTCTGTACTTGTGTTATTTATCTGAAACAAAGACAAATTTTACCTGTCCATCCATATTATTGGAAATGCCGGAGAAGTTCTTGTATTTTCTTGAGGCATCGAGCATTGTGCTTAGTTTATCCAGCAGGCCATCGATATCGCCGTTAAATACGCTTACAAGTTTCTGAATCCCTTTTTCATTGAATTGAATCATGCCGTCATTCAGAGTTGCGGCACCATCATCCAGTTTTTTTACGCCATCAACCAGGGCAGCGGATCCTACCTGAAGACTCTGGATTCCATTGGAGAGGGCACCGGCGCCGTTATCAAGTGCGAGAGCTCCCGAGGACAGCTGGGAGGCGCCGGCTGTTACACTTTTTGCACCAGCATCTGCAGCCTGCATGTTTTCGTCAAGAGAAGCTGCGCCGCTGTTGAGTTTAGAAGCGCCTGCGGATAATTGTACCAAACCATTTGCAAGGCCGTTTTCACCAGCGATTCCTTCTTTCAGGGCAGTTGTTCCCTGTTGCAATTCGTTCAACTTATGGCTGACCTGGGGAAGTCCTTTATCGTTGTCGGTAATCAGCGTATTAATTTTGGCTACGCCATCCGCAGCCTGTGTAACACCGGCACTAATGGCAGATGCGTTTGGTGCAAGACTGTCAGCCATTCCCTTCAGCATGGTTGCATCGGTAATAATTGTTGTCAGATTGTCGGCAGCCATATTTGAAGCGTTGCTGATTGTATCAGACTGTGCATGGATCTGACTGTCAAGCTCAGAAGCTTTTGCATTTCGGATTTCCTGACCAGAGTTTAGGGCATCCATTGCGCTCCGGATAGTAGCAGCAGTTGCTGGATCAGATTCATCCAGGCCGGCGGCAACATCGTTCAATCTGGCGATGGCGCTGTCAGTCTTGCCGTCATCTGTTACGGCATCACTGGCAGAAGTGGTGATTGAAGAGTTTCCAATTTGTCCCTGGAGAGCATTGGCAGCTTCGAGTGTTTCCTGAGCCAGTACAGACATGTTTTTCCCTCCGGTTTGCGGGGTCCCGTTATTCAGAACGCTGCTTAACGCAGCAGCACCGTCCTTTAAACTTGACTGCTGTCCGTCCTGCACTGTGTTTAAACCATTATTTAACTGTTGTATTCCCCCTGCAAGCTGGGTAAGCGTTGATGTAAGTTCAGGCTTCATGGCATCTACACTGTCACTTAGTGTTATAACACCTGCTTTCAGATCACCGGAGGCAATCGCAGAAGCCCTGGCCAGATTTATATTCAAGTCGGAAACGCCGTTTTTTAAGGTCCCGGTTCCACTTGAAAGTTTGCTGGTTCCGTCTGAAAGTGTCTGGCTTCCAAGAGCCAGCTCACTGCTCCCTGAGACAAGAGTTTGCGCGCCACTCTTTAGAGTAATGCCGCCTTCTGCAAGCTGCCCGATGCCCTTTGTCAAAGCCCCGGAAGAGGAAAGCAGCGTATCGAGCCCGGTCCTTAGTTCACCGGAACCATCCACAAGCTGATCTGCCGCTGACTGCAGACTGTTCATGGAATCTAGCAAATCAGATAAGCTGTCGAACTGATCAGTCTCCAGGTTGTTGAAAATCTGGTTTGTGGCGATAGTAATGCCATCTGCAGGCTGATAATCTGCAACATCTGCTTCGACCTCAAAATAGTCAGGGACATCCAGATCAGATACGCCCAGATTTGCTTTGAGTCCCGGGAGCCCCATGCCGATTGCAATATCACGGTCACCATCGGATACAAGCTTCCCGTTTGAGGTGGTAACATTTGTAAATATATTACTGTCCAGAACCAATCCGGTCACCATCAAAAAGGGGGTATATTTTTCTACTGTTGATTTGGTGTTGTTTTCGTATTGATAATGAATGACCAGGTGCCCGCTTTTTCCTTCGAGATCCTCCGGGTTGACAGTTTTCCCATTCAGAGCGTAAGTAACATTTATTTCAACCGGAAGAGTTTGTGTGATTGTTCCCTGATAGCAGATGCTTTTGTTGTCCCCTGTCCATGCCAATTTTTGGCCATTCTGAGAAAAGGTTTCATCGCCCTTTACATTTTCAATATCTTTTAAAGAAGAAACATCTTCGATGGTGTTTGTATCTGTAATATTTTTTAGCTGATCTGATACGGTAATGGACGTGACAGATCCAGTGCCGTCAATTTTGGCATAAACAGTTTCATCTTTGTAAGGTTTCGCATCAGACGAAGCCTGGTATGATGTCTTAGATGTATTTGTATCAGAAGCACTTTCTGTTTTAGCGGCACTTTCTTTTGCATAAACTGCAGGTGAGATTCCTAAGGCACTGGCAGTCAGGGTCAAAGTAAGTGCCAGGGCGACTAAAGTTCTATATTCTCTGTTTTTCATTTTCAACTACCTCCTAATTGTATATTAAGCATTTACTTGGTTTTGTGCTAAGGCGCTATGCTCTGCGATTGCCACCCGCATCCCTTTTGTTGTTGCACAAATGAATTTGTCAAATATCATCAGCATAGACGGGAGAATGAGAATGACGACAAACATACTGATGATGGCGCCTCGTGCCATCAGTATACAGATTGATGAAATCATATCAATGTCTGAGTATAAACCAACGCCGAAGGTTGCCGCGAAGAACCCCAGAGCCGATAAGATGATAGAGGTGATGGAGGACCCCAATGCAATCCGGATAGATTCTTTCTTCTCCTTCCTTTTACAGCGTTCCTTTTTATAACGTGTTGTCATCAAAATTGCGTAATCTACGGTTGCGCCCAACTGTATGGTTCCGATGACAATGGAAGCAATGAAAGGCATTTTTACTCCCGTGTAATATGGAATCCCAAGGTTAATGAATATTGCAAATTCAATCACTGCTACTAAAATGACCGGAAGGGAAATGGATCTAAATACAATTGCTATAATAAGAAAGACAACAATAATGGAGATTGCACTTACCACTTTAAAATCCTTATCGGTAATCGTGATCAGATCATTCGTACAAGGAGCTTCTCCAATCAACATTGCAGAGGAATCATATTTTTTGATGATATCATTCAATTTGGTGCATTGTTGGTTTACTTCCTCAGTCGCTACTTTGTATTCAGATTGGACAAGGAACAGTTGCCAGTTTCCTTGCTTCAGCGTTTCTGTAAGCTTGGTTGGAATTACATCTCTTGGTATTGCAGAGCCAAGCAGACTATCTAATCCAAGTGCAAATTTTACCCCTTTTACATCTGACATTTTATCTAGCATTGCTTTTGCATCTTTGGAAGAAAGGTTTGTATTTGCAAGAACCATATGTGTGGCATTCATGTCAAATTCTTCAGAAAGCTTTTCATTTGCTTTGATGCTGTCCAGATATTTTGGAAGTGTAGCATCCAGATTATAATAAACGTCAGCCTTCTTGTAACCGATGAGTGCAGGAGGAAGCACTACCAGGAATACCAGAATAAACACTTTGAAATGTTTAGTGATAAATCTGGCTGGCTTCTCCATGGCCGGCATAACGGTGCGGTGTGTTGTTTTCCTAATCAGTTTATCAAAGATCATGATAAATGACGGCAGAATCGTTACACAGCTGAGAACGCCGAACACAACGCCTTTTGCCATAACGATGCCAAGATCTTTTCCAAGAGTGAAGGTCATGAAACACAATGCGATAAATCCGGCCACCGTTGTGAGGGAACTTCCGAGAACAGAAGAAAAGGTATTGGAAATAGCATGTGCCATGGCACGTTCTTTATCATTGGGGAAACGCTGTTGATTCTCCTGATAACTGTGATACAAAAATATGGAGTAGTCCATTGTGACACCTAATTGCAAGACCGCACTGAGTGCTTTTGTAATATATGAAATTTCACCGAGAAAATAGTTGCTTCCCATATTATAGACGATTGCCATTCCAATACTCAGCATAAAAAAGAGCGGAAGAATCCAGCAGTCCATAAATATAGAAAGAACGATACAAGTTAGGATAACCGCGATCAGGACATAAATAGGAGTTTCCTTTTCTGACAGCTGTCTGATATCCGTGACGACGGCGGACATACTGCTTAAGTAACATTGCTTATTGGTGATGCTCCGGATTTCTGTTATAGCATCCATTGTGCTGTTTGCGGAAGTTGTATCGTCAAAGAAGATTGCCATCAGTGTTGCGTCATCCGTATTAAATACATCCTTTAGTTTACTGGGAAGTGCGTTGATTGGAATAGAAGTATCTGCGATAGAATCGTACCATATTACATCAGCAACGCCGTCTACATTCTCAATCTTTTCCTTTATAGCTGCCTCTTCTTTTGTAGTCATTCCCTCCACGACTTCCATTGCGAAAGCACCCTTCTTGAAATCATCCATCAGAATATTCTGACCTTTCATTGTATCAATATTATCAGGAAGATAATAAAGAATGTCGTAATTTACTTTGGTTTTGAAATAGCCCAGAGCCGAAGGTATTAGAAGTAAAATACCGAGTATCAGAATGGCAACACGATACTTTACTATTTTTTTACCTACGTTAACCATGTTGTTTTTCCTCCTTTTTATTTATGACCTTTAGTCATTTTTAGACTAAAAGTAATATACACCCAAAATGACCATACGTCAATATTTTTTGAATGTAAAGTTGACTTTTGGTCACTTTCTATTTATAATGAAGAAAAGTGAGTGAAAAGAGTGTGGAATTATGGGGAAAGTGGAAAAAAACAAGCAGCACAAATTAGAGGCATTGTTTGGCAGTGCCTATGACTTGTTTTTATCTCAAGGTATTTCCCAAACATCCATTCACGACATTGTTCAGAAAGCAGGAGTTGCCAAAGGAACATTTTACCTTTATTTCAAGGACAAGTATGAAATCCGGGACAGGCTGATCGCGAGGACGGCCGGAAAACTTTTTATGGCAGCACATGAAGAGCTTGAAAAATGCGGGATTCCTGAGTTTGAAGATAAGATTGTCTTTATTGTGGACTATGTGCTGGATCAGATGGTCAAAAACAAAGCGATACTCAAATTCATTTCTAAAAATCTCAGTTGGGGGATTTTCAGGCAGGCAATCATAAAAAACGAAGGAGATGAACAAATGAATGTTATGCAGTTCTTTCGTAAAATGGTGGAAGAAAACCCCAAGGTAGAGTTAAGAGCGCCTAAAACAATGCTATTTCTGATAATTGAGTTGGCAAGTTCTGCATCATACAGCACAATTTTGGAGAATGACCCGATCAGCTATGAGGAACTGAAGCCTTATTTAAATGAAAGTATCCGGGCGATTATTCGGAACCATATTGTCGAATAGGAACAAAAGTGTTATTATAGCACCTTGGAAGAAAATACAGGAGAATTGCAACTAATTCGTGGATATTTAAATGAGAATTTGCTATACTGATTAAGGAATAGGCTTACATTCTTTTTTGGAGGAAGCGGATTATGAACATCTTTGATATTTTAGGACCGGTTATGGTAGGGCCGTCCAGTTCTCATACAGCGGGGGCGGTACATATAGGACATGTTACGAGAAAGCTGCTGAGAAGCCGCCCGGTAGAAGCAGAAATTGGACTCTGTGGCTCCTTTGCGGCCACGGGAAAGGGCCATGGTACAGACAAAGCACTTGTAGCGGGACTTCTGGGAATGCAGCCGGATGATATGAGAATTCCTGAGAGTTTTAAGATTGCAGCTCATGAAGGGCTGGATTTTCAGATAAAGAATATAGAAATACGGGATGCCCATCCCAACACGGCGCTTTTAAAGGTAACCGGTGAGGACGGCAGAGTATTAGAGGTGCAGGCCTCTTCTCTGGGCGGAGGCCGTATTATGTTAAATAAATTGGACGGCATTGTGGTGAACTGTACCGGAGAGTGTCCTACACTGATTGTCCACAACCATGATACTCCCGGGCATGTAGCAGAAGTGACTTCCATGCTTGCAAAGGAGTCTATCAACATTGCGACCCTTCAACTCCACCGCGAGAAAAGAGGCGGACTGGCAGTTATGGTCATTGAGATTGACCAGACGGTGCCGGACTCTTTTATAAAGTGGCTGGAAAAACAGGAAGGCATTGTAAAGGTAACTTATATAGACAGGGAGGAAGCATAGATGGCTTATCAGTCTTTGGAAGAAATTAATCAGTTTTGCGTAGAAAAGAGTGTCCCATTTTGGAAAGCTGTATTGTTGGGGGACATGGAGGAAAATGGTATTAGTGAAGAAGAATCTGTCCATACTATGAAGGGAATGTGGGACGCTATGCTGCGGGCAAGCGATGATTACGACACAAATCTCACCTCAAACAGCGGACTCGTAGGAGGCATGGGGGGACAGATGGAATCATACCGCAAAAAAGGAGATACACTTTGCGGAAATTTTGTTTCTAAAGTTATTGCGCAAGCTTTGCAAATGGGGGAATCCAATGCTTGTATGAAGCGGATTGTTGCCGCCCCGACAGCGGGGGCTTGTGGTGTGATACCGGCGGTGCTTGTTCCCTTATTCAGAGAGAAAAGAAATATAGAGCAGGAGATTCTCCACAGTCTTTATGTAACGGCGGGAATCGGAGAGGTGATAGCATCCAGGGCTTTTATAGCAGGCGCATCAGGCGGATGCCAGGCAGAAATAGGCTCTGCCTCCGCAATGGCTGCGGGAGCGCTGGTTTATTTAAAAGGCGGAGACAATAATCAGATTACGGATGCAGCTGCAATGGCCCTGAGTAATCTAATGGGACTTGTCTGTGATCCTGTCGCCGGTCTGGTTGAAGTACCCTGTGTAAAAAGAAATGTAGTGGGAGCTGTCAATGCGCTGTCTGCGGCGGATATGGCTCTGGCAGGCATTACAAGCCGTATTCCTCCGGACCAGGTAATTGATGCCATGAGAGAAGTTGGGGAAACAATGAACGATTCTCTGCGTGAAACAGGAAAAGGCGGGTTGGCGAACACTCCAAGAGCAAAAGAAATTTCAGAAAATATTTGACGGATAAGTGCGGGATGTGTTACAATGCCATTCAGTAAGGGAGTAGTCGGCGATTAACCGCGAAAGGGCCAACAACCGGAACAGAAGTTCCTGGCTTTTGATGAAATGACGAGACTTATCTGTATATACAGATAAGTCTTTTTTTAATCGTAGGATGAAAACAGACTTAAAGGAGGTCACTATGAAAGAGTACTTAACCAATGTGGAAGAAGTACTGCAGGAACAAAAGTCTAATGAGGAAGGTCTTAGTACCCAGGAGGCTGAAAAAAGGCTGCAGCAATATGGAGCAAACAAATTAAAAGAAGGAAAAAAAGTATCTGTTTTTCAGCGTTTCCTTGGAGAACTGGCGAATCCTATGATTATTATACTAATTGTAGCTGCGGTTATCTCCGGAATCACATCAGTTTTGGAAGGTGAGCCCTTTGCAGAGGCTATCATCATCATGATTGTGGTGATTATTAACGCGGTGCTGGGTGTTGTGCAGGAGAGCAAGGCTGAGAAAGCGATTGAGGCTCTCCAGGAAATTGCGGCGGCCACATCAAATGTAATCCGCGATGGGAAGCAAGCCAGCATAAGAAGCGAGGAGCTTGTTCCGGGGGATATTGTTATGCTGGAAGCCGGAGACGCAGTTCCGGCAGATGCAAGAATTATAGAAAGTGCCAGCATGAAGATAGAAGAGGCTGCACTGACCGGAGAATCTGTGCCTGTCAATAAAATTTGTAAAGTCTTGAATCTGGACGGAGCAAAGGATGTCCCTCTTGGCGACAGAAAGAACATGTGCTATATGGGAAGCACGGTAGTATATGGGCGCGGAAGGGCCGTAGTGACGGCAACTGGCATGGATACCGAGATGGGGAAGATTGCCGATGCACTGTCAAATGCAAAAGATGACGAAACACCGCTCCAGATTAAATTGAATCAGCTCAGTAAAGTTCTAAGTATTCTGGTGTTGATTATCTGTGTTGTAATATTTGCAGTAAGTCTAATTAGAGCACAGGTGACAGGAACAGGAATTAACGGAGAGTTTGCTCTGGATACATTTATGATCGCAGTTTCCCTGGCGGTAGCTGCCATTCCGGAAGGCCTGGCAGCCGTAGTGACGATTGTACTCTCCATGGGTGTTACCAAGATGTCTGCAAAAAATGCAGTGATCCGCAAGCTTACTGCTGTGGAGACATTAGGCTGTACACAGATTATCTGTTCCGATAAGACCGGTACACTGACCCAGAATAAGATGACAGTGGTCCATCACAGCGGGTCTGATGAAAAAAGACTTGCAATGGCGATGGCTCTGTGCTCAGATGCCAACCTGGATGATGAAAATAATGCAGTGGGAGAACCAACTGAAGCTGCTCTCGTAAATGATGCTTATAAGCTTGGACTGCCTAAATCTGAATTGATGGAAGAATATCCGCGTGTAGGGGAAGCACCTTTTGATTCTATGCGCAAGATGATGTCTACCATACATCGGACGAGTGACGGTGAAATTATACAGTTTACAAAAGGTGCTCCGGATGAGGTTTTAAAACGGTGTACAAAATTCTGGTCGGATGGCCAGGAAAAGCCTTTAGATGATAAAACCAGAGAAGAAATCATAAGTCAGAACCGTGAGATGGCAGGACAGGCATTGCGGGTGTTGTGCGGTGCACAGCGCAGCTGGGATTCAATCCCTGACAACCAGGAACCAGGTAATTTGGAGGAGGAGCTTTGCTACCTGGGGTTGTCTGGCATGATTGACCCTGTACGCCCGGAAGTGCAGGACGCAGTTAAGGAATGCCGGGAAGCGGGAATCCGTCCTATTATGATTACGGGAGACCACAAAGATACGGCTGTCGCTATTGCAGAGCAATTGGGAATCATCGAAGATGCCAGCCAGGCAATCACCGGGGCACAATTGGATGAAATCAGCGATGAAGATTTTTTCACAGAGATTGAAAATTATTCCGTATATGCCCGTGTGCAGCCGGAACATAAGGTTCGTATTGTTAAAGGGTGGAAGAAGAAGGGCATGATTGTGGCCATGACCGGGGACGGTGTCAATGACGCTCCTTCTATCAAAAGCGCTGATATCGGTGTCGGCATGGGTATCACAGGGACAGATGTCACAAAAAATGTAGCAGATATGGTTCTGGCAGACGATAATTTTGCAACCATCGTATCTGCGGTTGAAGAGGGACGCCGCATATATGATAATATCAGAAAAGCAATTCAGTTCCTTTTAGCTTCCAATATGGCTGAGGTACTGGCTGTGTTTTTCGCCACACTGATGGGCTTTCAGATTTTAAAACCAGTGCACCTGCTTTGGATTAATCTGATTACAGATGCGTTCCCTGCACTGGCACTGGGTATGGAGAGAGCTGAAAGCGATATCATGAAGCGGGAGCCGAGAAATTCCAGAGACGGAATTTTTGCAGGAGGAATGGGATTTGATATTGGTTTCCAGGGAGCAATTGTAACAATATTAACGCTGGGTTCTTATTTTATCGGACATTATATAGAATCAGGTGTGTGGGAGATTACGGATAGTGCCGATGGAATGACGATGGCCTTTCTTACCTTGTCGATGGTTGAGATTTTCCATTCATTTAATATGCGCTCCAGACGGGGTTCCATATTTACTATGAACTATCATAATAAGTGGCTGTGGGGGGCTATGCTGCTTTCATTCGTATTGACAACAGGAGTTATTGAAATTCCTGCCCTTGCAAAGGCGTTCTCATTCCAGCCGATTGACTGGAACGAGTATCTGATTGCTATGGGACTGGCGATTGCGATTATTCCGATTATGGAAATAACAAAAGCTATCCAGAGAAAGCTGAAGAAATAGAGTAAATGTAATAAAAAGGTGAGCGGACAGGAAAACTGCCCGCTCACCTTTTTAGATGTGTCTTTTGATTGTTTCTTTTAAAATATACTTCTTGTCACTGTATCTGCCTGCAATGTATCCGTTTGCCAGATGTTCTAATTCATCTTTCAGCGGCTCAAGAACAATATTATCACTGTATTTTCTTTTTAGGGCTCTTTCCAGCAGATAATCACATACCTGTGGATTTTTTGGGAGAAGAGGACCATGCAGATAGGTTCCGATAACATTTTTGTAAAGCACACCTTCGTAACCGGATTTGCCTGTATTGCCGAGCCCATAGAATACCTTGCCAAAAGGTGTATGGCTGCCGATGTAGGTGCGGCCGCCGTGGTTTTCAAATCCCACTACAGGTGTGTCAAAGAGGGGACTGTCAAGGACAATATTCCGAATTAGGCGCTCCGGCTGCCATTCGGTGGTAATGTCTAATATAGAAAGGCCTTCTATCATCTTTTTGTCCGTCTTGTAATATTTTCCCAGAAGCTGGTATCCTCCGCAGACAGCCAGGACAACTCCGCCGTCTTCCACATAATTTTTAAAATCCTGCTGAATGTTTTTCAAATGTCCGCATACCAGCTCCTGCTCCCTGTCAGAGCCGCCGCCCAGCAGGATAATATCCAGTTGAGAAAAATCTATAGTATCACCAGAAAGAAAAGGAATAACCTCTGCTTCCATGCCCCGCCATTCCAGACGCTTGCGGAAACACTGTATGTTTCCCCTGTCACCGTACAGATTCAGCAAATCTGGGTATAAATGTCCGATTGTGAGCTTCATGTCTCTTCTCCCCCTTTTTGTGTTTTCTCTAATTCCGTCAGCATATAATTTGTGCTGTAAAGTCCGGAATAATTTACAATCACATAAAGATTGCCTGTCCCTCTCTTAGTGCGCTCAATAATAGTGCTGCGCAGATCTGTGGTATTATCACAGGAGATATCCTCGTATTTTAGGCGAAGCCCCATATCAAACTTACGGGTGCCCGCTGTAGTAATTGTGGCGGCTTCTGCATCTGCAAGATACTGGAAGTCTACATCCCAAAGCCAGGAGATGTCTTCACCATCTTGATAGGTATCGTTAATCTGTATGATGATATCCTTGGGTTTTTCGTCTTTTAATACAAGAGAAATCTTCTGTTGGAAACCGATAGGGTTCTTGGCAAGATGGAGCTGAACTCTTGCACTGTTAATTGAAAAGATACTTTCCCGGTTATTGCCGTAATCAAAAGATTCTATCATATCCTGAAAATGTGCCAGGTCAGCTTCCAGAGCATTCAGCGCCGCATAAGCGGATAAGGTATTATAAATATTGTATGGAGTGCGGGCTGTTGAATGAATCAGCATGCCATCCATAGAAAATGTATACAATTCGTCTTCCAGAGAAATGTCTGCCGCCGTAAAATCAGGCTCAGGCCGTTTCAGTCCACAGTTGGGACAGTGGTAAATTCCCAGTTGTCCATAATGAAAGAAATCATATTCCAATTTCTTTTCGCAGGAACGGCAAAAAATACTTTCCCGGATTTCAGAGCGGGAAATGTCATCAAATATCTGCTCACTGATGCCATATGTTACAAACGTATTTCCACTTTCCGAAGCCAGAGTGTAGGAAAGTACATCATCGCAGTTAATAATCAGTTTTGTATCCGGAACGCTTGTTACAGCAGTCTTCAGTTTATTGAATGTAATGTCCACCTCGCCGAAACGGTCGAGCTGATCCCTGGAAATATTAGTTAAAAGAGCGCAGTCCGGTTTTAATTGGGGCAGTACATTTACAGATGCAATTTCATCTACCTCAATACAGGCATAATCTGCATCCAGGCGGCAGTGCTTGTCTGCCGCAAGAACAAAGGCGGAGATAATCCCGTTGAGCATGTTGGCACCAGTTCGGTTTATAATCACCTTTTTACCTTCTGCTTCCAGGGCATGATATAAAATACTGTTGGTTGTTGTTTTACCGTTTGTCCCCATAGTTACAATTGTTTTTTCCTTTACCATTCCCACCATAACACTCAGGATGTGGGGATCCACAAGACGGGCCACATATCCCGGAAGAGTGACGCCGCTCCCTCTGTTTAGTTTTTTAATCAGATAACTGGTGCATTTAGCACATTTGATTGCAAGTACGCTTCTTAATTTCATGATCTTATTGTCAACACTTATCCTTTTCTTAGAATCTTGTACTATTATAATGGAAACAAGTCCAGAAAACAAGGAACTGTGTCAATTTATGAAAATTTTGGTGAAGCCTCTGGAAATTTGTTCTCAGTGTGGTAGAATGAATAAGATTAAATTTGGAAAATACTGTAGATAATGTATCACAAAAATGAGGTGAAAGAAAATACATGCGAAAAGAAAACAGACTGCAGATGATTGAAGAGAGAAGTAACAGGAGGATCCCCACCACTCGGTATCGTCCGGAGTACCGTAAGGGGCTGACCAATCAGCAGGTGCAGGAACACAGGCTGCATGGTTGGAGTAATATATCGGTGGACCCACCTGCCAAGACAACAAAGGAGATTATCCATGATAATCTGTTTACGTATTTCAACCTGATATTTTTAATTCTGGCTATACTTTTATGTATTGCGGGTTCTTTCCGCAACCTTACCTTTCTGCCGGTTATTATTTTAAATACATTGATTGGAATTGTGCAGGAAATCCGGGCAAAAAGGGTTCTGGACAAGCTGACCATGCTCAATGCGCCGCATGCAACAGTGGTTAGAGAAGGCCTGGAAACAGTGATTGATGCGGAAGAGTTGGTGTTGGACGATATTGTTATTTTTAAGGCCGGCAATCAGGTCTGCGCAGATGCTGAAGTTTGTGCAGGTGAGGTTCAGGTCGATGAGTCTCTGCTGACAGGTGAATCTGATGAAATCACGAAGAGAAAAGGCGACAGTCTGATGTCAGGAAGCTTTATTGTATCGGGAAAATGTCATGCAAGGCTGGATAAGGTGGGGATGGACTCCTATATTTCCAAATTGACACTGGAAGCAAAGGCGATGCAGAAAGGGGAACAGTCCGAAATGATCCGTTCCCTGGATAAACTGGTAAAAGGCGTCGGAATAGCCATCATACCTATTGGAATTATTCTGTTTGTGCAGGCACTTTATTTTCAAAAGGAAGGATTTCAGTCCAGCATCACATCTATGGTTGCAGCAGTCATTGGAATGATTCCCGAAGGACTTTATCTTCTGACAAGCGTAGCACTTGCAGTCAGTTCGGTCAGGCTGGCTCACAAAAAGGTTCTGCTTCATGATATGAAATGTATTGAAACACTGGCCCGAGTCGATGTACTTTGTGTGGATAAGACGGGAACTATCACGGAGAATACCATGGAAGTTCAAAGGGTGATTCCTGCAGAAGGGTATGACATTGAGACCATGGGTCTTTTGGATGTGATGATCGGGGACTTCACGTCGGCAATGGAGAATGACAACATTACAATGGAGGCCATGAAAAGTTATTTTCAGTCTACGTCCGGAAAAAAGCCGGTGAGTAAGACGGGATTTTCCTCTGCCACAAAATACAGCAGCGTTACATTTGAGAATGCTGCCTATGTGCTTGGTGCCCCTGAGTTTGTTCTCCGTCAACATTATGAAAAGTATGAAGACACAATTATGGAATATGCTTCAAAAGGAACCAGGGTGCTTGTGTTTGGTTTTTATGACGGTGAAATAGACGGTAAGGCATTGAAAGAAGAGGTTGTTCCCCTGGGATATATCCTTCTGGAAAACCCCATCAGAAAAGAAGCGGAAGAGACTTTCCAATACTTTGCTGAGCAGGGAGTTGAAGTGAAAGTAATATCAGGAGACAATCCGGTAACTGTTTCTGAGGTGGCAAAGAGAGCAGGCATTGCTCATGCAGAAAATTATGTAGATGCATCTTCTCTGAAATCAGACGAGGATATCCGCGAAGCTGTGCTGAAAAACACAGTCTTCGGGAGGGTGACCCCCAGTCAGAAACGTCAGTTTGTACAAGTGTTAAGGGATGCAGGAAAAACAGTTGCCATGACAGGTGACGGCGTAAATGATGTGCTGGCGCTTAGAGATGCAGACTGTAGTATTGCCATGGCATCCGGAAGCGAGGCGGCAGCTCAGGCATCCCAGCTTGTACTCTTGGAGTCGGATTTTTCGTGCATGCCCCAGGTGGTTATGGAAGGGCGGAGAGTTGTCAACAATATTCAGCGCTCGGCGAGTCTGTTTTTGGTAAAAAACATATTTTCCTTCCTGCTATCCTTGTTCTCTGCTGTATTTATGATTACTTATCCTCTGGAGCCTTCCCAGGTATCTCTGATCAGCATGTTCACAATCGGAATACCGGCATTTTTCCTTGCTCTTGAGCCAAATAAAAATATTATTAAAGGCCATTTCCTGACAAATGTATTTTTGAAGGCACTTCCGGCAGCGCTGACAGATGTGCTGGCAGTCGGGGCTCTTGTAGTGTTCGGCCTGACGTTCGATGTGAGCTCTACAGACATTTCTACAGCGGCCACTATGCTGCTGGCAATTGTAGGATTCATGATTTTATATAAAATCAGTGCCCCCATGAATATCCTGAGAGTGGTGGTAGTGGCAGGCAATATTATAGGGCTGCTTTTCTGCAGTATTTTCCTGAATGACTTATTTGCCATTACATCCATGTCTACAAAATGTGTAATGCTATTTATAGTCTTCTCCATTGCAACGGAACCTGTGCTGCGTTACCTGACATCTTTTCTTGGAAAGCTAAGACTGTACTACGTGAGATTAAGAGGACGCTCAGAAGAATCTACAGGCACTTATTGAATTGATTTTCATTTTAGAACGGCATAGCTTAGCAATTTTTGTAGATTATTATAGAATTGCCTGTTCTGGGAACGGAGCCTTGCTTTTTCTGTGTTCGTCCGGTTTTGTTCCACGTAGGCCTCATATTTTGAAAAGAGCACACGGTAATCCATGCTCTGTTTTTGCCCCCAGCGAACCAGTACCCAGTTCATAGCCTCGGGCTGCCAACAGTTTAGAGGAATTTCTGCTGCTTTTAAAATCGTAATATAGCGGATGGCCTGCAGGGATAAAGTGTTAAGCTGCTCTGCAACTGCTGTGTCATCCCCATTTTGCTTTCCGATTTTTCTAAAAATTTTGAATGAAATTCTTTCTTTTTTGTGGCTGGTCTCTATGATTTTCTCACTTTGTGATACAATTTCATTAAGCTTGCAGGCGGCATTCCAATATGTAACAAAAGAGGGGGCAGTGCATTCTGCAGAATCTCCTTTTCCGACGGTGTAAGTGCGGAACACACGGTTCGGCTTCCCTGCCAGTACATGGTTGTATTCCTTTCTCTTGTCAGGATTGGAGAGTATCCGGTATGCCTCCAGTATTTCCTGCATATAGGATGTTGTATCTATATCATTATGTATATTGGCATCAGGGTGGTATACCTTTGCCAAAGCATTCTTTGCATCTGTAATATCCTCCGTGGTTGCTTCTCTGGATACACCGAGAATGTCGTAATATGTACGGGTTTCCATTGCTTTCTCCTTGCCTTATTTATTCCCGCGGGCAACGAGCCAAGCGGAAATGCTTGCATTTCCATTTGGCGACTGCCGCGAGGGTCAAAGGGTATTTTGACCCCTGATACCTACGGATTGCTCCGCACTTTGTGCTCCCGCAATCCTAAAAACATTCGAAATCCCCCCTATTCGGGCTACTTTCTCATGTTTTGCGGGTCCCAAAGTCATGCTTTATCATGCAAGCATGAAACGCATGACCTTTTGCCTCTGGTATCATATTACGATATGAGAAAAGAAAAATCAAGAAAAGTTAGGAGACAAAATACTCCCTTTTAAGGGGTTGAAAAATAAACTGAAAGTTTTATAATTACTTGGTATAAGGCTGAATAGGAGGATTATTATGCAGACATTTATTAAAGAGTACCTGGGACATATTATACCTGTCACTTTCTATCTGAAATCCGGCGGAGAAGTTTCACAGATAGGAAATGCGTCAGTCCCAGAGTTTACGGTAACCTTAAATAAGAATCTGGAGCAGAAGGAATTGCTTACCAGCACATCGCTTGCACTGGGCGAAGCATATATGCGTGGAGATCTTGAGGTGGACAGGGATTTGTATGAGGTACTTGACTTATTCATGGGCGAGATGGGAAAGTTCACAACAGATAAGTCGGCCCTGAGGAAATTAATCACCACATCAAAATCTAAGAAAAATCAGAAAAAAGAAGTGACTTCCCACTATGATATCGGCAATGATTTCTACCGCCTCTGGCTGGATGAGACCATGAGTTATTCCTGCGGTTATTTTAAGGAGGATTCCTATACCTTGTATCAGGCACAGGTGGGAAAGGTACATCACATTCTGGACAAGCTTCATCTGGAAGAGGGAATGACACTGCTTGATATAGGCTGCGGCTGGGGATTTCTCCTGAAAGAAGCAGCAAAAAAATACGGTGTGAAGGGAACCGGCATAACCCTGAGCCAAGAGCAGTACAAAAAGTTCTCTGACGATATAGAGAAAGAAGGGCTTCAGGACTTACTGTCTGTAAAGCTTATGGATTACAGAGACTTGGAGAAATCAGGCCTGCAATTTGACCGGGTGGTCAGTGTCGGCATGCTTGAACACGTGGGCCGGGGAAATTATGAATTGTTTCTGAAAAATGTATATGAGGTTTTAAAACCGGGAGGATTGTTTTTACTGCATTACATCAGCGCACTGGAGGAACATGAAGGTGACGCATGGATTAAAAAATATATTTTTCCCGGAGGAACCATACCAAGCCTGCGGGAGATTATAAATATTCTGCCGGATTACAAGTTCTATACACTGGATGTGGAAAGCCTGAGAAGACATTATAATAGAACACTGCTGTGCTGGCGTGAAAATTTCTTAAACCACAGAGACGAGGTTGTAAAAATGCAGGGAGAGGAATTTGCCCGGATGTGGGAACTCTACCTGGCTGCCTGCGCCGCAACATTCCATAATGGCATTATAGATATACATCAGATTTTAATTTCTAAAGGAGTAAATAACGAGCTACCCATGACCCGAGTGGTATAAAAAAGTTCTAATTTTTTTCTCCCTCTACTATATTGTTAATAGACGATGTAGCAGAGGGAGTTTTATATGAAACGAGTATTGGCGGTACTTCTCAGTACATTCCTATGTGTGCAGAATGTATATGCAATGCCGGCAAAAGAACATATTGTCTATGAGGATACTCAAGAAACGATTGAGGGTACAGAGGATACCGAAAACACGGACGACACAGAAAATATAGAAGAGTCAGAGGATACCGAAAATACAGAAGTTCCAGAAGATGTAGAGGAAATACAGGAAACCGTATCAGAGGATTCTGAAGGAGAACAACCTGCCCAAGAAGCAGCAGGTCCCCAGGTCAGTGCGCCATCTGCAGTTTTGATGGAGGCTTCGACGGGTGAGGTTATCTACGAAAAGGATGCAGATACGCCCCGTCCTCCGGCAAGTGTGACGAAGGTTATGACCATGCTGCTGATTTTCGATGCTCTGGCAGAGGGGAAGATTAAGCTGGAGGATCAGGTGACAACTTCTGAATATGCGGCATCTATGGGCGGTTCTCAGGTGTTTTTGGAGGCAGGAGAGACTCAGACTGTAGATACAATGCTAAAATGCATCTCCGTAGCCAGCGGAAATGATGCTTGTGTAGCTATGGCAGAGTACATATGCGGCAATGAAGAGGAGTTTGTCAGACGGATGAATGAGAGGGCAAAGGGACTGGGCATGGAGAATACTCATTTTGTTAATTGCAATGGGCTGGATGCGGACGGACATGTTACAACAGCAAGGGATATTGCCCTGATGTCACGGGAGCTGATTACAAAATATCCTCAGATTCAGGACTACTGTATGATATGGATGGAGAATATTACCCATACAACCCAAAAGGGAACTTCGGAATTTGGCCTTACAAATACGAATAAACTTGTGCGGCAGTATGAATACGCCACCGGATTGAAAACCGGTTCTACCGGGTTGGCAAAATTTTGTGTGTCGGCAACAGCTAAAAAGAATGACATTGATCTGGTCGCAGTCATTATGGCGGCAGAAGACTCTAAAGCCCGGTTCAAGGATGCCACCACACTGCTAAATTATGGATTTGGGAAATGCCAGCTCTACAAGGACGAGAAGCCTCAAAAGTTAAAGGATATAGATGTGAATGGCGGAGTGGAGGATACTGTACCCTGTAAATATTCCGGGACATTCCGCTATCTTGACACAACAGGAGCCAATCTGTCAGAAATTACAAAAAAATTGAATATGAAGAAGAGCCTGGATGCGCCTGTCAAGAAAGGGAATGTCGCAGGAAGCCTGGTATATGAGCTGGATGGGAAAGAAATAGGCAAGGTGGATGTCATTGCCTCCCAAAATGTAAAAAAAGCTGGTATATTTGACTATCTTAAGAAGGTAATGAAAGAATTTACTATAGCTGCATAAGCAGTAATTGAATTTGCCGGCAAAAAATGTTAATATAATGTAAATGCTAACAGATTTGCCGGCAGATTTATGCCGCTTTACTGTTACTGATGGAGGATAATGATGGATTTTTCGAAAATGATTGATCATACAATTTTGAAACCAGAGGCAACAAAGCAGGATGTGGAGAAGCTTTGCAGGGAGGCTGTGGAATATGGTTTCCATTCTGTTTGTGTAAATTCCAGTTTTGTATATTACTGTGCAAAGCTTTTAAAGGACAGCGATGTAAAAGTGTGTACGGTAGTTGGGTTCCCCCTCGGTGCCATGTCCACGGCAGGGAAGGCCGCAGAGACTCTTGCAGCTGTGGAGGACGGGGCAGAAGAGATTGACATGGTCATTCATGTGGGGATGATTAAGAGCAGGGACTGGGATTACGTGAAACAGGATATATCTTCTGTTGTGGAAGCGGCAGGAGATAAGGCAATAGTAAAGGTCATTCTCGAGACTTGTCTTCTCACCGATGATGAGAAAGAATATGCCTGCAGAATATGCCGGGAGTCGGGGGCAGCTTTTGTGAAAACCTCCACAGGCTTTTCAACGGACGGCGCCCGGGAGGATGATGTAGCCCTGATGCGCAGGATTGTAGGATCAGGTATGGGGGTGAAAGCTTCCGGCGGAATCCGGAGCCCTGAGACGGCTTTAGACATGGTCCGCGCAGGTGCCGACAGGCTGGGGACAAGCTCGGGGATAGCAATTGTAGAAGGAATAAAGCATGAGTAGGATTGTTGGCACAATTTTTCTTGTATTGCTTGTAATCATTCTGGTGGAGGGAAAACGGGAACTGGGGTTTTTTAAAATCACCAGATATTCCTTACAGGTTCCCAAATTCCGGCTGCTGGATACAGAGAAAAAAGTAGTTCTGCTGGCAGATCTGCACAATAAAGTATACGGTGAGCACAATGATGAGCTTTTCAGGGCCATACGCAGGGAAAAACCAAATTTAATTCTAATAGCAGGGGACATGCTGGTGGGGAAAGAAAACTCTGATTTTCAGGAGGCCCTTTCTTTTATTGCAAAACTGCCTTCTGTTTGTCCAGTGTATTATTCCCTCGGAAATCATGAGCAGCGTTTAAAGGAATCTCCCTGGGACTATGAGCGGAAGATTTATTACAATTATAAGAATGCACTTCAAAAATCCGGCGTTCATTTTCTGGAGAATCAGGCGGAAGATGTAATGCTGGATAAGCTTTGTGTGCGCATATCCGGGCTGGAGCTTCCCATAATCACTTATGAAAAGTTTAAGAAACATCAGGTTGCTCCGGAGGATATCAGCCGGTGTATACAGGATGCCAAAAAGAATAAATATAATATATTGCTTGCCCACAATCCGGTGTTTTTCCCCGTGTATAAGGAGTGGGGAGCTGATTTAACACTGTCGGGGCATCTCCATGGAGGTATTATACGTATTCCCGGTCTTGGAGGACTCATTACTCCGCAGGCTGTTTTGTTTCCAAAATATTCAGGAGAGATGACGCAGAAAGACAATCAGGCCCTTGTCGTGAGCAAAGGCCTGGGTACTCATACAATCAATCTGCGTTTCTGCAACAATGCAGAAGTGGTCGTCATCAACCTGCAGCCATTTAAAAGGGAATAAGAATGTCTGTGTCAGTATGAATACCTTAAGGGAGAATGTGAAATATGGGAATACCTGTAAAGCTGGAAGTGTTTGAAGGTCCTCTGGACCTTCTGCTTCATTTGATTGAAAAAAGTAAAATAGATATTTATGATATACCAATTGTAGAGATTACCGCCCAGTACATGGATTACATCCACGACATGCCGAAGGAAGACTTAAACATCATGAGTGAATTTCTCGTAATGGCTGCTACGCTGCTGGATATCAAGTGTAAAATGCTTTTGCCCAAAGAGGTCAATGAAGACGGGGAGGAAGAAGACCCCCGCCGGGAACTGGTGGAACAGCTTCTGCAGTATAAAATGTTTAAATATGTGGCTTACGAGCTGAAAGACCGGCAGCATAATGCTGATCAGATTTTATTTAAGACACCCGGAATTCCGGAGGAGGTCATGGAATATGTGGAGCCTGTAGATATAGATCTGCTTCTGGGTGACCTGACACTGAAACAACTGAATCAGGTTTTTCAGGATATCATGAAGCGCAAAGAGGATAAAATAGACCCAGTGAGAAGTAAGTTCGGTAAAATTGAAAAGGAAGAAATTCCTCTTCCTGTAAAACTGTCCTATGTAGAGGACTATGCCAGAACACATCATAAATTCAGTTTCCGACGGCTCCTTGAAGAGCAAAAGAGTAAGATGCATATCGTTGTAACCTTCCTGGCCATTCTAGAATTAATGAAGCTGGGGACAATTCGAGCAGAGCAGGAGGAAACATGCGGGGAAATCATGATTCGCTCGCTGATATAAAAGGATGGAAGAGGATATGGAAATAGAAAAACTGCAGGGTATTATAGAGGCGATTCTTTTTGCAATGGGAGATTCCGTGAAGCTAAACCAAATTGCAGCAGTGATCGGACATGACGAGGATACAACAAGGAAGATTATTCACAATATGATGGATAAATATGAGCAGCAGGACAGGGGTATCCGCATCCTTGAACTAGAAAATTCTTTTCAGATGTGTACCAAAAAGGAAATGTATGAATATCTGATACAGATTGCTAAACAGCCTAGAAAATATGTCCTGACGGATGTTCTGCTGGAAACCTTATCTATTGTGGCCTATAAACAGCCGGTTACAAAATTAGAGATTGAAAAAATAAGAGGTGTGAAATCGGATCATGCCGTAAACAAACTGGTGGAATATGGACTAGTGGAGGAAGTGGGGCGTATGGATGCACCCGGCAGACCTCTGTTGTTTGGGACTACCGAGGAGTTTCTGCGCAGGTTCAGTGTCCAGTCTCTGGATGACCTGCCTTCAATCAACCCTGAACAGGTAGAGCATTTTAAGGAGGAGGCTGAGGAGGAAGCACAGCTGAAACTAGATATCTGACCGTTTAAAGAATGTAGTTCTATCGAAATGTATTTTCACATAGATACTAATAATATGGTATGTTGTGAAGTGGGCTAAAATGGCGGAGCAGGAAAGAAACACGGATAAGGGCAAGATGACTGTCCTAAAAATAAAAAGAAGAATCGCAGCGTTAATTCTAATCTGCTGTACCGTATACGTTACAGGGCTTTCAGGCATGAAAACACAAATGCGGGAGGTACAGGCGGAAACGAAAGAACCGGAAAATTTATACGCCCAATCGGCGGTCCTTATGGACGCGGACAGCGGGCGTATTTTATTTTCGAAAAATGGACAACAGGAAAGGGCAATGGCCAGTACTACGAAAATTATGACCTGTATTCTGGCGCTGGAATACGGGGGCCTGGATGACAAAATGTCAGTCAGTGCTTACGCTGCATCTCAGCCTCAGGTACACCTTGGAGCTGTGAAGGGGGAAGAGTTTTACCTTAGAGATTTACTTTATTCCCTGATGCTGGAATCCCACAATGATTCTGCGGTTATCATTGCTGAAAATGTTGGGAAAAGCGTGGAAGGCTTTGCGGACATGATGAATGCAAAAGCAAAGGAGCTGGGGTGTAAAAACACATATTTCATTACTCCCAACGGACTGGATGCATCCGATGAAAAGGGAAGTCACCACACTACCGCAGAAGATCTGGCAAGGATTATGAAATATTGTATTATGGATTCCCCCGAAAAAGATATGTTTCTGGAAGTCACAAGAACATCCAATTATCAATTCACTGACTGCTCCGGAAAACATTCTTATTCCTGTACAAACCACAACGCATTTCTGCAAATGATGAAGGGTGCTCTTTCAGGGAAGACCGGCTTTACCGGAGATGCAGGTTATTGCTACGTAGGCTCGCTGAAAGATAAAGGGAGAACCTTCATTGTGGCTCTGCTCGCATGTGGCTGGCCAAATAATAAAAGCTATAAATGGGCGGACACGAAAGCTTTGATGAATTATGGCTTAGAACATTACGAGTATCGCAATATCAGGCAGGATGTGCCTACGGGTACTCTGAAAGTATATCATGGAGTTGACAGTCAAAACCCTTTTGAGCCGGAAACTGAAATTCCTCTTGAGGTGGCAGGAACTGCTGAGAATTGGAGCATACTTCTGAGAGATGACGAAAAGGTAAACGTGAATTGGGAAAAGAAAAAGAATGCAGAAGCTCCTGTTGGAAAAGGAGAAAAAGTAGGGGAAGTCCGGTATACCTTGAATGGAGAGCTGTTAAAATCTTATGATATTGTAAGTGGCTGCAGTATACCTGAAAAAAACGCCGCCTGGTATATAAAGACGATTTTCAGGCTGTATTTTCTACAGAAAGTTTGAAAAAAATAAAATATATCAATAATAATGATTAAATTTACCACTGGTGAATGACGGATTCTTATGGTAGTATAAGAAAGAATAAAAAAAGACAATTAATTTGATTAAATGTAAGGAGCCGTCAATATGAAGAACTTTGAAAAATACGAGAAAATGTACTTTATGCCGCCCGAGCCATGCTATGATTGGGTAAAAAAGGATTCTATCACCAATCCCCCTATATGGTGCAGTGTGGATTTGAGAGATGGAAATCAGGCACTAGTAGAACCTATGAGCCTGGATGAAAAGATTGAATTTTTCCAGCTTCTTCTGGACGTAGGATTCAAAGAAATTGAAGTCGGGTTTCCGGCATCTTCTGAGACAGAATATCAGTTTCTGAGGGCACTTATTGAGCAAAATATGATTCCTGACGATGTGACGATTCAGGTTTTGACACAGGCCAGAGAACACATTATCAGGAGAACCTTTGATGCGGTACAGGGAGCCCCTCATGCCGTTATCCATGTTTACAATTCCACTTCTGTGGCTCAGAGAGAACAGGTGTTTAAAAAGGGACCTGAAAAAATCAAGAAAATTGCAATCGATGGTGCAAAGCTGCTGAAAAAGCTGGCAAAAGAGACGGAAGGGAATTTTATCTTTGAGTACAGTCCTGAAAGCTTTCCGGGAACGGAGGTGGATTATGCGCTGGATGTATGCAACGCAGTTCTTGATGTGTGGAGGCCAGATGGAGAGCATAAAGTTATCATTAATCTCCCTACAACCGTAGAAAATGCCATGCCGCATGTGTTTGCAAGCCAGGTGGAATACTTTGACAAACATCTCCTCTACCGAAAAAATGTGATACTTTCTCTTCATCCTCACAATGACAGGGGCTCAGGTGTCAGTGACGCAGAGTTGGGAATTCTTGCAGGAGCAGACCGCATAGAAGGAACTCTTTTCGGCAACGGAGAGAGAACAGGCAATGTGGATATTGTTACCCTGGCAATGAACATGTTTTCCCATGGCGTGGACCCGAAGCTGGATTTCTCTAACATGAACGAAATCTGTGAGACTTATGAGAGACTCACGGGAATGCAGGTATCTCCCCGTCAGCCCTACGCGGGAGAACTAGTATTTACCGCTTTTTCGGGGTCTCATCAGGATGCAATTGCCAAGGGGATGTCCTGGAGAGAAGAAAGACAGGAAGACAAATGGACAGTGCCTTACCTTCCGATTGATCCCAAGGATGTAGGCAGAAGATACGATTCTGATGTAATAAGGATTAACAGCCAGTCTGGTAAAGGCGGGGTCAACTATATCCTCAAACAGAACTTCGGCATCAGTCTTCCTGAGAAAATGAAGGAAGAAGTAGGATATCTGGTAAAGGATGTCTCGGACAAAACGCATAGGGAGCTCAGTCCTGACTGGGTTTATCATATTTTTGAAGACAACTATATTAATGCAAAGTCAATTTTCACAGTAGACGAGTGCCATTTTAAACAGGAACATGGCATTGTAACAAAGGCAACCATCCATCATGCAGACACTGACAGGATAATTACAGGCGTGGGAAATGGACGTCTGGATGCAGTAAGCAATGCAATCAAGCAATATTTCAATGTCAACTATGACCTTGCATTTTATGAGGAACATTCTCTGACAAAAGGCTCCTCCTCCAAGGCGGTGGCTTACGTAGGTGTGATATACGGCAAGAAGAAATTCTGGGGTGTGGGAATTGATGCGGATATTATCAAGGCATCTGTAGAGGCTCTTGTTGTAGCTGTCAACAAGATTGAAGAAATCAGAAATGCCGAGAGCTGTAAAGATGAAAGACTACTGGAAATCACCAATTATATTTATATGAATTACAAAGATGTAACGCTGGAAGATTTATCTGAAAGGTTTTTCCTCACCAAACCGTACCTTTCCAAATATATCAAAGAAAAGTCGGGGACAACTTTTGGAGAAATCTTAAAAGAAATACGGTTGAAAAAGGCACGCGCGATGCTAAAGAGCAATAATACAACAGTGGAAAGTATTGCAGAATCTGTAGGATATCAGAATGTAGAACACTTTAACAGGGTTTTCAAGAAAATGTATCATATGACCCCTGTACAGTTCAGAAACAGCAAATAGAATAGCATAAGAAAAGAGTACCGGAATGAATAATCCGATACTCTTTTTGGTCTGATCAAAACCAGCCTGATACTGATGTTTTATTTCTCTTCAACTGCAAGCTTATCCAGTTTACCACTCATGAACCAGAGTAGAAGGCCGAGGATGATTACGATAGCTGCAACAACTCCATATCCGCTCTGGAAAGGAACTGTCTTCAGATATGCGTACAGTGCAGGGTAAATGAGTTGTGCGAAGAATACGGCAATTGGCCAGAATCCCAGCAGCAGTCCCAGTACCTTTGCAGGTGCAAACATTGTAATGAAAGAATTTCCAAGTGGAGAGAATATCATTTCGCCCACAGACATCAACAATGAGATGATTACAATCCAGATCAGATTAGCCTGACCTTCACCCCTAATGATATCAGCAATTACCATAGCTGCAAAAGAACACCCAACTAAAATCATACCGAGCGCTGTCTTTTTGAACATGCTTAAATCTCCTTTTGGGCGTCTTGCAAGCCTTGCCCATAAGCCAGCAAATACAGGTCCTAGAATAATGCAGACGATTGCATTCATAGAATCAAACCAGGATGTGGGTACTTGGAAATTCCCAATAAACCAGTTTGCGTGATTCAGGAAGTCGGAACCGTCGCCCCATCCAAAGTAGAAGTATGCGGGCATATATGCCATATACCATACAAGCCAGAACACGGCAGAGAACAAGGTAACAAGAACAATAGCAAGGATACGCTTTTTGTCACTTGTTGTAAGCGGCTTACTTTCTTCAGCTTTTTTCTTCTCGTTGGCAACGAATTTTCTCTGATCATGCTTGAAAGGTTTCTTGCCGGCATCCCCAAGAGACTTTTGATTTGCAGCAAACCAGATAGCATCAACAAAGAGGAAGAGTGCGCAGAGCAGGAATACAAAGTTGTATCCCATTGGTCCGGCTATAAGTGCAACGAAAGTTGTTCCTATGAAGGAGCCAATGTTTACGAATGAATACTGAATAGAGAACGCATTATTCAAGTCATCCTTGTCCTCAAACAACAGACCGTTTACTCCGGAAAGATTCCCCTTAAACAGACCTGTTCCCACTGCTACAAATAAGATCATAACCCATACCAGTGCAGTAGAGTGAGCCTGCCATGTAAATAAGTAGCCGATTCCCATCAAAATCATACCCGCGATAACACAGATTTTGGGACTTAACCAGTAGTCAGCAACGTACCCGCCGAAAATAGGCGTAATGTAAGTTGCAGCTACGAAGATTGCAGACATAGATGCTCCTTTAGCGTCTGTCAATCCAAGGCCGCCGCCTGCAGCATTTGTTGCAATCCAGATTGCCAGTAAGTACTTTACTGTGTAAAATGCGCAGCGCTCAAACGTGAAACCTAAGGCACATACATAAAAGCCAAATGGTTTCTTCTTTTTTGCTGTTTCCATAAATAGAACCTCCATACCAAAAATTATTTTACCTAGGAAATTGTATCATAAATTGTACAAAAGAACAAATAGAATTTTATATTTTCTTAATAAAATTTCTCTCATTTTTATATTCTGCGGAGATGTCAGGTTTTCCAATTCGTGTTTGCTATTTCCTTTGAGATAATATATACTATAGGCGATGAAAATTTGGTCTTTATTTTAATGGTTTTCAAAGGAGGTTTTTGCATGAAGGTTTCAGAAAGAGTTGACAGGCTCCGCCTGTTGATGGAAGAGAAGGGAATAGATGCTTATGTTATTCCTACAGCTGATTATCACCAGAGTGAATATGTGGGGGAACATTTCAAGGTGAGAGCTTTTATGACGGGCTTTACAGGGTCAGCGGGCACTGCAGTATTTACAAAAAATGAGGCGGGTATGTGGACAGACGGAAGGTATTTTATACAGGCTGCCCTGGAGATGGAAGGCACAGGTGTCACACTCCGCAAAATGGGAGAACCCGGAGTTCCCACTGTCGAGGAGTACTTAAAAGAAACACTTCCTGAGGGCGGTATGATTGGATTTGACGGCCGTACAGTAGGAGTAGATGAAGGACAGTCTTACGCCGCTATTGCCAAAGCTAAAGGCGGAGACATTATCTATGACTGTGATTTAGTGGATTCAATATGGTCAGACCGGCCTCCTTTGTCGGAAAAACCTGCCTTTTTGCTGGAACTGAAATATGCTGGGGAGACAACTGCCTCCAAGCTTGAACGTGTGAGAAACGAGATGAAAAAGGCCGGTGCAAATTTACATGTTATCACAAGCCTGGATGATATCGGTTGGCTCTTAAATGTGCGCGGAGATGATGTAGAATATTTCCCGCTGCTTCTTTCCTATGCCATTGTAAAAATGGATTCTGTGGAGCTCTATGCAGATGAAAGGAAATTTAGTGATGCAATCAAGGCAGAATTTAAAAAGAATCATGTCTGCATACATCCATATAATGATATTTATGAAGCTGTAAAAGCATTTGGCGCAGGGGATGTGATGCTGATTGATCCCAGACGTCTAAATTATGCACTTTACAATAATATTCCTGATGTTGTAAGAACGGTGAAACAGGAAAATCCTACAATTATCATGAAAGCAGTCAAGAACGACGTTGAGACTGCAAACATCAAAAAAGCTCATATCAAGGACGGAATTGCACACACGAAGTTCATGTACTGGCTGAAACATAACGTAGGAAAAATGAAAATAACAGAGCTAAGTGCCTCCGACAAACTGGAAGAGCTGCGTGCAGAACAGGGAAATTTCCTGTGGCCGAGTTTTGAGCCAATCTGTGCATATAAAGAACACGGCGCCATTGTCCATTACACTTCCTCGCCTGAGACGGACGTAGAGCTAAAAGAGGGCGGGATGTTTCTGACAGATACAGGGGCAAATTATTACGAAGGCTCCACAGACATCACAAGAACAGTTGCTTTCGGAGAGATAAGCCAGATAGAAAAGGAGCATTTCACATCCGTCGCAATCAGTATGCTCAATCTTGCAGATGTAAGATTCCTCTACGGCTGCTCCGGCATGAATCTGGACTATGTGGCAAGAGAACCTTTCTGGAGACAAAACTTAAACTTTAATCATGGAACCGGGCATGGGGTAGGATACCTTGGAAATATTCACGAGCCGCCTACAGGTTTCCGCTGGCAGTTCCGCCCCAATGAGGTTCATCCCTTTGAAGCTAATATGATTATTACAGACGAACCTGGAATCTATATTGAAGGCTCCCACGGCGTACGCACTGAGAATGAACTGTTGGTCTGCAAAGGAGAAAAGAATGAATACGGACAGTTTATGTATTTTGAGCCTATTACATTTGTGCCTGTGGACCTGGACGCCATTATTCCGGAACTGATGACAGAAAAGGAAAGAACTCTTCTCAATGACTATCACAAAAAGGTTTACGAACTGATAGGCCCTCATTTGACTAAAGATGAACAGGAATGGCTCAAAGAGTATACAAGGGCAATATAAAGGCTGCGTGTAAAGCAGCATAAGAGAGGTACTACTGTGAATGAAAATAACTTAAATGCAAATGAAAGCACAACCAATGAACTTCTGATTAGGATTGAAGCTAAATATAACAATCTCAGCAAAGGGCAGAAACGTCTTGCAAATTACGTCTGTGAGAATTATGATAAGGCAGTATTTTTAACAGCCGCAAAGCTGGGAGAAATTGTGGGAGTTAGTGAATCCACAGTAGTACGCTTTGCTACACAGCTTGGATACAAGGGATACCCGGGATTTCAGCAGGCCCTGGAGGAGCTTGTGCGCAACCGCTTAAATTCTATCCAAAGAATGGAAGTGACTTACGGGAGAATCAGCCAATCCGAGATTCTTAACAACGTATTGCAATCTGATATAGAAAAAATCAAGATGACTCTTACGACAGTTGACCAGAAGGCATTTGAACTTGCAATTGATACAATTTTAGGCGCCAGGAAGATTTATGTGATTGGTATACGAAGCTGCGCTCCTTTAGCCTCATTCCTTACATTCTACCTGAATTTGGTCTGTGAGGATGTGACTGCAGTGAACACCAACAGTTCCAGTGAGATTTTTGAACAGCTGATACGCATTAATGAAAAGGATGTGATTATCGGAATCAGTTTTCCGAGATATTCCATGCGGACCTTAAAAGCCTTGGAGTTTGCCAGCAACCGGAAAGCAAAGGTAATTACACTGACTGACAGCGTACATTCCCCTATGAATCTATACTCTTCCTGTAACCTGATTGCAAGAAGTGATATGGCTTCTATTGTGGATTCCTTGGTTGCTCCTTTAAGTGTGATCAATGCCCTGATAGTGGCTCTCTGCATGAAAAAACAGGGCGAAGTGGTCTCCACCCTGGAGACTCTGGAAAAACTCTGGGACGAATACCAGGTATACAGCGGAGATGAATTGAATCACGTGAACAGTCCCCTGCCTGTAACCACAGACAGGAAAGGAAAAGAAGATGAGTAGAGTATTTATCATAGGCGGCGGTGCAGCGGGGATGATGGCAGGGATTTTCGCAGCCAGGAACGGGCATAAAGTCCATATATATGAAAAGAATGAAAAATTGGGAAAGAAACTTTTCATTACAGGAAAGGGCCGGTGCAATATTACCAATGCCGCAGATATGGACACTCTCTTTGCTTCGGTTGTCAGTAATCCCAAGTTTTTATATAGCGGGTTTTACAGCTTTTCCAACGAACAGGTGATTCAATTTTTTGAAGAGCTTGGCATTAAAACAAAGGTTGAGAGAGGAGAGAGGGTATTTCCCCTCTCCAATCACTCTTCTGATGTGATAGGGGCTTTGGTGCAGGAATTAAAGCGTCTCCATGTGAATATTCATCTGCACAGCGAAGTAAAGGCTATATATACTGAGGCAGGCAGGTTTCATAGTATCGTTTTGCCGGACGGAAAAAGAGTATCAGCAGATGCCTGTATTATCGCCGCCGGAGGAATTTCTTACCCGTCTACAGGTTGTACCGGGGATGGATACCATTTTGCCAGGCAGACAGGACATTCTGTGACAGAACTTTTCCCTTCCCTTGTTCCTATGGAAGTAAAAGAACCTTATGTCAGAGAGCTTCAGGGTCTTTCTCTTCGGAATGTGAACGTGTCGATTTACGACGAAAAGGAAAAGATTTATGAAGAATTTGGAGAGATGCTTTTTACCCATTATGGAGTGAGCGGCCCGGTTGCTTTAAGTGCCAGCAGTCTGGTGGGGCCGGTATTAAGTAAAAAAACTCTAAAGCTTGTCATTGATCTGAAGCCGGCATTATCTTTAGAACAGTTGGACCAGCGGATTTTAAGGGGGTTTAAAGAAGAAATGAACAAGCAGTTTAAGAATGCGGTTGCTGGCCTGTTCCCTGCAAAATTAAAACCTATTATGCTTAAATTATGTGGAATAAATCCTGATAAAAAAGTCAATGAAATAAGCAGGGAGGAAAGACTTGCGTTTGTGCACCTGATAAAGAATCTGGAAATGACACTGTCCGGACTGCGGGATTATAAGGAGGCTATCATTACGAAGGGCGGTGTGAATGTAAAGCAGATCGACCCGGGAACAATGGAATCAAAACTTGTAAGAGGACTATATTTCATCGGAGAGGTACTGGATCTGGATGCACTGACAGGCGGATTTAATCTACAGATTGCCTGGTCCACGGCATATCTGGCAGGTAATGCGCTAACAATATAGAAGAGAAAGGAAATATAAAGAAGGGTTATGGGATATAATGTTGCAATTGATGGTCCTGCGGGTGCGGGAAAAAGTACAATAGCCAAATTGGTGGCAAAAGAAAAGGGATACATTTATGTTGACACGGGGGCCCTATACCGGGCGATGGCAGTCTGCTTTCTTGATGCAGGCATTAGTCCCGGCGAAAAGGAGAAAATCATTGCAGCATCTGAAAAGGCACAAGTAAGCATACGTTATGAGAATGGAGTCCAGCAGGTCTATGCAGGCAGTGAGAATGTAACATCACGGCTTCGGGAGGAAATAGTTGGGAATATGGCATCTTTCAGTTCCGCTATTCCAGAAGTGAGAAAAAAGCTTTTAAAGCTCCAGCAAAATCTTGCAGAAAACGAAGATGTGGTCATGGATGGCCGCGATATTGGAACCAATATTCTCCCTCACGCGGATGTAAAAATATATCTGACAGCCGATACGGCAACGAGAGCAAAAAGACGGTATGAAGAGCTGGTAAGAAAAGGACTGCCATGCGATTATGATAAAATTGAGAAAGATATTGAAGAGCGTGATGCCAGGGATATGAACCGGGAAACGGCCCCTCTAAGGAAGGCTGAAGATGCAGTTTTAATTGACAGTTCCCATATGACAATAGAAGAAGTTGTGTCTGAAATTCTAAAATATTGCAAGTCAAATACCCCGCAGCAAGCTGACGGGGCATCAAACTTGCAGCGCAGCAAGCTGCGGGGTATTTGACCCTCGCGGCAGCCGCCAAATGGAAATGCAAGCATTTCCGCTTGGCTCGTTGCCCGCGGGAATAACATCAATAGATAGTGTATATTTATAAAAGGGGCAAAGAGATATGGAAATAAAACTGGCAAAAACAGCAGGCTTTTGTTTCGGTGTAAAACGCGCCGTAGATGCAGTTTATAAGCAGCTTGAAAAAGAGAAGGACGGCCATACTCCAATTTACACATATGGTCCGATTATCCATAATGAAGAAGTAATCAAAGATATGGAGAAAAGGGGCGTCAGTGTATTGAAAAATCCGGAGGAACTGGAAGAGTTGACTGAGGGAATCGTTATTATCCGTTCCCACGGAGTGTCCGAGGCCATCTGCGAAAAACTGAATAAAAGAGGATTGACAGTAGTGGATGCCACTTGCCCCTTCGTTAAAAAGATACATAGTATTGTGAAAGAGGAAAGCCAAAAGGGCAGACATATCGTAATCATAGGCAATCCGGAGCATCCGGAGGTGGAGGGCATCAGAGGCTGGGCCGGAGAATATGCAACAGTGATTCAAAATGCGCAGGAGGCAGAAAATTTTATACCCGGGCCTGGAAAGAAAGTCTGTATTGTTGCTCAGACGACATTTAATTACAATAAATTTCAAGATATAGTTGAAATTATTTTAAAAAAGGGTTATGATGTAAGTGTTTTAAATACTATCTGCAGTGCAACAAAGGAGCGTCAGGCTGAGGCTCAGAGTATCGCAGAAGAGGTGGATGCTATGATAGTGATTGGCGACAAACATAGTTCCAACACCCAGAAGTTATTTGAAATATGCCAGAAAGCATGTAAAGATACGTACTATATACAGACACTTGACGATTTGGATTTGAATCAATTAGGGTCAGTGGAAACAGTAGGTATTACAGCGGGGGCATCCACGCCCAACAATATAATTGAGGAGGTTCAAAATAATGTCAGAATTATCTTTTGAACAGATGTTAGACGAGTCATTTAAAACAATTCATAACGGAGAGGTAGTTGAGGGTACAGTCATTGATGTAAAACCGGATGAGATTATCCTGAATATCGGATATAAAGCAGATGGTATTATTACAAAGAACGAATATTCTAATGACCAGTCAATTGATTTGACAACTGTTGTTTCGGTTGGAGATTCGATGACAGTTAAGGTCTTAAAAGTAAATGACGGCGAAGGTCAGGTATTATTAACTTACAAGAGACTTGCTGCAGAGAAGGGCAATGAGAGACTGAGAGAAGCCTTTGAGAATAAAGAAGTATTGAAGGCTACGGTTACTCAGATTCTTGGCGGCGGTCTGTGTGCAACAGTGGACGAGGCACGCGTATTTATTCCTGCAAGTCTCGTATCTGATTCCTATGAGAAAGATTTGAGTAAATATGAAGGTCAGGAGATTGAGTTTGTAATCAGTGAATTCAATCCCAGGAGGAACCGTGTGATCGGTGACAGAAGGCAGCTGCTCGTTGCAGAGAGAGCCGAGAAGCAGAAAGAGCTGTTCGCGAGACTGAAAGTCGGCGATAGAATTGAGGGGACTGTTAAGAATGTAACGGACTTTGGTGCTTTTATAGACCTTGGCGGGGTAGATGGATTGCTGCATATTTCTGAGATGTCCTGGGGAAGAGTAGAGAATCCGAAGAAGGTATTCCAGGTAGGTGATACTTTAACAGTGCTTGTAAAGGATATCAATGATACAAAGGTTGCACTCAGCCTGAAGTTCCCGGAGACAAATCCATGGGCACACGCCTCAGAAGATTTTGCAGCCGGAACCATCATCACAGGCAAGGTTGCGCGTATGACAGACTTTGGGGCATTTGTTGAACTTGCACCAGGAGTGGATGCGCTTCTTCATGTATCTCAGATTTCAAGGGCACATGTCGATAAACCATCAGATGTACTTTCTGTCGGCCAGGAGATTACAGCCAAAATCGTAGATTTGAATGAAGCAGATAAGAAAATCAGTCTGAGTATGAAAGCTTTGGAGTCAGAAAACCAGAATGCTGCTTACACAGAAGAATAAAATTCATAAAAAACAGAGGCTGGAAGGTCTCTTTTTTTATGTCTAAATGTGAAATTTGTGTCACACATGAATTTCATGTGGACTAATCTCCATGTACGCAATTTAGCAGCATTAATTGTTAAAAAAATAGCAGTATGTATTTTTTTATGTACAATAAAATGCCCGATTTTACTGGTATTTACAGAGAATTCATTGTACAATAATTATAATGGGAAAAGTAAGGAAGGAAGGTAGCAGAGAATGGGATTTTTAACTTTTAAAGGTGGAATCCATCCAAAAGACGGAAAAGATTTATCCAAAAACCAGGCAATTACTGAATTACTGCCAAGAGGTGATTTACTGTATCCACTTTCACAGCATATAGGGGCACCGGCAAACCCCATTGTCAAAAAGGGAGATCATGTTTTAAGGGGGCAGAAGATTGCAGAAGCGGGAGGTTTTGTATCGGCACCGGTATATTCTTCTGTGTCAGGGAATGTCAAAGGATTGGAAGTTCACTTAGGCCCTACGGGAAATAAGGTGGATTGTATTGTAGTTGAGAATGATGGACAGTATGAGGAAACTGAATATGCTCCTGTAAAATCATTGGAGGAACTTACAAAAGAAGAAATTCTGAACATGATTTCAGAAGCAGGGATTGTTGGCATGGGCGGTGCAGGTTTTCCCACAAGAGTAAAGCTTTCCCCAAAGGAACCTGAGAAAATAGATTATGTGATAGCGAACTGTGCAGAATGTGAACCTTATATTACAGCAGATTACCGCAGAATGCTCGAGAATACAGAGGAGCTTGTAAGTGGAATGAGAGTAGTTCTCTCGCTGTTTGATAATGCAAAGGGAATTTTTGGGATAGAGGATAATAAAAAAGAGTGTATCGAAAAATTGCAGGAGGCCGTTAAGGACGAGCCCCGTATGGAAGTGAAGGTGCTTCAGACGAAGTACCCCCAGGGAGCAGAACGCCAATTGATTTATGCTCTCACAAAACGTGCGATTCATTCCGCCATGCTTCCGGCGGATGCAGGATGTGTTGTAGATAATGTGGAGACGCTGATTGGAATTCATTATGCGGTAATGGAAGGCAGGCCTTTGACGGAACGTGTTGTTACCGTCAGTGGAGATGATATACAGAGCCCGGGTAATTTTAAAGTGCTTTTAGGAACAAATCATCAAGAACTGGTGGATGCGGCAGGCGGATTTAAAACGGGACCTAAGAAGGTGGTATCAGGCGGCCCTATGATGGGGTTTGCAATGGTGACACTTAACACTCCTGTGACAAAAACGTCTTCTTCTATTCTGGCATTTTCCGAGGATGAGGTGTCAAAAAGAAAATCAACGCAGTGTATTAACTGTGGCCGCTGTGTAGAAATATGCCCCTGCCGGCTTGTTCCATCCAGACTGGCAAAGTATGCCGACAGACATGATGAAGAGACTTTTGTCGCACAGTATGGAATGGAATGTGTGGAGTGTGGCTGCTGCAGCTATGTCTGTCCGGCAAAATTACCACTGAAGCAGTCTATCGGTTCTATGCGCAAGATTGCAATTGCTAACAAAAAGAAAAAATAACAGAGAGGTGAACTAAAATTGAACGAGAATTATAACATATCATCCTCACCACATATACGGGATAAGGCAACCAGCAGCAATATTATGCTGATGGTTCTGATTGCATTACTGCCGGCCACAATCTTTGGTATTTATAATTTCAGGCATGAGAATGCATGGCTGCTCATTGTAGTTACGACAGCAACGGCAGTATTATCTGAGTATATATATGAGAAACTGATGCATAAACCGATTACGATAGGGGATTTCAGTGCGGCTGTCACAGGTCTTCTTCTTGCACTGAATCTTCCGCCTACCCTTCCTCTTTGGATGGGTGCTTTAGGCTCTGCATTTGCAATTATTATTGTAAAGCAGCTGTTTGGAGGACTGGGACAGAATTTTATGAACCCTGCCCTGGCGGCCAGGTGTTTCCTTCTTATTTCTTTCGCAGGACGTATGACATATTTTGTATACGACGGCGTGACAGGTCCAACTCCGCTTGCCAACCTAAAAGCAGGAGAAGCAGTAAATACTATGGATATGCTGCTTGGAAATACCAGAGGTACAATCGGGGAAACTTCTGTTCTTGCAATTATGATTGGTGCCATGTTCCTACTTTTGCTGGGTGTTATTGATCTGCGGATCCCCGGCACATACATTGTAACATTCGTTATTTTTATTATTATTTTCGGCGGTCACGGTTTTGACGCACAGTATATCACCGCACAGCTCTGCGGCGGTGGCCTCATGCTAGGCGCATGGTTTATGGCTACAGATTATGTGACTTCTCCCATCACTCCGAGGGGCCAGATTCTCTATGGGATCTGTATAGGGCTGCTGACAGGGCTTTTTAGAATATTTGGCGGCTCTGCGGAAGGGGTATCCTATGCAATTATTATCAGTAACCTTTTGGTTCCGCTGATTGAAAAGATCACTCTTCCAAAACCATTTGGCAAAGGAGGAGAAAAGTAATGAATAAAATTGTAAAAAATACGTTGATACTTACAGCTATTACATTGATTTCCGGCATTCTCCTCGGACTGGTTTATGAAGTTACAAAAGCTCCCATTGCCACTGCCCAGGAAAAGGCTAGACAGGAAGCATATAAAGATGCACTTCCGGATGCTGTTTCTTTTGAATCCTATGATGATTTTGATGAGAGTGGTGCTGCCCAAATTCTCAAAAGTGCAGGTTACAGCGATGATGATGTTACAGCAACCGTTATTGGAAAAGACGAAGGCGGAAATGACATAGGCTGTGTCATTACCGTAGTTTCCCATGAAGGATACGGCGGTGATATCATATTGTCTGTAGGAATCCTGGCAGACGGAACCGTAAAAGGCGTGGAAATCCTCGACATCAGTGAGACGGCCGGTCTTGGCATGAAAGCTTCAGAGGCGGATTTTAGAGATCAGTTTAAGGATAAGCAGGTAGAATCATTCTCCTATACAAAGAATAATGAAAAAGGTGATGATAAAATTGATGCAATCAGTGGAGCGACCATCACAACGAATGCAGTAACGAATGCAGTGGATTCGGCACTGATTTATTTTCAAAATACGTTAGGAGGTAGTGTCAATGAGTAAGTCAGCAGAAAGACTGTTTAATGGTCTGGTCAAAGAAAATCCTACCTTTGTACTGATGCTGGGCATGTGTCCTACACTGGCAGTCACGACTTCCGCAATCAACGGCATCGGAATGGGACTTTCTACTACAGTTGTACTTGTGCTTTCCAATGTCATGATTTCCGCCTTGCGGAAAATTATACCTGATTCTGTGAGGATGCCGGCGTTCATCGTGGTAGTTGCATCCTTTGTAACAATTGTACAGTTTTTATTGGAGGGCTTCGTCCCGAGCCTGTATAATGCACTGGGAATTTATATTCCTCTGATCGTGGTAAACTGTATTATTTTGGGAAGAGCAGAAAGCTATGCTTCCAAGAACCCCGTGATTCCTTCTTTATTTGACGGCCTTGGAATGGGGCTTGGCTTTACTGTTGGACTGACGGCAATTGGTATAGTCCGGGAAATTTTGGGCGCAGGGAAGGTTTTCGGCACACAGATTCTTCCGGATTCCTATGAGCCAATCACTATTTTTATTCTGGCGCCGGGAGCATTTTTGGTTCTCTCTATGCTGGTTGCTTTGCAGAATAAAGTGAAGAGGCATATAGCCCTGAAAAAAGGCGAGCCTATACCGGAACCCGCTGAGGGCTGTGAAGGATGTGCAGGATGTGGCAGAGCAGGAAGCTGTGCAGGGGGAATCTTCCCTGTAGAGTCTAAAACAGAGAAAAAAGAGAATGATTAGGGGGAAATGAGATGAAAGAGTTAATATTACTTGCAGTCGGTGCGGCATTTGTGAATAATGTTGTGCTCAGCCAGTTCCTTGGAATCTGTCCTTTCCTCGGCGTTTCCAAGGATGTAAAAACTGCGGCAGGAATGGGCAGTGCTGTTATTTTTGTTATTACAATTGCATCCTTTGTAACAAGCCTGATTTATAAATTCATTCTTGTTCCGGTGCATTTTGAATATTTGCAGACAATTGTATTTATCCTCGTCATAGCTGCTCTGGTACAGTTTGTAGAGATGTTTTTAAAAAAGGCAATGCCTCCGCTTTATAATGCACTTGGGGTATATCTTCCTTTGATTACCACAAACTGTGCGGTACTTGGTGTTGCTCTGGTAAATGTTCAGAAATCCTATAACATCTTAGAAGGTGTCATAAACGGGCTTGCAACCTCCACCGGATTTTTGGTTGCAATTGTGCTGATGGCAGGTATACGTGAGAAGATTGAACACAATGACATTACAGAATCCTTTCAGGGAACCCCAATTGTCCTAGTGACAGCCGGGCTGATGGCAATTGCTTTCTTTGGATTCGCGGGATTAATTTAGGAGGGTATAAAAGATGAGTATAACAGGGATTATAATTGCCGCAGCTATTGTCGGCGGTACCGGGTTATTCATCGGTGTTTTCCTCGGGATATCGGGCAAGAAATTTGCCATAGCGGTAGACGAGAGAGAAGAGGCCGTATTGGAGGCTCTGCCCGGAAATAACTGCGGAGCGTGCGGATATCCCGGATGTTCTGGTCTTGCTGCCGCTATAGTGGCAGGTGAGGCGGAGGTTGGAGCATGTCCCGTAGGCGGGGCTCCTGTTGCAGAGAAAGTCGGTGCAATTATGGGGGTATCTGCAGGAGAACAAGATCGCCAGGTGGCATTCGTAAAATGCGGCGGAACTTGTGAACAGGCAAAAGAGCAATATGAATATTTTGGAGTGAAAGACTGCATCATGGCAAGCATGATGCAGGACGGCGGACCGAAAGGCTGCAGCTATGGCTGCCTTGGTTTTGGAACCTGTGTAAAGGCCTGTCCATTTGATGCAATACATGTTAAAGAGGGCATTGCAGTCGTAGACAAGGAAAAATGCAGGGCCTGTAAAAAATGCGTGGCAGCATGTCCGAAGCAGCTGATAGAGATGGCTCCCTATGATCAGGAGTATCTTGTTCAATGCAACTCACATGACAACGGGAGAACAGTAAGAGATGTATGCCAGGTCGGCTGTATAGGATGCCGTATCTGCGAGAAAAACTGTGAAGTAAAAGCTGTGACGGTTACAGATAACCTCGCCCACATTGATCCGGAAAAATGCGTGCATTGCGGTGTCTGTGCTGAGAAATGCCCAAGGAAAATCATTACACCGAGAATGGTGGCAGGGGAGGCCATGGTTTCGTAAGTAAATTTTAATATCAATATCCGGCATAATGCAGGTTGTAGTCATCTGTCACGAATATGGCTTTGATTCCATCGAGATCTTCTATCAGGGCACCGCCTTTATTCAGCCCCAGTGCGAAACAGGTGGTGCTCAGCCCGTCACCGTCCACGGAATGATCGGAGATGATTGTGACCTGCAGTAAATGGTTATCATAAGGATATCCGGTAAACGGATTTAAAATGTGATGGTAAACCTTACCATCCTTTTTAAAATACCGTTCATATACTCCGGAGGAAACCACCGACTTATCTTTGATATCTACACTGGTTATAGCAGAATTTTGCTCATCAAAGGGTTTTTGTATGCCAATATGAAAATCTTCTCCATTCATCTTATCACCGACAGCCACAATATTTCCGCCCAGATTAATCAAGGCGTGCTCGATTTCCCGGCTTGTCAGGTAGTCTTTTAGCTTATCTGCAATAAATCCTTTTGCAATGGCTCCTAAATCGATGCCGGCCTTCGGATCTTTCAGTGTCACCGTATTGCCCTCCAGGAGGACATTCTTATAATTTACATGGCTTTTTGCTTCCTCAATAGCTGCCGGGCCCGGAATATTTCCGGGCCTATCATCAATGTCCCACAGTTCACTTAAAGGGGCTATGGTGATGTCAAAAGCGCCTTTTGACAGACGGCTGTAATATAATCCTTTCCCAATTACCTCTGCTGTTCTGGCATCCACTTCCACAGGTGCTCCATTTGCAGAATTGATTCTGGAGATATCACTGGTATCAATGGTTCTGCTTAAAAGCTGTTCATATTCGGCGCATAAATCTTTGCAGTGGGCGAGGATAGACGTATCCGTACTTCCCCATACTTCTATCGATATCACTGTGTCAAAATACATACCGGTTGTTTTGATGGACTCTTCGGAAGACGGCCCGGTACATCCGGAAGCAGTAAACATTATAATTATCGTAAGAAACCATATCAGAATACGTTTCATATATTCCTCCTCTTCTACGGCATGGCTGGCTTAACAGTCATAAAAGGGCCGTTTTATGTTTCAGCAACTGGATTATTATATACAATTTCCGCCAAAATTACAATCGAACATGTGATTGCATTCTAAAAGTCTCTGTGCTATGATAATGGCTAGAAGCTATAGAAAAGGGGCGTTTTATGATTTCATATGTTTGCGGCGAGCTGGCCGCAGTGGAACCGGAACAGATAATCGTAGATGTTGGCGGTGTGGGATATGGCATTTACATGCCGGCTCAGGCCATGGGACTTCTTCCAGCTCCCGGAAGCCAGGTAAAGATTCATACATATTTGAATGTCCGGGAGGATGCCATGCAGCTGTTTGGCTTTCTGACCCGGGATGATCTGGAGGTATTCCGTCTTCTTATCGGAGTCAGCGGAATAGGACCAAAGGGCGGGTTAAACATACTTTCTCAGCTTTCGCCGGACTCCCTGCGCATGGCAGTTATGTCGGGAGATGTCAAGGCAATCTCAGCCGCACCAGGAATAGGTAAGAAAACAGCAGAGAAGCTCATCATTGAGCTGAAAGATAAATTTAAAATAGAAGACCTCCGCATGGGAGATATTCCGGATTCCTCTGCTATTTCAGGGACTGGTCAGGGTGGTGTACAGGCGGAAGCTGTACAGGCTCTGGTAGCACTGGGGTATGGAAATACAGAAAGTCTTCGCGCAGTTAATGGAGTAACGCTGGAGAATCCAACAACAGAGGAACTCCTGAAGGCAGCTTTAAAGAAGTTATAAAGGAAACGGTATATGGGAAAACGAATCATAACAACGGAAAATCTGGAAGAGGACATTAAAATAGAGAGCAGCCTGCGCCCTCAGTTTCTGAAGGACTATATCGGGCAGGAGAAAGTGAAGGAGACTCTGAATATCTATATTAAGGCTGCAAGAGAGAGAAAAGAGGCTCTGGATCATGTACTGCTCTACGGGCCTCCCGGTCTGGGAAAGACTACCCTTGCAGGTATCATAGCCAATGAAATGGGAGTGAACATTAAAATTACCTCCGGCCCTGCCATCGAAAAGCCGGGGGAAATCGCTGCAATTCTCAATAATTTACAGGAAAATGACCTTCTTTTTGTGGACGAGATACATCGGCTGAACCGACAGGTAGAAGAGGTCTTATACCCGGCAATGGAGGACTATGCCATTGACATTATGATTGGCAAGGGTTCAGCTGCCCGGTCTATCCGTCTGGATCTGCCCAAATTTACACTGGTAGGGGCCACGACCAGAGCCGGAATGCTGACCGCCCCTCTGCGGGACAGATTCGGCGTAGTCAATCACTTGGATTTCTATACAGAGAAGGAATTAGAAACCATCATACTGAGATCGGCACAAAAGCTGGATGTAGAGATTGATGAGAAGGGTGCCGTGGAGCTGGCAAAACGTTCAAGAGGAACCCCCCGGCTCGCCAACCGTCTCTTGAAAAGAGTCCGCGACTTTGCACAGGTGAAGTATGACGGAGTTATCACCGAATCAGTCGCCCACTATGCTCTGGATATGCTCGATGTGGATAAATACGGACTGGACCGCATTGACCGGAATATTTTGTTTACAATGATTGAGAAATTTCAGGGAGGACCTGTAGGACTGGATACGCTTGCAGCAACCATTTCAGAGGATGCAGGCACGCTTGAGGATGTTTATGAGCCCTATTTGCTGAAAACCGGATTTATCCAAAGAACCCCCCGGGGGCGGGTTGTCACCCAGCTGGCTTACGGCCACCTGGGAATTCCCTTTTCGGAGTGCTAAATCTTGAAAAAATGGTTGGTTTTTCCTTTTATATAGTTTATAATAGCAGGTAAGAAACGCGAGGAGGATGCTATGAGTTCAGCAAAACATTTTACAGAAGTTCTGATTGGGGGAAAGGTTTACACATTAAGTGGCTTTGAAGGCGAAGAGTATCTTCAGAAGGTTTCCTCCTATCTGAACCATAAGATCACGGAATGTGCAAACAGTGAAGGGTACCGAAAGCAAAGCTCTGATACCCGCAATGTACTTCTTGCGCTGAATATCGCAGATGACTACTTTAAGGCGAAGAAGCAGGGGGATTCCCTGGAGAGTGACATAGAGCTGAAAGATAAAGAGATGTACGATTTAAAGCATGAGCTGATATCTGTTCAGATAAAACTTGAGAATGCGGAAAAAGAGCTGGCAAAGATGAAGGAAGAAAATAATGATTTGCAGATGCAGATTGTGAAGTTGGAAACAGAGATGAAAAATCGTAGAAAATAAAAAATAAGCTGTCTGCAGACAGCTTATTTTAAGGTAACGCAACATACATTGTAACGGAACTGTTACCATGTATGAAGAACAGGGAAAGGAGCAGAATTGGCTGAAAATACATTAAAAAGAAAAATTGAAATACTGGCGCCGGCCGGTTCTTATCCTAGTTTCAGGGCAGCTGTCCTGGCGGGGGCAGATGCGGTTTATGCAGGTGGTACACGCTTTGGCGCCAGAGCCTTTGCAGACAATTTCGCAGAAGAAGAGTTGCTTGCAGCCATTGATTACGCGCATCTCCACGGTCGTAAGCTTTATCTGACGGTAAATACTCTTTTGAAGGACGGCGAGACAGATATGCTTTATGATTACCTGGGGCCTTTCTATTTGCGAGGATTAGATGCAGTAATCGTACAGGATATCGGGGTAATGAAATTTGTGCGGGAACATTTTCCTGATATGGATGTCCATGCAAGCACACAAATGACAGTGACAAATACAGAGGGAGCTCTTTTTTTGCAGGAGCAGGGGGTAAAGAGAGTTGTCCCGGCAAGAGAATTGTCTCTGGATGAGGTGTGTCATATGGCGGAACATACAAATCTGGAGATAGAGTGCTTCGTCCATGGCGCTCTGTGCTACAGTTATTCGGGCCAGTGCTTGATGAGCAGTATGATTGGGGGCAGAAGCGGCAACCGTGGACAATGTGCACAGCCATGCAGGCTGCCCTATGTAGTGAATGGTAAAAAAGAGTATATTTTGAGCCTAAAAGATATATGTACTCTGGATTTGATTCCTGATTTGATAGAGGCAGGCATTGATTCTTTTAAAATTGAAGGACGCATGAAGAAACCGGAATATGCGGCACTCGTCACTTCTATGTACCGAAAATATACAGACTTATATTTAGAAAATGGAAGAGAAGGATTTAAAGTATCTTACAGTGACAGGGAAATGCTGATGGATATTTATAACCGCGGCGGTTTCAGTCAGGGGTACTATAGGCAGCATAACGGCCGGGATATGCTTTCTCTGAAACGGCCGGGGCATTCAGGTGTTCCTGCCATGAGGGTGAGTTCACAAAAAGGACGGGAGATAACAGGTAAAACGCTCACAGACATTTACAAGGGTGATGTGCTGGATTTGTCCTGTGAAGAGAACAACGCAAGTGTAAAGGGAAATTATACCTTTGGAAAAGCAATCTCAAAGGGTGATACTGTACAAATTCTTGTGCCTAGGGGAGAACAATATCGAAAAGAGACAATTCTGCACCGTATCCGCAGGCCAGAACTTCTTGAGCAGGTGAACAGAACCTATGAAACAGGAACTGTACAGGAACCCATATGGGGGAGCTTTTGGACTGCCCCAGGTGAACCGGCCGTTCTGACCGCTGGGCTTGGGAATCTCTCAGTAACTGTCCGGACAAAAGAAAAGACAGAAGAAGCTAAAAAGCATCCCCTGGATCAGGTCCAGGTCAGAAAGCAGCTGATGAAGACAGGAAACACGGAGTTTATATTTGAAACACTGGATATTGCTATAGAGGAGAATGTTTTTTTGCCCATGCAGCGTCTTAACGAACTTAGGCGCCAGGTGTTGGAACAACTGACAGCCAAAATCTGTGGGATTTACCACAGAAGAAAAATCGGACAGCCAGACATATCAAAGCAAAATGCCTGTGAAACTCAGGTGACTGAACACAAAGTTTCTGACGGATTGGGAATGTATCTGTCTGTTCTGGCAGAAACAAAAGGACAGGTGCAGGCGGCTCTTGCCTGCCCCGAGGTGAAACGAATTTATCTGGAGTCCTGTTTATATAGTATCCCTTATGGAAACTCGGAATGTAAGGAAATATGCCGGGAAGCTTCGGAAAAGGGAATAGAAGTTTTCTTTGCTATGCCTCATATTTACCGCCAGGAGACAATCTCACTTTTTTCCGCCGGATATTCGGCTCTGATGGAGATGGAATTTGACGGGTTCCTAATACGTAATTACGAAAGTTTTCATTTTTTAATGCGTCAGGGATTTGACAAGAAGATCATATTGGACCATAATCTATATGTATTTAACCACTGGGCAAAGCAATTCTGGAACTCACAGGGTGTTTATTCATTTACCGCACCTGTGGAATTGAACAGAGGTGAACTGGGAATACTTGGGATATTCCGGGCAGAACTGATTGTCTACGGAAGGCTGCCGGTGATGGTGTCTGCACAGTGTGTTGAGAATGCGGCAGGGGAATGTAGCAAAAAGCCGGGAATCCTGATGCTAAAGGACAGATATCAAAAAGAATTTCCGGTTAGAAATTATTGCGGGTTCTGTTATAATGTAATATACAATACAGCACCTTTATTTCTTCTGGAGCAGAAGGAGGATATCCTGAATCTGGCTCCTGCAGGACTTAGAATTCAGTTTACTGTGGAGGATGAAAGGTCTGCTGAAGATATTTTGAAAATGTATGGGGACATTTACTGCAGCGGTCTGCCCGCTGATGTGCCCGTTGTTGAAGTTACCAGAGGACATTTTAAACGTGGAGTAAACTAAAAGCAGGTGAAACAATGGTTAATATAATAGTAGAGCTATCAAAATATGTCATCATTTTATTGATGTCGATCTATACGTTTTCATGCTTTTCCGTATTTGCAAAGGTGTATGAGGAAGATAAAAAAGGAATACTAATACGCCAGAACGTGCTGATGTTTCTAATGCAGTTTACCGCGTATGGGGTAATGTATCTGCAGACAAAAAAGCAGGAGCTCCTGTACTTTTATGGCGCTCAAGTTCTGCTCCTGATTGCGGTACTCGTATTATACCGGATTTTTTATCCAAAAGCATCCCGGCTGGTTGTTAATAATATGTGTATGCTGCTGAGTATCGGTTTTATTATGATTACAAGGCTTTCCTACGCAAAAGCGGTGAAGCAGTTTATATTTGCAGCGCTGGGGCTTGTGATCGGACTCATTGTCCCTGTACTGATACGAAAACTTCAATTTCTGAAAGACTGGGCTTATATTTACGCAGGGATAGGAATTCTGGCACTGGGAGCGGTTGCCGTTCTGGGGCAGCTCTCGGATGGTGCAAAGCTGGGATTTACTATAGGCGGATTCGGGATTCAGCCTTCGGAATTTGTGAAAATATTATTTGTATTTTATGTGGCGGCAAGTCTGAATCAGTCTACAGAATTTAAAAATGTCGTAGTGACTACGGCTGTTGCGGCTATGCATGTACTGATTCTGGTGCTTTCCACCGATCTGGGTGCCGCTCTTATTATGTTTGTGGTATACCTGGTGATGCTTTATGTGGCCACAAGTCAGCCCCTCTATGCTCTGGCGGGAATCGGTGCCGGCAGTGCCGCGGCTGTTTTGGCCTTTCACCTGTTTTATCATATCCAGGTTCGGGTTATGGCATGGAAGGATCCTTTTGCTTCTTACAGTGAGGGCGGATATCAGGTAGCACAGTCACTTTTTGCAATTGGAACGGGGAGCTGGTTCGGGATGGGACTGTACCAGGGACTTCCCGACAGCATTCCTGTTGCAGCGGAAGATTTCATATTTTCTGCAATTTCAGAAGAGATGGGGTTGATTTTTGCATTGTGCCTCATTCTGGTATGTGTCAGCTGCTATGTAATGTTTTTGAATATTGCTATGGCAATCCGCAACCGGTTCTATAAACTGATTGCTCTTGGTCTTGGAACCTGTTATATTTTCCAGGTGTTCCTGACAATCGGCGGTGTCACAAAGTTTATCCCCTCCACTGGAGTTACGCTTCCGCTGGTCAGCTATGGGGGGAGTTCCATGTTAAGCACCATGATTATGTTTGGAATTATACAGGGTCTGTATATTTTAAGAGAAGACGAGGAAGAAAATATTGAGAAGAGAAGAGAATTACGAAGAGGTAGACAACCAGAGACGGCGCCCCGGAAAAAACAGCGCCGGAGGGAGAAAGCAGCCTTCGAAGAAGTTCCGAAACAAAGAGTTCGCTAGAGTAACTTACTTTTTCGTTGTCTTGTTCCTTGCACTGATGAGTTATATCGTATATTTTAATATTGCACGTGCAAAAACTGTTGTAAGTAGTCCTTATAACAAACGTCAGGATGCTTTTGCTGACAGAATTATCCGGGGAAGTATTGCCGACAGAAACGGAAATGCCCTTGCCATGACAGATGTGGGGGATGACGGGACAGAGGTGCGTTCTTATCCTTACGGGGCAGCATTTGCACACGTGGTTGGCTTCAGTGACCCCGCTGTCGGAAAAAGCGGGCTGGAATCTGTGGAAAACTCTGAGCTGCTCACATCCAACGCTTTCTTTTTACAGAAGATGATGAATGAATTTAAAGATGAAAAAAACATGGGAGACACAGTCGTTACAACCCTGGATGCAGACCTGCAGCAGGCGGCATACGATGCACTTGGCAGCAACAAAGGGGCTGTAGTAGTGATGGAGCCAGGTACAGGCAAGATTTTGGCTATGGTTTCCGGGCCTTCCTATGATCCTAACAGTGTTGCAGTCAACTGGGATGCCTTAAATACAGACGAAGATAATAGTCCTCTTTTGAACAGGGCCTCCCAGGGGCAGTATGCGCCTGGCTCCACCTTTAAAGTAGTGACAGCCCTGGAATACATGCGGGAGCACAGTGATTATCAAAACTACAGTTACGACTGTGTGGGGGAGATTACTGCCGAGGGAACTACGATACACTGTTTTGACAATACCGTCCACGGTCTGGAGGACTTGAGGAGTTCCATGGCCAATTCCTGCAATTCTTCATTTGCAAATATCGGCCTCACTTTAAATAAAACATCCTACCGCAATACGGCTGAGGAACTTTTGTTTAATAAGGAGCTTCCCGCTGTGCTGGACACATCGAAAAGCTCTTTTAAAATCACGGAGAAATCCAGCAGTGCAGATATGATGATGACGGCCATGGGACAAGGAGAAACATTAGTCAGCCCGTACCATATGGCACTGATCACTTCGGCCATAGCCAATGGCGGTACACTTATGGAGCCCTACCTTGTTGAAAAGGTAACAAATTATACCGGCGCAGAAATCCGGAAGAATGTACCGAAGAGTTACAAAAAGCTTATGACATCTGCTGAGGCTGCACAGCTCAAGGACTATATGCGCGCCGTTGTAGACGAAGGGACTGCATCCCTGTTGAGTGGTCAGTCATACACTGCTGCCGGAAAAACCGGAACAGCAGAGTACAGTATGGTGGACGGTGAGAAGACCCACTCCTGGTTTATGGGGTTTACAAATGTGGATAACCCGGAGCTGGTCATCAGTGTGATTATCGAAGGTTATGACGGGGATGCGGGAGCAAAAGCTGTGCCCATTGCAAAACAGATATTGGATGCTTATTATTATAATTAAAACCAGGCGGTGAAAATTATGCAGATGGCATTTTACTGTGATTTATATTTCAGTGAGGAGCTGAAACACAAAAAAGAAAAAGTGATTCAAAAATTAAATACGAATTCTGCCCAGCCTTCCATTTATATAATTACTTTAGCACAGGGAATGCAAAATCACCTGGAATTTTATTCGTCCCTGTTGTTGAAACAGCATTTTTATGAAGATACTCCACTGTTTGTGGTAGGGATTGCCAGAGGCTACGACGGTGCACTTTACCTGACAGAGCATATTGTAAAAGAAATCTATGAAAAGGCACAGGATACAGATATACGAAGCTTTATCGTAAATCGTCAAAAAGAATATGAGGAAGGCAGAGTGTAAGAGCAAATGTTACATATAATCCTGTTGATTCTGAAAATTATAGGATGGATACTGCTGGCAATACTCGGTTTGGCTGTATTGCTTATTTGTGTTGCTCTTTTTGTCCCTTTTCGTTACCGGGTTAAGGCAGTCTGTGAAGGAGATCTGGATTCCCTGCATGCAAATGCCAGATTCTTATGGATTTTTCACCTGATCAGTGGAAATGTCTCCTACGAAAATAAGAAGCTTGACTGGGAACTCCGAATTGCGTGGAAAAGGATAGGACAGGTTCAAGATGAGGATGAAGAGAAAGCTCCTTTTGAAAACAAGGAAAAAGTAGAAGAAGAGCAGAGGACAGAAAAAGAGGAGGAAAGAGACGAAGAGAAAACTCTGGCAAGAGAAATACCCAAAACACTTCATAATGGAAAGAGCGATGACAAAATCGGGAAGCGGGAAGAAAAGAAATCCTCTTTTTACCAAAAGATAAAATATACAATCTGCAGAATCTATGATAAGATAAAGCAAACAATCCACAAAATCTGCAGTGCCATAAAGTCATTGTTGGAAAAGAAGGACAAGCTGGCAGAATTTATTGCAGATGAAGCCCACAGGTCGGCATTAGGGACGGTTCTTACAGAATTAAGGCGGCTCCTTGGCTTTCTAAAGCCCCGTAAATTAAAACTTTGGGCTCATTTTGGCTTTGAGGACCCTGCCAATACAGGCTATGTTCTGGCAGCTGCCAGTATGCTTTCCCCATTTCTTGGGAAACATACAAATATTCAGCCTGATTTTGAACAGGAGATACTTGAGGCAAATTTATTTGCTTCAGGAAAGATACGGGGTATATACTTTGTCATATCACTCTGGAGCCTGATATGGAATAAAAACGTCCGTATCACATTCAGACATATTAAAAATATAAAAACATGGTTTTCAAATTAGGAGGATTAAAAATGGCAGCGGAAAATAATTTTAAGGACACGGTTGAATCACTGTTTCGTGGCATGGACCAGGTTATTACGACAAAAACGGTCGTCGGCGACGCAATCCATATTAATGATATCATCATTCTTCCTCTTGTGGATGTAACCTTTGGAGTGGGGGCCGGATATTTTTCCGGTGATAAAAAAGGAAGGGGAACAGGAGGTCTGGGCGGCAAAATAACCCCCAGCGCGGTTCTGGTCATTAAAAATGGCACAACAAAACTGGTAAACATTAAAAATCAGGATACAATTACTAAGATTCTGGATATGGTGCCGGATGTGGTAGATAAATTTACTTCAAAGGATGAAAAGGTTACAGAGGAAGATGTTGCGGACATTTTAAATTCTGAAGAATCCGGAGAAGACGGAGCACATATTTAAAAAAGCTGCATAGAATAATAGTAAACCTCTGCCGGGAGTAAACGGATTATGAAAAAAGTAATAGGATTTGCACTGCTGTGGTTTGGAGTCGGCATGATTCTGATGTTGGTATTGCCGAATGCAATAGGTCTGATTCTGACAATCATTGCTCTGGCGGCGGGGTATAAGCTGTTCTGCGGGTAAAAGACAAAGAAAAAAGTACCCACATTGCAGTGAGTACCCCGTGTCTTCAAAATATTCTCTTAAGCACGTTCTACACGTCCTGATTTTAAGCAGGAAGTACAAACGTACATCTTTTTTGATCCGCCTTCTGTTTTAACTCTAACGGATTTCACATTTGATTTCCACATTTTTGGTGATCTTCTATGAGAGTGACTTACGTTATTACCGAAATGAGCACCCTTTTCACAAATAGCACATTTAGCCATCATTGCACCTCCTAACGATCTGAAATAGCCTATATAGGCTCACAACACTGTTATTTTATCAGAAAGGGTTTCCTATTGCAAGCATTTTCTGAAATTTTTCATTTTTCCGAATCTATATTGTAAAATCCAACCAGACAGAGTATAATACCTATGTTAATTATGTTTAAAAATCCATTTAGGAATTGGAGGTAATATATGATGAAGGGCAGTATGAGTACAGAGCTCGGGATTGTCACAATCAGTTCGGATGTAATTGCAAAATATGCAGGCTCTGTTGCAGTGGAATGTTTTGGTATTGTCGGGATGGCCGCAGTCAATATGAAAGATGGATTAGTAAGACTGCTGAAGAAAGAAAGCCTGACCCAGGGAATCCAGGTGGAACTTTCCGATGACAATGTTCTAAAGTTAAATTTTCATGTGATTGTTGCATACGGAGTAAATATTCTTTCAGTTTCTGACAATCTGATGAGCAGTGTAAAATACAAAGTAGAAGAATTTACCGGGATGACTGTAGATAAAATAAATATCTTTGTCGAAGGTGTCAGAGTGATTGATTAAGGAGGATACTTGTCGTGGCAACGAATACGATAAACGCAGAACTGTTCGCGAAAATGTTTTTAGCGGGAGCAGCTAATCTGGAAGCCAAAAAAGAATTTATTAATGAACTGAATGTATTTCCGGTTCCCGATGGAGATACAGGAACTAATATGACGCTGACTATTCTGTCTGCAGCAAAAGAGGTGACTGTACTTGAACAAACAAATATGCAGGCTCTGGCCAAGGCCATTTCTTCTGGCTCACTGCGCGGTGCCAGGGGTAACTCCGGCGTAATCCTGTCTCAGCTGCTGAGGGGGTTCACAAAAGAGATACGCGGATATAAAGAAATTGATGCAGAAATTTTTGCACAGGCATGTGAGCGTGCCCGCGCAACAGCGTATAAAGCAGTTATGAAGCCAAAAGAAGGAACAATTCTTACCGTTGCTAAGGGGGTTGCTCAAAAGGCGGCGGAGTTGGCGGAAACGACCGGTGATTTTGAAATATTTCTTCCGCAAATATTAGAACATGCAGAATATGTACTTTCCAGAACCCCCGAGATGCTCCCGGTGCTGAAGGAGGCCGGTGTGGTAGACTCCGGCGGACAGGGACTTCTGGAGGTGTTAAGGGGTGCATATGATGCATTCCAGGGCAAGGAGATTGACTACAGCGCCATCGAAACAAGCTCCGGCACCACCATGGTAAGACCGGGAGTTCAAGCGGAGGCAGACATTAAGTTCGGCTATTGTACTGAATTTATTATTATGACGGAAAAGAAATTTTCCGAAAAGGACGAGACAGAGTTTAAGGCCTATCTTGAATCTATCGGAGATTCCATCGTATGTGTGGCAGACGATGATATTATAAAGATTCATGTGCACACCAATGATCCAGGACTGGCAATTCAGAAAGCACTGACCTATGGACAGCTTACCAGGATGAAGATTGATAATATGCGTGAGGAACACCAGGAGAGATTGTTCAAGAATTCTGAAAAACTGGCGGCAGAACAGAAAAGGAACGCCTCCTCAAAAGCAAAAGAGCCTGAAAAGGAGATAGGCTTTATTGCAGTTTCCATAGGAGAGGGCCTGAACAATATCTTCCGGGAGCTGGGGGTGGATTATATCATTGAAGGCGGGCAGACCATGAATCCGAGTACGGAAGATATGCTGACGGCTATCAACGCAGTCAGCGCAAAACATATTTTTATACTTCCGAATAACAAAAACATTATACTGGCAGCAAATCAGGCGCGGTCCCTGACAAAAGAAAAGGATATCATTGTGATACCTACAAAGACCGTGACACAGGGGATTACCGCAGTAATTAATTATATGCCTGAAAGAGGCATTTCTGCAAATGAAACAAATATGTTAGAGGAAATTCAGAAAGTAAAGACCGGACAGGTCACATATGCAGTGCGGGATACCCGCATTGATGACAAGGAAATTCATGAGGGCGATATCATGGGAATCGGCGATGAAGGAATTCTCTCCGTAGGTCAGTCTGTGGAAACTGTAGCAAAAGAAATGCTTTCCTGTCAGGTAGACGCTGATACAGAGCTCATCAGCTTGTACTACGGGAAAGATGTATTGGCCGAAGATGCAGTGCGCTTTGCACAGGAGATAAGCAATCTCTACCCGGAGGCGGATGTAGATGCCCATTTTGGAGGTCAGCCCATTTACTATTATATATTATCGGTAGAGTAGAATATTAAGCCATGAATGAGAATTCTAAAATCAGCACATTAAAAGGAATCGGGGATAAAACCCAGGCACTCTTTGAAAAGGCAGGTGTGGGAACGTTAAGTGAACTGCTTCGCTATTATCCAAGAGGTTATGATATATATGATGACCCGGTTCCTTTGGGAGAAGTAGAAGAAGGCAGGACAGTAACTGTTACCGGTGCAATATCCGGCAGGGTGCAGCTCGACGGGAACCACAGCAGACAGGTTGCCAGGCTGTTTATAAGAGACATGACCGGAACCTTAAAGATAATTTGGTTTCGCATGCCATTTTTAAAAAACACCCTCCGCGGCGGTGTTATCACCCTTCGCGGAAGAGTGGTCAGAAGAAGGGATGGTCTGGTAATGGAGCATCCTGAGATTTTTTATCCCAGTTCAAAATATGAAAAAAAGCAGGGCACTCTTCAGCCGGTTTACCCTCTCACAGCGGGCCTTACTAATAATACAGTGAAAAAAGCTGTAATGCAGGCTATGGAATATATGAACTCTAAACAGGACCTGCTTCCTGAAGATATTCGGGAAAATTATGATTTGACAGACTTTTGTTCCGCAGTCAGAGGAGTGCATTTTCCTCAAAATAAGGAAGAATTCTATTGTGCAAGAGAAAGACTGGTTTTTGAAGAATTTTTAATTTTTATTTTATCGCTTAGAATAATAAAAACCAGAGAAGATAAAGCTATAAACAGCTTTACATTTTCAGAGTCTCAACCAATAGATGCCTTTTTAAATGCATTGCCTTATGAATTGACGAATGCTCAGAAAAAGGTTTGGAGCGAAATAAAAAAGGATATGTCTGGAATGCATGTCATGTCCCGGCTCGTTCAGGGGGATGTTGGCTCCGGCAAGACGATTGTGGCACTTCTGGGACTGATGCTTGCGGGATTAAATGGATATCAGGGTGCTATGATGGCCCCCACGGAAGTCTTGGCTAAGCAGCATTACGAAAATATTTTATCTATGCTCCGGCAATATAATATTTCTCTAAAACCGATACTCCTTACGGGCTCCATGACAGCCAAGGAAAAGAAAATAGTCTATGAAAAAATTATTTTGGGAGAAGCGGATATCATAGTCGGCACCCATGCATTGATACAGGACAAGGCGGAGTACCACAATTTAGCACTTGTGGTGACCGACGAGCAGCATCGTTTTGGTGTAAAGCAGAGAGAAGCACTTGCAGGTAAGGGAAGTATACCTCATATACTGGTCATGAGTGCAACTCCAATTCCCAGATCACTGGCCATGATCCTATATGGAGATCTGGATATTTCTGTTATTGATGAGCTTCCGAAGAACAGGCTTCCCATAAAAAACTGTGTGGTAGATACCGGATACCGCAGCACTGCATACCGTTTCATGCAAAGGCAGGTGGAGGAGGGACGGCAGTGTTACGTCATCTGTCCAATGGTGGAAGAAAGTGAATCTCTTGAAGTGGAAAATGTTACAGACTATACACAATTTCTGAAAGAAGCTATAGGAGACGGTATAAATATTGCCTGTCTGTATGGAAAAATGAAGCAGGCTGAGAAAGATGCTATCATGGAGGCTTTCGGCAGAAATGAAATTCAGATCTTAGTTTCCACGACTGTGATTGAAGTGGGGATTGATGTTCCCAATTCTACAGTTATGCTTATTGAAAACGCAGAGCGGTTCGGTCTTGCCCAGCTCCATCAGCTCCGCGGACGGGTAGGACGGGGAGAGCACCAGTCTTATTGTATTTTTATGAGTGCTTCAAAATCAAAAGAAACAAGAGAGCGATTGGAAATTTTAAATAAATCAAATGATGGCTTTTTTATTGCATCTGAGGATCTGCGGCTTCGCGGCCCCGGAGACTTATTTGGAATCCGTCAAAGTGGGATTATGGATTTCCGGCTGGGAGACATATTTCAGGATGCAAAAATTTTGCAGAAAGCAAATGAAGCGGCTGAAAAAATTTTGACAGAAGATCCAAAACTGATTCTTGAAAAGCACGAAAAGCTCAAATCATACTTGAATCATTACATGTCAAAAGTGATGCTGGAAACAACGCTCTGAGCCAAGAATTTCCAGTGTAAAAGATGAATTCCTCCATATACTATGGTTGTAACACACTACAGTGTTATAAAAATCTGAAGAAGTAACTAAAGTTACGAAAAGGAGGAAAATATCATGGCAAGTTCATCTAATCGAGCAGCCGTACCTGAGGCTAAAACAGCACTGAACAGATTCAAATATGAAGTAGCGAATGAGCTCGGAGTGCCGCTTACTGATGGGTACAATGGAGACTTAACTTCAAAGCAGAATGGTTCTGTCGGTGGTTATATGGTTAAGAAAATGATCGAACAGCAGGAAAGACAGATGTCCGGTAAATAACCAAATTTTCTAAGAAAAAGCGCTTGGGATTGACCTGAGCGCTTTTTTCTGCTAAAATTCAGCATTATAAGGAAACAACGAATGAAGGTGTTGTCTATGAGAGTCATAGCAGGAAGCGCAAAAAGATTACAGTTAAAGACATTGGACGGATTTGACACAAGGCCGACCACAGATAGAATTAAAGAGACCTTGTTTAATATGATTGCACCATTTATCTATGACAGTGTCTTTTTGGATTTGTTTAGCGGCAGCGGCGGGATCGGAATAGAAGCCTTAAGCCGTGGGGCAAAGGAGGCTGTTTTTGTAGAAAAGAGTCCACAGGCCATGACATGCGTTAAAGAAAATTTAAAGACAACTCATCTGGAATCAGGAGCGATGACTCTGACCCAGGATGTGATGTCAGCCCTTTACAGACTGGAGGGTGAGAAAGTGTTTGATTTTATTTTTATGGACCCTCCCTATAATCAGGGACTGGAGAGGAAAGTGCTGGAATATCTCAGTGAATCCCATCTTGTATACGGGGATACCGTAATCATTGTGGAAGCCGCCAGGGAAACCGAATTTTCCTATCTTGAAGAGCTGAAATTTTCCTGCATAAAGGAAAAAGTATACAAAACAAACAAGCATGTCTTCATTGAAAAGGCTGGAAAGGAAGAAATATGTTAAGAGCTATCTATCCGGGAAGCTTTGACCCTGTCACATACGGGCACCTCGACATTATCGAAAGATCCTGCAGAATCGTTGACGAATTAATTGTCGGAGTGCTGAACAATAATGCCAAAAGGCCGTTGTTTTCTGTAGAAGAACGTGCTAAAATATTAAAAGAAGTCACAAAAGACTTGAAAAACATAAAAGTTGTCCCCTTTGACGGATTATTGGTTGATTTTGCAAGACAACAAGAAGCAAAGGTTATAATCCGGGGACTTCGGATGATTACCGATTTTGAATATGAATTACAGATGGCCCAGACGAATCATAAGCTGGAGCCGGGTGTCGATACTATGTTTTTGACGACAAGTATCGAATATTCTTACTTAAGTTCCACAACTGTAAAGGAAATTGCAGCTTTTGGGGGAGACGTTTCACAATTTGTGCCGGAGGCTGTAGAAGTGGAGCTGAAGAAAAAGATGAACGCAAAAAGGAGAGTGTAACTATGAGCAGCCGTATTGAACAGATTATAGAGGAAATCGAAGAGTACATCGACCGGGATTGTAAATTCCAGCCATTGTCCACTACAAAGATTATTGTAAATAAAGAGCATCTGGATGAGCTATTGCGCGAACTTAGAATGAAAACTCCCGATGAGATTAAGAGATATCAGAAGATTATCAGCAACCGGGATGCAATTATTGCAGATGCCCAGGCGAAAGCAGATGCCATGATTGAAGAGGCACAGCTGCAGACCACAGAACTGGTCAGTGAGCATGAGATCATGCAGCAGGCCTACTCTCAGGCCAATGAGATTGTCACACAGGCGAGCGCGCAGGCCCAGGAGATTGTCGACAATGCGACAGAGGATGCCAATGCAATCAGACTTGGAGCAATTCAGTACACTGATGACCTGCTTGCCAATGCAGAGAGCATTATCGGACATACACTTGACAGCTACACGACAAAGTATGATGGACTGATTAATTCTCTTCAGGAGTGCTATGATGTGGTGAGGACAAACCGTGCAGAGCTCGAGGTACCTCCAGAGGATGATCAGGAATATTCTCAGCAGGACATTTCAGATAATATGTAAATATAAGAAAGCTATTATACTGGCCACCACTGCGGTGACCAGTTTTTCAATTATGTAGGGGAAGATAGAAATATTTGTTTTCTGTATCATGCACTGGGTCTGGGCAGCTGCGCAGAAGCCCCCGAAAGAAGTCAGCCCGATGATCGCCGGGTACTGCAGGTCAAAGATAACTTTAGATTTTCCGATGATTGCAATCCCGTTTGTCACTTCCAGTGAAGGAAGCAATATTTGAAGCAGCATAGGCTTTAGGGGCAATGACTGGAACAGAGATAATATAACAGAAAATACTATAATATAGCCTCCTACCTTAGTAATTGTTTCAAAGCCATCCATAATACAGGTATCCACAACCTGGAAATTCCACTTTTTTCTATTTCTTGTTTCCTTCTTCTGATTGCAGAAATATTTTTCCTCTTTAAGATAAAACCTTCGGAAAACAAAGCTTAGCAGCATAGGTGTGCCCAGCAGAATGAAAATTGACGGAATAAGTAATTCTTCTCTGCCCAGCGTTTTCCATATAATGAAATTCATAATAAAAACAGGGCTGGTATTATTGCAGAAAGAAAGGAGATACTTTCCCTCCTCCTCTGTAATATACCCGCCGATTATTAAATCTGCGGCCACTTTTGCCCCCATGGGATAACCACATAAGAAACCTGCGATAACAGCAAAGCTTCCGTTTTCCGACACTTTAAATATGCAGGACAACAACCTTCCGAATATTCGGGATATGTAGTGTATACTATCTGTATACACTAAAAGATTTGTAATCATGATAAAGGGAAGCAAAGTGGGCAGAATGATTTGAAACCATAAAAGAAGGCCTTCACTTGCTCCATTGAAAACAGCCTTCGGAGACATAAGCATGAATGCAAACAAAAGGACGATTCCGGCCCCGGCCAAATTACGTTTCATAAGCACTTTCTCCCGGGAGACTTTTATAAAGATATATGAAATCGGTTGATTTTTTATTCTCTATGTGACAAAATGAAGATATTAAATAACAGAGAAGAGGGATGCAAAATGTCAATTTTAAGCGGACTGGAACCGAGGGAAGTGTTCCAATATTTTGAAGAACTAAGCCGGATACCAAGAGGAACTTTTAACACAAAGGCAGTCAGCGATTATTGTGTGAAGTTTGCCAGGGAACGTGATTTGGAGGTGATTCAGGATGATCTGAACAATATAATTATTAAAAAACCGGGGACGCCAGGTTATGAGCAGAGCGAACCAGTCATTATCCAGGGCCATCTGGACATGGTGTGTGAGAAGACAAAAGACTCAAAGCATGATTTTACAAAAGATCCTCTGGTTCTTTATGTAGAAGACGGTTTTATTAAAGCCAGGGATACCACCCTGGGGGCGGATGACGGTATTGCAGTTGCGATTGCCCTTGCCCTTCTGGACAGTAAAGATATTCCCCACCCGCCATTGGAGGTTCTGTTTACAGTAGATGAAGAAGTTGGGATGGACGGGGCGAAGGAAATTGATTTGTCTCAGCTGAAGGGGAAAATGCTTATCAACCTGGATTCTGAAGATGAGAATGTGGTCACTGTGGGCTGCGCAGGAGGAGCTACCTTCCGTATGAATCTTTCGATTGACAGAAAGCCGGAAGCCGGAACCTGCCTGGATGTAACTATCCATGGGTTAAGAGGCGGACATTCAGGGACAGAGATCAACAAGCAGCGTGGAAATGCCAATAAACTGGCCGGAAGACTTTTGAATCGCCTGGATCAGAATATAAAGATTTCTCTGGCAGACATCCAGGGAGGAGCAAAAGAAAATGTAATCCCCTCCACATGTGAATTCACTGTTCTGGTACAGGACAGTATAAAGGCAAAGAAGATAATCGAGGATATGTTTCATACCTGGAGAGCAGAATTCGGAGCTGATGAACCAGACCTGAATATAACCGTGAGCCAAACAGAACACTCAGAAATATCTGTCATGTCCAATTCAGATATGAAAAAGATTATTTTCTTCATCAATAACTGTCCGAATGGTGTTTATGGCTTCAGCCGTGCCCTGAAAGGCCTTGTGGAGACGTCAGATAACCTGGGAGTGATCAATTCGGATGAAAGGAAGGTTTCCTTTGTCTTCCTGATTCGAAGCTCTGTGTCTTCAAAACTGGATGAAATGAAAGAAACATTTGTCAGCTGGGCAAAATTTCTGGGGGGGACTTATGGAATTTCTTCTGAGTATCCCGCATGGATGTACAGAGAAGAGTCCAGAATCCGTCCTGTCACAGTGGAAACCTTTGAAGAGATATATGGGGAGAAACCTGAAGTTTCCACCATACATGCAGGTCTGGAATGCGGCCTTCTCACTGGGAAGAAACCAGAACTGGATTGTGTCTCCTTCGGCCCTCAGATGTGCGGTGTACATTCCGTAAAAGAGTGTTTGAACATTGAGTCCACAGCAAAAACATGGACTGTGATAAAGGAAATCCTGAAAAAGTGCAAATAGGACATTCTCTTCACATATATTAGAGAGAGTGAACTGTGCAAAGGAATGTCCTGAACATTGAAACGAAGAAAGCTTCATAATTATATTCTCATAAACCTCCTTTTGTGCCTTTTTCTTTCTATCGGTATACATAAGCTACAGGAAACCGGAGGCTTTTTAAGGCTAAATGAAAATACAATCACAAAAGATGCATTTCGCAGACAAAAATTAAATGAAGAAATATTGAGCTGCGCACGAGATACAAAAGACCCGGGGAAGAACCTGGGTCTTTATTTACTGGAAACAAATTTTGGCGGGAAGACGCTGAAAAATCCGATAGATCCGGGGATTTTTCAACGTCTGGAAAATAAGTGGGCTAGAAGAGAGTATTTTGACGATTACACTGCTCAGTGCCGGAGTATCTGGAATGATCTGGTATACTTTCCGGTTCCGGAGCCTTCTAATAATGTTTCAGCTGGCGTATCCTATGTGGACTCGTGGATGTTCGAGCGCAATTATGGGGGGAAGCGCGGGCATGAGGGAACAGATATTATGGCAAACAAAAATCAAAGAGGTTTCTATCCTATAGTCAGTATGACAGATGGGGTAGTGCGCCATAAGGGCTGGTTGGAGCAGGGCGGGTGGAGGCTGGGCATCGTCTCCCCCGGCGGAGCGTATTTCTACTATGCCCATATGGATTCTTACGCGGATATTGAAGTGGGAGATACCATAAAAGCAGGAGATTTGCTGGGCTATATGGGAGATACCGGATACAGTACAGTAGAAGGAACCACTGGAAATTTCCCGGTACATCTACATGTAGGTATTTACCTGTTTCACAAGGAAGAAGAAGTCAGTGTAAATCCATACTGGGCTCTCCGATATATTGAAAACCAGAAGATAAAGTGTGCATACTCACAGTGACAATATATCTGGCAAATAGTCACAGTCCAGGCATATGAATTTTCGGCCGGGTCTTTCACGAATGGAGTAGTTATGATATAATGCTCCCATGTGGAGGAAATGAAATGAACTTACCTAAAGCATTTGAAGAGAAGATGAAAAATCTGCTGCATGAGGAGTATGAAGATTATATATATTGTTTCGATGAGCCGCGCCATTATGGTCTCCGTGTAAATACAAACAAGATCAGTGTGGGGGGTTTTTTAAAAATAGCACCCTGGCCGCTTTCACCGATTCCCTGGATACACAATGGATTCTACTACGACGGAGAGCACATCCAACCCGCAAAGCATCCTTACTATTTTGCGGGGCTATATTATCTGCAGGAGCCAAGTGCCATGACGCCTGCCGACAGACTGCCGGCAGAGCCGGGTGAGAGAGTTCTAGACATCTGTGCCGCCCCCGGGGGGAAAGCCACAGAATTAGGAGCAAAGTTAAAGGGTGAGGGTGTACTTATTGCAAATGATATCAGCAACTCCAGAGCTAAAGGCCTGTTGAAGAACCTGGAGCTTTTTGGTATTGGAAATATGCTGGTATTAAGTGAAGAACCTGGAAAGCTGATGGAATACTTTCCTGAGTATTTTGATAAGATATTAATCGATGCCCCATGCTCGGGTGAAGGTATGTTCCGCAAGGATAAAAAAATGGTGAAGGCCTGGGAGGAACACGGCCCGGAGTTTTTCTCAAAACTTCAAAGAAGCATTATCACACAGGCGGCGGCTATGCTGCGGCCCGGCGGAAGCATTTTGTATTCCACCTGTACATTTGATCCTTTAGAAAATGAGCAGACGATAGAATATTTGCTGTCCAAATTTCCAGAGTTTGAAATATGTCAAATAAGACCCTATGAAGGGTTCGCTCCCGGAATCCCAGAGCTGACAGAAAGCGGCAATCAGGAAATTTCCAAAACTGTCCGCATTTTTCCCCATAAAATGCGGGGGGAAGGACATTACCTTGCACTTCTGAGAAAAGGGAGCCCTACGGGTTTTCAAGATGGAGAGAAAAAGAAGCCGGGCCTTGAAAAAGTGAACACGAGATTCGAAAAACTGCCGGAGGAATTTACCGAATTTTGGCTGGATGTAAGCTGGAATTTGGAGCCCTCCCGCCTGGATATCCACGGTGAGCGTATTTATTACATGCCAAAAGGACTTCCCTGTATGCGGGGAATACGTTTCCTACGGTCAGGACTTCTCCTGGGGGAGCTGAAAAAGAACCGTTTTGAGCCCAGCCAGGCTTTGGCTATGTGCCTTAAAAAAGAAGAATACGGAAAAGTGCTGGATTTTCCGCTTTCAGATACCAGGGTCATCCGGTATCTGAAAGGGGAGACATTGGAAGTGGAGGACAAGGCCTCTGAAAAAGAAAAGGGCTGGTATCTGATTTGTGTGGATGGATACCCGCTGGGATTTGGAAAGCTGAACCGGCAAATCTTAAAGAACAAATATCTCCCTGGCTGGAGGTTCCAGCCATGAAAAGAAGTCCTGTACTTAAGAAGGATACAAATAGGTTCCCTAGAACTGGACGATACACTTTTACCGGGTACCTACAGAAAATTAACAGAGAAAGAGATACAATTATTATGTTAGAGAACAAAAAGGCAGTAATATTTGATTTGGATGGCTCCCTTGTGGATTCTATGTGGATCTGGCCGGAGGTTGACAATCTATATATGAAAAAATATAATCTGGAAGCACCAGAGAACTTTGAGAAAGGGATAGAGGGGAAGAGTTATACAGAAACAGCACAGTATTTTCTTACTACTTTTCCTTCTCTTAACTGTACGGTGGACGATGTTCACAGAGAATGGACGAAAATGACCATAAATTTGTACAGGACAAAGGTTCCGCTGAAGCCTGGAGCAAGCGAGTTCCTGGAAAATCTGAAGACCACGGGAATTTTAATGGGAATTGCCACCAGCAATGGCCGGGAACTGGTAGAGGAGGCTTTAAAGGCGCTTCATATCCGGGAGTACTTTACTTCCGTGCGGACTGCCTGCGAAGTGGCGGCAGGGAAACCTGCTCCGGATGTATATTTAAAAGTTGCAGAAGACCTGCATGTGCATCCGGAATCCTGTCTTGTGTTTGAGGATATCCCCAAGGGAATTGAAGCCGGTAAGAATGCAGGAATGACCGTCTGTGCCGTGGATGACCTGTTCTCAAAGCCCGACGAGGAGGAAAAGAGGCGGTTGGCAGACTATTTTATCCGAGATTATTATGATATCAGGAATAGTACATATGATATATGTGGAGTATAAGAGATGAATCGAAATTTTTTGCCTTTATGTAAAAAGGACATGCAGGACAGGGGCTGGGATGGCGTAGACTTTGCGTATGTGATAGGGGATGCATATGTAGACCATCCTTCTTTTGGACATGCTGTAATCAGCCGGGTGCTAGAGGCCCACGGCTTTCGCGTGGGCATTATTTCTCAGCCCGACTGGAGAAATAAAGAGAGCATTACAGAATATGGAGAGCCCCGTCTGGGATTTCTCGTGTCCGCAGGAAATATGGATTCTATGGTCAATCACTACTCTGGCTCCAAAAAAAGACGCAGACAGGATGCATACACCCCGGGAGGTGTTATGGGAAGGCGCCCTGACTATGCGGCTGTTGTCTACGGGAACCTGATCCGCCAGACTTATAAAAAAATACCTGTCATATTGGGCGGTATTGAAGCAAGCCTCCGCAGGCTGGCCCACTACGATTATTGGTCCGGCAAAATAAAACGCTCCATCTTGCTGGATTCGGGAGCAGACATAATTTCCTACGGAATGGGAGAACATTCTATTGTAGAGATTGCAGAGGGACTGGACGGGGGAATTGCAGTAGAAGACCTGATTTATCTGGACGGCACGGTGGTCAAGGTAAAGGATCTGAATTCTGTCTATGACGCAGTTATACTGCCTTCTTACGAGAAGCTCCAGAAGAGCCCCAAAATCTATGCTGAAAGTTTTTATGAACAGTATCGGAACACAGATTCCGTTTCCGGAAAGCGGTTGGCAGAGCCTTACGGAGAACATCTGTACGTGGTACAGAACCCTCCCTCCGGACCCTTAAGCCAGCTGGAGATGGATGATATATATGGACTTCCCTATATGCGAACCTACCACCCGTCCTATGAAAAGGCAGGCGGGGTGCCTGCCATCGCTGAAATCAAATTCAGTCTGACAAGCACACGGGGATGCTTCGGCGGCTGTAATTTCTGTGCACTGACCTTTCACCAGGGGAGAGTGATTCAGGCCCGGAGCCATGAGTCACTGCTGAAGGAAGCTAGAATTTTGACAGAAGAACCGGATTTCAAAGGGTATATCCACGATGTAGGCGGCCCCACTGCTAATTTTCGTCAGCCTTCCTGCAAAAAGCAATTAAAGTTTGGGGTTTGTAAAGAACGCCAGTGCCTGTTTCCTAAGGCCTGCAGCAATATGGAGGCAGACCACAGCGATTATATAAATTTGCTGCGGAAACTTAGAAATGTTCCAAAGGTAAAGAAAGTGTTCATCCGTTCCGGCATACGATTCGATTATCTGTTGGAAGACAAGGATACCACTTTTTTAAGAGAACTTTGCCAGTACCATGTAAGCGGGCAGCTCAAGGTCGCTCCGGAACATGTGGCAGATGAGGTTCTTGATAAAATGGGAAAGCCACGGCACGAAGTTTACCAGAAGTTTACGAAAGAATTTACAGATATGAACCTTAGGCTTAAAAAGAAACAGTATCTTGTTCCTTACCTGATGTCCTCACATCCCGGCTCCGATATGAAAGCTGCCGTGGAACTGGCGGAATACTGCCGCGATCTGGGCTATATGCCGGAACAGGTACAGGATTTTTATCCGACGCCGTCCACGATTTCTACCTGTATGTACTATACCGGTCTGGACCCGCGGACCATGAAAAAGGTTTATGTACCGAGAAGCCCACATGAAAAGGCCCTGCAGAGGGCGTTGATCCAATACCGCAATCCGAAAAATTATGATCTGGTAATAGAAGCCCTGCATAAAGCCGGACGGACAGATTTAATCGGCTTCGGTGAAAAATGTCTGGTGAAGCCTCGCAGGCTTTCCAGGAAAAAATTAAATGCAAAGAGAAGGTGAAGATATGAGAATTGCAATTGTTACCGGTGCATCTTCCGGAATAGGAAGAGAATTTGTGAAGCAGCTCCCTTATTTTTACAGGAGTCTGGAGGAAATCTGGGTCATAGCCAGAAGAAGGGAACGGCTGGAGACCCTGGCAAATATGTCTCCTGTTCCTTTAAGAATATTTGAAGGTGACTTAACAGAAGGACATGTATATTCAAAACTTGGAAATGCTTTGGAGACTGAAAAGCCAAACTTACGTATGCTTGTAAATGCAGCCGGTTTTGGGAAAATAGGACAGGTATCTAAGCTTGCCGAAACCGCTCCCTCAAGCCAGATGGAGATGGTGGATTTAAACTGCCGCGCACTGACCCGCATGACGCTGACCTGTCTGCCATACCTTTCAAAGGGAAGCAGAGTTATCCATATGGCCTCCGCGGCTGCCTTTCTTCCCCAGCCCTCCTTTGCGGTCTACGCGGCTACAAAAGCCTATGTCTTAAGCTTTTCCAGGGGACTTGGGGCCGAGCTTGAAGATAGAGGCATCTTTGTCACTGCTGTCTGCCCGGGCCCTGTAGATACGGAATTCTTTGAAATATCCGGTAGTATAAAAGCCTCCTGGAAAACCCGGGTTATGGCAAAACCTGAAAAGGTTGTAAAACAAGCACTTCTAGATTCCAGAAATAAAAAGGCTGTTTCAATATACGGCATTGCAATCAAAACAGCACAGGTGGGGGCAAAACTGCTGCCTCACCGATTGGTCATGAAAACCTTTAACGTAGACAGCAGCTCCAAAAAAGAAAGGCACCACTATGCAGAAAATCACAATCGGCGCAAACGAGGCGGGCCAGAGATTCGACAAGATGCTGGCGAAGTATCTGAATAAAGCTCCCAAAAGCTTTCTGTACAAAATGCTGCGCAAAAAGAATATTACCCTGAACGGACAAAAAGCCGCCGGAAGTGAAAAGCTTCATATAGGAGATGAGGTGAAGCTTTTTCTGTCCAATGAGACAATTACTGGATTTTCTGACAGACATTTTCAGTGTAGGCCGGAAAAACTTGATATTTTCTACGAGGATGAGAACATTGCCCTTATAAACAAACCGGCAGGAATGCTTTCCCAGAAAACCTCCCCAGATGATGTTTCTCTCGTGGAACATTTCATTACTTATCTGATTCAATCGGGGCAGCTTACAGAAGAGGGGATGAGAACTTTTCGTCCTTCTGTATGCAACCGGCTGGACAGGAACACCAGCGGGATAATTGCGGCTGGGAAAAGTTTGACAGGTCTGCAGGATTTAAGCCGCCTTTTTAAAGATAGGTCCATCGGAAAGTATTATCTTTGCCTTGTGGACGGGCGGTTAGAACATTCTTCACATATTGGCGGATTTTTAAAAAAGAACAGTCAGACAAATCGGGTGAAAATCAGTCAAAAAGAGGAAACTGGAAGCAGTGTCATAGAGACGGAGTTTGTCCCTCTCAAAACCGGCGCGGATACGACATTACTTGAGGTACACCTGATTACGGGAAAAACTCATCAGATACGTGCACATCTTGCGTCTGTGGGGCATCCTATTTTAGGAGATTATAAGTATGGAGGACGAAAAATCAATGACTTCTGCCGCACAGAATATGGTCTGACGCATCAGCTTCTGCATGCATACAGGATTACCTTTCCCAGCCTTGAGGGGGCACTTTCAAACCTGTCAGGCAAAGAATTTTTTGCGGAACCGCCCCAGTATTTTCAGAGGATAGCGAAAGACAAGGGAGTTTTTTAATATGGCTACATGGAATTCAAGGGGGCTTCGAGGTTCCACACTGGAGGATCTGATCAACCGCACCAATGAACGATATGATGAGATGGGATTGGCGCTGATCCAGAAAATTCCTACTCCTATTACCCCAGTAAAAATAGATAAGGAGCTCCGGCATATTACTCTGGCTTATTTTGATAAAATCAGCACGGTGGACTATATTGGAGTGGTACAGGGAATTCCTGTATGCTTTGACGCGAAGGAATGTGTCAGGGACACCTTTCCTTTACAAAATATTCATGAACACCAGATGATATTTATGGAAAAATTCGAGCGGCAGTGCGGCATTTCATTCCTTATTATTTATTACAGCAGCACCGATGAATTATATTATATGCGCTTCAAAGAAATCCAGAGGTTCTGGGAGCGCGCAAAAACCGGGGGCCGTAAAAGCTTCCGTCGTGAGGAACTTGATCCGGCATACTTCATGGAATTAAAGAGCGGATATTTTGTTCCTTACCTTGACTACATACAGCAGGATTTAGATGCCAGGGATTGACATTTCTGTGTAAACTGCGTATAATTTACATATTGTTTAACGAATTAGCACGATAAAGTGAGGCGGCAGATATGGAAAAGAAACTACATACTCCCGAGGGAGTCAGAGATATTTATAACACAGAGTGCAAAAGGAAACTGAAGGTTCAGGATAACCTGCACGAGGTTCTGAGGGTTTATGGTTACCAGGATATTCAGACTCCTACATTTGAATATTTTGATGTGTTCAGAGAAGAAATTGGTACAATTTCTTCCAGAGAATTATATAAGTTTTTCGATAGGGATGGGAATACGCTGGTACTGCGTCCGGACATCACGCCCTCTATTGCACGGGCAGCGGCAACCCTATTTGAGACAGAAGATTTTCCCCTCCGTCTCTGCTATACAGGCAGCACATTTATCAATCATTCCAGCTATCAGGGACGTCTCAAGGAAAACACCCAGATGGGGGCGGAGCTGATCGGAGCCGACTCCATAGAAGCTGATGCGGAGATGCTTGCAATGGTAGTCGACGGCCTGAAAAAGGTAGGCTTGAAAGAATTTCAGGTAAATATCGGCCATGTTGATTATATTCAGAGTCTGATGGATGCCACAGATCTGGAAAAGAATGAAAAAGCGGAAATCCACCAGCTGATTTCCAACCGGAATTATTTTGGGGTGGAGGAGATTCTTGACAACAAAAATGTGAAACAAAATATTAAAGAAGCTTTCCACATATTGCCTGAGCTGATGGGAGATGTGGAAATCCTGGATACGGCGCTGGAAATCGCACCAAGTATTGAGGCCCGGCATGCCATTTCTCATCTGCAGCAAATATATAAACTGCTGACACTTTATGGCGTGGAGGAGCACATTACATTTGACTTGAGCATGAACGGAAGCTACGGATATTACACAGGAATTATTTTCCGTGCCTACACTTATGGAACAGGAGATGCCGTTGTAAGAGGAGGCCGCTATAATCATCTTCTTGAAAAGTTCGGGGAAAATACACCGTCCATTGGTTTTGCCATCATTATCGATGAATTGATGAGTGCGCTTGGCCGTCAGAAAATCCCTGTGGAGACCAGTCATACAAATATGATTGTGTACACAGAGGCAACTCAGAAATGGGCCATTGCCCTTGCAAGGGACTTCCGGGCCAAGGGCAGGTGTGTGGAGATGCAAAAGCGGGAGGAAGAGGATACCAAAGAATATTACATGTCCTACGGAAAGCGCACACAGGCTATCAGTATGCTTTATCTGAATGATGACCTGACCATTGGGATGATAAACCTGCTTACAGGGGAAGAAAAACTGATCAATGCGGGAAGATAAAAGGAGCAGCTATGAGATATTTGACTTTTGCCCTGACAAAAGGGCGTCTGGCAAACCAGACAATGGAGATACTGGAAAAGCTTGGGATTACATGTGATGAACTGAAAGACAAGGATTCCCGGAAGTTGATTTTTGTAAATGAAGAGTTAAAGCTGAAATTTTTCCTGGCAAAAGGACCGGATGTCCCTACCTATGTAGAATATGGTGCTGCGGATATCGGTGTAGCAGGAAAAGATGTTATTATAGAAGAGGGGCGCAAGGTTCATGAGGTTTTGGACCTGGGCTTCGGAAAATGCCGGATGTGTGTCTGTGGCCATGAGGATGCAAAAGATCTGCTCCATCGCCGTGAGCTTATCCGCGTAGCAACAAAATATCCCAATATTGCAAAGGACTATTTCTATAATAGAAAGCATCAGACAGTAGAGCTTATTAAAATGAATGGATCTATTGAGCTGGCACCCATTGTAGGGCTTTCTGAGGTTATTGTGGACATTGTGGAGACGGGTTCCACCCTGAAAGAAAACGGACTGGTTGTGCTGGAGGAGGTATGTCCTCTGTCTGCCCGCATGATTGTCAATCCGGTCAGTATGAGAATGGAAAATGTTCGAATTAAGGAACTGATTACAAACTTAAGAGAGCTGCAGAAAAATATCTGAACGGAGGGATAAGATGCGTATAGAAAAACTAGATGAAAGCACAAAGAAGAATCTTCTGGCTGATCTTTTGAAGCGGAGTCCCGATAACTATGGACAATATGAGGCTGGTGTCAGGGAAATCTTAAATGAAGTAAAAGAAAAAGGCGACAAAGCGGTTTTCTCTTATACAGAGAAATTTGATAAAGCAAAAATAGATGCATCCAACATTTTGGTGACAGAGGAAGAAGTAAAAGAAGCTTATGGACAGGTAGAGAACTCTCTCCTTGCCATTATCCGCAAGTCTCTGAAAAATATTGAGTCTTACCATGCAAAGCAAATGCAGTACAGCTGGTTTGACAGTAAACCGGACGGCACGATTCTGGGGCAGAAGGTAACTGCACTTAGAAGAGTGGGGGTGTATGTGCCCGGGGGAAAGGCAGTTTATCCCTCTTCCGTGCTGATGAATATTGTACCGGCAAAGGTAGCAGGTGTCCGGGAAATTATTATGACCACTCCGCCGGGGGCAGACGGGAAGGTAAATCCTGTAACGCTGGTTGCCGCAAAGGAGGCGGGGGCCACCGTTGTATATAAGGTGGGCGGTGCCCAGGCTATCGCAGTTCTGGCCTATGGAACAGAAAGCATCCCCAAGGTGGATAAAATCACCGGTCCCGGGAATATTTATGTAGCTCTGGCTAAAAAAGCAGTCTATGGACACGTGAGCATCGATTCTATTGCAGGCCCCAGTGAAATCCTGGTACTTGCAGATGAGACGGCAAATCCCAGATACGTGGCTGCGGATCTGCTGTCACAGGCCGAACATGACGAGCTGGCTTCCGCTATACTGGTAACAACAAGCCAGGAGCTGGCCCAAAAGGTATCTCTGGAGACAGATGAATTTATAAAAACACTGTCCAGGGGAGAGATTATACAAAAATCACTGGACAATTACGGTCATATTCTGCTGGCGGACAGCCTTGAAGCTGCCATTGACACCGCAAATGAAATTGCTTCGGAGCATCTGGAAATCGTGACAAAAGACCCATTTACTGTCATGACGAAAATACGGAATGCAGGTGCAATTTTCATAGGAGAATACAGCAGTGAACCACTGGGAGATTATTTTGCAGGACCAAACCATATCCTGCCCACTAACGGAACGGCAAAGTTCTTTTCACCTCTGTCGGTGGACGATTTTTTAAAAAAATCAAGTATCATATCCTACTCCAGGGAAGCGCTGGAAGTTGTACACCTGGATATTGAAAAATTTGCCCAGGCAGAACAGCTCACGGCTCATGCAAATTCCATAAAAGTGAGATTTGACAAGTAAATGATTATGAGAAGGAGGTATGTATGATGGACAGGACAGGGAACTGTATTCGAGAAACAAAAGAGACAGACATTGCGTTGACAATCTGTCTTGACGGGAAAGGACATAATAGCATTGATACAGGTATTTCCTTTTTTGACCACATGCTGGGTGGCTTCGCAAGGCATGGGCTGTTTGACTTGGAGATAAAAGTAAAGGGAGATCTGGAGGTGGACTGCCATCACACTGTGGAGGATACCGGGATTGCACTGGGGCAGGCTATATTCGAGGCTCTTGGGAGCAAAACCGGAATCAGGCGCTACGGAAGTTTTATCCTCCCCATGGATGAAACCTTAGCCCTGTGTGCAATAGACCTTTCAGGGCGCCCATATCTGAACTATCAGGCCAGGTTTACAACTGATCGGATCGGCGGGTTAGACACAGAAATGATAAAAGAATTTTTCTATGCGGTATCCTACAGTGCAGCCATGAATCTTCATTTAAAAATATTGGATACCGGCAACAACCACCATATGGCAGAAGCTTTATTTAAGGCTTTTGGAAAAGCACTGGATGCGGCGACTATGGAGGAGCCGAGAATGAAAGAGGTCTGGTCCACAAAGGGCAGCCTGTAAAGGAGCGAGCGTTAAGTAATTAGAAATATAGACAAATATACTCGAATATGACGCAATGTGTCTATAAGGAGGGGTAAAATTGCTAAAGAGCTATAAAACAGAAATAGACCCAACACAAGAACAAATCCAAACAATTAATCGTACAATTGGAACTTGTCGTTTTGTTTATAATTTTTATCTCGCTCACAACAAAGAAACTTATGAAAAAGAAAAGAAATTTGTGTCTGGTATGGATTTTTCGAAATGGATCAATAATGAATTTATCCCGAATAATAAAAATTATAAATGGATAAAGGAAGTAAGCAGTAAGTCGGTAAAGCAAAGTATCATGAACGCAGAAAAGGCTTTTAAAAGATTTTTCAAACATCAAAGCGGATTTCCTGGATTCAAGAAGAAGGGAAAGTCAGACGTAAAGATGTACTTTGTAAAAACAGATTCAAAAGTTATTATTCCTTGTGAAAGACACAGAATTAAGATTCCTACACTGGGCTGGGTAAGGCTCAAAGAAAAAGGCTATATTCCAACCAACTCCGAAACCCACACTATTAAAAGTGGTTGTGTTTCTTGTAGGGCAGGAAGATATTATGTTTCTGTATTAGTAGAGGAAATTCAAAAAGATCAACCGATACTAAATGATTTTGGTATTGGAATTGACTTAGGTATTAAAGAGTTTGCTATCACTAGCAATGGAATCATAAAAAAGAATATCAATAAGACCGCAACAGTCAGAAAACTAGAGAAACAATTAAAACGAGAACAGCGTTGTCTATCGAGGAAATACGATGACTATAAAAAGCGCAAAAAGAAAGGAGAAGCTACTAGACAAAATATCCAAAGACAGCAGCTAAAAGTACAGAAGCTTCATCAGCAAATAGAAAATATTCGTACGGATTATGTCAATAAATGTGTGAATGAGATTGTAAAAACCAAGCCATCTTATATCACTATAGAAGATTTGAACGTATCCGGAATGATGAAGAACAGACATCTCTCTAAAGCGGTTGCTTCACAAAAGTTCTATGAATTTGGAACAAAATTAGAAACAAAATGCAAAGAAAACGGAATTGAATTAAGAGTTGCAGACAGATGGTACCCATCAAGCAAACTTTGTCATGAATGTGGC
>NZ_SLZZ01000008.1:53985-136280 GCF_004346165.1 Muricomes intestini | reverse complement strand
CTGATCGTCGCCTTGGTAAGCCGTTACCTTACCAACCAGCTAATCAGACGCGGATCCATCTCATACCACCTTAAGTTTTTCCCACTGTGCCATGCGGCACTGTGGGCTTATGCGGTATTAGCAGCCATTTCTGACTGTTATCCCCCTGTATGAGGCAGGTTATCCACGCGTTACTCACCCGTCCGCCGCTCAGTCACTCCACTCTTCCTTCCGAAGAATTCTAAGTAAAGCGCTTCGCTCGACTTGCATGTGTTAAGCACGCCGCCAGCGTTCATCCTGAGCCAGGATCAAACTCTCGCACAAAAAGCTTGGCTTGGTATTCTCAAGCCTTAGCGTTTATGCGCTCCGCATGTACTTGGTGAGGTCCTTTCGAACCTAGTACTGTTGGAGCTACATATGCTTCTTTGTTTGTATCCGGTCAAAAATCATACTAGCTAATTTTATCCCTTTACTGTTTTACCACCGAAATCTCTTTCAGTGATGGGTGCATCTTTTCAGATGCTGTTCTTAAAAATTTTCTCATTTAGAAATTTTCAAGGGTTTGTTGTCTATTGTTTAATTATCAAGGTTCTTTTGCTTTTTGCTGCTGCTCTCGCGAGTCAGCCTAGATATAATATCATTTATTGTATATATCTGTCAATAGTTTTTTTAACTTTTTTGATGTATAATTCCATATACTATATCTAGTTCCTTTTTTGACGATTTCTTTACATATATCCAACAAAAATAACACGTAAGAACTACCAGTTGTGACCAATAGTTCTGGAAACGTCAAAACGGAGAAAGAGGGATTTGAACCCTCGCGCCGGTTTCCCGACCTACACCCTTAGCAGGGGCGCCTCTTCAGCCTCTTGAGTATTTCTCCTGATTCTGAATTATACCTGTATTTTACTAATACAGGACTATTTAATATTGTACACGCAACAGCGCAAAGTTTATTATACTAAACAGATTGTTTGATGTCAACGCTTAAACTGTAACTTTTCCATTATTATATTGTTTTTTGATAATTTCATAAAGATTTTTTTCTGAACCACTAGGAAATTTAAGAATATTCTGAAAATGGAAAGCAAAAGGGTCAGTCCCCTTTTTCCTTTTTTGTGGTATCATAGGGTTATCCATAGTTTTGCCATGTAAAGTTATGGCTGAGCTGTAATAAAATTTTTGGAGGTTTATGATAATGGCTGATAGGAATGTAACATATTGTTCAGAGATTAATATGGAAGAACTTCAAAAAGACGCTGTCCGGATTTTTAACTCTGGTTTTGCCTGTTCAGAATCTATTGTTTATACAATCCGCAAGCATTTTCATCTTGATTTATCAGATGACGCAATTGCTATGAGTTCCGGTTTTCCCTGGGGACTGGGAGGCGGAGGGTGTATCTGCGGTGCTCTGGCAGGTGGAACTATGATGCTGGGATATTTTTTCGGACGCACAACACCAGGTGATCCAAAAATCACAAAGTGTTTTGAGCTTACAAATGAGCTGCATGACTATTTTAAGAAAACCTGCGGCGGGACTTGCTGCCGGGTATTAACAAAGGGGATGGATAAAAATTCTCTTGAGAGAAAGTCACAATGTACATCTTTTGTTTCTGAAACAGTGAAAAAAACAGCAGAAATTATATTAAGAGAAATGTCCCCTTCCTGATGTTGATTTCAATGTTACTTATTTTCGTTTAACACATAAACTCAAAAATGGATTTTTAATTTTATTTTATACCATATGGAAAACCTGCAGTATCATCCCATGCAGATTTTCCATATACCTCTCTAATGTGTCAAAACATACAACTTATAGTTCTTTCCTCTTTTTATCAAAATATTTATCTGCTGCTTTTTTTGCCTTTTCTGTTGAATAATTCCATTTTCTCCATGAACTTTCTTTATCTCTTATACCTGTAAAATATGCTTCTATTTCTGAACTCAGATATAAATCACTATTTTCTATTTCTTCCACATTTATATTCTCTATCACAGGAGCCGCATCCATGGAAGTCCCATATATAAGATACATTATGTCCTCATATTTTATCTGGTCCCAGTGGGTAATATTATATTCTGCAATAATTTTATCCACTTTTGCAAAAGATAAAATGATATAAGAAACAGCTGCTACAATTGTAATATATTTGAATAAATTAAACTTCACTTTAAAAATACTTAGCATAACTCCAAGCATAACCAGTAACATTACTCCAAGAAACCAAAGTACAAGTATTCTAAGAAACGTAAGATAATAGACGCTTATATATAAAATCATTCTGTACGCAGCTGATAATGTCATAATACATGTACATATTGAAATAATTAACAAAAGAACTTTTAAAATATTATTCTCTTTAAAAATATCTTTACAGATAATAACCGTTATAAAATTAATGATGCTTACCACTATTAGCTGCCAAAATCCGGAATGTGCATATTCTGAATATGTTATCCCTTCTGGTAATGAATTTCCTACTCTCAAGAACAAAAAGCATATTTGAATAATAGAATAAAATACATATATTGCAGCAAGTATTCCGGAAAATGTAATTCCTGTAACCGGATTTTTATTTGCTTTTTCCCTTTCCTTAAAATCAGTTAGATTCATTCCTGATAAAGCTGTAAAAAATGCATATAATATAGCCGATCCAAAAAGAAATGTAAACAGGATTCCAAATCCCGTACTAAATTTGAAAACATCAAGAACCTTTCCAAAATATCGGGCAAATATTTTATCCGAATAAACAAGAAGTGGCAGCACAAACAATAAAAATAATACTGCAGCCAACACACCCATTATAATAGATTTTATTATCCTATTTTTTCTTTTTTCAATCCCGCTTTTTTTTAATTTGATTCCATGTGTAATCGGAGTAAAGACAGAGATAATTGTTTTTCCACACAATATCAAAATATTTTTAACATATCTCAAAAAATCCCAGTCTTTATTTTCATTTATCTGTTGAATCATAGCTGTCATTAGAAGTAATAGAATACCTGCCCAATTAAAAAAATGAAAAAAAGCATTATCAGTCATAATTGTAGATATTCCTAAAAGCATCATACCTAAGACACATAGAAAAAAATCCTTGTGTATTATTACTCCTGTTTTTCTCATAAATAAAAAAGCTGCAGCAGCCGTCGCTGCTATACAAAAAGGAAAGGTAATTCCTGATAAGTTTTTATAAAGGCAAAATGTGAATATAATCCCATACATTCCACATAGGCTTATTAGATAAAGGTAATTTTCTTCTATTTTACTGACAGACAATTTTCCCATAAAATACTCCTCCATAATTATAAATCCTTTTTCTTGTTATCTTCATCATTTACATATTCTAAAATATCCCCCGGCTGGCAGTCTAAAGTTTTACAAATTGCTTCTAGTGTTGAAAACCTGACTGCCTTTGCCTTATTATTTTTAAGAATAGACAGATTAGCCATTGTAATATCTACTTTATGGGACAGTTCCGTCATACTCATTTTTCTTTTTGCCATCATAACGTCCAAATTAACTACAATAGACATACCACTCCTCCTAAATTGTCAAATCATTCTCTTTTTTATACCGTACAGCCTCTTCAAATACACAGGCCAGAACATGACTAAATATTCCTGCTATAAAGAAGGTCAGAATAATAACAAACGTCACCGGTGTGGGAAGAAAAAATAATTCTATAATAAAAAGTATTGAAATAGTTAAACTTACTTTTCCCATTAATTTTAAACTTTGTACATTATTATCTACAAAGCAATTTTTATCCATTACTGTTTTAATCATTTTCCGAAGCTGATTCAAAATCGTAACACCACATATACCGGCAAGTCCATAAATGATGAGTATTGGCCAGAATTCTTCTGTAATAGCCGGAGAAAAATATTTTCCTGCGATTTTTAGAATAAAAGGAAGTCCTAATATAACAACAATTCCTGAATAGAACATGAATCCTAACAATAAATTTGTAAATCTAATTAATTTTTCTTGACTCATATAAACACAATCCTCCCTAAAATATTTTGAATGTCTCTTGGTTTTTTATTTTTATTATATCATTATAAATTATGTATTTCAATATATTATTATTGTTTATCAATATATTTTTATTGTTTATTATTTCTTTCATAAGCTTCATACTCAGGTGTAAGGTAAAGGTATAAGACAGGGGTTTATTTGTTAAAACGAAAATCAAAAAAGGACAAAAAAACAGGAAACTAACCATAAAGTCCTGTTTCCTTTTGTGGTTAATTTCCTAATTTATTATTTACAAAATATTCTGAAAATGGAGCTCAAAAGGGTCAGTCCCCTTTTTCGTCTTCGTCTTCGGATATTTCTACTTGTTCTCCATCAATTTCTGCTGAGGCTTTTCTTACTTTTGCTACACTTGCTACTTTTTCTCCTTCAGGAAGATTAATCAGCTTTACACCTGATGTGATGCGTCCAAGTAATGAAATGTCGGCACACTGCATACGAATTATGATTCCTTCCGTATTGATAATCATTATCTCGCTGTCTTCTTCTACTGACTTCATTCCAACTACATTCCCGGTTTTTTCGGTAATCTTGTAACATTTTACTCCTTTACCGCCGCGGTTTTGCTTTGTAAATTCATCAAGACTGGTGCGCTTTCCCATCCCTTTTTCGGATACAATCAGAAGTTCTGATCCCTGGGTGCTCATCTGCATTGCTATAACTTCGTCTCTGTCGCTTAAGTTCATACCGCGAACTCCCATGGAGGTTCTTCCTGTTGCGCGGACATCCTGCTCATTAAAACGGATACACTGGCCATACATGGTTACAAGGATTATATCCTCGTTATTATCGGTAATTTTTACTTCTATCAGTTTATCATCTTCACGGAGTGTAATTGCCGCAAGGCCTGTTTTTCTTACATTCGCATAATCTTTTATAGGTGTTTTCTTTACAAGTCCCTTTTCGGTTGCCATAAACAGATATTTGCCATCTTCATATTCTTTGATTGGAATCATAGCTGTTATTTTTTCATCCGGCATTAACTGCAGAAGATTAATAATTGCCGTTCCTCTTGCTGTACGGCTCGCCTCCGGAATCTCGTATCCTTTTAGCCTATATACACGTCCTGTATTTGTAAAGAACATAATATAGTGGTGTGTCGATGTAATGAACAATTCCTCAATATAATCGTCATCCAGAGTCTGCATTCCCTTGATGCCTTTTCCTCCGCGGTTCTGGCTCTTAAAAGTATCAACAGTCATTCGCTTAATATACCCTAGTCTGGTCATCGCGATGACTATACTTTCCTGAGGAATTAAATCTTCCATGGAAATGTCAAATTCATCAAATCCTATTGATGTCCGTCTATCATCTCCATATTTGTCGGATATAACTAGTATTTCCTCTTTTATAACTCCAAGCAGCAATTTTTTATCTGCAAGAATAGCTTCCAATTCACCAATTTTCTGCATCAATTCCTTGTATTCATTTTCCAGTTTTTCCCTTTCCAAACCGGTCAATGCACGGAGACGCATATCTACAATTGCCTGAGCCTGTACATCCGATAAATCGAATTTTGCCATTAACTCATCTTTTGCAATTTGAACATTTTTTGAACCCCGGATAATCCTGATTACTTCATCAATATTATCCAAAGCAATAAGTAATCCCTGTAAAATATGTGCTCTTTCCTTTGCTTTGTTAAGCTCATATTTTGTCCTTCTGGTCACTACATCTTCCTGGTGCTTCAGATAATATTTAAGCATATCCAGAATATTCATTACCTTTGGCTCATTGTCCACAAGGGCAAGCATAATAACACCAAAAGTATCCTGAAGCTGTGTATGTTTGTACAGCTGATTCAGCACTACATTCGGATTCACATCACGGCGGAGTTCTATACATATTCTCATACCTTCACGGTTGGACTGGTCTGACAGATCTGTAATGCCGTCAACTCTTTTATCTCTTACTAATTCTGCTATTTTTTCTATCAGTCTTGCCTTATTGACCATATAAGGAAGTTCCGTTACAATAATACGGTTTTTTCCATTAGCCATAGGCTCAATATTGGTAATAGCACGCACCCTTATTTTCCCGCGTCCGGTCCTGTAAGCTTCCTCAATTCCCCTTGTCCCCAGAATTTCGGCTCCTGTAGGAAAATCAGGCCCTTTTACAATATGAAGTATATCCTCGATTGTAGTTTCTCCATTTTCATCAATCATGTCATCTATAATTTTGACGACAGCACCTATAACTTCCCTCAAATTGTGGGGAGGTATATTCGTTGCCATCCCAACCGCAATTCCGGAAGTTCCGTTTACCAAAAGATTTGGAAATCTTGAAGGAAGAACAACAGGCTCTTTCTCTGTCTCATCAAAGTTTGGAATAAAATCTACAGTATCTTTATTGATATCCGCAGTCATCTCCATGGAAATCTTACTGAGGCGTGCCTCAGTATAACGCATAGCAGCTGCTCCATCCCCGTCCACAGAGCCAAAGTTTCCATGTCCGTCAACCAGAGGATATCTGGTAGACCATTCCTGGGCCAGATTTACCAGTGCACCATAAATAGAGCTGTCCCCATGAGGATGATATTTACCCATTGTATCTCCGACGATACGTGCACACTTACGGTGAGGCTTGTCAGGTCCATTATTCAATTCAATCATAGAATACAGAATTCTCCTCTGCACAGGCTTTAATCCATCCCTTACATCAGGCAAGGCACGGGCAGCAATTACACTCATGGCATAATCGATATAAGAGTTTTCCATTGTTTTTTTCAGATCAACTTCATGGACTTTATCAAAAATATTATCTTCCATCTTCATATCCTTTCTTTTATGTTAAGCGAATACACAAAATACCCAAAAGTATCTATCTCCACTTTGGTATTTACTTAAATATCCAGGTTTTTCACATATTTAGCATTTTCTTCAATGAACTCTTTTCTCGGCTCTACTTTATCTCCCATAAGTGTAGTAAAGGTCAAATCCAGCTCAGAAGAGGTTTCTTCATCCATTGTAACTCTTAAGAGAACCCTGTGCTCCGGAGCCATGGTTGTATCCCAAAGCTGTTCTGCATCCATCTCTCCAAGGCCTTTATAGCGCTGAATTTTATTATTTCCGTCTCTTCCTACTTCTGTAAGTATTTCACTTAATTCCTCGTCACTGTATGCATACCATTCCCTTTTATTTTTCTCCAGCTTATAAAGAGGAGGCTGTGCCAGGTAAACATGCCCTCCCTTAATTAAATCAGGCATAAAACGATATAAAAATGTCAGCAGCAGGGTGCTGATATGTGCCCCATCCACATCGGCATCAGTCATAATAATAATCTTATGGTACCGAAGTTTTGAAATATCAAAATCATCGTGTATTCCTGTTCCAAATGCCGTGATCATCGCCTTAATCTCTGCATTTGCATATATTTTATCAAGTCTTGCCTTTTCCACATTCAGTATCTTACCTCTTAGGGGAAGAATAGCTTGGGTACTCCTGTCTCTGGCCGTCTTCGCAGAACCACCGGCAGAATCACCCTCCACAATATAAATTTCACAGTTTTTGGGATCTTTATCAGAACAATCTGCAAGCTTTCCAGGAAGTGACATTCCTTCCAGAGCAGATTTGCGCCTTGTTAAATCTCTTGCCTTTCTTGCAGCCTCTCTTGCACGCTGAGCCATCACAGATTTATCTACTATCATCTTAGCCACACTCGGATTCTGCTCTAAAAAAATTTCAAGCTGTGTACTGACAATATTATCAACTGCACCCCTTGCTTCACTGTTTCCAAGCTTCTGCTTTGTCTGTCCCTCAAACTGAGGATCTTCAAGTTTTACACTGATAATAGCAGTCAAACCTTCTCTGATATCCTCACCGGACAAGTTTGCTTCATTATCCTTCAATAATTTATTTTTTCTTGCGTAATCATTGAATGTCTTTGTCAGGGCATTGCGGAATCCTACTATATGTGTACCTCCTTCAGGCGTCGTAATATTATTTACAAAACCATAAGTATTGTCATTGTAGGAGTCATTATGCTGCATGGCAACTTCCACTGCAACATTATCTTTCATTCCCTCACAATAAATAATACTTTCATACAGAGGTGTTCTGCTGCGATTCAGATAACTGACAAACTCCTTAATTCCACCTTCATAATGAAATGTCTTTTCTCTGAGTTCTTCTTCTCTCTCATCTCTGAGACAAATTTTAAGCCCTTTTGTCAAAAATGCCATTTCTCTGAAACGCTGCTTCAAAGTATCAAAATCAAATACTGTTTCTTCAAAGATTTCATCATCGGGTAAAAAAGTTACCCTTGTACCTGTCTTTTCAGGGTCACATTCCCCCACTACTCTTAGCTTATCAACAACTTTTCCACGTTCATAGCGTTGTTTATATATACTGCCTTCATTATAAATTTCTACCTCAAGCCATTGTGAAAGAGCATTTACAACAGATGCACCAACTCCGTGCAAGCCTCCTGATACCTTATATCCCCCACCGCCAAACTTTCCGCCGGCATGCAAAATGGTAAAGACTACTTCTACTGCGGGAAGCCCTGATTTATGATTTACTCCCACAGGAATTCCACGCCCGTTGTCAATGACTGTAATTGAATTTTCTTTATTTATACTTACAAGAATCTTATCACAATATCCAGCCAATGCCTCATCTACGGCATTGTCCACAATCTCATATACCAGATGATGGAGTCCTCTTGCAGAAGTGCTGCCGATATACATCCCCGGTCTTTTTCTTACCGCTTCCAATCCCTCTAATATTTGGATTTGATCAGCCCCATATTCAGCATCAAATTCTGTACCTGTTGCACCCATTTAAAAACCTCCTAATTCTCTTCTGCTACCTGTCCATTTTTCACATGGAATATTTTATTAATAGAAAATCGATGATTCACAAACTCATCTAAACCAGTACATGTAATTACAGTTTGTATATCATGAATACTATCCAATAAGTAGTTTTGCCTGTGTTTATCCAATTCAGACAATACATCATCTAACAATAATACCGGTGTGTCTTTAATTAACATTCTGACCAATTCTATTTCTGAAAGCTTCAGTGACAGCGCAGCCGTACGCTGCTGTCCCTGGGAGCCAAATTTTCGAATATCCAGACTTCCTTCCATGAAGGATAAATCATCTCTGTGAGGGCCTACAGAAGTACTCTTCAATCTCATATCTCTTTCTCTGTTTTTCTTCAAAGCCTGTGCAAAAGACAAATTTCCTACACTGCTTTCGTATTCCAGAAATATATGTTCTTTTCCCCCTGTCAGCCTATAATGAATATTAGAAATTATTTTATTCAACTGTCTTATAAAATTTCTTCTGCTCTCTATCACTTTCATTCCATACTCAGCCAGCTGCATATCCCATACATCAAGTGTCTCTACAAGATTATGCTGTCTGTCAATATCTTTAAGCAGAGAATTTCTCTGATTAATAATTCGGTTATAACTGGAAAGATTGCTGAGATATATTTTATCAAGCTGGGATAATTCCAAATCAATAAATCTCCTTCGGCCTGAAGGTCCTTCTTTGATAATATTCAAATCCTCCGGAGAAAAAAATACAAAATGAATAATCCCAAATAATTCGCTTGCTTTCCGGATTGGAACCTTATTCACTGCAATTCCTTTGGGACTATTCTTCTTCAAATGCATATCTATCTGGTATTCCATCCCTCTTTTAATGACAATGGTTTCCAAATGTGCTTCATCGTGTTCAAACTGAATCAAATCTCTGTCTTTTGTGCCCCTGTGAGATTTCGTTGTACCTGACAGATACAGTGCTTCCAGGATATTTGTCTTTCCCTGCGCATTATCCCCATAAAAAATATTTGTCTGAGTATCAAGAGTCAAATCTAACAAATCATAATTTCTATAATTCTTTAGTTTTAAAGATTTGATTACCATAATTTCTCCATCAGTGTAATTATTTTACACTTTTTCAGACTATTTTTCAATTTTTATTTTCTGACCACCAAATTCAACGCTGTCTTTGTCGTATAATTTCCGGCCTCTTCTTGTATCCTTCTCACCATTTACACATACCTGTCCATTCTGGATGACTTCCTTCGCCACCACACCTGAATCAACCAGGCCGGCAGCTTTTAATGCCTGGCCAAGTTTGATAAATTCGTCACCTTCACGCAACTTAATAATTTCCATACTAAATCCTTTCTTATGCAACTGCATTAAAGTTAACCGGAAGAATTAAATAAATATAACTTTCATTCTCGTTTTTAATAAAACATGGCGCTTTAGCATTCATAAAATATAAATCAACTTCTTCATCATCAATTACCCGAAGTGCATCAATCAAAAACTTTGGGTTAAAACCGATCAATAAGTCCTTACCCTCTTTAGTTATAAGAATTTCTTCATCCATTGAACCAATCTGTGACTTAATCTTCAACTCCATGGATTCATCCCTGATGTCAATGATAATTGGCTTTTTTTCTCCCTCTTTTATCAAAAGAGTAGCCCTGTCTATACAGTCTAAAAGTTCTTTTTTATGGATCTTTACCTTCGTCTCATAATCACTGGACAGCATCTGATTTATTTTAAAATAATTTCCTTCTATCAACCTGGACACAACAACTGTTTTATCAAATTCAAAAACAATATGATTCTTTGTAAATGATATATCTACATTAACATCGGCTTCACCGCCTATAATCTTACTGATTTCCTGAAGTGTTTTTCCTGGGACAATTACTTTCCTCGGTGAATAATTATCTTTTAACTCAATTTTGCGGATAGAAATTCTATGACCATCCAGAGAAACAACCTTCAGTATATTATCATCTATTTCAAACAATTCACCTGTCATCATCTTGTTCGTATCGTTATCGGCAATGGAAAAAATTGTCTGACGAATAACTTCCTTCAACGTAAATTCAGAAACTGTAATATAACTTTCCTTCTCAATAACCGGAAGATAAGAAAAATCTTCCCCTGACTGTGCTGCAATATTAAATTTTGCTTTTTCACAGGTAATAATGGCTTGACTCGATTCATCTGTTTTTATAGTAACATCATTATCAGGAAGCTTTCGGACAATTTCCGAAAAGATTCTTGCATTCAAAGCAATAATTCCTCTTTCCTCAACTTCCCCCTCAATTTGTGTTTCAATACCTAATTCCATATCATTCGCAGTCAATTTTATAATATCGGCAGATGCGTCAATTAAAATACATTCAAGGATAGGCATTGTTGTTTTAGAGGGAACTGCTTTAGATACAATACTCACGCCTCTTACAAGATTAGATTTTGAACAAATGATTTTCATATGTCGGTAACTCCTTTCAATTATCATGGTGAATTATTTTTTCCGCCGCTTTTTATAGATAAATAAATAAATAAATTCCGCCTCCTTAGTAATAGGGGCTGTAGATAAGTTGATAACTACTTCAAAGCCTTGAAAATAAAGAGGATGCCCATACTGAAAACTCTGTAGAAAGCTATTAAAGTTTGATGGGATAGGGTGGGAATAATTTTAAGGCTTTATTTAGTTTACTTTTTATGAACCTAATAATCCACAGTACTTTAACATAGTTACTCACAGTTTTTTTAACGAAATGTGAATTATTAATTTCCTGTAAAATGTTTTTAAGTCCTTTTTAATGTTAAATAGGATTAATCTTTTTCTTAATAATATTAACAGTATTGTTGAGTGCTTCATCAATTGTTATGTCACGGGCAATCTTTTTCACACCGTGACTGACGGAGGCATGATCTTTTCCCCCTAAAATAATTCCTATTGTTTTAAGTGGGGTCTCTGTCATGGTCCGGCAGAGATACATGATAATCTGCCGGGGAAGAACAATTTCAGCACTTCGTTTTTTACCTTTCAGCTCAGGGATAGGAACGTTAAAGTGTTCAGAAACAACATCTATAATCAGCTCAGGTGTAACTTCCCTGTTTGAGTCAGGAGAAACCATATCTTTTAAGGCCTCTGCTGCAAGTGGAATATCAATTGGCTTATTCTCAAGATTGGCCAATGCTATCAGTTTATTTAAGGAACCTTCCAGTTCTCGAATGTTTGACTTAATATTATTTGCTATGTATTGAAGAACGTCATCTGGAATATGATAACGTTCCAATCCGTCCAACTCCTCCTTTTTACGGAGGATTGCCATCCTGGTCTCATAGTCAGGAGTGGAGATATCTGCAATAAGTCCCCATTCAAAACGGGTACGCAGCCTTGCTTCCAGTGTTTCAATATCCTTGGGAGGCTTATCACTGGATATAATAATTTGTTTTCCAGATACATGAAGGTGATTGAATGTGTGGAAGAACTCTTCCTGGGTGCTTTCTTTACCAATAATAAATTGTATATCGTCGATGAGAAGTACATCATTGTTTCTATATTTTTCACGGAAAGTGGTCATTGCAAGTTCATTTCCAGTTTTACCTATTTTCAATGAATCAATCAGTTCATTTGTAAAGGTCTCACTTGTTACATAAAGAACTTTCTTTGTAGGATCATTTTCTAATATGAAATGTGCTATGGAATGCATGAGGTGTGTTTTGCCGAGTCCAACTCCTCCGTATATAAAAAGAGGATTGTAAATCTCTCCGGGGGACTCAGAGACAGCAAGGGAAGCTGCGTGTGCAAAACTGTTATTACTGCCCACCACAAAAGTATCAAATGTATATTTGGGATTTAAATTTGCATTTGCAAATATTGCATTCGACTTTTTCTTTTTTGCAGTATTTTCTTTCTTTTCCTTAATAATAAGATTATCTTCTGTCACAAAGGAAATTTCATATTCCTTACCGGTTACCTCTGCAACACATACTTTAAAAGGAAGAAGATATTTGTCTTCTATATGCTCCAGACTTGCTTTGAGTTTTACAAGAATATAGACAGTGTCTTCTGTAACTTCATATACTGTCAATGGTGCAACCCACGTATTGTATGCAATATTTGATGAGCAATATTCGGATTTCATCTTATTTAAGATCTGCTCCCAACTTTTTTCCACAATGTTCATTCATAGTACTCCTAATCAATATAATAGAGAGATATATGCAATCTCTCCACTACATTTTACATCAAAAGGGCCTGATAAGCAATGGAAAAAGGTGTGTATAACTTTATACACAGCCTAATCTCATATGTTTAAACACAAAAAGTTAAAAAATAAATTTAATCTACATGTTATCCCACAGTTATTTACATCTTATTCACAAGTTATCAACATGATATAGGGTCCCAAAGTCATGCTTTTTCATGCAAGCATGAAACGCATGACCTTTTGACCCTGGTATAATCAACATAAAGATTCTACCATATTTATAATAATTTTTTTAAAAATACCCTTAATATCTTGACTTACCGTGATTTTTTGAATATAATTAGACGCAGTGTCTTTGTAAGAAAAGGACAACTTTAAAATGAAAATAATTGTAAATACTTTATTATAAGTATCTCAATCAAAGGGAGGTGTATCTGTAATGAAAATGACATTTCAGCCAAAGAAAAGACAGAGATCTAAGGTTCATGGCTTTAGGGCAAGAATGAGCACACCGGGCGGAAGAAAAGTATTAGCTGCCAGAAGAGCAAAAGGAAGAAAACAATTATCAGCTTAGGCCGCATCTATGTGGCCTTTTCTTCTATCAAAGAGCAAAGAGGTTATCAATGAAATTTTCCGAATCTTTAAAAAAAAATAAAGATTTCCAGGTCATCTACAAAAGCGGAAAATCCTATGCGAATAAATATTTAGTAATGTATGTGAAGGAAAACGGTCTTGGGAAAAACAGACTTGGCATTTCCGTAAGTAAAAAAGTAGGAAATAGTGTGGTCAGACATTATCTGACAAGATTAATAAGAGAAAGCTATCGGCTTCAAGAAGAACATTTCCAATGTGGTTTTGATATTGTTGTGATTGCAAGAGTGAGTGCTAAAGAAAAAGGTTATCATGAAATTGAGAGTGCACTTAACCACTTGGGAAAACTTCATGAAATATATAAGACTTATTAGCAAACCTGATAAGTTTTCAGTTTCGGTGTAGTTTGTGGATACCGGGACGTTCTTTATAAAAGGAGTGATGCAGTTGAAGCACATTTTTATATGGCTTATCAGATTCTACCAGAAGTACTTGTCCGGATTGAAAACACGGTATCATTGTATTTATACGCCAACCTGTTCACAGTATGGCATTGAAGCGATTGAAAAGTATGGTGTTGTGAAGGGTGGTGCTCTGACAGTCTGGAGAATTCTGCGCTGCAATCCATTTGCAAAAGGTGGATATGATCCGGTACCTTAAGGAGGATAAAAAATGTATGGAATTTTAGCGGCAGGCTACGGAGACTGGCCGGTTATCAAGCAGATTTCCTGGCTTCTGGGAAAACTGATGAATGGAATTTATGTTGTAATGGACAGTGTTTTTAATGTGCAGAACATTGGTGTTTGTATTATTATATTTACAATCATTATTTATACATTAATGATTCCACTTACAATTAAACAGCAGAAGTGGTCTAAAATGTCTTCTGTTATGAATCCTGAAATCCAAAAAATTCAAAAAAAATATGCAAATAAAAAAGATCAGGCTTCCATGTTAAAGCAGCAGGAAGAAATGCAGATTGTCTATGAAAAATATGGAACTTCACCTACAGGCGGATGTCTTCCGATGTTAATTCAGATGCCGATTCTTTTTGCACTATATCCGGTGATTCAGAATATACCAAAATATGTGGACAGTGTAAAAGCAGTGTATATGCCTGTTGTAAATCAGATTATGTCTGTTGACGGTTTCCAGAAAATTATGGAGAAGATTGGGGAAGCAAAACCCGTTCTGATGAGCCCGACCAGCTATGATTATTCAAAAGCAGATACGTTGGTCCAGGTGTTATATAAATTTCAGGATTCCACATGGAATACACTTGTAGATAAGATGCCCTCCATAGACAGTATTGTAACTACGACAACTCAGACGATGGGTCATTTGAATAGTTTTATCGGTATCAATATAGGTGAGGCTCCTTTTACAATGCTGATGACTGCAATTAAAAATTTCTCAATTGCCGGAATAATTGCAGCTGTTATTATTCCTGTTATGGCCGGTCTTACACAGTTTTTAAGTGTAAAACTGCAGCCCCAGCCGGAAGTTAACACGGATAATAACCCGATGGCAAGTTCTATGAAGACGATGACATATACAATGCCTTTAATATCTGTATTTATGGGATTTACACTTCCTGCAGGTCTTGGACTTTACTGGGCAGTCAGTGCGGTAGTAAGATCAGCACAGCAGCTGGCAATTAATAAATACCTGAGCAAAAAGTCACTTGATGATTTAATAGCAGAAAATCAGAAGAAAGCTGCAAAAAAACGTGAAAAAAAGGGAGCATCTGCAAAAACTATCAACAAAATGGCAACGACAAGTACAAGAAATGTGGAAGATAAGAAAAAAACAAAGATGTCAGATGTTGAGAGAGATGAACGGCTTAAAAAGGCTAGGCAGCAAACAAAGAATGCAAAACCAGGAAGTCTTGCTTCTAAGGCAAATATGGTCAGCAGTTATAACAGTGGGCAAAAGGTATCCGATAAAGAAAAAAAGGATAAGTAGAGAAGAGTAAGTCTAGAAAGGGAGGATTCAGGATGAATGGTAGTATCAGAGTATCAGCAAAAACAGTGGATGATGCAATTACAGAGGCAATGATTCAGTTAGGTGTTACCAGTGACAGACTGGAATACGAGGTAATTGAAAAGGGAAGTTCCGGTTTTCTGGGAATTGGTATTAAACAGGCAGTAATTGAAGCAAAAAGAAAGCCGGAACCTGTAGCAGATGGACCTGAAATCCAGAAAAAAGAAGAAAAACCCGAGATAAAGCATGAACCTGTAAAAGAAATTAAAAAGAAAGAAAAAGTAAAAAAGGAAATAAAGGGGGAAAATGATCAGCTTGCAAAAAGTTCATCTGTTATACCTGCGAAACATGATACAGAGCTTGCTGTAGTGAAAGATGAAACAAAGAAAGCTGTTGAATCCTTTTTAGGCGATACCTTGAAAGCAATGGGAATGACAGTAGAGCTGAAATCTGAGGTTGATTCAGATGGTGCATTCAGTGTGGAGATGAGTGGCGAGAATATGGGGATTCTTATTGGAAAACGCGGACAAACCCTGGATGCCCTGCAGTATCTGGCGAACCGGGTAGCAAACAAGAATCAGGAGGGATATGTTCGCGTGAAGCTGGATACAGAGAACTATCGCTCCAGAAGAGAGGAAACTCTGAAGAACCTTGCAAAAAATATTGCATATAAGGTAAAGCGTTCTAGGAGACCAGTATCGCTGGAGCCCATGAATCCTTATGAAAGAAGAATTATTCATGCTGCACTTCAATGTGATCCGTATGTAACTACACATAGTGAAGGAGAAGAACCTTATAGAAAAGTAGTTATTACATTGAAAAAGTAGAAAAATTGAAGCGAAAGAGGACGTCTGCTGCTTCACGGAGGCTTTCGTGAAACAGCAGATGTTCTCTTTTATGTATACTACGATGTAGGGGTCAAAAGGTATTTTGCCCCCTGATACCTACGGATTGCTCCGCACTTTGTGCTCCCACAATCCTAAAAACATTCGAAATTCACCCTGCTCGGGCTACTTTCTCATGTTTTTAGGGACCCAAAGTCATGCTTTTTCATGCAAGCATGAAACGCACGACCTTTTGACCCTGGTATCATACTACAGTATTATAGGAGAAATAAATGAAGAAAGATACAATTGCTGCGATTTCCACCGGAATGACAAATTCAGGTATTGGAATTGTACGTATCAGCGGTTCAGAGGCATTTAGGATTGCTGACCGGATATATAAAGGTAAAGACAGTCTTTTGAATGCTGAAAGCCACACAATTCATTATGGTTTTATCAGAGATGAAAATGAAACTATAGATGAAGTACTTGTTATGCTTATGCGTTCTCCCAGAACCTTCACCGGGGAAGATACAGTAGAAATCAATTGCCACGGAGGAACATATGTGGTAAAACGTGTATTGGAAACAGTTATAAAAAATGGAGCAAGACCGGCAGAACCCGGGGAATTTACAAAAAGAGCCTTTTTGAACGGAAAAGTGGACTTATCACAGGCGGAGGCTGTAATTGATGTGATTACATCTGAAAATGAATATGCGCTTCAAAGCTCAATAAGTCAACTAAAAGGTAGTATTAAGAAAAAAATACAAGATATAAGAAATAAAATAATTTACGAGACGGCATTTATTGAGACTGCATTGGATGATCCTGAACATATTAATATAGATGGATATGGAGAAAAACTAAAAAGTGTTATTAATAATGTTTTAATTGATTTAAATCATTTAATTGAATCTTTTGACAGCGGACGTATTATGAAAGAAGGAATACAGACTGTTATTGTTGGAAAGCCAAATGCAGGAAAATCTTCTCTTTTAAATACTCTTTCCGGAAGAGAGAGAGCTATTGTGACTGATATAGAAGGTACGACCCGTGATGCTTTGGAGGAACAAATTCAACTTAAAGGGCTGACATTGAATATGGTTGACACGGCAGGTATAAGAGATACTGATGATATTATAGAGAAGATGGGTGTGAATAAGGCACGTGATTATGTCACTTATGCTGACCTTATAATTTATGTTGTGGATGCTTCAAGGCCTTTGGATCAAAATGATGAAGATATTATTCACTTAATAGAGGGAAAAAATACTATTATACTTTTAAATAAATCCGATTTAAAGGTAATTGTAACGAAAGATAACTTGCAAAACAAAATTAATAATATACTAAAAATAGATAAGAATGAAGGAAAACTTGCAAAAAATATTCCGATGATTGATACATCATTAAAGGAAGAACAGGGGATTGAGGAATTTGAGGATATGTTAAATTCTATGTTTCTTAAGGAAGAAGTATCCTTTAATGAGGAAATATATATTACAAATATCAGACACAAAGCGGCACTTTTAGATGCCTGTGAAAGTTTGAAAAAGGTACTTGACAGTATTGAGAATCAGATGCCGGAGGATTTTTTTTCTATAGATTTGATGGATGCATATGAAGCATTGGGAAATATAACAGGGGAGACGATAGGAGAAGATTTAGTAAATGAAATATTCAGCAAATTCTGTATGGGTAAATAAAGACAAATATGATATTGCCGTAGTAGGGGCTGGACATGCAGGTTGTGAAGCTGCTCTTGCAGCGGCTAGGCTCGGATTTAAAACTATTATGTTTACGGTAAGTATAGAAAGTATTGCATTAATGCCTTGTAATCCAAATATTGGAGGAACATCAAAAGGTCACCTGGTCAGAGAAATAGATGCTCTGGGAGGAGAGATGGGAAAGGTGATAGATAAAACCTTTATACAGTCCAAGATGCTTAATCAATCAAAGGGGCCGGCGGTACATTCTCTGCGTGCTCAGGCAGACAAGGCACACTACAGCAGAACAATGCGCAGGGTGTTGCAGGAACAAAGTAATCTGGATATACGCCAGATGGAAGTAACAGATCTGTTGGCAGAAAATGGGCAAATAACCGGTGTACAGACTTATTCAGGAGCAATTTATCCATGCAGTGCTGTTATACTTTGTACCGGAACATATCTAAAGTCCAGATGCATTTATGGTGATGTTAGCACTTACACCGGGCCAAATGGCCTTCAGCCTGCAAACTTTCTGACGGATAGTTTAAGGTTACTGGGAATAAAGATGTATCGTTTTAAAACAGGAACACCTGCAAGAATCGATAAAAAATCTATTGATTTTAGTAAAATGGAAGAGCAAAAAGGTGATGAGCGAGTTGTTCCGTTTTCTTTTACTACAAATCCTGATGATGTGCAGATAGATCAGGTTTCCTGTTGGCTGACTTACACAAATGAAAAAACTCATGAAATTATAAGGGATAATTTGGACAGATCTCCACTTTATTCTGGAATGATTGAAGGAACAGGACCAAGATATTGTCCGTCAATTGAGGATAAAGTTGTAAAATTTTCTGACAAAAATAGACATCAGGTATTTATTGAACCGGAAGGACTGGAAACAAATGAAATGTATGTTGCCGGTATGTCAAGTTCATTGCCGGAGGATGTTCAGTATGCCATGTACCGCAGTGTATCAGGATTGGAGCAGGCGAAAATTGTTAGAAATGCATATGCAATTGAGTATGACTGTATTGATGCCAGACAGCTGAAAAATACCCTTGAATTTAAAAAAGTAAAAGGATTGTTCAGCGCAGGCCAGTTTAATGGAAGTTCCGGCTATGAGGAAGCGGCAGCCCAGGGATTAATAGCAGGAATAAATGCGGCAAGATTACTGCAGGGAAAACAGGGAATAGTAATTGACCGCTCGCAGGGATATATAGGAGTGCTTATTGATGATCTTGTGACAAAAGAAAGTCATGAGCCATATCGAATGATGACATCAAGAGCTGAATATAGATTGCTTTTAAGACAGGATAATGCGGATATGAGACTGACAAAATTAGGATATGAGGTTGGACTTATAAATGAGAAGCGTTTTCAAAAACTAATTAGGAAGGAAAGGGCAATTGACGAGGAAATTTACAGGGTTGAGCATACAAATGTAGGTAGATCTGAGAATGTACAGAATTTATTGAGGTCTTATGAGAGTACATCACTTATATCAGGAACAACAATGGCGGAGTTAATCCGGCGACCTGAATTATCCTATGAAATACTTGCACCCATTGATATAAAAAGAAAGGAGCTTGATCCTGGTGTAGCGGAACAGGTAAATATTAATATAAAATATGATGGATATATTAAACGGCAAAAAAAACAAGTTGAGCAGTTTAAAAAATTAGAAAAGAAAATAATTCCAGAAAAAATTAATTATAATGAGATAAAAAGTCTTCGTATAGAGGCAAAACAAAAACTGATGGAAATACGTCCATCATCTATCGGGCAGGCATCAAGGATTTCAGGAGTATCTCCGGCAGATATTTCAGTACTTTTAGTTTATCTTGAAAGTAAATAGGAGGATAACATTATTTGGGAGAAAGTGAATGGAAGATAAGTTTAATAAACAGCTAAAAAAATTAGATATTTATTTAAGTGAAAAGCAAAAGTGGCAATTCAAGAAGTATTATGAACTCCTGACAGAGTGGAATAAAGTTATGAATCTTACAGGAATAATAGATTATGATGAGGTGAATGAAAAGCATTTTGTTGATAGTCTTGCAATTGTTAAATCAATAGAATTGAAAAAAGTAAATGAAATGATAGATATAGGTACCGGAGCAGGTTTTCCGGGAATACCTCTTAAGATAGTTTTTCCACAGATGCATGTAGTTTTGCTGGATTCTTTAAACAAAAGAGTAAAGTTTCTAAATATGGTAATAGAAGAAATAGGTTTACAGAATATAGATACATTGCATGGAAGAGCTGAGGATTATGCAAGACAAGAAAAATATAGAGAAAGATTTGATTTATGTGTATCCAGAGCAGTTGCAAATTTATCCACCTTATGTGAATATTGTATTCCTTATTTGAGGATTGGCGGAATATTTATATCTTATAAATCTGGAAATATAGAGGAAGAACTACGAAATTCAAGTAGAGCAATAAAAGTGTTAGGCGGTGAAGTGGAGAAAAATATAATATTTCAACTGCCGGAGACTGATATAAGCAGATCATTTATAAAGATAAAAAAAAGAGAGAGTACAAAGAAAGAATATCCGAGAAAAGCTGGAATACCAGCTAAGGAACCGATGTAATCGGAATTATTGTTATTGAAAGTATTCATGAGGATGCTGCAACTGCAGCATCCTCTTTCTTTTGCCATTATCCATCAATTTCAAACAAAATTTCAACCTGTTCTACAAATTTATCCGGCATTTCTAATTGTGGCAAGTGCTTTGTCTTATTAATCTCCACAATTTCGATAGAAGGAAGTTGGTTTTGATATTGACTGGCCACTAGTGTATTTTCAGGGTTAGAATTTCCAACAATAATAAAAATACTATTATTTATTTCTTTAAGGCAATGTATAATATTCGCATTTGAGTATCTGGATTTTATACTGGAATATAGATACTTTGAACGAGTGTTATACTTATGGGAGGCTTCAAAATACGCAAGTATACTTCTTTCATCAATCTTATTTTGATCATAGTAGTATCGAAATCTGAAATTATCTTCGATTGTTCTTTTATTAATCAGTATATTATAAATAAATGTACCTATGATGGGCGTATTTATAATATGGCGCACCATTTTAGTACGTTTTGTCGGTATCTTTGCAAGAGTGATAAGACTTTGTGGATTAACCATTATAACTTTGTTAATTACTGTATTATCATTTGCACATGCCATCAAAACAAATGAACCGGATTCTCCAGTACATATAACATCTGTCTTTTTACCAATAATATGCTTAATAAAATCAGTAATTAATTGAACATACAAATAGTTGGTGTAAGTTAAATTAGGTTTAGCGGAACGTCCACATCCAAGTAAATCAATAGTATAGACAGTATTAGTTTGTGATAATGCATCTACTATTTTATTCCACTCATATGCAGAACTGGTAACATTTAAATCATGAATCAATAAAAGGGGGGAACCCTCTCCCTGTTTTGTATAAAATATCCGGCCAAATCTCCATTCATAATATTGTTCATCTTTATAAAATAAAAGGTTATCTATAGTAGAAATGTGATGAACTAACCGATTAACAACATGTATAATTCCGATTGAAGTACCACTGAGAAGAACACATGAGGTAAGTCTTTTTTTCCAACCCAAAATATCACCTCTTTCTAAATTTATATTTCTTATTATACTACACTCATTGAAGCAAATAAAGTAAAAATACAAATTTTTATGTATATAATGATGTAGGGGTCAAAAGGCATTTTGCCCCCTGATACCTACGGATTGCTCCGCACTTTGCGCTCTCGCAATCCTAAAAACATTCGAAATCCGCCCTATTCGGGCTACTTTCTCATGTTTTATGGGTCCCAAGGCCATGCTTTTCCATGCAAGCATGAAACGCATGGCCTTGGGACCTTGGTATCATATAATGTTTCACGTGAAACATTATATTTGTAAAAATGTGTATTAGAATAAAAATTTAAAATTAAGAGTTTAAATTTTAGCAAAGAAATGAAATTAACTTATTGGTCTGTTTTTAGCAAGTAGAGTGTATCCCAGATCAGATTTTTATGTAATGGGGTAACAAAGGGTCTCATTAAATAAAAAAATAATGTTTCACGTGAAACATTGTATAGATATACTAACGAAAAGATGCTATAATAGTAAGGTGTTCAATGAAAGGAGTATTAAAATGGGAAGGATTATAGCAATTGCTAATCAAAAGGGCGGTGTAGGAAAGACAACAACAGCTATCAATCTATCATCTTCGCTTGCCGGACTTGGAAAAAAAGTTTTGGCATTAGATATGGATCCACAGGGAAATATGACTAGCGGTCTTAGTGTTAATAAAACAGAAGTCGAAAACAACGTTTATGATTTAATTATTGGTAATGCTGAAATTCAAGAGTGTGTTTGCAAAGATGTTTTTGAAAATCTTGATGTTCTTCCGTCAAATATTAACCTATCAGCAGCCGAAATTGAATTGATTGGTGTTGAAAATAAGGAATATATTATTAAAGGTGAGGTTGAAAAGATTAGGGACAATTATGATTTTATAATAATTGACTGTCCTCCTGCATTGAGCATGCTTACTATTAATGCCATGACAACAGCAGATTCTATACTTGTTCCAATCCAATGTGAATACTATGCTCTTGAGGGGCTAAGCCAACTTATTCATACTATTGAGCTAGTACAGGAAAGACTGAATCCAACTTTAAAAATAGAGGGTGTTGTTTTTACTATGTATGATGCAAGAACTAATCTTTCTTTACAAGTGGTGGAAAATGTAAAAGATAATCTAAGTCAAAATATTTATAAAACTATAATACCAAGAAACATTCGCCTGGCAGAAGCGCCAAGTTATGGAATGCCTATAAATTTGTATGATCCGAAATCTGCAGGATCAGAAAGCTATATGTTACTGGCAGAAGAAGTGATTCAAAAAGGAGAAAATTAGAATATGGCGGTGAAAAGAAATGGGCTTGGTAAAGGGTTGGACAGTCTGATTCCTGATAAAAGCGAAAAATTGTCGAAGAACCATACAAATTCAGAAAACAATAAGCAGACCGGACACGGTGAAAAAACAAGTAGTAACGGAGAAATATTATTAAAAATTAATCAGGTGGAGCCTAATAGAGATCAACCAAGAAAAGATTTCGATGAAGATGCATTATTAGAATTAGCAGATTCTATTAAGCAGTTTGGAATCCTACAGCCTTTAGTTGTACAGAAAAAAAATGATTATTATGAAATTATTGCAGGAGAAAGACGATGGCGTGCAGCAAAATTAGCAGGACTCAAAGAAGTCCCCGTAGTAATAAAAAGATATACAGATCAGGAAATAGTTGAGATATCCCTGATAGAGAATATTCAGAGAGAAAATTTAAATCCTATAGAAGAGGCCATGGCTTATAAGCGTTTATTGGAGGAATTTGATCTTAAACAGGATGAAGTTGCAGAGAGAGTTTCAAAGAGCAGGACAGCGGTCACCAATTCTATGCGGCTTTTAAAATTATGTGATAAGGTGCAGCAAATGGTTGTGGATGATATGATAACAACAGGACACGCCAGAGCACTCCTTGCAATAGATGATGAAGAACAGCAGTATTTGATAGCAAGTAGAATTTTTGACGAAAAACTTAGTGTACGAGAGACAGAAAAACTAGTTAAGTCATTAAAAAATCCAAAGAGAGCCAAAAAAGAAGAAAAACTAGAGAATGCATTTATTTATGATGACCTGGAAGAAAAAATGAAAAGTATTATAGGAACTAAAGTAAATGTGAATCAAAAGTCCAATGGAAAGGGAAAAATAGAAATCGAATATTATTCTCAAAACGAACTCGAACGTATATTCGATTTAATTATGACCATAGCTGATTAGGGATACATATTTATAAATAAAGTAACTTTGTAATATATCTTTTTGGCTCTGAACAGTTACCAAATAATGAAGAAACAAAAAATGGGGGAGAATATCAGAATGACAAAAATAATCAATAAGGAGGATTACAAATGGAAAGTACTATATTGGGACGTATTGGCATTGACCCCGCATACCTGCTTTTATTATTATTCTTAATCCAGGTACTACTGTTTGTACTACTGGTGAGTATAAATATGAAGTATAACAGGATGAAGACCAGTTATGCTTCGTTTATGAAGGGAAAAGATGGGAAGAATCTAGAGGAAAGCCTATTGGCGAGATTTGAAGAAATTGATGAACTTGTTGAGATTTCTAAAGAAAATCAGACTGATATACAAAACATTTATAAAAAAATAAAATCAAATTATCAAAAGATAGGCATTATTAAATATGATGCTTTTCATGAAATGGGAGGAAATCTAAGCTTTGCATTAACTATGCTGGATGAAAATAACAATGGATGGATTTTGAATGCTATGCATAGCCGTGAAGGGTGTTACACCTATATAAAAGAAATTGTAAATGGGCAAAGCTACATTGAGCTGGCAGAAGAGGAATCTGAATCCCTGGAAAGAGCTATTTACCAGGAAAATTACGATTTAAAAAAGAGTTGATACTATCTTCACCATATACCAAATATGATATTGAATTTTAGACGGATTAAATGGAAAAATGTCAACGAAACAATATGCAAGATAGAAATAAGTATATAAATTTTAAAGGATGAAAGTATAATAGGAGGAAAATTATGTTAGATATAAAATTTGTAAGAATGAATCCAGATATTGTGAGAAAGAATATTCAAAATAAATTTCAAAATGAAAAATTGCCATTAGTTGATGAAGTTCTGGAATTTGATAAGAAAAATCGTGATATTAAGCAGGAAGTTGAGGCATTAAGAGCGGAAAAAAACAAAACTTCCAAAGAAATCGGAGCTATGATGGCACAGGGAAAAAGGGAAGAGGCAGAAATATTAAAGAAAAAGGTTACAGAACATGCTGATAGAATAGAATCTCTTTCCGCGGCAGAAAAAGAAATAGAAGAGAACATCAAAAAAATTATGATGACAATTCCAAATATTATTGATTCATCTGTTCCTATTGGAAAAGATGACAGTGAAAATGTAGAATTAGAGAGATTCGGTGAACCGACAGTACCAGAATTTGAAGTTCCATATCACACAGAAATTATGGAAAGATTCAATGGAATTGATTTGGACAGTGCAAGACGTGTGGCAGGAAGCGGATTCTATTATTTAATGGGAGACATTGCACGTCTCCATTCAGCAGTATTATCCTATGCCAGAGATTTTATGATTAATAGAGGTTTTACTTACTGTATTCCACCTTTTATGATTCGCAGCAATGTGGTCAATGGTGTAATGAGTTTTTCAGAGATGGATGCAATGATGTATAAAATCGAGGGGGAAGATTTATACCTTATTGGGACAAGTGAGCACTCAATGATTGGCAAATTTATTGATACTCAGTTAGAGGAAAGTGAGCTTCCTCAGACATTGACCAGTTATTCTCCTTGTTTCAGAAAAGAAAAGGGTGCACACGGCGTTGAAGAACGTGGAGTATACCGCATTCACCAGTTTGAAAAGCAGGAGATGATAGTTGTGTGTAAGCCGGAAGAAAGTATGGATTGGTATGATAAATTGTGGAATAATACAGTAGATTTGTTTCGCTCTTTAGATATTCCGGTTCGTACATTGGAATGTTGTTCTGGAGATCTGGCAGATTTAAAAGTAAAATCCGTTGATGTAGAGGCGTGGTCACCCAGACAGCAGAAATACTTTGAGGTAGGAAGTTGCTCCAATTTGGGAGATGCCCAGGCAAGAAGACTGGGTATTCGTGTAAAAGGCGAGAATGGCAGATATTTTGCGCATACATTGAATAATACAGTAGTGGCCCCTCCAAGAATGCTTATTGCGTTTCTGGAGAATAACCTTCAGGCAGATGGCTCCGTGAAGATACCCAAAGTACTTCAACCATATATGGGAGAAAATGTCGTCATTACTCCTAAAAATTAAAGTAATATAGTTTATCACAGTTCAGTCATGAGTCTGATTGAGCTTTATACTTTCAAATTGGCTGAACTGTGAATAGAAATTTGGAGAATATTATGCATCAATATCTAAAAGCAATTGGTTTTAATGAACTGCATACAAAAAAAGAAGTAATAGAACTTTTGAAACAGGTGGAAACCAATTTTACACATCAGATAATTGTGTCATATCAAAGTTGGGCAGATTACTGTGAATTTCAAAAAGAGTATGGAGAAAAAGTTGGAATTACTCTATGCGGGGAATTGGATGAAGAGGAAAAGTTTGATGCAGATTATTATTTTCCATATTTTGAAGGAAGTGGAATAACTACATATGCAGATGTAGCTGTAGAAAAACGTATTGAAAAAGAAGAATACGTGGGAATTTGTGAAGATCCAAGATTGGGAATCAGTTTAATTTTTCATCTTCAGAACGGTATCGAATATATGAGAGAACGTCAGCTTGGATTTGAGTCCGAAATAGCTACATCCATTACATTTTCCGGACTGGCACTGTCAGGAAAAGTATTATTTCCTGTGAAAAAAAGTGAACAACAGGTAAAGAGTGAGAAGGAAGCATCGGATAACAGAAAAGTACTGCTTAAAGCAGCCAGAGGCGGGGATCAGGAAGCAATTGAAACATTGACATTGGATGACATTGATACATATTCAAAAGTATCAAGAAGATTAATCAGCGAAGACATTTTTACTATTGTAGATACATACTTTATGCCGTATGGTGTGGAGTGTGATTTGTATGCCATAATGGGGGAAATACTTGCAGTCAGGGAAAGAAAAAATATTGCAACTGGAGAACCCTTATATCAAATGAAACTAGATGTAAATGAAATGCAGTTTGACATCTGTGTTCCGGCCAAAGAAGTAATGGGAGAACCGGAAATTGGGAGAAGATTTAAAGCAACAATATGGCTCCAGGGATATATAAATTTCTGATAAATCGGCTGAACTGTTACGCAAATCTAGAAGATATTAATTAAATAAGTTGAGATTTTCTGATTTTCATGTTATATTATTAGTTGTGTTCTGTAGAAACAGAGCATTTCACACAAGTTCCCGTAGCTCAGCAGGATAGAGCGTCCGCCTCCTAAGCGGAAGGCCAGCGGTTCGAATCCGCTCGGGAACGTCTGAAAAATTTTGTAAGACTATTATAAAGGAAGTTTATTGTCGGGGTATGCAATATCCATGATGGAAAAGTACTAACTCCGAAAGGGCGTAAGAATTCGTTCCTCACCACTGTTTAACTGGAAATTTACTTGCAAAAATGATAAGATGGCAGTTAGCAAAAATATGCTTGTTAACTGCTATTTTTTTGATAAGATAAACTATTTGGGGGACTTGAACTTTGGAAGATGAGAAAAAGAAATTAACATTTAGTGATTATTTAATGATTGGATCAATGTTATTTGGGCTGTTTTTTGGAGCGGGAAACTTGATCTTTCCCGTACACCTGGGTCAGGCATCGGGGATGGAGGTTATCTGGGCAAATTTAGGCTTCCTTGTAACGGGAATTGGTCTGCCTTTTTTGGGAGTTGTCGCAATTGGTATTTCACAAAGTGAAGGGGTGTTTCAATTAGCCGCTCAGGTGGATCGCCGTTATGCATATATTTTTACCATTTTACTTTATCTTGTGATTGGCCCGCTTTATGCAATTCCGCGATTGGCAACGACCTCATTTGAAATTGGTCTCGCTCCCTTTATTTCTGAAAATGAGTTAGTATTGGCGCTTGCACTTTTCAGCTGTCTTTTTTTCTTTATTGCATGGTTGTTGGCGCGAAAACCAACAAAATTACTTGATTATATCGGTAAAATTCTAAATCCTTTATTTTTGATTTTATTGGGTGCTCTTTTAATCATGGCGCTTGTCCGGCCAATGGGGCCGATTGCCGGGACTGTGGTACAGCCGGATTATCAGGCAAATGCTTTCTTTAAAGGATTTGTTGAGGGCTACAATACATTGGACGCTCTGGCTTCCTTGGCGTTTGGTATTATTATTGTATCAACGATTCGAAGCCGTGGAGTAAAGAATCCTGGGATGATTGCAGTGGACACCATTAAATCCGGCACCATTAGTATTGTTGCAATGGGGGTTATTTATAGCCTGCTGGCCTATGTGGGAACGATGAGTCTGGGGAAGTTTCCTTTAAGTGAAAATGGAGGAATTGCCCTGGCGCAGATTGCCAATTATTATTTTGGGACCTATGGAAGTATCATTCTTGCATTCATCGTTATTTTAGCCTGCTTAAAGACTGCTATTGGACTGATTACTGCTTTTTCAGAAACATTTGTGGAGCTATTTCCGTCACAAAAATATTTAACCTTCGCGACAGGGGTCAGTCTGTTGGCTTGCCTGCTCGCCAATATTGGTTTAACCAAGATCATCCATTTTTCAATTCCGGTATTAATGTTTCTTTATCCGCTGGCAATGACGTTGATTTTACTTTCTATTATCGGATCGCTTTTTCATCATGATTTACGCGTATATCAGATGACAACTTATTTTACGCTTATTGCTTCAATAATTGATGCCATTAATGCAAGTCCGGATTTTATACGTCAGACAGGAGCAGCACAGGCACTGATACATTTTGGAGAAAATTACTTACCATTTTTCTCAATTGGTATGGGATGGATATTGCCGGCAGCTGCGGGCTTTATTATTGGTCTGGTCTGGCATCGGATTAAAAGGACAGTATAAGTATAAAGGGAAAATTGAAACGGCGGGCAAGCCGGCTGCCTATATGAGTCCCAGCAGCCGGATGGTATTCGCTGTAATCATGCATACAATAATACCGGTTATTGTAGGAATTGCAAAGGAGATAAGTGCCCATTTCATGCTTTGGGTTTCTTTCTTAATCGTCAGGAAAGTAGTTCCACAAGGCCAGTGCAGCAACGTAAACAGAATGGTACACACTGCCGTCAGCCAGGTCCATCCGTTATTTACAAAAAGTGTATGCAATTCTGACAGGCTTTCTAGATCAGTCAGTTTTCCTGCCGCCATATAGCTCATAATCAGGATAGGCACAACAATTTCATTGGCTGGGAATCCCAGAATAAATGCCATCAAGATGTATCCGTCCAGACCAATAAATCTTGCAAATGGATCAAGAAACCCGGCACAATGGGCAAGTAGGCTCAAATCTCCGATATGGATGTTGGCCAGTACCCAGATAACCATGCCTGCAGGTGCGGCAACGGTAATTGCTCTGCCCAGTACAAAAAGTGTACGGTCAAAAATAGAACGGATAATTACTTTACCGACCTGCGGACGGCGATAAGGCGGGAGTTCCAGATGAAAGGAGGAAGGCATTCCTTTCAAAATTGTTTTTGACAGCAGCTTTGAAATCAAAAGCGTCATGGCAACACCAAGTATGATCGTACCGGTCAGCATCAGTGTGGAAATGACAGACTGGAATGCACCACTTAAGGCACCGGCAAAAAACATGGTGATAATGGCTATTAAAGTGGGAAACCTTCCGTTGCAGGGTACAAAGCAATTTGTAAGGATGGCAATCAATCTCTCCCGGGGGGAATCAATGATTCGACAGCCAATAACGCCGCAAGCATTGCAGCCAAATCCCATACACATAGTCAGCGACTGCTTTCCGTGGGCACAAGCTTTGCGAAAAAAGTTGTCAAGATTAAATGCGATTCTTGGCAGATAGCCCATGTCCTCCAACAGTGTAAACAATGGGAAGAAAATTGCCATTGGCGGCAGCATTACGGAGATTACCCAGGCCAGTGTCCGAAAGACGCCATCTACAAGGACTCCGCGCAGCCAATCCGGGGCGGACAACCATTCAAAAAACCGGGAAAGTGGCTCCTCCAATGAAAATAGTCCAGTGGAAAGAAGGTTCGATGGAATATTAGATCCCACAATGGTGAGCCAAAAGATGCCAAACAGCATTGCAATCATGATGGGTATTCCGGTTAGCTTTGAAGTAAGAATTTTATCAATTTTATTATCCCGTCCCGTATATTCTTTGTTTCCAAAGATGACGGTATCCCGGCAAATATCTTCGCATTCTCTGACAATCTTTGTGACAATCTGATCACGAATCCTATTGGCCGGCATGTTCACTTCCCCCAGGGAAAGTCTTGCCTTTTTAACTGCCTGAGCGATTTCATCATTCTTTAAAAGATCGAAGCCGAGGCAGGTTTTTAGAGAGTGCAGCAGACTTTCATCTCCGTCAAGTAGTTTCAGAGCAACCCACCGGCTGCTAATTTGTCCCTGTAAAACATCATCAAGCTCTGACTCTATCAAATCGGCGGCATCTTCAATTTTTTCTCCGTATTTTATATGAAGCGGACACAGTTTTGGCTTGCTCTCTGTAAGTTCTTTGACAGCATCCATCAAGTCATTTAAGCCTCTGCCGGAGCGAGCACTGGTTCCGATTACCGGAATCCCTAGCTTGGAACTTAGTGCCGTGAGATTAATGTTGATTTTTTTTCTTTTGGCTTCGTCCATCAAATTGACGCACAACACGATTCGGCCGGTGATTTCCATGGTTTGAAGCACCAGATTTAGATTCCGCTCCAAGCAGGTGGCATCGGCTACCACTACCACAGCATCGGCTCCGCCAAAGCAGATAAAATCCCGGGCGATTTCTTCCTCGGCTGAGTTTGCCATCAGTGAATAAGTACCCGGAATATCCACTAGGATAAAATTTGTATTTTGATACTGATACTTTCCCTGGGCGTTTACAACTGTTTTTCCCGGCCAGTTACCTGTATGCTGATTCATCCCTGTTAAAGCGTTGAAAACTGTACTTTTTCCTACATTCGGATTTCCGGCCAAAGCTATAACCTTATCTTGCAGTGTTGCCTTTTCGATATATAAGCCGCAGTGGCTTAAGACTCCAGCTCCTGTCGAAGTATTAGTTAACCCCATATGATGACTCCTCCTCCGTGACTGATACCATGATTTTTTCTGATACGTCCAAACGCAGCGCAATGACAGCACCCCGAATAAGATAGGCAACAGGGTTACCGGAAGGGCTTTTATACAGCGGTTTTATTTCGGTTCCGTCAATAATACCAAGATCCAGCATACGCCTTCTGGCTGCACCGTCGGAGATTAGGGCGGAAACGTTTGCTTTTTTTCCAATTGGAAGCTTATCTAATGATATTTGAGTGGTATTCACGGTAAAATCCTCCTAAACCATATATTTGAAATTGGGCTGTCTGTTTGTTAGGGGTGGGAAATGCCGTTTCCTATGACTAATTTATGAAGTGAAAGCATAAAGTGTTACAAATGAATGATACAAAAATCTGGCATAGAGGATGGAGGCTTATGAGTAAACCTATAGAAAACGAATTTCATACTGTTCGCGGTTATCAGCTGAAGCAACAAAATGAAGGGAGGCTTACGCCTGCTCTGGAGGATTATCTTGAGATGGTATATCGGTTATGCCGGGTGGAAAACTACACGCGTGTCAATAAGCTGTCAGAAAGTCTTCATGTCCGTCCATCTTCCGCGTCAAAAATGATATCCAAGCTTGTTGAGCTTGGATATTTAAAATACGATAAGCATGATAGTATTTTGCTGACAGAGGATGGAAGAAAGAGCGGCGCATATCTGCTGGAGCGCCATCATATCATGGAGCGCTTTTTTACTTTGATTGGAAGCGCAGATCCCTTAGTGGAAACGGAGCTGGTGGAACATATGATATGTTCGTCCAGTGTGCTGAGAATCCAGGCTATGCTGGAGTTTTTTGAGCAGAACCCGGAGATTGAAGAGCAGCTTAAGCGTTATTATTCACAGCTAAATAAATGAATAAAAAAAGAATTTTAGGTATTAAACAATGGGTTCGTATACAATAGGAAGAATTTGTGCTAACATAGAGATAAATTTCATAGGAAAGAAGGACGAACAATCATGGAGAAAGAAGTATTAGATTATGCTGTTGAGAAAACACACGACTTAATGAGTGCACCATCATGCAGTGCTGAGGCAAAAGCGGCGGCACAGATCTGGTTGGATGCTATTGGAACGGGAGAAGAGGCCGCAGAGACAAAAAAATATATTCAAGAGCTGGAAGAAGATGTCACACCGATTGATGGGTTAATAGGCCTTGCCGAATCTGAAGACGGAATACAGATTTTTGGAGCTGAGAATGCTAAAAATATGGCGGCACACGCAAAGGAAATCAAGACTGCCGGAGCGCAGCATTGTGATTGTGCGGCATGTACGGCTGCAGCAGAAATCCTTGAAAAGAAGGATGCACTTCTTAAATAGTATACAACATAAACAGCCAATATGTTTTACAGGGCATCAGTCAGAAATGATTGATGCCTCTTTCATATCAGCTTTGTTCATATCGGAGATATGGACAGGCAGTCCAGGCCACTGGAGGATTAGAAAAAGGAGAAATAAGTCTTGACAAACTCTTAAAGAAAAGGTAAAATACGCCTCATAAGAAGCATTCATTTAATCCTTAGTTTACCTATAGGAGATATGAAGGGAGTTGCCGTTATGAATCAGTGGAAAGCCATGCAGATGAATATTACCCTGATGGACAGCATGTGTATGATGATGTGTTGTGTTTCAGAGTGTGCAAAAAATCGATAATAGATTTTCATTTGTATGGGATGTGATTGATATTTGGCAGCTGCAGTAAAAATGCAGGATTATCAGGTCGCAGGTCTGTGCAGGGCTTGCGGCTTTTTTATGTAATAGGAAATAACTGCAAAGGGGACAGTCCCCTTTTAAGAAAGGAAAGTGAGATATGGAGTCATCAGAACCTATTATTAAGCTGGTTGGACTTGGAAAAGAGTTCCAGACTGCAAACGGCCCTATTAAGGCTTTAGATGATATCAACCTGTCCATTGAGGAAGGGGAGATATTTGGAATCATCGGTCTCAGTGGAGCAGGGAAAAGTACGCTTGTCCGCTGTATCAATTACCTGGAGATACCTACATCGGGGGATGTGTTTTTTGAAAATGAGAGCCTGGCTGCCATGAGTCCAAAGGAACAGAGGATGGCAAGACAAGCTATGGGAATGATTTTTCAGCAGTTTAATCTGCTGGACCAGAGAAATGTGCTTCAGAATGTCTGTTTTCCTCTGGAAATCGCCAAATGGCCCAGGAAGAAGGCTGTAAACAGAGCGAAGGATCTTTTGAAGGTCGTCGGGCTGGAGGATAGAGCAAAAGCTTATCCAGCACAGCTCTCGGGAGGGCAGAAGCAGAGAGTGGCTATCGCAAGGGCTCTGGCCACTAATCCAAAGATTCTTCTCTGTGACGAGGCAACCAGTGCTCTGGATCCCAATACTACAAAGTCTATTTTGGATTTGTTAAAGGAAATTAACAAGAGCATGGGGGTTACGGTGGTTGTCATCACACATGAGATGTCTGTTATAGAAGCAATCTGTGATCGGGTGGCGATCATTGACCAAAGCCATATTGCGGAGGTTGGCTCTGTGGCAGAGATATTTTCGGAGCCAAAATCTAAAATCGGCCGCCAGCTTATTTTGGGGGATGCGGCAGAACAAGTCAGCCGGTTTGGAGGTTCCAGACAGGTCAGGATTTCCTTTGACGGACGCTCTTCTTTTGAGCCGGTTCTTGCCAATTTAATTTTAGCCTGTAAGGTTCCGGTCAACATTATGCATGCAGAGACAAGAGATATTCACGGGACTGCCATGGGGCAGATGGTGATTCAGCTGCCGGAGGATGAGACAGAGCAGAACCGGGTACTTAATTATTTGAAAACAGCAAAAATATCACATGAGGAGGTAAAGGATTATGACATTTGATTCGGCAACTATTTCAATGCTTTTAACAGGAACCCTGGAGTCACTGTACATGATAGCGGTCTCTTCCTTACTGGCCTATGTGATAGGAATTCCTTTGGGCATCATTCTCATTGTTGCGGATAAGGACGGGATTCATCCAATGCCGTGGCTTCACAAGCCCCTGGGCATAATTATAAATCTGATCCGCTCCGTGCCTTTTATTATTTTTCTTCTTATGATGCTTCCTCTTACAAGGATGATCGTAGGCACCACTTTAGGCTCAACGGCGGTAATCCCTCCTTTGACTTTAGCTTCCGCACCCTATGTAGCCAGGGTTGTAGAATCTTCCTTTAAGGAAGTAGACGGAGGAATCATTGAAGCGGCAAAATCTATGGGAGCTTCCACCTTTCAGATCATCTGGAAAGTCTATCTCCCCGAAGCAAAGCCTTCCCTGCTGGTAGGAGCGGCACTGGCTATTACGACTATTTTAGGATATTCTGCTATGGCTGGTTTTGTAGGCGGCGGAGGTCTCGGAGATATTGCCATCCGATATGGATATTATAAATATGAGACAAACATGATGCTTATTACAGTGGCTATTCTGGTTATTATTGTCCAAATTATCCAGGAAGCGGGGATGGGCTTATCTAGAAAAAGCGACAAACGAATTAAGTAGTAACCGCCCAAAGGCGTTACAACATAAAATTTATCAAGGAGGATATGACTATGAGGAAATCATTATATGTACTTGCCGCTGCGGCTCTTACAATAGGAGTACTTACCGCATGCGCAGACAACAGTGAAAAATCTGATACTAACAAAACAGAAACCACAACAGAATCAAAGGAAAAATCTGGAGATTTGGAAAAGATTACTGTGGGTGCAACTCCCGCACCTCACGCGGAGATTTTGGATGCTGCAAAAGATATTTTGAAGGAAGAGGGCTATGAACTGGTAGTCAAAGAATATACAGATTATGTTCAGCCAAACCTGGCGCTTGATTCCGAAGATCTGGATGCCAATTACTTTCAGCACAAACCATACCTGGATCAGTTCAATGAAGAAAACGGAACCGATCTTGTAAGTGCAGGGGCAATCCATTATGAGCCCTTCGGCATTTATGCGGGAAAGACAAAATCTTTGGATGATCTTGCAGACGGTGCTGAGGTTTTAGTTCCCAACGATGTCTCCAATGAAGCCAGAGCACTTCTTTTATTGGCTGACAATGGCCTTATTACTTTAAAGGATGGTGTAGAGCTGGACGCAACCAAAAACGATATTGTAGAGAATACGAAGAATTTAAAAATCACTGAGGTTGAAGCTGCCCAGATTCCACGCTCCTTACAGGATGCGGATATAGCTGTCATCAACGGAAACTATGCAATTGAGGCAGGGCTAAAAGTATCCGACGCCCTGGCAACAGAGGATGCAGATTCTGTTGCGGCAACAACCTACAGCAATGTTGTTGCAGTCCGCTCAGGAGATGAAGACAGTGATAAAACAAAAGCACTTATTAAAGCACTTACCAGTGATACTGTGAAAAAGTTTATGGAAGACAAATATGAAGGAGCTGTAGTTCCTTCCTTCTAAAACTAATGCTAAAAGAAGACACAGTTATAATTATAGCCAAGATAAATCAAATATTAACAGGAATGACTATTCCATACAAAGTATGAACTCTCTATAATAAAAGTATCGTAACTATTCAGAGCCAGGCTCGAAAATATAGTGAGTGGAGGATGTCTTTGTATGGAATATGGTTTTTTTGATGAAAAAAACAGAGAATATGTAATTGAGCGTGTAGATGTACCGGTTTCATGGACAAATTATCTCGGTGTGGAAGACACTTGTGCTGTAATAAACCAGACTGCAGGAGGATATATGTTTCACAAATCCCCCGAGTATCACCGGATGACCAGATTCAGGGGAAACGCAGTTCCCATGGACCGTCCGGGATTTGATTTATATCTCAGGGATACGCAGACAAAGGATTATTGGAGTGCTACCTGGCAGCCTGTGGGAAAACCGCTGGAACAGGTGGATTACAGCTGTCGTCACGGACTTTCCTACAGCAGGTATTTCAGCAGATATGCGGACATAGAAACGGAAATGCGGTTGACAATTCCCCTGGGAGAAGATGTACTGCTGTGGGATTTTACTGTGGAAAATGCCGGCAGCCAAATGAGAGAGCTGCAAATATTTTCTTTCTGTGAGTTTTCTTTTCATGGCGTTGCAAGTGACAATCAGAACTTTCAGATGAGTATGTACTGTGCCGGAGCCGGCTATCAGGACGGTGTGATTGAACAGAAAATGTTTTACGAGCCGGGAAAGGAGCAGTATTTCACAGCGTCCTTCCGGCCGGACGGTTATGACACTTTAAGAGATAGTTTTCTGGGACTTTATCACACAGAGCAAAATCCTGAGGCAGTGCTTAAAGGGCAATGTACAGGTTCAGCGGAGGCGGGCAATAATCACTGCGGTAGTTTTCAAAAGAATCTGAAATTGGAAGCAGGGGAAAGTATTCGGCTAATTTTTATGCTGGGGTCAGGAAATCGGAAAAAAGGACTGAGGATTCGGGAAAAGTATTCGAACCTGAATAGAGTAGATCAGTCTTACCGGGAACTTAGAGATTACTGGGATGATAAGTTGAGTAGTCTTCAGATTCAGACTCCGGATAAGGGAATGAATGTGCTGACCAATACATGGACTTTATATCAGGCTGAAATCAATGTAATGTTTTCCAGATTTGCATCTTTTATTGAAGTCGGAGGAAGAACTGGGTTAGGGTATAGGGATACGGCGCAGGATGCCATGTGCGTACCGCATTCCAACCCTGAAAAATGCCGGCAGAGGATTCTGCAGCTTCTCAGAGCGTTGACAACAAGAGGCTATGGACTTCATCTTTTTGAACCGGAATGGTTTGACCCGGATGTAAAGCCGGAGTATGCAGATTCCCCGACTGTTGTCCCCACAGCAGAAAAAGACCGCGTACATAAGCTGGAGCAGGCCTGCTCAGATGATGCCCTGTGGTTGGTTCCTTCTATAGTTGAATATGTAAAAGAAACCGGAGAGATGGAGTTTTTAAAAGAAAAGGTGACTTATGCAGATGGCGGTGAAGATACGGTTTACGAGCATATGAAACGTATTCTGGATTTTTCTCATGAACAAGTGGGCAAAACGGGTATCTGCAAAGGACTCCGGGCGGATTGGAATGACTGTCTGAACCTGGGCGGTGGAGAGAGTGCTCTTGTCACATTTCTGCATTACTGGGCTATTTCCAATTTTCTGGAGCTTGCAGAATACCTTCAGGATAAAGCAGAGGGCTGGGAGATCGATGGAGATATAAAGAAATATAGAGATATGGGCAAACAGGTGAAAAAGGCCAGCGAACAGCTCTGGGATAAAGAGTGGTATATACGCGGAATTACAAAGAATGGAAAGTCAATTGGCACTATGGAGGATGAACAGGGAAAAGTTCATCTGGAATCCAATGCCTGGGCGGTACTTTCCGGGGCAGCAGAACCTGGGCGTGGCGCGGCAGCCATGGATAGTGTGGAAAAATGGCTGTATACCCCTTATGGACTGCAGCTAAATGCTCCGGCTTATACAAAAAGAGACGATGATATTGGATTTGTCACCCGGGTATGTCCGGGGCTGAAAGAAAATGCTTCTGTATTCAGTCATCCTAATCCCTGGGCCTGGGCGGCCGAGTGCGTTCTGGGAAGGGGGGACAAGGCAGTGAAATTTTATGACGCACTTTGTCCTTATTACCAGAATGATAAGATTGAGATACGGGAAGCAGAGCCCTATTCCTACTGCCAGTTTATTATGGGAAAGGACCATGAATGTTATGGAAGGGCACGTCATCCATTTATGACAGGAAGCGGCGGCTGGGCATATTTTGCAGTCACACATTATATTCTGGGAATACGCCCGGAGATGGACAGCCTTTTGATTGATCCCTGTATTCCCGGAGAATGGAAAGAATTTGCGGTAAAACGCCGGTGGAGAAATGCAGAATATCAAATCAGGGTGGAGAATCCGGATGGGGTTATGAAGGGAATCAGATCTGTGCTGCTGGATGGAAAAGAGGTTTCAGAGATACCACAGATGAAGGAGGGCACGGTTCATCAGATAATTGTACGTATGGGAGGAAAAACAGATGATTAAATTCGGTACAGGAGGCTGGCGTGCAGTAATCGGTGATGAATTCACCAAAGAGAACATTCAGATTTTATCCAGAGCAATTGCAGATAAGATGAAAGAAGAGGGAGTCAAAAGTGAAGGAATTGTCCTTGGGTACGACAGGCGTTTTTTGTCAAAGGAGGCCATGCAGTGGGCGGGACAGGTATTTGCTGCCCAGGGTATTAAGGCCAGTCTGATTAATCAGTCTGTTCCAACTCCGCTTGTGATGTTCTATGTGATGAAGCACCGGCTTCATTATGGAATGATGATAACAGCAAGTCACAATCCAGCTATTTACAATGGAATTAAAGTATTTACTTACGGGGGGAGAGATGCGGATGAACGGCAGACTATGGAGATTGAAGCGTATATCGAGGATGTTACAGATATTCCCGTCGAAGAGATGGCGTACAGTAAGGCCAAGGAAGCGGGCCTGATTGAAGAAATATATCCTCTCAATGAGTATCTGGATAATATTATCACTGCGGTGGATATGAATGCAATCAGGAGGCGGCATCTGAGGATTGCTCTTGATCCAATGTATGGGGTAAGTGAGACTTCATTGAAAACGATACTCTTGACGGCCAGATGTGATGTGGCTGCGATAAACGGACGGCATGACACTTTGTTTGGAGGAAAACTTCCGGCCCCCAATGCAGATACACTGAGAAGTCTTCAGCTTTATGTGCTGGAGCGTCACTGTGATATCGGACTGGCAACAGATGGGGATGCAGACAGAATCGGTGTGATTGATGATGAAGGGAGATTTCTGCACCCCAATGATATTATGGTGCTTTTATACTTTTATCTAGTGAGGTATAAAGGATGGAAAGGACCTGTGGTCCGAAACATCTGCACCACTCACGTGTTGGACAGAGAGGCGGCTGCATTTGGGGAAGTCTGCTACGAGGTTCCTGTAGGATTCAAACATATTTCAGCCAAGATGCAGGCCACCGATGCTGTGATAGGGGGGGAGTCCTCCGGTGGGCTTACAGTGCGCGGACACATCCATGGGAAAGACGGAATTTATGCTGCCGCCTTGCTGGTGGAGATGATTTCTGTTACCGGAAAAAAACTTTCCGAACTCTACCGGGATGTACAAGAAGAATTTGGAAAGGTTTATATGGAAGAGCGCTCCTATAAATTTACGGATGAAAAGAAGGAAAGTATTTATAAAATTCTTCTGGAAGATAAAGAGTTGCCGGAGTTACCCTGTGAAATCGACAGGGTATCCTATCTGGATGGCTGTAAAGTATATTTCAAAAATGGAGGCTGGATCAGTGCCCGGTTTTCTGGGACTGAACCGCTGCTTAGGATTTTTTGTGAAATGGACCGCCGGGCCGATGCAGCAAATATATGTGAGATATTCGAAAAGTACCTGGAAATATTTACGGGAGCATGATTGTATTATATAATAATCACATGGAAAGTATAGGAAGAAAATTCAGGAAAATAGCGGGTAGAAAGTATCCGCTGAAATGGAACATGATTGTGATGCTGGTGGCCGGCTGGCTTCTGCCGCTGACACTGGCTGCTTCTGTCATGTTCTTTTATATTTCTGACAAACTGGAATCCCATCTGAAAGAGAATATATCTGTTTCTGCCGAGAAGGCGGCTGAAATCTGTAAAATGAATTTTTCCGATGCGGTAGGCGCGTCGAGGAATGCCTCTTATCTGAATGTAATCCGGGATGCATATACCGAGTATAATGTAGGTGAGGACAGTATAGGGCAAAGGAAGAGACAGCTTTACAATACGGTTACAGACTTTTTAAATGACCAGTACCGCTATAATACTTCGTTTCTGACAACCATGGTATATTTCAATTCAGACCCTGATGAAATATATTATACATACAGCAATATCAAGAGCGGTACCTTTGACCGGGTACAATATTTTGAAACCGAGGTTTTAGATAAGGTACACGAAGAAGCTAAAGGCTTGGATACAGACATTCTCTTTCTAAATGTGGGGGGAAATATTTACATGGTTCGAAATATGATGACCACAGGGTTTCAGCCCTTTGCTGTTATTATTATGGAGCTGGATCCTTCGGCAATGTTTAAGAGTTTTGAGGGCATCATGGGCTACCAGGGCTATGAAGTCTATCTGGATGGGCAGCAGGTTGCAGATACCAATTCAGGCGAACCGGGAAGTATCCGGAGCTTTTACGAGCTAAATGACACGAATGACCACAAGGTTCACAATATTGGACAGAAAAATACTTACGTTTATAATAAGCTCCGCTTTGAAAGTCACGACATGGAATTTATGTTGTCATTGGATACCCGTTCCGTGATGAATGAACAGAACTTCACTTACATTATTGGTTTCTTCCTTGTTTCTATGATTCCGATGATTCTTCTTGTAATCTGGTTCTTTCACAGGGAGGTTACCAGGCCTGTGTCAGAGCTGGTGGATGCGTCCAGAGAAATAGAGAATGGGAATCTTGGCTTCGCCATGTGCCAGATTGGAAACAGCCGGGAGATGGTTTATCTGGGGGAAGCCTTCAACCAGATGTCTGCGGAGCTGAAGCATCAGTTTGACACCATATATTCTGAGGAACTGGCTTTGCGCGATGCTAAAATTAAAGCGCTCCAATCCCAGATAAATCCCCATTTCCTGAACAATACCCTGGAAATCATCAACTGGGAGGCACGTATGAACGGGAACTATAAGGCCAGCGGCATGATTGAGGCCTTGTCCACCATGCTGGAAGCAACACTGGACCGTAAAAAGAATTCTTATATAGCCCTGTCGGAAGAACTTAGCTATATGGATGCCTACCTGTATATCATAGCCCGCCGTTTTGAAGATAAGCTGGAAATTCACAAAAACATTGACAATAATCTCCTGCAGGTCAAGGTTCCCCGTCTGATTATACAGCCTATTGTAGAAAATGCCGTGGAACACGGGGTGGATGAACAAAACCGGATTATTATCCACATTAACATAATACTTCGTGATGAAGATACTCTAATTATTGAAATAAAGAATCACGGTGTTCTTTTACCGGCAGATGAGAAAAAAATTGAATACCTTCTGGGAGGAGGTATAGAACGGGACGAAAAATCTGTAAGTATCGGAATACGCAATGTGAATCAGCGTCTGAAAATTATTTACGGCCCCGGCTGTGGACTTAAGATTCAGACAAATGCCGAGGGATATACTGTCAGTACACTTACACTTTTACGTTATTTTCCGGATGAAGGGTAGACAATTATTCAGGAGGGCAAGCTCAATTGCACGCTACTCCATCTCGCTTGGACTAAGCGCCGGATATTTCTGCATTCCCAGATAGTGTCAAAAGTAACAAGAAAAAACAATAAATGGCAATGCTGTCTATTCACTATGACGATACTCTTTCGTATAATGATTATATTAAGAAAGGGAGGTTTAAGGTATGAAGAGAAAATCGGCAGCAATTTTATTAACCTGCGCCATGGTGCTTTCGCTTGCAGCCTGTGGGAACAAAGGGGACACAAAGGATGACAGTGGAAAATCCGCGTCCAAGGAGAAGAGCGGTGGTGTAACACTGGATATTACGACCACTTTTGCAGGGAATGACACAAATGCCCAGAACTTTAAAGATGCCGTAGAGGGCTGGCAGGAGGAGACAGGCAACAGCGTCAATGATTCTTCGGCAACTTCTGACGAGACCTTTAAAGCCAGAGTGGCTGCAGACTTTGAGGTGGGTTCAGAACCAGATGTACTCTTCTATTTCAACGGCATGGATTCCAACTCTTTTGTAGAGGCCGGAAAAGTGATTTCTATCGATGAGATCCGCAAGGAATACCCGGAATATGCCGACAATATGAAGGACGAACTTATGGGGGCATCTCCGGTGGACGGCGTGAACTATTCTGTTCCGGTAAATGGATACTGGGAAGGGATGTATGTGAATAAAACTGTATTGGATGCGGCAAGTGTTGAAGTGCCGGATGCATCTACCACTTGGGATGAATTTATGGAGGACTGCCAGAAGATTAAGGATGCCGGATATACACCTGTTGCAGCTTCACTTGCACAGATTCCCCATTACTGGTTTGAATTTACTATTTACAACCAGCTTTCACCGGCAACACATAACGTACTTCCTGAAAGTGTGGATGACGAACATGGAAAAGCATGGGTAGACGGCATTGGTGATATCAAGACAATGTACGAAAAGGGCTATTTCCCGGACAACACTCTCTCAGGGACAGACGATGAAACCTTCCAGGCATTTTTGGATGGGAAGGCAGCATTTTTGATTGATGGTTCCTGGAAACTTGGCGGTATCGAGGAAGCTACGGATGATATCGACAACTTTACAGTTACCTATGTCCCGGCAAAGGGTGACCGCAAGGCAACGGATATTATTGGCGGACTTTCTTCTGGATACTATATTACAAAAAAGGCTTGGGACAATCCGGACAAGAGAGAGGCAGCAGTTAGCTTTGTAGAGTATATGACAACCAATGAAATGGTGTCAAAATTTGCACAGACATCTGCAACGGCATTAAAAGACGGCGCTACGGTGGATGAAAGCCAGCTGAGCAGCCTGGGGAAATCAGGCCTTGAGATGGTAAACGGTATCACTGGAATTGCAGGTGCGGTACAGGATCAGATTCCTACAGAATGCAGGGTTCCGGTATTTGACGGCATGCCGAATCTGGTAACCGGAAAAGTAGAAATAAAAGATGCAGTATCCGAAGTTCTGACACTTATAAAAGACTATACTCCTGAAGAATCGGCGCAATAAGTGATAGAAATGGCTGTCGCACAAACCCGGTGTGACAGCCATTTCTATAATAGCCATTGGGCCCGTAAAAGGAGAAATACCCTCCGGGTATACCTGTATGGCCATTCGGCCTTGTAAAGGAGTAACACCCTTCGGGTATACCTGTATGGCCATTCGGCCTTGTAAAGGAGTAATGTTATGCCTAATATTTATAAAAATAAAAAGCCATTGGTTTTTTTTCTGGTTCCAGCGTTTTTGTTTATGATAGTATTTCTGTATTATCCATTTATAAAAAATATTGTTAACAGTTTTCAAAATATCAGAGGATTGGGAACGGCGGCAAAGGGCTGGAATGATCCTTGGTATCTGAATTTCACTAGGATGGTGGAAGATGAAAATATGAGAATTGCGCTTAAAAATACACTAATTATGATTCTTGTAACGATTGTGGGCCAGGTTGGCATTGCTCTTTTTTTGGCAATTCTGGTTGACAATGTAAAACATGGAAGCAAGTTTTTTAGAATTGTATTTTTCTTTCCAATTGTGATTTCGGCTACGGCACTTGGGCTACTTTTTAATTTGATTTTCCTGTATGACAAAGGTATGATTAATCAGCTGCTTGGAGCATTGGGCTCTAAGGGACTGATAGACTGGAAGAATGAAACACATGCACTAATAACGATGATGATTCCTGTAACCTGGCAATATGTAGGATTCTACTTTATTATCCTGGTTACCGGCTTGAACAATATATCTGATGAACTTTATGAGGCGGCAGCAATTGATGGTGCAACCAGAATGCAGAGAGTCCGCTATATTACGCTTCCTTTACTGCACAATGTAATCTGCACCTGTATCGTACTGGCGGTGACCGGAGCTCTTAAGGTCTTTGACCTGCCCTGGGTAATGTTCCCGAAAGGAATACCTTTCGGCCGGACATGGCTCACCGGAACGTATATGTATTATCAGGTGTTTAATGTATCGGATGTGGACTACAGCAGTACTATAGCAATCTTGATTGTAGTTCTGGGGGTGATTCTTTCAAAAGTTGTCAATACAGTTTTCAAAGAGAAAGATTACTAGGAGGAAAAGTCATGAAGAAGAAAAAGCTACACCCTGGTCAGGCAGGTATCTTTGTATTGCTTTCACTTTGGGCGCTGACTACGATTTACCCTATCATATGGGTTGTGCTGAACTCTTTCAAAGATAAAAAAATCATTGTATCGGATTCGTTTTCACTCCCTCTTGGGGAAAGGTTTTCCATGGACAATTACCGGCTGGCTTTCGGGCGGCTGGATGTGTTCGGTGCCTACCGTAACAGTCTGATTATTTCCATCACGGTGGCACTGGTGGTGATTGTGCTGGCGGGGATGGCAGCTTATGCACTTGTGCGGTATACATTTCTGGGGAAAAATTTATTGAATAACCTGGTAATAGCCGGCATGATGTTTCCGGTCTTTGCCACAATCATACCGGTTTTCCAGCTGATGGCGCGCTGGGGAATCGTAAACACTCCGGTTCTCTGGAAGTCATTGCTGGCTACGGCTCTGCCCCAGATTGCAGGGAATATGTCCTTTGCCATTGTAGTCTTAAGCGGCTACATAAAAGGGCTGCCGGTGGAATTGGAGGAGGCAGCTTACATGGAGGGGGCAAATATTTTCCAGATATTTGGGAAGGTCATTATGCCTCTTTCGAAACCCTCCTTTGCAACTGTGGGAATTTTCAGTTTTCTCTGGAGCTACAATGATTTGTTTACGCAGACATTTATGCTGCGGGGGAATCAGTATGGTATTACCAGGTTGTTAAATGAGCTGACTTCCAGAGAGGGTACCAATTATGGGCTTATGGCTGCAGCGGTTACACTGGTAGTCATTCCTATACTAATCGTTTACATTTTTCTCCAGAAGTATATAATTAAAGGTATGACAGCGGGGGCAATCAAAGGATAATTGTGTCTGCTGCTAAAGGGTGCAGAGGTGTGAGATGTATAAAGTGGTTTTGATAGATGATGAGCCGGTGATACTGGAAGGAATGACCAGGGGCATGAACTGGGAAAAGTGGAATTGCCAGGTGGTGGGGACTGCCGGCAGCGGACAAGAAGGATTGGAGTTAATAGAAAAGGAAAAACCTCATATTGTGTTTACAGATATTGCCATGGCTCAGATGGATGGACTTACTATGCTGGCCGGAATCAAATCCCAGCATGACCAGATGCAGGTCTGTATCCTGACAGGTTACAGGGACTTTGATTATGCCCAACAGGCTATTCGCCTTGGTGTCGCCAGATTTCTGCTGAAGCCCTCTAAGATGGATGAACTGGAAGAGGCTATGGAAGTGATGACAGACCGTCTTAAGGAATATCAACCGGCCAGACTCCCGGAAGGGACAGGAAAAAAGGATATCTTAAATTCTCCGGCAAATAATTTTATTGTAAAAAATGCCCTTGTTTATATAGAAGAAAACTATCGAGAGAAACTAAAGCTTTCAGATGTGGCTGAGCATACATATGTAAGCCAATGGCATTTGAGTAAACTTTTAAATCGGCAGACAGGGCAAAGCTTTTCTGATATTTTGAATAATATCAGAATTGACAAGGCTAAAGAGCTCTTGCGGGATCCATCTCTGAGGATTGGGAATATAGCGGAGGAAGTTGGGTTTCTGGATATTGCACACTTTTCACGGGTTTTTAAGAAAGTAACAGGGGTATCCGCTAATGAATATAGAAATAAAATAATGTAGGACGATAAGCAGACAAAAGACCTGTAGCAGTTTTAAAATACTGTTATAGGTCTTTTTAAGTATGCAGAAAAGTGGAAAATACTTGAACTTTAAGCTACTTATGTTTATAATTATAAAAACGGATTTAGAAAACGGATTTATAAATAACAAATTTGGTTTATAGAGGAAGGACAGAATGATAAGACAAAAGACATCAGCAAATCTTGAAATAAAAAAATTGAATCGGTCAAATATCTATCAACTTCTACGTGAACATAAAAACCTTTCCAGACAGGATATTGCAAGGGAGTTGCAATTAAGTCTTCCTACCGTGATACAGAATCTTGAGGAACTGCAAGATGAAGGTTTGGTCAGAGAATCGGGTTCTATAGGACATACTGGGGGGAGAAGAGCAAAGTCTTATGATATAGTTCCTGATGCAAGGATTGCAATCGGGATTGACATCACGAAGAATCATATTACAGTTTTAGCAGTAGACCTTGAAGGAACGATTATTTCCAGAATACGAAAAAGAGTTCCTTTTCAGAGGACGGACAAATATTATAAAGAAATCGGCAGGATGGTGGAGCAGACTGTGTCCAAAGCAAAGCAACGTGCAAAAGCTATACTCGGAGTAGGAATCGGTGTTCCTGGGTTGATTACGAAGGACAATCAGGAGGTATTTTACGGAAAAATACTGAATTTTACAGGAGCCACATGCTCAGAGTTTTCAAAATATATCCCATACAGGACGGCATTATTTAACGATGCAAACGCAGCAGGGATTACGGAAACATGGCTGGGAGGAATTGAAGAAAATGCCTTCTATCTGATGCTGAGTAATAATGTAGGCGGTGCAGTTGTGGTGAATGGCTCAGTTTATACAGGAGAAACATTACACGGAGGTGAAGTGGGCCACATTAAAATCCATCCGGGAGGAAGAGAATGTTATTGTGGACAGAGGGGATGTGTGGATGCCTATTGTTCTGCAACGGTTCTTTCAAATATGTGCGAAGGAAATCTTGAAGACTTTTTCCAAGAGCTGGATAAGAAGAACCCACAGGCAACACAGTCCTGGGGGAAATATCTGGAGTCTCTGGCACTTACGATCAATCATCTTCAGACTTTATTTGACTGTACAATTATTTTAGGGGGATATATGGGAGAATACCTGGATCCCTATATCGAAGATATTCGAAACCGAGTTCAGGCATTAAGTTCTTTTGATTATAATAAGAAATATATAAGGGTTAGTAAATATAAAAAAGATGCAATTGCAGCCGGGGCTGCACTTAATTATATTACAGAATTTGTTGGTGCCGTTTAAATATAGAAATAGAAAGTCGATCAGTAAATGAGCTGGATCGACTTTTTTGGTTAAAACAGACAAAACGCATACATAAATTTAATGAAAAATGCTGAAATAAATACATAATACGACATTTGTGAATAATTCAATTGACTTTTCATACCTCAAATAATATAATCCGTTATATGAAATGGTTTTATTTATTGGATTGTATTAATAAAATGAAAGGAGGTAATAATTGTAAGCTAAGGCAGTGGAACCATTTAATAAAAGGAGCAGAAAGGAGATTGTTATGATAACAGGGATTATTATTGTATTGATTTTTATTTTAATAGCAGCATTAATGATGATGAGAAAGATCCCAGCAGTTCTGGCGCTTCCGGTAATGGCCGTGGCGATAGCAGTTGCAGCCGGGCTGCCTCTCACGGGAGAAGAAGGAATACTTACAAATGTTATATCCGGTGGAGCTTTGAAACTTGCAGGTACATATGTGGCAATTCTGTTTAGTTGCTGGCTTTCTCAGATACTTTACCGCACAGGTGTTACGGATGTGATTATTAAAAATGCCGCCGAGCTGGGGGGAGATAAGCCCTATCTCATTTCACTGGCATTGTGTGCTGTAACAGCATTTTTGTTTACTGTTTTATATGGGACAGGTGCGGTTGCGATGGTTGGAACTATAGTATTGCCTATTATGATGTCTATTGGAATCCCACCGATAGTTGCATGTAATACATTTTTAGCTGCCATGTCGGCAGGGTATTCTCTGAATCCTGCCAACATAGCAGCCATTACCGGGATAACAGGGGTAGAGGCCAAGGATATTAATCTTTGCGCCGTAATTCTTTTCATAGCAGGTCTGCTGTTTACATTTGTTTATTTGACCTATAGTTTTAAAAAAAATGGTATAAAGTACGCGTTCGCCGCTCCGGTTAAAAAGGAGCAGGAAGAGGAGGAAGTTAAGAGTACTTATGTGAAGGGCTGGCGGGGAGTTCTAGCCTGCCTGACGCCTGTGGTTGTAGTTGCAGTCATGTTAATTTTTAAGCTGGAGGCAACAACGGTATTTGTTATCGGTATCGTTTGGGCAATAGTATTTACATTCAGAGGAAAGTGGTCTAAGTTCTCTAATTTAATCGTACAGAGCTGTTATGAAGGATTTAAAGAGGGCGCACCTACTGTTGCGCTGATGTTTGGAATTGGTATGATTTTAAATGCTATGACAGCTCCCACAACACAGGCTGTAATAAAGCCATTTATGGTTGCAATTACCCCGCATTCTGCTTGGGGACTGATTGCTTTTGTATGTATTCTGTGCCCACTGGGATTATACCGTGGACCGTTCAATCTGATGGGACTTGGAGCGGGTCTGGCAGCCAGTATGCTGGCGGTAGGAGTACTTCCGGTGGCAGCTTTGTCGGCAGTATTTTATGCAGCATTCCGTTGGCCTTCCCAGTCTTGTCCGACATCGACACAAGTTGTCTGGGCGTCTAACTTTGTTGGGTATGATCCTGTAACAACCTCTAATCCGATGCAGCTTCCAAACTGGATTGTTACGGCAGCAACGGTGATTATACTAACATTTATATATATGTAAAAGGAGACGAAGATGAAGGTTAGAATTGGAATTGATGTAGGCGGGACATTCACAGATGCTGTAGCAATTAATAATGACACTTTCGAGCTGATCGGAAGTGTCAAGATGCCTACAACTCATACAGCCAAGGAAGGTGTGGCGGCCGGCATTGTTAAGGTGCTGAAGGAAATCATGGAAAAGTATCAGATTGCTCCGGAGGATGTTACTTTTATTGCCCATGGGACAACACAGGCTACGAATGCACTTTTGGAGGGAGATGTATCTCAGGTAGGCATTATTACTCTCAGCAGCGGTGTGCAGGGGCTGAAGGCAAAAAGTGACACAACTATAGGAGATATCGAACTTGCATCAGGTAAATATCTGCACTCTTACAATGCTGTTGTCAATTCGGCCGATCAGGAAGGTTTTGAGAAAAATATAGAAAGAGCACTGGAGGAACTGAAAAATTCGGGTGCTCAGGCTATGGTAGCAACGGAGGCATTCAGTGTAGACAACCCTGAAAATGAAAATAAAGCAATCGAGATTTGTAATCAATATGGATATCCTTCCACAGCCGGAAATGATGTATCTAAGCTGTATGGTCTTAAAGTCCGTACGAGGACCGCTGTAATTAATGGAAGTATTTTACCCAAAATGCTGGATGCAGCTAATATGACAGAAAAAAGTATTAAAGATGCAGGGATCAAGTCACCGTTGATGGTTATGCGCTGTGACGGAGGGGTTATGACTGTGGATGAGGTACGCCACAGGCCGATACTTACTATTTTGTCTGGGCCCGCTGCAGGTGTGGCAGGTGCATTGATGTATGAAAAATTGACAGATGGAATATTTTTCGAAGTAGGAGGAACCAGCACGGATATTTCCTGTGTCAAGGATGGAAATGTAGCGGTTAAGTATGCGGAAGTCGGGGGGCACAAGACTTATCTTACATCACTGGATGTGCGGACAGTGGGAATCGGCGGAGGAAGCATGATTGAAATCCATAATGGAAAGGTAAAGGACGTAGGTCCCAGGAGTGCCCATATTGCCGACCTGGATTATGAAGTGTTTGCAGAGGATGAGAATATTATAGAACCTGTGCTCAAAGCAGTACACCCGATTTCTACGGATCCAGAATATGCATATATCGAATGCTCTAATGGCAAGAAATATGCACTTACTCTTTCGGGAGCTGCCAACATTGCAGGCTATGTGCCTGAGGACAGCTATGCAAAAGGAAATATTGAAGCAGCAAAAAAGGCATGGGCACCCTTGGCTGAAAACATGGGCATGAGTGTAAAAGAAACTGCAGAAGAAGTACTTCGTCTGTCAGCTTTAAAGAATGGAAAAGTTGTGGAAAGCTTCATTAAAGATTATGGACTGGATAAGAATATGCTGACATTTGTTGGAGGCGGGGGAGGGGCAGCCACAGTGGTTCCCCACTTGGGAAAAAAATTTGGATGTGTTTTTAAAATTGCAAAAAATGCGGCAGTAATATCACCAATAGGAGTAGCTTTGGCTATGGTCCGGGATATGGTAGAACGTACGATTATGAATCCTACAGAAGCGGATATATTAGCGGTGAGGAGAGAGGCTGAACGAAAGGCAATTGCCTCAGGTGCTAATCCGGAGACCATTGAAGTAAAGGTGGAAATTGATACGCAGCAGCAAAAGGTTCGCGCAATTGCTATAGGTGCGACAGAGCTGCGCACCAAGGAATTGACGGGGGCAAGAAAAACGGATGAGGAGATTAAATCGCTGGTGGCTGAAAATCTGAAGGTTTCGGAGAACCAGGTTAAAATCGAAGTTGACAACGGCAGTATATGTGCGGTCACAAGCGAAATAAAGGTGCGCTCTCACCTCTTTTTCACAAAGAAAGTTAAACCGGTTCGTTTAGTAGACCGGGATGGAGTTATACGGCTTCAAAAGAAAAATGCACAGGTACTGGCCTGTCCGGTATCGGCATGGAAGAAAAATGTTAAGTATCTGCTGGAGGAACACACTGTATATGGAGATGGAGGAGCAGAGATTCCAAATATCTATGTAGTATCAGGCAGCAGGATTGTAGATATGGCGGGTATGCAGAGTGAGTCTCAGATACTTTCTTTATGTGAGGTTGAACTGGCAGGGACTCAAAGTGATGAGAATCTGATTATGATTTGCACAAAAACTACGGAAAATGAAAGAGGCTAGGAGGTCAGTGCATGAAGACTGAATTTCCGTTTCCCGATCATATAGGATCCAGACAGGAGCTGATTCGGGATATTCACTATCATAAGATTCCCCAAGAGGATATTTCCCATATCGCGGACAGAGCTTGGGATACAGGTGCCGCAGCTGCATCAGATATTCTAGATAAGTATCCGGGAAAATCTATCTGGGAAGTGATAAAACAAGAAGGTCTGAAAGTAATTAAAGTTGATAAAGATAACGTCATTGGTGGTATGAGGTGCTTCAGTGAATATTATTCAGGAAGAAAGACAATCACCCTGTATTTAAAGTCGGTAAAGATGTGGGCAGCAGAAAATAGAGTATCACTGAAATATGGTGAAGAGTTAATCCTGGCCCATGAGTTTTTCCACCATCTGGAGTGCTCTGTACTAGGACTGACATCCAGTCAATATAAGGTTCCAAGGTTGACAATTGGCCGCTGGAAAATTGGAAAATCGGGGATCCGTGCTCTTTCGGAAATAGGTGCGCATGGATTTTCCAGAACCTTTTACGCCGCTGGGCGACATTTTGACATTGTATATAATGCGAACGTAGATGAGTAGGAGGTGCGATATGAAAAATGATATGAAAAAAGAAATGATTAAAAAAGATGTAGCCGTTGTTGGCGGTGGTCCCGGAGGACTTGCAGCTGCTGTGGCAGCTGCGAGAGAAGGCGCAGAGGTCATACTGGTAGAACGGCTGGGATATCTTGGGGGACAGCTTGGTTCAGGTCTTCCATTTTTAGCTTTTCTCGATATGCATCAAAGAAGAATTGTTGGTGGAATTGCAGAGGAATTTGTAGAACGGCTCAAAGAAAAAGATGGGACAGCCGGACATAAATACTGTCCGTTTCATCTTTCTTCTACCACAATTCATCCATTTTATTCCAGGGTTATATGTTTTGAAATGGTAAAAGAAGCCGGAGTAGAGCTATTAATGCACTGCGAACTGGTTAAAACGAAAGTGATAGATGGAAGACTCTGCAGTATAATTGTTGCCGGTAAGGGTACAGAAATTGAAATAGAGGCAGATGTCTTTATTGACGGAACCGGAGATGGTGATGTGGCTTATATGGCAGGAGCAGAATATGAGAAGGGACAGTCAGAAAGTGGAGAACTTCAGCCGCCGTCGCTAATGTTTAACTTAAGCGGAGTTGATTTTGAGAGGTTTTGTGATTACATAGAGCAACATCCGGAAGAGCTGCCTTACAACATGGGGCTTACTCATATACAACCTGGGTATAATGCTGAGTTCTTTCGCAACAACCCAGGACATATTTTCTTTGGGCTGAATAATACAATCAAAAAGCTTAGATCAGAATCAAAATGCCCCGTTGACAGGGATACAGTGATCTATATACGCCAGCCTATACCCGGTACCGTAGCTGTAAATACAATTCGAATCTTGAATTTTGACGGGAGTAATGTTCATGATTTAAGCAGAGGAGAGCTGGAAAGCCATCTTCAAATCATACCACTAATTGAAATGCTTCAGGAGCATGTGCCGGGATTTGAAAAATGTTATCTCACATCAGTGAATGCAACGATTGGTGTCAGGGAGTCTAGGCGGATTATGGGTATTAAAAAATTCACAAAGGAAGATGCTGTTTCAGGCAGCATACCGGATGATGCAATCGGACTGTTTTCTTACTTTATTGATATACATAGTGGAAAGGGCGATAAGACCTATACTAAGACTATAGAAGAACCGTATGGAATTCCTTATGGATGCACTGTTGCAAAGGATATTGATGGACTGATGATGACCGGGCGTTGTATCAGTGTCGATGCCGTTGCCTTTGGGTCAACGAGAATTATGACTTTATGTATGGCAATAGGACAGGGTGCAGGGGTAGGTGCTGCTCTGGCATCTAAAAATAAAATACAGCCGAGAAAAGTTGACCCAGAAGAAGTGAGGAAAATTTTGCTCCAAAAGGGAGCTATTCTAACATTGGATGAGGCAAAATAACTGGTATTTTTGGAGGAGGTTTTGAAATGTCGGTACCTAAAAAGATGAAAGCTTTGGTTGCTTATGGGAAAGGGGACTATAAGCTGGAAATTGATTACCCAACTCCGGAGTGTGGGCCGGATGATATTATTATTAAAACAGAGGCATGTGGTATTTGCGCGGGCGATTTAAAGTGTTTTCATGGGGCAGCAATGTTCTGGGGAAATGAAGATCAGCCCGCATGGGTAAGACCTCCTTTTATTCCGGGACATGAGTTTTTGGGAGAGATTGCCGAAGTGGGAAAAAATGTAACAGAATTTAAAACAGAAGAGCGCATTACAGCTGATCAGATTGTTCCTTGTGGGAAATGTAGATTTTGTAAAACCGGGAAATACTGGATGTGTCAGCCTCATGCTACGTTTGGCTTTCAAAAGGAAAATAACGGTGGAATGGCTGAATATGTCCGGTATCCAAAGACAGCTGTAATTTCAAGGGTTCCTGCGGAATTATCACTTGAAAAGGCCTTACTTATTGAGCCTTACGGCTGTTCCAAACACGCGGTAGACAGAGCTGGAATCGGCAATGAGGATATTGTGGTAATATCCGGTGCAGGGACTCTGGGTCTGGGCATGATTACTTATGCGAAAATGAAGAATCCAGCTAAACTGATCTCGCTGGATATAATTGATGAAAGGCTTGAAAAGGCTAAGGAATTCGGTGCAGATATTGCGATGAACCCTGGAAAAGAGAATGTGGTCGAAAAAGTTCTGGAGCTGACAGATGGATACGGGTGTGATGTCTATATAGAGGCTACAGGCCATCCGTCAAGTGTAAAACAGGGACTGAATATGATCAGAAAACTGGGTACATTTGTGGAATTTAGTGTTTTCGGCGAAGAAACGACGGTAGACTGGTCTATCATTGGGGATAGAAAAGAGTTGGATGTACTGGGATCTCACTTAAGTCCATATTGTTATCCCTTTGTTATTGAAAATATTATGAATGGAAAGCTGAAAACAGATGGCATTGTTTCGCATGTGTTTCATATTGAAGAATGGGAGAAAGCGTTCGAATATGCAGCCGGTAGCCATGGTGACTTTAAGGTGGCTATTAAATTCTGACAGAAGTTCTAAAATATTTGCAGATTTGTTTAACGGTTTATCTTGTAGGGCTGAATACGAACAGTTCAGAAAACAGCTGCTTCAGGAAAATAACTTATAGTGGATTACTACGGCTTTTAGGGCATTAAAAGCCTTAAAAGCCGGCCAAGTTATTTATGTGCGATTACCCTGAGCCTTCGGTAATCAGCAATCTCTGATAGGCATTTACACCAGAGCGCTATCCCATTTCAAGTTTAAAATCCCCTATAATATAAGTTCTGAATTGTTACTTATGTATCATTTTTATGATAGCATAAGTTTACAATAATTTGCAAATGCGGTAAAATCAAAATAAAAAGGGGTAAGGCACTAATATGGATGATATACAAGTTATAAAAATTGTTTTTGGAATATTGCCTGCGATTGGAGGCCTGGTACTACTGTTAATTGGATTTATGCGAAGTTATAAATATCTAGTGCAGGAGAGGCAATGTACAGCTAAGACAACAGGTACTGTAACAAGCTATACTCTCGCGTCCAGAGGCGGTGAGGATAGTTCGGTTCACCTGCCGGTTGTAGCTTATACAGTGAATGGAAAGGAGTATAAGGTTATTGGCCCAGCTTTTCCCAAAAGGTTCTACAATTGATGTTTTTTACAATCCAAATAAACCGAAGCTGGCTTATGTATTAAGGTATTGCAATGCAAAATGGACATTTTGGCTGTTCCTTTTCGGTGCAATTCTTTGCTTTTCTATTGCAATCGGGGTTCAATTTTTATAATAAGTTTTATTGTTGCGGAGTGAAACGAATATGTATATTTTAGTTATTGAGGATGAACCGGTCATCAGAAAAGAGTTAAAAATTTTATTAGAGAATGCTCTCTATCAGGTGACTGCACTGGAGGATTTTGACTCGGTCGCGGAGCAGGTAATCAGGAAGAAACCGGATTTGGTTTTGCTTGATTTAAACTTGCCCGATGTCACGGGGTTTGACATCTGCACAGAGATCAGGGAACAGTCGGAGATTCCTATTATTTTTCTGACGGGCAGAACGGATTCTATGGATGAATTGACAGGAATGTTGAAAGGCGGAGATGATTATATTACGAAGCCATATCAGGCCCCTATACTTCTTGCACGGATAGCCGCAGTTTTAAAGCGGACAAGAATCTCAGAAACAAAAGAATCCACAGTCTTGACCTGCCATGGAGTGCATCTGGATCTTGTACATACCTGTCTGGAATATGGTGAAAAACGTGTTGATTTATCTAAAAATGAACTAAAGATTTTACACTACCTGTTTCAACATGCAGGTGAGATAGTACCACGTCTGGATATGATTGAGCATTTATGGGAAAATCAAGTGTTTATCGATGATAATACGTTGAGCGTAAATGTGACACGTATAAGAGAGAAACTAAAAAGTATCGGAGTGACCCGATTGATTGAAACGAAGAGAGGTATGGGGTACAGAGTATGAGATTGATTGACTTTTTAAAGGATAAATTTCTGCTCATACTTTTACATATTTTCTGCATGTGCACACTCGGGATATTTTTGCATGTAACAGGTTATTCCTTTTCCAATCTCATACTGATTGAGATATTTTGGCTTCTCATATTGGGTACATGGCTGCTCGTAACATATATTCAGAGATATTGCTATTTCCGGCAAATTGAGCAAACATTGGATAGGATGGACCAGCGCTATCTTCTGGGGGAAATGCTGCCGGACTCCTATCGCCTGGAGGATAAGCTATACAGGGAGATGATTCGGAAATCTAATAAATCTGTTATCGAGAAGATACATCAGATTGAAGATGAGAAGAAGGATTACAGGGAATATATTGAAAGTTGGGTTCATGAGATAAAGATGCCGATTACAAGTATTGCACTAACATGCGAAAACCGTAGGAGGAGCAATGTAGAAGAGTTCCGGACTATAGGGCTGGAAAACCAGAAAATTGAAAATTATGTGGATATGGCGCTTTATTATGCCCGGTCAGATGAGGTATATAAGGATTATCTAATTTCCGAGACAGACCTGCAGGAAGTAGTATATGAAGTTCTGGCGAAGAACCAGGGATATCTGATCCAGAATCAGGTACAGGCAGAAGTTGATTGCCCGGATTTAGTATATACGGATAAGAAATGGATTGCATTCATATTGAATCAGATGATTTTAAATAGTATCAAATACCGGGGAGATACTCCGATGTTTAAGTTTTATACAACAAAGCAGGAACAGGGAGTACTGCTGGCTCTGGAGGATAACGGAACAGGCATCGGGGAAAGTGAGTTGGCGCGTATTTTTGAAAAGGGATTTACCGGCAGCAATGGGCGCAGCCATGAACGGGCTACCGGCATGGGACTATATCTGTGCCGGAAGCTGTGTCAAAAGCTTGGAATTGAAGTTTGGGCAGAATCTATAATTGGAAAAGGAACCCGGATGATTCTGGATTTCCCGATCAGCAGCTATCTTTCAAAATTGTAAGATAAATGTAAGCCAGCCAGATACCAGAGTCTGCTTATAATTGGTAGAATAAGGTTACCAATATAAGAGGAGTGACTGAGAATGAATGAATATATTCGAGTGTGTGATATTGAAAAATATTACGGCAATGGCTCTAATGTGACCAAAGCTGTAGACCGGGTAAGCTTTAATGTTGAAGAAGGAGAATTTGTGGGTGTCATGGGGGCTTCCGGCTCAGGAAAAACAACCCTTTTAAATATGCTTGCTACTATTGACCGGGTAACAGCAGGACATATTTATTATGGAGATACGGATATTACGGAGTTGTCTGAGGACAAATTGTCTGAATTTCGAAAGAACAATCTTGGTTTTGTATTTCAGGACTATAATCTTTTAGATACCCTGACTATTGAGGAAAATATTATACTTGCACTTACCATACGCGGCGGCAGCAGGAAAACGATTCAAAAACAGAGCAATCAGATGCTGCACTTGCTGGGGCTTGAAGACATCCGCAGTCAGTTTCCCTATCAGGTATCAGGCGGGCAAAAGCAACGCTGTGCCTGTGCAAGGGCACTGGTTAATCATCCGAAGCTTTTACTTGCCGATGAGCCTACTGGTGCGCTGGACTCTAAATCAGCACAGATTTTGCTGGAGACATTTACTGAGCTGAATCAAACTATGCGGGCGACAATACTCATGGTGACGCATGACGCATTTTCTGCCAGCTATTGCAGCAGGATTCTGTTTTTAAAGGATGGAAAAATATTTCATGAGCTTGTGAAGGGAAGAAAAAAGCGCAGAGAGTTTTTGCAGGAGATTTTGGATGTACTGTCATTGACAGGGGGTGAACTGTCCAATGTATAGTAAACTTGCTTTTCGAAATGTCATGCGCTCTGCAAAAGATTACCTGGTTTATATGTTTACTATGGCTGTTGTAACCGCACTTATGTATGCTTTCAGCAGTCTCTTTTTTGATAAAGAATTTACCGGGTTGTTTGAAATAGCCCAGATGATGCAGATGATGACGGGGATGGCTACTTTTTTTATTGTTCTGATTGTCGCATGGCTGATTAACTATATGGTGCGGTTTATGCTGGAAAAACGAAGCAGCGAATTTGGGATTTATATGCTTTTGGGCATGAAGAAAAAAGCCATTGCAAGACTTTATATGCGGGAGAATGTTTTACTTGGAATTTTTGCCTTCCTTGCCGGAGTGCCGGCAGGGATTCTGCTGCAGCAGGTTCTGATGGCGGTTCTCGGAAATATGGTACATGTAGAATACAGATTTCATCCGACGCTTAACAAATATACCTTTCTGGTAACACTGCTGTTCTATGCGGGGTGCTATCTGCTGGCACTTTTTCGATGCAAACGAAAGTTTAAGAAAATGAACATTCATGACCTGATGGATGCAAAACGGCAGAATGAGGAAATCAAAGAATCTAATGAGGGAATCAAGCGTCTGCTGTTTCCGGTATCTATTGCTGTTATTGTTGCAATCTGGACCGTTTTCCCGGGACTTTCCAGCGTAGGGGCCGCCTGTATATTTTTGATAGCACTGGTACTGGTAATTTATCTTTTTTATATAGGGCTTTCTGCCTGGGTCATGTGCTACATCCGTAAGAAGAAAAAAGGAATTTACAGGGGCCAGAATTTGTTTCTTCTGCGTCAGTTTTCCTCGAAGGTGCGGACTATGCAGTTTACCATGGGAACTCTGACAGCACTTTTTACTATTGCACTGATGGGTAGTTCAGTGGCAATGATGTTTAGTGATTATGAGAATAAGGTACTGGATACGAAGTGGCCCTTTGATGTTCTGATTTACAGCTCTGATGCGGAGGATGAGTTTCAGGATGATCTGGAAATATTGAACAAGGATGTGGAAATCGCGGACTCGTACATTTACCGTATCTATACAAATCAGACCAACCAGGCAAATGTCTGGATGTATACCCACTTGCAGGCATTTGGCAATATGTACCTGGACAGCGATGGACGCCCCAATATGAAAAAAATAGAAAAGGCTCTTAAGACCGACGGAACATATTGCACTTATGACACTTACATGGGGCTGTCGGATTACAATTATTTGAGGAAAATGCTGGGGTACAAGGAGATCACTTTGACAGACCGGCAATATGCAATCCAAATTAAGGCGCGTTTGAGTTCGGAGACAGATGAAATGCCGGAGGGCCTTGAGGTAACAGATGCGGGGGGAAATGAGGAGTTAACCTGTGCCGGTATTTATACTGAACCATTTTCCCAGGATGGGCATAATGGCGGAGATTACATTCTGATAGTCCCCGACAGTGTCATTCAGACAATGAAACCATATTATTCAGAAATGGCAGTTGACCTTAAAGGGAAGGCTCCTGCCGGGTTAATGAAAAAACTGGATGATCTGGTGCCTGAAGAAGAGCAAGATTTTGCCGGACATGCGGATCTCTCGTTAGAAGGAAACAGCTGCAGTGGTTCGGATAATATGGTCAGTTACAATGCAACAAATCTGGTAAGGGATAACGTGATACCTGAAGTTAAGTATATGCTGGCATCACTTATTGTTCCCGCTTTTTATATGGGACTGGTATTCTTATGTGCTGCACTTACAGTATTGTCTGTTCAACAGCTAAGTGATTCTGCAAAATATAAATTCAGGTATGATGTGCTGGCTAAGATAGGACTAGAACGTTCGGAGATTAATTATCTGATTGCCAGGCAGCTTACGGCGTATTATCTTTGCCCCGCTTTGTTTGCAATGATCATTAGTGGAAGCGTCATGATACGTGTCAGCAGAATTTTTATTATGGCAACAGGTGTGCACACCTCTGTACTACAGTATTTTGGGATTTCTGTTTTATTATTTTTTGGGATATACATGATATATTTCATGGCGACTTATGTGGGATTTAAAAGAAATATTGAAGGAAAAAAATAAGGGATTACGGGGACCGGAAGTTATCTTATGATGGCTGCGGTCCCTTTCTATTATATTGTTTTCAAAGGTTGGACGCTTAAATGCGTAGTTCATAATAAAATGAAAGAAACAGGGGGAATATAGTTACAGTAAGTTAATGTTACAACTGGGAGTAGTAGAATGCGGGAAAAGAAAACATTAAAGAAAAAGTCTATAAAAGTATTTATTTTATTATTGCTAGTATTAATAGACTCAATTGTATTTAATCCTGTTTCTAACCAATCAACAGGCACGGATTCTGTGCAGGCCTTCAATAACATAAAGATACAAAGTAATAAAGGCTCAATAAAGTATAACGGTGTGACATACAAAATTATTGAGGTCGATGGCGGCGATTTGTCAGGAAAAAGGCAACTAAAGGCTGCGGTGGATGTTGGTTATGGAGATAGAACATATTGGGCGTTTACAAATGGATACGGACAATTGATTAATGTAATTGCAGATAAGATTATTTTACAAGATGAGTCAAAGGAGCCTGTTAATACAGCCGGAAGATATTTTGACGATGAAGCAAAAGTGCCCGGTACCGAGCGGAAAGATTTAGATGAAGGACATGTTATAGCAGACTCTCTTGGCGGAGTAGCTAATGCATATAACATTACTCCACAAAACAGAATATTAAACAGACATGGAAATCAAGCATACATGGAAAAAGGGATAAGAGCTGCCGGCGGCTGCAAGCGCTTTGTTGCTACAATCACCTATCCTAATACAACAACCCAAATCCCATCCCACTATCATTTTGAATATATTCTTAATGGCAAAAATGTAATAAATGACTTTGATAATATTAATCCAGATGAAGCAAATAGCGCTATGCAACGCCAATAACATGGCAGGGCAGCCCTTTTTTTAATTATTTTTAAATCTCATCCTGTAAAGCACTATATCCTTCTTCACCAGTACGGATCTTGACGGCATTCTCCACATTGCTGATGAAAATCTTGCCGTCACCGTAATTGCCGGTGTAGAGTGCCTTTTTGGCAGCGGCTACCAGGGCGGGAACTGGTGTTTTGCATACGACGATATCTACCTTTATCTTCGGCAGCAGGTTGGTTTCGACCGGGTTGCCGCGGTAATACTCGCGGGCATGACCTTTTTGCATACCAAAGCCCAGTACATTGGTAACAGTCAGGCCGGTAATGCCAATGGCATCAAGCTCGGTCTGCAGCTTATGTAACTTGCCGGGGGCGGTTACAATGGAAACTTTAGTAATCTTGGCACCGGTGTCCGCAGTGTTGATGACTTTAACCGCTTCGTCAGAAGGTACACTCTCTTGGGGAACACTGACAGCAATGACTTCCTCACCGTCGGCCAACGTTTCCACAGCCGGGGCAAACCCGGGGTAGGCTTCGTTGCCGTGCTCGCCGATATCCAGACCTTCCAGTTCCTCTTTCGCAGTCACGCGAATACCTATGGTCTTTTTTAATATTTGCCAGACCAGGATTGAGGTCAAAAAGCCAAAGACGGCTACAGACACAACACCTAAAATCTGTACACCTAAAAGCTTAAAGCCGCCGCCATAGAACAAGCCATTGGCGGGAGAGAGTGTGGTAACCCCTTCCTTAGCAAACAGGCCGACCGCAATAGTGCCCAAAAAACCATTAACCAGGTGCACCGAAGTAGCACCGACCGGGTCGTCTACTTTTAACCTGTCAAACATCATAACCGCAAAAACGACAATGACACCGCCTATAGCGCCTAAAAGCATGGAAACAGGAATGCTGACGTACGCAGCCCCAGGGGTAATGATGACCAGCCCAGCCAAACATCCGTTGATGGTCATACCCAAATCAGGTTTGCCGATTTTAATCCAACTGGTGGCGGTAGAAGCCAAAATAGCTATAATGGCTGCCGTGTTGGTGGTCAGGAGTACATGTGCCACATCACCTGGTTCGGCAAAACTCAAGGTGGAGCCAGGGTTGAAACCAAACCAGCCCAGCCAGAGCACAAAAACGCCAATGACCGCCAGGCTCATGTTATGCCCGGGAATGGCTTTGGGTTTGCCGTCCTTTCCATATTTGCCGATGCGGGGTCCTAAAGCCATAGCACCGGCTAAAGCAGCTATACCACCCAAACCATGTACGACAGCGCCGCCTGCAAAATCTTGAAAGCCGATATCGGCCAGCCAGCCGCCGCCCCAGATCCAATGCCCGACAATTGGGTAGATAAAGAGGGTTAAGACAAACGAGAAAATGATAAAGGAGATGTATTTTACGCGCTCGGCCACGGCACCGGACACAATAGTAGCTGCAGTGCCGCAGAACACCAACTGCCAGAAAAACTTAATCCAAAAGGTAATTGGTGAGCCCAGGAGAATAGTTTCCTCATTGGTATACCATTCCGGAATCTTACCTAAGATCCAGAGATTGTCGGTGCCGACAAAGGGGTTGTCGCTGCCGAACATCAAACCAAAACCTAAAAGCATAAAGCCTAGGGAAGATACTGCAAAAACAATAAAGTTTTTGCTCAAAATGTTGACGGTGTTTTTGGCTCTGGCCATACCAGCCTCAACCGAGGCAAAGCCTAAGTTCATCCAGAACACCAGGAAGGCCGCCAAGGCCACCCAGAAGCTGTCAATGATAACTTGTGACATAATCAATTCCTCCTCTTTAAAATAATAAGTTCCCGGAATCTGCAGTCCTTATTTCATAAGGCACTTCAACCCCTATATTAAAAATCACCTGTTTTTTCACCAAAAACACTTGACAAATCTATAAAAGTTTGTGGCGAAGCCAGTTGAATACATTATTTTTCAACTGGAGGCAATTTCTAATGTTACCTTTGTTTTCTGTCTTTTCATCATGGAAAAAAAGAAAGACAAGGGTGCTTGAAACAGTAAGTTTCAGCACCCTTGCCTTTAAAACATTTATAATACATTGCCATTGTTTTGTCAAGAAGATTTCACTTGAGCCGGTAAAATTTAGTAACAGTTACTCCAAGCAGCACCAGTACTCTTCTTTTCTCATTAATGATTCGAAAAATTGTTTTACCACGAGATTAACCCGCTTGCTGCCATAGCTTTTGCCTCTGACAAATCATGGGTAACCAGCAAAACAGTACGCTCTCTGCATAGACGGCAGGTCACTGCCATGACCTGCCGCTTTGTCTCGGCATCCAGTCCTTTGAAGGGTTCATCCAGAAACAGGATATCCCACTCTGCCAACAGGGCACGCAAAATAGCAACCCTGCGCCGCATCCCTCCGGAAAGCTCAGCGGCGGCCTGGTGTTCGCAGTCAAATAGCTTCATCTCATGCATAGCTTCTAAAATCTGTATATAGGACAAGGAAGGATTGGTCAGACGAATATTAGCAATTGGATTTAAATTCTCACACAGCCGATCTTCCTGAAAAACAGCACTTTTTTGAAGGCCCTCCATGCCGGAAATGTACCCGCTGTCTACCTGTTCCAGTCCCATAAGGATGCGGAGCAGGGTGGTTTTCCCCTGCCCGGAGGAGGCCATAAGGGCGGTAGTTTCCCCCTGTGGAATGTTCATAGATAACTCCTGCAGGACAGTTTTTTCATCAAAGGATTTACAGACTTTGTATAATACAATAGGCTCCATATATTACATTCGCTCCAATCTCCCGGCAATTTTTTTTAACAGCAGTAAAAACAGCCGTTCAAATGTCAGGCTCACCAGCACAATAACAAGAGTCCAGGCAAACAGCTCCGGGGTGTCTAAATATACCTTTGCCTGCTGAAGCCGCTCGCCGATAGAACCTTTTGGCATCCCTATTACTTCCGCTGCTATACCGGACTTCCAACACAATCCAAGCGAAATTGTGCAGCCGGATCGGAAGAAAGGCATGACCTGGGGGACATAGATATAACGGATTCGGCGGATTACCGGCAGCCGAAAGACCTGTGCCATTTCCAACAGCTGATTATCAACAGAGCAGATACCATCCAGCACGTTGGTATAGATTACAGGCAGTACCATAAGGAAGGAAATCAGGGTGGCCAGGTTGTGCGAAGAAAACCAAATCAGGGCAAGGATGATAAAAGAGGCCACAGGAACACTCTTAATGGCCAGCATAACAGGTTCCAGCAGCTCTCGAATGTGCCGGAACCGGTATGCAGACACTGCCAGAAGAATTCCCGCACAGGCTGCCAAAATAAATCCTCCAATAATCCGAAGCAGTGAAAAGAAAATGGAATACCAAAAGAATTCCGTGAAAATCAATTCTCCTAGCCGCTGTATGACCTGCAATGGCGATACCAGCAGAATATCGTTAGCTACAGCAATGCTGACAAGCTGCCAGATAATCAGCCAGAACAGCACCGCCCAGATTCGGATTCCCCGTAACCGGCTTCTGTCACCGTGCATAATAGAAGTCATCTGCAGGAAGCTCCCCGCCTACAGCGGCAGGATTCTGCTCCAGCAGTACAGTCAGGTAGCCGGACAGCTTTTCCTTTAGTTTGGCGCCGTCCAGAAATGTAATATTACATGCAGGGAGTGCTTTTTCTGCAACCGCTGCAGGGACAATATCATACTTCCCTGCCAGCTGGGCAGCCTCAGCCACACTGGTGTTCACAAATTCCACGGAGGACCGATAGTGATCCATGAAAGCGCTTACTGCTCCGGGATTTATTTCAACAAACTCCCTCCGGGCTACAACGACACCGGTTATAAGAGCAGAAGGCTTGTCATTGTTCTCCTGGAGTGTATCCCATTCTTTGTTCAGGTCAAGAGCCACTCTAATAGACTTGCTTTTAATCTGGGCTGTGGTTACAAAGGGCTGCGGCAGCATGGCGATTGCATTTTCCTCTGCCATCAGTGCAGCCAGGCACTCTGCGTGCTCACTCTTCCATTCAATATTCACATCAGCTGCAGGATCAATGTTGTTTTTCGTTAAAATATAATTAAGTGCATATTCGGGTGTAGCACCTTTACCGCTGGCATAAATAGTTTTCCCGCGCAGATCCTCAATGGATGCAACTGTCCCGCCACTTTCTACAATATAGAGAATTCCCAGTGTGTTAATGGCCAGAACCTCTATACCGCCCTTCGTATTATTGTATAAAACAGAAGATAAATTGGCAGGTACGGCAGCAATATCAATCTCGCCCTGCACCAGCTTGGGGGTAACTTCGTCCACCGCGGCGGCAATCGTAAAATTATAGTGATTGTCGGTCAGTGCACCGCTGTCGGACTGAGACATGAATTGCACCATGCCCATAGCTGTGGGTCCTTTCAATGCCATAATATTTACATCAACAGGCTCTGCCGCGGACGCTTCTATCTCCGAGGCGGAGGCCTTTCCCTCAGAGGTGGAAGCGGGTTTTGGGGCAGACTTCGCAGATGTAAAAGAACAGCCCGCCAGCAGGGCTGCGGAAAGGAACAGGACATATAACATGGATAAAAACTTTTTCATCATAAATTTTCCTTTCTGATTGAAGTCTATTTTGTTAAAACCATTATAGTTAACCTGATTTTATATGTCAAATTCATATGGCTGAACTGTTACTATACTGGATAAAAGATTCAAGAAAGGATTCGTATATTTTCCGGTAAAGGTGTATACTTTATTGTAACTAATTATTTGATACCAGGGTCAAAAGGTCATGCGTTTCATGCTTGCATGAAAAAGCATGACTTTGGAACCCGTAAAACATGAGAAAGTAGCCCGAATAGGGCGGATTTCGAATGTTTTTAGGATTGCGGGAGCACAAAGTGCGGAGCAATCCGTAGGTATCAGGGGGCAAAATACCTTTTGACCCCTACATCATTATTTGGAGGACATCATGAGGGGAAAACGGATATTATTTTTTATTATGGCCGCTGCAGTACTGATTCTTCACCCTGCCGCAGTATATGCAGAAGACGCAGAGCCGCAGGAAAAGACAGAGGAAGAGCTTGCGGCCCAGGAGGAGAAAGAGAAGGCGGATTCTTATGTGACGGACGTCGATACAAATAAACTTGCCGGCTGGCCCCAGGGTCCTCAGGTTTATGCAGATTCAGCCGTAGTGATGGATATGGAAAGCGGTGCTGTTCTGTTTGAGAAAAACGGGGATAAACAACACTGTCCGGCCAGCATTACAAAGCTTTTGACCACACTGGTCGCAGTGGAGAATGCAGAATTAACAGATAAAGTAAAGTTTACAGAGGACAGCATATCCTTCTTACAGTATGATGATGCTCAGATCGGTATGCAGGCAGGAGAGGAGCTTAATCTTGATGATGCTCTGCATGCAGTGCTTCTGGCATCTGCAAATGAAGTTTCACATGCGGTCGCCGAGAATGTAGGTGCGCAGAGGCTGGGTGGTAATTATGACACCTTTATACAAAAAATGAACGAAAGAGCTACTGAGCTTGGCTGCACAAATTCTCATTGGGTGAATGCAAATGGTCTCCACGATGACCAGCACTATACGACAGCACATGATATGGCTCTGATTGCATCAGCCGTGTATCAGCAGGAAGAGTTCAGAAAAATTATGGGGACACTGGAATATAAGATAGGTCCCACGAACCTGACCAAAGAGGAACGGATCTTTCAGCAGAATCACAAAATGCTGTGGCCGGAGAACTACTATTATTACAAATATTGCACCGGAGGGAAAACTGGTTATACAGACCAGGCAAAGACTACTCTGGTAACAATGGCGGATAACGGGAAAATGCATCTGGCAGCAGTTGTACTTTATGATTATGGGGTAGATGCCTACACGGACACAAAAGCGATGCTTGACTATGTTTTTGACAATTTTGAAAAAGTACCAGTAAAAGACAAGGAAACATCTGGAGACATAGGACACTTCAGCGATCCTGAGGGTTATGTGGTACTGCCTGAAGGAATAGATTTTTCACAGCTTGAAAAAAACATAATTTTAACGGGAGATGGAATTCGCAATGGAAAGGTTACTTATACTTATAAAGGGCAAAATGTAGGAAGCACAGCTGTTATTCTGACAGAGGAAGGATACGGCAAGCTGGCGGGAAAAGCTGTCGTGGTAAAAAATGAAAATGCAGGCAGCAAACAAGAAGATACTTCTAAGGATAACCCTACGGAACCTGCAGACAGTGGGAAATCAAAGCTCTATATAGCCACGGGAGCAGCGGTGATATTTTTGATATTGCTTGGCACGGTATTATTGTATAGCAGAAAGAAAAAAGGACAGCACAGAAGGTAAAGAAGTACTGTCCTCTTAGTGTTTATTCGATGACCTTCCAGTCAATATCAATCAGGATATCAGTATCGTGGTTTATTACTTTGAAGGCCTTCAATATGCGCTGGGAAATGAGATTTAAATTACTGTCGTCCATCACTGTCAGTATAACGGAATACTGTGTAAGTGAGGTTCTGGTAAAAACGTCATTTTTTCTCAGATTAACAGAAAGAATCCGATACAGGTCGTTCATGATTTCTTTTGTTTTTACAGAATCAGGTATACTTTCCTTTTTGGCAGGAAGCAATGTCAGCAGCAGCAGGTAGTATTTGGCTTCTGACCGCTTTGCCGACCTGGCATTCAGTTGGTATATATTCTTAAATATGTCTAAATTGCAGTAAAAAGTCTTGTCAGCCTCGCCGTCATCTTCAAGGGTCACTTCGAGTTCATCAATGCTGCACTCTGTATTGGGCAGGCGCGCCAGAATCTCCTGATGGATGTCTCTGAATGAGTCACTGATATCGGTTCCATACTTGGAAGAAAAGAGGTCAAGAGCCGTGTGGTAATATTCCAGGGCAGTCTTAATAGAATTAACCCCCAGGTAAGACAACATCTTGTAGCGGTAAAAGCCTTCTTTCTCTGGATAGAGAATAATAAGCTTATCACATAAAGAAATGGCCTCATCATAGTGGGACCTGGTATAGAGATATTCGCACATGCTGAGTGCACAGTTAATATACATATTCTTATAATAAGTGTAACGGTACTGCACCCATTCCACGGCTGTGAGGTTGGAGAGAAATTCTCCTGTGTGCAGGCGGTTCATCCGGTAATAATATCGGAATTGCCTTTCCGGGTCTGTTTCCTGGCGCGCCAGATTATTGTAGTTCTCAAAATCTACAATATCAATTTGGCAGTATAAATCGGGATTCCAGTAATAAGCATCCTGGGTAAATTTAATGTAGTCGATATCTTTATCCGGGTACAGACACTGCAGTTCCTTTCTTGCTCTATACACAAGGTTCCGGAGGGCGCCCACCGGCTCCTTGTCTTTTTCTTCGGGCCAGAGCATGGACATCAGGACCTCTTTCGGGACTTTCGTGTCCTGATTTGCTACGAGGTAAGATATCAATAGGGCAAGCTGTGTGCTGTTGTGTGAACTCGGCGCATACTCGTAATAAGGGCTTGATATTGAAAATTCATTAAAAAAGCGGATACGAAGATCATGTTTTCTTCTCATGCAATGATTCTCCTTAATAGTATTTGATTATAACAGTTCAGTCATGCGAATTTAACAAGGACGGTGCCCTTAGGGTAAAGTCGAGTTGATTGGCTGAACTGTTACATATGAGATGATTATATCACACAAAAAATCTATAGTTCAACAAATATCGTCCAATTTCTGTAGAATGCCTTGACTATTGAAAGGTGTTTTCATATAATATTTTCATATAGACGTATGTATAAAGAAAAAGTTTTGACGAAGACAGTAGGATATATCTGAAAATCACAGCGAGCCGGGAGGGGTGGAAGCCCGGTATGAATAAGGTGTTTCTGAAGATCACTTCCGAGCCGCAGCCTGCGAACCGACAGTAGGGGCTGACGGGTTTCCTCCGTTATGGGAACGCATATAAAGGGCCGGCTTTGGGCCTTGAGTATGTTGTAACAGGTGGTATAAATGCAAGCTAAGGCTTTCGTCCTATTACAGGACGGAGGTCTTTTACTTTATCAGAATCAGAAAGGGAAAGGATAGCTATGTATAAGAAAGTTTCTACAGATATGAATTTTGTTGGGCGTGAGAAAGAAGTTGAGAAGTTCTGGGCCGACAATGATATTTTCCAGAAGAGTATGGATGAAAGAGAAGGGGCGCCGGAGTACACTTTCTATGATGGACCTCCTACCGCCAATGGCAAGCCTCACATCGGCCATGTGCTGACACGTGTTATCAAAGATATGATTCCAAGATACCGGACAATGAAAGGGTATATGGTTCCCCGTAAGGCCGGCTGGGATACTCACGGCCTTCCCGTGGAGCTGGAAGTGGAAAAAGCTCTGGGGCTGGATGGCAAGGAGCAGATTGAGGAATATGGACTGGAGCCTTTTATTGACAAATGTAAGGAGAGCGTGTGGAAATATAAAGGTATGTGGGAGGATTTTTCCAGCACAGTTGGTTTCTGGGCGGATATGGAACACCCATATGTGACATATGATAATAATTTTATTGAGTCTGAATGGTGGGCACTGAAAACAGTTTGGGATAAAGAGCTACTATATAAAGGCTTTAAAGTCGTACCCTACTGCCCTCGCTGTGGGACTCCTCTTTCTGCCCAGGAGGTTGCCCAGGGGTATAAGGATGTAAAGGAACGATCCGCAATCGTAAGATTTAAAGTAAAAGACGAGGATGCATATATCCTGGCATGGACCACGACTCCTTGGACACTGCCTTCCAACCTGGGACTTTGCGTAAATCCGGATGAGGATTATGTAAGGGTAAAGGCAGCAGATGGATATGTATATTATATTGCCCAGGCACTTACTGATACCGTACTTGGAAAGCTGGCAGATGATGGAAAAGCTGCATATGAAGTTCTTGAAACCTATAGAGGAAAAGACCTGGAATATAAGGAATATGAGCCACTGTTCCAATGTGCGGCAGATGCTGCCAAAAAGCAAAATAAAAAAGCCTTCTTTGTGACGTGTGACACCTATGTAACATTGACAGATGGTACCGGAATTGTCCACATTGCACCGGCATTTGGTGAGGATGATGCCAAAGTAGGAAGACAGTATAATTTGCCTTTTGTGCAGTTAGTGGATGAAAAAGGACTGATGGGAGAAACTACTCCCTTTGCCGGTATTTTTGTAAAGAAGGCAGATCCATTGGTGCTAAAGGACCTGGAAGAACGGGAGCTCCTCTTTGATGCACCAAAGTTTGAGCACAGCTATCCTCACTGCTGGAGATGTGACACTCCTCTGATTTACTATGCCCGTGAATCCTGGTTTATCAAGATGACGGCGGTGAAGGAGGATTTGATTGCCAACAACAATACGATTAACTGGATTCCAGAGAATATCGGAAAAGGGCGTTTTGGCGACTGGCTGGAAAATGTGCAGGACTGGGGAATCAGCCGCAACCGCTATTGGGGAACTCCTTTGAATATCTGGGAGTGCCCCTGCGGGCATCAGCATTCTGTCGGCAGCATTGAAGAATTAAAGTCTATGTCCGATAACTGTCCTGAGGACATTGAGCTTCACCGTCCGTACATCGATGAAGTTACCATTAAGTGCCCGGAGTGCGGGGGTGAGATGCACCGCGTTCCGGAAGTAATTGACTGCTGGTTTGACAGTGGTTCTATGCCCTTTGCACAGCATCACTATCCATTTGAAAACAAGGATCTGTTCGAGCAGCAATTCCCTGCAGACTTTATCTCCGAGGCTGTGGACCAGACAAGAGGCTGGTTCTATTCTCTGCTGGCAATATCTACGCTGCTGTTTAACAAGGCGCCGTATAAGAATGTAATCGTGTTGGGCCATGTCCAGGATGAAAACGGGCAGAAAATGAGTAAGTCCAAGGGAAATGCGGTAGATCCTTTCGACGCACTGGAACAATATGGTGCAGATGCAATCCGTTGGTATTTCTATGTGAACAGTGCACCCTGGCTGCCCAACCGTTTTCACGGAAAGGCGGTGCAGGAAGGGCAGCGCAAATTTATGGGGACGTTATGGAACACCTATGCATTCTTTGTGTTGTATGCAAATATCGATGACTTTGATGCTACAAAATATAGTCTGGAGTACGATAAACTGAATGTTATGGATAAGTGGCTTCTGTCCCGTTTGAACACATTGGTAAAGTTGGTAGATGAGAACCTGGAAAATTACCGGATTCCGGAGAGTGCAAGGGCGCTTCAGGATTTTGTGGATGATATGAGCAACTGGTATGTGAGAAGGAGCCGTGAGCGTTTCTGGGCGAAAGGAATGGAGCAGGACAAAATCAATGCTTATATGACACTGTATACCACACTTGTGACGGTATCTAAGGCGGCTGCTCCCATGATACCATTTATGGCGGAAGAAATTTATCAGAATCTTGTGTGCAGCATTGACAGTGAGGCTTTGGAAAGTATCCATCTCTGTGATTTTCCGTCTGTTCATGAAGAGTATATCAACAAGGATTTGGAAGCGGATATGTCAAATGTCCTGAAACTTGTAGTCATGGGCCGGGCGTGCAGAAATACTGCGAACATCAAGAACCGTCAGCCAATCGGCCGGATGTTTGTGAAAGCGCCATTTGTTCTTACTGAGTTTTACAAGGAAATCGTGGCAGACGAATTAAACGTAAAAAATATTGAGTTTACAGAGGATGTAAGAGCGTTTACTTCCTATAGTTTTAAACCACAATTAAAGACAGTGGGTCCCAAATATGGTAAAATGTTAGGAAGCATCAAACCTGCTCTTAATAATCTGGATGGAAATGCGGCGATGGATGAGGTCAATGAAACAGGTTCATTAAAGCTGAACATCAATGACCAGGAAGTTACTTTATTTAAGGAAGACTTATTGATTGATACTGCTCAGATGGAAGGATATGTCTCCGAAAATGATAATGGAATTACCGTAGTTCTGGATACAAATCTAACGGAAGAGCTTTTGGAAGAAGGATTTGTGCGGGAAATTATCAGCAAGATTCAGACTATGCGTAAGGAGGCGGACTTCCAGGTCATGGATAAGATTAAAGTTACCTATACAGGAAGTGAGAAGGCAGAAAGTATCTTTGCAAAATATGGTGAAGAAATCAGAGGCGAAGTATTGGCAGACAAAATCATAAAAGCAGTTCCTGCCGGATATGTAAAGGAGTGGAAGGTGAATGGGGAAGCGGTTACAATGGGCGTAGAGAAGGAGGTGATGTGATATTGGCATACAGTAAACGCTTTGAGAAGGAAGCATTCAAAGAGATGGTAAAAGACAACGTAAAAATATTGTATCGGAAGACCATTGAAGAAGCCACATCCCAACAGATATTTCAGGCGGTGTCTTACGCGGTAAAAGACATTATTATTGATGACTGGCTGGCCACACAGGAGGAGTGCCGGAAAAAGGATGCAAAGATGGTATATTATATGTCCATGGAATTTCTCATGGGCCGTGCCCTGGGTAATAATCTGATTAATATGATGTCCTATAAAGAGGTTAGAGAAGCATTGGAAGACATGAACATCGACCTGAATGTGATAGAGGATCAGGAGCCGGACCCGGCTCTCGGAAACGGTGGACTTGGCCGTCTGGCTGCGTGTTTTCTGGATTCTCTGTCAACGTTGAATTACCATGCGTATGGGTGTGGAATCCGTTATCGGTATGGAATGTTCAAACAAAAAATAGAAAATGGATATCAGGTAGAAACCCCGGATGAATGGCTTAAGGAAGGAAATCCCTTTGAGATCCGCAGGGAAGAGTATGCGAAGGAAGTGCGTTTCGGAGGTGATATCCGTTTTGAGAAGGACCCTGAGACCGGAAAGGATATATTTATTCAGGAGAATTATGAATCTGTCCGGGCCATTCCTTATGATATGCCCATTGTGGGGTACGGCAACCATGTCGTGAATACGCTGCGCATCTGGGATGCGGAGGCCATTACGAACTTTTCATTAGCCTCCTTTGACAGAGGGGACTACCACAAGGCTGTGGAACAGGAAAACCTGGCAAAAATGATTGTAGATGTACTGTATCCTAATGACAATCATTATGCCGGCAAGGAGCTCCGGCTGAAACAGCAATATTTCTTTATTTCAGCCAGCCTGCAGGCTATGATTGCAAAATATAAAAAGCACCATGACGATATCAGGAAACTTCCTGAGAAAGTTGTGATTCAAATGAATGATACACATCCCACGGTGGCGATTCCTGAGCTGATGCGCCTTTTGATTGATGTGGAGGGATTGGATTGGGATGAAGCCTGGGATGTGACCACAAAGACCTGTGCTTATACGAACCACACGATTATGGCGGAGGCACTGGAGAAGTGGCCTGTAGATTTATTTTCAAGGCTGCTCCCCCGCATTTACCAGATTGTGCAGGAGATAGACCGCCGGTTTGTCAGCGAGGTACGTGCAAAGTATCCGGGAAATGAAGAAAAGGTTAAAAAAATGGCTATTCTCTGGGATAGCCAGGTGCACATGGCACGTATGGCAATTATCTCCGGTTTTTCTGTCAATGGTGTGGCAAAGCTTCACACTGAAATTTTAAAGCATCAGGAGTTGAAGGATTTCTACGAAATGATGCCGCAGAAGTTCAATAATAAAACAAATGGCATCACCCAGAGACGCTTTCTCCTTCACGGCAATCCGCTTCTTGCGGATTGGATCACGGGCAGAATCGGAGATGGGTGGATTACGGATCTGTCAAAGATCGGAAATCTGAAGGTCCTGGTAAATGATGAGCAGGCCAGAAGAGAGTTTATGCAGATTAAATATCAGAATAAAGTACGTCTGGCGGCATATATCAAAGAGCATAACGATATAGAGGTGGATTCGGAATCTATTTTTGATGTGCAGGTAAAACGTCTGCATGAATACAAGCGGCAGCTCCTGAACATTTTGCATATTATGTATCTGTATAACCAGATTAAAGAGCATCCGGAAATGTCATTTTATCCAAGAACCTTTATCTTTGGAGCCAAGGCTGCGGCCGGATACCAGAGAGCAAAAGAAACGATTAAGTTGATCAACTCTGTGGCAGAGGTCGTGAACAATGACAGAAGTATTAATGGGAAACTGAAAATCGTGTTTATAGAAGATTACAGGGTATCCAATGCAGAATTAATATTTGCGGCGGCAGACGTGAGTGAACAGATTTCCACTGCATCCAAAGAAGCATCAGGAACAAGTAACATGAAGTTCATGCTAAACGGTGTCCCCACACTGGGCACTATGGACGGTGCAAATGTGGAGATTGTGGAAGAAGTAGGAGAGAAGAATGCTTTTATCTTTGGGCTGTCCTCCGAAGAGGTCATTAATTACGAAAACAACGGAGGGTATAACCCGGTTGATATTTATTTTAATGACTGGGAGTTAAAGCGTGTAATTGATCAGCTTACGGATGGCACCTATTCGGACGGTGATCATAATATGTACCGGAATCTGTATAACTCCCTTCTTAATACACAGTGTACAAACAGGGCAGATACGTATTTTATTCTGAAAGATTTCCGATCCTACGCGGAGGCTCAGAAAAAGGTAGAAGAAGCATACAGGGATGATCACAGATGGTCCAAAATAGCACTCATGAATACCGCGTGCAGCGGAAAGTTTACATCCGACAGAACCATAGAAGAGTATGTAGAGGATATCTGGAAACTGGAAAAGGTGGCTGTACCATCGGGACAGCCGGATTAGGAGGTATTTATGTTTAATTCTTATAATTATGGAAATATAGATTCGGTAATGGCAGGTGTTCTGGCCATCTATATGATTATACTTGCACTTTGTTTTATCTTTTATATCATCAGCTATATATTTAAGGGGATTGGAATGTACACCATTGCAAAGCGCCAGGGGATGGACTCGCCGTGGCTTGCCTTCATTCCATTTGCAAGGACATATCTTCACGGTGAACTGGGCGGAAACATTACGCTGAAATTTAAAACTGTTAAAAATCCCGGAATATGGTTCCTTGCCCTGCCATTTATTGCCGGGGCAGTGAATTTTATATTCTATCTGCTCATTATTATTGTGGGATTTGGAACAGCATTTTCCAGTATATTTGATTTTCGCTCTTTTGAGGATTATTCTTATTCTTACGGACCTCAGGTAAGTTCAGGGGCCATACTGGGAATACTTGTTCTGGCAATCATCTGGGTTGTGGTGCTTGTTGTTTATGAAGCAATATATAAGGTGTTCGGGGTGCTTGTAAACCACCAGATTCTGGAAAAGTTTACAACAAAGAATATGTCTGTTGCGCATGCTGTACTGTGCAGTGTGATACCACTTTATGAATCTATCTGTCTCTTTGTGATGAGGAACAAAGACTTTAATCCGGGAATGGAGCCCGATCTGGGCGATTCCTTTGTAAGTCCCCTTCCTCCAATTCTTTTAGCTGACGAATCCGGAGCAGATTCAGATATAACTCCAGAAACGGACACATCATCCCAGCCGGATATGACAGCGGAACAGCATCAGGATGTACAGACGGATGGAGAAGAGACAAGAGATCAGGACAATACAGATATAACAGAATAACAAATTGTATGAGCGGTGCATAAATTCTTTCATGGCTCTCATATACTTAAAGGTGATAAAATTTCACTGTGTCTGGTGTACTGTCAAAGAGGCAGTACACCAGTAAGGAGGCTTTTTATGGGACAAAGGTATATGAAGCAGAAGTTTAAGATGGGCTGCTCATTTTTAATTATTTTAATATTGCTTCCCTATGTGGTCACCGTTTTTGTCAACGGAGGTGACATGAAAGCCGCGGGAAAGGAAGGCAGGGCCTTTGTACGGGTAAAAAACACATCAGCAGACAGCAAAGAAAAAGCGCTGGAGGTCCCCTGGGATGAGTATTTTACAGGGGTACTTGCAAAAGAAATGCCTGCAGCGTATGAGATGGAGGCACTGAAGGCCCAGGCTGTACTTATCAGAACTCATTTATACCAGATGTTGGATAGCAGTGAAGATAAGATTTTGGAGGACAGCTACTTAAGCTCAAAGGAATTGGAAAAAAAGTGGGGGGCAAAGAAATATGACACTTACCAGGCTAAGCTGAAGAAGGCTATGGATGAAACCTCAAATGAAGTGTTGTACTATAATGATACTTACGCCATGGTTCCGTTTCATCAGTCCAGCAATGGGAAAACAAGAAACGGCCAGGAAGTTCTGGGGAGTGCAGACTATCCCTATCTTGTTGTCAGGGACTGTCCGGAAGATAAAAAAGCAGAGGATGAGATGCATGTCTATAGCCTGGGATATAAGGAAATCCAGTCAAAATGCCAGCCGTTTTTAGTTGCTGTCGATAAAGAGAGCGCAGAAAAAACTTATCAATTCTCGGACTTTGAGATTCAGGAATATGACTCTGCGGGCTATGTGTCGAAGCTTAGGATTGGGGATACGGTCTGCTCAGGCGAGCAATTCCGTGAGGCCCTTTCTCTATCTTCCAGTTCATTTACTCTGCAGGAGGCAGATGGTGGACTTCGTATCACAACGGTGGGGGTCGGTCATGGCCTTGGGATGAGTCAGTGGACGGCAAATGAAATGGCAAAACAAGGAAAAAGTTATGAAGAAATTCTTCAAAATTTTTTTGAAGGCACGAATCTGACCGATGGCGGAGAAATATTTGCAAAAATAGAATAAGGCATCACTTTTCTGGCAAAAATATAGCCAGAGGTGATGAATATGAATAAAAATAACAACGAAAAGCCATTTTCACTAAAAGGAAAAGGCGCAGCAGTCGGCATCGTAATCTGCTTTGTTGCTGTAATTGTGATGGTAGGAGCATATACATTCAACAATTATGAAAAGAAAATGGATGCGCAGCTTGCGAAAGCCGAAGAAGAAACAGATGAGCTTACAAAAGAAAAAAGCGAGGCGACAACAACAAACGATATTGTCCTGCCTGAAGCAGAAGGTAATACATCCACAGAAAATGATACAGAAGACAGCGAAAACAGTACTCAGGATGATGCAGCAGCAGATGCCAATACAGCGGGAAGTGCAGCAGAAGTATATTTTGATGCGAACAGTCTGCTTACATGGCCGGCCAGTGGGGCTGTACTGATTAACTATAGTATGGACCAGACCGTGTATTTCTCCACGCTGGAGCAGTATAAATACAATCCGGCACTCGTTATAGGGGGAGAAGTAGGAGAAGTGATAGGTGCCTCTGCAGCAGGAATTGTGTCAAATATAGAGCAGACTGCCCAAACAGGAATTACGGTCACGCTGGACATGGGTAATGGATACAGCGCAGTGTATGGACAGCTAAAAGAAGTTCCACTGGAAATTGGCGACTATGTAGCTGCAGGAGAGACTGTGGGGTATATGAGTGAACCAACAAAATATTACAGTGTAGAAGGTCCAAATCTTTATTTTGAATTACTAAAGGATGGAAATCCGGTAAATCCAATGGATTTTATGGAATCATAATGACTTAGGGCGTAGCAGAAATTTTAATGTGCTATGCCCTATTTAATGGTATAATATGTGCGAAGGAGAAGACAGTGATTATGAATTATACATACATATTAAGATGTGGAGACGGAAGTTTGTATACCGGGTGGACGAATCATCTGGAGAAGCGGATCAGTGACCATAACCTGGGCAGGGGCGCAAAGTATACAAAAGCGCACAGGCCGGTGGAACTGGTATATTTTGAGACATTTAAGACAAAGGAAGAAGCGATGAAAAGAGAGTGCATTATAAAGAAAATGTCGCGTAGACAAAAGCTGCAGTTGGTGAATAAAAAGGAAAGCTTCTAGTGTGCTTATCTCATTGACTTTCAGCAAAAGATTAAAAAATGCGGTCCCCTTTACAGAGGTCCCGCATAGTTACCATTATTTTAATAGTTTTCTGCTTTTCTTTCAAAGTAGGCACGTGGATGAGCACAGACCGGACAAATTTCCGGAGCCTCGTTTCCTTCATATATGAATCCGCAGTTTCTGCATTTCCACCCGAGAGGAGCCTCATCCTTGAAAGTCTCACCGGCACGGAAATGTTCAAGAAGTTTGTTGTACCGTTTCTCGTGGGCAGCTTCTACTCTTGCCACTCCTTTGAATTTTACAGCTAGTTCTTTGAAGCCTTCTTCTTCTGCTTCTTTTGCCATGCGCTCATACATGTCTGTCCACTCATAATTCTCACCAGCGGCCGCATCTTCCAGATTGGCATCAACATCTCCGATTCCGTGGAATTCTTTGAACCAAAGTTTTGCATGTTCCTTCTCCTGATTAGCTGTTTCTAAGAAGATGTCGGAAATCTGCTCATAGCCTGCCTTCTTTGCAGCAGATGCATAAAAAGTATATTTATTGCGTGCCTGTGACTCGCCTGAGAATGCTTCCATAAGATTCTTTTCTGTTTTTGTTCCTTCGTACTTTGACATTGTAAATCCTCCTAGTATGTGTATTGCGTATAGTATAACAGTTTATCCTTTATGAATCAATGGAGATTAGCCAAAGTATCTCTTCAACAAGCCTTCAAAAGCTTTTCCGTGGCGTGCTTCGTCTCTTGCCATCTCATGTACTGTGTCGTGAATAGCGTCTAGGTTAGCAGCTTTTGCACGTTTTGCCAAATCAAATTTGCCTGCTGTTGCGCCGTTCTCTGCATCCACTCTCATTTGCAGGTTCTTCTTTGTACTGTCTGTTACAACCTCGCCCAATAATTCCGCAAACTTGGCAGCATGTTCTGCTTCTTCATAAGCAGCTTTTTCGTAGTACAGTCCGATTTCAGGATAACCTTCTCTGTGTGCAGCTCTTGCCATTGCAAGATACATGCCTACTTCTGAACATTCTCCCTCAAAATTAGCTCTTAAATCAGCCAGGATATCCTCACTCACACCCTGAGCAACACCTACAACATGTTCTGCAGCCCAAGTTTTCTCACCTGTTTGCTCTTTAAACTTCTCAGCGGGTGCGCCGCAGACAGGGCACTTCTCCGGTGCAGATTCTCCTTCGTAAACGTAGCCACAAACTGAACATACAAATTTTTTCATAGTTAAAGTCTCCTTCTCTCATATATTTTAGTTGTTTTGCTGCCGGCAGCACTTAAGGCTCCAGCGGTTTATATTAATATAGGAAGTGTGGTGTACTTTCTATATTAATTGCATAATTTGGAAATACAGTCACTGCATTTTCCATAAAAAGTAATGTTACTGGACTCTATCTTTCCGTCAAAATTTTGCGCTGCGGTTTTGTTGATTTCTTCTAACTCTTCTATATTAAAATCTAAATTTATAATTTTTCCACAGCTGGTGCAGAAAAAATGGTTATGCGGCGTAACAACTCCATCAAATCGATCGGCACTGCCTGGTAAAGTAATCTTAATTGCTTCCCCGATATCTGTAAGTAGATTCAAATTTCTGTATACAGTTGCCAGGCTGATATTGGGAAATTCCTTCTTTACATGTAAATAAATGGTATCAGCAGTTGGGTGCGCCTCGGTTGACATCAAATAGCTCTTAATAGCTTCACGCTGTCGGCTATATTTCAAAGCTGCCAATAGGAACCTCCTTTCAAAAACTAAAATAATAATAGTAATTGTTATCTATAAAAGAATATAATACATATTTAATGAAATGTCAATAGAGTTTTGAAAAATAAATAAAACTAAAGTAACAGTTCAGCTATCAGCTCGATTCTACCCCAAGGGTACCGTCCTTGTTAAACAACCACACTACGGTTGCTAACCAAGGACATGTGCTGCGCTTCATCTCGCTGTGGCAGAGCGCCATATGAATTTTCGGCAGCATATGCATACGAAAGCAAGCTTTCTCCTGCCTACGCTGTGGAAAATTCGCATGGCTGAACTGTTACAAACTAAAAAGCTCCCGAAACAAAATAGATTTTCGTTTTCGGGAGTTCTGTATCACTGGGAAATACATTGTTTAATTTTGCCTGGAAATACATTTACCACATTTACCATAAAACGCAATGCTGCTGGACTCTATTTTACCGTCAAAGTTTTCCGAGGCAGATGTATTAATTTCTTCTAATTTCTTTATGTCTAAATCTAAATCCAAGACTCTTCCACAGGTAGTGCAGAAAAAGTGATTATGGGGCAATGCGTTTCCGTCAAACCGATCGGCACCATCCGGCGAAGGAATTTTAAGTGCTTCGCCGATATCTGTCAGCAAATTCAAATTCCTGTAGACGGTTCCCAGACTAATATTAGGGAATTCTTCCTTTACATGGAGATAGACTATATCAGCGGTCGGGTGTTCTTTTGTTGCCATCAGATAATTTTTAATAGCTTCACGCTGCCGGCTATACTTTAATGCTGTCAATGTAGGCCTCCTTTCAAATTAAAACGAATATGTAACTATTCAGAACCAAGCAGAGAGAAAACCATAGGTTTTTGAGCTTAGTTTTGAATAGTTGCACGAATATTAGTAATCATATCTATTTAGAATATAATATATTTCTATGAAATGTCAATGGTATTTTAGAAAAAATATATATTATAATGTAGGGGGCAAAAGGTATTTTGCCCCCTGATACCTACGGATTGCTTCGCACTTTGTGCTCCCGCAATCCTAAAAACATTCGAAATCCGCCCTGCTCGGGCTACTTTCTCATGTTTTGCGGGTCCCAAAGTCATGCTTTTTCATGCAAGCATGAAACGCACGACCTTTTGACCCTGGTATCATATTAAGATGTTGGGGTCAAAAGGTATTTTGACCCTTGATACCTGCGGATTGCTCCGCACTTTGTGCTCCCGCAATCCTAAAAACATTCGAAATCCGCCCTATTCGGGCTACTTTCTCATGTTTTGCGGGTCCCAAAGTCATGCTTTTTCATGCAAGCATGAAACGCATGACCTTTTGACCCTGGTATCATATTAAGGAATACAATACAGAAAATGTTACAAAATATTTAACAAACGAATTAAATGATTACGTAAAAATAAAAAACAATATAGCTTATGTCGAAATGTGTAAGCTAAAAATCCTATAAAAATGGTTGACATACGGATATGAGATTGATATAATGGAAACGTAACAAACTTAACAATTATGTAATATTTAGAACTTCCTACAAAAGATGAAACATATATAAGGAGGTTTTATATGAAGACAGTAAGTGTAAAGCAGAAATTGATTCTTTCTGCTTTAACAGGAACGATTCTGATTTCGGGGAGTGTAATGACGGCCAGAGCAGAGGACAAGCCTTCTGAGGATACCCAGATCCTGCCGGTTGCAGGAATCGAATCGGTGCTAAAAGAATGTTACAAGGAGGATGTAAAAAATAACATTGATTTATATCTGGTACAAGATGACAAGGGTGAGTATTTAAATAGAGCGTTTTCTAATGTGAGTGATTATGTTTATATCAGAAGCGCTCCGGATGAAACAAGTGACTGGACAGGAAAACTGTACAGCAATTCAACAGCTGATGTACTGGAGTATAACGGCGACTGGACAAAAATTAGATCTGGTTCTGTAGAAGGATATGTACCCGCAGACAGCCTGTTTACAGGTAAAGAAGCCGAGGAACATGCAGGGGAATATGAACAGAATCAGGCCACAGTAACTGTAGATGTGTTAAATGTGCGGGATGGTCAGGATACCTCAGCCAGCATAATTACACAGATTACAGCGAATGAACAGTATGAGGTGACTGGTGAAGCAGTGAACGGCTGGTACCCGGTCGAAGTCGGAGAGACACCTGGATGGGTATATGGAGATTACGTAAATGTTCAGCAAAATTATGCCTATGCAGAATCCAAAGAAGAGGAGGAAAAGCGTGTAGCTGAGGAGAAAGCTGCCAGGGCTGCAGAGGAAGCCAAAAAGCAGCAGGAAGCCCAGAGGGCAGCAGCTATTCAGTCTCAGACCTCCAGTGGACAGGCCATCATTGATTATGCCTGTCAGTTTATAGGCAATCCTTATGTATGGGGAGGGACAAGCCTGACAGACGGTGCCGACTGCTCCGGATTTGTACAGGCGGTATATGCACACTTTGGAGTCGGCCTTCCACGTACCACCTGGGATATGGAATCCGTAGGTACTCCGGTAAGCTATGAAGAGGCGCTGCCGGGAGATATTATATTGTACGATGGCCATGTAGGTCTATATATGGGAGATGGCAATATTGTCAACGCGATGAATGAGGCAGATGGAATTGGAATTTGTAGTGCAACCTATACACCTATTATAACGGTCAGAAGAGTATTGTAGATTTTATAAAATATTGGGAATTATATTTAAAAGGGCAGAGATATCCACAAACAGCCCACGCAAGCTCGCTTGCTAAGGGGTGCTTGTGGATATTTTTATTCCCGCGGGCAACGAGCCAAATGGAAATGCTTGCATTTCCATTTGGCGACTGCCGCGAGGGTCAAAGACCCCGCAGCTTGCTGCGCTGCAAGTTTGATGCCCCGTCAGCTTGCTGCGGGGTCTTTGACTCGGATTTAGCTGAAGCAAAGTTAAACAGTCAGTTTTCCGATAAAATACCGCACTAAAGTCAAATTTGATTGACCTTGTCGGTTACTTCGGGTCATTCGACTTAAAGTGTAGTTTTTTATTAGACATTTTCCTCTTCTTTGGCGGGAAACAATCGATTTTTGCCGCTGATATGAAAAGGATGGCATATACAAAATGCACAAAAATGTAAAACTATGTCGAAAGTCGAAAAAGGGTAGTTTTCAACTTATCCACATTCAAAACCTGAAAAAACGTGGAAAAACCCAGATTTTGTAAAAGTTATTCACATTATCCACATAAAAACATGTGTTTTTGGTGGATTACTTTTATAAAAAAAAGAACGAACGTTTTGTTAAGTTATGATGAAATTGGTTTTTTGTCGAAAAAAAGCAGCAAAAAGATTGACTTTTAAGAAGTCAAAAAGTGAAAATAATTGTTCCGACAATTTGGTAAATAGGCCTGAGATATTCCATTTTTCTAAAATTACATAACAGTTCAGAAGGTCCAATGACTGTGATTTATACTTTCGATGGTTGATTATTTAAAAAATAGGGATTATAATAGAAAACATCTTATAACAAAGGAGGGAACAAAGATGGGACAGGTTACGAAAGACACCACCATTGGTGAATTATTGACAATATACCCTGATGCAGCACCAATCCTAATGGAAATTGGCATGCACTGCCTCGGCTGCCCGGCTTCACAGGTAGAATCTTTAGAAGAGGCCGCTATGGTACACGGTATGGATGCAGAACTACTTCTTGAGAAAATTAACGCTTCAATGCAAGCTGCTGGTATATAATCTTACAGAAGAAAGCCCCTCACTTCGTCAGAAGTGTGGGGTTTTCTTCATCTCAGGGACTGCCTCAGGCAGGCCCTGAGATAGCAGCAGGGCTGCGTAAGATTACGAGGAAGAAGCGGAGCGGATTCCGAGTATCCTCCCCTACAGAAGAAAGCCCCTCACTTCGTCAGAAGTGTGGGGTTTTCTTCATCTCAGGGACTGCCTCAGGCAGGCCCTGAGATAGCAGCAGGGCTGCGTA
>NZ_SLZZ01000008.1:0-53980 GCF_004346165.1 Muricomes intestini | reverse complement strand
CCCCTACAGAAGAAAGCCCCTCACTTCGTCAGAAGTGTGGGGTTTTCTTCATCTCAGGGACTGCCTCAGGCAGGCCCTGAGATAGCAGCAGGGCTGCGTAAGATTATATTACAGACAGCTTTTGTACTGCATTTGCAGATACCATGATATCGCAGTGTTCTTCCAAAAATGCCAGTGTAGCACCGGAGGCTTTTTCAAGTGAGCCATACTCAGAAAGCATATTACATATCTTGTTAAATTCACTGTTTGTGTGATCTGATTGTGTTAGTGCCAGAGTATACAACGAATTCTCTGGATCATGGTATAGTGTGTTTGAGCCGTGATATACAGGCTGAAGAAGATGTGCAACCTGAATTACCCGGTCCATACTGTCAAAAGAAAACAACCGTACATTAAATGGTGCCGGTGCATCTGAAACGGTAGAAGTATTCTGCGTATCAGATGCCGCTTCTTTCACTTTGTTTAAAAGATTCAGAAATTCTTCTGCCCCTTCTAACTTCTCCAGTGATTCTGCCGTGTCGGAATCAATTTCCCCCAGAGGTGTAAACTTAGAGAATCTTGTATCTAATTCCTCCGGATCCTCTACCTTTGTAATAATTAAAACGATAGAGTCCGCAGAAGCAGGAATTGCTTCTATCATCAAAGGGATGTCTTCTGCTTCAAAGCCAAAATCAAAAGATGCCTGCTGCATCATGTCTCTGAAAAGAGATTTGGCTTTTTCCGTGCCATATGCCAGTTCGCTTAATTTTAAGTGACGTGCTGCGAGGTCGGCATGTGTCAGGGTACAACGAATCTGATTGTCATTCAGTTTTTCGATTTTCATATCATCACATCCTTACGAATTGTAATATCAAAAAATATATATCTTCTCACTATTAGTATAAACAAAAATAAAAAAGATGTAAAGAGAAACCAGAAGACTTTATATTACTTTTATGGTTATAAGCATGGACGAGTGCATTAATTCATTAGTCCATGTTGTAATTTTTATGTTATCAACAAATGGGAAGAGCTTATAAACAATAAACACATTGAAAAGTGTGCATACCTTTTTTATAATTGCAGTTACAGAAGATAGTATTCCAGGATAAATAGATGTCTATACAAAAGGAGGTGCAAATAGTTAATCAAATCTAGTAAACATTCGTATAATTCATATGTCCGCTTCAAGGACAAAATCATCAAAATTTTCTTAATGAGAAAGGAACCGCAGATTCATACTATCTTCCATACTGCCACAATCCGGCGGTGCGTCACGATACCTCCGAGAAACTGAAAAGCCAGGCAGCAGTCCAATATTTATCTGAATCTACGGAGAAAGGAGAACCATGGAGATTGGTGAGACAGCGTACAAATACAAAGATTTATATGTGGAATTGGAGAATTATGAAAAAAATGGTGTACCTATGCATCTGGAGGGCAGCCCGGCGAGTCCGCTGCAGATTGTGACAGCGCACATGATCCGGGAAGAAGGCTGCTATATGCGGGACTATGTCATGGATGAAAAGGGATACATAGAATCACTTATTTTTGTAAACATTAATGGTAATAATCAGGCGAAGAATCCCCTCAATGCGCCGGAAGACGACAGTACAGAAAGGCAAAAAAGGTATAGCTGAACAGCTCTGTAAAGCCTTTTGCGGAGATTATATTTTTTGCTTATTAAACTACTAATGTTTAATAAGGTATGATATAATAGGCTCTACATAGGAGGTGCGGCATGGACGAAAGAGAAAGGAAAGCCGAATATGCCCGGAGGGCATTCCAGCAGAATGCACAAAAAAGACGCCCAGGCGGCAGTAACCAGAGGCCGGGAAGTTTTAGACCGGGCGGCACAGGATCATATGGTCAAAGGCCACGAAGAAAGAGCAGCCGGGCAAGACGAAGAAGACGTAATTTGATTATAAGAATACTTATTTTTATTGTTTTGATTATTATTGCAGCAGGCGGACTATTATTCTGGCAAAAATACGGCTCATCAAAAGAGAAGGTAGATTTGAAAAAATATTATGGTATACAGAATAATGATGATCTTGCAGTAGTAGTAGATGATCAAATTATGGGGGCTTCTGAAGGTGCCTCTGCAGGAGGTAAGCTGTTTGAAGGTGTCCCGTATATAGAATACTCGGTCGTCCGTGATTACATCAACGAAAGGTTTTATTGGGACTCCAATGAAAATGTCCTGCTGTATACATTGCCGGATGGCAGTGTTTCTGTAAATGTCGGAAGTAAAGAATATACAGATGTAAAAGAGAAAAAGAGTGAAGACTATGTAATACTTAAGACAGAAGGCAAGACTGCATATATCGCACTTGCATTTATAAAGCAATACACGGATATGGAGTATTCTGTAGATGACAAGCCAATATCTAAAACTGTAATTGACTGTGACTGGAGTGAAAAGGAGGTATCTGTACTTAGAAGAGACACTCAGGTCAGGTATCAGGGAGGTGTAAAGAGTCCTATTTTGACGGAGGTCAAAAAATCAGATAAAGTATGGATATTGGAAGATGAAGGTGACTGGATGAAAGTCCGCACCAGCGACGGATTTATTGGTTATGTCAAGACAAATTCACTGAAAAAAAGCACGAAAGAAGTGGTGGAAAGAGACTTTCAGGAACCCGATTACACTAATATATCAGTGGATTATACCATCAACATGGCATGGCATAATGTGGAGAATGATACGGCCAACAGTTATATCCTTGAGATGATAGCTAGCACAAAAGGGCTTACGACAATAGCACCTACGTGGTTTAATATTTCTGATACGGATGGAAACATTTCATCTCTTGTCAGTTCTGAGTATGTGAACTATGCTCACAAATCTAATATTGACGTGTGGGCTACGCTGAGAGATTTTCATGGAGGAATTAACTCCTACGATGAGACTTATGAAGTGCTGAGTTATACTTCAAAGCGCGAGAATCTGATTAATCAGGTTATTGCTGCAGCGCTTCAGAACGATATTGATGGAATCAATCTAGACTTTGAGTTGGTTTCCGAAGAATGCGGAGAACATTTTATACAGTTTGTGCGTGAACTGTCTGTAAAGTGCAGACAGAATGATCTTGTTTTTACTATTGATAATTATGTTCCGATGCCATATAATGAACAATATCATTTGGCGGAACAGGGAAAGGTTGCCGATTACGTGATTATCATGGCGTATGATGAACATACTGAGAATTCCTATGAAGCCGGTTCCGTCGCATCCTATCATTTTGTAAAGGATGGAATTGAGAATGCGCTTAAGGCTGTTCCCGAAACAAGACTTGTAGGAGGTATTCCTTTCTATTCACGACTGTGGGAGGAGACTCCCAAGACTGAGGAGCAACTGGCTGAGGAAGCTGGCACCGAGGCGGCAGACTATCCAAATAAGATAACAAGCAGGGCTGTCGGTATGGACGAGGCAAAAGAATTGCTTAACTCGGCGGGTGTTCAGGCCAAGTGGGATGAGAAGACCAAGCAGAATTACGCTCAGTGGGAAGCCGACGGCACAACATATAAGATATGGTTGGAAGACAAGGAATCAATAGAAGAAAAGCTAAAAGTGATTAAGAGTAACAAACTTGCCGGAGCTGCTGAATGGAGACTCGGTTGGGAGAATCCCGGAATATGGGATCTTATCCTTCAATATGTGAACTAGTGCACTGCTTCAGTGGCTTTCAGAAAAATAACACAAGCTATTTTGCGAAATGTTAGTGGGACGGCGCACTAGACGAAAGAAACATCCTTTTTCCGCATATATATAGGAAGAATGCATACTTATTGAAAGGCTAACGTTCAATAAGAGTAGGAAAGGGGATGTTTTTTTGCGCCGTAAATTGGGAATATTAGGATTGCTTGTATTGCTTGTATGTGCGGTAATAGGGAGCCAGAAAGCAGGGGAATACCTTTATAGGAATTACCTCAACCGCGATACAAAAGAAACGGCTGCACCAGGCAAAAAAGAAAAGCAGGTCGTCATAATTGACGCAGGACATGGAGGGAGAGACCCTGGGAAAGTGGGAGTAACTGGAACTGAGGAGAAGAACCTGAATCTTCAGATAGCACTTAAGGTAAAAACAATGCTTGAAAAGCAGGGAATTAAGGTCATTATGACCCGTGACGATGAAAATGGCCTTGCAGATTCAAAGGTGGAGGATATGAAAGAACGGGTTTCTATCATTAATAAAGAAAAACCTGCGTTGGCAGTGAGCATACACCAGAACAGCTATCATGAAGAAAGCATACATGGAGCCCAGGTATTTTACTTCACACATTCCAGTGAGGGAGAAAAGTCGGCAAAAATCATGCAGGAGGCTCTGCTAGATGCAGATCCGGATAATACAAGGCAGGCAAAAGCAAATGATACATATTATATGCTAAAAAAGACGGATGCACCGGTAATTATTGTCGAGTGTGGATTTTTGAGCAACAAGGCGGAAGCAGATAAACTTGCCGACGATGAATATCAAAATGCTCTCACCGAGGCAATATGCAAAGGAATCCAAAATTATTTGTCAAAGTAAGAGTACCCATGAGGTGTGGAGCGTTATTTTTACAAAGAGAGTTTTTTTTTAGGATAAATAATGGTATAATGAAAACTATGAAAACGATAATAAAAAAAGTAGATAAAGATCAGATAGATGAAAAGATAATAGAGGAAGCAGGAGAGCTATTAAAAAGAGGCGGTCTTGTTGCTTTTCCGACAGAAACAGTCTATGGACTGGGAGCGAATGCTCTGGATGAAGCGGCGGCAAAGAAGACTTATGCAGCGAAAGGGCGCCCTTCGGATAATCCTCTCATAGTGCACATTGCAGATGTCCAGGCGCTGGACGAAGTAGCAGTAAATATGCCGGCAGAGACAGAGGAATTAGCATTTCATTTCTGGCCGGGTCCGCTGACGATGATTTTTGAAAAAAGTAAAATTGTCCCTTATGGAACAACAGGCGGGCTGGAGACTGTAGCCGTGCGTATGCCAAGTGACCCTATTGCAAGAGAACTGATACTGGCAGCGGGGGGATATGTTTCTGCCCCCAGCGCCAATACATCTGGTCGGCCAAGTCCCACGTCGGCACAGCACGTGGAGGAAGATCTGGGTGGGAAGATTGATATGATACTGGATGGAGGGAGTGTTGACATAGGACTGGAGTCTACAATTGTCGATATGACTGTTGTTCCACCTATGATACTGCGTCCAGGTGCAATTACAGCGGACATGCTGGAGGAAGTCGTCGGGCCTGTCAGTGTGGATGAGACTATTTACGGAAGTGAAAGTAATCAGCATCCAAAGGCTCCAGGCATGAAATATCGTCATTATGCGCCAAAAGCTAAAATGATGATTGTAGAAGGTACTCTTCGGGAGGAGATACTTGCAATACGGCAGTTGTCCTATGCCGCCTATCGAGAAGGAAAAGAAGTAGGTATCATTGCTACAAATGAGACTTTTGCTTATTATACCCACGGAATTGTAAAGAATATCGGAACCCGCGACAATGATAAGACGATTGCGAGGAATCTCTATGCGGTGCTTCGGGAGTTTGATGAGGAAGATGTAGGGGAGATATACAGTGAATCCTTTGCAGCCCGGGGAATCGGCAGTGCAATCATGAACCGCCTTGAGAAGGCGGCAGGGCACTTAAGAATTCCTGCATCTGTTATTGCAAGGCAGCAGAAATACCGCCGGATTCTTTTTCTGAGCAACACAGATACAAGCAGAGGACCTATGGCAGCGGAACTTCTGAGAAATCAAGATCTGGAGCAGGAATATGTGATAGATTCCCGCGGACTTGTGGTACTCTTTCCCGAGCCTGTGAATCAAAAAATAGAAGCAATCCTAAAGAGCAGTCAGATGAGTTTGAAAGAGTATTCTTCCGTTGCCCTTTCAGACGAAGATTTGGATGAAGATACACTGATTCTTACAATGGATGAAAGTCAGAAATGGAAAATTGTCTCTGAGTATGATAATATAAAAAATGTTTATACTTTAAATGAGTTTACAGAAGATAATACCGAGATACCGAATCCATATGGACAACCATTGACAGCATATGGGGAATGCTATGAAATAATTTGCATGTTAATAAAAAAATTAACAAATAAACTCAATTCATTTACTAGAGGAGGAAAATGATGTCAGTAGTACACATTATGGATCATCCATTGATTCAGCACAAAATCAGTTACATCCGAAGCGAAGAGGTTGGAACAAAAGAATTTCGTGAAGTAGTAGGAGAGATTGCAGGCCTGATGTGTTTTGAAGCAACACGGGACCTGAAATTGCAGGATGTGAAGATTAAGACACCGATAAGTGAGACAGTCGGGAAAGAACTGACCGGAAAGAAACTGGCGGTAGTACCTATTTTAAGGGCCGGACTTGGAATGGTGGATGGAATGTTATCCCTTATACCTGCCGCAAAGGTGGGGCATATAGGGCTTTACCGTGACCCGGAGACATTTGAACCGGTGGAGTATTACTGTAAGCTCCCGGCAGACTGTGATGAGAGAGAGGTATTTGTGGTAGACCCCATGCTGGCAACAGGCGGCTCCAGTACGGCCGCGATACAGATGCTAAAAGAAAAAGGTGTGAAAAGAATACGTTTTCTATGCATTATTGCAGCACCGGAAGGCGTGGAAAGAATGCAAAAGGAGCATCCGGATGTTGACCTTTATATTGGAGCGCTTGACGAACGTCTCAATGAGCATAAATATATTGTTCCTGGTCTTGGCGATGCCGGTGACCGTATTTTCGGAACAAAATAGAAACGAAGGGAGCCGGTAGATATGTCAGGTAAACGAGAAGATTATCTGTCTTGGGACGAGTACTTTATGGGAGTTGCGAAGCTGTCAGGAATGCGCTCCAAAGATCCGAATACACAGGTGGGCTGCTGTATAGTAAGTCAGGATAATAAAATATTATCTATGGGATATAATGGTTTTCCGATAGGATGTTCGGATGATGATTTTCCCTGGGCCAGGGAAGGGGATGATTCGTTGGAGACCAAGTATGTATATTCCACCCACAGCGAACTGAATGCTATCCTGAACTATAACGGGGGAAGCCTGGCAGGAGCAAAGTTGTATGTTTCCCTGTTTCCCTGCAATGAATGTGCCAAGGCAATTATTCAGGCAGGAATAAAAGAAGTTATATTTGAGTGTGATAAATATGCAGATACAGCGTCTGTTGTGGCATCGAAAAAGATGATGGATGCGTCAGGGGTCAGATATCATCGGTACCAAAGAACAAACAGAGAGATACAAATACAACTGTAAATTACAGGGAAGGCGGAATATTCCTGAACCAATTTGAATAGTATGTCATATATGCAGATTGGAGGGAAGGAGTATGGAAAATAAATTGGCATCAACGGTTGTAAATTTTGTCATCCGTGCTGTTCTTGGAATGGGGTTAATTTATTTGATCAATCAATATTTACTTCATGGGAGTGATACATTGAGTGTAGGTTTGAACGTGGTATCCTTTTTGACAGCGGGAGGCCTTGGAATTCCGGGAGTCTGTCTTCTCTATGGTATTTTATTTTACCAAAATTTGTGAGGTTTTTACAAAAAAGTGCAAATTTAGAAATTGGTATAGACATTTCTAAAATCTATATTTATAATACGATTTATACAGTAGTTACTCAAACTGCTGTTTCATTCAGGCACTGGTTCCAGGTGCCGGATGTTTCTTGGGTTGGATTGTTATATTAGATTTGACCATCATGATTGAATCATGCTGCAGGGTCGCAGCAATATTTTCAAAGTTTTATTTTACAAATGAACAGGAGGGATAGGTTGCATCCAAAGAATTTTGTGATTTGCGATGTGGAGCAGGAATATGGCAAAAATCTTATGAAAGCCATAGGCATGCACAGGGAATTGGGATTTCAGATGCACTTGTTTCAGGAATTGGACCAGCTTAAGGAGTTTTCAAAGCAAAAGACTGTCCATATTATGCTTCTTGGCGAAGATTATCCTGCACAAGAGCGACGGCTGATTGAGGCGGACAAGCGCTATGTGCTTGTGAAAGGCGGTGAGAGAGAACTGTTGCCCGGAGAAAAAGGCATATACAAGTATCAGTCTTCCGACATGATTCTGGGAAGTATTCTGGAAGAGACAGTGAGTGCCGGAGAAGCACTGATAAGAAAAAGCATCAACACTACCAAAGGACAGCTTATAGGGATTTACTCTCCCATTCACAGAGTTGGCAAGACAAAATTTGCTATTAATCTGGGGATGGATCTTGCAAAGAGCGGTCCGGTGCTGTATCTGAATCTGGAAGAGTACTCGGGAGACGGTTACTATTTTCCAGAGAAAGAGGAAGCGAACCTGGGTGATCTTCTATACTACATTCGTCAGGAGACGGGAAACCTCGGACTGAGAATCAGTGCAATTGCCGGGCAGGTTAAAGGCCTGGATTATATCTCCCCAATGCCTGTAATACAGGACTTAAGGTCTGTGAAGGAGAAAGAATGGATAAATCTTTTTGAGGAGATTTTTGCAAACTGCATCTATAGGACGGTAATTCTTGACTTAGGGGATGGTATCGACGGTTTGTATGAAATTTTAAGAAGGTGCTATACCGTCTATACACCATATATTGAGGAGCCGGTTTCGCAGGCTAAGCTTAAGCAGTATGTCAGAAATTTAAGGCAGACAGGGTATGAGGATGTATTGGAGCATACGATACAGAAAAAGATTGAGGTAAGGGCAGGTGAGGACACATAAACAGGCTGGAAGAAATGTATGATAAAGTACTGCGGCAAATGGACATGGAGCATGAGATGGAGGACGAGGAACTTCTGGAGCTGATACATGTGGTCTTAAATGAAGCTAGTGAACAAAAGTATATGCCTCTCCAGGAAAAGATACATCTGAGTAAGGAGTTATTCAATGCGTTTAGAAAACTTGATATCCTGCAGGATTTAATTGAGGATGAAGACATTACGGAGATTATGGTTAATGGGACGGATAATATATTCCTTGAAAAAGACGGGCGGGTTTATCCATCAGACAAGCATTTCTTGTCAGCGGCCAGACTGGAGGATGTGATACAGCAGGTAGTGGCGGGAACAAATAGGTATGTCAATGAAGCGTCACCGATTGCAGATGCCAGGCTCGAAGATGGTTCCCGTGTGAACGTGGTGCTGAAGCCCGTGGCACTAAACGGCCCTATTATGACAATCAGAAAGTTCCCCCGGGAAAAAGTAACGATGGAACAGTTGATTTCATGGGGGAGTATCAGTGCCGAGGCAGCGGAGTTTCTGGAAGTGTTAGTCCGTGCCAAATACAACATTTTTGTCAGCGGTGGAACAGGTGCAGGGAAGACAACCTTTTTAAATGCCTTATCTGATTATATTCCAAAAGATGAACGGCTGATTACCATCGAGGATAATGCGGAGCTTCAGATAAAAGAAGTGCCTAATCTGGTCAGGCTTGAGACAAGAAACGTAAATCTGGAAGGGGAAGGTGCCGTGACTATCCGGGATTTGATAAAAGCTGCACTTAGAATGAGGCCTGACAGAATTCTTGTCGGAGAGGTAAGAGGTGAGGAGACCGTGGATATGATATCTTCTGCAATGCTCAACGGGCACAGTGGATCTATGTCTACAGGCCATGCCAACAATCCAACGGACATGCTGCACAGACTGGAGACTATGATGATGATGGGAATAGATATGCCCCTTGCTGCCATTCAGAGACAGATTGCATCGGCAATTGACATTATTATCCACCTGGGGCGTTTAAGAGATAAGAGCAGAAAGGTGCTGGAGATAGCAGAGGTGGTGGGATATGAGGAGGGAAAGGTGCGGACTCAGACATTGTATGAATTTAGAGAGGAGGGAACGGGAAATGGGGAAATTCAAGGAAAGCTTATGAAAGTGGAAGAACTGGTTCATAGGGAAAAACTGCTGGCAGCAGGATATACGGCCTGAGGAATATGCATTTGCAGCTGTGAAAGGGACAGCTCTGATGGCGACGGCGGCATATTTATTTTATGATACATGGACAGCTGGTTTGCTGGTTTTGCCTACTCTTTGTTATTATCTGCGGGCATGGCAGAAGGACAGATGCAGGGTAAAGGAAGCAGAATTCAGAGAGCAGTTTAAAGAAAGCATACAAGCGTTGGCCTCAGCACTGAATGTGGGATACTCCGTGGAGAATGCGGTACGTGAGACAGCAAAGGATATAAAACCTCTTTTCAGGAAAGATACCAGAATCAGAAAGGAATTTGCAAGGATGATTCATCAGCTTGACATGAATCAGACGGTGGAACAGGTATTGAATGAATTTGCTGACAGAGTCAATCAGGAAGATGTCCGCAATTTTGTAACTGTGTTTGCAGCAGCCAAACGTACGGGCGGTGACAGTATCACAATTATTAGAAATGCAGTGAAAGATATCAGTGAAAAGATTGAAGTGGAGAAAGAAATACAAACACTATTGGCGGCAAAAAAAATGGAATTTAAAGTTATGTGTGTCATTCCATTTGGAATTTTATTGTACATGCGTCTTGCCTTTCCTGAATTTATGGAAGTACTTTACAAAAATCCGTTGGGTGTGGGACTGATGAGCTGCTGCCTGGGAATTTACGGGGCGGCATATAAAATAGGAAAAAGCCTGGTGGAAATTGAGGTATGAGTTTGGATATGTGGAATTCTGTATATAGAAGAATGAGTGTGGTTTTTTTATCGGTAAGTGTGTTAGCGGTGCTAGTGTTCTTTGCAGACAACAACAATACACCGCAAAAGAACAAGGAGGGAAAGTATGTTCTCGAACGAGGCACCTATGGGGCGGGAGATAAAGCTATAGACCTGGAGGTTTGCCTGGAAAAAGAGAGAGAGCCTCTTACTGTGACAGTGGGAGAACAGCAGTATAGTGAGGAACAGCTGCCCGAAATTTTTAAGAAAGGTGCAGCCCGGTTAGAAAATTTAATATTGGGAGAAAACACCAGCCTGGATGAAGTCAGATATGATTTGAATCTGATAGATAAGATTCCGGATTCCGGTATTACTGTTGCCTGGGAAACTGATAATTACGATGTGGTAAATATCATGGGTGAGCTGCAGAGAGAACATTTGCAGGAGGAAGGAACACCGGTTGAACTCCGCGCCCTGCTTTCCTGCAAAGATGAAGAGGCAGTACATACCTTTTATGCTAATATTTACCCACCCAAATTAAATGTAAAGGAAAAGGAACTCCAAAATCTGAATCAGCAGATTAAGAAACAGGAGGAAAGTACCAGGGAGGATGCGTATCTCATACTTCCTGACAAGTTGGATGAAAAACCAGTTTCATGGAGATATGCCGGTGATTCCCGTGCATTAGGTCTATTTGTTTTGGGGATCGTAGCATCCGGTGCCATTTATATTTTAGAGCGTCAGAAAGAAAAACAAAGAAAAGAGGCTAGGCAAAAACAATTAGAATCTGATTATCCTCAGCTTGTCAGCCAGTTTACCCTTTTTCTTGGGGCAGGGATGACAGTGCGGAAGGCCTGGTTCAAAATGGTTCAGGAATATGAAAAGCAGAGAGAAGAAAAGAAGATTCATGCAGCTTACGAAGAAATGCTGTATACCATGCATGAGATACAGGGCGGTGTTTCAGAGAGGGAATGTTATGAAAGATTCGGCAGCAGGTGCCAGCTGCCCTCCTACCGTAAATTTGGCGCCCTATTATCTCAAAATCTGAGAAAAGGAACAAAGGGGATGAGTGATTTGCTTAGGAGAGAGGCGGCGGAGGCCTTTGAAGAAAGAAAAAAGCAGGCACGTAAAAAAGGAGAGGAAGCGGGAACAAAATTGCTGGGCCCCATGTTCATGATGTTGGCAATTGTATTGATAATTATTGTTGTGCCTGCGTTTTTAACTATACAGATTTAGGCAGAACTTTAAAGGAGCAGCAGAAAACTGAGAGACAAAAGGAGGAACTAAGGACATATGAAAGGTTTTGGAAACAAAGTAAGAGAAAAATTGTTTTATATAGAGCATTTATTAAAAGATGACGCGGGACTTTCAGTTGTTGAGATGATTTTAATTTTAGTCGTTATTATTGCCCTTATCTTGATATTTAAAACACAGCTAATTAGTCTCGTAAACTCCATTTTTGAAAAAATCACCAGTGAAAGTGCAGGCATTTAGTTTGCAGCGGGGCGAAATTACAGCCTTTCTAAGTCTTGTTTTTGTTCTTCTCATTTCCTTTATGGCCGCGATGCTTGAAAGCACAGTAGTACAAGTGTCAAAAAATCAAAAGCGGCTGATCGCGGATAACGCAATATTTTCCATATTTGGCGAATATCAAAATGAATTATTGAAGAACTATGAAATTCTGGCTATTGACTGCAGTTATGGAACATGTTCTTCTAATGAGCAGAACTTGCTGGATCATATGTATTATTACGGCACTGCCGGCATGGAGCATAATATTCAGGGTATCCAGTATCTATCTGACCAGAAAGGACACGCCTTTAAGGAGCAGGCTTTGCAATATATGGAACAGGCATATGGTATTTCAGCCGTCCGCGAACTGGTGGGAAAAACCGATATTTGGGAAGAGCAGGAACTGCAGGGGGAAGAAGCAAGTCAGAGAGATCAAACTGTCAATAGAGAACTGGACGATTTTGTAAAAGAGAATCAAATTATACTTCCAGAGGAGGACAATCCTCTTCCTCTGGTGGAGGAATTGAAGCAATCCAGCATTCTGGAGCTGGTGCTCCCGGAAGAATTTCATTTGTCTGCCCGGGAGATTATCCCCGAAGAACAGGCCAGCGGCAGAAACTTGAGAAGGGGAAGAGGAAGTTTTTATGTGCGGCAGGGAATGAATGGCATAGAGGAACGTCTATTGTTTCAGGAATACCTTTTAAAGAAATTTAGTAATGCAACAGATATAAAAGGAGAAAACAGAAGCCTTTCCTATGAACTGGAATATATGATAGGCCGGAAAGCTTCAGATGCAGAAAACTTGGAAATGGTAATAAAAAAGTTGCTTGCCATCCGGTTTGGAATAAACTACCTATATCTCCAGTCCGATACTAAAAAACAAGCTGAAGCGGAAGCATTGGCGCTAACGCTGTCAACACTGGCAGGCCTGCCGGCAGTATCAGCGGTTGTAAAGCAGGCCTTGCTGGCAGCGTGGGCTTTCGGAGAGAGTGTAGTGGATTTGCGCAGCCTTTTGTCGGGCAAAAAGGCTGCATTGATGAAAAGTAATGAAAACTGGCAGTTATCCCTTTCTTCACTGACAACACTAGGTACTGAAGAAGATATGCAGGACGGAATGAATGCAGAGGAGGGAATTACTTACGAGGATTACCTGAGAGCTCTTCTGTTTTTAGAAAATGATGATGAGTTGACTGTAAAAGCATTGGACAGGGTGGAGCAGAACATGAGAACGGAAGAGAAAAAGGATACATTTTGTGTGGATTCCTGTGTTGTAAAGCTGAGACTGCAAAATACGGCAGAGATCCGCAGGGGTCTTACGTACCAATTTCCGGTATATTTTGGGTACGAATAAGAGACTAGAAAAGCTTTTGAGTCCAATATAGATGCCCTTTCTTCTAATCCTGTCAGTCATCCCTTCCGACAGGAAGATATTCAGGAGGGTAAGCTCGAATCAGCTTTGCTTCATCTCGCTTCGGCTAAGCGCCGGATAGAAATATCCACAAACGGTCCTTAACAAGCGAGCTTGCACGGGCTGTTCGTGAATATTTCTGCCATCCTGAATAACTGCAAAAAATATTAAGAAAGGAAAAACTGCGATGTCACAATCAAATAAAACCCCATCCAACTCAAATAAGGAAAGGGCATCTGTATTGGGCTCAAAAGCAAGTGTAACTGTAGAAGCAGCGTTGGTTATTCCGATTTTCCTATTTGCCGTTTTAAGCTTAGTCTATTTGCTGGAAATACAGGCTATACGGACAAGTATAAAACAGGGAATGCAAAGTGCGGCAAAGAGAGCAGCAGAGGAGACGGTAATGTTCCCGGCAGTGAATGTCATAAAGTTTGAACGGGACATTGTGGAGTCGGTGGGAGCCGGTAGAATGGATAAAAGTATACTTTCAGGGGGCAGCTCGGGGCTTAGCTGTGCCAAAACATACATGTCCCCTTTGAGTGGAGAAATTTATGCAGTTGTGGAGTATTCAATACGTCTTCCCTTTCCGGAATTTACTAATCTCACTGCCAAGTTTCAGGATGAGATGAAGGTTAAAGCATGGACCGGGTATTCAAAGAGAGACGGGAACCAGGAGGAGGGGAAGATTGTATACATAACAGACACAGGATTAGTCTACCATGAGGATTACCAGTGCTCTTATCTGCAGTTATCCATTCAGTTTGTTCCCTACAGTGAACTTTCCGGGATGCGCAATGAAGGCGGCGGAAAATATTATAAATGTGAAAAGTGTGTTCATGGAGATAGCTTTGCAGGCGTATATATTACCACTACAGGTGGAAAGTACCATAACTCATTAAGCTGCAGTGGATTAAAGCGGACAATATATGCCGTGAAGAAATCGGAAACAGGAATAAGAGCGGGCTGCAGCAGATGCTCAAAATAAATGTGACAGACAGGGGAGGAGGCTATGGGAATAAACGAGTTGATTCATATAGGGTATGGAGTGTATTTGGCGATACTCTCTATTATAGATATACGAATACAGAGAATACCGGTTTGGCTGGTGACGGTGGGGGGGACAGTTTTTGCTGCAGTGAGGATATGGCAGCCAGAAATACCGTTAATCGTAGTACTGGGAGGTGCAGTAGTTGGTGTGGTGTTTTTGGTTATCAGCAAGGCGACGGAGGAGGCATTGGGATACGGCGACAGCCTGGTAATTTTGGCAATGGGAATTTTTCTTGGTTTTTGGAGCCTTCTGGGGGTACTGATAGGTGCATTTTTATTATCCTCTTTCTTTGCGGCTGCATTTTTGATATATAGGGGGATAAATAAAAGGGCGGGTTATCCTTTTCTGCCGTTTTTACTGGTCTCCTATTGCATTTGGCTCTGGTCTGGAGGGAGTTGACAAATTGAACAGGAATATAAAGTTAAAAGCGAGCATCACAGTAGAGATGGCTTATGTCCTGCCGACGGTGATACTGTTGCTTTTATTAACTATTTACACCGTATTTTATTATCATGACAAAAATGTTTTAATTGGCGCCGCAGGAGAAACAGCGATATTAGGGGCCCAGATGGAAAGACAGAAAGAGGAAAATAAAGCAGATCTTCACAGTTTTTACAGAGAGCGGGTGAAGGGAAAACTGATTTTCCTTCATTTAACGGGAATTGAGGTTAGCAAAAACAAGGGAGACATGGCGGTCACGGCTCAGGCGGGAAAAGGGCGGATGCGGGTTTCGGTGGTACAAAAAGCGGTCATTCCCGAACCAGAGAAGGACATTAGAAGGAAACAACTGCTGGATTCTCTGACAGAACAAGAAAAGGAAAAAGAATGAAAACGGGATATGAAAAAGAATTAAACAGGGTATTACTGCATGTTGATTTATCAAAACTTTATGAAGAGGATTACCAGATACATATGATGAAGGAAAATAAAATCTCCGGCCTGCTGGAGGTAACAGGATGCGGAATAAATGGAAAAAGCAGATACAGCTATGTAGTGACCGGCATGGTATCAATGAAAACAATGTTTGAGACTTCTGTAATCAGAAAGGACGATATGCTGATATTTGTAAATCGTCTGATAGAGGTTGTAAAGCTGTTGGGGAGCTATATGCTGAATCCAGATGGGTTGTTACTGTACCCGGAGTTTGTGTTCTTTAGGGAGGATAATTGGTTTTTCTGTTACCTTCCGGGAAGAAGGAAGCCATTAGGGGAAGCGTTTCATATAATGACAGAATACTTTGTTAAGAAGCTGGATTACGAAGAAGTAGAGGGGATTTTGCTGGCATATGAACTCCACAAAGCCACTTTGCAGGAAAACTATGATTTGGAAAGAATAATGAATGAATACAGAATTCATGAGAAAAAAAGACGAGGAAGCGAAGTCTCTGAAACAAATGAAGAAATGAAAGAGGAACAGGAGGGACTTCCGGAGGAGAATATATTTTCTATCAATGAGGAAGAATATGAACCATCGGGGGATTCCGAGACTATCCGTGAAATGGGGGCCTGGCGGAATTTTCGAAAAAGGACCGGGGCAAAGTCTAAAAAGTTGAGATGGGGAAGCTGGAAGGACTTGATAACGGAGGAGGATACATATTGAACTGTCGATGTCCCATATGGTATACTTGGTTAGAATATCAATATGAAAAGAGGTACCGTTTTGAACCAGGACAAAAAAGCAGTATGCACAGTAGGATTGATTGCAGCAAATGTTATTGTATTTCTGGCATTTTCTTTTTTAGGGGATACAGAAAATACTTTATTCATGTTGAATCATGGTGCGGCATATGGGCCGTATATATCAGAAGGACACCAGTATTACAGACTGTTTACCAGCCTGTTCTTACACTTTGGAATCAACCATTTATTAAATAACATGGTTCTCCTGGGGGCACTGGGATGGAATCTTGAGCTGGAAACAGGCAAACTTAAATTTCTGCTTATTTACTTTGCTGCTGGTTTGGGGGGGAATCTGTTCTCATTCTGGCTAAATGACAGGGCAGGGGCTGCGGTGGTTTCTGCAGGCGCTTCAGGAGCAATTTTTGGTCTCATGGGAGCACTTTTGTGGGTAGTGATTAAGAACCATGGGAGGGCGGGGCGTCTGACCAGACGGGGAATATTGTTTATGGTAGCCTTAAGTCTGTATTTTGGAGTTACAAGTTCAGGGGTAGATAATGCTGCCCATATAGGAGGACTTGTCTGTGGTTTTGCAGCTGCAGTTATCTTATATCACAGGAAATACCAGACTCCTATATCGGCAGTTTAGTATCAGGTACTATATATGCATTTATATCGGCAGCTTGATAGTAAATATGGATCCCTGATCCACCTTTGAATCGACAGAGATGGAGCCTCCGTGTGATTCAACAATTTTTTTCGAGAGTGATAACCCAAGTCCGGTACCTCCAGCTTTATAAGTTTTAAATGGCTCAAAGATATAATCAATAACCTCATCAGAAATACCACATCCGCTGTCTTCACATTGAATGACCAGGAAATCTTCGGAGCGGCTGGCTGAAAAATAAATCTGACCTTTGCCGCAAATAGATTCCCTGGCATTGTAAAGCAGGTTTAAAAAGACCTGTTCCAGTTTAACTTTATCACCGGTATAGTCACCAAGGTTAGAAGGGATGGAAGAGGAGAATTCGATATCAGAAACTTCACTATCTAAAGAAATTGCAAATGAAACTGCGATGTTTTTGAGGAGCCGTTCAATGGAGAACACAGAGTAATTCAGAACCTCTCCATTGTTGAAAGCGGAAAGTTCATTCAAAAGCTGACATATGAATTCAACATCTTCAATGGTCTGCTTCCAATGGGGAAATTCTTTCACTTCGGGATGCTGGAGTTCCGTGACCTGCAACGATGAGGAAACCAGCGTAAGTGGGTTCCGGATCTCGTGTGCAATTGTCGACACTATTCTATGATGATTTTCCAATAACTGACCGATAATTTGTTTTGCATCGGAATTTTCTTCTGTAAGTGTATTCATTTTATTGATGTCAATGTTATGTAACAAATGGTTTACCTCCTTTTGTATGATGTACTTGTAGTCTAGCACGACAGTGCCCTTTGTTCAATAAAATCAGACAGACAATTTTCGACAGCAAATATCAAAATCCATGAATAGGTGATATCCTAAATGCTATCTTGTCATGCCTTTAACAAAAGTTCTTTTCAATTTGGTAAAAATAGTCTATACTACCATTAGAGCACCTTATAAGGGAGGAATAGAAAACGTTATGAAAGATGAAAATTGTATTTTTTGTAAGTTGGCATCAGGAGATATTCCATCTGCAACGCTTTACGAGGATGAAGACTTTCGGGTTATTTTGGATGTCAGCCCTGCTTCAAAAGGACATGCATTGATTATTCCAAAAGAACATTACCGAAATTTATATGACTTGGATGAAGAAATGGCAGCTAAAGCAATGGTGTTGGCGAAAAAAGTGGTAATCAGGCTTAAAGATGTATTGGGATGTGACGGTTATAATATTGTACAAAATAATGAAGAGGCTGCGGGACAGACTGTATATCATTTTCATATGCACCTGATTCCAAGATACAAGGGCGATGAAGTAGGACTGGGATGGAAGATGGGCAAGCTTCTAGAAGAAGACAAAGAAGAAATATTGAACGGGTTCAGCCAGTAACTGAGGATAAGATGTTGACTGAGAATTGTGAATTTGATGAGATTTATGAAGCATATAAAAATCTCGTCCTTAAAGCAGCGTATACATATTCAGGCAATTATGATATAGCAGAAGATATTGCTCAAAATACATTTCTACAATTATATATTTATTACGATAATATGAATCACAGCAATGTGAAGTCGTGGTTATATACAACTGCTAAAAATTATGCATTGAATTACAAAAAGAAGGCAAATCGCGAGATATTGCATGAAGGAATTGCGGAAGAAAGTTTTATCCTGAAAACAGTAGAAAGTGCTGAAAGTGAGTTTTTGAAAGGAATAAATGAGCTTGACCGTTCAGAATTGCATGGGCGTATATTTGCAGCATTGCTTGAAAAAAATCCCAGATGGTATGAGGCGATTTCGCTGGTATATTTTCTTGAGATTCCTCAGGCAAAAGTAGCAGAAGAAATGGGAATACGTATTGAGGTGCTGCACAGCATACTGCATAGAGCCAAGAAATGGATAAAAAAGACGTTCGATGTAGAGTATGATGAGCTGAACCAATTGTAAGAAAGCGGGTGCTAAGATGACCACCCGCTTTTCCTGAATATGCTGTAACTCGACAATTACTTCGAACGTATTTCTTCTATAAGTCCTGTAATTGTATCGATAGAGTCCTGCTGTCTTGAGTCCCGCATTGCATCCATGTACGATGCACGATTGTCATAAAGACTTTGTACTGATTCAAGTAGTGCCTCTTTTGTGAGATCTTCTTCTTCCAGCACCATGCTGAAGCCTTGCCGTTCAAAGGAACGGGCATTTAGAATTTGATCACCCCGGCTTGCGTGCGCGGAGAGAGGAATTAGAAGATTTGGTTTTCTCAAAGCGAGCAGTTCACAGATGGCATTGGCACCGGCCCTTGAAATTACGATATCTGCCAGTGCGAATATATCACGAAGCTCATTTTTGATATATTCGAATTGTTTGTAGCCCTTCATACTGGTTAGAGTATCATCAACCTTGTCCCTGCCGCAGAGGTGGACTATCTGGAAGCACTCTAAAAGTTCGGGAAGCGCCAGGCGGACGGCATTATTCACAGCTACAGATCCAAGGCTTCCTCCAATAACGAGGACAACTGGTTTATCTGCAGAAAATCCGCACAGATCCATGGCGGCAATCTTATTCCCGGACAGCAGTTCCTGACGGATAGGTGAGCCGGTTAAAACGGACTTCTCCTTCGGAAGCGAGTCGAGGGTTTCGGGAAAGTTGCAGCAAATTCTGGTTGCAGATGGAATTGCAATTTTATTGGCCAGTCCCGGGGTCATATCGGATTCATGTATAACAGTTGGAACCTTGCAGCGCTTGCCGGCCAGTACTACAGGAACAGATACGAAGCCTCCCTTAGAAAAAATAACGTCGGGCTTCAATTGTTTAATGATAGAATGAGCCTCACTGAAGCCTTTTATTACACGGAATGGATCTGTAAAATTTTGTACACTGAAATAACGGCGGAGCTTGCCGGAAGAGATACCATGATAAGGAATATCGAAAGGTTCAATCAGTTCTTTCTCGATTCCTTTATAAGATCCTATATATTGAATATCATACCCCAGTTCTTTTAATCGGGGAATGAGTGCTATGTTGGGGGTAACATGCCCGGCTGTCCCTCCGCCGGTAAGGATGATTCGTTTCATAATGAAAACCTCCAGATTTGAATGTTTATATATTTAAGGCTTACGGTAATGAATAAAATACCTTTTGACCCCTACACCATTTTATATTAAACTTATTTAATAAAATGTCAAGAAAAAGTAATAATGCTCAAACAAGAGGAATACCAATGGAACATAATGTAAAACTGTCACTGCAGGAAGAAGTAAAGAAGGATGCCAGGAAAATAGAAAAAGAAATTGCTGGTAATCCTGCTCTTAAAAATGTAAAAGTGTCTGAAAAGATGGAAAATCAACTTTTTCTCCGGATAAAGGAATATAAGAAAAAATACGTGAAGAAGCCTAATACCGAAAAAAGTGCATTCGAAATATTGTTAGAGCCTGCTTCTGATATTGCCTGTGGCACAAATCATAACGCTGAAGGACTTCTGTCCGAGAAAGAAAGGGGGGCTTTAAGCCTTGACCGGAAATTACTGAACAAGAAAAATGATGAGATAAAGCTGGAAGAGGTAAATAAAAAGTATCATAAACATCTTAATGACAGTAATGGAGGAACGAAAAGCAGAACATTTCACATGCCCCGTAAAAAGCGGCTTCTAGTTGCTCTTGCGGCAGTTCTGGTTTTAGTGGCTGGGCTCAGTATGACCAGTGTGGGAAGTAAATCATATCTGAAGACCCTGTTAGACAAATGGGCAGGAAAGCAAGACACACAGACTATAGATGTAAAAGATATGGAGAAACAGAATACTGAGGATGAGAAGGAGGTAAGTGCTTATGCGGAGATTAGAAAGAAGCTGGGGGTAGTGACAGTCCGTTTCGGTTATATGCCAAAAGGCATGAAGTTTCAAAATATAAATATTGATGAGGAGCAGAAAAGCGCACGTCTGTTTTACAGATATAATGGACAGATCATACGGTACACAATATATTTAAATGATGCAGATTCATCCTTTGGTCAAAAGAAAGAAGATAAATTGGAAGGTAAATTTACTGTTGAGACGGACATAGAAACTTTGACGGTGGAAGAGTATGAGATGAAGGAGTCTGAAGAAAGCAGATTTGTGACAAATTTCTCTTATAAAGGTGTTAATTATCAATTAAAAGGTGTAATGGATAGAAAGGATTTTGTCAAAATACTTAAAAATATTATCTATTTTAACAAAAGCGCGTAAGTTATTAAGGATACAATTGTTTAATTAGTGAACAAATACAAAGGAGAAAAGTGATGAAGAGAAAAATCCCATCAATTCTGTGCACCCTGGCAGTGATTTTTGGTATGTTTGCCACATCATTAATGGATGTCAGGGCATCAGGTTATAATGATGATATTCAGGTGGATGGATCTTATTTAACTACAGAGGATAAATCCACAGGAAGTACTAGTGGGGGAATATCTCCCCAGGGAGTTTATTTAATGGATGGAGAGTGCTCTGTTACAAATGCTGGTGTAGGTAAGGTATATGTCTATGCTGCAACAACCGGAAATACTGACCTTGATTATCTTTCAGTAGTGATGTACGTGGATCAATACGATGAAAAGGAGGGGAATTGGGGACAGGTTTATTTCGAACAGGCAGAGGCTTATGACACATATTATGTGGCCACCAGTAAACAGTTGAAGGTGGACAGAGGCTATTATTATAGAGTTCGGGCTTCACATGTTGGCGGAATGGACGATGCTCAGCCCTATGACGAAACTTTTTCAGTTACTAATGGAATCTATATAAAATAGTATTTATTGTTTTTTCAATAAATTTTCACTTTGAGCATCTGAAGGAGCTACCGCTGGTGCGCTACATAGCAGGAGAAACTATAAACCAAATAAATTATAGAAAAGACCTGTACTGAAAAAACCCACAATTTTTTAATGTACTGCATTTGGCGGTTGCTTCAGGTGCTCAAGGCGAAAAATGGTAATCGGATTATTTTCCGGTTGCCATTTTTAATGCTTTTGCCAGTTGGTCCGGGCAGGATGTCTCTTTGTACCCGCACTGTATGCCTTCGATTCTAGAAATAGCCTCATCTACATCCATCCCTTCTATAAGATGGGCAATACCCTGGAGATTGCCGCTGCAGCCTCCGATGAATTCTACATTTCTTACTTTATTATCATCGATCTCAAAGTTTATCATTTGAGAACAGACTCCTTTTGTTTTATATTGCATTTCATAAACCTCCTGCAAAAATCCGGATTGTTTGAGTTACTAGTGCGTTGTCCCGTACACTAGTGCACTGGCCCGCGTACTAAGCTCTATCACAAATAGAACATAAAAATTATAGCAAAAGGTAACGGAAAAATCCAGTACATATTTTTTCACCTTATTTTTCGAGCAGTTATCTTATAAAATGACAAGGGTTTTCTCAAGGCTCATATATGAGATGAAGTCTTAAATGTTTTGCTAAATTGAGGGACTAAAGCCTGCTTTTCATTTTATGATTCTGAACCCTGAGATATGCCGGTTTTCTGTTAAAATCAAGAAGCAATGACGAATTATGTAGAACGGTTTTTGAGGCAGAACATCAAAAATTGGACTATAATAAGTTCACACAAAAAGTGGAAGTTGTGGCACAACCATAAAACAGGAGGTCTTATTATGTTGAAAACTTTAGTAGCAGACACTAACGCCATTTTTTATCTAATGATTGTCGTAGGTGTCATCGGGGTTCTTGGAAAAATTGTGAACCAGATTACTCTTCGCCGCATGATAACGGCAGCGGGTAACATGTCAAAGAGTACACACAAACTGATGAAGCTTGTGCGGGCGAAGTATGAACACGCATGTATGATACATGATACCGTAGATAATGTAGAAGCGTTTGTAGAAAAATACATATATGAATACCGGGGGTTTCTCCTTAGGATTCACACATGGAAACAGTTGGAGATACAGAGTATATGGTTCTCCGGTGCCCTGGCTGCATTTGGAGGTTTGAGCAGCTATATTGTAAGCGGATTCAGTGAAAGAATGTACCAATATATCGGAGCGGGGGCAGCAGAGATGATTGCATTATTTGTTATCAGTCAGTTATCCGATGAAGGCTATAAAATAAAAGCCGCGAAGAATTACATGGTGGACTATTTGGAAAATGTGTGTGCACACCGCTATAAAAAGGCGAAGCAGACGGAGAGAGATAATATTGATGTGATAAGCCCGGAAGGGGCAGGTACATCGAGGGCGGCGGTGCAAAAGGATGCAGTGCAGAAAAAAGCCGCACCAAGAGAAGAACCGGAATTGTCCATTAACATAGAGGGCGAGCCAAGGAGAGTGGAAAAGGAGGAAAGGGTAAGACAAAGCCGTGGGGCTGCTCTAAAAGAAAAACTGGAGGATAATGAGCAGCCCGCACTGAAAGAAGAGGCAATACGCCAAATTTTAGAGGAGTTTTTAGCTTGATTACATGAGATATATTTGGTAAAATTATTATTAAAATACGGATAGAGAGGAAGGGTAAACAATGGCTAACAAAGTTATATTTGATTATTCAAAGGCAAGTAGTTTTATCCAGGAGCATGAGATGGAATATATGAGTGAACTGGCAGCTCAGGCAAAGGACAGGCTTGTCGCAAAGACAGGAGCGGGGAATGACTTCCTTGGATGGATTGACCTTCCGGTTGATTATGATAAAGAAGAATTCGGGCGCATTAAGAAAGCGGCAGAGCAAATCCGCAGTGATTCAGAGGTACTGCTGGTAATCGGCATAGGCGGTTCTTATCTGGGAGCCAGGGCAGCAATTGATTTTCTCGGACACTCGTTTGCAAATGTTGTTTCTAAAAAAATCAGAAAATCTCCGGAGATTTACTATGTAGGAAACAGCATCAGCAGTACATATATAAAGGATTTAATAGATGTAGTAGGAGACAGAGATTTTTCCATCAATATGATTTCCAAATCGGGAACTACAACAGAGCCGGCGATTGCCTTCCGCGTGTTTAAAGAAATATTGGAAAGAAAATATGGAAAAGAAGGAGCGGCAAAGAGAATTTATGCCACGACCGATAAAGAAAAAGGAGCTTTGAAAAATCTTGCCACAGAAGAAGGATATGAAGCTTTTGTAGTGCCCGATGATGTGGGAGGACGTTTCTCCGTACTGACAGCGGTGGGACTTCTTCCGATCGCAGTGAGCGGCGCAGACATCACAAAACTGATGGAAGGTGCTCAGGCAGCAAGAAAAGAGGCACTGGGAAATAATTTCGCACAAAACGGGGCTCTGCAGTATGCGGCAGTTCGCAATATCCTGTTGAGGAAAGGCAAGACAGTGGAAGTTCTGGCTAATTATGAGCCAAGCCTGCATTATGTATCTGAATGGTGGAAACAGTTATGTGGAGAAAGCGAAGGCAAAGACCAGCGGGGTATCTTCCCGGCATCCGTAGATTTGACGACCGATTTGCACTCCATGGGACAGTTCATCCAGGATGGAAACAGAATTTTGTTTGAGACAGTTCTGAATGTAGAAACTTCCAAAGAAGAAATTATTATCAATGAAGAACCGGTTGACCTGGACGGCTTGAATTACCTGACAGGAAAGACGGTAGATTTTATCAATAAAAGTGCAATGAACGGAACGATTCTGGCCCATACAGACGGCAATGTACCGAATCTGATGGTGACAGTTCCGGAGCAGACAGAGTTTTATCTGGGACAGCTGTTTTACTTCTTTGAATTTGCAATTGGCGTAAGTGGATATTTACTCGGCGTTAATCCATTTAATCAGCCAGGTGTAGAGAGCTATAAGAAGAATATGTTTGCTCTTTTAGGCAAGCCAGGTTATGAAAAGGAAAGAGAAGAGCTATTAAAGAGATTGTAGGAAATTCTAAATATTCTGGGAAACCCGGCATTCGAGTCCGATAAAAAGAGACTCGAATGCCGCTTCACATTTAAGTATAGTGATAATATGATACCAGGGTCAAAAGGTCATGCGTTTCATGCTTGCATGAAAAAGCATGACTTTGGGACCCGCAAAACATGAGAAAGTAGCCCGAGTAGGGCGGATTTCGAATGTTTTTAGGATTGCGGGAGCACAAAGTGCGGAGCAATCCGTAGGTATCAGGGGGCAAAATACCTTTTGATCCCTACATCATAATATACCAGGGAGGAGAACAGTATGAAGACGATCAATGCAGATCAGATACCTCAGATCAAATTGGCAAATGGAGATTTTATTCCGGCCATCGGGATGGGCACATTCGGAAATGATAAGTATACACCGGAAGAGGTTTCAACTGCGGTGTATAATGCAATCAAGACAGGATACCGATTTTTCGATGGTGCCGCCGCATACGGCAATGAACAGGATATAGGAAATGTTTATTCAAGAGTTATAAACGAAGGAATTGTAAAACGAAAAGACTTGTATATACTGTCAAAGGTGTGGAATGACATGCATGGGAAAGGAGATGTACTAGTTGCTGTATCTAAGACACTTAAGGATCTGCAGCTGGATTACCTGGATGCCTATTTAGTTCATTGGCCGTTTCCAAATGGCCATGCTCAGGGAGCAGGAGTAAACGATCGGAACCCTAATGCCCGGCCTTTTTTTATTGAAGAATTTATGGAGACATGGAAGCAGATGGAAAGGCTGGCAGATATGGGGCTTGTCCGTCATATAGGTGTTTCTAATATGACAATCCCCAAGTTAGATGAAATGCTGCCATTGTGCAGGATTATGCCTGCTTTTAACGAAATAGAAATCCATCCCGCATTTCAGCAATGGGAAATGTTTGAATATTGCAGAAGTAAAGGTATTGTTCCGATAGCATATTCACCATTAGGCTCAGCCGAAAGGCCCAAGCGGGATACAGAAGCCGGGGATACTGCTGTGATGGAAATGCCAGAATTAGTTAAAATAGGAAAAAACCACGGAATTCATCCTGCATTAGTCTGTATAAAATGGGCAGTACAAAGGGGGCACATACCAGTGCCGTTTTCTGTGAAACAAACTGAATATTGCAGCAATCTTGCAGCAGTGACGGAGGATCCGCTCACTGATGAGGAGATGGAGATTATTCGTCAGGCAGATAGAAATGACCGGCTGATAAAAGGTAAAGTATTTTTATGGCCGGGAGCAGAAAGCTGGAAGAACATCTGGGATTTAAATAATGAAATTGACAGAACCGGGTGGACACTATAAAATTCTGCCAGAGGATGAGAAAGAGAATAATGGTAAGCTGTAGTTAAAGAGCTTGCCTGAACCGGGAAAATATAGTAATATTAATTCCTGAAGGAGTTGATATGCAAATGATGTACTGGATTATTCTTATAGGCTTGGCCGCTTTAATTTTAGTCACCATTGCTGTGACGATAGTAACCATAGTAAAAGAGAGAAAAGAATACAGAAAATATAAGCTTGATGAAGAGCGTGACACAGAGGATGATGACTACGGTGATGATTATGAAGAGGGCAGACGGCCTAAAAAGAGCAAAAGATCCGGTGCACAGCAGGCTTATTCCGGCGGCAGGGAGTCGGGCTCCAGGCGCCCGTCAGGAAAGAAGAGGCGTTGGAAGATTATTTTGGAAGATGCGGATACAGGAGAACAATATACTTATATTTTCTATGACAATCTTGGAATTGGCAGAACAACAAAAGAAGTAGCTTTTGAGGAATTTTTATCCATTCCGGATGACAGGCGGATTTCTAAAGTTCATTGTGCAATTGTGAGAAGTGACGATAAACTGTACCTTAGAGATGAAGGCTCAAAGAATCATACGTTTTTAAACGGAAAGAAGATACAGAAGCCTATTGTAATTCAAAAGGAAGATTTTATTTCTCTGGGGGAGACAGAACTTGAGGTTATCAAAATTTTAAGAGAAACAAATTAGATTTAGGAGGACTAAGGTTTGATAAAACTATATGAAAACGGTGTCTATCTGAAGAACGGCACTGAAATAGTTGAAGATACAGGCAATGTTAACATCCCGGCAACGAAGGAAGAGGCAGCCCGCAATACGATTGCTTATGGCATTTTGAGTGCCCATAATACTGTGTCTGATATGGAACATTTGCAGATTAAATTTGACACACTGACATCCCATGATATTACATTTGTCGGCATTATTCAGACGGCAAGGGCTTCCGGTCTTGAGAAGTTTCCCATTCCCTATGTATTGACAAACTGCCACAACAGCTTGTGCGCGGTGGGCGGTACGATTAATGAAGATGACCATATGTTTGGGCTGACCTGTGCAAAGAAATATGGCGGGGTGTATGTACCTCCTCATCAGGCGGTGATTCATCAGTATGCCCGTGAGATGCTTGCAGGGGGCGGTAAGATGATTCTTGGCTCCGACAGTCATACCCGCTATGGTGCCCTTGGGACAATGGCTATGGGTGAAGGCGGCCCGGAGCTTGTAAAACAGCTCCTGGATAAAACTTATGACATTAAGATGCCGGACATTATCGGTATTTATCTGGATGGAGAACCGGCGAAGGGAGTAGGACCGCAGGATGTGGCGCTGGAAATTATTGGAGCAACCTTCGGAAATGGCTATGTAAACAATAAAGTGATGGAATTTGTCGGGCCGGGAGTGGATAAATTGAGTGCCGATTTCCGCATAGGCATTGACGTTATGACAACAGAAACGACTTGCCTGTCCTCTATTTGGAAAACGGATGAAAAAATTCATGAATACTATGAAATTCACGGGAGAAGCGGAGACTATAAAGAGCTGAGTCCAGGAGTAGTTGCATATTATGACGGTATGGTTTATGTAAATTTAAGTGAGATTAAACCTATGATTGCCATGCCCTTTCATCCAAGCAACGTATATACTATAGATGAGGTGAATGCAAATCTGAAAGATGTTTTACATGAAGTGGAAAAGAAAGCACTTGTAAGTCTGGGCAGCACGGTGGACTATTCACTGCAGGATAAGATTGTGGGCGGAAAGCTTTATGTTGAACAGGGGATTATTGCAGGGTGTGCAGGCGGCGGCTTTGAGAATATATGTGCTGCGGCTGATATTATAGAAGGGAAAAACATCGGCAGCGATAAGTTTACTTTCAGTGTATATCCCGCAAGTATGCCGATTTATATGGAACTGGTGAAAAATGGTGTGGCTGCCGAGTTGATAGCGGCAGGAACAGTTGTGAAGACAGCGTTCTGCGGTCCGTGTTTCGGTGCGGGAGACACACCTGCCAATAATGCCTTTTCCATCCGGCATTCGACGAGAAATTTCCCCAACAGGGAAGGCTCTAAGCTCCAGAGTGGGCAGATTGCTTCCGTTGCACTGATGGATGCACGCTCTATCGCGGCGACAGCAGCCAATAGAGGATTCCTGACATCTGCTGAGGCTATGGACGTGGAGTATAAGGGACAAAAATATTATTTTGATAAGCGGATTTACGAGAACCGGGTGTTTGACAGCAAAGGCGTTGCAGATTCAAGCGTAAAAATTCAGTTCGGTCCGAACATTAAGGATTGGCCCAAAATGTCTCCTCTGCCGGAGAATCTCGTTTTGAAGGTGGTTTCTGAGATACATGATCCGGTAACGACTACGGATGAACTGATTCCTTCTGGGGAGACATCTTCTTACAGGTCTAATCCTCTTGGACTTGCGGAATTTACGCTTTCCAGGAAGGATCCGGACTATGTAGGCCGTGCGAAAGAAGTGCAGGCTGCACAGAAAGCAATTGAGGCAAATATATGTCCATTGGACGTATTGGAGGAGCTAAAGCCCGTGATGGCGAAGGTGCGTGAAAAATATCCGTATGCCGGGGAAGGAAATATAGGTGTGGGAAGTACGATTTTTGCTGTAAAACCGGGAGATGGTTCTGCCCGCGAGCAGGCGGCATCCTGCCAGAAAGTGCTCGGCGGCTGGGCGAATATAGCCAATGAGTATGCAACTAAGCGCTATCGTTCAAATCTGATCAACTGGGGAATGCTGCCATTTCTGACAGATACTGATCATGAGAATCTTCCTTTTAAAAATGGAGATTACATCTTTGTTCCTGATATAAGAAAGGCAGTGGAGGAGAAGGAAGATGTGATAAAGGCTTATGTTGTACATGACGGTCTGGAGAAAATTCAATTTCATCTTGGGGACCTGACAAATGCAGAACGAGAGATTATATTAAAGGGATGTCTGATTAATTACTACAAAGGGTAAGAGAAAATGAATGGAGGCCGCTGATTATGATGATCGGCGGCCACTTTTTCATAGAATTAAATGCGATATACAATTTTCCCATCTACCATAGTCAGTGAAACCTTGACCTTGCGCATTTCGTCTATAGGCACTTCGAATACATTGTGGTCCAGAACGGCAATATCAGCTTTTTTACCGGGTTCTAAAGTTCCAAGGATGTTATCCTGCCCGAGGTTGTACTGACCTCCAATAGTCCAGGCCTTCAATAGCTCATCTATAGAAAGAGCATTCTCTGGATTGAAGGGTTCACCGCCTTCCGGAAATAAGCCGAAGACGGCATGATAGATGGATTCAGGAATATCATCAAAAAGTAATGGCAAATCGGTACCGCACGACAATGTGACATTGCTGTCCTCCATTTTACGGCGGTTCCAATAATTTTTCCCCCGTTCACTGCCAATGGTTTCGTTGATCACGGCTACTTTTTCACTGCGGCTGGCCAGGGACATGATCTGCGGATAAACCTCTGCTGTTATTCCTAGTTTGCCCATATATTCTAAATCTTCTGGATCAGAGCATTCCAGGTCTGTAATGGCGTGGCGATGTAAGATTGTGCCATCTTTTGCCTTCCGGCATTTCGAAAAAATATTTAATACTTTATGAATGGCACCGTCTCCCTGGGCATGCAATGAAAAACGGAAGCCGTTTTGGTCGGCAGTAAGTGTATCCTGCTCCAGTTTAATCCAATTGATATTCAATTTGCAGCAAGTATCCGCGATAAGATAAGGCTCCTTCATATCGGCTTCCAACTGGCTGATAGAGCCGTCGGTCATCTGGTTATATCCAGAAAACCGAACAAAATCCCCCTGGAACTTTTTGCGCATTTCTTTTCCGTATTCTAAATTCATCGGGGCCCCCACCGGCTGGCTCATAAAATGGATTCGTGCAGTCAGGGCACTCTGACTTTCCAAGCTTTTGAGGATATCAGTAAAGCTGTAATAATCATCAAATCCCATTTCCTTTATAGAAGTAATCCCCCTGGAGTTCAGCATAGAAAGGTAGTCTTTGAATTTCCGAAGCGAATATTCAATATCTGATAACACATATCTTAACAATTTCCAATAAGCCTCTGAGTAACATTTATCCGGAGTAAAGCCGTAAGTTGAAATAGCCAGGCTGTTCATACAACAGTTTTCATGTCCTTCTATAAAAATAATTATGGGAATGTCAGGAAATAAGTGATCTAATGTCTGGACGGAAAAGAAAATTTCGGGTTTCAGTCCTCTGGCCAAGAGGGGTTTTCCTGATTTTAACATCTTAGAATGGCTGCTAATTGCCTGCAATACGTTTTCACCAGTTGGACAAGAACTCACATCTATGCCTGTCTGCATTAATAGATAACCGGTGAAAAAGCAATGCACATCTACAAATCCCGGACAGATCAGCTGGCCGCCCAGGTCAGTAACTTCAGTGTATGAATCAAGGTAATCCATTTCATTGCCGTTTCCCACAGCAATAATTTTATCCCCTTTTATAGCGACAAAGCCTGGGAAAGGTTCCTTGTCTAGGGAAGTAAAAATTGCATTGGAGCGTAAAATTTTGTCTGCTTTCATAATATCCTCCTAAATTTTATTGTTTTGGATAAAACAAGTGTTGGATAAAGTTGTACCGATTTTTTTAAAGATAACATAATAAAAATGATAAATCAAGGAAGACTAAGAAATGAAAATCAGTTTGTGATATATGCATAGAATTGAACATTTTGAAGAATATTCAGAGAATTTGTGTTTGTGCCTTATAACTAGGGCACAAACACAAAAAATGTAAAAGATAAAAGTGGTTTAAAAAAGCGTATAACTTGCATAAGAATCTCCAAAACATGTATTAAGGAGAACATTTAAAAGGAAAAAATAGACAAAAATAGAGTGACAATTATGTGAAATATAGTTAATTGACGATCAAAAACAACTTTGATATACTTAAAATTGGTATAAGAATATTGATAACATGTACGGAGGTGTAAAAAATGAAGGTTGCAGCTATCGGTGATAACTGTATTGACGTTTATGAGCGGTTGAATCGAAAATATCCGACCGGCAATGTGGTAGACACAGGTGTGAATATCCAGAAGCTGGGGATTCCTGTATCAATTATCAGTACAACAGGTTCTGATGAAAATGGAAAATGGATGATTGATACGTTGAAAAAGGAAAATTTGGAGCTCAGCCATTTTCATGTCGGTGAGGGAGCAACTGCTGTGACATATATGGACATGGATGGCCTGGACAGGGTGCACGGGGATTATGTGGAGGGTGTGCTTGAAAATATTGTATTCAGTGAAGAAGATGTTCAATATGCTGCCGGGCATGACCTGGTACATACAGCCTTGTGGGGAAAGGCGGAAGATACACTTCCTCAGATAAAAAAGCTGTCGAAGGCACTTATTAGTTTTGATTATGCCGACCGTCTGGATCATGAACTGGTGGAAAAGACCCTTCCCTTTGTAGATTATGGTTTCTTTTCTTATCATAAGAGCAAAGACGAGTTTATCTCGGAATATCTAAAAGATAAGGTCAGCCGGGGAATGAAGGTGGCTGTTGCAACCTTTGGGGAGAAAGGCAGCCTTGCCTATGACGGAAAGACATTTTACGAAGGCAGAGTATATCCGGCTGAGGTTGTTAATACAGTAGGTGCAGGTGACAGCTTTATTGCAGGATTTCTTTATGAAATATTAATGGGAGGTGATGTGGCGGCGGCTCTCGACAAGGGAGCCAAAGTAGCAGCCGAGGTAGTCGGTGTATTTGAACCATGGGTATCAGAAAACGAATAGGAGGAAATGAAAATGAAACTGGGAATGTTTACTTCAGGGTATCAGCGCAACCCGCTGGAACATTGTTTTGAGGACGCAAAGAGATTTGGGTACGATTATATTGAGCTTTGGGGCGGAAGACCTCATGCCTTTGCGCCGGATTTGAAAGCAGGTGAGATCAGCGAGGTCAAAAAACTGATTGAAAAGTATGAAATGCCGGTTCTGGGATACACACCGGAACACAATGCTTATCCCTACAATTTTATGATAGGGAGTCAGAGGCAGAGAGAAGATGCAGTGGGATACTTAAAGCTGTGCCTTGATATGGCAAAAGAACTTGGGTCAGATTATATGCTGATTTCACCTGCTCATGCGGGATACTATGTCACCCAGGAAGAAATCTGGAGCAGACTGATTGAAGCGGTTAAGCCTTTGACAGAGCATGCAGAAAAAACAGGTGTAAAGATTGTAATAGAGTCATTAACGCCCTATGAATCGAATGCTTTTAAAAATGCAAGGGACATGGTTCAGCTATTTGCCGAAATTGATTCTCCGTATCTTGTGGGGATGTGCGATATTGTTCCGCCGTTTGTACAACATGAAAGTATTATGTCATATCTGGAACTTCTGGGAGGGAAAATGTACCATTTCCATATTATTGATGGAGAACAGGGAACGGATAGTCATATTGTCCCTGGAGAAGGCTCAATTCCACTGCCTGAGCTTATAAAAGAGCTAAAATATGTCAATTATAATAAAACAGCTACGCTGGAGTTGGTGACGGGCTATATCAATGAGCCTAGGCTGTATGCAAGAAGAGCCATTGACAGGGTACGTGAATACATGAAGGAAGCAGGTTATTAAGAGGAGAAAAAAGTGTTTATTGATATGCATGTAAATCCGGCTTTTTATGAGCCGATCAATCAGGATGAAGAATTAGAAGAAATGCGGCATGAGGTACTGAACATCCATTTGAATGGAACTGCGCTGCTGGAGCATATTTTTAACCAGATGAATTGTGCGGGACTGGATCGGCTGTGTCTTCTTCCAGATGACTATACAAGTGAAACAGGCCGGCCGGTGGTCACGAATGAAGAGGTTAAAAAGCTGGCAGATATGGCGCCTGACAAGTTTATTGCTTTTGCCGGAGTGGATCCCTTTGATGAGAAGGCAGAAGGAAAATTAGAATATGCATTCAGTGAGCTGCATCTCAAAGGATTAAAGCTACATCCATCCAGACAAAAATTTTATCCTTATGAGGAAAAAGTACAGCCACTTTATGATATCTGTGAGAAGTATAATAAACCAGTTATTTTCAGCAGTGGATTGTCCTGGGAGCCGAATACGCTGGCAAAATATTCACGGCCGATAGAGTTTGAAGAACTGGCGGCAAAAAGGCCCGGCCTAAAATTTTCACTGGGGCAGTTTGGTTGGCCCTGGGTAAAAGAGACTGCTATGCTATTGCTGAAATACCCAAATGTGTATGCGGATACGGGAGTTCTGTATTTTGACAATGCAAGAGAATTTTACAGACAGATATTTACCGTGGACATTCCATATACGTGGATTGACCGCAGCTTGCGGCATCAGGTGATGTTTGGAAGCAGTAACCCGAGATTTGAACAGATCCGGATGGCGGCAGCCATTGAAGAACTGGGATTTCGGGAGGAAACGCTGGAGCTGATAAAAGGGAAAAACGCAATAGAATTTTTAGGCGGAATTTAGAGGAGGCCAGACATGGTTAGATTAGTGTCACACACAATGCTGACTAATAAATATAATCAAATGATTTTGATTACAAAAGAAGTGGAACAGGCAGTGCGTGAAAGTGGAATTAAAAACGGCGTTGTCAATGTTGTGTCAAAGCATACAACGACAGGAGTCCTGGTAAATGAATCTCTGGAATGCCTGGAAAGTGATATTAATGAGTTCTTACAGCGGCTTGTGCCGGAAGATCATCCTTACGCCCATGCCCGGATGCTTAAGGACTATGGCTCGACAGCGGGAAACCCAACGGGACATTTAAAATCCCTGCTTACTGGGAATCATTGCCACATGTTAATTGCAGACGGCGAAATCGTAAAAGGCGGGGCTCAGGAGATTTACTTCTGTGAGTTTGATGGTCCGGCGAAACGGACAATTTTAATACAGGTGATGGGAGAGTAACAATACCCTGAGGGTATGAGTTATATAAGACGGGAGTCTTAAAATCCAAGAAAGGAAAAGGAGGGAGAATTATGAGCAATTTAGAACAAACCCCTGCACAAAAAACAAATGAATTACAGAGAAAGCTTGGGCTGGGAGCGGTAATCGCAATAGGTGTAGGAACTACAGTCGGTTCAGGAATATTCTCTTCATTGGGAGAAGTTGCAGGAGCCGCGGGGAGCAGTCTGTTTTTGGTATTGGCCTTTTTAATTGGAGGTATCGTTCAAATTCCGGCAAACTTCTGCTATGCAGAATTGGCCAGTGCATTCCCGGAAGACGGAGGGCAATATGTATATTTCAGGGAAGCTGGTGCAAGGCCCTTAGCGTTCTTATGCGGCTGGATCAGCTTCTGGGCAACGGACCCGCCGTCCATTTCAATCATGGCGCTGGCAATTGCAAACTATCTTGGATTCTTTATTCCGGTACATGGATTTATATTAAAGTTAGTGGCAGTTGTATTCGTTCTCATTTTTATGTTTGTACATTTGCGCTCTGTAGAGGGAGGCGGAAAATTTCAGACAATTATTACAGTATTAAAAATCCTACCTTTTGTATTAATTATCGGTATTGGTGCATTCTTTATTAGAGGAGACTTATTCTTATCAAGCACCCCCCTTGCAGCGGCCGGTGCAACCGGCATCACTGCACTTTTAGCCGGCATTTCCGCTACAACCTGGTCCTTCGACGGGATGGCCGCTCCCTGCTATATGTCAGGTGAGATTAAAAATCCGGAAAAGAACATGCCGAAGGGCTTGATTTTAACTGCATTTATTGTTTTGGGGCTCTATGTGTGTCTGACTTTGGTTGCATCTGGCTTGCTTACTGTAGATGAATTGAGCGCTTCGGATGCTCCGATTGCTCTGCTGGCATCTAAAATTCCGTTTATCGGAAGTTATGCGGGCACAATAGTGGCAATTATGGCTGTTATTGTAGTTATCGGCTCTTTGTCCAGCTGCATTATGTTTCAGCCGAGAATTGAATATGCAATGGCAAAGGATGGATTATTCTTTAAATCTTTTGCAAAAGTACATCCGAAATATGAAACGCCTTATTTTTCTATTATAGTACAGTGTATGGTAGCGATTGTGTTAATATTTGCCACTTCACTCTCTGATTTGCTGGGATACTTTACCTTGGTGGCATTATTGAAGAACTTTCTTACATTCGGAACTATTATTGTGCTGCGCAAAAAGGATAATTATAAACCGGCTTACAGAATGCCAGCAAGACCCCTTATGGTTGCTGTGGCAATGATTATGACAGGAACACTTATCTGGTCGACCTTTGTCTGGGCACCTGCAGCGGGACTCATTTCAGCAGGTGTGGCAGTAGTGACAGGACTGCCGGTATATTATTTCTGGGATAGGAGAAATCGGAAAACCCAGTAGGATTGACACTTTTTGGCAGATGTTATAAGATGAAGACTATAACATTAGAAGGACACCTGCCATGAGTTTGGAAAATCAGAGGCCCCGGGAAGGGGCGATGGAAAGAATAGAAAATTATATATTAGAGAATCAATTAAAACAGGATGACAGACTTCCCTCAGAACGTGCAATGTGTAAGATGTGGAATTATAACAGAGCCACATTGAGAAGTGCGATTAAACAATTGACACTGGAAGGAAAACTATACAGCAAAACAGGCTCCGGGACCTATGTGGCAAAAGAAAAGCTCATTCGAAATCTTCAGGATACAAATGGATTTTATGACACTGTTGTTAAAATGAACCGCAAGGTCAGTACAGAAGTAATAGATGTCAGCTTTTGTGAAACATCTAAAAACATCGGACAGAAGATGAGGCTGCCCCTTGGGCATAAGTTGTTGAGGCTCACTCGTCTCCGGTACCTGGATGATATTCCGGTAATATATGAAACGACACATCTGGATGCAGAACGATTTGAGGGACTGGAAGATTATGATTTTGCGAGACTGTCCTTGTACCATATTTTAAAAGAGCATTATAAAGTGAATATTCTGGAAGGCTCCGAGAAGCTCAGCATAGCATACTGTGATGAGCAGGAGGCCCGTTACCTGAAGGTAGAGCAGGGGGCACCGGTTATCTATCAGTCGGGAGTTACGATTGACGATGCAAATACTGTTTTGGAATGTTTTAAATCGCTTACAAATGCGGAGTATATCCGTTTTGCAAGCGAATTGACGAGGACACAAGGATAGTCTCTCCAGGATTTTATGGAGGACAAATAAATGAAAATAGCCACAGTCGGTGATAATTGTATGGATGTTTATGAAGAATTGGGAAAAGCCTATCCGGGAGGAAATCCGGTAAATGTAGCCGTGTATTTCGTCAGGATGGGTGGCGAAGCTTCATATACGGGAGTAGTAGGCTCCGATAAATACGGAGAACTGATGATTGAGTCGATCAAAGCAAAAGGTGTTGATGTCTCTCATGTGCGCAGACAGGAAGGGAATACGGCAATTACTCAGGTAGAACTGATAGATGGGGACCGTGTATTTGGAGACTATGATGAAGGAGTTTTAGCTGATTTTAAATTAACTCCGGAAGATATTGAGTTTTTGTGCAGTCAGGATTTAGTGGTTTCAGGACTCTGGGGAAATGTGCAGAGTTATTTTGAAGAAATCAGGAAAAAAGGAACAAAAATAGCATTTGATGCAGCTACCAGACCCGATGATCCTGCAGCAAAGGAAGCAATTCCCCATGTGAATTATCTCTTTTTTGCGTCGGATGACGGAGACACGGAAGAAATACGTGAACTGATGAAGGAGCTTTATGGAAAAGGCCCTGAGCTGGTAATTGCAACGCTGGGTGAAGCGGGAAGCCTGGCATACAATGGCAGAGAATATAAAAAATTTGGAATTATACCATGCAATGTAGTGGACAGTATGGGTGCAGGAGACAGTTATATTGCAGGATTTTTAAAGGGATGTCTGGAAAATAAAGAGATAGAAGAGTGTATGAAGATGGGGGCTGCAAATGCCAGTCAGACACTGGAATATCAAGGAGCATGGTAATTAAAGAAAGGGAGGATTACGCGTTGTCCAGGACACAGGAAGTAGATTATAATTCACCAATTTATGTACAGCTGCGGGAGGCTGTCCGCTCAAAAATTGAAGAGGGCGAATATGCACCGGGCACGGCGATTCCTTCAGAGCATGAACTTATGAGTATTTATGGAATAAATCGTTCTACAGTGCGGAATGCTATTGATGAACTGGTAAAAGAGGGGCTTCTTAAAAGAATACAGGGGAAAGGTGTCTATGTACTGAAGCAGATTGAAAGAGATTTGGAAGTGCTTGGTGGATTTACTCAGACGATGGCTGAGAAAGAGGTACGTTCTACAAAGAAAATCCTGCAGAAAGGGCAGCGCCGGGCGGGGAAGAAATATGCTTCCATTTTTGAAATTGATGAACGGGAGATGCTCTACTATATAAAGAGACTGGATTATGCTGATGGTGAGCCTATCGCCATTGAGGAAATTTTTATACCTTATACTTTGGTTCCCAATGTAGAGGAAATTGACTTAAGTGTATTTCAAATGTTTGATATATATAAGTTTTATAGGATAAATCCAATGAGAGCATGGCAGACATTAGACCTGGCCCGGCTTACCCAGGCAGATTCACGCCTCATTGATATTAATAAGGAGCAGACAGTTTTCTTGTTTGCCTGTACAACTTATGATGAAGATGACAGAGTTATTGAGTATTCGAAATCTTATACCAGAGTGGATAAGTGCAATTTTACTGTTCATTTTCATAATGAAAGGAAGGTTTGATATGATAAAATTTGATGAGAATGAAAAAGTTGAAAGCGTGAAAGGTGCGTTGGCCCTAAGGCCGGAGATTGAAAAAGTTGTAGATAAAATACAGAACAAAGGGTTCGACGGAATCTATTTTCTGGGAATTGGCGGAACCTGGGCATCCGGCATGCAGGTGGAAGTATACATGAGAGGAAAAAGCACACTTCCGGTTTTTGTAGAAAATGCAGGTGAGTTTTTGACTACAGGCAATAAGCGCCTCACTGATAAGTCTGTTGTGATTTTTTCATCTGTTACCGGGAGTACCGCAGAGATGGTAAGCGCAATAAAGAAAGTAAAAGAAATAGGAGCCTATGTATTTGGGTTTATTGACAAACCGAATACGCCGCTGCATGAATTTTGCGATGACTGCGTTTCTTATCCCGAAAATGAACAACTGAAGTTTTATATGGTAGCAAACCGTTTGATGCACAATAATGGGGAGTTTCCGGAATATGAGTGTTACAATGAAGAAATGGAAAGGTTTCTGCCCCAGGCACTGGTAGAAGTAGAAAAGAGTGCGGATGAATGGGCTGCAGAATATGCCAAGGAAATTTACGAATATGTAAAAGAACATCCGGATATGCCGTATTATTTCATCGGAGCCGGCAATCAGTGGGGAGCAACCTATTCATACGCTATGTGCTACTGGGAAGAACAGCTGTGGATCAGAACCAAATCTGTTTCGGCCATTGAATTCCTGCATGGCACATTAGAAATTATTGAAGCTGAAACCCCGGTGACATTGTTTATGGGTGAGGACGAGCAAAGACCTCTGGCAGAGCGGGTGAGCAAATTCCTCCCCAGGATCTGTAAAAACTATACAATTATTGATTCCAAAGAATATGAGCTAAAGGGCATCAGCGAAGAATTCAGGGGCTCTGTATCACATTTAGTAATGCATGCGGTAAATAACCGGGTTGATGTACACCTGGAGAAGGAGTTCAGGCATCCTATGGTGATCCGCCGCTATTACCGCCAGTTTGAATATTAAAAGCAGACTGTGGGGCTGCCGCGAAAAAGCTTTTGTATCGCGGCAGCCCCACACTTTTAAAATATTGTTTTTTAGGTTTTCTATGCACTGGTAGCTTTTTGAGAGTTCCTTGGTATGGCCTTTAGTGCATTCAATAAACAAATCATATTTCTTCAATAACTGATCGTATACTTTCCGGTTATGGGCATTGGGTATATACACGTTATCTGTTTTAGCAAATTCTAGTGCTGTATCATTAATTGAATAAAAGGCACCATACCCATATCCGGCCACCACTCCTTTTTCGTGATATCCCACAAATAAGAAGTACACCAACTAGAGCCATGACTTATCATTTGGCCACTCATTTTCCAAAGAATATAGTCATCACACATAAACATCATTTGGATTTTTTTAAATAGGTCTGGTTTGTTTTTGCGAAACCATAAAATTTTAGCTGCGGGATATACCGGATCAATTGGGGTCTGACCGGTAGTGTTTACAATTTCCGAAGCTATAAAATGGGTATTGATCTCAACGGCCTCTTCTTCGGCACGGCTGTCTAACCAAACATAAAAATTATTGAGAGGTTCCATTTTTTCATCCAAAAAGACAATTGTTTCTGCCGATGAATCCATGGCAAAGGCTTTATCAATTCGTATTCCTGCGAATGGTGCAAAATTTTTTTTGAAAAATGCGCCACCAATAGTAAAGCCGCGTAATTTTGCCAAAGTTTTAAGACAATCAATACGCTCGTAACTATTAACGCTGCCTGCAATATAAAAGGGAGCAGTTACCGCTTTATCAACCGCGAGCAAAAGCTCCTCTGGTTCGTCCCCTAAATATCTGAATGCAGACAGACAAATACCTGTGACACCTCTTTTTTCGGCCTCCTTCGCTGATGAAACCACATCCGCAATTGGTGCCCGCATCCTTGTATCTTCATCCAAAGCTACAAAAGCAGAGTAGCTCATATTGTATTCCTGGCACACTTCCTGGACACTTTTGTAATATATGGTGCCAAGTAAATGATCTGCACCGCATCTTCCGGCTACTTTAAATCCCCAATCAGATGCCAGAAAACCCTTACTTTCCAGGAAAATATCTTTGGCATTGGCTACTGTCACATCATGCCAAGTCAGCATGACAATCAAATTCAAATCTTTACGCATTGTATTATAACCCACCTTTTATTGTTTTTTTGCTGCAAGTAAAGTATAGTATGCTTTTTCACAGGCCTGTTCCATCCAGGCAACTTTGGAAAAAGCGTCATCCAATGTTTTTCCTACACATACCGCACCATGGTTCGCTCCAAGGAACAAAGATTTCCTCTTCAGTGTTAGTAATGAAACGCTCCCAACCCCTTGCATCCAATAAATTTCGTTGAAAACACCAGGAAGGGCTGCCGGAAACATATATGTAGCCTGTTTCTAAATCACGAACGCTGGTATCCCCGTGCGCATTCATTCTTAAATAAAATCTCCTTATATTTTTGAAATGTATTATAATTTTCCATATGAATCCCCTTTTTGTTTATCCAATTATTTGTGGCTCGCCTATCATTGCTGCAAATGTAATTTTTTTAGTTACAGATTCAATCCAGGCCATGTATGCAAAATTGCCTACAATTGACACTTATGAATGTACTGTCGAATACGGGAAATGCTATATTCGCAGTGACAAATTTTCTTTTTATTTGGATTAATGGAGACTGAAAGATATTATTGACAATATGTATTCAAGTGCTATAATTATAACCATAAAAATGTTTTAAAAAAATAAAAGTTATGTAGTGGAAAGGAGAAAGAATTATGCTGTGGACGGAGGAAATGTTTGGTGTAAAAAAACCTATTATTGCAATGCTGCATTTAGACGCGCTTCCGGGGGATCCGATGTTTAAGCATGACGGTGATATGGACATGGTAGTTGAACATGCAGGGGCTGATCTGCATGCACTTCAGGAAGGCGGTGTAGACGGGATTATATTCAGCAATGAATTCAGTTTGCCTTACCAGAGGAAGATGGACATGGTGACCCCTGCGGCGATGGCTTATGTAATAGGATGTCTGCGATCGGAAATAAAGGTTCCCTTTGGAGTTGATGCGATCAGCGACGGCCAGGCATGTCTAGAATTGGCGGCAGCAGTGAAGGCGCAGTATGTCCGCGGTACATTCAGCGGCGTCTATGTGGGTGATGGGGGCTTATATGATAATGATTTCAGCCATTTGCTCCGCAGAAAAGCTGCTCTGCATCTAGATAAGCTAAAAATGCTTTATTTTATCAATCCGGAATCTGACAGAAATCTGGATATAAGACCTCTTTCAGATATTGCTAAATCTACCATTGCAAAGGCGGCTCCGGATGGGCTGTGCATTTCTGCAAATGCAGCGGGACAGGATGTAGATGATGCACTGATAGCAAGTGTAAAAGAGGCCAACGAGGACATTGTTGTTCTGTGCAACACGGGGTGCCGCGTGAATACTGTTGAGCGGAAGCTTTCTACAGCGGATGCGGCAGTCGTGGGAACTACATTTAAGGCCGGTGGCGTGTTTGAGAACCGCGTCGATGTAAACCGTGTGAAAGAGTTTATGGATGTTGTTTATAAGTATCGTGAAACCTTATAAGCCCGGCAGGAAAGGTAAAGGCTATGAGACGAAAACTGTTAGCCATGGATTTGGACGGAACAGCGGTATGCGATGATTACAGCATGGGGAAACTCAGCAGAGAGGCAATTGCAAGAGCAAGGGCTCTGGGGCATATCATTGCATTCGTGTCAGGGCGGAGAGATATTGATATGTTAACTATGGGTGAAGAACAGTGGGGTGTTGATTATCACATTTTGAACACGGGAGGAAAAATACTGCGCTGCCATGATAAGAATATACTTTATAATAAACTCATAACTCCGGAAGTGTGTAAAAGTTTGATAACCTACTGTCTGAATCAGGGTTTACAACTGCAGATATGCAGCGGTCTGACCTGGCAGGTCACATGCATGACAGAGGAAACTATGGAGTATGCAAAGGATGTCGGAGTTATACCGGAGATCATAGGCTCGCTAAATGAGACAGACTGGCAGAATGGTTTGGAAGGGTTTATGGCCACACGGGACTGGGATGGTGTGGCAGAGTATATAGATGCGTTTCTCCCACAAGTGTATTATGTGAATTCTGAGCCAGGCTGTATTGATATTATGGCGGCAGGTATTTCTAAGTGGGAAGGAATTCAGATATTGGCAGAACACCTTGGAATCCGCCACGAGGATATTATAACAGCCGGCAATTATTATAATGATATCGATATGCTGCAGCATGCGGCTGTGGGAATTGCTGTGGCAAATTCACTGGAACCGGTAAAAGCTGAAGCAGATTATATCACAGAAAATGATAATAACCATGATGCGGTTGCCGAGATTATTTCTAAAATGTTAGACCACAAATTTGATATTCCGCTATCATGAGAAAGGAATGTGTATGGAACAATATTTAATCGGAGTGGATAATGGCGGAAGTGATATTAAGTGTGCAGTTTTTGATTTGAAGGGCCGTGAAATTGCGGTTGCGGGCACTCAGGTGCCTATGAATATTCCGGAGCCGGGATTTACTGAGCGAAATGCGGATGCAGTCTGGCGGGCGAATGTATCTGTGATACAGGAGGCTTTGAAGGAAGCTGATATATCCGGGGATTCAGTGGCAGCCGTGGGTTTGACAGGCTATGGGAATGGTATGGTGCTGATAGACGAACAGTTTCAGGCAGTATATCCGGTGATCGTTTCAACCGATGATCGTGCCGGTGATTATTGCCGCCGGTTTAAGGAGAGCGGTATTGAAGAAAAAGTTTTCCCGTATACTCTCCAGACAACCTGGGGGGCTCAGCCGGCAGCATTGCTTCCGTGGTTTCGCGACCACAAACCGGAGGTGTTGGAGAAAACCCGTTGGGTTCTTTCGCTGAAGGATTTTATCAGGCTTCGTCTTACAGGGGCACTGGCCGGTGAAATTACAGATGCATCTTCAGGGTGTCTGGTGAATTTGGATACAAGAAAATACGATCCGTTTTTGTTTGAGGCATTTGGCATTGAAGGCTGTTATGGAAAAATGCCTCCAATTTTAGAAAGCACTGAGGTAAGCGGATATGTCACAGAGGCGGCGGCCCGGGAAACAGGGTTGGCAGCAGGGGTTCCGGTGGCAGCCGGATATTTTGACATTGATGCAAATGCGCTGGCGAGCGGTGTTTTATCGGAAAACGAACTTTGTCTGATTGCAGGGACATGGTCTATTAATGAATATTTAAGCAAAGATGCGCCGAGGGATATGAAACATAAACAGAATACGGTAACATTAAGTTATTTGAAAGATTACTATATCATGGAGGATTCCACGCCAACTTCGGCGAGCAATTTTAATTGGTTCATTAAGACGTTATTGCACCCGGACAGGCCGGAAAAGGCTATGAATCAAATTTATGATGAATGCAACGGTTTTGTGGAGTCCACAAAACCAGAGGATAGTAAGGTCATTTTTGTCCCCTATCTTTTTGGAAGTGCAACACACCCGGATGCCCATGGGGCCTTTTTAAATCTGACTGGCGGTGATGACAGAGGAGCGATGCTGCGTGCGGTTTATGAGGGAGTTGTATTTTCAAGTACACATCATGTATATAATTTGAAACGGCCCATAGAATCTTATACGAAGGCAAGACTCTCGGGCGGTGTGTCCAACAGTGAAGTATGGTCACAGATGATGAGTGATGTTCTTCAGATTCCGATTGAGACTCTGGAAGACGGGGAACCGGGAGCAAAGGGCGCTGCGATGGGAGCAGGTGTTGCCTGTGGTATTTTTGCGGATCTTGAGGATGCGGCGGCACATATGGTCCATATAGGGAAAACATATACGCCTCGGCCCGAATATGGTTCGGTTTATGCAGAAAAATTTAAGCGATATGAAGCCGCACTGGGGGCAGTAGATTTGCTTGCAGAGCGGCTGTAAGGAGAAGAGTTATGTTTACGATCAGTCCGTCTCTCTATTCGGCAGACTTATTGAATATTCGGCAGGTATTAAGATCACTGGAAGGATTTGAGCATCTCCATCTTGATGTGGACGACGGGAATTTTGTCAGAGGAATCAGTTTTGGGATGGATGTCATCGAGGGAGTGGCAGAATGTACAGATATCCCTCTTGATGCCCATCTGGAGGTTCTTAACCCGATGGATTATGTAGCCCCTCTGGCCAGAGCCGGGGTGGAATTAATATGTGCGCATGTGGAAGTTTTGGATTTTCCCAGCTTGTTTCTGAGCAGTGTACACCGTTACGGCAAAAAAGCAGGACTGGCGCTGAATATAAAGACACCCATAGCTTATATAGAACCATATGCGGATCAGCTTGACCAGTTGATTTTGGTTTCCTGTGAGGCAGATGTGGATGGACTGCCTTTTCGCAGGGGCGTGTTAAAGAAGCTTTCGGAAGCTAGACTTAAATTAGAAGAGCACACAAAAATCTGGGTGGATGGCGGTGTAAATAAGTCAAATTTGCGGAGCGTAGTTGATGCCGGAGCGGATGGCGTTGTACTTGGGCGTGCGGTATTTGGCTCGGAAAATCCAGTAGATACGTATGTGCAGCTTTTAGAGCTGGGTAGAGGATATGAAAAGGAGCGTGATTCAAATGCAGTATGAGAAGGAACGGCAGGAATTAATTGAGTGTGCACAGCAGATGGAAAGTCATGGGCTTGTAACACTTTCCGGCGGAAATGCCAGCAGACGGATGGGGCACGGTACATTCCTGGTAACGCCTTCTGCCATGTCTTATGATGCGATGACTCCGGACGATATCGTACTTGTAAATACAGAAGGAAACACTGTGGAGGGATCACGCCGTCCTACCAGTGATCTGCGGGCTATTTTGTATATCTTTCAGCATATGCCGGAGGTGAACGTTGTTCTTCATACACATCAGCCTCAGGCGGTTGCAGTAAGTCTTGTTGCAGATGAACTGCCGGTGATTTCTACGACGATGGTGGATGAGATACATGCCAAAGTATTGGTGGCGCCCTTCACTATAAGCAGCGATGTTGGTATGGGAATTTCAGCGGTGGAATACGTGGGAAAAGCACGGGCCGTTATATTAAAACAGCATGGAGCTATTACATTTGGAAACTGTATAGAGCAGGCACTTAGTGCAGCTGTATATTTGGAAGAAACTTGTCAAGTATTTTTGGCGGCGTTGGCAGTTAAGAAGGATATTCCAGTACTGTCACCGCAGCAGATTGAAGCGGAAGACATGCCCAGAGGATATTACGGGCAGCCTTAGTATGGGAGGATACGGGGCTGCAAATTAAAAAAGAAGGGTGCTGGATGAAGGAAAACAGCGAAAGCAGAAATGAGCTGCGTTTGTTATTAACACTGGCATTGCCGACCGTCATTGAGCAATTTTTGATGACGGTTGTTCAGTATGTAGATACTGCTATGGTCGGCCATTTGGGGGCAGAAGCTTCGGCCTCAGTCGGCGTGACCTCGACAATGGTGTGGCTGTCGAATGCCCCTTTATATTCGATGGGGGTCGGGGTTCTGGCAAATATTGCCCAGGCGTCCGGGGAAGGGGACAAGGAGAGGATAAAAAAAGTTGCCATGCAGGCAGTATGGCTGACAGGAATAGTCGGGCTGGCTGAGGGTATACTGATGGTGGGTATAAGCCCGGTGATTCCCAATATATTGGGTGCCGGGACGGCTATCCGCAGGACGGCGTCCCACTATTATCTAATTGTCAGTATACCAATGATTTTTCGGGCAGGCGTTCTGATTTTAGGTGCAGGACTCAGAGCGGTAAGAGAAGTGAAAAAGCCGATGTGGATTAATATTGGGATAAATGTTCTGCATCTACTTCTTAACTTTCTATTGATTTACCCGTCGCGAACAGTTCTTCTGGGCAACACGAAGCTTCATATATGGGGAGCCAACTTTGGCGTTGAGGGAGCGGCAACGGCCACTGCGATTTCTTTTAGCGTTGGCGGAATGTTGATGGCTGAAGTTTTCCTCACAAATCAGGAGTTGGGCATCAATAAAGAAAAAATACGCTTTGACCGGGAGACCATGCTCTCCTGCGTTAAGATAGGCCTTCCTGTGGCTTTTGAAAGAATCTTTGTGTCTCTGGGGCATGTGGTGTTTACAGCCTTTGTGACGAGCCTGGGAACAGTTTGCCTGGCGGCGCATACCATTGCGCTGACTGCAGAGCAGGCATTTTATATTCCAGGCTATGGGATGCAGGCAGCAGTCTCTACTCTGATAGGAAATGCACTTGGTGAGAAAGATGAGGAGAGAGTTAGAAGGATCAGCAAACTGAGTGCCTGTTGTGCTGTAATAATCATGACAATCGGAGGTGCACTCCTATTTTTTGGAGCAGAGGCCATGATGAAACTGTTTACTCCGGATCTGAAGGTAGTGCGCATGGGGGCAAGGGTACTGAGACTGGTGGCGTTGTCGGAGCCGGTTTTTGCAGTTGTGATTATCTGTGAAGGAATATATAATGGTGCGGGGTATACGAAAGTACCGTTTTTTACCTCACTTTTTTCAATGTGGGGGGTCCGCTTATTATTTTCATGGATTTGTATATTTGTCTTTAAACAAGGGCTGACTGTAGTCTGGCTGTGCATGATAGCTGATACAGGTTGCCGCTGTCTTTGTTCAACTATTGTATATCTGCGGGGAAATTGGCTTAAGGCCCGCTGATACATATTCAAAAAAGGAGGAATAGAGGATGGAACTGTTAGAAGGGATTTTAAATCGGAGAACTGTCCGGAAGTTTACAGGTGAGAAACTAAGAGGAGGTCAGCTTGAGCAAATTGTGAGGGCGGCAATGGCGGCGCCCTCGGCCCATGACCGTAAGCCATGGAGGATTCTGACAGTGGAAAATGAGGAACAGCGTCTGGCAGTCAGGGAGATTGGAAGATGGTGGAAAATGCTGGATAAGGCAGCAGTGCTGACTGTTATGTGTGCTGACCCTTCTGTTATGACCGATATGGCGGCGGAGCTTGAAATAAACAGTTGCTCAGCAGCGTTGGAAAATATGCTGCTGGCAGCGCATGCCCTGGGACTTGGGGCTGTATGGCTGGGACTTTGTGAGAGTGAAGAGGAGACGAAAAAGGTAAAGGATATATTGGGAATCCCACAGGACATCCATATCATCGGCATGGCCGCTATTGGTGTGATAAAAGAGGCAGAAGAGAAAAAACCTGCCGAGAGGTACGACAGCAGCAAGTGGAAAAAGGAAGTATGGTAGCATTAAGGAACAGACAAACTGACAAGGAGGTCTTACTATGCGTTTAAAGGGAAAGATAGCATTAATAACCGGAGCTGCAAGCGGAATTGGGCTTGAAACTACAAAATGTTTTCTGAGGGAGGGCGCGGAGGTGATTCTCTGTGACATCAACGAAGATATGCTTAAGGAGGCCGCAAAAACTCTGGAAGGCAAATTTATGACTCTGCAGTTAGATGTGCGGAAAGAAGTAGATTGGAAGCGGGCAGTGGATACTGTGCGGGAAAAGTATGGGAAACTGGATGCCTTTTTTAACAATGCAGGCATCACGGTATGCAAACCTTATACAGAGCTTTCCCTGGAGGAATTTGAGAGAGTGATGGCTGTAAACACTACGGGTCCTTTTTTGGGGATTAAGTATATTGCACCCTTGATGGCAGAAAGTGGCGGTGGCTCAATTATTAATGCCGCATCGGATGCGGCGACAAAGGGGTTTGTGAATCATGCAGCCTACGGAGCCAGCAAAGCGGCGATTACGATGCTTTCACAAGTAGCTGCAGCTGAATTTTGTAAACAGAACGTCCGCTCTAACACCATCCATCCTGCTGCAGTGGCAACGCCCTTAATCTTCCGGGAGGATGAGGATATTACAAAGGATGAGGGATATTTTACACCTCTCGGTCGGATTGTATATCCCAGGGATGTTGCTGAGGTAGTAGTATTTTTGGCAAGTGATGAGGCCGGTATGATTAACGGGGCCAAAATCGCCATTGACGGCGGAGGAACCGGCTTCCAGTTGGGACAGCCCATCGAAACGGACTGAGAGTGCTCAATTAAAAACTCCCACTGCTGCAAAATAACAGTGGGAGTTTATTTGACGGAGCGTCTGCATCTTAGGGATGCTCGGGAAGAAATTGTCTTAAGTATTCTACAGAACGCTGGACAGAGGTATGAGGATCGTCCCAATAGATAGAATCATTAATTTCCAGATCAACAATCCCTGTATAATTATGCTTTTCCAGAGTCTGGATGTATTCCTTTAATGGCAGATTCCCATCTCCCAGGATATAGTGCCCAGAGGGATTCCCATCTGCATAATGGATAAACTGAATCACATCTTCACCTAATTCCTGATAGTAGTCCTCCAGATGTTCTCCGGCAACTTCCATTGCTACCAGATCTACACAGGTTTTGAGCGCCGGGCTGTTTACTTCTTTTAGCATGGCACTCATCTGGGGCAGATTGGTGAGCAGGTTGCTCTCATAGGGCTGAAGCTGCTCCAGCAGCATAACAATGCCACGCTTTTCTGCCATATCGCAAATCTTGCGGATGCTTTCAACGGCACGCTTCCAGCCCTCTTCACGGGGAATATCTAAGGGGCTGCAGCCGCTATTGATAAACAGCCGGTTTGTGCCCATTTCTAAAGTATCATCCATAGCCAGATCAAAGTAGTCTAAAGTGCGGTCACGGATATTCTGCTCCGGTGCGCTGATGCTGTAGGGGTAGCCTAATGTTTCAGGTGTATAAATTACAATTTTCATACCGAGAGATTCTGCTTTACGGCGCATTTCACGAATTTTTCGCGCAGCAGCCGCACTTGTGGCATAGTCGAGCCTGCAATAATGCGGTGAACCACCCCAGAGATCAATGTTCTGTACATTGCAGCGCTTCATAGAATCCAGATAATAATCAAAAGTATAGTGAACATACTGTACACTCATGACAGCTATCTGCCCCATTGTGATAATTGACATAATAACACCTCCATTTACAATTTTAAAACAAATAAGTATAAAGAAACACATACAATTATAACATAAGAATAGCACTCCATGTATAAAAGTCAAGACTTTGTAATGATATTTGATTGTTAAATTTAAAAATTCATGATAAACTAAAACAAGACCGTGTTAGTACTTAAAGGTTATAGTTATTTTATTTGTTAAGAGGTGATACAGATGGATTATCATATACCGCCAGGGACAGAGGCCATTGAAAGACTGGAAGATTTTATTGTTGTGAACCGGCTTACTGCGAATACCAGAATACCATCGGAGAGAGATTTATGCGAAATGTGGGGCGTGAGCCGTTCTACGCTCAGACAGGCAGTGGATACATTGGTGAGCTGGGGGGTCTTGTATAGGGTGCGGGGCTCCGGCGTTTATGTGGCTGTGCCCAAAAAGAACCGCAATATGGTGGGGGTTGATTCTATGATCGGGGAACTGCGCCAGCAGGGAAGCTTTTTGTCAAAAAAGATTATCAGTGCCCGGGTGATCGAGGCCACCAAGCAAATTTCAAGAAAGCTCAAGATCCCGCTGGGCAGGAAAGTCCATGAATATATCAGGCTCCGCAAGGTGGATTATGTTCCCTGTATTTTGGAGACTACATATATTGATGGCCAGCAATATCCGGATTTTGATGAATATTATAATGAGAAAACATCTATGGATTATATATTAAAGAATATTTACCACAAGAAACAGAAATCGGGTGAGGAAAATATTAGTGTGACCTATGCAAGTGAACATGAGGCAGAGCTGTTTGAGATTGAGCCTGACACACCTCTGTTTTTTACATCCGGTGTAGTCAAAGACGAGAAGGGAGTGCCGGTGACATATTATAAACAGCTGTTCCGTTCGGATCAGTTTAAATTCGTGAGTGTAATTAACAAGGAGTAAAAGTAGGGGAACTATGGGAACAAGTTTGGAATTAGAGGAAAAGAATGAAGGTTCTAACGAAAGGCCAGACGGAGAGCTGGATTACCGCATGCCAATTTATCTGCAGCTCCGTGAAATTGTGCGCAGCAGAATAGAAGAGGGGGAATATCTGCCTGGGAGTGCGATACCATCGGAAAATAAGCTTGCTGAAACCTTCGGCATTAATCGTCTCACGGTGCGCAATGCGGTGGAGGCCTTGGTCAATGAAGGTGTTCTCCAGAGAGTTCAGGGCAAGGGAGTCTTTGTTGTGGGGGATAAATATGAAGAATCCCTGGAAGGATATGGTGGGTTTGTCAACACAGTCTTCCCGGAACAAAAGCATGCATCGGTAAAGGAACAGACGAAGACACTTCGCCCGGCCGGAAATAAATATGCAAATTATTTTGATATTGAGCCGGATGATTTGATTTTTTATATGCGCCATTTTACAACTATTAAAGGGCAGCCCCTTTCTTCAGAGGAAATCTTTGTTCCACAGGAAGTACTGCCTGAATTGGAAGCGGTAAATTCTTCTGTTTTTTCGATAAAGGACATTTTTGCCTTTTATGGGGTGGAACTTGCCAGTATGCAGCAGACTATGGAAATCATAAGGGGCCTGCCAAAACTCAGAAAAATGCTTGACGTTCCGGATGGAGTTGCTTTGATTATGCTGACCTGCGACCATCGGGACAGTAACGGGAGGGTAATCGCATATAGCCGTTCTTTTATCAGGAGTGATAAGAGCTCGTTCAACATCAAACTACATAGTTGAAAAGCACAGGATAAATAGAAACTTATTTATTTTGAGGATGCTGCAGAATGTAAAAACTCATTTTGCAGCATCCTCATTTGTGGTTATTCTAATGTTGGTTTATTGACTTAAGAGACGGGTAAAAATATGTATATTACAGGCAGGTGTTGTCAAGCTGATGCATCAGGTCTGCTGTGACAGGATAAAGAGCATCATAGATAGCCTGATATTTTTTGTATGCTTCATGATTCTCTATATTCGGAATATAGGTTTTGCCCGGCTTGATAAAATTCGTAAGTTCTGCGAAAGATTCAAATCCGGGATACTTGATTCCGGATGCTGCCATAAGGGCATCACCGAAACTGGCACCTACTGTAATAGCGGGGGTACTAAGTTCCCTGCCAATGATATCTGCGACAATCTGCATCCAGAGTTCATTCTTAACCCCGCCGCCGACTGCAAAAATCTGATCAATAGGGATGTTATGATTCAACATAAGCATAAGTTGTTGATTTACGGAGTAACCAATGGACTCTAAGGCACTGCGGTACATATGCCGGCGTGTATGTCCCAGCGTGAGACCGAACAGGATACCTTTGGCTTTTGGATCGTTAATCGGAGTCCTTTCTCCTGCAAAATATGGAAGTGTAATCAGTCCACCACTTCCCGGGGCGATTTCATCAATGCCCAGCATCATAGTTTGATATGCATCCGGGCCTCCGGCTTTTTCTGAATCCATGGCATCCGCAAAGAAGTTATCACGGTACCATTTAGTTAAGGATCCGGCTGTGTTTGTCCCGGCAGAAATGTCACATAAACCCGGAACAATAAATTCTTCCCTCCAGAGCCGTTCGTCATCTACTAAATTTTTGGTCCCCAATATCATGTAAATTGAAGAACCAAATTGTATCATCATTTTTCCCGGTGCCACAACACCGGTGCTGATTGCTTCGGCTCCGGAATCATCTGTGCCCACAATGACTGGAGTTCCGGCGGCTAATCCGGTTTCTCTGGCAGCAGTCCCGGTGACATATCCGGCTATGTCATTGGCTTCCCTCACCTGGGCAAGCTGATCTGGGCGGCAGATGGGCGCACAGGTCTCGGGATTCGGTGTGCCATCGTTAAAATAAAGCGGGTTAAAGCTCGCCAGACCAAGAAACCGGTCGACGACGTAATTTTCAGTTAATTTTGCAGCAATAAAACTGGAACCGGTCAGAAACTTGTGTGTCTTTGCATAAACTTCAGGTTCCTTGTTCTTGATCCAGAGAATCTTAGGCATAACATCGCTGGAACAAAGGGGGCGCCCGTACCATTTTCTAATCTGTTCTTCTCCATACATTTCCGTGAGCTGTGCCATTTCATCTGTGGCACGTGCATCGATTCCGTACAGAATCGCCTTGCGAAGCGGCCGGCAATTCTCATCCACAGGCAGGCAGTCGGCACCCAGGGCACTTAGGCCCACTGCTTTAATGTCAGAAGGCTTAGTACCTGATTTTTTAATAAGCGCCTTACTGATAATGCAGAAATCTCCCCACCAGTCTTTGACGGCATCATGCTCGTAATGACCTGGAGCAGGATTGGTCATCTCATGATCCGTCGCATGTTCACAGATAACGCTGCCGCTCTCATCAATTAATACCCCCTTACTAGAATTTGTGCCGGTATCAATTCCCATAAAGTAAGCCTTTTCCATGTTAAAACTCTCCTTTCTCTATACTTTAAAAAAGAATATACAAGATGTAAAAATAATATACCACATATATTGTGAAATTACAACTTTATGACATATATTTAACTATAAAAACCTATATCTTATTAATGTTTTACAAATCACATGTGAATAATAAACAACAATATACAAAAAAAGGATAACATGGAATATATTTGACAAAATAATACAATTGAAAGTGTGCAAGATAATATTATATATAAAATATGCACAAAATAAAAATGTATGGTGGAAAATATATACAAAAGATGAATGCCGATTTTGTTGAAAATGTAGAAAAAACAAAGTTTTACAAAAAACTATTGAAATAAACAAGTTAATGAAATATTATACAAAACAAGACCTGTTAAGGCGAACTTATTGATTTTAGGGATATTTCATTTAAGGAAGGAGAGTGTGTTATGTCAAAAGATAAACCGAAGGTTCCCCGGACACAAATGGGAGGGGAAAAAGAGCTGGCCCGTAAGCTGGGCCTGATGGCGGCGCTTGTCTTAGGAGTTGGCACTACAGTAGGGTCAGGTATTTTTACTTCAGTGGGAGTGGTTGCGGGGACAGCCGGCACACCGGTGCTGACAATATTGGCCTTTTTAATTGGCGGAATTATTATGATTCCACAGAACTTATGCTATACAGAGCTGATGACAGCTTATCCGGAGGATGGCCTTTTTGTTGTATACTTCCGGGAGGCAGGATGGAATTTCTTATCATTCTTTGGAGGCTGGTCCTGTTTTTGGGCGACAGACCCTGTGGGTATTGCCATTATGGCGCTCACTGTGGCCAATTACCTTGCCTATTTTACGGGCTGGTCTACAGGCATAATCCGTGCAGTTTCTATCATTTTGATTGTCGGATTTACACTTCTGCATATGATTAAGATGGATGCAGGGGCAAAATTCCAGAATGTCATTACTAGTATTAAGATTGTTCCATTTATTCTTCTTGTAGTGGTTGGTCTGTTCTTCGTCACAGGCTCAAACTACAGTGCTCCGGCAGTCGCAGGTGTGAGCCCGGGTGTGATGTCGTTCCTGCCTGGTATTGCGGCGACCACCTGGTCCTATGATGGCATGCAGACTTGCGGCACGATGGCCGGGGAGATTAAAAATCCCCACCGCAATCTGCCGATTGCATTGATTGGTACTGTACTTTTGGTAACTCTGCTTTACACGGGACTTTCATCAGCAGCTGTCGGACTCAGTGATGTCTCTACATTGGCTGCGTCCAGTGCTCCGGTTGCTACTGCATTCGAAAATGTGCCTTTTATTGGAAAATCTGCCGGAACAATTGCGGCAATTCTGGCAGTCGTTGTTGTTACAGGCTCACTATCATCCCTGATTATGTTCCAGGCACGTATGGAGTATAAATGTGCAACGGAAGGATATTGGTGGAAGTCATGGGGAAAGGTTCATCCGGTATGGAAGACACCCTATGTTTCGATGCTGTGGCAGAGTGCATTTGCGATTGTACTTGTATTTTTCTCAACACTTCAGACCCTGCTTGGATATTTCACATTAATTTGCCTGATCCGAAATGCCCTTTGTTTCTGTACATGGTTTAAGGTGAGAAAGAAAGCGAACTATCATCCAACATGGACAATGCCTGGCGGGCCTGTAATGGCGATACTGGCAATTGTTCCCACAGCGGTTCTTGTAGTGACAACATTTATTGATGCACCGTTATTCGGTACAATTGCAGCGGTGGCTGCTATTGGTACAGCGATACCTTTCTGTTATGAAGTGACCTCTTGTCAAGTGTTAATTTCAAGAAATCACTCTTTTTTCTATTTCTTATTTTTCCAATGCCTGGAGCATATGGA
>NZ_SLZZ01000007.1 GCF_004346165.1 Muricomes intestini | reverse complement strand
GCAGAGCGCCATATGAATTTTCGGCAGCATATGCATACGAAAGCAAGCTTTCTCCTGCCTACGCTGTCGAAAATTCGCATGGCTGAACTGTTACATATTCTGAACTTAACAGCCGACAAGCAATTGACAAAACTACATAGAATCAATATAATGATGTAGGGGTCAAAAGGTATTTTGCCCCCTGATACCTACGGATTGCTCCGCACTTTGGCTCTCGCCAAATCATTTGAAGGAGGTAAAAGCATATGAACATAAATTTACTTCATCCTGCAGACCAACTGGTTATGATGATGAACCGTATTTATTATTATGGAATGACGACTACATCGGGAGGAAATCTTTCTATACTGGACGATAATGGTGATGTATGGATCACACCTGGAAGTGTGGATAAGGGAAATCTAACGAGACAAGACATTGTCTGCATTAAAAAGGACGGTACTATCGTCGGGAACCACAAGCCTTCCAGCGAGTATCCTTTTCATTTACAGCTTTATAAAACAAGAAGTGACATAAGATCAGTTTTGCATGCACATCCTCCAGCACTAGTTGCATTTAGTATTGTGAGGAAGATACCAAATACACTATTGAGCCCGAATTCCTTTGTCGGCTGCGGCAACATTGCGATTGCAGAGTATGGTTTACCTGGAAGCGCGGACCTGGGTAATAAGATATCAAAAGAATTTGCAAAGGGCTGTGATATTGCTATAATGGAAAATCACGGTGTCGTAGTCGGAAGTGACACGTTGTTTCACGCGTTTAAGGCTTTTGAAAATCTAGATTTCTGCGCAAGAGTTCAAATCAATGCCTCAATTATCGGCGTGCCGAAATATTTGAAAGAAAAAGAAATACAGCTGAAATATACAAAGAATCATTTGAATATGGATGAATATGTGCGAAACAATATTACCAGCGCGGAAAAAGCTGCAAGAAGAGATATGTGTAACATTATTCACAGAGCATATGACCAGGGTCTTGTAAATGCTACCCAGGGCTCTTTCTCTGTAAGATTGGACGAAGAGCGGTTTTTGATATCGCCCTATGGGGTGGATAGAAAATATGTGGACGTGGGAGATATTGTCTGCATAAAAAGGGATATGAGAGAGGCCGGCAAGGTGCCAAGCAGAGCTATTAAGATTCACAGTGAGATCTACACACAGCATCCGGAGATTAATTCCATAATCATAGCTCATCCTCCATACATTATGTCCTATGCGGTGACGGACGAGCCTTTGGATTCCAGGTCTATACCCGAAAGTTATATTTTAATGCGTGATATTCCAAAAGTAGAGTATTCAGAATTCTATCGGGACCCGGTAGAATCTGCACAGCTGTTCAGTGAAAGTACACCGATTGTTATGGTGAACAACGATTGCATTGCTGTGACAGGAGATGATTTACTCAATGCCTTTGACAGACTAGAAGTGGCGGAGTATAGCGCAAAAGCACTAGTGTTTTCAAAGCATTTAGGAGAAATGGTTCCAATTGACGGAAAACAAATTAGTGAGATAAAAGATGCATTTAATTTGAAATAGCAAAAACCGCCGGATTCTCAAAGTATCAGAGAAAAGCCGGCGGTTTCTTACAGCTTAAATCTTAAGAATATTCTGAAAACGGTCTGCAAAAGGGTCTGACCCCTTTTATGTTTTTACGACATCTGAGTATTCGGGGTGTTTCTCGAACCATTTTATGGCATAAGGGCAGGTCAGTACAGCTTTTTTGCCACTTTCTCTGAGATCCTGAACTAGTTCTTCCATGAGTTTCCCGGCGATACCCTGCCCACGAAGAACATCGTCTACATATGTGTGGTTCACATCTACCGTGGTATCGTCTATATTAGGGAATGTGACTTCTGCGATTACCAGATAGTCCGGGGTGTATACTGCAATTTGATTTGGGTTGTGTACAAATTCCAAACTAAAACCTCCTTTCCGTTATCTTGATGCTATTATTTTTGAGATTATAATAGCGGAATTTACAAGATAATGCAAATTAGTCGTTTTCTTCTGTCTGAATTGTATAAGTTTGGCGTTTCCTAGCCATTTCATCATTTTCCAGATATTCGTCATAGGTGGTGATTTTGTCAATCAGCTTTCCGCCCGGTACAATTTCCATAATACGGTTTGCTGTGGTCTGTACAATCTGGTGGTCACGGGAGGTGAAAAGTAGTACACCGGGGAACTTTATCATTCCATTGTTCAATGCGGTGATGGACTCCATGTCCAGATGGTTGGTAGGTTCATCCAGCAGCAGAACGTTAGCACCGGAAATCATCATCTTGGATAACAGGCAGCGCACCTTTTCTCCGCCGGAGAGAACCTTTAGGCGTTTCACACCGTCTTCACCGGCAAAAAGCATTCTTCCGAGGAATCCACGGACATAAGTAACATCTTTATCATCGGAATACTGGGTCAGCCATTCTGTGATGGAATAATCGCTGTCAAACTCCCCGCCGAAATCTTTTGGAAAATATGCCTGTGAGGTTGTGATTCCCCATTTGTAGGTTCCTTCGTCAGGCTCCATTTCCCCGATTAATATTTTAAACAATACTGTTTTAGCCAGTTCATTGCTGCCCACAAAGGCAACCTTATCATCGTGTCCTAAAGTGAAAGTAATATTGTCAAGAACTTTCTCCCCATCAATAGTTTTGGAAAGCCCCTCCACAGTTAGGACTTCATTTCCAATCTCACGGCTTGGGCGGAAATCAATATATGGATATTTTCTGCTGGAAGGCTTGATTTCGTCAAGCTCAATTTTCTCCAAGGCCTTCTTACGGGAAGTGGCCTGTTTAGATTTGGAGGCATTGGCACTGAAGCGAGAAATAAATTCCTGGAGTTCTTTGATTTTTTCTTCTTTTTTCTTATTGGCCTCTTTCATCTGACGGATTAAAAGCTGGCTGGATTCATACCAGAAGTCGTAGTTTCCGGCATAGAGCTGAATCTTGCCATAGTCGATATCCGCAATCTGGGTACATACTTTATTTAAAAAATATCGGTCATGAGATACCACGATAACGGTATTCTCAAAGTTAATTAAAAATTCTTCCAGCCAGGCAATGGCATCCAAATCCAGATGGTTGGTAGGCTCGTCAAGGAGCAGTATGTCTGGATTGCCAAATAAGGCCTGAGCAAGCAGGACTTTGACTTTTTCCGCTCCGGTCAGAGTTTTCAGATATTTGGAGTGCAGTTCTGTGCTAATGCCAAGCCCGTTCAGAAGAATGGCGGCATCAGATTCCGCCTCCCAGCCGTTCATAGTAGCAAATTCCGCTTCCAGCTCACTTGCCTTGATTCCGTCTTCATCCGTAAAGTCTTCCTTCGAGTAGATAGACTCTTTTTCCTTCATAATTTCGTATAAACGGGCATTTCCCATAATTACGGCATCAAGTACTACATATTCATCATATTTAAAATGGTCCTGCTGCAGAAAGGAAAGACGTTCTCCCGGGGTGATAACTACCTCGCCCTTGGTGGGCTCCAGCTGACCGGATAAAATTTTCAAAAAAGTGGATTTTCCTGCACCGTTGGCACCAATCATTCCATAGCAGTTGCCGCTGGTAAATTTAATATTTACATCCTCAAACAGCGCCTTTTTTCCTACGCGCAAGGTTACATTGTTTGCACTGATCATAGTTTTTCTCCTTCATCTGTTCACATATCTAATTACAATCTGTAATCCCAACGGTTATCTTAACATGAGATACGGTAAAATAGCAAGGTTTGCATGGCTGAACTGTAAAATTCGTGTAAAAATTAAAATATGGGTGTTTCCCAATAAAGGAAATCGTTATATAATGTAAAGGAAAGTGAGGGAAAACTATGCAGAAAGCAACATTAGTCTTAGAGGGCGGTGCGACCAGAGGAGTATTTACATCAGGAGTCCTGGACTATTTGATGGAACAGGACTTATATATATCGCATGTAATCGGGGTTTCCGCCGGGGCATGTAATGCGGTAGACTATGTGTCCAGACAACCTGGCAGGACGAGAGATTGTATGATACCCTCGGACAAAAGCGAAAGTTATTATTATGGTTTTGGGAAGTTCATGAAAGAAAAAAGTCTGATGAATATGGATTTGATTTTTGACATATTTCCAAATCAGATATATCCATTTGACTATGAAACATATTTGCAGTCTGAGATAAAGTGCGAACTTGTAGTCACAAACTGTCTGACCGGACAGGCAGAATATATTGATGAGCGCACGGACCGTGATAAATTGATGAAAATATGTCGTGCTTCTTCAAGCATGCCTTTGGTTACGCCGATTGTAAATGTGGACGACACACCATATCTGGATGGAGGACTCGCAGACAGTATACCGGTTAAGCATGCTATGGAATCGGAAAACGAAAAGATTGTGGTGATTCTGACAAGAAATGCGGGCTACAGGAAGAAAAAGCTTTCCAGGAGCATGATAAGAATATACCGCAGAGCTTATGAATCCTATCCGAATCTGATAAAGGCAATTCTGACAAGAAGCCTTTACTATAATCATACAATGAACTATCTGGAGACCCTGGAGAGACAAGGAAAGATATTTGTACTGCGTCCCCTTGCAAGGCCGGTGTCGAGAATGGAAAAGAAACCGGAGAACTTAACAGCATTTTACAATCACGGCTATGATCTTATGAAGAAGGAATACGAGAGATTGATAAAGTATCTTGAAGATTAAAGGAAACATTTCAATAGTTTTTTAGGAGAGATGGCAAGTTTGATTTCACTCCTGAAAAGTTAAGAATATTCTGAAAATGGAGGGCAAAGGGGTCAGACCCCATTTTAAATATGAGCGAAGCGACATTGAACTACACACAGAACCGGGAGCTGTCCTGGCTGCGTTTTAACCGGCGGGTTCTGGAGGAGGCAAGGGATGCGGATGTACCGCTTTTGGAGCGGATGAAGTTTGTAGCCATATTTACAAGTAACCTGGATGAATTTTTCATGATCCGTGTCGGCAGCTTGTATGACATGGCATTTGTAGACAATACGGCAAGAGACAGTAAATCAGGGATGACTCCCGGGGAACAGCTGGATGCCATTTATAAAGCTGCAGCTCCTCTGTATAAGGAACGGGATAAAACCTATGGCGAGATTAAAAAACAACTTGCCCCATACGGAGTGTGCGGGCTGGATTTCAAAGAACTGGAGCAGCCGGAAAAGAAATATACAAAAAAATATTTTAAAGAACAAGTATTGCCTGTTTTGTCTCCTCAGATTGTGGATGTTAATCATCCGTTTCCCCATTTACTGAATAAGGAAATCTATGTAGTTGCAGACCTGAGAATGGAAAATAAGAGCATGACAGGTATTGTACCTGTACCTCAGTTTATTTCTGATATTTTATATCTGCCGGGAAATGACATTCGCTATATTAGAATGGAAAAGGTGATTATTGAATATCTGGACCTTGTTTTCGAGCAGTATGAGGTTTTGGATAAGAATTATATTTGTGTCACACGAAATGCAGATATTTCTCCGGACGATGAGGCATATGCGGACAGTGACGATTTTCGTTTCATTATGCAGGAAGCCCTCCATAAGCGGAGAAGAATGGCGGTGGTGCGCCTGGAGGTGGCAAATCCCCTGAAAAAGGAGATGGAGGAATATTTCTGCGATAAGTTTAATATTTCTCCGTCCTGTATTTTCCGCACAAAGATGCCAATGAAGCTGGACTATATGTTTGCTATAGCAGATAAGGTGCCTTCATCTTTAAAGCGCTCCTTGATTGCGGAGCCTTTCTCTCCCCAGCCGTGTGCCTCTGTCATCAAAGGCAATGTGATGGCTCAGGTGAAGAAAAGAGATATTCTTCTTTCTTATCCCTATGAAAGTATGGAGCCGTTTCTGCAGCTGATAAAAGAAGCGTCGGTGGATCCGAATGTGATGACGATTAAAATTACAATCTACCGCCTGGCAAAACAGAGCCGGCTTGTGGAGTACCTGTGTGCGGCTGCGGAAAACGGAAAAGAGGTTACTGTTTTGATAGAACTAAGGGCACGGTTCGACGAACAGAATAACATTGACTGGTCCGAGCGCATGGAGGAGGCAGGGTGCCGGGTAATTTATGGCATTGAAGGCTATAAGGTACATTCAAAAATATGTCTGATCACATACAGGAGCAAAAATGAAATTCGGCACATTACCCAGATAGGAACAGGAAATTATAATGAAAAAACAGCGAGGCTCTATACAGATTTTTCCCTGATGACATCCATGCAGGAGATTGGAGAAGACGCTGCGGTGTTCTTTAAGAATATGTCCATCGGCAATCTGGACGGCACATACCGGCATCTGCTTGTATCACCTATCAGCCTGAAACTTAAGGTTCTGGCCTTGATTGACGAGGAGATAAAAAAAGAATCCGGCGGAAGAATTATTATGAAAATGAATTCTGTGACGGATATGGACTTTATAAATAAGATTGCGGAGGCGTCAAAGGCAGGGGTGAAGGTGGACTTGATTGTACGCGGCATCTGCTGTATCTTGCCGGGGATTCCCGGAGAGACCGACAATCTGACAGTGACCAGTATTGTAGGACGTTATCTGGAGCATCCCAGAGTGTTTGTCTTTGGAGATGGCTCAGATCAGAAAGTATACATTGGCTCGGCAGATATGATGACCAGAAATACAGAAAAACGGGTGGAAGTCGCATGTCCCGTTTATGACAGCAATATCAGAAAACAGCTCCTGTACAGTCTGAATATCATGTTGAAAGATAATGTAAAGGCCAGAGTAATACAAAGCAACGGGACATATAAAAAAAAGACTGTAATCGGAGGAGCTGTAAATTGCCAGGAAGTATTTATGAAAGATGCTCTGAGCGCAAAGCCGGAGGTGCAAACAACAGAAAAACTATCTTTCCTGAGATGGTTTAGAAAAAAAATTGACAGAAGACGGAGGAGAAATTAATATGCAGGAGAAAAAAGAATTTGGAAAGACAAAGGATGGAAGGACTGCCTGCCTTTATACAATTGGCAACAGCAAGGGAATGAAACTGGCGGTTACGGATTATGGTGCATCACTTGTTTCCCTGATTGTACCTGACAGTGAGAAAAATCCTGTGGATGTAGTTCTTGGTTATGATAACGTTGGAGGGTATGAAGCAGGCGAAGCGTCTTTCGGGGCAACCATAGGCAGAAATGCGAACAGAATCGGCGGTGCTTCATTTGAAATTAATGGTATCCATTACACATTGGTGAAAAATGAGAACGGCAACAATCTTCACAGCGGAATTGACTATTACAACAAGCGCATGTGGCAGGTAGAGAAAGAAGAAAAGAATAGTATCACCTTCCTTCTTCACAGTCCGGACAAAGATCAGGGGTATCCGGGGAGTCTTGATATGAGGGTTACCTATGAATTGACAGAGGATAATACGGTGCGAATCAAATATCATGCCGTACCCGATAAAGACACGATTATCAATATGACAAATCACAGCTATTTTAACCTGGATGGACATCGCAGCGGAGATGTCTTGAACCATCAGATAATGATTGACGCGGATTATTTTACAAAAACGGATGAAGAATCCATACCCACAGGAGAGATTGCGGACGTGTCGGGAACTCCCATGGATTTCCGGACTCCCAAGACGATAGGCACAGGGATTAATGCAGACTATGAGGCCATCCGTCTGGGACATGGGTATGACCATAACTGGGTATTGAAAAATAACGGAAAGTTTGCTAAGGCAGCTGAGGCGACCGGTGATGTCAGTGGTATTGTTATGGAGGTATGGACAGATATGCCGGGAATGCAGGTATATACAGGAAATTTCCTTGATCAGGAGCAGGGAAAAGGCGGTGCTGTCTATACAAAACGTTCGGCAATCTGCTTTGAGACTCAGTATTTTCCAGATTCTATTCATCACGAAAATTTTGCAGGGCCGATATGCCGGGCAGACGGGAGCTATCAGACAGTTACGGAATACCGTTTCCGTTCGTAATCAGAAAACATAAGCAGTCAAAGACCCCGCAGCAAGCTGGCGGGGCATCAAACTTGCAGCGCAGCAAGCTGCGGGGGATTTGACCCCCGCGGCAGCCGCCAAATGGAAATGCAAGCATTTCCGCTTGGCTCGTTGCTTGCGGGAATAAAAAGGAACAGGTAGTATAGTATTTTTATGGGGAAATCAGTATATATTGCGGAAAAGCCCAGTGTGGCTCAGGAATTTGCAAAAGCATTAAAATTGAATACAAGACGAAAAGACGGATATCTGGAATCGGAAGAGGCAATTGTGACCTGGTGCGTTGGGCATCTAATCACAATGAGTTATCCGGAGGAATACGATCCGGCGCTGAAGCGCTGGAGTTTAGATACGATACCTTTTATCCCAGATGAATTCAAATATGAGATTATTCCGGCGGTGGAAAAGCAGTTTAGGATAGTAAGCGGTCTGCTGACAAGAGATGACGTGGATACGATTTATGTGTGCACAGACTCCGGAAGAGAAGGGGAATATATTTACCGCCTGGTGGAGCAGGAAGCACATGTTGAGGGAAAACAACGAAGGCGGGTCTGGATTGATTCACAGACGGAAGAAGAGATTTTGCGGGGAATCAGGGAGGCGAAAGATTTATCGGAGTATGATAATCTGAGCGCCTCTGCTTATTTGCGGGCAAAAGAGGACTATCTCATGGGAATAAACTTCTCCCGCCTACTGACTCTGAAATATGGAAACAGCATTTCAAATTATCTGAATACCAAGTATGCGGTTATCTCCGTAGGCCGTGTTATGACCTGTGTATTGGGAATGATTGTACGAAGGGAGCGGGAAATCCGGGATTTTGTAAAAACCCCTTTTTATCGTGTTATGAGCACCATTGAGGCAAAAGGGCAGACTTTTGAGGGGGAGTGGCGGGCTGTACAGGGCTCCCGGTACTTTGAATCTTTTGATTTATATAAGGAGAACGGTTTTAAGGAAAGGGAAAAGGCGGAGGAACTGGTGAGATATCTTAAAGAGCCTCAGCCTGTGACTTGCCAGATTGTATCAATTGAGAAGAAAAAGGAAAAGAAAAATCCGCCTTTGCTTTATAACCTGGCAGAATTGCAGAATGATTGCTCCAGGCGGTTTAAAATTAGTCCGGATGAAACACTCAGAATCGTGCAGGAGCTCTATGAGAAAAAACTGGTTACGTATCCCAGGACCGATGCCCGTGTACTGTCCACTGCAGTGGCAAAGGAAATCAGCAGAAATTTAAACGGACTTGCAAAATATCCAATGGCAGCGCCCTATCTGGAGGATATCTTGTCTTTTGGAAGCCACAAGGGTCTGGCAAAGACAAGATATGTTAACGACAAACAGATTACGGATCATTACGCGATTATTCCCACGGGGCAGGGATTGAATGCCCTGAAATCCGTTTCTGCCACAGCAGGAAGAGTTTACGACTGCATTGTAAGAAGGTTCCTGAGTATTTTCTATCCACCTGCTGTTTATCAGAAAGTGGCAATTACTACAAAGATAAAAGAAGAGAGCTTTTTCTCCAGTTTCAAAGTGCTTGCGGAAGAAGGATATCTGAAAGTGACAGGGATACCCCAGACAAAGAAAAACACCGGCAGAGATACCACGGACGGCGAAAATGACGAAAGTGGTGCCGATGGTGAAAATCAGGGAGACCAGGACACGGAACTCAGTTTTTTTCAAGTCATACAGAGTTTAAAAAAGGGGGCACTTCTGAGCGTCCAGTCACTGGACATTAAGGAGGGAGAAACTTCTCCGCCCAAAAGATATAATTCAGGGTCCATGATTCTGGCTATGGAAAACGCAGGCCAGCTCATTGAGGACGAGGAGCTTAGGGCACAGATAAAGGGAAGCGGAATCGGAACCAGTGCAACACGTGCAGAGATATTGAAAAAGCTCATAAATATTAAGTATTTGTCGTTAAATAAAAAGACACAGATTATTACGCCCACCTTACAGGGCGAGATGGTATATGATGTGGTCAATAACTCTATTAAGTCCCTGCTCAATCCGGACTTGACGGCAAGCTGGGAAAAAGGGCTGAATTATGTGGCAGAGGGAGACATCACTTCGGATGAATATATGAAGAAGCTGGATCATTTTATTATCAGCCGGACAAATGGGGTGAAAGGATTAAACAATCAATATCAGCTTAGGAACTGCTACGACAGAGCAGCTCAGTTTTATAAAACAACCCGGGAAAGAAAATAGAAACTTTACAATACGAGGAGAAATGATATGAAAGAAATTCTGGTTGTACTTCCGGTGGAAGACCGACACAAAACATATCTGGAAAATGCCGCAGCAGAGATTCAGGACAGTGAGGAAATGCATTTTACTTATCGGGCGCAAAAAGAAGTGACACAGAAAATGGTGGAGAGTGCAGACATTATACTGGGAAATGTCCCTCCCGGGTATTTAGGAAAGGCTCTGCATCTGCAGCTGGTACAGCTTGGCAGTGCCGGAGCAGCAGAATATATAAAACCGGGGATTATACCTGCAGGAGCTAAGCTGGCCAATGCAACAGGAGCCTATGGCCTGGCAATTTCGGAGCATATGCTGGGCATGGTGTTGATGCTGATGAAAAAATTAAACCATTATCAGAATAATATGAAGGCACATGACTGGAAGGATGAAGGCCAGGTAAAAACTATTGCAGGCTCCGTAACTCTGGTTGTGGGTATGGGGGACATTGGAGGGGAGTTTGCCCGGAAAATGAATGCCCTGGGAAGCCATGTTATAGGTATCCGCAGAAATAAAGCTCAAAAGCCTGACTTTCTGGAGGGTTTGTATCAGATGGATGCATTGGATGATTTATTGGGGAAAGCAGATATTGTGGCCTGCTCACTTCCGGGGACGAAGGAGACTGAGCGTATGTTTAATAAAGAGCGCCTGGATAAGATGAAAAAGGGGGCAATTCTTCTTAATGTTGGCAGGGGCAGCCTGATACCTACGGAAGATTTATGTGAGGCGCTGAAAAGCGGGAAACTGGGCGGGGCAGCAGTGGATGTAACTGAGACGGAGCCTCTCCCGGCAAATTCTCCTTTGTGGGATGCACCAAATCTGTTGATTACACCTCATGTGTCCGGAAACTATCATGCAGCTCAGATTCTGGAAACAATTGTGGAAATCGCAGCATATAATTTAAGACAGGTACTTTCAGGCGGCAATATAAAAAATGAAGTAGATTTTCAGACCGGTTACAGAAGATTCTGTGAGCCGGCGGAAAACAGGAGGAAATGAAATGAAAGAAATTACTGTAAGAGAGCTTTATACTTTGAAGGAAACTATTGCGCGGGACATCTTTGATGGAGTAACTTATCCGTGGGAAGTCCTGCCGGAAATCAGCGGATTTATTTTAAGGCTTGGCGCGGCCCTCAGTGAAGAAGAATATGAAAAGCAGGGCGAAAATGTATGGGTTGCCAGAAATGCAAAGGTAGCGCCTACGGCTTCCATTACCGGACCTGCTATTATCGGGAAAAATGCAGAGATAAGGCACTGTGCATTTATCAGAGGCAACGCAATTGTGGGAGAAGGCGCAGTCGTCGGAAATTCCACAGAGCTGAAGAATGTAATCCTGTTCAATAAAGTACAGGTGCCTCATTATAACTACGTGGGAGATTCTATTCTCGGCTATAAATCCCATATGGGGGCAGGCTCCATTACATCCAATGTAAAGTCAGATAAAACCCTGGTTGTAGTGAAGACCCCGGAGGGAAATATTGAGACCGGCAGAAAGAAATTCGGCGCCATGCTGGGAGACGAGGTGGAAGTGGGGTGCGGAAGTATCCTGAACCCTGGGACTGTTGTGGGAAGCCATACAAATATTTACCCACTGTCATCGGTGAGGGGATATGTACCGGGAAAAAGCATTTATAAGAAACAAGGAGAAATTGCAGAAAAACAATAAGCGGGCAAACAGCTTTGTCAGAAGGTGAGGCCACTCACCCGGCAAAGCTTTCTGTCATAAAAAGTGAAAAGGGGATTGTCTTATTGGGAAAGTAATGCTAATATATCTATATCAATTGAAAGTCTAAGAGCTCTGTTTATAATCCTGACATTCGTCAAAAAGATTCCCGGTTTATGGTTAAAGTGAAAGTTAAAATGAAATATGACGGAATTTTGTTGACATTCCAAAGCAAGTATAATAGTATAATATCAGAAAAGCGAACAACTGTTCGAAATCAGAAGGAGAGTATTATGGCAAATGTAAATGATGATAAGAAAAAAGCGCTGGATGCGGCGATTGCTAAGTTAGAGAAAGATTTTGGAAAAGGAACGGTCATGAAGCTGGGAGAACCGGGTGCCCATGTGTCGGTAGAGACGGTGCCCACCGGCTGTCTGAGCCTGGATTTGGCACTGGGCCTGGGCGGGGTTCCAAAGGGCCGTGTGATAGAGGTCTATGGGCCTGAGTCCAGCGGTAAGACTACCATTGCCTTACATATGGTTGCGGAAGTACAGAGGCGGGGCGGGATCGCGGGCTTTATTGATGCGGAACATGCGCTGGATCCGGTATATGCGAAGAACATAGGTGTCGATATCGATGAGCTTTATATTTCTCAGCCTGACAGTGGAGATCAGGCCCTGGAGATTACCGAGACTATGGTGCGCTCAGGTGCCATCGACATTATTGTCATTGACTCTGTAGCAGCTCTGGTACCCCGGCAGGAGATTGAGGGGGATATGGGGGACAGTCATGTGGGACTGCAGGCAAGATTGATGTCCCAGGCCCTGAGAAAGCTGACCCCGGTTATCAGCAAGTCAAACTGTATTGTGATCTTTATCAATCAGCTCCGTGAGAAGGTTGGGGTAATGTTCGGCAATCCGGAGACGACTACGGGGGGACGTGCCCTGAAGTTTTATGCTTCCGTGCGAATGGATGTGAGAAGAATAGAGACTCTCAAGCAGAGCGGGGAGATGGTTGGCAACCGCACACGTATCAAGATTGTAAAGAATAAGATTGCACCGCCTTTTAAAGAGGCCGAGTTTGACATTATGTTTGGGAAGGGAATTTCCAAAGAAGGGGACATTCTGGATCTGGCGGTAAGCATTGATGCGGTGAAAAAGAGCGGTGCCTGGTATGCCTATAATGGCGAGAAGATTGGTCAGGGAAGAGAGAATACGAAAGCATATCTGACAGAACATCCGGAACTTATGGACGAACTGGATCATAAGGTGCGCGCTTATTATAATCTGGGCGGCGAAGGGAATGAATCCGATGACACAGAAGACCTGAAGCTTGGAAAAAAAGAAAAAGGGTCAGGGAAGCCGGCAGAAAAGAAAAATCTGACGAGTGGAGGAGCCCCTGAAAAGGAAGCTTAAAGTGAAAGTTACGAAAGTAGAGCCTGTGACAAAAACAAAATATAAAGTTTTTCTGGACGACCAATTTGCTTTTGTTTTATATAAAGGTGAACTGTCGCGATACGGGATTCGGGATGGTGCAGAACTGGAAGAAGAAACCAGGCAAAAGATATGGGATGAAGTTATTGTAAAGCGTGCCAGAGCTAGGGCGATGCACCTGCTGGAGGATATGGACCGCACTGAGGCGGCACTCCGGGAGAAGCTGAAGCAGGGACTTTACCCCGAGGCAGCAATAGAATCGGCTGTTCAGTATGTGAAGTCATTTCATTATATAGACGACCTCAGGTATGCAGAGAGGTTTATTGAGAGCAGGAAGTCAGTGAAAAGCAGAAAAGAGATTTATGCCCTGTTGCGTGGTAAGGGCGTGGCCATAGACAAGATTGAGACTGCCTTTGAAGAATGTTACCAAGATGATAGTGAGAAGGCTGCTATACAGCAGCTCATCCAAAAAAAAAGAGTGAATCTTTCTCAGCCAAATCCTGCGGAAATACAGAAGTTGTACGGCTATTTGTCCAGGAAAGGTTTCCGTTATGAAGACATCCGTCAAGTGATACAAAATCATAATGAGAAAGCTTGACAGAATTGTGAAAACAGTATAAAATTTAAGTGTTGTATTTTTAAGCAAAAATGTACAATGAAAATTAAATAAGGAGGTGCTCCTGTGCCGACAATGATAAGTATTGTTATTGCTGTAGCCCTCGCGTTGATAGTTGGTATTATTACTCATTTTGCTACAATTTCCAAGTTAAGGAATAATGCAGAATCCAAGATTGGGAATGCAGAAGCAAAAGCAAGGGAAATAATTGACGATGCCGTAAAAACTGCTGAAACGACAAAGAAGGAAGCTCTTTTAGAAGTGAAGGAAGAGTCCATCAGGACAAAGAATGAGCTGGAAAAAGAGACGAAGGAAAGAAGAAATGAATTGCAGCGCTATGAAAAAAGAGTGCTTGCAAAAGAAGAAGCAGTCGACAAACGCTCTGAAACGATTGAACAGCGTGAAGTAAAATTTACAGCAAGAGAAGAGCAACTGAAACAGCGTGAAGCGAAAGTAGAGAATCTCAATCAGAAAAGAGTACAGGAACTAGAAAGAATCTCAGGACTTACCTCCGAACAAGCAAAAGAATATTTGTTGAAAACTGTTGAAGAAGATGTTAAGCATGACACGGCCAGAATGGTCAGAGAGCTGGAGACACAGGCAAAGGCAGAAGCGGACAAGAAGGCAAAAGAGTACGTTGTCAATGCAATCCAGAGGTGTGCAGCAGACCATGTGGCTGAAACTACAATTTCCGTAGTGCAGCTTCCGAATGATGAGATGAAGGGAAGAATCATAGGCCGGGAGGGTCGTAATATCAGAACCCTTGAAACTTTGACCGGTGTTGAGTTGATTATCGATGATACGCCGGAAGCGGTTGTATTATCAGGATTTGATCCCATCAGAAGAGAAGTTGCAAGAATTGCCCTTGAGAGATTGATTGTGGATGGACGTATCCATCCGGCCAGAATTGAGGAGATGGTTGAAAAGGCTCAAAAAGAAGTGGATACAATGATAAGGGAAGAAGGAGAGGCGGCCGCTCTGGAAGTAGGTGTGCCTGGAATTCATCCGGAACTGATTCGTCTGCTTGGACGTATGAAGTTCAGAACAAGTTATGGACAGAATGCATTGAAGCATTCTATTGAAGTGGCTCAGCTGTCAGGTCTTTTGGCAGGTGAGATCGGCGTAGATGTCAGGATGGCAAAGCGTGCGGGGCTTCTGCATGACATTGGAAAATCCATTGACCATGATGTGGAAGGGTCGCATATTCAGATTGGCGCAGATCTTTGCAGAAAGTACAAAGAGTCTGCAACGGTAATCAATGCAGTTGAAGCACATCATGGAGATGTGGAACCTCAGACATTGATTGCATGTCTGGTACAGGCTGCTGACACCATTTCTGCAGCAAGACCGGGAGCAAGGCGGGAAACAATTGAAACATACACAAACAGATTAAAACAATTGGAAGAAATATCAAACAAGTTTAAAGGTGTTGATAAATCTTTTGCTATTCAGGCAGGTAGAGAGATTCGAGTTATGGTAGTTCCGGACCAAGTATCTGATGATGACATGGTACTTATGGCCAGAGATATTGCAAAACAGATTGAATTTGAGCTAGAATATCCGGGTCAGATTAAAGTAAATATAATCCGCGAGTCACGTGTTACAGATTATGCGAAATAATCCAGATCAGATAGGAAACGAAAGTACAGCCCTTGTCCTAGGACAAGGGCTTTTCTGTACCCATAAGTCAAAGACCCCGCAGATTGCTGCGGGGTCTTTGACCCTCGCGGCAGTCGCCAAATGGAAATGCTTGCATTTCCGCTTGGCTCGTTGCTCGCGGAAATAAAATGAAAAGAAAATCTCTTAATTTTAGATAAATGTGAAAGAGGCATATGTATGAAGTAATGGAATACTGAGAAATGAAAGAAAAAATAAGTTTAATTGCAAAATCAAACAAAATATAGTAAAAAACAAAGCCATTAAAGGATATTAAGAATAATTATAAAAATGAACTTGCAAAATATAAAGCCTTATATTATAATAAAAATTCAGAGTGAAAGAAAAATGTTATAAAGAGTATACTTTATGGGACTGCACAGATTCAAAAGAGAATATTTGGCGAACTGTTAATTCTCAAAGGTGTGGAATTGGAGGAAGAAAATATGCCACTTACATTATCAAGAAAAGCATCAGACGTGAAGCCGTCATCAACATTAGCAATTACAGCCAAAGCAAAGGCAATGAAAGCAGAAGGAATCGATGTAGTCGGTTTTGGAGCAGGGGAGCCGGATTTTAATACTCCTGATAATATTAATGCAGCCGCAATAAAGGCGATTAAAGACGGATTTACAAAATACACACCTGCATCGGGAACAGAGGAACTAAAAAAAGCTGTCTGTGAAAAGTTTGAGAGCTTTAATGGTGTTCACTATGAGCCCAATCAAATTGTAATAAGCAACGGTGGGAAGCACTCCTTGACCAATATTTTTGAAGCTATACTCAATCCAGGTGATGAGGTAATTATTCTGGCACCTTACTGGCTCACATACCCTGAGATTGTAAAGCTGTCTGACGGTATACCTGTATATGTCTACGGTGAAAAGTCAAATGGCTACAAAGTAACTGCAGAGCAGATACGAGGTGCTGTGACTGAGGATACAAAAGCATTGATTCTGAATACGCCAAGCAATCCCACGGGCATGATTTATTCAGAGGAAGAGCTGCGTGCAATCGCTGATATTGCAGTGGAGAAGGATTTTTATGTTGTAGCAGACGAGATGTATGAATATTTGATTTACGGGGAAAAGAAGCATGTGAGCATTGCATCTCTGGGGGATGAAATTTATAAGAGAACGATTACCTGCAGCGGTGTATCCAAAAGTTATTCTATGACAGGATGGCGAATTGGCTATACAGGCTCCAGTACAGAAATTGCAAGGATGATGGGAAGTGTGCAGAGCCATCAGACTTCCAATCCGAATTCCATTGCCCAAAAAGCAGCTCTGGAGGCTCTGACAGGAGACCAGTCTGCACTTACTGTCATGAGAGAAGAATTTGACAAGAGAAGAAAATATATTTATGAGAGAATTTCTCAGATGCCTTTGCTTGAGACACTGGAACCGGAAGGTGCTTTTTATGTATTTGTAGATTTCTCAAATGTACTGGAGAAATCTTATAAAGGCAAGGAGATAGGTACGGCGGCGAAAGCGGCAGAGATACTTCTGGAGGACTACCAAGTGGCAGTTGTTCCCTGTGCAGATTTTGGATTTGACAATTTTGTACGTTTGTCCTATGCTATTTCATTAGAGGCAATTGAGAAAGGCCTTGACAGAATCGGAGAATTTGTTTCCTCCCTGTAGAGGAAACGAAAAGGAGCATGGCATGAGCGGACAAATTAAAAGATTGAAACGAGAGCTGAAATTCGAAGGAAAGATTATTAATTTTTATCAGGACACAATGGAGATTGACGGAGACCATACTGTGGTATGGGATTATATCCAACACAAGGGTGCAGCGGCTGTTGTGCCGATTACAGATGACGGCAGAATATTGATGGTAAAACAGTACCGTAATGCATTGGAGCGCAATACACTGGAAATTCCGGCAGGATGCCTGAACACAGAAGATGAGCCGGGAGTAGTCTGCGCAAAGCGGGAGCTCGAAGAAGAAACCGGATACCGCAGTGATGATTTAGAGTGGCTGATTACACTGAGGACGACAGTAGCATTCTGTAATGAGAAGATTGAAGTTTTCGTTGCAAAAAACCTGATTCCTTCGAAGCAGAATCTGGATGATGATGAATTTATTGATTTGAAGGCTTATACAATAGAGGAATTAAAGAAAAAAATATTTACCGGTGAAATAGAAGACGGGAAGACAATATCCGCGCTGCTCGCATATGATACCAAGCTGCGGCAGAGCGAATAAAAGTATGTGGCATAGAGGGAGAGTTACAGTCCAGCCATGCAGCTCGATTCCGCTGCGCTGCATCTCGCTATACGGCAGAGCGCCGTATAGCTTTTTAGTAATACGAGCCTGTGAAAGCGAGCTTTCCCTAGGGTTGTATTACAAAAAGTTTGGGAGGGGTAGAGTTACAGTCCAGCCGTGCAGCTCGATTCCGCTGCGCTGCATCTCGCTATACGGCAGAGCGCCGTATAGATTTTCAGTAATACGAGCCTGTGAAAGCGAGCTTTCCTAGGGTTGTATTACTAAAAAATTTTTTGGGGGGGGTAGAGTTACAGTCCAGCCATGCAGCTCGATTTCGCTGCGCTACATCTCGCTATACGGCAGAGCGCCGTATAGATTTTTAGTAATACGAGTCTGTGAAAGCGAGCTTCCCCAGGCTCGTATTACTAAAAATCTGCATGGCTGGACTGTAACCGGCATATAATGAATTATCTTAACTAGGAGGAGAGCTTGTGAAGATACTTCAAACGAGAAAGCAATTGTTTGTTTTCTTTATGCCGGGTTTTTTATTGGGGATTTTGTATGTGAATTTAATTATGAAAAAGTATGCTGCTGAGCCGGGAATATTCAGTGATTATTTTTTGAAACAGTATCAGACGACAGAGATTGTTGCCCGGGAATATATCTGGTATTTGATAAAGATCCGTGTAACACCGTTCCTTCTCTTGCTGGGATTGAGTTTTACAAAATTGAGAAAGGTTTCGTCTATAGCATTCCTGATTTGGACGGGCTTTTCCTGTGGAATGCTTCTGTCAATGGCGGTCCTCGGAATGGGGGTCAAGGGGAGTATTCTCTGCTTTGTCGGCATCCTTCCGCAATTTCTTTTTTATGTACCTGCGTATATGGTAGTTATATGGTACGGCTATACATATCCTAAGAATAGGTGGAACACGCAGAAAACTGTATTTGCGGCTGCGGCGATGGTGATAGGGATCGTGTTGGAAGCATATGTAAATCCTATTTTAATGCAGGCATTTTTGTCCACACTATGATATGATACCAGGGTCAAAAGGTCATGAGTTTCATGCTTGCATGAAAAAGCATGACTTTGGGACCCGCAAAACATGAGAAAGTAGCCCGAGCAGGGCGGATTTCGAATGTTTTTAGGATTGCGGGAGCACAAAGTGCGTAGCAATCCGTAGGTATCAAGGGTCAAAATACCTTTTGACCCCAACATCATGACATAAAATAAGAGTCTGGCGAGCCAGACTCTTATTTTATGCGTTTCTTACTCTTAAATTTTTCCACAAAACCCCTATTGCGCAGGCACTGACTGCCAGCTGGCTTACCAACATCCCCCAGAGATATCCCTGGATTCCGAACAAAGGTATGGCAAAGAATACACCAGCGATCCGTATTACCAGCCCGAATGAGTTGATTAAAAATGTGAAGGTAGTCTTCCCGAGTCCGTTGATGACGCTCAGGAGTGCGGAATTGGTATATAAAAAAGGACACATCCAGGACAGAGTGATAATGAATTTCCCTGCTATTGAACTTCCGAATAAAACAGTCCCTATCCAGTTTCCGAAAACAAGAAAAATAAAACAGCAGCCAAGACCAAGTATGAAGCAGGAGCCTGCTACTTTTTTTATAATATTCCCCATTTCATTGTAGTTATCTGTGGCCTGGATTTCCGCAACCGTGGGCATGAGCATAATGGAAACGGAACTGGTGATTGCGGAAGGAAACAAAATACAGGGCAGGGCCATTCCGGTGAGCACACCGTAAATACTGAGTGCCTCGGAGTTAGTGTGGTTGTACAGCTGCAGCCGGGCGGGGATAGAAATGGCCTCTATACTCTGAAGCAGGTTAATCAGTACCCTGTTTGCGGTAAGGGGCAGGGAGAGAGGAATCAGCTCCCTAAACCGGAACAGCATATCGGTGTATGTAAAATGCAGGCGCGCAAAGGGATGACTGTTTCTGGAAAGAGATTTTGCAGAATAGAATGCCGAAGCCATTTCTCCAATAACCAGGCCAAGCACGGCAATCGTTATGGTGGCATCACTTCCCTTTTTTGTGAGAATCATATAAAAAATATAAACCGAGAGAATTCTGGCGATCTGCTCAATCATCTGGGAAATAGCCGGAATTTTGGTTTCCTTCATACCATAGCAGTATCCGGAGATGCAGGAATGTATCGCGGCAAAGGGAAGACCGTAGGATAACGGAATGAGCAGTGGCTCACAGCGGGCGTCCCCTAAAAAATTTTCGGCAATGTAGGCAGCATTTCCCTGCAGGATAAGTGCACATGCGCAGGACAATAAAAAGGAAAAGAAAAGCCCCAGGAGAAGGATTTCCCGGGCTTCTTTTCGTTTTCCCAAAGAAACTTTCTGAGCAACGGTTCTTGAGATGGCGGTTTCAATGCCTGCCGCAGTAAGTGCGAAGCATAATGAGTAAACCGGAAAAATGAGCTGGTAGAGTCCGACACCCTCCTCACCAAATGTATGACTCAAGAAAATACGGTAGAAAAATCCCATGAAACGGCATAGAAAACCGGTGGCTGTGAGAATAAATGTCCCTCGTATAATAGTCTGTTTTCTGGACACGCGTATTGAATCTCCTAAAAAACATATTTTTACAACATATTCTACTTACCGGGTTGACAGAACCGAAACCAAGTGGTATTCTACAAATGCATTAAATCCTAGTAAAAGGATAGGGATTAAAATCATAGGAATTATATTCAGTGGGAAGTGAAACAATAAAATTAAGAAGGTGATAATTTGAAGTTGTCTACAAAAGGAAGGTACGGACTGAGGGCACTGATTGATTTAGCTCAATACAGTGGGAATGAGCCTGTTTCTATCACCAGTATTGCAGGCAGGCAGGAGATTTCCGAACGCTATCTGGAACAGCTGATGGCCTTGCTTAAAAAAGAAGGGCTTGTGAAGAGCATCAGGGGAGCCAGCGGAGGATATGTGCTGGCAAAGGATCTGTCGGAGATATCTGTAGGCGATGTGCTAAGAGCGCTTGAGGGAAGCCTGGATCCTGTAGAGTGTTCAGGGTTAAATCCAGATGAAGGGTGTAAGGCTGCCGATGTTTGTGTTACTAAATATGTATGGCAGCGTATCAATGACAGTATTAACCAGACGGTGGATGAGATGAGGCTGGACCAGCTGGTGGAAGAACAAAAAAGAATGGGCAGCCATGATATGCAGGGGCAGACAGACTGCAAGAATTAGTCAGAATTTGCCTGGCAGACAAAAGCATGCCGGCAAAGAAAGGTTTTAACTAGGAGGATAAAGAAAATGGATAAGCTGATTTACTTAGATAATGCTGCTACAACAAGAACAGCGCCGGAGGTTGTGGAAGCGATGCTTCCTTATTTCACAGAGAATTACGGGAATCCCTCCAGTGTGTATGGTTTTGCGGCGGCAAATAAAGACGTCATTACAAGACAACGCGAGATCATAGGCGATGCAATTGGTGCAAAGGGTAATGAAATTTATTTTACGGCAGGCGGCTCGGAATCCGACAATTGGGCGTTGAAGGCAACAGCGGAGGCCTGCGAAAGTAAAGGAAAACATATTATTACAACTAAGATAGAACATCACGCAATCCTGCATACCTGTGAATACCTGGAGAAAAGGGGATACGAGGTCACATATCTGGACGTGGACGAGAACGGGATTGTAAAGCTGGATGAACTAAAAAAGGCAATCCGCCCGGACACTATTCTTATCTCTGTTATGTATGCAAACAATGAAATCGGTTCTATTCAGCCGATCAGGGAAATCGGGGAGATAGCCCATGAACACGGTATCCTTTTTCATACAGATGCAGTGCAGGCCTTCTGTCAGATTCCTATCGATGTGAATGCCTGTCATATAGATATGCTCAGTGCCAGCGGACATAAGCTGAACGGGCCAAAGGGCATAGGCTTCCTTTATATCAGAACCGGTGTGAAGATTCGCTCTTTCGTACATGGAGGCGCTCAGGAGCGCAAGCGCCGTGCAGGGACAGAGAACGTACCAGGAATAGTGGGCCTTGGAAAGGCTGTGGAGAGAGCTGTCTCTTCGTTAGAAGAGCGTACAGGAAAAGAAAGAGAACTCCGAGACTATCTGATCCGGAGAATTGAGAATGAAATTCCATACTGCAGGCTCAACGGGGACAGAGAAAAGCGGCTTCCAAATAATGTGAATTTCAGCTTTCAGTTCGTGGAAGGGGAATCTCTTCTGATTATGCTGGATATGAAGGGTATTTGTGCGTCCAGTGGCTCTGCATGTACATCAGGTTCTCTGGATCCATCCCATGTACTGCTGGCTATTGGCCTGCCCCATGAAATTGCCCATGGTTCACTGCGTATGACCTTGGGGGAAGAGACTACAAAAGAAGATTTGGATTATGTCGTAGATTCATTGAAGGGGATTGTAGAAAACTTACGCGGAATGTCTCCTTTATATGAAGACTTTATAAAGAAACAAAATAACTAGTTGGAGGGAAACTAAATGTATACAGAAAAAGTGATGGATCATTTTCAGCATCCGAGAAATGTAGGAGAAATAGAGGATGCCAGCGGTGTCGGAACTGTAGGAAACGCAAAATGTGGAGATATCATGAGAATTTATCTGGACATCGATGAAAATCAGATTATCAGGGACGTAAAGTTTAAGACTTTTGGCTGCGGCGCAGCGGTGGCTACAAGCAGCATGGCAACTGAATTAGTAAAGGGAAAGAATGTCCAGGATGCAATGCAGATTACAAATAAGGCAGTTATGGAAGCGCTGGACGGGCTTCCGCCGGTGAAAGTACACTGCTCTTTGCTGGCAGAGGAGGCTATTCATGCCGCTCTCTGGGATTATGCAGAGAAAAATGGAATTAAGATTGAAGGTCTGGAAAAGCCGAAATCAGATATCCACGAGGGCGAGGAAGACGAGGCAGAGGAGTACTAATGAGCAAGGTAGTAGTCGGGATGTCCGGTGGAGTGGATTCTTCGGTAGCGGCATATCTCCTGAAAGAGCAGGGATATGACGTGACCGGTGTAACCATGCAAATATGGCAGGACGAGGAGCAGGCTGTCCAGGAAGAAAACGGAGGCTGCTGCGGCCTGAGTGCAGTGGACGATGCAAGAAGGGTGGCTGCAGACATCGGAATTCCCTATTATGTCATGAATTTTAAACAGGAATTTAAGGAGAATGTTATTGATTATTTTGTAGGGGAATATTTACAGGGGAGGACACCGAACCCCTGTATCGCATGCAACCGGTACGTAAAATGGGAGTCCCTTTACAAACGCAGTATGTCTATTGGGGCCGAGTATATAGCAACCGGTCACTATGCCAGAGTTGTGGAGCTCGAAAATGGGCGCTATACTCTGCGTCAGTCCGCCACACTTGAAAAGGACCAGACCTATGCACTTTATAACCTGACCCAGGAACAGCTGAAGCATACATTGATGCCGGTGGGGGAATATTCCAAGGATGAGGTGCGCCGCATTGCAGAAAAAATCAATCTCAGAGTTGCAAATAAGCCAGACAGTCAGGACATTTGCTTCGTACCTGACGGCGATTATGCTGCTTATATAGAGGAAAATGCAGGGGTACTTATACCGGAAGGGAATTTTGTTGATCGGGAGGGGCATGTTCTGGGCCACCATAAAGGGATTACACATTATACGGTGGGGCAGCGAAAAGGTCTGGGGCTTGCCCTGGGCTATCCGGCTTTTGTCCTGGAGATACGTCCGGATACTAACGAGATAGTACTTGGAACATCAGAAGAATCTATGACTACTGTGCTAAAAGCAAATCGGCTGAACTTTATGTCTGTAGAGGACTTAAAAGAGCCTTTGCGTGTCTGGACTAAAATCCGATATAATCACAGAGGAGCATGGTGTACAGTGGAAAAGACGGGGAACGATGAGGTGCTCTGCACATTTGAGGAGCCGCAGAGAGCAGTGACTCCCGGGCAGGCTGTTGTATTTTATGACGGAGAGTATATATTGGGAGGAGGAACCATATTATGATTGATTGTGATTTCCACATGCATACAGACTTTTCTTCTGACTGCGATACACCGCCAAGGGACATGATAGAGGGAGCCATTCAAAAGGGACTTCGCACAATATGCATTACCGATCACAATGATAAGGACTATCCAATCTGTGAACATGCAAAAGCTCCGGAATTTATGTTTGATGTGGACGAGTACTTTGAAGTCTTAAGCACCCTTAAAGAAGAGTACAAGGACAGAATTGATGTGCGGATTGGCATTGAGATTGGCCTGCAGCCGCATCTTGGGAAATATTTTGAAGAGCTTACACAGAAATATCCCTTTGATTTCGTGATTGGTTCTGTTCATCTGATTGAAAGAAAAGACCCCTATTATGAGGAAACCCTGAGCGGATATACGGATGAAGAATTTTACCGGAAAGCATTTCTTGTAACTCTTGAAAATCTGAATGAAGTGAAAGCCTTTGATGTGCTGGGACATATTGATTATGTAGTGCGTTACGGACGGCATCAGGCCCGGAGCTACAGTTATGACAAATATGCCGATCTTTTAGATGAAATTCTGAAAAAAATCATTGAAATGGGAAAAGGGATTGAGCTGAATACATCGGGATTTAAGTATGGCCTTGGCTTCTGCCACCCTCATCCAGATATTATCAGACGTTACCATGAACTGGGAGGGGAAATCATTACCATCGGGGCAGATGCCCATAAGCCGGAACATATCGCCTATGATTTCCAGCAGGCCGGTGGTATCCTGAAAGAGTGCGGTTTTAAATACTACACAGAATTTAAAGGCAGAAAACTGATTTTTAAACAACTTCCATAAAAATGCATTTACCACTTGAATTTTTGTTTCCCATTTAGTACAATAAACCGTAGTTGATGAATCTTTAACAAATAGCTGTTTTGTCTAGGGATTTCACAATAAAAGACTGTATACCAGTTGACAACTTTTAAACTTTAGGAGGAATTAATCATGGCAGTAAAAGTAGCGATTAATGGATTTGGACGTATTGGACGTCTTGCATTTAGACAGATGTTCGGAGCAGAAGGGTATGAGATAGTTGCAATCAACGATTTGACATCTCCCACTATGCTGGCTCATTTATTAAAATATGATTCTACACAGGGAACATATGCACTGGCTGACACAGTTTCAGCAGGGGAAGACTCCATCAAAGTTGACGGAAAGGAAATCAAGATTTACGCAAAGGCTAACGCTGAAGAACTTCCATGGGGAGAGATTGGCGTAGATGTAGTTCTGGAATGTACAGGCTTTTATACATCTAAGGCAAAAGCAGAAGCTCATATCAAAGCAGGCGCTAAGAAAGTTGTTATCTCTGCTCCGGCCGGAAATGACCTTCCTACTATCGTATACAATGTAAACCATGAGACACTGACAAAAGAGGACAATATCATTTCTGCAGCTTCCTGCACAACAAACTGCCTTGCACCTATGGCAAAGGCCCTGAATGACCTTGCACCGATTAAATCAGGTATTATGTGCACAATCCATGCATACACAGGCGATCAGATGATTCTGGACGGACCGCAGAGAAAAGGCGATTTAAGAAGATCTCGTGCAGGTGCTATCAACATCGTGCCAAACAGCACAGGTGCAGCAAAGGCAATCGGTCTGGTTATCCCGGAATTGAACGGCAAGCTGATCGGATCAGCACAGCGTGTTCCTACCCCGGCAGGCTCCACAACAATCCTGACAGCAGTAGTAGAAGGCAATGTAACAGTTGACCATGTAAATGCAGCCATGAAGGCAGCATCCGACGAGTCTTTCGGATACAACACAGATGAAATCGTATCCAGCGATGTGGTCGGAATGAGATTTGGCTCTTTATTCGATTCTACCCAGACAATGGTTCTTCCATTGGACAACGGAACAACAGAAGTACAGGTTGTATCCTGGTATGACAATGAGAATTCTTACACAAGCCAGATGGTAAGAACAATCAAACACTTTGGAACCTTACTGTGAGGAAACTATAGGTTTTCAAACTTGGTTCTGAATAGACTCACGAGGGGTCCGGCCTGATATGGGACCGGACCTTTTTCTTATGTAATAGGAAAAGGGAGGCAAATAGTATGCTTAATAAAAAGTCAGTGGATGATATCAATGTAAAGGGCAAAAGAGTTCTTGTAAGATGTGACTTTAATGTGCCGTTGATTGACGGCAAGATTACAGATGAGAACCGTCTTGTGGCGGCACTGCCTACGATTAAGAAGCTGGTTGCGGACGGCGGCAAAGTAATTCTTTGTTCTCACCTTGGCAAGCCGAAGGGGCAACCACTTCCAGAGTTATCCCTTGCACCGGTGGCAGCCAGGTTATCGGAACTGCTCGGACAGGAAGTAAAGTTTGCGGCAGATCCTGAAGTAGTGGGACCGAATGCAAAAGCTGCAGTGGAAGCTATGAAAGACGGAGATATTATTCTTCTGGAGAACACACGTTACAGAGCGGAGGAGACAAAGAACGGCGAGGCCTTCAGCAAGGATTTGGCTTCTCTCTGTGATGTATTTGTGAATGATGCATTTGGAACAGCCCATCGTGCACACTGCTCTAATGTGGGTGTCACCCAGTTTGTTGATACAGCGGTAGTGGGATATCTGATGCAAAAAGAAATTGATTTCCTTGGCAACGCCGTAGAAAACCCGGAAAGACCTTTTGTAGCTATCTTAGGCGGGTCCAAGGTATCCAGCAAAATTTCCGTTATTGAGAATCTTCTGGATAAAGTGGATACACTCATCATCGGAGGCGGAATGGCCTATACATTCAATAAGGCAGAGGGTGGCAGTGTGGGAAGTTCTCTTCTGGAGGAAGATTACTGTAAATATGCACTTGACATGATAAAAAAGGCAAAAGAAAAGGGTGTGAAGCTTCTCCTTCCTACCGATCATGTGGTTGCAGATGCTTTTTCCAACGATGCAAATTCAAAAATAGTAGAGGAAGGTGCTATTCCAGATGGCTGGATGGGACTGGATATTGGACCTGAGACAGCAAAATTATATGCTGACACAGTAAAGACGGCTAAGACAGTTGTCTGGAACGGACCTATGGGCTGCTTTGAAATGCCTAAATTTGCGGCAGGTACAGAGGCAGTGGCAAAGGCACTTTCTGAGACAGATGCTGTTACAATTATCGGCGGAGGAGATTCTGCGGCAGCAGTAAATCAGTTGGGATATGGAGACAAGATGACACATATTTCCACAGGCGGTGGAGCATCCCTCGAATTCCTGGAAGGAAAAGAGCTCCCGGGCGTGGCAGCAGCTAACGACAAGTAAAAAGGAGGCCATATTATGGCAAGAAGGAAAATTATTGCAGGAAACTGGAAAATGAATAAAACTCCCAGTGAGGCAGTTGCACTGGCAGTAGAATTAAAGCCATTAGTAGCAAATGAAGATGTAGATGTTGTATTTTGTGTACCAGCAATCGACATTGTTCTTGTTGCCGAGGCGGTAAAAGGAAGCAGTATCAAAGTCGGAGCTGAAAATATGTATTTTGAGGAGAGCGGTGCTTACACAGGAGAAATTTCTCCGGCAATGCTTGTTGATGCAGGCGTAAAGTACGTTATTCTCGGACATTCCGAGAGAAGAGAATATTTCGGTGAGACAAATGAAGATGTAAATAAGAAGATGCTGAAAGCATTTGAGCACAATATTACACCAATCATGTGCTGTGGAGAGACACTGGAGCAAAGAGAGCAGGGCGTGACTATGGACTTTATCCGTCAGCAGGTAAAGGTTGGCTTCCAGAATGTGACCGCAGACCAAGCTAAAACTGCAGTCATTGCCTATGAGCCTATCTGGGCAATCGGAACAGGAAAGACCGCTACTACAGCTCAGGCTCAGGAAGTTTGCGCAGGAATCCGCGCATGTATCGCAGAAGTTTATGATGAAGCAACCGCAGATGCAATCCGCATCCAATACGGCGGCTCCGTAAATGCAGCTACAGCTCCGGAATTATTTGCACAGCCCGACATAGACGGCGGACTTGTAGGCGGAGCATCCCTGAAAGCTGAATTTGGAAAAATCGTGAACTATAAATAAAGCTAGTGAACTCTCTCATTGACATTTAGCAAAATAGTTTGTCTGGAAGCCAATGGGGCAGCAAACAAGAGGAAATTCACGAGAAAAATCGAGCTTGGCTGAATTTGCAATATTGCAGCCAAGCTCGATTTTGCTGAACTGTAACGCAGGATATATAAGTGAAGGAGAACTGATATGAGCAAGAAACCTACGGTGTTGATGATATTGGACGGATATGGATTAAATGATAAAGAACAGGGGAATGCTGTTGCCAAGGCCAGGACGACCATTGTGGATAAATTAATGGAAGAGTGTCCGTTTGTAAAGGGCTATGCCAGCGGCATGGCAGTGGGGCTTCCAGATGGACAGATGGGAAATTCCGAGGTCGGACATTTGAATATGGGAGCCGGACGTATTGTATACCAGGAACTGACGAAGATTACGAAGTCCATCCAAGACGGCGGCTTCTTTGAAAATAAGGCACTTCTTGCAGCATGCGAGAATGTGAAGAAAAATAATTCGGCCTTGCACCTTATGGGCCTTGTTTCCGACGGAGGGGTACACAGCCACAACGAGCATATTTACGGATTGCTTGAACTTGCCAAAAGACAGGGGGTTGAGAAGGTTTATGTACACTGTTTCCTGGACGGACGTGATACACCGCCGGCTTCCGGGAAAGAATATGTGGAGCAGCTGGAAGCAAAGATGAAAGAAATCGGCACAGGGGAAGTCGCAAGCGTTATGGGACGTTATTATGCGATGGACCGGGATAACCGCTGGGACCGAGTAGAAAGGGCATATAAGGCTCTTGTGAAGGGGGAGGGAGAGACTGCACAATCAGGGCCGGCTGGAATCCAGGCCTCCTATGATAAGGATGTTACAGATGAGTTTGTACTGCCTACTGTCGTTGTGAAAGACGGCGCACCTGTTGCCACAATTAGGGACAGGGATTCTGTTGTCTTCTTTAATTTCCGCCCCGACAGAGCAAGGGAGATTACACGAACATTCTGTGATGATGATTTTCAGGGATTTGATAGAGGCCCCCGTGTGAAGACTACTTTTGTATGCTTTACGAATTATGATGTTACAATCGAAAATAAACTGGTTGCCTTTGAAAAGGAAGAAATTACAAACACATTTGGAGAATTTCTTGCTAAAAATAATAAAACACAGGCCCGTATTGCTGAGACAGAAAAATATGCCCATGTTACGTTCTTTTTCAACGGTGGAGTGGAAGCACCAAATGAGGGTGAAGACAGAATTCTTGTAAAATCTCCTAAGGTTGCCACATATGATTTAAAACCAGAGATGAGTGCCTATGAAGTGTGCAGCAGGCTGGTAGAAGCAATCAAATCCGAAAAATATGATGTGATTATTATAAATTTTGCCAACCCGGATATGGTTGGCCATACCGGAGTCGAGGAAGCAGCAGTTAAGGCGATAGAGACTGTTGACGAGTGTGTGGGAAGAGCCGTTGAGGCCGTGAAGGAAGTGAACGGGCAGATGTTCATCTGTGCAGATCACGGAAATGCAGAACAGCTGACCGATTATGAATCAGGAGAACCGTTCACTGCTCACACGACCAATCCGGTGCCGTTCATTCTTGTAAATGCTGACCCGGTGTACAAACTAAGAGAAGGCGGCTGCTTGGCAGATATTGCGCCTACACTGATAGAATTAATGGGAATGGAACAGCCAAAAGAAATGACAGGAAAATCTTTGTTGATAAAGGACTGATGAAGTAAATGTATGAGAAACTGACCAAAAGTGATGTGAAAAAGATTCAGGAGGAGATCGAACACCGTAAACTGGTGGTGCGCAAACAGGCTATAGAGGCTGTAAAAGAGGCACGTGCCCACGGAGATTTAAGCGAAAACTTTGAATATCATGCGGCAAAAAAAGATAAAAACAAAAATGAGAGCCGTATCCGCTATCTGGAGAGAATGCTCAAGACCGCTGTGGTTGTGCAGGACACCTCCCGTGAGGATGAGGTCGGAATCAATAACACAGTAGAACTGTACTGCGAAGATGATGACGAGGTAGAAACATACCGCCTGGTCACATCTGTGCGGGGAAACTCCATCGACGGCCGCATCAGCATCGAATCCCCCATCGGAAAAGCAATACTGGGACATAAACTAAACGACAGAGTCTACGTAAAAGTAAACAACGATTTCGGATATTACGTAGTAATCCGCAAAATCATAAAAACCCAAAATGAAGAAAACGATAAAATCAGAGAATTTTAAAAAGGGGACTGTCCCCTTTGAACTCCGTTTTTGCAGTTGTTTTAAACAACTGCAAAAAATATGTAAATACGCAAAATAGTCAGATATTAAATAGGAGGACATATGGAAATTAAAACAGTTTTGTTTGACCTGGATGGGACCTTGACCGATTCCGGCCCGGGGATTATAAACAGCGTAAAATATGCCCTGAAAAAATGTGGGATAGAAGTAAGTGACCCAGACGGTCTCCGCAGCTTTATCGGGCCACCTTTGAAGGAGCAGTTTAAGTGGTACTGCGGCTTTTCGGAGAAGGAGAGCAGCAGGGCTGTTGAGTTCTACAGGGAATATTATAAGGAAAAAGGGATTTTTGAAAATGAGGTTTATGAGGAAATTCCTGAGCTGCTTCAAACCTTGAAACAAGCAGGGAAGACCATAATTATGGCCACATCCAAGCCTGAGTATTTTGCCAGAATAATAGCGGATCACTATCACCTTTCCGAGTATTTTGATTTTATGGGAGGCAGTCTGATGAATGAAACCCGGACGAAGAAATCGGAAGTTATAGAATATGTTCTGGAAGAATGCCAAATACAGGATCGGAGCAGTACCATAATGATAGGGGACAGAGACTATGATATCAAAGGGGCAAAAGAGTCAGGAATCTGCTCCATGGGTGTGCTGTACGGCTATGGGAGCAAAGAAGAACTGGAAAATGCAGGAGCAGATATCATTATAGATGAGCCCATGGAAGCAGCAGAATATATTTTAGATGATGTAGGGGTCAAAAGGTATTTTGCCCCCTGATACCTACGGATTGCTCCGCACTTTGTGCTCCCGCAATCCTAAAGTCATGCTTTTTCATGCAAGCATGAAACGCATGACCTTTTGACCCTGGTATCTTTAGATTAATGTATTTAAAGATGCTGTCGGAAAAGCTGGAATATTGATTAAATATGACAAATTTTTATCATTGTTTGAATATTTTATTGATTTTCTTGGCAAATCATGTATAATTATAATGCGGGAGATTTTGATTCTTTTTTAATTCTTACTTAGGCACCTTAAATCCTGCATTTGCAGGTGCTGATCAAATTACAAAATAAAAGAAAAGAGGTTGAAGGTAATATGGAAGAAATCAATTTAAGCAAGTATGGTATTTCCGGAACAACAGAAATTGTGTATAACGCTTCTTATGAACAATTATTTGAAGAAGAAACAAAACCAGAGCTTGCAGGATTCGAAAAAGGACAGGAAAGTGAGCTTGGTGCAGTTAACGTAATGACGGGTGAATATACAGGTCGTTCGCCCAAAGACAAGTTCATTGTGTTAGATGAGAATTCAAAAGATACTATGTGGTGGACTTCTGATGAATTTAAGAACGATAATAAGCCGGCTTCACAAGAAGCATGGGAAACAGTAAAGAAAATTGCACTGGAGGAGCTTTCCGATAAGAGATTATTTGTAGTAGATGCATTTTGTGGTACAAATAAAGACACACGTATGGCAATACGTTTTATTGTTGAGGTGGCATGGCAGGCTCACTTTGTTACAAATATGTTTATCAAGCCTACAGCTGAAGAACTCAAGGACTTTGAGCCTGATTTTGTTGTTTACAATGCTTCGAAGGCTAAAGTAGAAAACTATAAAGAGTTAGGACTGAACTCAGAGACAGCAATCATGTTCAATATTACAAGCCGTGAACAGGTTATTGTAAATACATGGTATGGCGGAGAAATGAAGAAAGGTATGTTCGCCATGATGAATTATTATCTGCCGTTGAAGGGGATTGCTTCTATGCATTGCTCCGCAAACACAGATATGGACGGTAAAAATACAGCAATCTTCTTTGGCCTTTCAGGAACAGGAAAGACAACTCTTTCAACAGATCCTAAGCGTCTCCTCATCGGTGACGACGAGCACGGCTGGGATGATAATGGTGTATTTAATTTTGAAGGCGGTTGCTATGCCAAGGTTATTGATTTGGACAAAGAATCTGAGCCGGATATTTACAATGCAATTAAGCGTGATGCTCTTCTTGAGAATGTAACATTAGATACAGAAGGCAAGATTGATTTTACTGACGGCAGTGTAACAGAGAATACACGTGTATCTTATCCTATTGATCATATTGAAAAAATTGTCCGCCCGGTTTCTTCTGCTCCGGCAGCCAAGGATGTAATTTTCCTGTCCGCAGATGCTTTTGGGGTTCTCCCACCGGTATCTGTTCTTACACCTGAACAGACACAGTACTATTTCCTGTCAGGTTTCACAGCTAAACTTGCTGGTACAGAGCGTGGTATTACAGAGCCTACACCTACATTTTCTGCTTGTTTTGGCCAGGCATTCCTTTCACTTCATCCTACAAAGTATGCTGAGGAGCTTGTCAAGAAAATGGAAGAGAGCGGTGCTAAGGCATATCTCGTAAATACCGGATGGAACGGTACAGGTAAACGAATTTCAATTCGTGATACACGTGGTATCATTGATGCGATTCTCAATGGTGATATTTTGAACGCACCTACAAAGAAGATTCCATTCTTCAACTTTGAAGTTCCAACTGAGCTTCCGGGTGTAGATTCTAATATTCTTGACCCCCGGGATACGTATGGAAATGTTTCCGAGTGGGAAGCTAAGGCTAAGGATTTGGCACAGAGATTTGTTAAGAACTTTGCAAAATATGGGGGGAATGAGGCTGGAAAGGCTTTAGTTTCCGCCGGTCCTCAGGAATAAAAAGTTTAATATGAAAAGAAGTATCTGAAACTAAATGGTAAATGCTCCAACTTCAACCTTGTTGAAGTTGGGGCATTTCTATTGAAAGCCTACATAAGCCGGTGTTCTGTTTGCACATGTCACGCTTTGAGATATCTTAGATTCCGCTTGCCACTGCTTTTCCCAGCGCTTTTGCCGGATGAGCTTCGGTGGCTTCTACTTTAGCTTCCTCTATTTCGTTTTCCAAGTTCTTATTGGCCGTTGAGAGCATCAGATTGATTCGGTTCAGCTGATTCACCTCACTTGCGCCCGGGTCGAAATCGATGGCAACCACGTTAGATTTCGGGTATATCCGGCGCAATTCCTTGATGACACCTTTCCCCACCACATGATTGGGCAGGCACGCAAATGGCTGGGTGCACACGATATTACCGGCTCCGCTGTGAATCAATTCCAGCATTTCTCCGGTCAGGAACCAGCCTTCACCGGTCTGATTGCCGATGGATACAATCTCGGAGGCCGCTTTGGCCGTATTTTCAATGTGTGAAGGCGGAGCAAAATGCTTGCTTTCTTCAAAGGCTTTGGAGGCCGGTGAACGAAGCCATTCCAAACCTTTAATTCCCAGGTTGCCCAGAACTGCCTTTGCTTTTGGAAATCCCAGATGTGATACTTTGAAGTTCTGATTGTAGAAGCAGTACAGCATAAAGTCCAGTAAATCAGGAACTACAGCTTCGGCGCCTTCGTTCTCCAACAGGTCCACAAGATGGTTATTCGCCGCAGGAAGAAATTTAACAAGGATTTCTCCCACCACTCCGACACGTGGTTTTTTCACATTTAATGTTTCTATGGTATCGAAATCATGGATGATTTCACGGCAGAGTTTCTTGAATTCACGCCTGGAGGGGTAACCGGTAGAAATAAATTTTTTACACACTTCCGCCCATTTTCTGTGGGCAGCATTGGTTGTCCCTGGTACCTTTTCATAAGGCCGCATGCGGTAAACACATTTCATAAAAATATCACCGAATACAGCGGCATAGGCCCCGCGGATGATCATGGCCGGCGTAATCTTAAAGCCAGGGTTTCCTTCCAGACCACTTAAGTTAATAGAAATAACAGGGATCTGTGAGTATCCTGCTTTTTTTAATGCCCGCCGTATAAAGCCTATGTAGTTGGATGCCCGGCACCCGCCGCCCGTCTGACTGATAATAACGGCAAGTCTGTCAGTGTCATATTTTCCCGATAAAATGGCTTCCATAATCTGTCCTACTACCATCAGGGACGGATAGCAGGCATCATTGTTGACATATTTCAATCCTACATCCACAGCCTGCTTGTTGTCGTTTGGAAGCACCTCTACCTTGTAGCCGGAAGCCTGGAATGCAGGCTCTAACAGCTCAAAATGCATAGGTGACATCTGTGGGCATAAAATCGTGTATGTCTTACGCATTTCCTTTGTAAAGGGCACCTTTTTGATAGAAGACGGCTGAACCTCACGCTGGGCGGCATGCTGCTCCCTGACGCGGATAGCGGCAAGAAGGGAACGGACACGAATTCTGGCTGCTCCCAGGTTATTGACCTCATCGATTTTTAGTGAAGTATATATTTTGTCTGAGCGGGTCAGAATATCGGCAACCTGGTCGGTGGTAACGGCATCCAGGCCGCATCCGAAGGAATTCAGCTGAATCAGATCTATATTATCTTTTGTCTTCACATAATTTGCAGCAGCATAAAGACGAGAATGATACATCCACTGATCCATAACATTTAACGGCCGTTCGACAGGCTGAAGGTGGGAAACAGAATCCTCGGTTAACACAGCGATATTGTAAGAATTTATAAGTTCAGGCAGACCGTGGTTGACTTCAGGGTCAATGTGGTACGGCCGGCCGGCCAGTACGATGCCCCGGTTACCTGTCTCATCCAGGAATTTAATTGTTTCTTCCCCCTTTTTGCGCATGTCTTCCCTGCATGCTTCCAGCTCTTTCCACGCCTCGTGAACTGCATCCTTTATATCATTTTCCGGAATAGAAAATTTCCCGGACAACTCTTCTGTCAAGCGTTTGCAGAGAATCTCTTCACTCTTGAAGGAGAGGAAGGGATGGATAAAATCTACTTCCCTGTGCACAATAGGATCCATGTTGTTCTTAATATTTTCCGGATAAGAGGTTACAATCGGGCAGTTGTAATGATTGTTGGCATCCTCAAACTCATTTCTCTCATGGGAAACGGAGGGGTAGAAGATGCGCGAAACTCCTTCATCTATCAGCCACTGCACATGTCCGTGTGCTAATTTTGCCGGGTAACATTCGGATTCACTCGGAATAGAATCAATTCCCAGCTCATAAATTTTCCGTGTAGAGGAGGGAGACAATACGACTCTGAATCCCAGCTTTGTGAAAAGTGTAAACCAGAACGGATAGTTCTCGTATATATTTAAAACCCGGGGGATTCCAATCACGCCCCGGGGCGCTTCTGATTCCTCCAAAGGTGTATAACCGAAATAACGCTGACTTTTGTAATCGAACAGGTTTGGCAGATTGTTCTTGGATTTTTCCTTGCCAAGCCCTCTCTCACAGCGGTTTCCGGTAATAAAACGGCGTCCGCCGCTAAAGTGATTGATTGTCAGCCGGCAGTTGTTGGTACATCTTTTGCACTTGGTCATAGTGGTACTGTATTCCAGGGCCTCAATCTCATCGAACGGAAGCATGGTGGTCCCTTCACACTCGGTGTAGCGCTCTCTTGCAATCAAAGCAGCTCCGAATGCCCCCATGATCCCTGCAATGTCAGGGCGGATGGCTTCGCAGTCAGCAATCTTCTCAAAGCTGCGGAGAACTGCATTATTGTAAAAGGTTCCGCCCTGCACGACGATATGATTCCCCAACTCAGAGGCATCGGAAACCTTGATAACCTTAAATAGTGCGTTTTTGATAACAGAATAGGCCAGACCTGCGGAAATGTCGGAGACTTCAGCACCTTCCTTCTGTGCCTGTTTCACTTTTGAATTCATAAATACTGTACAACGTGTGCCCAAGTCAATGGGGTTTTTCGCATACAGGGCTTCCTGGGCGAAATCCTCCACGGTATAATTCAAGGATTTTGCAAAGGTCTCAATGAAGGAACCACACCCGGAAGAGCATGCCTCATTTAACTGTACACTGTCCACAGTCTGATTTTTGATTTTGATACATTTCATATCTTGTCCGCCGATGTCCAAGATGCAGTCTACGTCTGGCTCGAAGAAGGAGGCCGCATAGTAATGAGAGACGGTTTCTACTTCACCTTCATCAAGCAGAAGAGCGGCTTTTACCAGGGCCTCTCCGTATCCGGTGGAGCAGGAGTGGACAATTTCTACATCTGAGGGCAGCTGACTGTAGATATCCTTGATTGCACCAATTGTAGTGCCAAGGGGATCACCATCGTTGTTGTGATAGAAAGAGTATAAAAGTGTGCCATCCTCCCCGACCAGGGCTGCCTTTGTTGTTGTGGAGCCTGCGTCAATACCAAGAAACGCTTTTCCTGAGTAAGCAGCCAGATCCCCGACAGGTACCCGGTGTTTTGCGTGGCGCTGAGTAAATTCATCATACTCAGCAGTGGAGGCAAAAAGAGGCTCCATCCTGTCTACTTCAAATTCCATTTTTATCTTTTTGGCCAGCCGCTCCTGAAGATTTCTGAGAGCAAGATTTACTTCTTTCTTGGAATTCAGGGCCGAACCGATAGCGGCAAACAGGTGAGAGTTGTCCGGAGCGATGGTGTGCTCATCATCCAGCTTTAAAGTACGCACAAAAGCAGCCTTCAGCTCCGAAAGAAAGTGGAGCGGACCACCTAAAAATGCTACGTGCCCGCGGATCGGCTTACCACAGGCAAGACCACTGATGGTCTGATTTACAACAGCCTGGAAGATAGAGGCGGCCAAATCTTCTTTGGAAGCTCCCTCATTAATTAATGGCTGGATGTCGGATTTTGCAAATACCCCGCAGCGTGCGGCGATGGAATACAGCGCATGGTAATTTTTAGCATATTCATTCAGTCCTGAAGCATCTGTCTGCAAAAGAGATGCCATCTGATCAATAAAAGACCCTGTACCTCCGGCACAGACACCGTTCATACGTTGTTCTACATTTCCGCCTTCGAAATAAATAATCTTGGCATCTTCACCGCCAAGCTCAATTGCAACATCTGTCTGAGGTGCATAGTCCTGAAGGGCCGTAGATACGGCGATAACTTCCTGTACAAAAGGAACTCCCAGATTTTTGGCTAAAGTTAACCCACCGGAACCTGTTATAACCGGTGAAACACGCAGCTCGCCCAGTTTATGGATGGCTCTTTCCAGCAACTCGGACAGAGTTTCCTGGATATTGGCGAAATGCCGCTCATAATCTGAAAAGAGGACCTTCTTGTCCTTATCTAGAATTGCAATTTTTACAGTAGTGGAACCGATGTCGATTCCTAAAGTATGTAATTCATTTAAATTCATAAATATATCCCTCGTTTTCTAAAAACAGTATATGTTAGTTACTACCTATTAAATGTATTTTCTTATCTTACAACAACTTACATTATACGACAAGATGCTTAAAAACACAATCGCAATAATGATAAACGTTCCTGGAATTTTTGTGCAAAGTTTATAAATCTTCACAGAATCCGGGTACTTATAATATGTTTGACAAATTGGTGTCCAAACTGTACAATTACCTAAAGAATTTGCAAATCAAAAATAAGGAGAAGACTGTTAGTGAATTGGTTGAATAAGTTGGAAAAAAAATTTGGACGTTATGCTATTCATAACCTGACCTTATATTTAATTGGCGGGTACATTATCGGTTACGGAATTTATGCTCTTGTGCCCGGGTTTCTGAACTGGCTGACATTGGAGCCGGGACGTATACTGTCCGGACAGGTGTGGAGGATTATTTCATGGATACTGATACCTCCCGGAGGGAATATTATTACAACGATTATCATGCTGCTGCTTTATTATTCTTTGGGAACCGCATTAGAGCGCACCTGGGGAGCGTTCCGTTATAATGTTTACATTTTTTCGGGTATTCTTTTCACCGTTATCGGTGCCTTTATCCTCTACCTGATAACTGGTGGAGTTGTACAAGGCCTGGGCGGTTATTTCAGCACGTATTATATTAATATGTCTATCTTTCTGGCCTTTGCTGCCAGCTATCCTGATATGGAATTACTTTTATATTTTGTTCTTCCCATTAAAATCAAATGGATGGCACTTGTCTATGCTGTGTTTATTTTATATGATCTGGCGCGGGGAAATATTGTTACAAGGGTTGCGATTATATCTTCCCTTCTGAATTTTGTACTGTTCTTTTTCTCCAGCAGGAATGTGAAACCCTATACTCCCAAAGAGCAGGCCCGAAAAGCCAAGTTTAGGCAGCAGGCCAAACCTCATATGAATTATCGGAATGGGGCGCACCACAAGTGTGCGGTGTGCGGGCGGACAGAACTGGATGATCCGACTCTGCAATTTCGTTTCTGCTCAAAATGTAATGGGAATTATGAGTATTGCCAGGAGCATTTATTTACGCACCAGCACGTACAGTAATTCAAGCAAGGAGAATAAGATATGAAGAAGACAAAGGTAGTATGCACGATGGGTCCAAATACAAATGACAGAGAATTGATGAGAAAACTGATCCGAAACGGTATGGATGTTGCACGTTTCAATTTTTCTCACGGTGATCACCGGGAGCACAAAGGCAGGATGGATCTATTAAAACAACTTCGGGAGGAAGAACATGCCAATGTTGCAATTCTGCTAGACACAAAGGGTCCGGAGATTCGTACCGGAGTGTTAAAGGACGGGAAAAAAATTATATTGGAAACAGGAAGCACTTTTACACTGACGACTGATGAGATAGAGGGTACCAGCCAGAGAGTATCTATTACGTATGCAGGTCTGGTTGACGATGTGGACAAAGGTAAAACTATTTTGATTGATGATGGCCTGATTGGTCTCGAAGTTATAAGCAAGACAGACCGGGACATTATCTGTTCCGTCGTAAACGGGGGCGAGCTGGGTGAACGCAAAGGAGTGAATGTGCCCAATGTTTCTGTGAGGCTCCCGGCTATTACTGAGAAGGACAAAGAAGATATTAAATTCGGTGTGGAGCAGGAGGTAGACTTTATTGCGGCCTCTTTTGTCAGAAATGCAGAGTGCGTTCTGGAGATTAAGGCTTACTTAAAGGAGCTGCATGCACCGTATATTCCAATTATAGCAAAGATAGAAAATGCAGAGGGAGTTCAAAATATCGATGAAATCATCCGTGCCGCAGATGGAATTATGGTAGCCCGCGGAGATCTGGGTGTAGAGATTCCGGCAGAAGAAGTTCCTTACCTGCAGAAAATGATTATCCAAAAATGCAATAATAATTTTAAGTCGGTAATCATAGCCACGCAGATGCTGGATTCTATGATCCGCAATCCCCGCCCTACAAGGGCAGAAGCTGCGGATGTGGCCAATGCGGTTTATGACGGCACCGATGCGGTTATGCTTTCGGGAGAGACAGCACAGGGGAAATATCCTCTGGAAGCTCTGCAGATGATGGTACACATTATTGAGAATTCGGAACAGCATTTGGATTATGACCTTATATTGGAAAAAGCGGGAGACCACCTGAAGACCGGTGTGTCCAGCGCCATTGGCTACTCCTCCGTACTTGCGGCGGCAAACTTAAATGCAAAATGTATTATAACCCCGTCTGTGTCCGGTGCTACGGCCAGAGTAGTGTCCAAATTGAAGCCCAGGCAGGAGATCCTCGGCATAACACCAAATGAGAGAACGCTGCGCAGAATGGCTATTTACTGGGGAGTCAGGCCGCTGAAATCAATAGAAGTTGATACTACGGAGGACATTTGCCGGGGAGCTATTGAAGTTGCCCATGTGAAGCGATATGTTGAAAGTGGTGATGTGGTTGTACTGACTGCAGGAATTCCATCTCCAAATGTGAAGAGAGAAAAAAGTGGGATCAGCAATATGATGAGAATTGCGGCTATAGAGTAAAGAATTGATGAAATCTGGTGAATAGCAGTACGTAAAGGAGAAAGGCATATATGAAGAAGGAGCCATTTGTAACGAAAGAACAACTTGATGAGATAGTAAAGGAATTTCCGACGCCTTTTCACCTCTATGATGAGAGAGGAATCAGAGAAAATGTGAAGGCTCTCAATGAGGCTTTTGCATGGAATCAAGGTTTTAAGGAATATTTTGCAGTGAAGGCTACTCCCAATCCGTTTCTGATCCAGATTTTAAGAGAATATGGCTGTGGGTGCGACTGTTCCTCCTATACGGAGTTGATGCTTTCTGATGCGATTGGAGTAAGAGGGGGGGACATTATGTTTTCCTCCAATGACACGCCGGCCGAAGAATATGCTCTGGCTGATAAGTTGGGGGCAATCATTAATCTGGATGATATTACGCATATAGATTTTTTGGAAAAAACAATCGGCCATATTCCTGAGACAATCAGCTGCCGCTATAATCCAGGCGGATTGTTTAAAATCAGTAATGACATTATGGACAATCCTGGTGATTCGAAATATGGAATGACCACGGAACAGATGCTGGAAGCGTTTAAAATACTGAAAGAAAAAGGGGCAAGGGATTTCGGAATTCATGCTTTCCTTGCCAGCAACACTGTGACAAATGATTACTATCCTATGCTGGCGAAGGTACTGTTTCAAGAGGCAGTCCGTCTGCAGAAGGAGACAGGGGTTCACATTAAGTTTATCAATCTTTCAGGAGGAATCGGAATACCATACACGCCAGACCAGGAGCCCAATGATATCCGGGCTATCGGTGAAGGTGTGCGCAAGGTATATGAGCAGGTTCTGATACCTGCAGGCATGGGGGATGTGGCTATCTACACAGAGCTGGGCCGTTATATGCTTGGGCCTTATGGCTGCCTGGTGACTACGGCAATTCACGAAAAGCATACTCACAAAGAATACATCGGCGTGGACGCAAGCGCTGTGGATTTGATCCGTCCTGCAATGTACGGGGCTTATCATCATATTACAGTCATGGGAAAGGAAGACAAGCCCTGCAACCACCAGTATGATGTTACGGGTTCCCTCTGTGAAAATAATGATAAGTTTGCCATTGACAGAATGCTGCCAAAGGTTGCCAAAGGAGATTATCTGATTATTCACGATACAGGGGCCCATGGTTATTCTATGGGGTATAATTATAATGGAAAATTGAAATCGGCAGAGGTCCTTCTGAGGGAGGACGGCACAGCACAGCTTATCAGACGGGCAGAGACACCGGCAGATTATTTTGCTACATTTGATTGTTTTGAAATTGGGAAAAAACTAATCCAAAAATAGGCAAAAAACTATTGCAAAATACTTATGAATATGATAAGATAAGCATCGGTTCGGCGAGCGGAAATGCTTTCCGAATCCGGTGAGCGGATGTGGCGGAATGGCAGACGCACAAGACTCAAAATCTTGCGGGGGCGACCTCGTGAGGGTTCAAGTCCCTCCATCCGCATTTTACCTAAAGTGCTATGTACCAATTGTCAGGGTGTATAGCACTTTTTCGTTACTCATTAATGTTTCTTTATGTTTTGCCGGGGAGGTGAGCAATATGACATTCAAGCGTGGCGATACATGTTTTATTTTGGAAGATAATTCGGACGTGGTTCAGGTGAAGGTTGTCAGCAAGCAGGGGAAGAATTATATTGTGCAATTAATCGGCGCCTGTGGTGCATTGAAATTATCTGAAAACAGACTGTTTGAGACAAAAGAAGAGGCCATGGCAAGCAAGAAAACGTCAAAAGCAATGGTGAGTCCTCAGCTGTCCGATTCAAACGGGAGAACAGGTTTGCCGGAAATAGGCATACCAGATATTTTTGATGGCAGCAGATCCAGAAAAATTTAAGTATTGACAAATACATATCCAGACGCATATAATAACTGTAATTTCATAATTTAAACCGATGAAGCGGAGATAACAACATATCGTGCATTCACAGAGAGCCTGAGGTGGTGGGATTCAGGTAAAACGCAGTTTGTTAAATGGACCGCTGAGGGCATGAGGGAAAGGCAGAGATGCCGAGTATAGCATGACGTAGGGCGTACGTCAGTCGCCAGAGATATGATAGTATCTTGTTAAGCGCGCAGGGAGGATTCTCTGTGAATCAAGGTGGCACCGCGAATTGAATTTTCAATCCGTCCTTGACATTACTTTAAATACGTAATGTCAGGGGCGGATTTTTTTCGTATCATGCAGGAAGCGTTTTCAGAATATTCTGAAAACGGAGCTCAAAAGGGTCTGACCCCTTTTCACACCTCTGACAGAAAGGAGAATGTATGATTTATCCAGGTTTAAAAGGAGCAGAAGAGTTTGCGGCAGTAGGAAAATTTCATACCATGCCGGTCAGTGTGGAGCTGTTTTCTGATATGTATACGCCCATTGGTGTGCTGCAGGCGCTGCGAAATGTCAGTGATCACTGTTACATGTTGGAGAGTGCGGAGGATGCAAAAAGGTGGGGGCGCTATAGTTTTCTGGGATTCGAGCCTACGTTGGAAATCAGCTGCAGGAATGGACTGTGCCGTGTTAAAGATGGCGAGGTAAGAGAATTTGAAACTTCTTATCCGGGAAGGTATATCCGAGAAATTGTGGAGAGGCACCGGGCACCGAAGGTTCAAGGGCTTCCGTCCTTTACCGGAGGGCTGGTAGGTTATTTCTCCTATGACTATATCAAATATGCGGAGCCGTCACTGAAGCTGGATGCAAAAGATGAAGCCCACTTCAGGGATATGGATCTGATGCTTTTCGATCAAGTCATTGTATTTGACAATTTGAGGCAGAAGATGATTTTGATCGTGAGTATGTCCTTGGACGGAAACGTGGAGCAGGAGTATGAAAAAGCGTTAAAACGTTTGGAGCGGCTGAAGGGGATTGTGAAAAGCAAGGAAACAAAGCCATATACCCCTTTGAAGTTGAAAAGTGAGCTGCAGCCGCTTTTTACAGAAGAAAGATATTGTGAAATGGTGGAGTGTGCAAAACATTATATTTATGAGGGTGATATTTTCCAGGTAGTGCTGTCAAATCGTCTGTCAGCGGAAATGGAGGGGAGTATTCTGGATGTGTACCGGGTCTTACGCAGTACAAACCCGTCTCCCTATATGTTTTATTTTTCCGGTAAAGATATTGAACTTGCAGGAGCATCTCCTGAGACACTGGTGAAGCTGGAGGGCGGAATACTTCACACATTTCCGCTGGCGGGGACAAGGAAACGGGGAGATACGCATGAGGAGGATCTACATCTGGAAGAGGAGCTTCTGACTGATGAAAAGGAGCTGGCAGAGCATAACATGCTGGTGGACCTGGGGAGAAATGATATCGGAAAAATAAGCAAAATCGGTACAGTGGAGTTGGAAAAATATCAGAGTATTGAACGGTTCTCACATGTGATGCACATAGGCTCTACAGTACGGGGAGAAATTCGGAAGGATAAAGATTTTGTGGATGCCATAGATGCGATTCTTCCCGCGGGAACTCTTTCCGGGGCACCGAAAATCCGCGCTTGTCAGATTATCAATGAGCTGGAGGACTGTAAACGGGGAGTTTATGGGGGAGCAATCGGGTATATTGACTTTACAGGAAATCTGGATACCTGTATCGCAATCAGAATGGCGTATGCAAAAGACGGATGCATCTATGTGTGTTCGGGGGCGGGGATTGTGGCGGACAGCGTACCGGAGACGGAGTACCAGGAATGTTTGAATAAGGCAAGAGCCGTAACAAGAGCCATTGAAAGAGCTGGAGGAGGGATGGAAGAGTGATACTCTTAATTGATAATTATGACAGCTTTTCCTATAATCTGTACCAGATGCTTGGGGCAGAGAGGGATTCGCTGAAGGTGATCCGCAATGACGAAATGACTGTGGAGGATATCCGGAAAATAAAACCGGAAGCGATTGTTTTATCACCGGGTCCCGGAAGGCCTGAGAATGCAGGAATATGTGTGGAAGCAGTGGAGAAACTTGCAGGGAAAATCCCTATACTGGGGGTATGTCTGGGACATCAGTCTATCTGCCAGGCTTTTGGCGGAAAAATCACTTATGCGGAACGGTTGATGCATGGAAAGACTTCGGAAGCACAGTTGGATGGAAAAAGCAAATTGTTTGAGGGGATGAGGGAAAATATACTGATTGGCAGATACCATTCTCTGACGGCGGAAGAGGAAAGTCTTCCCACAGTACTTAAGATAACGGCCCGGACGAAGGAAGGGGAGATTATGGCGGTGGAGCACAGGGAATATCCCATATACGGGCTGCAGTTTCATCCGGAGTCCATTTTGACTCCCGACGGCGCAAAAATCATACACAATTTTATGATGTAGGGCTCCCAAAGTCATGCTTTTTCATGCAAGCATGAAACGCATGACCTTTTGACCCTGGTATCATTTTATGGATTTATAGAAAGGAAGACAATATTATGATTAGAGAGGCGATTTTAAAACTTTCAAAGAGAGAAAATCTGACTTATGAGGAAGCGTATCGGGTCATGGATGAAATCATGAGCGGCGATGCAAGCGATGTACAGATGAGTTCCTATTTGACGGCAATGAGCCTAAAAGGTGAAACTATTGATGAGATTACAGCATCGGCGGCAGGTATGCGGGAGCATTGTGTAAAACTTCTGCACAATGTGGATGCACTGGAAATCGTAGGGACGGGAGGGGACGAATCCAATTCTTTTAATATTTCGACCACCTCTGCACTTGTCATTTCAGCGTCCGGGGTGCCGGTGGCAAAGCATGGAAACCGGGCGGCTTCCAGCAAAAGCGGCGCCGCTGATGTGCTGGAGGCTCTGGGTGTGAAAATCAATGTTTCCCCGAAAAAGAGTGCTCAGCTCCTGGAAAAGATTAAAATATGCTTCCTGTTTGCCCAGAATTATCATATTGCCATGAAATACGTGGCGCCTGTCCGAAAGGAATTGGGAATACGGACGATTTTCAATATACTCGGGCCCCTGGCAAATCCGGCAGGTGCAAATATGGAGGTCATGGGAGTCTATGAGGAGGCCCTCGTGGAGCCATTGGCAAGAGTGCTGGAAAATCTGGGTGTAAGGAATGCCATGGTGGTATATGGACAGGATAAACTGGATGAGATATCCATGAGTGCACCGACTACCGTATGTGAAATAAAAGATGGCAATTTTCACTCTTATATAATCACGCCGGAACGGTTTGGCTTCAGCCGTTGTAAAAAATCTGAGCTGACAGGGGGAACCCCGCAGGAAAACGCAGAAATTACTCGAGCGATTCTGGAGGGCAGGGAAAAGGGACCAAAGCGCAATGCGGTACTGCTCAATGCAGGGGCAGCCCTCTATGTGGCGGGGAAGGCAGAGACCCTGGAGGATGGTGTACATCTTGCCGGAGAGACCATAGACAACGGAAAGGCAGAGCAAAAACTGGAGCAGTTTATCCGCTGTTCCAATGAGAAGGAGTGAGATAAAAAAGATATGATATTAGATGAGATTGCAGCAAAGACAAGAATAAGAATAGCAGAAAAAAGGAAACAGGTGCCGGAGGAAGAGCTAAGAGAAAAGGCATACGAACTGGCTCTTAGAGAAAAACAAAAAGGGAACTTTGTATTCCCATTTGAAGAGGCTCTGAAAGAACAAGGAATGTCTTTTATCTGCGAAGTAAAAAAGGCATCTCCATCCAAAGGGATAATAGCGGAGAATTTTCCCTATATAGGGATAGCAGAAGAATATGAACAGGCAGGGGCGAGTGCGCTGTCGGTTCTGACAGAACCATTTTATTTCAAAGGGAGTGATACATTTCTGGAAGAAATTTCCCGAAGAGTCAAGATTCCCATTTTGAGAAAGGATTTTACAATAGATGCCTACATGCTGTACGAAGCAAAAGTAATGGGTGCCTCGGCGGTTCTTCTGATTTGCGCTATATTAATGGATGAAGAATTGAAAGAATATATAAAGATTGCAGGAGAGCTTGGTCTGTCGGCACTGGTGGAAACACATACTTCCGAGGAAGTAAAAAGAGCCGTCAGCTGTGGAGCAAAAATCATCGGAGTCAATAACAGAGATTTACAAACCTTTCAGGTAGACCTCTACACTAGCGAAGGGCTCCGAAATCTGGTGCCGGAACACATCCTATATATTTCAGAGAGCGGAATAAAAACAGCGGATGACATTCGTCGGCTGGAAAAGAACAGAATAGATGCCGTGCTCATAGGAGAGACACTTATGAGAAGCCCCAATAGGCAAGAAAAGCTGGAAGAACTAAAAGGGGTCAGACCCTTTTGAGGACCATTTTCAGATTATTCTGATAATTCAAAGCGAGGTTTGATTATGAAAATTAAGATTTGCGGGCTGAGCCGTACTGAAGATATTGAGGCGGTAAATGAGGCCCTGCCGGATTTGATTGGCTTTGTATTTGCAGAGGGAAGCCACAGATATGTTGCCCCCAAAGAGGCGGATTTTTTGAGGAGGGAGCTGTGCAAAGGAATCTCAGCTGCAGGGGTATTTGTAAATGAAGAGTTGGATGTTATCCTGCAATTGGCGGGGAAAGGAATTATAGATATGGTACAGCTTCATGGCAGCGAGGATGTGCAATATGTGGAAACATTAAAGCGGTACTGTAATGCTCCGGTCATAAAAGCTATATCCATGACATGTGATGCTTCTTCTGAGGAGCTGCAGCGCTGGGAAGAAAGCAATGTAGATTACCTGCTTTTGGACAGCGGCACAGGGGGAACCGGGGAACAGTTTGATTACAGGCTTATCGGCAGGCTTACAAAACCTTTCTTTCTAGCCGGAGGCTTGAATCCGGGAAATGTTACTGAAGCTGCCTTTCAGGTATTGCCTTATGGAGTGGACATGAGCAGCGGTGTAGAGACAGAAGGAAAAAAAGACAGAGAAAAAATAAAAGAGGCAGTTAGGAGGATTAGAAATGTTGAAAGGAAGATATGGTGAGTTTGGAGGGCAGTACATTTCCGAAACACTCATGAACGAATTGATTCATCTGGAGGAACAGTATGAATATTATAAAAAAGATGCCAAATTTCAGTCGGAGCTAAACAGTCTGTTGAACGACTATGCGGGGCGCCCTTCCCGCCTGTATTATGCAGAGAAGATGACGAAAGATCTGGGCGGAGCAAAGATTTATTTAAAAAGAGAGGATTTGAACCATACTGGCTCTCACAAGATCAATAATGTTCTGGGGCAAGTGCTTCTTGCCAAAAGAATGGGGAAAACCAGAGTGATTGCAGAGACCGGTGCGGGACAGCACGGCGTGGCAACGGCCACAGCGGCGGCACTTTTGGGGCTGGAGTGTGAAGTGTTCATGGGAAAAGAGGATACAGACCGCCAGGCTCTGAATGTATACAGGATGGAGCTCCTGGGCACGAAAGTCCATCCTGTGACCAGTGGAACCCAGACACTGAAGGACGCGGTCAATGAAACCATGCGGGAGTGGACCGGCAGAGTCTCTGATACTCATTATGTTCTGGGCTCTGTTATGGGTCCGCATCCGTTTCCGATGATGGTAAGGGACTTTCAGAGTGTCATCAGCCGTGAAGTTAGGGAACAGATTTTAAAGGCGGAGGGGAAACTGCCCTCAGCAGTGCTTGCCTGTGTGGGCGGAGGGAGCAACGCCATGGGAATGTTTTACCATTTTATTCCTGATGTGGGAGTAAGACTGATTGGCTGTGAGGCAGCCGGAAGAGGAGTGGATACAGATAAACATGCGGCAACTATGTCAAAAGGGACTATAGGCGTATTCCATGGAATGAAATCTTACTTCTGTCAGGATGGATATGGTCAGATTGCACCGGTATATTCCATTTCTGCTGGCCTTGATTATCCGGGAATCGGGCCGGAACATGCATTTTTAAGAGATTCCGGCAGGGCCCAATACGTGCCGGTGACTGACGATGAGGCGGTGGAGGCATTTGAATACCTGGCAAAGACGGAAGGCATCATCTGTGCCATAGAGAGCGCCCATGCTGTGGCATATGCGAAAAAGCTTGCTCCTGCCATGAAAAACGATGAAGTAATGATTATCTGTCTGTCAGGGCGGGGAGATAAAGATGTAGCGGCGATTGCAAGATACAAGGGGGTGGACATTCATGAGTAAAATAAAAAATGCATTTTCGAACGGGAAAGCTTTTATTGCATTTCTGACAGCAGGTGATCCGTTTCTAAAGAAAACAGTGGACTACATTTTGACGATGGAAGAGGCGGGTGCAGATCTGGTTGAAATAGGAATCCCATTTTCCGACCCTACGGCGGAAGGTGTGGTAATCCAGGACGCAAATATACGGGCGTTAAAGGAAGGAATGACCACGGATGATGTATTTGAAATTGTCAGGAGGGTAAGAGAAAAAAGTCAGATACCATTGGTATTTCTGACCTATTTAAACCCGGTATTCCATTATGGGTATGAAAACTTTTTTCAAAAATGTGAGGAACTGGGGGTAGATGGTATCATCATCCCCGATATGCCCTATGAGGAAAAAGGGGAAATAGCAGATATCGCCGAGAGACATGGAACGGATATTATTTCAATGATTGCGCCTACCTCAAAACAGAGAATTCAGATGATTGCAAAAGAGGCAAAAGGATTTCTCTATGTAGTTTCATCCATGGGAGTGACAGGTGTGAGAAGCAATATTGAAACGGATATCCCCTCTATTATTTCCTCCATCCGCGAGGTGACCGACATACCGGCAGCAGTGGGATTCGGAATCAGCACGCCTGAGCAGGCGGGGCAGATGGCGGAGGTCTCCGATGGGGCCATTGTGGGCAGCGCAATTGTTAAGCTGATAGAAAAATATGGAAACAAGGCAGAAGAGCCTATAGCAGGATATGTGAAGAGTATGAAGGAAGCGGTGAAAAAAGCAGGAAGATAAGTTAAAGAGTAGACAGAGGGCAGGCTCGATTTCACCTCAAGGACATGCGCTGCCCTCCTGGATAGTTTCAGAATATTCTGAAAACGGAGCTCAAAAGGGTCAGACCCCTTTTGAAAACTCCAGCAGATCTGTCAGTTTTTTTATTCTGTATTCTGCCTCAGGCACATCTCCAAATCCGTATTCAGCAAAGATGAACGGTATTCCCGCTTCCTGACAAGCCAGATAATCACCTTGTGTGTCTCCCACATAAACAACATCCTGCAGTCCGTTCTTTTCCATCAGCCGCAGAATGGTCTGTCCCTTGGACACCAGTGTATCTCCAAAACATAGATGATCCTTGACAGTGCCCTCAAGCTTATTGACCTTTAAAAATATTTCAATATACCCGCGCTGGCAGTTGCTGACAATAAAAAGAGGAGTTTTCCCAGAAAGGGTGTGAAATACCTCCTGAACCCCTTCGTATAGAATCCCGGGCTTTGTTTCCAACAGCCGGTTTTCATATGCAAAGCAAAGATCCCCCAACCGCTGCTGTTCTTCTTTTGGTAAAGAGGGGAAAAGTGCACTGTATATTTCATCCATGGTCTTTCCAAATAAGCCTCGGAGCCTGGGACTGCTCACATCAATATCCAAATTAGAATTCTCCGTGATTGCCTGGGTCCAGGACTCCAGAACTGTTTCTGTGGAATCCCATAAAGTTCCGTCTACATCAAAAATAATTCCATCCATAAGTATTTACTCCTTTTTGTAAAAATCAGTAGTTATTTTTATGATATCATAAAAAGAGCCTTTTAAAAAGAAAGATTTTAGTGTATACTTTATAAAAGCTCTAGTGTGCCGTCTCATTGACTTAGACAGTGCACTAGGTATAGCAGCAAGGATGTGGAGAATGGAAAATGAGTGAAAAAATAGTATTGATAGATGGCCACAGTATTTTAACCAGGGCGTTCTATGGGGTGCCGGATCTGACGAATTCAGAGGGGCTCCATACGAACGCTATTTATGGGTTTTTAAATATCATGTTTAAGGTTCTGGATGAGGAAAAGCCGGAGTATCTGACCGTCACTTTCGACGTACATGCCCCTACATTCAGACATGAGATGTATGCAGATTATAAGGGAACAAGGAAGCCTATGGCGGAAGAACTGCGTGAACAGGTTCCAGTGATTAAAGAAGTCCTGAAAGCCATGAAGATTGAGATTGTTGAGCAGGCGGGTCTGGAGGCAGACGATCTTTTGGGGACTATTTCTCACATCTGTGAAGAAAAAGGATTGGATGTTTCTATTATTTCCGGGGACAGAGATACCCTGCAGCTTGCCACGGAGCATATAAAAATCCGTATCCCCAAGACAAAGCAGGGCAGGACAGAGGTGGAGGACTATTATGCCGCTGATGTAAAGGAAAAATACAAAGTTACTCCGAAAGAATTTATAGATGTGAAAGCCCTTATGGGAGATGCTTCTGATAATATTCCGGGAGTGCCCGGGATAGGGGAGAAGACTGCTACAAAGATTATTGAAGAATACAAATCTATTGAAAATGCTTATGCCCATGTGAGTGAACTGAAGCCGCCAAGGGCCAGCAAAAATCTGCAGGAATACTGGGATCAGGCTTGTATGAGCAAGACGCTGGCAACCATTGATATTCACGCGGATATCGCCTTTGATTTGAATGCGGCAGCATATGGGAATCCCTACACACAGGAGGCCTATGTCTATTTTCAGCGCCTTCAGTTTAAAAATATGATGGACAGGTTTGATGTAGAGGCATCCGGCAATACCCTGGAATCTTATTTTAAAGAAATTACAGATAAAAAAGAGGCAGAAAGGATATTCGCCGAAGCAGCCAGGGCAGAATGCACAGGCGCTGCCATCACGGAAGATACAGAAAATGTACCACCCTTATTTGCACATCCTTCCGGGTACGGCAGAGTGACGGTTGCTTACGGAAAGGATAAAGTTTATTCTATATTAAGCGATGCGGATATGGATATGGATTATCTGTTGGGAAAACTTTCAGATGTTGCCGGCACAGTAAAAACATTTTCCATGTTTGATTTAAAAAAATATCTTTCGGACGTTAAAATTATAAGACAGGAAAATTGTTTTGATGTTGCAGTGGCGGCTTATCTTCTGAACCCACTGACAAATCATTATGACTGTGACGATGTGGCGAGGGAACAGCTGGATATTACAGTAGATGGAAAAACAGACAGCATGACAAAAGCCTGCTATGAAGCTTACACTGCATTTGCCTGTGCAGAGCCAATGCGGGAAAAGATGCAGGCAGAGGGAATGTACCATCTGTTCACAGATATTGAGATGCCTCTTGTCTTCACACTGTTTGATATGGAGCAGGCAGGAATCCAGGTAGAGGCGGAGGCACTGCGCTTCTATGGGGAGCAGCTGGGCGGCAAGATTGTGGAGCTGGAAAAAGAGATATTTGAAATGGCGGGGGAATCCTTCAACATTAATTCTCCAAAGCAGCTTGCTGTTGTGCTTTTTGAACATATGAAGCTTCCCAATGGGAAGAAGACAAAGACTGGTTATTCCACTGCCGCAGATGTATTGGAAAAGCTTGCACCGGATTATCCGATCGTAGAAAAGATATTGGAATACAGACAACTGTCCAAGTTAAAATCCACTTACGCGGACGGTCTGTCGGTTTATATCGGCACTGACAGAAGAATTCATGGGAAATTTAATCAGACCATTGCCGCTACGGGGCGAATCAGCAGTACAGAGCCCAACCTGCAGAACATTCCTGTGAGGATGGAGCTGGGCCGGCTGATTCGAAAGGTATTTGTGCCAAAAGAAGGGTGCATTTTTATTGATGCGGATTACTCTCAGATTGAGCTGCGGGTACTGGCTCACTGCTCGGGGGACGAAAAGCTGATTCAGGCCTATAAGGAAGCCAAGGATATCCATCGGATGACAGCATCTCAGGTGTTCCACACACCCTTCAATGAGGTTACCAGCCTGCAGCGGCGCAATGCAAAGGCTGTAAATTTTGGGATTGTGTATGGCATCAGTTCCTTTGGCCTGAGCCAGGACTTGAGTATTACGCGAAAAGAAGCGTCACAGTATATAGAGAATTATTTTGAGACCTATCCCGGAATCAAACGTTTCCTGGATGACACGGTGGCACATGCAAAGGAGGAAGGCTATGTTGTGACTTTGTTCGGGCGCAGAAGACCTGTTCCTGAATTAAAATCCAGCAATTTCATGCAGCGCAGTTTTGGAGAGCGCGTGGCCATGAATGCACCGATTCAGGGGACTGCCGCTGACATTATAAAGATTGCCATGATAGGCGTAAACAGAGAGTTTAAGGAAAAAGAGCTCAAGTCAAAAATGATTTTGCAGGTCCATGATGAGCTGCTGATAGAGGCTTATGAAGAAGAAGCAGAAGAGGTAAAAGAAATTCTGAAGCGTCAGATGGAGCATGCAGCAGATTTGGATGTGCCTCTGATTGTAGATATGCATACAGGAAGAAATTGGTATGAGGCAAAGTAATCGGATGAAGGTGCTGGGAATAACCGGTGGAATAGGCTCTGGGAAAAGTGAAGTCTTAAGTTACATGAAAGAGGAATACGGCGCAGCTGTCAGCCAGCTGGATGAGGTGGCAAAGGAGCTCCAAAGACAGGGGACGGATTGCTATCGGAAAATTATAAAACAGTTTGGAAACGGAATTATCAAAGAAGACGGAGAACTGGACAGGAAGAAACTGGCGGAAATCATTTTTCAGGATGAGAAAAAAAGAAAGATACTTAACAAAATCGTTCACCCGGAAGTGAAAAAATGGGTGAAACAGGATATTATAGAGAAGAAAAAAATGGGAGTGCCGCTGTATGTTATTGAGGCGGCTCTTCTGCCGGAAGCCGGGTATGAAAACATCTGTGATGAATTATGGTATATTTACACGGAAGAAGCTGTCAGAAGAGAGAGACTGAAAAAATCGAGAGGGTACTCCGATGAGGCAATCAGCCGTATGATACTCTCTCAGTCCCCGGAATCTGTATTTCGTGAAGTATGCCGGGTTGTCATAGACAACAGCGGGACGTTTGAGGAGACAAAAGAGCAAATAGGAGAACAATTATGAGGTTATGCAGCATTGCAAGCGGCAGCAGCGGAAACTGTATCTATGTAGGGAATGACAACACCCATTTACTTGTGGATACAGGAATCAGCAAAAAGCGGATTGAAGCGGGGCTTAAGGAACTGGAAATAAAGGGAGAAGAACTGGACGGTATTTTAATCACCCATGAGCATTCGGACCACATACAGGGACTGGGTGTTTTCAGCAGAAAATATGAAGTACCGATCTATGCAACACCAGGAACAATAGAGGGAATCAAGAATTATGCTCCTTTGGGGAAATTGCCGGATGATCTTCTGAATCCCATACATATAGATGAAAGATTTACAATTGGGGATATTGCGGTAGATCCATTTCGTATTTCCCATGATGCAAATGAACCTTCCGGATACAGAATGAACTATGGAGAAAAGTCTGTTGCAGTTGCCACGGACCTGGGGATTTACGATGAATATACGGTTTCAAATCTAAAAAATCTGGATGCGGTACTTCTGGAAGCCAACCATGACATCCATATGCTGGAGGTGGGAACTTATCCCTATTATCTGAAACAGCGTGTAATGGGGGATAAGGGACATTTATCCAATGAATTGTCGGGAAGGCTTCTTTGTGATATACTACATAATAATTTGAAACATATTCTTCTGGGACATCTCAGCAAGGAAAACAATTATGCGGCACTTGCCTATGAGACGGTAAAGCTGGAGGTTACCTTAAGTGACAATGACTATAAGGGAGAGGACCTGAACATGACCGTAGCCAAAAGAGATATAATTTCGGAAATCATTACGGTGTAGACAACAGGAGGGAAAGGACATGAAAAAGTGTATAGTGACGGTGCTGGGAAAAGATACTGTGGGAATTATTGCCAAGGTATGTACATATTTAGCCGATAATAAAATTAATATCTTGGATATTTCCCAGACAATTATTCAAGGGTATTTCAACATGATGATGATTGTAGATGTGACAGAGTTGGATAAAGATTTTAAGGTGGTATGCGATGAGATGGAAAAGCTGGGCATTGAAATTGGCGTAAACATCCGCTGCCAGAGAGAAGATATTTTTGAAAAAATGCACAGACTCTAAACATAAAGACTTCAGAAGAAGTTGCATCAAATGAAGAGAGGACAAGTACAATGATTAATATGTATGAAGTATCAGAAACCAACCAGATGATTGAGCATGAGAATCTGGATGTCCGCACAATCACTCTGGGAATAAGCCTGTTTGACTGTATTGAGTCTGATTTGCAGGAATTGAACCGCAAAATATACGAAAAAATTACGACAGTGGCTGAAAAACTGGTTTCTACCGGCAATGATATTGAAAAGGAATTTGGAATTCCCATCGTAAATAAAAGAATTTCCATCACGCCCATTGCAATGATAGGCGGGGCTGCCTGCAAGAGCCCGGAAGATTACATAACCATTGCAAAAACTCTGGATAAGGCGGCAAGAGAAGTGGGCGTCAATTTTATCGGCGGTTATTCTGCACTGGTTTCCAAAGGGATGACTCAAGGTGACATGAATCTGATTCAATCTATTCCACAGGCACTTTCCCAGACTGAACGGGTCTGCAGTTCTGTCAATGTGGGTTCCACAAGGACAGGAATAAATATGGATGCCGTACGGCTCTGCGGGGAGATTGTAAAGGCTACTGCAGAAGCAACAAGGGAGGAGGACTCACTGGGCTGTGCAAAGCTGGTTATCTTTTGCAATGCGCCGGATGATAATCCCTTTATGGCAGGTGCCTTTCTCGGAGTGACGGAGGCAGATGCAGTAATTAATGTAGGCGTCAGCGGTCCGGGAGTGGTAAAAAAAGCTTTAGAAAAAGTACGGGGAAAGGACTTTGAGCAGCTCTGCGAGACGATTAAAAAGACAGCTTTTAAAGTGACTCGTGTGGGTCAGCTTGTGGCGGGCGAAGCGTCCAAAAGGCTGGGGATTCCCTTTGGAATTGTTGATTTATCGCTGGCACCGACCCCTGCAGTGGGGGACAGTGTGGCTGAAATTTTGGAGGAAATCGGGCTGGAACGTGTGGGGGCACCTGGGACAACGGCGGCTCTTGCAATGTTGAACGATCAGGTGAAAAAAGGCGGTGTTATGGCATCTTCCTATGTAGGGGGCCTAAGCGGCGCATTTATTCCTGTCAGTGAGGATCAGGGTATGATAGATGCAGTGAATCTGGGAGCACTGACACTGGAAAAGCTGGAAGCTATGACTTGTGTGTGCTCCGTGGGACTGGATATGATAGCAATTCCGGGAAAGACATCGGCCGCTACGATTTCTGGTATTATTGCAGATGAGATGGCAATCGGGATGGTAAATCAGAAGACCACTGCGGTCCGTTTGATTCCGGTTATCGGAAAAGATTTGGGGGACAGTGCTGAATTTGGGGGTCTTCTTGGGTATGCGCCCATTATGCCGGTGAATGAATTCAGCTGTGAAGCATTTATTGGCCGGGAAGGGAGAATACCGGCACCGATTCATAGTTTCAAGAACTAAAACAGGGGAATAACTTATGAAGAAAATTGCAATTGTAACAGACAGTAATAGCGGGATAACACAGAAACAGGGGAAAGAACTGGGGGTTTTCGTAATTCCCATGCCGTTTTTTATCGACGGAGAACTTTTTCTGGAAGACATTACGCTGACACAGGAAGAATTTTATAAAAGACTGGGTGAAGATTCCGATATTTCAACATCCCAGCCATCTCCGGGAGATGTTCTTGAGCTTTGGGACAGCCTGCTTGAAAAATACGATGAGGTTGTTCATATTCCCATGTCCAGCGGGTTAAGCAGCAGCTGCGAAACAGCTGTGACACTCTCCCAGGATTACGGCGGCAGAGTACAGGTGGTAAATAATCAGAGAATTTCAGTTACCCAGGTGCAGTCTGTTCTGGATGCAATCAAACTGGCAGAAGAGGGGAAGACGGCAGCCGAAATCAGAGAAGTCCTTGAGAGAGAAAAGATGGAGGCGAGTATCTACATTACTGTAGATACACTGAAATATTTAAAAAAAGGCGGCAGAATCACTCCGGCGGCAGCAGCCCTGGGAACCGTGTTGAATTTGAAACCGGTACTGCAGATTCAAGGTGAAAAGCTGGATGCATTTGCAAAAGTGCGGGGATGGAAAGCTGCAAAGAGAACTATGCTAAAGGCGATAGAGACAGATCTGGCGGAACGTTTTGCAGGGAAAGAAGAACAGATGGTTCTGGGAATGGCATATACATGCAGCCGGGAAGAAGTGAACGTGTGGAGACAAGAGATTCACAACAGATTCCCACAGTATGAGATAATAGAAGGACCACTGTCCCTGAGCGTGGCTTGTCATATCGGACCGGGCTCCATGGCGGTCACTTGTATGAAAAAGGTGTAACTGTTCTGAACAGTTACACCTTTATAATGGTCTGTTTGTATTCGTTTTCAAATACCGTCTTAAACTTATCTGTAATTACGGATTTATACAGGTTGGAGGCGAGGATATCATGGTAGAGCATCTTTTGACCAATCTCAGGAATTGCGTCCGTATCATAGAGACTGGTCAGCAGCGGGAGCCGTCCATTTTTTACAACACTGCTCAGTATTTTTTCACGGTCTCTGCGAAATCCGAGGAGGCGGGCGTAGTAGTGGCATCCACCCTTGACATATTCTTCTACAGTGCTCTTTTTAATCCCCAGCATGATGTGCAAAAGTGCGCGGTTAATACGTGTATAGGTGGTTTCTTTTGTTTTGAGCAGTTCACAAAATTGCTTGTAATTGAAGAAATTATTAAGCTGATTACTAATACGGTTCGCCAGATCTACAGAGACATCCATATAGTTGACCAGGTCTTCGGCAGATTTGTTCAGCAGTTTATATTTCATAAGGAGAGAAAAATCGTTTTGATAAACCGGATATTTGACCCGGTGGTAATCTTTTAACAGCTCCAGGCAGCAGGCTGGTACCTGATCCTCCAGCTGACTCAAGATATTGGAAAAATGTGTGTTCTCAAATGTAGCGCCGGGGTGAGTGCCGATTGCAGAGCTGGAATATGCGAGCAGGGAACGGATGGCGGTAGCGGAACTGTAATTGGGTGCCAGCTCTGCATTATGGTAGTTAGACCCCTGACGCTTGATGGTATAAGGCTTAATGTTACTGCTCAGCCTTTTTAATGCTTTCAGATATTCTATACTTAAAATGTTATTTGGATCGTCAAGCAGGGCAGCACATTCCGGGCTTTTTGTATAGACACTGAGTGCCTCCTGTCTGGCTGAGGGGAAAGACATGCCTTTTTTGAGATTTTCCTGTAGAAGATTTCGGTATTCTGTCGGCTCCTCGTACAGGATATCAGCTAGATTCTGAAGTCTCTCAAGGTCACCCGACTCACTTCCGAAACAAATAGAATCTACAATCCCTAGGCCATCCAGGAAAGAAACAGCACCCATAGCAAAAAATTCTGCACTCCCGGTGGCATAGCAGACAGGAAGTTCAAATACTGCCCCTGCTCCACATTTCAAAGCCATCTCGGCACGTATGTATTTGGGCATGATGGCAGGAGTACCTCTTTGTACATAATCACCGCTCATAATCACGATGGCCGTGTCAGCACCTGTGACCTCCTTTGCTTTTTCAATATGATACTGATGGCCGTTATGGAATGGATTATATTCGGTGATTAAACCAACAATTTTCATAAGAATCTCCTTGTATAACAATTTGTTAACCATTATACTATAAAAGAATGAGAACTACAACAAAGAAGGAGGCATGGGATGAAGAAAGAAACGATACTCGAACTTCTGGAACGACGCAAATTTAAAGACCTGAAGGAAAAACTGGAATCCATGCACCCTGTCGATATTGTGGAAATGCTTGAGGACTTCGGGACCAGACAGGCAATTCTGATTTTCCGGCTTCTTGCCAAGGAGGAGGCTGCCGAAGTTTTCACGGATATGAACAGTGATATGCGTGAGGATTTAATCAACGCTCTGACAGATTCTGAACTGGAAGAGGTTATGGGTGAAATGTACGTGGACGATACGGTAGATGTTCTGGAGGAGATGCCGGCTAACGTAGTAGACCGTCTGCTGATGGCAACGGACGAGGACACAAGGAAGAAAATCAATGTATTGCTCCAGTATCCAGAGGACAGTGCAGGAAGCATTATGAATGTGGACTATGTCAGCCTGCGCAGGGAAATGACAGTGGCAGATGCAATCCTCAAGATCCGTCAGGTCGGTATTAATAAGGAAACCATTTACACCTGTTACGTCACAGAAAAGAGGAAACTGATCGGTGCGGTGGATGTAAAGGACCTCCTGACAGCAGGTGAGTCCTGGCTGATTGAAGAAATCATGGATGAGAACGTGCTTTTGGCTACCACGCTGGATGACCAGGAGGATGTGGCAAAGACGATTAAAAAGTATGGCCTTGTTGCAATTCCAATCATTGATCATGAAAACTGTCTGGTTGGTATTGTAACTTATGATGATGCCATGCTGGTTTTGCAGGATGAGGCGACAGAAGATATCAGCATCATGGCCGGTGTCAGTCCCAATGAAGATTCCTATTTTGGCACATCAGTGCTTCAGCATGCTAAGCACAGGAGCCTGTGGCTGATGCTTCTGATGCTTTCAGCAACAGTGACAGGAGAGCTTCTGGGACACTATGAGAAGGCAATGGCAGCCATGCCAGTTCTGATTACATTTATTCCTATGCTGATGGGTACAGGCGGAAACTGTGGATCTCAGAGTTCAACGCTGATTATCCGGGGGCTGGCTGTAGGAGAAATTCAATTTAAAGATATTTTCCGGGTTATTTTCAAGGAAGTCCGTGTTGCACTGGCTGTAAGCTTTCTGCTGGCAGTTGTAAACGGAATCCGGATTTATATTATGTATGATCAGGATATTATGCTGTCCGCGGCAATTGGAATTACTATGATGGCAGTGGTGGTTATAGCAAAATCTGTGGGCTGTACACTGCCTCTTGTTGCGAAAAAACTGGGGCTGGATCCGGCAATCATGGCAGCGCCCCTGATCTCCACAATTCTTGATACTTGTACAATCCTGGTTTATTTTAATATAGTGACAACAATATTTCACCTCAGATCCTAGCACAGTCAGGTTCTTTGACCCTCGCGGCAGTCGCCAAATGGAAATGCAAGCATTTGCGCTTGGCTCGTTGCTCGCGGGAATAAATTTCCGTGAGGATATTGTATATGAAAGCAAGCTTTCTTCTACATATCTTTGCAAAAATCTGCTTGGCTGAACTGAGGGCAGAATATTGTACTTAAAAATGCACATTATATAGGCTTGTATACAATAATTCTTTGGGGTATAATGGGGAAAGTGAGAAAAAATTGAAAGGTGGCTTTAAATCATGGGATTTATCGACAAAATCAAAGAGAGGGCGATGTCCGATAAGAAGACAATCGTGCTCCCGGAGACGGAGGACGTAAGAACTTACCAGGCAGCAGAGGCAGTGCTTAAGCAGGGAGTTGCGAATCTTATTCTTGTGGGAAGCAAAGAGGAAATTGAGAGAAACGGAAAGGGCTTTGACATTTCGGGTGCTGCAATGGTGGATCCTGCGACGAGCGAAAAGACAGAAGGATATATTGCAAAGCTGGCAGAGCTTAGACAGAAGAAAGGAATGACAGAAGAACAGGCAAAAGAACTGCTTCTGAGCAATTACCTGTACTACGGGGTTATGATGGTAAAGATGGGCGATGCAGATGGTATGGTATCAGGTGCATGCCACTCTACAGCGGACACACTTCGCCCGTGTCTTCAGATTCTGAAGACAAAACCTGGAACAAAATTGGTTTCTGCGTTCTTCCTTATGGTTGTACCGGATTGTGATATGGGTGCAGAGGGAACCTTCATTTTCGGAGATGCAGGTCTGGAACAGAATCCAGATCCGGAAAAATTGGCAAATATTGCATTGTCTTCAGCGGAATCTTTCCAGGTTCTGACGAGGAAAGAGCCAATTGTTGCCATGCTGTCACATTCTACAAAGGGAAGCGCAAAACACCCGGATGTTGACAAGGTAGTGGAGGCTACGAGACTTGCAAAAGAAATGGCACCGGATTTAATACTGGATGGAGAACTGCAGCTGGACGCAGCTATTGTACCGGAGGTTGCAGCATCGAAGGCACCGGGAAGTCCGGCAGCAGGGCGTGCCAATGTATTGATTTTCCCAGATTTGGATGCAGGAAATATCGGATACAAGCTTGTACAAAGACTTGGCAAGGCAGAAGCTTACGGCCCTCTTACCCAGGGGATTGCGGCCCCGGTCAATGACTTATCAAGAGGGTGCATTGCCGCAGATATCGAAGGAGTTATAGCAATTACGGCAGTACAGGCTCAGGCATATTCAAAGTAATGAGAGATTGGAGGATAATAAAGTGAATATATTAGTGATTAATTGTGGAAGTTCTTCTTTAAAATTTCAGCTGATTAATTCTGAATCTGAGAAGGTGCTTGCAAAAGGCATTTGTGAGAGAATCGGAATCGACGGGCGCCTCACCTATCAGGCCGCCGGCAGTGAAAAGACAAAAACAGAGAAGGATATGCCTTCACATACAGAGGCAATTCAGTATGTTATTGAAGCTCTGACAGACAACGAGACAGGAGTAATAAAGAGTCTGGACGAGATTGGGGCAGTTGGACACCGCCTGGTACACGGCGGCGAAAAGTTTGCGTCCTCTGTAATTATCACAGAAGAGGTAAAGAAAGCCGTTGAGGAATGTAACGAACTGGCACCTCTGCATAATCCTGCAAATTTAATTGGTGTAAATGCATGTGAGAAGCTGATGCCGGGAACCCCTATGGCAGCAGTATTTGACACTGCATTTCATCAGACAATGCCTGAAAAAGCATATATGTACGGACTGCCATATGAATATTATGAAAAATATAAAGTAAGACGTTACGGTTTTCATGGGACAAGCCACAGCTTTGTATCAAAGAGAGCCGCAGAGCTCACTGGCCGGCCATATGATGCAACAAAGACAATCGTATGCCACTTGGGCAACGGTGCAAGTGTATGTGCAGTGAAAAACGGTAAATCTATAGACACATCCATGGGACTGACACCACTTGAAGGCCTTGTAATGGGAACACGTTCCGGTGATATTGATCCGGCTATCCTGGAATTCATCGCAAAGAAAGAGAATCTGGATATTGAAGGTTTGATGAATATGCTGAACAAAAAGTCTGGTGTACAGGGAATTTCAGGACTGTCCAGTGACTTTAGAGATTTGACTGATGCATCTTTGGCGGGGGACAAGCGTGCAAAGATTGCTCTGGAAGTATTTTCATACAGAGTTGCAAAGTATATAGGAAGTTATGTGGCGGCAATGAACGGAGTGGATGTCATTGCTTTCACAGCAGGAATCGGTGAAAATGATGAATTAGTCCGGGCAGCAGTGTGCAGCTATCTGGGATATCTTGGAATAGAATTTGACGAGGATGCCAATAACACAAGAGGACAGGAAATTGAACTTTCCAAACCGGGCTCCAAGGTAAGAGTTTTTGTAATTCCGACAAACGAAGAACTTGCAATCGCAAGAGAAACAGAAGCCCTTATAAAATAAATCTGGAGTATAGACTTATCAGAATAGTCAGAAAAGGTCGCGCAAAAGGGTCAGACCCCTTTTGCTTTTCCTCTGAAATCTGTAGTTTTTTGTTGACAAACCTATTTTACATGATATAATAGTTGAGGTATGAATAGGAGTATTAAGATGTTAATTAACCTATCAGATGTTCTGTCAGAACAGCATAAGCCGGTGGAGGCGACGGTGCCATTTGAAATGGAAGCGATTAAGCTGAAATCCGGTTCTTTTCCGATTATAAGTAAGGAACCTGTGCACCTTGTTGTTACTCATGTAAAGGATAAGGAAGTACAGATTCAGGCAGACTCAAAAGTCGGTATAAAGATTCCATGTGACCGCTGTGCGGAGGATGTACGAGAAGAATTTGTACTTGATTTTGTGAAGCATGTGGATTTGAATGTATCGGATGCTGATTTGAGAGAAGATTTAGATGAATCGAATTTTATTGTCGGATATCATCTTGACGTGGACAAATTGCTCTTTAATGAGATATTGATAGGATGGCCGACGAAAGTTCTATGCAGTGAGGACTGTAAGGGCATATGCAGCGTTTGTGGTCAGAACCTAAATCAGGGTACTTGTGACTGTGAAGATACAGGAGCTGACCCGAGAATGTCAGTTGTCCGGGATTTGTTTAAGAATTTTAAGGAGGTGTAACCTATGTCTATCTGTCCAAAGAATAAATCTTCTAAAGGAAGAAGAGATAAGAGAAGAGCTAATTGGAAGATGAGTGCTCCCAACCTTGTAAAATGTAGCAAGTGCGGAGAACTTATGATGCCTCACAGAGTATGCAAAGCTTGTGGCTCTTACAACAAAAAAGAAATCATATCTGTTGACTAATGCAGAGAAGACGAGGCTTTCCGGGAAACCGGGAAGCTTTTTTCAGCTTGCTGCGTGGTATTTGACTTTTAATAGAAGAGGAATAACGAAAAATTCACAAAAAATATGTGCATAGGATGAAATTTTTGTACAATTGACTGTATTGTTTTGTTCAGAAATATCACGTATTATAAATTTAACATTTAGATATCTTTGTGTTAATGTCAGGGTAGCTGAAAATTTATTCACAACGAAGTGGCTTTTTAATCTTTATCGAGAGAGGGATTAAAAAGCCTTTTTATTTAAGAAAGGAGGTAATAATTATGAGACAGGTGGCTATTTATGGAAAAGGCGGCATCGGAAAATCTACAACAACACAAAATCTGACAGCAGGTCTCGCGGATATGGGCAAGAACATCATGATTGTCGGCTGTGATCCGAAGGCTGATTCTACAAGACTTGTGCTGGGGGGGCTTGCACAGAAGACTGTTCTGGATACATTGAGAGATGAAGGCGATGATATTGAGCTGGATGCAGTTTTGAAAACAGGGTTCAAGGGAATCAGAGGTGTAGAATCCGGCGGACCGGAACCGGGAGTTGGCTGTGCCGGCCGGGGTATTATCACTTCCATCAATCTGCTGGAGCAGCTCGGAGCCTATACGGATGATCTTGATTATGTATTTTATGATGTTTTGGGAGACGTGGTATGCGGCGGTTTTGCAATGCCAATCCGCGAAGGTAAGGCGCAGGAAATCTATATTGTATGTTCGGGTGAGATGATGGCTCTTTATGCGGCTAATAATATTTCAAAGGGTATTGCAAAATACGGAAAGACCGGTACAGTCCGCCTTGGAGGTCTGATCTGTAATTCCCGCAAGGTAGATCGTGAAGCAGAACTGGTAGAAGCGGTTGCAAAGAAACTTGGAACCCAGATGATTCATTTTGTTCCCCGCGACAATGCGGTACAGCGGGCAGAGATTCATAAAAAAACGGTCATTGATTTCAGTCCGGATGAGCCACAGGCAGATGAATACCGTGATCTGGCCCAAAAGATAGAAGGAAATGATATGTTTGTCGTCCCAGAGCCAATGGCGATCGATGAACTGGAGTCAATTCTTATGGAATATGGTGTGAATGATTAGGAGAGGGGGCTTTTTATTATGTTGATGGTGAGAGTAATTATCAGACCGGAAAAGGTAGGGGTGGTTATGACAGAACTGGCGGAAGCTGGTTTCCCCGCCATCACTAAGATGGATGTATTTGGGCGAGGCAAACAAAGGGGTATTCGCGTAGATGATTTCTACTATGATGAAATACCGAAGGAAATGCTGCTTATCTTCTGCAGTGATGAAGATAAGGATACATTGGTAAAAATTATTCTCCGAACTGCAAGAACAGGGGACGGAAACTACGGAGACGGACGTGTGTTTATATCTCCTGTGGAAGAGGCATATACGGTGAGTACCGGAAAAGCAGGACTATGATAGGAAGGCGGTAATTTAATATGAAAGAGATTATGGCTTTTATCCGCTCAAACAAGGTAAATGCGACAAAGACAGCTCTGGCAGAAGGCGGATTCCCTGCCTTTAGCTGCCGGAAATGTCTGGGGAGAGGTAAAAAAAGTATTGATCCGGAACTTTTGAACCTGGTAATTGCTGTCGGTGAACTGCCCCTGGATGCATCCGGAGAAAGCCTTACAGAGGCAATCAGACTGGTTCCCAAGAGGATGTTTATTGTGATCGTAGATGATGAAAAAGTGAAAGATGCAGTAGATATCATTATTGAAACCAATCAGACAGGGCATCAGGGAGATGGAAAAATCTTTGTACTTCCGATTTTTGAATCTTATCGTGTGCGGGACGGCTCATCTACTACAGACGCATATTAGGGAGGTGCACTAGTGAAAGAAAAAGATAATCTTTTGGAGAAATATTCCTCAAGAGTATTTAAAAACAGAAAAACACATATCACACAGCTTGGAGATGACGCGAACACAATCGCAGCAAATACACGCGCCATTCCGGGTATCCTGACCGCCAGAGGCTGCTGTTATGCAGGGTGTAAAGGTGTTGTGGTCGGCCCCATAAAAGATGCGGTGACCATTACACATGGACCCATCGGCTGTGCATTTTACAGTTGGGGAACACGAAGAAATAAAGCAAAACCTTCTTATGAAGGTGAACAAAATTTTATGCCATATTCATTTTGCACTGATATGAGACCGACAGATATCGTATTCGGGGGTGAAAAAAAATTAGAGCAGGGAATTGATGAAATCATGGAAATGTTCCACCCAAAGTGTATTTTTATTTGTTCTACCTGTCCGATTGGATTAATCGGTGATGATGTGCAGGCTGTAGCAAGGCGTGTGGAAAAAAAATATGGCATCACGGCAGTCGGATTTTCGTGCGAAGGATACAAAGGGGTATCACAATCTGCCGGCCATCACATTGCAAATAATGGCCTGATGAGACAGATCATTGGTTCCGGCGACACAAAACCAACGGGGAAATATTCCGTCAATATTCTCGGAGAATACAATATTGGCGGTGACGGATGGGAACAGGAGCGAATACTCAAAAAAATCGGGTATGAGGTCGTGTCGGTGTTTACCGGAGACGGCAGCCATGCGACCATTAAAAATGCACATCTTGCTGATTTAAATCTTGTCATGTGCCATCGTTCCATCAATTATGTTGCACAGATGATGAAAACAAAATATGGAATTGACTGGCTGAAGGTGAATTTTATCGGAATCGGAGCTACCTGCAAATCACTTCGGATGCTGGCAGAGTATTTTGACGATCCTGCTCTCACAAAGAGAACCGAGGAAGTGATAGCTGAAGAATTGGAAGCCGTCTCAGGTGACATTGAGTATTACAAATCTATGTTGAAGGGGAAAACCGCAGGTATTTTCGTGGGGGGCTCCCGCTCCCATCATTATCAGGCACTGCTCCGTGATTTTGGCGTAGAAACGGTTATAGCGGGATATGAGTTTGCACATCGGGATGATTATGAAGGACGGGACGTTATACCTTCGATCAAACCGGATGCGGACAGTAAGAACATTGAAGAAATCACGGTATCTCCAGATGAAGAATTATTTCGTGAACGTTATACTGCCGAACAGGTCGAACAATTGAAAGAAAAAGGGGTGGAACTTGATACCTATGATGGTATGTTCCCGGATATGAAAAAAGGATATATAGCCGTGGATGATTATAATGTTTTTGAAACAGATGAATTGATCAAGACCATGAAGCCGGATATCTTCTTTTCCGGCATCAAAGATAAATATGCAATTCAAAAAGCAGGAGTTGTTTCCAGGCAGATGCATTCCTATGATTATTCAGGACCTTATGCAGGGTTTAACGGTGCCGTGATGTTTGGGCATGATGTGGCAATGAGTATTTATACAAATGCATGGGCATTAATCACACCTCCCTGGAAGAGAGTACCATTTATCGAAGGAACAGTAGGAGGTGAAGAATAATGCTTGATATGACACCAAAAGAAGTTATGGAAAACCGGCATATAACAATTAATCCATGCAAAACATGCGAGCCGGTAGGTGCAATGTTCTGTGCACTCGGTGTAGAAAGCTGTATGCCTCACAGCCATGGCTCGCAGGGATGCTGCTCCTATCACAGAACAGTATTATCCCGTCATTTTAAGGAACCTGCCATGGCATCTTCCAGTTCTTTCACAGAAGGAGCATCTGTATTCGGAGGCAGGAGCAATCTGAATACGGCCGCTAAAAATATATTCGATATCTATAACCCGGATATCATTGCCGTTCATACGACTTGTCTGTCGGAGACAATCGGAGATGATGTCGGCAGCTATATTTCAGATATGGAGATACCAGATGGGAAAACCGTGCTTTATGCAAGTACTCCATCGTATGAAGGTTCACATATTCAGGGCTTTTCAAATATGATGATTGGTTTTATGAAATATATGACAAAGAAGAACGGTGAAAAAGCCGGAAAGACAGCTATCTTCCCCGGATGGGTGAATCCGGGTGATGACAGGGAATTAAAACGTATGGCTGAGCTTATGGGTGTGGATTACATATATTTTCCAGATCATGAAGGAATACTTGAAACGCCGATGACAGGAAAATATAAATATTTTCCAAAAGGAATCGGTACATCTGCCAAAGATATTCAGGAACTGGGCTCAGTGAAAAAATTGATCGCGCTTGGTCAGCTTACAAGCGTGGAACCGGCAGAATATCTTGAAAAACAGCATAAAGTGCCGTTTACTCTGCTGCCGATGCCGATTGGAGTGTCACTTACGGATAAATATTTAATGGCACTTCGTGATATGTCTTACCAGGAGATTCCCCAGATTCTTGAGAATGAGAGAGGCAGGCTTGTAGATCTGATGCTGGACTCACATTCCTACACGTATAATAAAAAGGCGGCAATCTACGGAGACCCTGATATCGTATACGGTTTCACATCACTTTGTATTGAAATGGGCATGATACCCAAATATGTTATTACGGGTACGCCAAAAGCGAGTTTTGTAAAACAGATCAAAGCACTTTTCGAAGAAAATGGAATGAATTCTGGGAAGGCGGTGATCAAGGCAGATACGGATCTCTTTTATCTGCATCAGCTGATAAAGAATGAAGGTGTCGATATTTTGATCGGAAGCTCTTACGGAAAACAAATTGCAAAAGCAGAAAATATTCCAATGGTAAGAATGGGATTTCCGGTACTTGACAGATATGGCAACACTATTCAGGCGACGGTCGGATATACAGGAGGAATCCGTTATGTTGAAAAGATTACGAATGTGTTTATGGACCGGCAGGATGCAGATTCCCGGGACGAAGACTTTGATGTTGTAATGTAATATGCATTTACTGAAGAGGGTAAGGTATAAGACCGGCCCTCTTTTGTGTATTTGAGAAAGGACGTGTTTTCGATGGCAGATATAGAACAGGTTAATATTCTTGATGAAAGGGAAAAATCCATCGTTACAAAGCATGGTGAGCGCTGCAGCGGAGATGGTATGCGCTGCAATACAGATTCTGTATCGGGGGCGGTCAGTCAGCGGGCCTGTGTCTATTGCGGGGCAAGGGTAGTGCTGAATCCGATTACAGATGCATATCACATTATCCATGGGCCAATCGGCTGTTCCAGCTATACATGGGATATACGGGGAAGCCTGACCAGCGGTGAAGATATTTACCGCAATAGTTTTTGTACCGATCTCAGAGAAAGGGATATTATTTTTGGAGGAGCGGAAAAACTTACAAAAGCGATCGAAGAGCTTGCAGAGGCCCAAAAGCCAAAATTAATTTTTGTATACTCCACTTGCATTGTAGGTGTCATTGGTGATGATGTGGATTCTGTGTGCAGGCATATGTCAGAAAAATACAAAATCCCGGTCATTCCGGTAAAATCACCTGGATTTTCCGGAAATAAATCGACAGGGTACCGCATGGCATGCGATGCGATCATGCAGCTGCTTCTGCCGCACAAATCAGGGAAAAAGATTCAGGGTATCAATATTCTCGGAGATTATAATCTGGCCGGAGAAATGTGGATCATAAAAAACTATTTAAAAAAAATAGGGGTTCCGGTGATTGCTTCATTCACCGGAGACGCGAATTATGATGAGATGGCCCGGTCAACTTCTGCGGCGCTAAATGTAGTTCAGTGTGCGGGTTCAAGTACATATCTTGCAGACCGTATGGAAGAAGAATTTGGAATACCCTATATAAAGGTAAGTTTTTTTGGAGTTGAAGATACTACAAACTCCCTGCTTCGTATTGCGGAAGCGCTGGGAAATGAAGAGGCACGGGAAAAGGCACTGAAATTTTGCGGGTCAGAGACAAAGAAGCTGGAAGGATTTCTTGCAAAGTACCGGAAAAATCTTGAAGGCAAAAAAGCGGCAATCTATGTGGGCGGCGGATTTAAAGCAATCTCTTTGATCCGGCAGTTTGACCTTATGGGTATAAAGACGGTACTGGTTGGTACACAAACGGGGAAAAAAGAGGATTATGAGCTTATAGAAAATCTTGTAGATGAAGATACAGTCATACTGGACGATGCAAATCCGGCGGAGCTCGAGACATTTATGAAGGAAAAGGGAGCCGACATACTGACCGGAGGTGTCAAAGAACGACCTTTAGCCTATAAACTCGGCATTGCTTTTTGCGATCATAACCATGAGAGAAAACATGCTTTGGCCGGCTTTGAAGGAGTATATAATTTTACAAAGGAAATCAATGAAAGCATCAACAACCCGGTATGGGAATATGTGAAAGGGGCATGTGTATGAAAACAAAAGTGACTTCACTGGTAAACTTAAATACCAATCCCTGTAAAATGTGCATGCCCATGGGTGCTGCAACTGCACTCTGCGGAATACGGGACTGCATTACGATATTGCATGGCTCACAGGGGTGTGCCACTTATATCAGAAGACATATGGCTACCCACTACAATGAGCCTGTTGATATTGCCTCTTCTTCTCTAACAGAACAGGGAACTGTGTATGGAGGAGAAAAGAATCTTAAACAGGGTTTGAAAAATGTGATCGCACTGTATCATCCTAAAGTAATTGGAATCATGACCACCTGCCTTGCCGAAACAATCGGAGAGGATATTGAAGGAATCAAGGAACGTTTTTACGAAGAAAATCCACAGTATCAGGATATTACAATTCTTCCGGTAAGTTCTCCGGGATATGGGGGAACTCAGTACGAAGGATACATGGCTGTATTAAATGCAGTTGCAGATAAGCTGGAAATGAATACTCAGAAAAATGAAAAAGTCAATGTGATTCTTCCGCCTCAGAGCCCGGCAGATATCCGCTATTTAAAAAACATATTCCGTATATTTGAAATAGACACAATACTTCTTCCGGATATAGCTGACAATCTTGATGGCGGACACACCGAAGAGTACTCAAGACTGCCAAAAGGCGGAACCGATATTACAGAGCTAAGAAAAATGGCAGGTGCGAGATTTACTATAGAAATTTCCGATAAGAGCAGTGCTGTTTCACCGGCACAGACACTATTTGAAAAATACCAGGTTCCGTACAAGAGAATGTTATCTCCGGCAGGGCTAAAGGCCACAGATGATTTTTATGAACTCCTTTCCCAACTGTCGGGGAAAGATATCCCGGAAGAAATAAAAACAGCCAGGAGCAGATATCTGGATGGGATGATTGATTCTCACAAATATAATTCGGCCGGCCGTGCCGTAATTTATGGAGAACCGGAGTTTATCACCGCAGCTGTAAGGCTCTGTGCGGAAAACGGGATTATGCCGGTGGTTGTCTCCACAGGAAGTGTCTGTCCGGATCTGAAACAGTATGTGGAGGCTCCGATAGCAGATATGGGGAAAAGATACTTTGTGGACGACTATATCATTTCGGATGATACTGATTTTAAAGAAATAGAAGAATATGCCGTCAAATATAAGTCCAACATCATGATCGGCAATTCAGATGGAAGACGAATAGAAGAACAGCTGCATATTCCGCTTGTACGGCGTGCATTTCCTATACATGACCGCATCGGAGGCCAGCGGTTACGGATGCTGGGATATGAAGGTTCATTATCCTTTTTGGATGAGATGACGAATGCACTTCTTTCTGTCACAGAAAATACTTTCAAAGAAAACCTATATGATGCCTATTACAGAGGGACTCCCATTGACTGCGGGGAAAAAGAAAAGGATGAGATTCCGGCAGATATGCTGAAAAAAACAATAGAACATCCGTGCTATAACTGTGCAGGACATAAATTTGCGAGAATTCACCTGCCGGTGGCACCGGCCTGCAATGTACAGTGCAATTACTGTGTCCGTAAGTTTGACTGTCCAAATGAAAGCAGGCCGGGAGTGACAAGTACAATACTGACTCCGGCAGAAGCACTGGAACGATATAAGACAGTGAAAGAAAAACTTCCAAATCTCACAGTGGCAGGAATTGCCGGACCCGGAGACTCTCTGGCGGGAAATTACCCGGAGGTGAAAAAGACGCTGCAACTGATACGGGAATACGATCCGGATGTTACATTCTGTCTCTCTACTAACGGTCTGATGCTTCCGTTTTATGCAGAAGAGCTTGTGAAGCTTGGTGTTTCCCATGTGACTGTGACAATGAGTGCAGTGGATCCGTCTATCAGCGGCAAAATCTACAAATATATAGATTATATGGGAAGCAGATACGAGGGAGAGGCTGCCGGTGCAATTATGGTATCCAATCAGCTTTCGGGATTGAGAATTCTTCTTGCACATGGAATCATATGTAAAGTAAATATTGTGACATTAAAGGGAATCAACGAGGAGCATATCCCCCAGGTAGTGCAGGCCTGCAGAGATATGGGGTGCTATATTACAAATATCATGCAGCTCATACCGGTGAAAGGAAGCGCCTTTGAGGAGCTGCCTATGGTGAGCAACAAAGAAATTCAAAGTCTGAGGAACAGCTGCAATAAGATTATGCGTCAAATGTTTCATTGTAAGCAATGTAGGGCAGATGCGGTCGGAACCCTTGATAATGATCTTTCTATTGATCTTGGCGGGTTTTTAGATAAGGATAATATAGAGGAGAAAAAGGAAGAGGAAAAAAAGAAATTGAAATTTGCCATTGCGTCTAAAAGCGGTGTCCTTGTGGATATGCACTTTGGACATGTGGAAGAATTTTATATTTATCAGTATGAAAATGGAACACCGCGTTTCATCGGAAAGAGAAACGTGGAAAAATAAGGAGGAAGACCGGTAGAGGATCTGATAATTTAAGAATATGCGGGGGCAGGAGGTATATCTATGATAAGAATTATAGATGCTACATTATGCATTCTTGATGACTATAATTTAACCCGGGAACAGATATATCATTTTGTGGAGCTCATGGGAGAAATTGGTATCAGCAATCTGCAGATTTCTACTGGCTTATATGAAAGGCTGGAGGGAGATCTGCCAGATAGTATGACCTACTATCTTGAAATGGATGCCGTTTCCTATATGAATGAAGCTTATCCAAACGATAAAAAGATTAAATATTATTTTACCCCCAAGCAGAAAAAAAGGGAAAGAGAAATCCCGGCTTATCAGATCAATGATATGGAAGAGCCGATAAGGATAGTACCGGCTGCAGAAAATTCGCTGCAGAAGGTTACGGGTTTAGATAAACTCCTGCTTGGAGGGTGCAGTGCAGGGCTGGAGGCATTAAAAAAGAAATTTGAATTAAAGCAGCTTATTTTATGTCCGGAGAATACTTATCACTGTGCAACGGCAATTGCAACCCTGTTTCTTCAGAATAAGGGTTATGCCGTTGTATCTACTTTGCTTGGAATCGGAAACAAGGCATCGACGGAGCAGATTCTCATGGCATTGCATGTGATGGAACGATACATGGTGAATCAGGATTTCAAAAGTTTCTCAAGGTTAAAATGCTGGCTTGAAAGTGTATTGGGAGAACAAATATCTCCCATGGCACCTGTACTTGGAAAACGCATTTTTTATGTGGAATCAGGCGTTCATGTTGATGGCATTTTAAAAAAGTATTCCAATTATGAACCATATCCTGCGGAGCTGGTCGGCTTAGAAAGAGAAGTGATCCTCGGGAAACATTCGGGAAAAGGCTCTGTTGCTTTTTACTCAAAAAAACTCCATATGGAAAGCTCATTACAGAATCATACAGAAGACCTGCTTCAGTTGATCAAGGAAAAAAGCAGGGCACGGGGAACCGCCATTACAGAAGAAGAATTCATAGAAATGGCCGGGAGGTATGAGATCCATGATGAAAAAGCTTAGGATAGTAGATACAACATTGCGTGACGGCGAACAGTGTCCGGGAGTTACTTTTCTTCCGGAAGATAAGGTTAAACTGGCTCTGGCCCTGGACAAAATTGGGGTATTCGAGATAGAAGCCGGAATATTTGACCGGAAGACAGAAGGGAGAGAATATCTGTCTGAAATCATGTATCAAAAAAAACATGCAAGAATATCACTTTGGAGCAGATTGAATCCTGCGGACGTTATGGAAGCATGCCGCCAAAAACCGGATGTCATACATATAGCAGTTCCTGTCAGCTATGTACAGATTTATTCTAAGCTCAATAAAAATAAGGCCTGGGTAGAAAAGCAGCTTATGGACTGTGTGGAAATAGCGGATAATTTCCATGTGCAGGTAACACTTGGATTTGAGGATGCTTCTCGTGCTGATATAGGATTTATGATAAAACTGGCGGCTCAGGCTGAAAAAATGAGGATAAAAATTATCAGGCTCGCGGATACAGTTGGCATCTTTACACCTGTACGTGCGGGAAAGCTGGTAAAAGAAATACGAAGTCATTCTTCAATAATGATTGAAGCACATGAACATAATGATTTCGGCATGGCGGTTGCCAATTCCCTGGAAATGGCAAGCATGGGCGCACAATTCATTGACTGCACCATACTGGGCATCGGCGAACGGGCCGGAAACTGCAATATGTATGATTTTATTCATGCCTGTGAGTCCCATTTTGATACCGGGATAGAGAAGCGGAATGTGCTTAAGATTGAAGAATTGTTATCGGGAATCATGCGGCCGGACAGAAGGAACTTTCTATAGGAGGAAACCATATGATGAATTATCTTGTAATTGATGAAACGCATATACAGATGGAGTTTGGTATTCTTGGCGATATATCTTCTTTTCAGACTTACACGGCCGGAGAGCTTGAAAGTGTAAAACTAACAGGAAAAAATATGATCGTAACACATGCGGGAGAATTGGTTCCCTCTTACAGCGAATCGCAAAGGCGGAAAAACAAACCATCAGTGGAATTTCACAGAAACGGAATCATAAAAGCCGTCATGCTGGAGGAACAGTCTGAAATCGAAAGTCCGATCGGAACCTTGCCGGCAGAATATGTGACATTTTATCCGACCGGAGAGCTGCACAAGGTTTTTGTATCGGATGGACAGATAAGCGGGTTCTGGTCAGAGGAGGACGAACGACAAAATAACATCCCGCTTTCTTTTGAATTGGACGCTGCATCCTTTTCTGCATATACAAATGGTATCTGTTTTTATAAAAGTGGAAATATAAAAAGCATCACATTGTATCCTAAAGAGACCATAACGGTGCAGTCTCCGGTAGGCAGGATTGAGACGGAAATTGGTTTCTCCCTCTATGAGAGCGGAGAATTAAAGTCGGTGGAACCAAAGTCACCATTGCAGCTGCAAACGCCGATCGGAACCTTCAGCGCATTTGAGCCGGATGCGGTGGGAATCCATGCGGACAGCAATTCGGTTGTGTTTGATGAGAAAGGGAGGCTTACTGCTTTTTCTACCATGGGGGACAGAGTCATGATACAAACGGAAGAGGAGGAGTTCATGGTCCTCGAACCCACGGAAAAGCAACATCCACTTTATGATAATATAAAGGTCCGGGGCGCCATGAAAGTAATTTTTAATTTCGAGGAGGATACAGTGAGCTTCGAAAACGGCGGTACACATACCTTTTCGATGAAACATACAGGTTTTACTATCCAAAAACTGCCTGCGGACACGTTGGGCTGTACACCTGCTGACTGTGCAAACTGCCTGCTGTGCCACAGCGGAAATGAATCTCCCGCAAAATGAAATTTCCAAAAACACTTGTATTTTTTGCATATAGGGTATAATATCTCTATATAGAGATATTGGAGTGAGAATATGGCAAAAACAGAGATGAAAGTTTTGATAGGCCTCAAGCGTGCCGTGAACTGTATTGACAAGGAGTCCAATAAAATTTTTTCAGAATACAGACTTACCACGGGGCAGTTTGCTGTCTTAGAGGTCTTATATCATAAAGGGGACATGTCCGTGGGTCAGGTTCAGGAAAAGATACTCAGCTCCAGTGGAACGATGCCTCTTATTGTAAGTAATCTGGAAAAAAGAGGATATATTACAAGGCAGGCCGATAACAGAGACAAAAGGAGGTGTATTTTAACTATTACGGAACCAGGGCGGCAGCTGATGGCTCAGGTTTATCCGCAAAATAAGCTTAGTATTATCCAGTTGATGAAATGTTGGACAGACGATGAAAAAGAACAATTGTCAGTTTTACTAAAGAAGTTTGGAGGCAGCTAAATGGAGAGAAAGGTGAAAAATCAAGCAGGAGGATTCCGGACACAGGACGGAGCCGGTGTACATCTGGTCAGGGTATTGTCCAATACGACAGTAGAAGAATATGATCCGATAGTTACGTTTATAAGGGAAAGATGGTGCATCGTGACAGTCTGGGGATTATCTGCCTCTTGATTATTATGATATCCGCCTGGAACCAGATGCCGGCCTTGTGATAGATACAAAAAGGGATATCTTATGACAAAGCATAAAAAGGAGTGTGCATGTATATGAACATTATAAAATCTTTGGAAAACCGCAGAACCTATTATAATATAAACAAAGAACTTCCGGTCAGCGAGGAGAAGGTCATCGAACTTGTTCAGCAGCTGACTGGACTAGTACCTGATGCATTTAATATGAAAAGCTCCCGTGTTGTTGTAGCATTGGGAGACAAGCAGGAACAACTGTGGGATGCTGTTTACGATGCGTTTGAAGGACAGGTGCCAAGGGGGAAAATTGACAGCTTCAAAGCAGGTGCAGGAACAGTTCTTTATTTCTATGACAGAGAAACCGTAGAAGGGTGCCAGAATCAATTTCCTCTATATGCAGCAAACTTTCCTGTATGGGCAAACCAGTCCAGCGGCATGCTTCAGCTTAGTATTTGGAGCGGCCTGCGGGAATTAGGAATCGGTGCATCCCTGCAGCACTACAATCCGGTAATTGATACGAAAGTCCGTGAACTTTTCAATCTCCCGGAAAACTACATCCTGATTGCACAAATGCCTTTTGGCGGCATCGCAGGGGAGCCGGATGCAAAGGAAAAAGAAGACATTTCGCAGAGAGTAAAAATCATGAAATAATATCTTTAGACAATAAGAACTGTCATTTTGAGGGGCAGTTCTTTTTAATGCTGTAACAGTTCAGCCATGCGAATTTTCGACAGCGTAGGCAGGAGAAAGCTTGCTTTCGTATGCATATGCTGCCGAAAATTCATATGGCGCTCTGCCACAGCGAGATGAAGCGCAGCACATGTCCTTGGTTAGCAACCGTAGTGTGGTTGTTTAACAAGGACGGTACCCTTGGGGTGGAATCGAGCTGATGGCTGAACTGTTACTTAATGCTTTTTAATTTCCAATTTCTTATTGATTTTTATATTGATGTTTAGTAGAATTAATGCAGTAGCGTTAGGAGGAAGAAAAATGTCTGATATTACAAGAGTTGCCCTGGATGCCATGGGCGGTGATAATGCACCCGGGGAGATTATCCGGGGCGCCGTGGAAGCTGTAAAGCAAAGAAGCGATATTAAGGTTTTGCTGACGGGGCAGGAAGCACTATTGAAGAAGACGTTATCAGAGTACACTTACCCCAGGGAGCAGATTGAGATTGTGAATGCATCAGAGGTCATTGAGACAGCAGACCCGCCGGTTATGGCGATTCGCCGAAAGAAGGATTCCTCCATTGTAGTAGCCATGAATCTGGTGAAGAATGGAGAGGCCGATGCATTTGTATCCGCAGGAAGTTCAGGAGCAATCCTGGTCGGAGGCCAGGTGCTGGTGGGCAGGATTAAGGGAGTGGAAAGACCGCCTCTTGCACCACTGATACCCACTGCCAAAGGCGTGTCACTGCTGATAGACTGTGGGGCGAATGTGGATGCAAGGCCTTCTCATCTTGTTCAGTTTGCAAAGATGGGCTCCATATACATGGAGAATATTATTGGAAAGAAAAATCCTACGGTAGGAATTGTAAATATCGGCGCAGAGGAAGAAAAAGGCAATGCACTTGTAAAAGAGACCTTCCCGCTTCTGAAAGAGTGTAAGGATATTAATTTCGTGGGAAGCGTGGAGGCAAGAGATATTCCGGCAGGTGCTGTGGACGTAGTAGTCTGTGAAGCCTTTGTGGGCAATGTAATCCTGAAGCTATATGAAGGTGTGGGCGGTACTCTAATCAGCAAGGTCAAACAGGGTATGATGGGTTCACTAAGGAGCAAGATAGGAGCACTTCTTGTGAAGCCGGCACTTAAGAGCACACTGAAAGACTTCGATGCCAGCGAGTATGGCGGTGCGCCGCTGTTGGGCCTGAACGGGCTGGTTGTCAAGACACATGGCAGTTCTAAGGCAAAGGAAGTGTGTACGTCCATTATCCAGTGCGTTACTTTCAAAGAGCAGCAAATAAATGAAAAGATAAAAGCTGTCCTCCAGGTGCAGGAAGAAAAAAAAGAAAATTAATGTAATCAAGAAAGGAAATAAAGTTATGGAGTTTGAAAAATTACAGGATATTATTGCAGATGTTTTGAATGTTTCGAAGGATGATATTCATCCGGAGACCACATTTGTAGATGATTTGGGAGCGGATTCACTGGATATTTTCCAGATAATTATGGGAATTGAGGAAGAGTTCGATATTGAGATTGACAATGATGAGGCCGAGAAAATTGGGACGGTACAGGATGCTGTTGATCAGATAAAAAAGGCTGTAGAATAAATATTGCGTTAAAGCGAAAAAGCCCCTTTGGGCTTTTTCATTTTAATAAGGGGGGAGTCCGGTTATGAGAAGAGGCACCCCTCTTGAAAGGATAAGAGCATGAGTGAAAATTTAAAAGAACTGGAGAAAAGAATAGGATACAAATTCCGTGACTTTTCTCTGTTGGGACAGGCTATGATGCACAGCTCCTATACAAATGAGAAGCATCTGGAAAAGCACCACTGTAATGAGAGGCTGGAATTCTTGGGAGACGCGGTACTGGAGCTGGTTTCCAGCGAATATCTATATTTGGAATTTCCCAAAGTATCGGAGGGGGAATTGACGAAGACAAGGGCGAGCATGGTATGCGAACCGGCACTGGCTTTTTGTGCACGGGATATTGATCTAGGCTCCTATCTGCTCCTTGGAAAAGGGGAAGAGGCAACCGGGGGCAGGCAAAGGGAGTCCATTACATCAGATGCACTGGAAGCTCTGATAGGTGCAATTTATCTGGACGGTGGTTTTACTAATGCGAAAGAGTTCATTCATCGGTTTATACTGACGGATCTGGAAAATAAAAAGCTCTTTTTTGATAGCAAGACCATTTTGCAGGAAATCGTGCAGGCAAAGCTGGATGACGGCATTTCCTATCATCTTGTAAAGGAAGAGGGACCGGATCACAATAAGGCTTTCTCTGTGGAGGTTCTAGTCGGAGAGCGCAGTTTGGGCGTGGGTAAAGGCCGGACAAAGAAGGCTGCTGAGCAGGAGGCTGCATATAAAGCAATACTGGAACTGAAGAAAGAAAAGTAGGTGTTATATGTATTTAAAAAGCATTGAAGTACAAGGCTTTAAGTCCTTTGCCCATAAAATTAAGTTTGAGTTCCACAACGGAATAACCGGCATTGTAGGCCCAAACGGCAGCGGAAAGAGTAATGTAGCAGATGCGGTGCGTTGGGTTCTCGGGGAGCAGAGGGTAAAGCAGCTTCGGGGCGGTACTATGCAGGATGTTATTTTTTCCGGCACGGAGAACCGCAAACCTTTAAGCTATGCGTCAGTTGCTATTACGCTGGACAATGCAGACCATAAGCTGCCTGTGGAATATGAGGAGGTTACCGTTACCAGGAAGTTGTACCGTTCTGGCGAGAGCGAATATTTAATCAACGGTGCCGGATGCCGTCTGAAGGATATCAATGAGATGTTCTATGATACAGGAATCGGAAAAGAAGGCTATTCTATCATCGGTCAGGGCCAGATTGACAAAATCTTAAGCGGAAAGCCGGAAGAACGCAGGGAGCTTTTCGATGAAGCAGCAGGAATTGTAAAGTTTAAGCGCCGCAAGAATTTCTCCGTGAAAAAGCTGGAGGAGGAACGGCTGAACCTGACCCGTGTCAATGATATTTTGGCAGAGCTGGAGAAGCAGATAGGGCCCCTAAAGCAGCAGTCCGAGGTGGCAAGGGAATACTTAAAGAAAAAAGAAGAGCTAAAAACATTTGACATTAACATGTTTTTGCTGGAAACGGAACGCATTGGGGACCAGATTAAAAACGTGGAAGGAAAATTTAAGATTGCCTCCGATGAGCTGGAAGAGACAAACGTGAAATATACGGATATGAAGACTGAATATGAGGCCATCGAGGAAGAAGTGGATGAGATAGATCTTTCCATTGAGAAGGCGAAAGGCCAGCTAAATGAGACTACATTGCTGAAGCAGCAGCTGGAGGGCCAGATTAATGTCCTGAAGGAACAGATCAACACCATACGGATGAATGACGAGCACTATGACAACCGCCTTAGTACCATCCGGGTGGAGATTGAGACCAGAGAGAGTCAAAGAGATAAGCTTGCGGCCGAACAGACGACAGTAAAAGCAAAGCTGGAGGAGAGTGCCAAAAGCAACACAAGAGCTAAAGAGGAATTGATCGATGTACAGACAAGAATTGCCTCTGAGGCTGCTGAGATTGAACAAAATAAGGCAGAAATCATAGAGCTTTTGAACAACAGGGCATCTACCAGAGCAAAAATCCAACACTATACCACCACTCAGGAGCAGCTAAGCGCCAGAAAGTCAGAGCTGGAACGGATAATACTGGAAATGTCCGGGGAGGCCGGGAAACAAGATAATGTTCTGGCAGGATATGAGAGTGAATTGAAGCGGATATCGGCTGAGATTGCCGGTTATGCTGAAAAAATTAATGACAATGAGCAGGAGATTGAAAATTTACAGCAGGAACTGTCAAAAAGACAGGAGCAGCTGCGCATCGGACAGACAGCGTATCATCGGGAGTCCTCCAGACTGGAATCTTTAAAGAACATTACGGAGCGTTATGACGGTTACGGTAACAGTATCCGCAAGGTTATGAGCAATAAAGACAGAGAAAAAGGCCTTATAGGTGTTGTTGCTGATATTATTAAGGTAGATAAAGAGTATGAAATTGCTATTGAAACAGCTCTGGGCGGAAGTATCCAGAATATTGTCACAGACAATGAGGAAACTGCAAAGAGGATGATTGCCTATTTAAAACAGAATAAGTTTGGCCGTGCCACATTTCTTCCGTTGACAAGTATGCATCTGGGTGCAGATATCCGTCAGAAGGAGGCAATGAACGAAAAGGGGGTTATAGGCCAGGCAAATACACTTGTACATGTGGAACCGCAGTTTCAGGGATTGGCGGACCAGCTTCTTGGCCGGACTCTGGTAGTCGATAACATTGATAATGGAATTAGAATTGCTAGAAAATATAAGCAGTCACTTCGTCTGGTGACACTGGACGGTGAGCTTATGAATCCCGGCGGCTCTATGACGGGGGGAGCCTTTAGAAACTCCAGCAATCTCTTAAGCAGGCGGCGGGAAATAGAAGAATTTGAGAAAACTGTGAAGATGCTCAAAAAGGATATGGATGACTGTGAACAGGCCGTGAATGATGTGAAAGTAAAACGAGCTGCGTGCTACAGTACAATCGATGAACTTCAGAAAGAACTGAGAAAGGCATCTGTTATTGAAAATACGGCAAGAATGAATGTGGAGCAGGTACAGGCCAGACAAAAAGAAATCTCCCGCCGCTATGAGAATTGTCTAAAGGAGCAGGCTGAACTGGAGCAGAGACTTCAGGAGATTCTGGACAACGAAGATTCCGTTCATATGGAGATGGAAGCTTCGGAGGCACTGGAAAAGGAGTTGAATAGCCATATTGAAGAGCTGCAGAAGTGCCTGGAGGCTGATAGAGAAAAAGAAATCATCTCGCAGAAACGCTCGGAAGAGGTTCACCTTAACTTTGCGGGACTGGAACAGCAAAATGCATTCATTTCGGAAAATATGCAGCGTATTCAGGAAGAAACCGCAAAACTTGAAGCGGAGCTTGAGGATCTGGATACCAATAAAGGAAATGCATCAGAGGAAATTCTGGAAAAAGAAGCAAAAATAAAGGATTTGCGGAATACCATCGAAAATTCAAAAGAGCTTTTTGAAGAGATCAATGCGGAAATTAAGAGCCAGACAGTAAAAAGAGATATGCTGAATCAGAAGCATAAGGACTTTCTTGGACAAAGAGAAGAACTGTCAAGACACATGTCAGAGCTGGACAAAGAATGTTTTAGACTGAACAGCCAGAAGGAGTCTTATGAAGAGGCTTCAGAAAAGCAGATTAATTACATGTGGGAAGAGTATGAACTTACTTATAATCATGCTATGGAGCTGCGGAACATAAATCTGACGGATCTTGCATATATGAAACGGCAGATTCAGACACTGAAGGGTGAGATACGGAAACTGGGAGATGTAAATGTCAATGCGATTGACGATTATAAAAGTATTTCAGAACGCTACGAGTTTCTGAAAGGACAGCATGATGATCTGGTGGAGGCCGAAGGTACTCTGCTTAAGATTATTGACGAGTTGGATGGGGCCATGAGGAAACAGTTCGAGGAACAATTTGCACTGATTTCCAGGGAATTTGACATTGTTTTCAAGCAGCTCTTCGGAGGAGGAAAGGGAACTCTGGAACTTATGGAGGACGAGGATATCCTGGAAGCGGGAATCAGAATCATTGCACAGCCTCCCGGCAAGAAGCTGCAGAATATGATGCAGCTTTCAGGAGGAGAAAAGGCGCTGACGGCAATATCCCTGCTGTTCGCAATCCAGAATCTAAAACCATCTCCATTCTGTTTGCTGGACGAAATTGAGGCTGCCTTAGATGATAACAATGTAGTGCGTTTTGCACAGTATCTGCACAAACTGACCAAGCATACACAGTTTATTGTTATTACGCACAGAAGGGGCACTATGACGGCCGCGGACAGGCTCTACGGCATTACAATGCAGGAGAAAGGCGTATCGACACTTGTATCCGTGGATTTGCTGGAAGAAGAGCTGGATAAATAATTAAGAAAGCGAAGATAAGGAAAATGGAAGAAAAACAGGGATTTTTTAAACGGCTGGTAACCGGGCTGACGAAGACGAGGGATTACATTGTCTCCGGTATGGACAGTGTGTTTTCCGGATTTTCTAAAATAGACGACGAGTTTTATGAAGAGCTGGAAGAGATGCTGATTATGGGGGATCTGGGTGTAAAAACTACCATGAAGATTATCGGGGATCTGAAGAAAAAAGTGAAAGAGCAGCATGTCAAAGAGCCGATAGAATGCAGGCAGCTTGTGATTGACAGTATCAAGGAACAAATGAAGGCGGGAGACACTGCCTACGAATATGAGAATAAGACATCTGTGGTTTTCGTGATCGGAGTCAATGGAGTCGGAAAAACAACCACAATTGGGAAACTGGCCGGTAAGTTTCATGAGCAGCACAAAAGGGTGATTTTGGCAGCGGCCGATACTTTCAGGGCAGCTGCGGGAGAACAATTAAAGGAGTGGGCAAACCGCGCCAAAGTTGAAATGATCGGAGGCCAGGAGGGCGCAGACCCAGCCTCGGTGGTATATGACGCTGTAGCTGCGGCAAAAGCACGAAAGGCGGATATTCTTCTGTGTGATACGGCGGGGCGTCTGCACAATAAAAAGAATCTTATGGAAGAACTACGTAAAATCAACCGCGTTATTGAAAGAGAGTACCCGCAAGCTTATAAGGAGACTCTTGTAGTATTGGATGCAACTACCGGACAGAATGCACTGGCACAGGCAAAGGAATTCAATGAGGTGGCAGATATCACAGGAGTCATCCTGACAAAAATGGATGGCACTGCAAAGGGGGGAATTGCAGTGGCAATACAATCGGAATTGGGGCTTCCGGTGAAATATATCGGAGTTGGCGAAGCGATTGAAGATTTGCAGAAGTTTGATGCAGATGAGTTTGTAAATGCATTATTTTATAGTGGCACAACGGAGGATGAATAGCAAAAGAAGAAAGAAGGAGCAAGATGCTTACATTAGAGAAATTTGAACAAGCAAGTGAAATCGTAAAACAGGTAACAAATCCCACTAAGCTGGTATTCAGTGATTATCTCAGTGATATGTGTGGGGCAAAGGTGTATTTAAAGCCGGAGAATATGCAGCATACCGGAGCTTATAAACTCCGCGGAGCATACTACAAAATCAGTACACTGTCTGAAGAAGAACGGGCAAAGGGATTGATTACTGCATCTGCAGGGAACCATGCGCAGGGTGTGGCGTATGCGGCCCAGAAATTTGGATGTAGAGCAACGATTGTCATGCCCACGGTGACACCGCTTATTAAAGTAAACCGCACGAAAAGCTATGGGGCTGAGGTAATACTTTACGGAGATGTGTATGATGATGCCTGTGCATATGCATATAAGCTTGCCGAAAAATACGGGTATACTTTTGTACATCCCTTTAACGATCTGGATGTAGCCACCGGGCAGGGAACCATTGCCATGGAGATTGTGCAGGAGCTTCCAACCGTAGATTATATTCTGGCACCAATCGGCGGAGGCGGGCTTATCACCGGGGTTGCCACTCTGGCAAAGATGCTGAACCCGAAAATCAAGGTAATCGGCGTGGAGCCTACGGAAGCGGCCAGTATGAGCGCAGCTTTGAAGGCAAATAAGGTAGTGGAACTTGAGAGTGCCAATACGATAGCGGATGGCACCGCGGTAAAGGCAGTAGGGGAGCAGAATCTCCCTTATGTGCAGGCTTATGTGGACGATATTCTTCTGGTGGATGATGACGAGCTCATAGGAGCTTTTCTGGATATGGTGGAAAACCATAAGATGATCGTAGAAAATTCAGGGCTTCTTTCTGTCGCAGCCTTAAAGCAGCTGGACTGTGAAGGCAAAAAAGTAGTATGCATCTTAAGCGGCGGAAATATGGATGTCATTACCATGTCCTCCGTTGTACAACATGGACTAATAAAAAGAGACCGTATCTTCTCTGTGTCTGTCCTACTTCCGGATAAACCGGGTGAATTGGTAAGCGTGGCTTCTACTATTGCCGATGCCCAGGGAAATGTTATTAAGCTGGAGCACAATCAGTTTGTCAGTACAAACAGGAACACGGCGGTGGAGTTGAGAATCACAATGGAAGCATTTGGGACAGAGCACAAGCACCAGATTATGGAGGCACTGGAAAAGAAAGGATTTCGGCCCAAATTAATCAGTGCAAAATTATATTAAGAGATGGAATAAAATATTAAAAAGCTCCTCATTTTTAGAAAGATTCCTGAAAATGAGAAGCTTTTTTATAAATTTAACAGCTCGTGTTTTTTCTTTCTAAAAGAGCGTGTATTTTGTCTGTGGGATTCATAACTGCACCGATACTTGTGTCGTGATTCAGTGAATCAATGATTAAGGCCAGGAATTTACTCATGTCGGCTTTTACAAAATACGGTTTTTCATATAATGCAGGGGGGAGGTAAGTGAGGTTGGTTGTCACAACCCGGTCGATATACCCCTTTTCATAATAATCATCGAATTTGTCAAAGCCTTCCGTGAACAATCCGAAGGTAGTGCAGACGAAGACGCGTCCCACATGGAATTCTTTGAGCTGCCTGGAAACATCCAGCATGCTTTCGCCGGAAGAAATCATATCATCTACGATAATTACATCTTTACCTTCTACATTATCACCCAGAAATTCGTGGGCTACGATAGGATTCTTGCCGTCCACTACAGTGGAGTAGTCCCGGCGTTTGTAGAACATACCCATGTCAACCCCGAGAACGTTGGAAAAGTAAACAGCACGATGCATGGCACCTTCATCGGGACTGACAATCATTAAATGATCTTTGTCTACTTTTAGATCCGGTACTGCACGGAACAATGCTTTCATGAACTGGTAAGGCGGATTGAAGCTGTCAAATCCACTTAAAGGAATTGCATTCTGGACTCTCGGGTCATGGGCATCAAAGGTGAGAATATTCGTAACACCCATGTCTTTTAATTCTTCCAGTGCCAGTGCGCAGTCCAGAGATTCTCTCTTGGTACGTTTGTGCTGGCGGCTTTCATACAGGAAGGGCATGATAACGTTGATGCGGCGGGCCTTGCCCGTGGCGGCGGAAATGATACGTTTGAGATCCTGATAATGATCATCGGGGGACATATGGTTGACACGTCCGTTCAGAGAATAGGTCAGGCTGTAATTACATACATCTGTCATAACAAATAAATCTGTTCCACGGATTGTCTCTTTGAGAATTCCTTTCCCCTCGCCGGAACCAAACCTGGGGCAACAGCAGTCGACCAGGTAATTCCTAGATTCGTAGTTAACATAAAGGGGAGAAGAGGACTTGATTTCACAAATTGTATTTTGACGGAAAGATACAATATAGTCATTGACTTTCTCCCCCAGAGCCCTGCAGCTTTCCATAGCAACGATTTTCAGAGGGGCGACAGGAAGTGTGTTTTCTAATAAGTTGATGTTTGACATGGCTTTCTCCTATAGTTTAACGAAGTTTGAACAGCTGGAAAGTCCAGTTCTTCTACACATATGGTTATATCATTTTTGGGGGGCAAATTCAAGTGCGCTGTTGACGAACCTGAAAAACCGCTATCATTTTAAAAAGAAATATGATAAACTTGGAAAGTAGTTAATGAATAGCAGTGTATAAGGATAGAATTTGAGGAGATAGTAAAAATGGCACGCGGACATGTAGTAAGTCTTGTACAGCCGGGCAGTATTGGGGATGAGATGGGAATTGAGCCCGGTGACATACTGCTGGAAATTAATGGGAACGAAATTTTGGATGTATTTGATTACCACTATTATGTGGATGACGAGAATATTGTAGTATTAATAGAGAAACCGAACGGAGAACAGTGGGAGCTGGAGATTGATAAGGATGAAGAGGAGGGGCTTGGCCTGGAATTTGGACAGAGCCTTATGGACGAGTACCGTTCCTGTCGGAATAAGTGTATGTTTTGCTTTATAGATCAGATGCCCGCAGGGATGCGGGACACCCTGTACTTTAAGGATGATGATTCCAGACTCTCATTTTTGCAGGGGAATTATATCACGCTGACAAACATGAGTGACCATGATGTGGAGCGTATAGTAAAATATCACCTGGAGCCTATTAACATTTCATTTCAGACAACAAATCCTGCACTTCGATGCAAGATGCTTCACAATCGATTTGCAGGGGATGCACTAAAGAAAGTGGACATCCTCTACCGGGGCGGAATTGAAATGAACGGGCAGATTGTACTGTGTAAGGGGGTAAATGATAAAGAAGAGCTGGAGAGGACTATCCGGGATCTGACGGGATATCTGCCCTTTTTGAGAAGTGTATCTGTAGTGCCGGTAGGGCTGAGCAAGTTCCGCGACGGACTGTATCCCCTGGAACCTTTTACTAAAGAAGATGCAAAAGAAGTTTTACAGCTCATTGGCCGCTGGCAGGATAAGATATATGAAGAATATGGTATTCATTTTATCCACGCAGGGGACGAGTGGTATATTCTGGCAGAAGAGGAAGTTCCGGAAGAAGGGAGCTATGACGGTTATCTTCAGCTTGAAAATGGTGTGGGGATGCTCAGGCTTTTAAAGGATGAGTTTGAAGAGGGTATTGTGGCCTTAACGGGGGATGGCCGCGTCAGGGAGATTTCGCTTGCAACCGGGAAACTGGCATATCCGTATTTGAAAAAGATGGTGGATAGATTAGAGGAAAAATTTCCAAATATTAAAGTTCATCTCTATGACATCAGAAATGATTTCTTTGGTGAGAATATTACCGTATCCGGGTTGATTACAGGACAGGATTTGATGACACAGCTGCAGAGGAAAAAGCTGGGAGAAGTATTACTGATCCCTTGCAATATGCTTAAAACAGATGAAGATATTTTTTTGGACGACTTTACTGTCAGAGAGGTGGAGAGCGCTTTACAAGTTCCGGTGGATATTGTAAAATCAAGCGGTCAGGATTTGATAGATGCAATCTTAGGAGAAAATTAAAAGTGTGTATTAGGAAGAAGTTTAAAAGTATGTATTAGGAAGAAGTATGTGAATAGAAAGGCAGCAGACAAATATGAGTAAACCAGTAGTAGCGATTGTAGGAAGGCCGAATGTCGGAAAGTCTACATTATTTAATGCCCTGGCAGGTGAGATGATTTCTATCGTAAAGGATACCCCAGGCATTACAAGGGACAGGATTTATGCGGATGTAAACTGGCTGGATAAGGATTTTACGCTGATTGATACCGGCGGAATAGAGCCTGACAGCAAGGATGTTATTCTTTCCCAGATGAGAGACCAGGCACAGATTGCCATTGATACGGCGGATGTAATTCTTTTTATTACAGATGTAAAACAAGGGCTTGTGGATTCGGATTCTAAGGTGGCAGATATGCTGCGCCGATCTAAAAAGCCGGTTGTTCTTGTGGTAAATAAAGTGGATAATTTTGATAAATTTATGCCGGATGTATATGAATTTTATAATCTTGGAATCGGCGACCCGGTTCCTATTTCGGCAGCCTCCAGGCTTGGGCTCGGAGATATGCTGGATGTAGTGACGGAGTATTTCCCGGAGGGGGCCGGTGAAGAGGGAGAGGATGACAGACCCCGGATCGCGATAGTGGGAAAACCAAATGTGGGGAAATCTTCCATTGTCAATAAATTATTGGGCGAGAACCGCGTGATTGTATCCGATGTGGCGGGGACAACCAGAGATGCCATCGATACAGAGATTGTACACGATGGAAAGGAATATATTTTCATTGATACGGCCGGACTGCGCAGGAAAAGCAGGATTAAAGAAGAGCTGGAGCGTTACAGTATTATCAGAACCGTGGCGGCGGTGGAGCGTGCAGATGTGGTTCTGTTGATTATTGATGCCGTGGAGGGTGTGACGGAGCAGGATGCAAAGATTGCCGGAATCGCGCATGAACGGGGCAAAGGTATTCTGATTGTTGTAAATAAGTGGGATGCCATCGAGAAGCATGACAAAACTATGAAGGAATATGAAAATAAGATTCGTCAGGTTTTGTCTTATCTGTCTTATGCGGAGATTTTGTTTGTGTCAGCCTTTACAGGACAGCGGCTGTCTAAGCTTTATGAGAGGATTGATATAATCATTGAGAATCAGACCCTGCGTGTGGCCACTGGCGTGCTTAATGAGATTATGTCGGAAGCCGTTGCCATGCAGCAGCCTCCCTCTGATAAAGGAAAACGACTGAAATTGTACTATATTACGCAGGTGTCTGTAAAACCGCCTACTTTTGTTATTTTTGTAAATGATAAGACGCTGATGCATTTTTCTTATACCAGGTATTTGGAAAATAAAATTCGGGAGGCCTTTGGCTTTCGAGGGATCTCATTGAAGTTTTTTATCAGGGAAAGAAAGGAAAAGGAGCAATAAGTTATGGAACGGATTATTTGTCTTCTGATAGGGTATGCCTGTGGGCTTCTGCAGACAGGATATCTTGTGGGGAAGCTAAATCATACTGATATCAGAAAATCAGGGAGCGGAAATGCAGGCTCCACCAATGCAGTGCGTGTGTTGGGGTGGAAAGCCGGGATTTTGACATTTGCGGGGGATGTGTTAAAATGTGTAGCAGCAATTTTCATCGTGCGTTACTTATATAAAGAAAGTAGTTTTCTGCCATTGCTATGTATGTATGCAGGCATAGGCACCACTCTGGGGCATAACTTCCCGTTTTATCTTCATTTCAATGGCGGAAAGGGAATCGCTGTGCTGGCCGGGCTCGTATTATCTTTCAACCCGTTGATGGTGCCCATTCCACTGACGGCGTTTTTGATAGCGGCAATTTTTACAAGGTATGTATCACTGGGATCTCTGTTGGCCTCTTCTACATTTTTCCTGGAGGTGCTTGTCTTCGGGGCACTGGGGGAATTTAACATGACCGCCCCCTATCGGTATGAGCTTTACATAGTAGTTTTATTACTTACTATTCTGGCATGGTTCAGACATAAAGAAAACATCAAACGTCTTCTTGCAAGTACGGAAAATAAATTTGGTTCAGGCGGCAAAAAAACGGCCGAGTAAAAGAAAAGGGAGGAGCATTATGGCAAATGTAGGTGTGTTGGGAGCTGGGAGTTGGGGAACAGCGCTGTCTCTCTTACTTCACGACAACGGGCATCAGGTTACGGTCTGGTCTATCAGCGAGGAAGAGGTAAAGATGCTCTCTGAAAAAAGAGAGTACGAGGCAAAGCTGCCCGGAGTAAAGCTGCCCCGGGAGTTGGTTTTCACGAGTAATCTGGAGGAGGCGCTTACGGGCAGAGACTTTCTTGTGTTGGCAGTGCCGTCTCCATTTACGAGAGAGACCGCAAGGAAAATGAGCCCTTATATAAAGGAAGGGCAGATTATTGTAGATGTTGCAAAAGGTATTGAGGAGACGACTCTGATGACCCTTTCTCAGCAGATAGAGCAGGAGATACCCCAGGCAGATGTGGCAGTTCTGTCAGGTCCAAGCCATGCGGAGGAAGTGGGGAGAGGGTTGCCTACCACCTGTGTCATTGGGGCGAAAACGGAGAAAACGGCAAAATACCTGCAGTCCATGTTCATTAGTCGTGTGTTCCGCGTTTATATAAGCCATGATATACTGGGGATAGAGCTGGGCGGCTCTCTGAAGAATGTAATCGCACTGGCGGCCGGGATTGCAGATGGGATGGGTTACGGAGATAACACAAAAGCGGCATTGATTACAAGAGGAATTGCAGAGATAGCAAGGCTTGGAGTTAAGATGGGCGGCAAAATCGAAACATTTACCGGACTTTCTGGAATTGGAGATTTAATTGTCACCTGCGCCAGCGTACACAGCCGGAACAGAAAGGCCGGTTATCTTATGGGGCAGGGAAAAACCATGGAGGAAGCCATGAAAGAGGTGAACATGGTGGTGGAAGGCGTTTATTCCGCAAAAGCTGCCGCAAAACTGGCGGAGAAATATCAGGTTTCCATGCCTATTGTAGAACAGGTCAATAAAGTTCTGTTTGAAGGGAAAAATCCAGCAGAGGCAGTAGATGAACTGATGCTCCGCGAAGTGAAGAGTGAACACTAGGAATAAACCCCCTTTTTTGTGCATACATTGGTATAAGCAGAACAAGGGGGTATTTCTATGGATTCATTTCAATTATACAAGGATATGAAGGCGAGAACAAACGGAGAAATTTATATTGGAGTGGTGGGACCAGTTCGGACAGGCAAGTCAACTTTTATTAAGAGATTTATGGATTTGCTTGTACTTCCCAATATGACAGATGAACATGCAAAAACAAGAACAAAGGATGAATTGCCACAGTCTGCATCCGGCACAACCATTATGACGACAGAGCCTAAATTTGTTCCCAAAGAGGCAGCTTCTATAAAATTATCGGATGATCTGGAGGTAAAGGTACGACTGATTGACTGTGTGGGTTATATGGTCGAGGGAGCTTCTGGTCACATTGAAAATGATATGGAGCGCCAGGTAAAGACACCCTGGTTTGAGTATGAAATTCCATTTACGAAGGCAGCAGCTATAGGAACTCAAAAAGTAATACATGACCATGCAACAATCGGTATTGTGGTCACTACAGACGGAAGCATTGGAGACCTGCCGAGAGAAAATTTCATACCGGCGGAGGAAAAGACAGTTAAAGAGCTGCAGTCTATTGGTAAACCTTTTATCATTCTTTTGAATACTCAGAAGCCGCACGGAGATGAAGCAAAAGCACTGCAGGAGGAAATGGAAGAAAAATATGGAGTTTCCGTATTGCCGGTGAATTGTGAACAGCTAAGAACAGAGGATATTCACAATATTATGGCTCAGGTGCTGTATGAATTTCCTATCTCTGAAGTGGAATTTTATATTCCTAAATGGGTAGAAATGTTGTCAAGAGGTCATCGGATCAAGGAGGATCTGCTGCAGAACGTAAAGATGATTATGGAGGGAATGAAGGACATACGCAGCACCGCCAACAGGACGCCTCAGACAGAAAGCTCTTACATAGAAAAAGCTGGTATAGAAAAAATCGAAATGGATACCGGAAAGGTAAAAATCAAAATCGATCTTGCAGGGCAGTATTACTATGAGGTACTCAGTGAATTGACGGGCACAGACATTAAGGGAGAGTACGAATTAATTTCTGCCATGAAAGAACTGGCAGCTATGAAGGAAGAATATGCGCAAATAAAAGATGCTTTTGCCGATGTGAAGATGAAAGGCTATGGCATGGTGAGCCCCAAAAAAGAGGAAATTGCACTGGATGACCCACAGATTATCAAGCAGGGCAACAAATATGGAGTGAAAATCCACTCCGAGGCGCCTTCTATTCATATGATACGGGCAAATATCGAAACAGAGATTGCACCTATTGTAGGAAATGAAAAACAGGCTCAGGATCTGGTAGATTACTTAAAAGCTGAGAGTGAAACTCCCGAAGGAGTGTGGGGAACAAATATATTCGGCAAGTCTGTCGAGGATCTGGTGATGGATGGAATGCGCAATAAACTGACAATGATCAATGATGAAAGCCAGGTAAAACTTCAGGACACCATGCAAAAGGTAGTAAATGACAGCAACGGAGGACTGGTTTGTATTATTATTTAGAGGGAGCAGCTCTGCTCTCTCTTATTTTGGTATGACTCGGTATATTTTAAACCCATAAAATCACCCCTTGATTTTTAATACATTCTTGTTTATTGAAACAATGAGAATCCCTAAGTAAATTTTAGAAGTATTTTGACAATGAGAGAAGTTTTTAGGGGTACTAATATTTGAAAAGATATGATACAATTTTCATAGTATACTACTGATAATGTGAGGAGAACGATATGAGCAGACAATATGAAAAGCTAGTGAAGTGTTACGAATACTATCAGTCTGTAGCTGATTTTAGGCCTCGTGTAGGCTTGATTCTTGGTTCGGGACTGGGAAATTATGCGAGAAATATGAAAGTGGAGTATGAAATCCCTTATGGGGATATCCCCGGGTTTCCTGTATCTACCGTGGAAGGGCATGATGGCAGGTTTCTGCTTGGATATATCGGAGACGTTCCGGCAGTTGTAATGAAGGGGAGAGTTCACTATTATGAGGGGTACAGTATGGAAGATGTGGTGCTCCCTACCAGGTTGATGAAGATGATGGGGATTGAGACTCTGTTTCTTACAAATGCATCGGGAGGAATCAACAGAAAGTTTCAGGCAGGAGATTTCATGCTGATTACTGATCAGATATCTAATTTTGTACCCTCCCCGCTGATTGGGAAAAATGTGTCAGAGCTGGGAACGCGTTTTCCAGACATGACTCATATTTACGATGAGGAGTGGATGGAATTAGTCCGTACTGTGGCAAAAGAAGAAAACATCCCAATTCAGGAAGGGGTTTATCTGCAGACTACAGGTCCCAATTTTGAAAGTCCCGCTGAAATCAGAATGTTTGGTGTTATGGGGGCAGATGCTGTGGGAATGAGTACAGCCTGCGAGGCTATTGCTGCCCGCCATGAGGGAGTCCGTGTATGCGGAATTTCCTGTGTATCAAATATGGCCTCCGGCATCACAGAAGAAGAATTAAGTCATCTGGATGTTCAGGCCGTGGCAGATAAGAGGGGAAAAGAATTTGAGCGTCTGGTGACACGTATTATTGAAAGGATGTAATAAGATGAACATTCGAATTTATAATGTAAGAATTTTGACAATGGAGGCAGAGAAAGAAATTTTTGATGGTGAAGTGTGGGTGAAAGGAGACACCATTGCCTATGCAGGTCCTCAGGTGCCGGATACAAAGGAAACGTGGGATAAGGAAATAGACGGACAGAGAAATCTGCTGATGCCTGGATTTAAGGATGCACACACACATTCTGCGATGACATTTCTGCGCTCCCACGCAGATGATATGAAGCTGGATGAGTGGTTGAACACGAGGGTATTTCCTGCAGAAGCAAAGCTGACAGGGGAAGATATATACTGGCTGAATAAGCTGGCAATTATGGAATATCTGACAAGCGGCATCACATCTGTTTTTAATATGTATCTTGATAAACCGATGGAAGACAAAGTGGCGAAGGAGACTGGATTTCGTACAGTTATCTGCGAGAGTATCAATGATTTCGGCGGTACACTTCAGCAGGTGGAGGAGGATTATAAACGTTACAGCCATGATCCGGACAAACTGGTATCTTATCAGCTGGGATTCCATGCGGAATATACTACAAGCAGAGAATTGATGGAAGGGCTTGCGGCACTTTCTGAAAAATATAAGATTCCGGTTTATACACATTGTTCAGAGACAAAAAAAGAAGTGGAGGACTGCCGGAGCAGGACAGGCATGACTCCTATAGCATATATGGATTCTCTGGGGCTGTTCAGGCACGGCGGCGGACTGTTCCACGGAGTTCATTTGGATGAGGCAGATTTTGATATTGTAAAAACAAGGGGCCTCTATGTCATAACCAATCCCGCCTCAAACCTGAAACTGGCAAGCGGCATAGCTCCCATAAAAAGATATCTAGAGATGGGGATTCCTGTTGCTATTGGAACTGATGGACCGGCAAGCAACAATTGTCTGGATATGTTCCGGGAGATGTTTTTGACAACAGGTCTGCAAAAGGCAATATGTGACGATCCGGAAGCTGTTCCGGCAATGGAAGTCCTTAAGATGGCAGTAGTCAACGGAGCACATGCGATGGGGCTGCCGGAGTGTGATGTCATTGCAGAGGGAAAGAAGGCTGATATGATTTTGATAGATTTACAGCAACCTAATATGCAGCCTATTCAGAATATAGAAAAGAATCTGGTCTACAGCGGCAGCAAGCAGAATGTAAAAATGACTGTGGTGGGGGGAAAAATTCTCTACCAGGACGGGAAATACTATCTGGATTCTTCGAAGGAGGAGATATTTGCTAAGGCAAACGAATCGGCACAGCGTATTTTAGGATAGTTATCAAGAGTAAAGACAGAATATTCTGAAAACGGAGGACAAAGGGGACAGTCCCCTTTGCAGTTTTGAAGAAGAAAGGAGTACTGCAAGATGAAGGCGGGAATATTTACATTGGATACAGGTTTATATAAGGCGAAAAAGGAGAGTGCGGCTACAGCAGCGCTGAAGCGGATGCTGGAACAGGTGGGATTTGAGGTGAAGGCTGCAGGAGTTCTGCCGGAGGATAAAAAGGTGCTGTCTGTAGTGTTGGAGAGGCTGTCGGATACCGGGGCTGTGGATCTGATTTTGACCACGGGTGCTGTTGGCGTTGAAGAGAGTGACTGTGCTCCGGATGTGGTGGCGGATATTTCAGACAGGCTTTTGCCGGGGATTCCGGAGGCGGTGCGGGCTTATAATCTAAGATACAGCAAACGAGCGATCCTGGACCGCTCGGCAGCAGGTATCAGAAATAATACATTACTGGTAAATCTGCCGGGGAAAGCCAAGGCTGCAAAGGAAAGCCTGGAATTTATCCTTCCGGAATTAGTACATGTAGTGGAGATGTTGAGAAAATGATGCGTATAACTTATTTAAGTCACAGCGGATTTCTCGTCGAAGTGGAAACCGCGTATTTTTTATTCGATTTTTATAAAGGAGAGCTGCCAAAGCCAGATGCGGGTAAAAAATTTTATGTTTTTATAAGCCATGCCCATTTTGACCATTATAAGAGTGATATTTTCGAATTAAGAGAGAAAATTCCCGGAGTTCATTTTATTGTTTCAGATGATATAGAAGCAGAAGCCGGCAGGGACATTGTTTTTATGGCTCCAAATGAAGAAAAGAGCATAGACGGGTGCAAAATACGTACGCTGCGGTCGACCGACGAAGGTGTTGCCTTTCTCCTGCGATATGAGGGACATACCATTTATCATGCGGGGGATTTGAACTGGTGGCACTGGGAAGAGGAAGGCGAGGCCTACAATACGATGATGCGCCGCAATTATCAGCGTGAGATTAATAAGCTACAGGGAATGAAGATAGATGTTGCTTTCGTGCCGGTAGATCCACGTCTGGGTGAACAGTATTGCTGGGGAATTGACTGCTTCATGAAACGTACAGAAACAAAAGAAGTGTTTCCTATGCATTTTTGGGATAACTATGGAATTTTTGACAGGCTGCTTCTGGAAGATTGTACGAAAGGGTATGCAGATAAAATTCAACGGATATCCAGGGAAGGTCAGGTATTTGAGCTGGAGAACGGAGGAACAGTAAATAATGCAGGTTAAATTGTACACAGATGGAGCGGCAAGAGGAAATCCGGACGGACCGGGCGGCTATGGAGCGGTACTGGAGTATGTGGATACAAAGGGGGAACTACATATAAAAGAGCTGTCCCAGGGATACGTGAAGACAACAAATAACCGGATGGAGCTGATGGCTGTAATCGCCGGCCTGGAGGTGCTGAACCGCCCCTGCACGGTGGAGGTTTACTCGGATTCAAAATACGTGGTGGATGCATTTAACCAGCACTGGGTTGACGGTTGGCTGAAAAAAGGGTGGAAGCGCGGTAAAAATGAACCTGTGAAGAATGTGGATCTGTGGAAACGCCTTTTGACGGCAAAAGGGCGGCACAGTGTTACATTTCATTGGGTAAAAGGGCATGATGGGCATCCTCAAAATGAAAGATGTGATGAACTGGCGACCGGGGCAGCAGATGGTGATAAATTAGTAATTGATGAGGGACTGATATAGTGAATAAGGGCACACATTACATTGCTGGGCCTGATTCGGATGTATCTATAATGATGGGTTTATTGGTTTCGATAAATTTGTAATGTAAATTGTGGACAGGAACAAAAATGCATAGTATAATACATAATTGTGTTAAGCAAGACAGACAATCGCGGCTGCAAGTGCCGAAAGGCAGTAGACGAGGAAAGTCCGGGCTTCACAGGGCAGGATGCCGGATAACGTCCGGTAGAGGTGACTCTAAGGCCAGTGCAACAGAAATAAACCGCCCGGGTTTCTCCTGGGTAAGGGTGGAAAGGCAGTGTAAGAGACTACCGCCTCTCTGGTAACAGAGAGGGCACATGTAAACCCCATCCGAAGCAAGACCGAATAAAAGCTATGTGGCGGCCCGTCACGCTTTAGGTAGGTCGCTTGAGCCTGGTGGTGACATCAGGCCTAGATAGATGATTGTTCAACGACATAACCCGGCTTACCGTCTTGCTTAACAATATAGATTATGAGTATGTACGCAAAAACCGCGTCAAATAGGGATAAGAAAACAGTGATGGTGCCCGTTTTTGCAGGCACCATTTTTTATAGAAAAATATCAATAGAAAGGAAGAAAATGTCATGGGAATGCGAATAAATGCAAGGCTGCCCCATGCGGCAGATTTGAAGGCAGAGTATCCTCTGTCTGACAGTATTAAGGAGTTAAAAAGAAAAAGAGATGCGGAGATTCAGAATATATTTACAGATAAATCAGATAAGTTCATCGTTCTAGTTGGTCCCTGCTCAGCAGATAATGAAGATGCAGTGTGTGAATATGTAAGTAAGCTGGCAGTGGTGAATGATAAGGTTTCAGATAAACTGATGATTATTCCCAGAATTTACACAAACAAACCCCGGACAACAGGAGAAGGGTACAAAGGAATGCTTCACCAGCCGGATCCGGATCAGGCGCCGGACCTTCTGGCCGGGCTCATTGCCATTCGAAAAATGCATATCCGCGCTATTAAAGAAGGGGGCATGACAACAGCCGATGAGATGCTGTACCCGGAAAACAGAAGTTACCTGGATGACCTTTTGTCTTATGAAGCAGTTGGAGCCCGGTCTGTGGAGAATCAGCAGCATCGGCTGACAGCCAGTGGAATGGATATTCCGGTGGGAATGAAGAACCCTACCAGCGGAGACTTTTCTGTGATGCTCAATTCCGTAGTAGCTGCACAGAGTCCCCACACATTTATTTACCGTGGCCGCGATGTAACAACCGACGGAAATGAGTTTGCACATGTTATCTTAAGGGGTGGTGTAGATAAATACGGTACATGCATACCAAATTATCATTACGAAGATTTGGTGAGACTTCTAGATATGTATAACAAGAGAGATTTAAAGAATCCGGCGGCACTGATAGATGCCAACCATTCCAATTCAAATAAACAGTATAAGGAGCAGATACGTATTGTCAGTGAAGTACTGCACAGCCGCAATTACAATCCAGAGTTGAAAAGGCTGATTAAAGGGGTTATGATAGAAAGCTACCTGGTTGAGGGATGCCAGGGCATCGGCAGTAATATGATATATGGAAAATCAATTACTGACCCTTGCCTGGGCTGGGAGGATACGGAGCAGTTGATTTATAAAATAGCGGAAAATTGTTAGCATGCTATGTGGAATCTGGCGGAGTATGAGGTAAAATATGGGTGTGTCCAGGAGAGCAAGCTCGATTCCGCTTTGCTTCATCTCGCTTCGGCGGCCTCGCCGAATAGAAGTCCCCACGATTAGCCCTTAGCAAGCAAGCTTGCACAGGCTAATCGTGGGGACTTCTGCTCTCCTTAGTTGGCAGAATATTCTGAAAACGGAGTGCAAAAGGGTCAGACCCCTTTTATGAATATTTTTCTTCGCAGTATTTGCAGCGGTAGGTTTCGTTTTTTTCGTCGGTTAGTACGAATATTTGATCAAGGCCTTGCTCGATGGAGGTGATGCATCTTGGATTTTTGCAGCGGATGACATTTTTGATTTTCTTTGGAAGGGTCAGACGTTTCTTTTCTACAACTTCTTCATCCTGGATGATGTTGACTGTGATGTTGTGGTCAATGAAGCCGAGAATGTCTAAATTTATGATATCTATAGGGCATTCTATTTTCAATATATCTTTTTTCCCCATTTTGCTGCTTTTAGCGTTTTTTATGATGGCAACGCAGCAGTCCAGTTTGTCAAGGTGTAAGTATTTATAAATTTCCATACTCTTACCGGCTTGGATGTGATCCAACACGAAACCTTCTGAGATACGGCCAACATTCAACGTATGATTTACCATGATTTTCCTTCTTTCTTAGAACTAATATATGTTAAATGAGTTGCTTAATCTACGTGTATGTCCAACAGGGTGAGGATGAGTGCCATCCGCACATAGACTCCGTACTGTACTTGTTTAAAATATGCGGCTCTTGGGTCATCGTCCACTTCAACGGATATTTCATTTACTCTGGGTAGAGGATGAAGTACATACATGTCTTTAGGTGCCAGCTTCATTTTCTGTTTATCCAGAATATAAAAGTCTTTCATGCGCACATAATCCTCTTCGTTGAAGAAGCGCTCTTTTTGTACCCGTGTCATGTATAAAATATCAAGTTTTGGCATTGCATCTTCCAGACGTACGACTTCTTCATAAGGAATATTATTTTTCTTTAGTACATCATTTCGTATGTAGTCGGGCAGCCTTAATTCTTCTGGTGAAATCAGGAGAAAACGGATTCCTTCATATCGTACAAGAGCGTGAATCAGGGAGTGCACGGTGCGTCCGAACTTTAGATCTCCGCACAGACCGATGGTCATATTATTCATCCGTCCCTTTACGTTTAAGATTGTCAGCAGGTCTGTCAATGTCTGTGTGGGGTGCTGGTGCCCGCCGTCCCCGGCGTTGATGACCGGAATAGAAGAGTGCTGGCAGGCAACCATAGGAGCACCCTCTTTTGGATGACGCATAGCGCAGATGTCTGCATAACAGGAAACTGTACGGATTGTATCCGATACACTTTCTCCTTTTGCGGCGGAACTTGAATCGGCGGAGGAAAATCCCATGACACTGCCCCCCAAATTCAGCATAGCTGCCTCGTGGCTGAGTCTTGTACGTGTACTCGGTTCATAAAATAAAGTGGCAAGTTTTTTGCCATCGCAGGCATGGGTATATTTGGCGGGATTTGCCTCAATATCCTGTGCCAGATTTAAAAGTTTGTCCAGTTCCTCAACAGAAAAATCAAGAGGACTCATCAAATGTCTCATAAATAACCTCCTTATATGACTAATGCATATTTTATTTCATCAGTATTGCAGAAATCTTTCATAATCTCCCTGCAAATAAAAGAATTTTCAATTGTAATATAATGGGTAATCAAGGTGTTTTCCCGAGAAGGAGAATAGGATGCTGCAGAAGCAATAGAATCAATAATAGAATGGTTAATAGAATCTGGCGAGTATCTGTGAATGCTTCTTCGGTCTTTGATACATCTGAAAATGTTCATTTATATACCTCCTATTAAAAATTCTTTTCTACTTATCATATACTAAAACAAAGTCATTTTCAACAAAAATTTAAATATAAAAAATCATAACAGTTCAACGCAGGATTTTTTCAAAAAGAAGTCCTGCTCCAAACCAGAGAGGGGCATAGTCAAATCTTACAACCCCCTTTACATTGTATTTGGCCTTACTGTAATCCCAGGGACAGACATGGTGCTTTTGTAGAATACTGCCGGAGATAAATTCACCGAGAAAAATGCAGCATGTATAGACACCACCCCGAAGAGCAGTGTTTTTCCCTTTCAGCTGGCGGCACAGAGGTGTGAGAAGGCATGCTGCGCCATAGATCGGAAACATCCAGATTGAGGTGCGTCCCACTAGGGTATATTCCTTTTTTTTGAATGAATGAAGCGCTGTAAATATAATTTCCATACACCACCCGAGGGTGCCACATAACATAAATTTCTTTTTCATATCAGAAGTATGGTTTGAAAAGGGAAAATTTATACATAATATTTCCAGCAAAAAATAGATATTTTCACAACCAGGGCAAAGTTTTAAAGCTGCATGTTCAAAAAATATTTGGATTATATAGGTAAATGTATTATAATAAACTTCATATGGCCATTCGGCTTTGAAAGGAGAATTTTAAATGGCTACATTAGAAGAGCTCAGGCTGCAGCTGGATGAGATAGATGGGCAGATTGTAGAATTATATAAAAATAGAATGAAGGTTTGCGGGAAAGTCGGCGAGCTGAAGGTCAAAACGGGCAGTAAAATATTTGACCGCCAAAGAGAGAGGGACAAGCTTTTAGATGTGGCATCTAAAGTGTCCGGAGACTTTAATAAAAAGGGAATCCAGGAGCTGTATGAGCAGCTGATGTCCATGAGCCGGAAATTACAGTACCGTCTTCTTGTGGAAGCGGGAGCGCTGGGACGGCTGCCATTTATTGAGGTGGCTTCACTGGACAAGCAGAAGGCAAGAGTCGTATTCCAGGGAGTGGAAGGCGCCTACTCTCAGGCGGCTATGCAGCACTATTTTGGGGACAACTGCAATAGTTTTCACGTAAGGACTTTCCGGGACGCAATGGAAGCTATTGAGGAGGGCTCTGCAGATTATGCGGTACTTCCAATTGAAAATTCTTCTGCAGGAGCTGTAAATGAGGTATATGATCTTCTTGTGGAGTTTGAAAATTATATTGTGGGCGAAACAATTATTCCTGTCACCCATACACTTGCCGGGCTGCCGGGGACAAAGCAGGAGGATATCCGAAAAGTGTACTCTAAGGCTGAGGCCCTGATGCAGACCTCACGTTTTCTGGATGAACACAGCAGCTGGCAGCAAATCAGCGTGGTAAACACAGCTCTTGCGGCAAGAAAGGTTTTGGAGGATAGAGATAAGTCTCAGGCAGCTGTATGCAGTGCATACGCGGCCAAACTGCACGGTCTGACTATCCTGCAGGATAACATTAATAATGAGCCAAATAATTCTACCAGATTTATCGTAGTGTCGAATCAGAAAATTTTTCTTAAGGATGCCTCCAAGATCAGTATTTGTTTTGAGGTGCCGCATGAAAGTGGTTCCTTGTATCATATCCTGTCTCATTTTATATACAATGATTTGAATCTGAGTAAGATTGAATCCCGCCCTGTGGAAGGAAAAAGTTGGGAATATCGATTCTTTGCAGATTTTGAAGGGAACATGGCAGATGCAGCAGTAAAAAATGCAATCCGCGGCCTGCGGGAAGAAGCAATGAATTTAAAGATACTGGGAAATTATTAAATAAGTGCTCCGGCACACTGAAGAAGAGGAAAGATATGCGTACGAATGAATTAATGTTGTATAAAAACATGGAATATGGAAGTATCCTTCATGATATGACGTTTCTGATGGAAAACTATGACAATGAATATTATAATAGGGAAGACTTGAGAGCGTTGTTTTTTGACTGTATAAATACCCTTCTTGAATTATCTGTAAGTCATGGGTTTGAGGGGAATTTATGGCACGTTTACCTGACGTTTCTTTTGGCCAGTGATGAAAATGCATACAGCACCTCCTGTGAAATTGTAGGACCGGTGGAAGGCAGCATCAATGAAATTGCCCTTCGTGATTTTGCAGTGTTTAAAGAATTGTTTGATTATGATTTTGAAAATATGGAGAAGAAACTGAAAACAGATTCTTTCTCTATATTGGAAAAATATAGAAATATAAATGAGGGGAGCAAAGTATTTAATAAGCGTATACGTGACAGAATCTGTTATCTGGCAAAGGCTTTGGGGAAAGCTTCTGACGTGGCTGCATTTAAAGATATCCTGACACAGTTCTACCGGGAATTTGGGGTGGGAAAGCTTGGACTCCACAAAGCATTCAGGGTGGAGCATCCGGAGGGAGAAGAAACTGAGATTGTCCCCATCACGAATATCGCCCATGTACACCTGGATGATTTGGTAGGATATGAGCTTGCAAAGAAAAAGTTAATTGATAATACAAAGGCCTTTGTGGAAGGCAGAAGGGCAAACAATTGTCTTTTGTACGGAGATGCAGGGACGGGAAAGTCCTCCTCCATTAAAGCAATTCTGAATCAGTATTACGACAAAGGACTGCGTATGATAGAGGTTTACAAGCATCAGTTCCGGGATTTGAATGATGTGATTGCCCAGATTAAGAGCAGAAATTATAAATTCATTATTTATATGGATGACTTATCTTTTGAGGAATTTGAGATTGAGTACAAATATCTGAAGGCCGTGATAGAGGGCGGACTGGAGAAAAAACCGGATAACGTTCTTATTTATGCCACATCCAACCGCCGCCACCTTGTACGTGAGACATTTAAAGATAAAGCGGACAGGGATGAAGAACTGCATACTAACGATACGGTTCAGGAAAAATTGTCTCTCGTTGCTAGGTTTGGTGTAACCATTTACTTTGGCTCGCCGGATAAAAAAGAATTTCACCAGATAGTAAAGGAACTGGCAAGGCAGAATGCAATAGAAATGCCTGAGGAGGAACTCCTTATGCAGGCAAATAGGTGGGAGTTGACCCACGGAGGAATGACAGGCAGGACGGCACAGCAGTTTGTGGATTATCTGCTGGGTCAGAAAGGCTGATTTATGAAAATGTATATTAAAAAGACGATCTGCACTTTGCTGATCTGTGTATGCTGCATAAACAGTGCTGCGGGATGCACCCGTAAAATGACACCTGAAAGACTTATGATAAAAGTGACAGACAACCTGGCAAAGGTGAAGACTGTTTCCAACTCCCTGAATATGGATATTGAATTGGAGGATGTTCTGGAAACCACCAAGATTACCATGGATATGGATATGGAAAATACAACGAAGCCCATGGCAGGACATGCAAAGGGAACTGCTCAGGTGAATATGCGTGGAGCAGAGGTTGGAAGTGATATAGAAATATATCAGGTAACAGAAGGCAAAGAATTTGTCACCTACAGTAGTATGTACGGACAATGGAGCAGGGAGATATCAAAAAACCCAAAGACCAATGCTCTGAATGGGAGCCTGTTTCAGGAGTCAGGAAAAGCTCTCAAGGCTTTCAGAATCGCAGAGGAACCGGTTCAGGTAGGAAAAAAAGAATGCTATGAAATGTACGGGGATGTAACAGGAAAGGAACTTCTGCAGTTTATGGGACTGGATATGGTGGGTGCCTTCGGACTGGTTGATATTCCCGGGAAAGATACAATTGCAAAATTGAGGGTACCCATTACGATAGACATATATAAAGAAAAGCTGCTTCCGGCTAGGATTATGATAGATATGACAGATGTTATGAATGATTTATATGATCAGAATGATAAGAGTACAAATGTAAATAATTTTATGATTAAATTGGAGTATACTGGGTTTAATCAGGCACAGAAAATTGAAGTGCCTGCGGATATAAAAAAACGGCAAAGGCTCCCTGACAACACGGGAGCCGATGAAAGTAATGGCCTGCTCCCGCAGCTTACTGCGAGGTATTTGACTTTACCTCCTGAATCTGAGAGATGTCACTGTCTATCACCAGAGAATAATTTGTATAGTAGACAACAAATCCGGGTTTTCCACCCTTGGGCTTTTTCACATGCTTTTTTTCCACATAGTCGATTTCTACCTTTTCTCCGCCCCGGGCTTTGGAATAGTAGGCAGCGAGACGGCCGGCCTCTTCAAAAGTACGGTCTGGCAGAGTATCCCCCCCTGTTTTGACAATAACATGGGAGCCGGGCGTGCCTTTGGCATGGAACCACCAGTCGCTCCCCACGGCAAAGTGGAATGTAAGCTCATCATTTTGAAGATTATTTTTCCCCACATATATATGGTAACCGTCATTGGAAATATAATGAAGCGGCTTATTTTTTATACGTACTTTTTTCTTAGTAAGCTTTCTGCGTATGTAACCGGAGGTGATGAGTTCCTCCTTAATTTCAGCCAGATCATCTTCGGTCATGGCAATATCCAGAGAGGCACTGATAGATTCCAGATAAGTAATGTCATCTTTTGTCTCCTGAATAAATTTGGAGAGTGCTTCATAGGTACGCTTTTGCTTATTATATTTATCGAAGTAACGCTGGGCATTCTCCTGGGGAGTTTTTGCAGAGTCCAGAGGAACAGAAATCATTTCATTATTGTAATAGTTCAGGGCCTCCAGTTTTTTTGCCCCTTCCTCCAGGTGATAGCCGTAAGTGTTAATGAGCTCCCCGTAAACCTTGTATTTATCCCTGTTTTCTGTATCACGAATCTGTCTGAACTGTAGATCATGCTTTTTCCGGCTGCGCTCCAGTGCAGTCTGCACAACCTGACGCAAATCTGCCGACTTCTGCCGGATGCGGGTGAGTGCATTTTTCGAAGCATAATAAGTCTCCAGAACCTGAGACATAGACGGAAACTCTTTTCGGGTATAGCCTAAGAGATGGGTCAGTGGCAATGCGGAGAAATCTTTTGGATTCTGGCCGTCATAATAGATGGCAGGAGAAAACCTCCCTTCTTTTACAGCGGAAAAGAAAAGATCAGACTGATTATATAAATGCCGCAGCACATCTACGGAAAGCTCTTTTGGTGTAATGGAAGAATCTATGCCGGACAGAAAGCAGATTTCCTCCGCCACAACAGGGCTGATGCCCGTGAAGGCTGTATAAATGGCCTTTGACAGGGGAAGCGGCTTTTCTATAAGTTTTTCGATAAATTCCGGCTCTTTCACAGTCAGAGGGTCAGATTTGTTCAAAGTATCCGGGATAAAATATTCTCTGCCGGGCAGAACCTCTCGGACAGAGCTCATTTGTGCGGATACGTGCTTAATACTGTCAATAACCAGGCCTTCTGTATTACAGAAAATAATATTACTGTGTTTACCCATCACTTCCACAATCAGATCTTTTTGGCAGACATCTCCCAACTCGTCCAGATGCTCAATGGTAAAGTGAATGATACGTTCCAGACCAGGCTGATATATGTCTGTAATTCGGCCGTTGCTGATATGCTTGCGGAGAAGCATACAGAAATTAGGGGCAGACATAGGGCTCGGCTTATTGTATTCAGTAAGATAAATAAGGGGCAGTGATGCACTTGCAGAGATGCTGAGTCTCTTTTGCCCTGCAGGAGATTTTACAGTGAGAAGCAGTTCATCTGTCTCAGGCTGTGCAATCTTCGCAATTTTCCCCCCTAATAGTTGTTCTCTTAATTCGTGGACCAGACAGGCCACAGTAATTCCGTCAAATGCCATAATAAATTCCTCCAACACAATTCATTGCAACAGTTCAGCCATGCGAATTTGAGCTGATGGCTGAACTGTTACAAGTATATCACAAATACCAAAGTTATGAAACACTAAGGTTGACCGGGGGCGGGGAACTGGAGTATAATAACTTACAATGCCTATGGACATGATTGAACTTACGGCTGAACTGTGGCTAACTAATTGAAGAAGAGAAGGAAATACAGACATGATAAAGAGCATGACAGGCTTTGGAAGATGCGAGGTTATGAGCGGCCCCAGAAAGTTTACGGTGGAGTTAAAGAGTGTGAATCACCGTTATCTGGATGTGAATATCAGAATGCCGAAGAAGCTTAATTTTTTTGAGGCATCAATAAGGTCTCTGCTGAAGCAGTATGCCGGCAGAGGAAAGATTGATGTTTTCATTACCTATGAAGATACGTCTGAGAATCAGGTGTCTTTGAATTACAATGCATTTCTGGCTGCGGAATATTTGAGATATTTTAGACAGATGGAAGACGAATTCGGATTGGAAAATGATGTATGTGTATCCACACTTTTACGCTGTCCCGAGGTGATTACAATGGAAGAGCAAAGCGAGGATGAGGAAGAACTCTGGAGTGGTTTGAAAGAAGCACTGGAAGGTGCATTTGGACAGTTTGTGGAGACAAGGACGACAGAGGGAGAGAATCTGAAGAGAGATATTATGGATAAACTAGGCGGCATGGAGAAAGTGGTTGCTGTGATAGAAGAACATTCCCCCGAGATTGTGGCAGTGTACCGTGAGAAGCTGGAGGCAAAGGTTGGGGAACTTCTGAAAGATACTCAAATAGATGAGAGCAGGATCGCGGCGGAGGTGATTATTTTTGCCGATAAGATCTGCACCGATGAGGAAGTAGTGCGCCTGAAGAGCCATATCAGCCATATGAGATCCACTCTGGGCGAAGCAGAGGGTGTCGGAAGAAAGCTGGATTTTATTGCCCAGGAAATGAACCGTGAGGCGAATACAATTCTCTCCAAAGCAAATGATTTAGAAGTATCCAACTGTGCTATAAATCTCAAGACGGAGATTGAAAAGGTGCGGGAACAAATTCAGAATATTGAGTAAAGGAAGATAAGCCAGTTATGAGTAAGAAAGGAATTTTGATTGTTGTGTCCGGTTTCTCCGGTTCCGGAAAAGGAACTTTAATGAAGGAGCTGCTTAGGCGCCATGGGGAAAATTATGCCCTCTCTATCTCAGCAACAACCCGCAGGCCAAGAAAAGGGGAGGTCCACGGAAGAGAATATTTCTTTATGACAACGGAAGAATTTGAAAAAAAGATTGCGAAAGAAGAACTGATAGAGTATGCTAAGTATGTAGAAAATTACTATGGTACACCCCGTGACTATGTGGAAAAACAATTGGACGCGGGGCGGGATGTTATTCTGGAAATCGAGATTCAGGGAGCATTGAAGGTAAAGGAGGCTTTTCCGGAGACCCTGCTTTTATTTGTCACTCCACCTGATGCAGATGAGCTTAAAAAACGGCTTGTGGGCAGAGGCACGGAGACAATGGAAGTAATTGAGTGCCGGATGAAGCGTGCTGCACAAGAGGCCGCAGGAATGGACAAGTATGATTATCTTGTCGTGAATGATGAGCTTGGCCGCTGTGCGGAAGAGATGCACGCGATTATACAGGCGGAGCATTCCAGAAGCTTCCGCAATGTAGAATTTATACAGGGAATAAAAGAAGAATTGAACAGAAGTTTGAAAGGAGAATCATAAGATATGTTACATCCATCTTACACGGATTTGATGCAGGTCGTAAACCAGGATATTGAAGAGGGCGAGACAAAGATTGTAAACAGCCGTTACTCTATTGTGATGGCAACCTCCAAGCGGGCAAGACAGTTGATTGATGGAGAATTACCGCTGATACCTGCAAAGGAAGGCCAGAAGCCTCTTTCGACGGCGGTTCAAGAACTGAATGAAGGAAAGTTGAAAATTATCGCCGGAAACACAGAAGAATAGAGATAAAAAGAAGGCAGATGCACATAGGGTATCTGCCTTTCAAAATAGGAGGATTTAATGAAGATACTGTTTATTTCTCTTGGGTGCGACAAGAACCTGGTTGACAGTGAAGTGATGCTGGGGCTCCTGGCATCCAGAGGATATGAGATGACAGATGAAGAGACAAAAGCAGATATTATAGTGGTAAATACCTGTTGTTTCATCCGGGATGCAAAGGAGGAGAGCATTCAGAATATTCTGGAGATGGCGAGATATAAAAAAGAGGGGCACCTCAAGGCCCTCATTGTGACCGGGTGTATGGCCCAGCGCTACCGTCAGGAGGTTTTGGATGAGATTCCAGAGGTAGATGCGGTCCTTGGAACAGCTTCCTATGACAAGATTCTGGATGTCATAGACGAGGCACTTAAAGGTCATCATTCTGTCACCATGGAAGATATGAATGCCCTGCCGGAAGTTCCCACAAAACGTCTGGTGACTACAGGAGGGCACTTTGCTTACCTGAAGATTGCAGAAGGGTGTGATAAGCATTGTACCTACTGTATCATTCCGAAGATTCGGGGCAATTTTCGAAGCGTTCCCATGGAGGAACTTCTGGAGGAGGCAGGATACCTGGCAGAGCAGGGAGTAAGGGAATTAATCCTTGTTGCACAGGAGACCACTCTTTACGGGAAGGATATCTATGGAAAGAAGTCTCTGCATCTGCTTTTGAAAGAATTGTGTAAAATAAATTCCATCCGTTGGATCCGTGTGATGTACTGCTATCCGGAGGAAATTACTGATGAACTGATAGAGGTTATGAAAGAAGAAGAAAAAGTCTGCCATTACCTAGATCTGCCAATCCAGCATGCCAATGACACGATACTCAAAAGGATGGGAAGGCGGACGTCGAAGCAGGAACTGATTACTGTCATCGGTAAGCTTAGAAAAGAGATTCCTGACATCTGCCTTCGCACAACATTGATTACAGGCTTTCCCGGCGAGACAAATGAACAGCATGAAGAATTAATGGGATTTGTAGATGAAATGGAATTTGACAGGCTGGGGGTATTTATTTATTCACCGGAGGAAGATACACCTGCGGCTGCAATGCCGGATCAGATTGAAGAGGAGATAAAAGAGAAACGGCAGGCTGAATTGATGGGGCTCCAGCAAAACATTGCATTTGAAAAGGCAGAAAACATGATAGGGCAGGAAGTCCTTGTAATGATTGAAGGAAAAGTGGCAGATGAAAATGCTTACGTTGGCAGGACTTACAGGGATGCACCAAATGTGGACGGCCTGATTTTTGTCAATACGGAGGAAGAATTAAATTCAGGGGATTTTGCAAAAGTAAAAGTTTCCGGCGCAGCAGATTATGATTTGATAGGAGGTCTGATATAATGAATTTGCCAAACAAACTGACGATATTAAGAATTATTATGGTTCCAATTTTTGTGTTTTTTATGCTTACAGATGTGGGAGGAACAGCCAATAAGTGGATTGCACTGGTTCTATTTGTTGTGGCCAGCCTGACCGATTTACTGGATGGAAAAATTGCCAGAAAGTATAACCTGGTCACCAACTTTGGAAAGTTTATGGATCCTCTGGCGGATAAGCTGCTGGTATGTTCTGCTATGATCTGTCTGATAGAGATGGATAAACTGGCGGCATGGATTGTTATTGTGATTATCAGCAGGGAATTTATCATCAGCGGATTCCGTCTGGTGGCCTCTGACAGCGGGGTTGTGATTGCGGCAAGCTATTGGGGAAAGTTCAAGACCGTGTTTCAGATGGCAATGGTTATCGTACTGATTGCAGATTTGGGTGGTATTTTTGATGTAATTGGCTCCATATTTGTATGGATTGCGCTTGTACTGACTATTATATCTTTGATAGATTATGTGTGGAAGAACAGGCAGGTGCTGACACAGGGAGGAATGTAATGATGTATCCGGATCGGATGTGGCGGAAAACGAAGGACGATGGGATAGAGCTGGAGGAGTGTCTGGTGAATGAACTGACAAAACGGAAGCTTACTATAACAACGGCAGAATCCTGCACGGGAGGTATGATTGCGGGAACTCTGGTCAACGTTGCCGGGGCTTCAGACGTTTTAAGTGAAGGATATATCACCTATTCCAATGAGGCAAAGGAACGTCTGGTAGGTGTGGACCGCGAGACCTTGAAACGTTATGGTGCAGTCAGCGAACAGACAGCAAGAGAAATGGCAGCGGGGGCCGCAAAAGCGGCAGGCGCAGATGTGGCTTTGAGTGCCACCGGTATTGCAGGCCCCGGAGGCGGCACGGCAGAGAAGCCGGTGGGGCTGGTATATATAGGATGTTATATCTCTGGAAGGATTAATGTTGTAAAATGCCAGTTTAACGGGAGCCGCATGGAAAACAGAATTTCCACGGTAGAAGAGGCTTTAAAACTGGCACTGAAGGAAATAGAAGGTTTGTAAAAAGTAACGATTGACGAATGGCGGGAATTGTGGGAAAATGTCACTTGTACGGCGTTAAAAGTATAACAAGAACCACACATTGAAAGGAGTTTTAACATGATTTATTCACATGAAGTAGAGATGATGTGTCCGGTAGCACAGGGTGCAAATCACGGACCAGCTCCGATTCCGGAAGAAGCAAAATGGGTACAGGCAAAAGAAGTTAAAGATATTTCCGGTCTGACACACGGTGTAGGCTGGTGTGCACCGCAGCAGGGAGCCTGTAAGCTGACACTGAACGTAAAAGACGGAATTATTCAGGAGGCTTTAGTTGAGACAATCGGATGTTCAGGAATGACTCATTCTGCAGCTATGGCATCAGAAATACTTCCCGGAAAGACTATTTTAGAAGCACTGAATACAGACCTTGTCTGTGACGCTATTAACACAGCGATGAGAGAACTGTTCTTGCAGATTGTTTACGGAAGAACCCAGAGTGCATTTTCCGAAGATGGACTTCCAATCGGTGCAGGTCTGGAGGATTTGGGAAAAGGACTTCGTTCCCAGGTTGGTACAATGTATGGAACACTTGCAAAGGGTCCCCGTTACCTGGAGATGGCAGAAGGCTATGTGACAGGAATTGCATTGGATGCCAATGATGAGATTATTGGATATCAGTTTGTAAGTCTTGGAAAACTGACAGATTTCATCAAGGCAGGAGACACACCTAACGAAGCATGGGAAAAGGCACAGGGCCAGTACGGACGTGTTGACGAAGCTGTAAAGATTATCGACCCCCGCAAAGAATAGCAGGGAGACTATTGATATTACATAACAGGCAGCACAGAATAAATCAGGAGGACAATTAGATGGCTTTATTTGAATCATATGAAAGAAGAATTGATAAAATCAATGATGTATTAAACAGCTATGGCATTGCTTCTATCGAAGAGGCAGAAAAAATAACGAAAGATGCCGGGCTTGATGTATATAACCAGGTTAAGGGGATCCAGCCTATATGCTTTGAGAATGCCTGTTGGGCATATATTGTAGGTGCAGCTATTGCAATTAAAAAATCCTGCAGAACCGCGGCCGAGGCAGCAGCTGCAATCGGTGAGGGACTTCAGTCATTTTGTATCCCGGGCTCCGTTGCTGATCAGCGCAAGGTCGGGCTTGGACACGGGAACTTAGGAAAGATGCTTCTGGAAGAAGACACAGACTGTTTCGCATTTTTGGCAGGACACGAGTCCTTTGCAGCAGCAGAAGGCGCTATCGGTATTGCCGAGAAAGCAAACAAAGTACGTAAAAAACCTCTCCGTGTAATCTTGAATGGTCTTGGAAAAGATGCTGCAAAAATCATCTCCAGAATTAACGGATTTACATATGTACAGACAGAATATGACTACTACACAGGAGAACTGAAAGAAGTACAGAGGATTGCTTACTCTGAAGGACTCCGTGCAAAAGTAAACTGCTACGGTGCAAATGATGTGCGTGAAGGTGTTGCAATCATGCATAAAGAAGGCGTAGACGTATCCATTACAGGGAACTCTACAAATCCAACTCGTTTCCAGCATCCGGTGGCAGGCACATATAAGAAAGAATGTATCGAGCAGGACAAAAAGTATTTCTCCGTAGCATCCGGCGGCGGTACAGGACGTACACTTCACCCGGACAACATGGCAGCAGGCCCGGCTTCCTACGGTATGACAGATACAATGGGACGTATGCATTCTGACGCACAGTTTGCAGGATCATCCTCTGTACCGGCTCATGTAGAGATGATGGGACTGATCGGGGCAGGAAACAACCCGATGGTCGGAATGACGGTGGCTGTAGCTGTATCCGTTGAGGAAGCAGCAAAGGCTGGAAAGTTCTAAGAAATAAAAATATTCTAGCGTTTTTCTAAATAGGCAGGAACGGTTGAAGCATGAGAATGCGAGCTGCTTCTGCCTATATTTTATATTGTTCCCACCTCTTTGATTTCGATAAAAATTCAGAATAAGTATACCTTATTGAACATAAGGACAAGCTGATTGAAGGAGTGGATAGATTACCGGCTCAAATGATTGCTTATCAATTAGGCTGGATGCAATTGATTCTTAGCTGGGAAAATCAAGAAAGACAAGATGACACTGTTATAACTCCTGCCCCAAACTATAAATGGAATAACCTTGGTGGCTTATATAAGAGCTTTTATGCTCAGTATGAGGCATGCACTTTGGCGGAGCTATCTGCTATGTTTGCAGACACGGTACAGGAAATTCTCCGATTGATTGACGACTATACAGACATTGAGTTATTTCAGCCGGGAGGAAGAAAATGGGCATCGTCAACGCCAGCTAATTGGCCAATATGGAAATGGATTCATATAAATACTGTTGCACCATTCAAAACTTTCCAGACAAAAATACGAAAATGAAAAAAGCTGAATACGGCAGATAGGGTAAAAGATGCTGGATGTTAAATTTTATAATCAGATTGCAGACGATAAAATAAAATTTGCGGTGATTGCTGCTCAAAGTGAGGGTAAGTGGGTTTTCTGCAAGCATAAGGAAAGAACTACATATGAGTGCCCGGGCGGACACAGGGAGAAGGGTGAAACTATTTTTGATACTGCTAAGCGAGAGCTTTATGAAGAAACCGGAGCATTGGAGTATAGTATAAAGCCAATTTGCGCTTATTCAGTTACCGGGAAAAACAGAGTTAATGAAACAGGCGAGGAAACCTTTGGGATGCTATATTATGCGGATATAAAGAGATTTTCGCAAGAATTGTATAGAGAAATAGAGGAAGTATTTTTATTGGATACCCTTCCGGACAACTGGACTTATCCTGAAATCCAACCTAAGTTACTTGAGAAGGCTATCAAAGAAGTTTGAAAAATCTGGGCTTACAGTAATATATTGAAAGAAGGTGTATAAAATTGTTAAATGTATTATTAAACCGAAGAAGCGTCAGGCAGTATACAGGGGAGAAAATTTCCGTGGAAAAACTGGAGAAAATTTTACAGGCCGGGCTGCTGTCTCCGTCAGGAAGAAACCTGAAGCCATGGGAATTCGTGGTGGTACAAGAGAAAGAAACTTTGATGAAGCTTTCCCATTGCCGCGAGGGTGCTGCCAGGATGCTTGAAAATGCCGGATGCGCAATTTTAGTATTTGCTGATCCAGAGAAAACAGATGTCTGGACTGAGGATTGTTCTATTGCAATGAGCAATATGCATCTTATGGCTGACAGCTTGGGCCTGGGCAGCTGCTGGATTCAGGGAAGATGCCGAAAAGCCGAAGATGGAAGGACGACGGAGGAGGTCTGCCGGGAAATCCTCTCTGCTCCAGATAAATATGTATTGGAAGCGATATTATCAGTGGGCATATTAAAAGAACATCCGGCGGCTCATAAATTAGGGGATACAGAGATTGGCAAAGTGCATTACGAGAAGTTTTAACTATCTTGAACATAAATATCTTATATCAGAGTTGAAGGAAGGTGAACTTATCATTGACTATTCCAACTGAACATCATAGAGAGTTTTTGGAGTATGCTTCACAAAATTGATGAACTAGCGGCTTTTAATACTAATCCATATGTTTTCTCGCAATGCAGAAAACAACACCTGCGATACAAAGACCAAGCAATGTGTTATGCATGGAGCCAAATACATCCAGTCCGCCTCGGATTCCATTTAAAACTTCAAAGGAATCAAATGCTTCCGGCAAGAAAGAGCAGAGCAAAAAAGAAATATAAGATGCCACATACAAAAAGACAAAGGAAAACAAACCTCTTCCGGTATCTGCTTTATATATTTTTCTGCCGTCCCGGACCTTCACCTTGGTCAAAGACCACAGCAGCGAAATAAATTCAAAAATAAGGAAAACAGCGGCAACGGCAGCGTAGCCGGCCAGTGTATAATTTTCCCCTTCCAGAATGGTCAGAGGGTCACCGTAGGGAGCCGAACCGCGCCAAAAGTTAAGTGCAAGGACATACAGTGTTCCTGCCGTAATAAGGAATGACACAATTCTTATAACAGAGCGTGCGGCGCGGTAAATAGATTTAGTCCCATATCTGGCAGTTTTCTTTGCCGGAGAAAGAAAATTAGGTATACGGGACGCAGATTTTCTGCGGCGGCCTCCTGCCCGTGAGGAATTGCTGTAATCATCATCCCAATCATATTCGTCATCTGCATTATAGATATCCGCATCATAATCATGTAAGTCACAGTCATCTACACGGCTTTTCGGCGGAGTGTTCATGACAACGGTCTCGTCCGACAGGTCTTTTGCCGCAGGTTTCGTATCAAAACTATATGTAAAAGGGACTTCTTCTTCATAAGTCACCTCAAAATCATCATCAAAGGGTGTAGTGTTATTTGTATCTGGCATCGAACTCCTCCTCTTGTCTTTGCTGCATGTCATTGTATAACTTTTTCTATAGATACTCAAGGGTTGACATCGAAAATTCATAAAGTTCTAAGAAATATCCTGTTTTTTTTAGAAAGGTGGCAAAATAAAAAAGTTGTAATGCCGGAAGAACAGCGGACAATCTAGCACACCGGAATTGACGTTTTGTCTGAAATCCATTATGATAGACAAGATGAAACAAAATGAAGGAGCGGTATATGAATGTGTTAAATATAGAGCATATCAGCAAAATATACGGAGAAAAGGTTATTTTTGATGATGTGTCATGTGGAATCCAGGAAGGAGATAAGATTGGTGTCATTGGCATCAACGGAACCGGGAAGACTACAATGCTGAAGATTATAGCAGGTCTGGAGGAAGCAGACAGCGGGCAGATTGTAAAGCAGAATGGCCTGCGGATTGCATACCTTACTCAGAATCCAGATTTTCCTGAAGGTGCCACTGTGTTATCCTATGTTCTGGAAGGGATACCGGAGTCCGGCTGGACTGCGAAAAGTGAAGCAAAAAGCGCACTTACCAGACTGAACATCACAGACTATGATGAGCCGATTGCACACCTTTCCGGCGGGCAGCAAAAGAGAGTTGCCCTTGCAAAGGTGTTGGCAGCCCCCTCTGACGTTCTGCTTCTGGATGAGCCCACAAACCACCTGGATACGGAGATGATTGTATGGCTGGAGGATTATCTGCAGCGTTTTCGGGGTGTTATAATCATGGTGACACATGACAGATATTTTCTAGATAAGGTCACGAACAAGATTCTGGAAATCAGCCACGGACAGTTGTACAGTTACGAAGCAAATTACTCCGACTTTATGGAGATGAAGGCGCAGCGGGAGGAAATGGAAGTGGCTTCGGAGCGGAAACGTCAGAGTGTGCTGCGCATGGAACTGGAATGGGCCAAGCGCGGATGCCGTGCCCGGAGTACAAAACAAAAAGCAAGGCTGGAAAGACTGGAGGCCTTAAAAAACAGTGCGGGGCCGGCGGAAGAACAGTTGGTGGAGCTGGAGTCTGTTGGGACCAGAATGGGAAAGAAGACAGTAGAGCTGCACCATATCAGCAAGAGTTACGGGGACAGGAAACTGATAGAGGATTTCAGCTATATTTTCTTGAAAAACCAGAGGCTTGGAATCATCGGAGCTAACGGCTGCGGAAAATCTACCCTGCTGAAGATTATGGCAGGCCTGGAAGAGCCGGATAAGGGACAGGTGGATATCGGGGAGACTATTCAAATGGGGTATTTTGCCCAGGAAGTTCCTGATATGGATACCGAACAAAGGGTGATTGACTATGTAAAGGACATTGCAGAATATGTTTCTACAAAAGAAGGCAAAATTACAGCATCCCAGATGCTTGAACGCTTTCTTTTTACCCCGGACATGCAGTATGCTCCCGTCAGTAAGCTTTCAGGAGGCGAGAAGAAAAGACTCTATCTCCTCAGTATTCTTCAGTCAGCGCCTAACTTCCTTGTTTTGGATGAGGTGAGCAATGATATCGACATCCCAACTATGACGATTTTGGAAGATTATCTGATTTCTTTTCCAGGAATTGTTGTCACCGTGTCCCATGACAGATATTTTCTGGACAATGTGGCGGATAGGATTTTTGAATTTGACGGAAATGGACATCTCCAGCAGTATGAAGGCGGTTATACAGATTATCTGGAAGCGAAGGAAAGGATACTGTCCCTGCCGGCATTAAATGCAAAAGAGAAGCAGCTAGAGGAAAAGGATATTTCGTCAAAAGAAAGTCAGGGGAAAAAGTGGAAGCAAAATCACACTGCGAAAATAAAGTTTTCGTATAAAGAACAAAGAGAATATGAAACAATAGATGGGGATATAGAGACTTTGGAAGGCCAGATTGCAGGTCTGGAAGAAGATATTATGTCTAATGCAACAAATTCCGCCAAACTATCTGAACTGATAGAAAAAAAGCAGCAGAAGGAAAAAACTCTCAATGAGAAAATGGATCGGTGGGTTTATCTGAGTGATCTGGCTGAAAAGATAGAAGCGCAGAAGGCAGATGTATAAAGAACTTAAAAAGGAGACAAAGAAAGATGAAAAGACCTGTACTTGTAATTATGGCTGCCGGGATGGGGAGTCGTTACGGCGGTTTAAAGCAGATTGACCCGGTGGATGAAGAAGGTCATATTATTATGGATTTTTCTATATATGATGCCAGAAGGGCCGGATTTGAAAAAGTTATTTTTGTAATAAAAGAGGAAAATGCGGAAGAATTCAGTAAAAGCATCGGGGACAGAATCAGCCAGTTTATGGAGGTGGATTATGTTTGTCAAAAGCTGGACAATCTGCCCCGGGGCTTTCAGGTTCCTGCCGGCCGCATAAAACCTTTTGGAACCGGACATGCCGTTTTATGCTGTAAAGATGTGGTGGACGGGCCTTTTGTCGTGATTAATGCGGATGACTATTATGGAGTTTCGGCACTGCAGTCCATTTATCAGTACCTATCTGTGTTTGAGGACGATGACAAATATCGGTATGCTATGGTGGGCTACCGGCTGGTGAATACGCTTACGGAGAACGGCTATGTGTCAAGGGGCGTGTGTGAGACAGATGAAAAAGGATATCTGACCGGAATTACGGAGAGAACACATATTGAGAAAACCAGAGAAGGGGCTGCATATACAGAGGATGAGGGGAAGACCTGGACCGACATTGATGAGAATGGCATTGTTTCTATGAATATGTTTGGTTTTACTGAAAGTATGTTAAAAGAGCTGGAGGAGCGTTTCTCTGTATTTTTGGAAAATAACTTGAAGAAAGCCCCTTTAAGTTGTGAGTACTTCCTTCCGACGGTAGTAGGAGAGTTGATCCGGGAGAGGAAAGCATCTGTAAAGATACTGCAGTCCGAGGACAAATGGTATGGTATTACATATAAAGAGGATAAACAAAGTGTGGTGGAGGCTGTTGCAAAAATGAAGGAGCAGGGTGTCTACCCCATGCATTTATGGAAATAGATTCGAACAACTGACAGACACATATAAGATGATGTAGGGGTTAAAAAGGAGGAGACAAAGGTTATGGCAATTTTAGTAGCAGGCGGAGCCGGTTATATAGGCAGTCACACATGTGTGGAACTTTTGAAGAGAGGGTATGATACAGTTGTAATTGACAATCTGTATAATTCCAGCGAGAAGGCTCTGGAGAGAGTGGAGCAGATTACAGGAAAACCAGTGAAGTTTTATAAGGGAGATATTCTGAACAGGGAAGAGCTGGAGCCTATTTTTGAACAGGAAAATATTGAGGCGGTAATTAATTTTGCAGGGCTTAAGGCTGTAGGGGAATCTGTGACAAAGCCCTGGGAATATTATTATAATAATATTGCCGGAACGCTGGTTCTCTGCGATGTAATGCGCAAACACGGGTGTAAGAGTATGATATTCAGTTCTTCTGCAACCGTTTACGGAGATCCAGCAGAAATACCGATTACAGAGAAATGCCCGAAGGGGGAAATTACCAATCCTTATGGAAGAACCAAGGGGATGCTGGAGCAGATTTTAACAGACCTCCACACGGGAGATCCAAAATGGAATATTATGCTCCTCAGGTATTTCAATCCCATCGGTGCACATGAATCTGGGCTGATCGGGGAGGACCCTAAGGGAATTCCGAATAATCTTGTTCCTTATATTGCACAGGTGGCAGTGGGAAAACTGGACCGTCTCGGTGTTTTTGGAGATGATTATGATACGCCCGACGGTACGGGGGTAAGAGATTATATCCATGTTGTGGATCTGGCTGTGGGACATGTTAAGGCTATTGAGAAAATGAAGACAAATAAAGGTGTACATGTATACAATCTGGGAACCGGAGTGGGATACAGTGTGTTGGATGTTGTAAAAGCATATGAGAAGGCCTGCCAAAAAAGGATACCTTATGAGGTGAAGCCGCGCCGTGCGGGAGATATTGCCACCTGCTACTGTGATGCCTCCAAAGCAAAGGAAGAACTGGGCTGGACAGCCGAGAGAGGGCTTGAGAAGATGTGTGCCGATTCCTGGAAGTGGCAGTCCATGAACCCGGACGGGTACCGCAGCTAATTATTATTTATAAAAGAGATTTTAAGACCATGTACGGGAGAACGGATGTTTTCATATGTATGTGGTCTTTTTATTTATTGCTATAGAAAAATTGCTTGACAAAAAGGCAGTGACTTGGTATTATTAAAAAACAGAACGCACTCTGTTTTTAAGTTCTTATGTCGGATAAAGAAAGTGGGGAAGCATATGAGAAGACAGGTTTATTCATTGCTGGTCGACAACAATCCGGGTGTATTGAGCAGGATTGCAGGTCTTTTCAGCAGAAGAGGGTACAGTATTGACAGTATTACTGCAGGAATGACAGCAGATCCCAGATTTACCAGAATTACAGTTGTGGCTACGGGAGATGAACTGATTCTATCCCAGATTGAGAAGCAGGTTCGAAAACTGGAGGATGTGGTTGAAATCAAACTACTGAAGGAAGGAGAGTCTGTCTGCAGAGAGCTGATTATGGTAAAGATTCGTGCCAATGCTGCAGAGCGTGCGGAAGTGATCTCCATTGCCGATATATTCAGAGCAAAGATTGTGGATGTGGAAAAGGAATCCATGACAGCAGAACTCACCGGCAATCAGTCCAAATTGGATGCATTTTTGAATCTTCTGGACGGCTACGAGATACTGGAACTGGCAAGAACAGGAATCACAGGGCTGGCAAGAGGAAGCAAGGATGTCACTTTTATCGACTAAAAGGAGGTATTATATCGGAAAGCTAGAGGGCGAATTTCGAATGTTTTTAGGATTGCGGGAGCGCAAAGTGCGGAGCAATCCGTAGGTATCAGGGGGCAAAATACCTTTTGGCCCCTACATCATATATTATTTAATGTATCATTGGATAAAAGCAGTTCAATGAATACGGATTAGGAGGAATGACAAGATGGCAGCAAAAATTTATTATCAGGAAGATTGTAACCTCTCTGTATTGGAAGGCAAGACAATCGCGGTTATTGGTTACGGAAGCCAGGGGCATGCTCATGCACTAAATCTGAAAGAATCAGGCTGCAATGTAATTATCGGTCTGTATGAAGGCAGTAAATCATGGGCGAAGGCAGAGTCTCAGGGATTCGAAGTATTTACGGCAGCAGAAGCAGCAAAAAAGGCAGACATTATCATGATTTTGATCAACGATGAGAAACAGGCTGCAATGTACAAGAAAGACATTGAACCCAACCTGGAAGAAGGCAACATGCTTATGTTCGCACATGGATTTGCTATTCATTTCGGACAGATTGTACCGCCTTCCTACGTAGATGTTACAATGATTGCACCAAAAGGCCCCGGACATACAGTAAGAAGTGAGTATCAGGCGGGAAAGGGTGTTCCATGTTTGGTAGCTGTCGAGCAGGATGCATCCGGAAAAGCACTGGACCGTGCACTGGCATATTCACTTGGAATCGGCGGAGCAAGGGCAGGTGTTCTGGAGACTACATTCAGAACAGAGACAGAGACAGACCTCTTTGGTGAGCAGGCTGTACTTTGCGGAGGTGTCTGCGCATTGATGCAGGCAGGCTTTGAGACACTGGTGGAAGCAGGGTATGATCCGAGAAATGCATACTTTGAGTGCATCCATGAGATGAAGCTGATTGTAGACCTGATTTATCAGTCTGGGTTCTCAGGAATGAGATATTCGATTTCCAACACGGCAGAATATGGGGATTATATTACAGGATCTAAGATTATTACAGAAGATACAAAGAAAACAATGAAAGATATCCTGAAGAATATCCAAGACGGTTCCTTTGCAAAAGACTTCCTGCTTGATATGTCTGATGCAGGCGGCCAGGCTCACTTCAGAGCAATGAGAAAACGTGCAGCGGAGCATCCGGCAGAGAAGATTGGAGAGGAAGTAAGAAAGCTTTACAGCTGGAGTGATGAGGATAAGTTGATTAACAATTAAGCTTAAGAACTACAGAATTATAATCAGAGAGCTGCCGGGTTCGTGATTGAAGCACAAATCCGGCAGCCCTCTTCCGTCTCTTTAATGTTTTATCTTTATTCCCTTTTATAAAGGCGGTATTTGTAAAGGAAAATAAAAAAGGCATCCGCCTGACGGAAGAGGATGCCTTTTAATCTCTATATATTAAGCAAGTCCGTTTACTGCTTTTGATAAACGGGAAATCTTTCTTGCAACTGTGTTCTTGTGATAAACACCCTTGCTTCCTGCTGCCGAAATCTCTTTAATAGCACTTTTTAATGCTGTCTTTGCTGTCTCTGCATCACTTTGTGCCACTGCAGCTTCCACTTTCTTTACAGAAGTTTTAACTCTGGACTTGATTGCTTTGTTCCTTGCAGCCTTTGATTCATTTACCAAAATTCTTTTCTTAGCAGATTTAATGTTAGCCAATCTGTACACCTCCAAATATGTGAAATTTTAAAATCGTAAGTTTATAATCCCGTCGAAGTCGGACACGGACGCATCAACGGAACATACTTCTTCATTTTATGATAAGGAACAATGGTTGTCAATACATATTTCACAAAATATTGCGAAAACTAGTCATAGATGTGTAACAGTTCAGCCATCAGCTTAATTTCACTGTGTTTTATTTCGCTGTGGCAGAGCACCATATGAATTTTCAATAGCATGATGTAGGGGTCAAAAGGTCATGCTTTTTCATGCAAGCATGAAACGCATGACCTTTTGACCCTGGTATCATAGCATATGCATACGAAAGTAAACTCTCTCCTGCTTACACTGTTGAAAATTCGTATGGCTGAACTGTTACACAAATGTTTATAAAGGAAAAGCGAGGACTGGAGATGTTGGAAAAGTATAGTATTAGGACAGATTTGGCTCTGGAGGAAAAGGAACGGTTTGAAGCGGATAATGTGGAAGTGCAGGGTGTTGTTCTGGAGGAAGAGTACGATGAAGAAAAGGAAATCCGTATTTCCAGAGTGCGTATTGAAACAGAAAACGGAGCAAAAGTCATGGGGAAGCCTGTGGGAACTTATCTTACTTTGGAAGCTCCAAATCTGGCTGTCCCAGATGAAGGATATCACAGGGAGATATCTGAGAAGCTGTCTGGTTTCATCCGTGAATTAATTGAAGCAAAGGGAATACAGGAAAAGGATGATTTGTCGGTGCTGATTGTAGGACTGGGAAACAGGCAAGTTACACCGGATGCACTGGGGCCTTTTGTTGTTGACAATCTTTGTGTGACGAGGCATATTGTAAAGGAATATGGAAAATATGCCATGGGAATGGAGCATGCAAATATGGTGAGCGCTATTGTGCCCGGTGTTATGGGACAGACGGGAATGGAGACCGTAGAGATTGTCAAAGGAGTGATTGAAGAGACAAAGCCTGACATTGTAATTGCTGTTGATGCACTGGCTGCCAGAAACAGCAGAAGACTGAACAGGACTGTACAGATAGCTGACACAGGGATTAATCCGGGCTCAGGGGTCGGCAATCACAGAAATGGGCTTACGAAAGAATCTCTTGGAATCCCGGTCATAGCAATCGGTGTGCCTACCGTGGTGGATGCGGCAACTATTGTAAATGATACGATGGAAAATCTGATTCAGGCACTAGAAACCTCAGACATGCTCAAAGGGGTGGGGGATGTTCTGCGCACGTATAATGCAGCAGAAAAATATGAGTTGGTCAAGGAGCTAATTTCCCCTCATTTAAATGGAATGTTTATGACCCCGAAAGATGTGGATGAAATGGTGAAGCAGATCAGCTATACTATTTCCGAAGGGATGAACATGTTGTTCACCAACGCCAAGCAGGCATAAAGGACAGACAAGAATCATATAAATGGAGAAGAGCAGGGGCACTTTTATGCCCCTGAACATGTTCTTTTTGAAAGAAGGCGTTGTATGAAACAATCGGATTTTCCCCGCATGGCGGTATCTGTTCTTGGAATTCTGGCATGCATTGGTGTTATATACATAATCGGAAAAAGTATGGTGGGAGAATGGAAGTATGAGAGCAGGGAGACTCTCCAAAAATATACGGAAGAAATGTACATGCCAGGCCTGGCCTATATGAAAGAAGGTCCAAAGCCTACGGCGGCAGAGTGGATAAAGGAAAGAGCTTATTCCTGGCTTCCCCTGGTGAAGTATGTGGAGCAAAAAGAGCCATATGAATCTGTAATGGAAGATGAAGAAACTATTGCAAAGATATTGGCGGCTCAGGCAAATGATGAGAATATGGTCGATGAGAATGGAAATCTAGTGGGAGAAAGTACACCGGTACAGGAGGAGCCAGTCATACCCCAGGGGCAATCCTCCATTGACATGTCTATTGAAAAACTGAGAGATTTTAATTATCTTCTCACTAATTTTTACACGGTGGACAGTACAACGATGATCGGGCCGGAGCAGTTGAATGTAGATGACCTCCTTGGGAGAAATATGAAAATTGATAAAAGCACTAAAGGAGCCAAAGTCCTTATTTTTCATTCCCACTCCCAGGAAACATTTGTGGATTCTGTACCTGGGGATGCAAGTACCAGTATTGTTGGGGTAGGAGAGTATCTGACACAACTATTGAACCAAAAGGGAATTGAGACTATCCATGATACTGGAGTTTATGATATTATCAATGGGCAACTGGATAGAAGCAATGCATATGAAAATGCAGAGGCCTCTGTCCGTCCGGTGCTGGATGCCAATCCTACAATAGAAGTGGCCATAGATTTACACAGGGATGGTGTAAATCAGGACACCCATCTGGTGACAGAGGTAAATGGAAAACCTACGGCGCGGATTATGTACTTTAACGGGTTAAGCCGAACCAGGATGAATGGGGATATTGCATACCTGAACAATCCATATATACAGGATAATCTTGCATTTTCCCTGCAGATGGAGTTGGCATCTGAGAATAAATATCCGGGATTTGCACGGCGCATTTACCTTGCCGGATACAGATATAACCTGCACCTGTTGCCAAAGTCACTGCTGATTGAGGCCGGCGCCCAGACAAACACGGTGGGAGAAATGATGAATGCTATGGAAGTTCTTGCGGATGTACTTTCTAATGTAGTGACAGAATAGAGGCAGAAGTTCAGCTATATGAATTTTTGGCAGCATATGCATACGAAAGCAAAATTTCTCCTGCCAACATGGCTGAACAAGTACATGTTTGAAAAAAATAAAAGTTTGTGATAATATGAACAAAGACTTTTATTCCCGCGAGCAACGAGCCAAGTGGAAATGCTTGCATTTCCATTTGGCGACTGCCGCGAGGGTCAAATACCCCGCAGCTTGCTGCGCTGCAAGTTTGATGCCCCGTCAGCTTGCTGCGGGGTATTTGGCTCGAGAAATATCTGTGTGGTTAAGGAGAAATATATGGAAAATAAAAATACTTATGATGCGGACAGTATTGTTGTACTGGAAGGCCTGGAAGCGGTCAGAAAGAGACCGGGCATGTATATAGGAAGCGTTTCAACGAAGGGCCTTAATCATCTGATTTATGAAATAATGGATAATGCGGTGGATGAGCACCTTGCAGGCTGCTGTACGGAGATTCATGTCACCCTGGAAAGGGACGGCTCGGCCACTGTAGAGGATAATGGCCGGGGTGTCCCTGTGGGCATGCATAAAAAGGGTGTGTCTGCAGAACGTATTGTATACACCACACTGCATGCAGGAGGTAAATTTGACGATTCAGCATATAAGACAAGTGGTGGTCTTCATGGAGTAGGCTCATCCGTAGTAAACGCACTCTCAAGTTATATGGATGTGCAGGTCAGCAAAGAGGGGGCTGTCCATCACGACAGATACGAGAGGGGAGTGCCGGTCATCGAATTGGAAAACGGGCTTCTGCCGGTGATCGGTAAGACAAGAAAAACAGGAACTAAGATAAACTTCCTGCCAGATAACACGATTTTTGAAAAAACAAAATTCCGGGCAGAGGAAGTAAAAAGCCGCCTTCATGAGACTGCATATCTAAATCCGGAGCTTACCATTATCTTTGATGACAAAAGAGCTGAGTCCCCGGAACACGTTGTATATCATGAGCCTGACGGAATCATAGGATTTATCAAAGACATGAATCAGAAAAAGGAAGTGATCCATGAACCTGTTTATTTTAGGGGAACATCAGAGGGCATTGATGTGGAGATTGTATTTCAGTACATCAATGAATTTCATGAAAATGTGCTGGGCTTCTGCAACAACATTTACAATGCCGAGGGAGGAACACATCTAACCGGCTTTAAGACTACGTTTACAACAGCCATGAATCAATATGCAAAGGAGTTGGGAATCTTAAAGGAGAAGGACGCCAACTTCACAGGTGCGGATATCCGCAATGGCATGACAGCTATTGTTTCCATCAAGCATCCGGATCCCCGGTTTGAGGGTCAGACGAAGACAAAGCTGGACAACCCTGATGCTGCAAGGGCTACCGGCAAAGTAACGGGAGATGAGATTACCCTTTATTTTGACCGCAATCTGGAGGTCTTGAAAAAGGTGCTTTCCTGTGCGGAAAAGGCTGCAAAAATTCGGAAGACAGAGGAAAAGGCGAAGACCAATCTTCTGACGAAGCAAAAATATTCTTTTGACAGCAACGGGAAGTTGGCAAACTGTGAGAGCAGGGACGCGAAGAAGTGCGAGATATTTATTGTGGAAGGGGACTCTGCAGGAGGCTCGGCAAAGACCGCAAGAGATAGAAACTATCAGGCAATCCTGCCTATTCGGGGAAAAATCTTAAATGTAGAGAAAGCCAGCATTGACAAGGTACTGGCCAATGCCGAAATTAAGACGATGATAAATGCCTTTGGCTGTGGGTTTTCGGAAGGGTATGGCAATGATTTTGATATCAGTAAGCTGCGGTATGATAAGATTATCATTATGGCAGATGCAGATGTGGACGGTGCCCATATTTCCACTCTTCTGTTAACTCTATTTTACCGGTTTATGCCGGAACTGATTTATGAGGGGCATGTGTATATTGCAATGCCGCCTTTATATAAAGTAATGCCTAAAAAGGGCGAAGAAGAATATCTTTATGACGACAAGGCTCTGGAGAAATACAGGAGGACACATGAAGGCTCTTTTACCCTGCAGAGGTATAAGGGTCTGGGGGAAATGGATGCCCAGCAGCTTTGGGAAACCACTCTGAACCCGGAAACGAGACTGCTGACACTGGTGGAAATTGAGGATGCGCGTATGGCATCGGGTGTGACCGAGATGCTGATGGGGACAGAGGTGCCCCCACGGCGTTCCTTCATATATGAAAACGCCACAGAGGCCGAATTGGATATCTAAAGCAAGGAGAGATACCCTTGGGTATACCTGTATGGCCATTCGGCCTTGAAAGGAGAAATGAAAATGAGCAGTGAATCACAGATAATCAGAACAGAATATTCTGAAATTATGAAGAAGTCTTATATTGACTATGCCATGAGTGTTATTATAGCCAGAGCTCTGCCTGATGTGAGAGATGGTCTGAAACCGGTACAGCGCAGGACCTTGTATGATATGTATGAGCTTGGAATCCGGTATGACAGGCCATACAGAAAATGTGCACGTATTGTGGGAGATACTATGGGTAAATATCATCCTCATGGTGATAGCTCCATATATGAAGCTCTGGTCGTAATGGCCCAGGAATTTAAAAAGGGAATGATTCTTGTAGACGGTCACGGCAATTTTGGCTCCATTGAGGGTGACGGTGCGGCGGCTATGCGATATACAGAAGCCAGACTCACAAAATTCACACAGGAAGCATATCTGGGAGACCTTGATAAGAACATTGTAGATTTTGGAGCAAACTTTGATGAGACAGAAAAAGAACCTCTTGTCCTGCCAGTGCGTGTGCCAAATCTCCTCGTAAACGGTGCAGAAGGAATTGCCGTAGGTATGGCAACCAGCATTCCGACTCATAATCTTGGGGAAGTCATTGATGCTGTGAAGGCTTATATGAAAAACGACGAAATCAGTACAAAACAGCTGATGAAGTATATCAAGGGTCCGGATTTTCCTACAGGCGGCATTGTGGTCAACAAGGATGAGCTTTTAAACATTTATGAGACCGGACAGGGAAAAATCAAGATTCGCGGAAAAGTGGAGACTGAAGAATTAAAAGGCGGTAAACAGCAGCTGGTGATTACAGAAATTCCTTACACTATGATAGGAAGCGGTATTGGAAAGTTCTTGAATGATGTATACAATCTTGTAGAGTCTAAGAAGACCGGGGATATCGTGGACATTTCAAATCAGTCCTCCAAGGAAGGTATTCGTATCGTACTGGAGTTGAAAAGAGGGGCGGATGTAGAAAATCTGAAGAATATGCTCTTCAAAAAGACCCGTCTGGAGGATACCTTCGGTGTAAATATGCTTGCAGTGGCCGATGGAAGGCCGGAAATACTTGGTCTGAAATCAATTATTGAGCACCATGTGGACTTTCAGTTTGAGCTGATGACCAGAAAGTATACCACACTGCTTCAGAAAGAACAGGAGAAAAAAGAAGTACAGGAAGGGTTAATCAAGGCCTGTGATGTGATAGATTTGATTATAGAGATTCTTAGGGGAAGCAAATCGGTGAAAGATGCAAGAGCTTGTCTTGTGAATGGTGTGACAGAGAATATCAAGTTTAAGTCCGGTATATCAAAAAAAATGGCGGCTATGCTCAGGTTTACGGAAAGGCAGGCAACGGCTATTCTTGAGATGCGCCTGTATAAACTGATCGGGCTGGAAATTGAGGCTTTGCAAAAAGAACATGAAGAGACGCTCAAAAACATTGCCCGATACGAAGATATCTTAAATAATTATGATTCTATGGCAGATATTATTATAGGTGAGCTGGATGCTTATAAAAAGGAATACGGGCGAAGGCGCCGTACAATGATTGAAAACGCAGAAGAAGCTATATTCGAAGAAAAGAAAATTGAGGAGCAGGAAGTTGTATTTTTAATGGACAGGTTTGGCTATGTGAAGACTGTCGATGTGGGCACCTACGACAGAAACAGGGAGGCTGCTGACAGTGAGAACAAGTATGTGGTCCACTGCATAAATACCGGAAAAATCTGTATTTTTACAGATACCGGGAAGCTGCACCAGATAAAGGTACTGGATGTTCCCTACGGAAAATTCCGGGACAAGGGGACGCCTGTTGACAATCTCAGCAACTATTCCAGCAGTGAGGAGCAGATCATCATGATCTGTGATGCGGAGCAGATGCGTTTTGCAAAGCTTTTGTTTGCTACAAAGCAGGGAATGCTTAAGAGAGTGGAAGGTACAGAATTCCAGGTGTCAAAAAGGACCGTGGTTGCGACGAAACTTCAGGAGCAGGATGCGCTCATCAGTGTAGATGTAGTGACAGAGAGTCAGAATGTGGTGCTCAGAACAAAAGGCGGCTATTTCCTGAGATTCCCGGCGGAAGAGGTGCCGGAGAAGAAAAAGGGTGCAGTCGGAGTGAGAGGAATTAAACTGCAAAAGAAGGATGAACTGGAACAGATATATCTCTTTGAAGAGGGAACGGAGACGAAAGTACCTTATGGACAAAAGGAAGTGACCTTGAACCGGCTGAAGCAGTCCCACAGAGACACAATGGGCACGAAGAACCGGAATTAGGGGGAATTTATTGTTTTTCCTTGCTTTTCTGAACAAATGGTGCTATACTTACCACAGTTATATGGAACCAGCGGAAGAGTGAACGAAAGTTCACTCTTCTTTATTGCCGGGGATGTGGCAGAATTTATAATACACATAGAAAGGAAGTTTAGCGTGTCGAGGAAAGAACAGTATGAACAGCAGACAGAAGAGCTGTTAGAACCAATTGTTGCGGGATTTGGATTTGAACTGGTGGATGTAGAGTATGTAAAAGAGGCCGGTACATGGTATCTGCGTGCTTACATTGATAAGCCCGGCGGTATTACCGTGGATGACTGTGAGGCAGTCAGCAGAAAGTTTTCGGATGTTTTAGATGAAAGGGATTATATTGAGGATGCATATATTTTTGAGGTGAGTTCTCCGGGACTGGGCAGGCCGCTGAAAAAGGAGAAGGACTTTAAGCGGAGCATGGGAGAAGAAGTGGAGATAAAAACCTACCGGGCGATTGACAGACAGAAAGAATTTACGGGAATATTGAAGGATTATGATAAAGATACTGTGACGATAGAGTATGAGGACGGATTTCTACAGATTTTTCAAAAGAGTGAGATAGCTTTGGTCCGTTTAGCTTTGGACTTTTAATTTTTAGGAGGAAATTATAATGAATACAGAACTATTAGAGGCGTTGAATATTCTTGAACAGGAGAAGAACATCAGCAAAGAAACGATGATGGATGCAATTGAGAATTCGCTCATCAGTGCATGTAAGAACCATTTCGGAACGGCTGAGAATATTAAAGTGATCATGGACAGAAAAACCTGTGATTATGCGGTATATGCTGAGAAAGATGTGGTTGAGGAGGTCACGGATCCGGCGCTGGAAATCAGCCTGGAAGAGGCCGAGAAGATTGACTCTACTCTCCAACTCGGGGATGTGGCGCAGATTCCGGTTGAATCTAAATCTTTCGGGAGAATAGCAACCCAGAATGCAAAAAACCTGATTCTTCAGAAAATCAGGGAAGAAGAGAGAAAAGTTGTCTACGATCAATACTTTGAAAAGGAAAAAGATATTGTAACGGGTATCGTGCAACGTTATGTAGGACGCAATATCAGCATTAATCTTGGAAGAGCTGATGCCATACTGACAGAGAATGAACAGGTCAGAGGTGAAGTGTTCCAGCCTACCGAAAGAATTAAACTTTATGTTGTGGAAGTGAAAAACACACCAAAAGGGCCCAAGATTCTTGTATCCAGGACACATCCGGAGCTTGTGAAACGTCTGTTTGAGGCAGAGGTGGCAGAGGTGAGGGATGGTACAGTTGAGATTAAGAGTATTGCCCGTGAGGCAGGCTCCCGTACAAAGATGGCAGTATGGTCCAATGATGAGAATGTAGATCCGGTAGGTGCATGTGTGGGAATGAACGGCACCAGAGTTAATGCAGTTGTGAATGAGCTCAGAGGCGAAAAAATAGATATTATTAACTGGAATGAAAACCCGGCTCTTTTAATTGAAAATGCATTGAGTCCGGCAAAGGTTATTTCGGTAATGGCAGATCCTGATGAAAGAGCGGCAAGTGTTATCGTGCCGGATTACCAGCTTTCACTGGCTATTGGAAAAGAAGGACAGAATGCAAGGCTCGCAGCCCGTCTTACCGGCTATAAGATAGATATCAAGAGTGAGACACAGGCAATTGAATCAGGAGATCTTCCGGAAGACTATATGGAGCAGATGGGTATGGAGCCGGAAAGGTATGAAGGCGGCTATGAGGAACAGTACCCGGAGGATTATACAGGGGAACCAGAAGACATTGATTATGAAGAAATAGAGTTTATTGAGAATGAGGATGAATAATGACCTTATGAGAGGTGGAATAATTGAGCAATAAGAAGATACCTATGCGTAAATGTGTTGGCTGTGGCGAAATGAAGCCGAAAAAGGAAATGATCCGTGTTCTGCGCACAATGGAAGATGATTTTGTACTGGACGCCACCGGCAAAAAGAATGGCCGGGGAGCCTATCTGTGCCGTTCACAGGAATGTCTTGAAAAAGCAGTTAAAAGTAAAGGTCTGGAGCGTTCATTTAAACAGACAATTCCTGAGGAGGTATATGAGCGGCTGAAAAGGGAGATGAGTGAGATTGATTCAGAATAGAGTATTGTCTCTGGTAGGGCTTGCCACCAGGGCCGGGAAGACGGCAAGCGGCGAGTTTATGACGGAAAAGGAAGTAAAGTCGGGCAGAGCAGCTCTGGTCATTGTCGCAGGTGACGCGTCAGATAATACAAAGCGCAAATTTTGCAACATGTGTGGGTTTTATAAAGTTCCAATTTATTTTTACGGAGATAAAGATACCTTAGGGCATGCAATGGGAAAAGAATTCCGTGCATCTCTGGCAATATTGGACAAAGGATTTGCAAAGGGAATTCAGAAACAAATAGAAACAGAAGGCAATTCAATTGCATAGAGGAGGTAGTTTGAATATGGCAAAAATGAGAGTGCATGAACTGGCAAAAGAGCTGGGAATGGAAAATAAAGAATTAATAGATATATTGGCAAAGAAGAATGTGGAGGTTAAAAGCCACATGAGTTCCCTTGAAGATGAGGTGGTAGAAGATTTAAGAAAGAGGAGCAAAAGTAAAAACAGCGTGGAAGAACCTAAAAAGAAAAATATTGTACAGGTATTCCGTCCGCAAAATTCAAAGAGTGGGGGCCGCATGCAGGGAAATTCACGTTTCCAGGGCGGAAACCGGGAAGGACAGCGCTCAGCACCATCCGCACAGAGGCAATCCCCCCAGGGACGCAGACAGACGGGGACAGCATCCTCCTCCCAGAGACCCCAGGAAAATCGGGAAGGACAGCGCCCGATAGCACATCAGGGGACATCACAGGGAAATCAGAGGACACAGACGGCTGCACAGGAAACGAGAAGGGAAAACAGCCGCTACCAAGGACAGAATCAAAGATCAGACGGCGGAAGCCAGAATCCACGTTTTAATAATAACCGCGGACCAAGGCCTGCGGGCGGACAGGACAGAAATCAAGACCGAAGCCACGGCAGAAATCAGGACGGAAGTCAGAATAGAAGCTATGGCGGAAAAAATCAGGACGGAAGTCAGAATAGAAGCTATGGCGGAAATCAAGATGGGAACCGGAACAGAAACTATGGCGGAAATCAGGATGGGAACCGGAACAGAAGTTACGGCGGAGGTCAGGACGGGAACCGAAACAGAAACTACGGCGGAAGCCAGGACGGGAACCGGAGCAGAAGCTATGGCGGAAATCAGGATGGGAATCGGAGCAGAAGTTATGGCGGAAATCAGAACAGAAACTTTAGCGGAAGAGGTTCTGCAGGTGGCCAGCAAGGAGGAAGCGGAGCACCACATGGACAGGAACGCCGGGACACCAGAAGAAAGGATAGAGATGCAATCCCAACACCATTAGTAGAGCAGCAGAAGGTTCAGAGGAATAAAGTAAAAGATAAAGAGAAAGACTACAAGAAGAAAGAGTATAAGAATAACGATTTCGGAGGCAAGGGCAAAAAGGGCAAGAGGCAAAAAACTATAGCAGAAGTGGTTAAACCACAGTCGAAGCCCATCGAGAAGAAAGAAGAGCAAATCAAACAGATTGTTCTCCCGGAAGTGCTCACAATCAAAGAACTTGCCGATAAAATGAAGATTGTACCTTCTGTGATAGTAAAGAAACTGTTCCTTCAGGGAAAAGTTGTCACTGTAAATCAGGAAATTGACTATGATACAGCCGAAGAAATTGCTATGGAATTTGATGTTCTTTGTGAGAAGGAAGTAGTTGTAGACGTCATTGAAGAACTCCTCAAAGAAGATGAAGAGGATGAAAGCAAGATGGTAAAGCGCCCGCCGGTTGTATGTGTTATGGGACACGTAGACCACGGTAAGACCTCCCTTCTGGATGCTATACGCCATACAAATGTAATCGGCCGGGAAGCAGGCGGAATCACACAGCATATCGGTGCATATGTAGTGGAAGCAAAGGGTGAAAAAATCACCTTTCTGGACACTCCGGGGCATGAGGCCTTTACTGCAATGCGTATGCGAGGTGCAAGCTCAACGGATATTGCAATTCTGGTTGTAGCAGCCGATGATGGTGTGATGCCGCAGACTGTGGAGGCAATTAATCACGCAAAGGCTGCAGGGATTGAAATTATTGTGGCTATTAATAAGATTGATAAGCCAAGTGCAAATATTGACAGAGTAAAGCAAGAACTGGCAGAATATGAGTTAATTCCGGAAGATTGGGGCGGAAGCACTATTTTCGTGCCAGTATCAGCCCACACAAAAGAAGGAATTGCAGAATTGCTGGAAATGATTCTTCTGACAGCGGAAGTAATGGAACTGAAAGCAAATCCAAACCGTGAAGCACGAGGTCTTGTGATTGAGGCAGAACTTGACAAAGGAAAAGGATCTGTTGCAACAGTACTGGTACAAAAGGGCACGCTTCATGTGGGAGATGCTATTGCAGCAGGTTCTGCCCATGGTAAAGTAAGGGCGATGACAGATGATAAAGGGCGCCGCGTAAAAGAAGCAGGACCATCCCAACCGGTAGAAATCCTCGGGCTTAATGATGTACCCAATGCGGGAGAAGTCTTTGTAGGATGTGACACCGAAAAGGAAGCAAGAAACTTCGCCGAGACATTTATTGCACAGAACAAGGTAAAATTGCTGGATGATACGAAATCTAAGATGTCACTGGATGATCTGTTTAATCAGATTAAAGAGGGCAACCTAAAGGAATTGAATATCGTGGTAAAGGCAGATGTTCAGGGCTCCGTGGAAGCTTTGCGACAGAGCCTTTTGAAGCTTTCCAATGATGAAGTTGTTATTAAGATCATTCATGGCGGTGTAGGTGCCATCAATGAATCAGATGTGATTTTGGCATCTGCGTCCAATGCAATTATTATTGGCTTTAATGTAAGACCAGATGCAACAGCTAAAGAAATTGCGGACCGGGAAGGTGTAGACTTAAGACTATACAGAGTCATCTACAGTGCCATTGAAGATGTAGAGGCGGCAATGAAGGGTATGCTGGATCCGATATTTGAAGAAAAGGTTCTGGGCCATGCAGAGGTGCGTCAGACATTTAAGGCATCCGGAGTCGGAACAATTGCCGGTTCATATGTGCAGGACGGTACTTTCGAAAGAGGGTGCTCTGTGCGTCTGACAAGGGACGGAATCGTAATATACGATGGGCCTCTTGCATCCCTGAAACGTTTCAAGGATGATGTAAAGGAAGTGAGAGCCGGATATGAGTGTGGCTTCGTCTTCGAGAACTTCAATGACATCAAGGAAGGCGATCTTGCAGAGTCATATAAGATGGTTGAGATAGAAAGAAAATAATAACCGCAGAGATGACAGCGGTTGTATGAAGGAGAAGTTTATGAGGAAAAACAGCATTAAAAATACAAGAATCAACACAGAGGTTCAGCGTGAATTGAGCAGCATTTTGCGCGGAGGGATCAAAGACCCGCGTGTTGCTCCTATGACATCCGTCGTGGCTGTGGAGGTGGCTCCCGACCTGAAAACCTGCAAAGCATATATCAGCGTGCTGGGGGATAAAAAGGCTCAGGAGGATACTATCAAAGGACTTCAGAGCGCGGAAGGTTATATCAGACGTGAGCTGGCGAGAACAATTAATATGAGAAACACCCCGGAAATTAAGTTTATCATGGATCAGTCCATTGAATACGGAGTGAACATGAGCAAAAAAATTGACGAGCTGACCCGAGATTTGAAGTAACAGCACGGCGGAATTAAGCTAAAGGCTGAACTGTTACGATTTGAAAGATGAGGAATAATTATATGAGTATACAATTATCCGATGTTCTTCAGGAAAGAAAAACTATTGCGCTGGGCGGGCATGTGCACCCGGATGGAGACTGCGTGGGATCAAATCTTGGTCTGTATATTTATCTAAAAGAGCAGTATCCGGACAGAGAGATTGATGTGTATCTGGAAGAGGTCCCGGAGGCTTACATGATGATTCACAGGGCAGATGAGGTAAAACACTGTATACCGGCAGATAAACAATATGATTTGTTTATCTGTCTGGACTGCGGTGATGCAGCCCGTCTTGGTTTTTCAGAGCCTCTCTTCAGGGCAGCAGGGCATACCCTCTGTATTGACCACCACGTGAGTAATCAGGCTTTTGCAGATGAAAACTACATTGATTCGGAAGCCAGCTCCACAGCAGAGATGGTATATAGATTGCTGGACAAAGAAAAAATTAATCTCCACACGGCAGAAGCACTTTACATGGGAATCATCCATGACACCGGAGTATTTCAGTATTCCTGTACTTCCCCGGAAACAATGGAGATTGCAGCAGAGCTTATGCGAAAAGGCATTGATGGAAATGAAATTATTGATAAAACATACTATGAGAAGACCTATATACAGAACCAGATCTTGGGGAGAGCACTGCTTGAGAGCATATTGATTTTGGACAAACAGTGCATTGTGTCTTCTGTCAGCAAGGGCGAGATGGAATTCTACAGGGCGAAGCCAAGTGACCTGGAAGGTATTGTCAGCCAGCTTCGGCTGACACAAGGGGTAGAAGTAGCTATATTTATGTATGAGCTGGATACTCAGCAATTCAAAGTTAGTCTGCGCTCCAAAGGAAAAGTGGATGTCAGCACGGTGGCACAGTATTTTGGGGGAGGCGGTCACAAAAGAGCCGCCGGATTTACCATGAAGGGCACCAGCCATGATGTGATTAATAACGTATGTGCACAGCTCTCCTTAAAAGGAATTTAATTTATGATAAATGGTATTATTAATATATATAAGGAAAAAGGATATACCTCCCATGATGTGGTAGCAAAGCTCCGGGGGATTCTGGGGCAGAAAAAGATAGGGCACACAGGAACTCTGGATCCTGATGCAGAAGGGGTTCTCCCTGTTTGTCTGGGGAGAGCGACTAGACTGTGTGATATGCTGACTGAAAAAAATAAGATCTATGAGGCCGTCCTTTTGCTGGGAAAGACAACGGATACCCAGGATATAACAGGAAGGGTTCTGGAGGAAAGGGACACTTCTTCCCTGACAGAAAGCTATATAAAAGAATGTATACAAGGATACATCGGGGAATATGAACAGCTTCCGCCGATGTATTCTGCATTAAAAGTAAAGGGAAGAAAATTATATGAGCTTGCCAGAGAAGGAATTGAAGTAGAGCGGAAGAAAAGATTGGTTCAGATTTTTGATATCACCATAGACAGGATAGAGCTTCCCAGGATTTCTATGGAAGTAAAGTGCTCCAAAGGAACTTATATCAGGACTTTGTGCCATGACATAGGACAGGACCTGGGAGCGGGCGGGTGTATGGAAGCATTACTGCGGACAAAGGTGGGACGCTTTGAGCTCAAAGATAGCCTGAGACTGGCACAGGTGGAGAATTTGAAAGAGACAGGAAAACTTTCAGAGGTGATTGTTCCCACTGATGCCATGTTTTCTGAATTGCCGTCACTTACAGTAGCAGACGAATACTGGACTTATGCCTGCAATGGAAATCCCCTTAAGCCGGAATACATGACAAAGAAAAAGACTGTTTCTGAGGGAGAAAGAGTCAGAATATACGATGAAGAGAAAACATTTATAGGTATTTATCATTATAATATATCCAAAGGAGAGTACAGGCTTGGAAAAATGTTTTTTTCTCCTTCTAAAAAATAAGTGTAGTGAGGATAGATATGCAGTATTATACGGACATCAATTCCTATAAGGGATTGGAGAGAACAGCAGTAACCCTTGGAAAGTTTGACAGCCTTCACAGGGGACATCAAAAACTAATTCAAAGTATACAAAGATTTGCCCAGGAAGAACATGTAAAAAGTGTTGTATTTGCATTTGATATAAATAAAGATACTCTGTTGACCAATCAGGAGCGCAGGCAGCATCTGGAAACTAAAGTCGACTGCATGATAGAATGTCCTTTTACAAAGGATATCAGAGAAATGAAAGCAGAAGTTTTTATTGAGAAAATTCTGGCAGAAAAGCTCCATGTATCCTATGTTGTTGTAGGAACCGATTTCCATTTTGGTTATAAAAAACGCGGGGACGTGAAGATGCTGGCAGAATATGCCCCCAAATATAACTATCAGCTAAAGGTACTGGATAAAGAATTATTCCAGAACAGAGAAATTAGCAGCACCTATGTGCGGGAAGCACTTAAAGAAGGGAATGTGGAACTGGCAAATTTTCTTCTTGGATATTCTTACCACATGTCAGGTGTGGTGGAACATGGAAAGCATCTGGGACGGACATTAGGGTTCCCCACCATGAATATTGTACCGGCAGACAGGAAGATTATCCCCCGTTTCGGTGTTTATGCCTGCAGAGTATGGGTGGACGGGAAGTGTTTCCACGGTATTGGAAATGTAGGAGTAAAGCCCACGGTGACGGATGAGATGAGACCGCTTTTGGAGGTGTTTGCCTTTGAATATAAAGGGAATGCCTATGGGAAATCTATCACAGTAGAATTCTGTGCCTTTGAGCGCCCGGAGGAAAAGTTTACTTCTGTGGAGGAACTAAAAACACGGGTAGATGAGGATATTATGTTCGGAAAAGAATATTTTCAGTGGCAGAATTAAAGTCCTTATTTGCGTTTTGAAAAGAAAGAGCGGGTGAAAATTCACCCGCCTGTTTCTGACATTTTTATTCAGATTTTCTTTTGGTAAACCTTTTCCAGCAAGTTGATCAACGAATAGAGTCCCATCGCCATAATACATAGCAGAACGATGCTCATCAGCAGCCAATCCATTTTAAACACCTGGCTTGAATAAATAATCAGATATCCCAGTCCATTTCTTGCAGCCAGGAATTCTCCGATAACCACACCTACCAGGCACAGCCCTATGTTGACCTTCATATTGCTGATAATTGCCGGGATGGAGTTGGGCAGCACAGCTTTTGTGAGTGCGTGCCATTTGTTTCCCCGCAGGGTGTAGATCAGTTTGATTTTCTCTTTATCTACCGTTGCAAAACTGGTATATAAGCTTAAAATACTGCCAAAGATTGCTACTGACATGCCGGCTACAATGATCGTGGCCGGATTGGCTCCCAGCCATACAATTAATAGCGGAGCCAGAGCAGACTTCGGAAGGCTGTTCAGCACGACAAGATAAGGATCTAGTATTTCTGAGAGCTTTTCACTGCACCAGAGAGCTACGGCAAGCAGAATACCGGTAAGGGTAACAAGCAGAAAACTCACAATGGTTTCATACAATGTAGTCCAGATATGCAAAAAGATTGTTTTATCCAGAACCATGTCCCAGAAGCATAATGCAATTTTCGAAGGGCTGCTGAAGATAAAGGAATCAATCAAGCCTACATTTGCTGTAAACTCCCAGAGAAATAAAAAGCTTAAAAGGATTGCAACCCGGGAAACCCGAACAATCCTTTTGTGGCGTTTGTGGCTATTCAGGTAACTTTGTTGTCCAACAGATATTTCACTCATTTTGGTTCAACTCCTCCCATATAGTATTAAAATAATTCTTGAATTCCGGAGCATTCCTCCTATGCAGGGGAGTGTCTTTTTCCAAGTCGAAAGTGATAGGGACAATTTTAGAAATAGATGCCGGACGGTTTGTAAGAATGATGACCCGGTCAGCCAGGCTCACTGCTTCGGACAAGTCGTGAGTCACTAACAGTGCTGTCTTTTGCGTGCTTCGTATAATCTGTCCTATATCATCGGCTGCAAAAAGGCGGTTTTGATAATCCAGGGAGGAAAAAGGCTCATCTAAAAGCAAAATGTCCGGGTCCAGCACAAGCGTTCTAATCAGAGCTGCCCGCTGTCTCATGCCGCCTGACAATTCTGAAGGTTTGGAATTCGCAAATTGCTTTAGTCCGTACGTTTCTAATAAATCCATTGCTTTTGTCCGGGACTTAGCGGAGAGCATGTGCTGGATTTCCAGTCCCAGCAGGACATTTTTATAAACAGTTCGCCATTCAAAAAGGTAATCATGCTGCAGCATATAACCAATATTCATGGAGTTTTCCCCGGTATATTTTCCGTTCATCTTTATAAGCCCCTTTTCCGGTTCTAACAGGCCGGATATAATAGAGAGCAGGGTAGACTTACCACATCCGGAGGGCCCGACAATGGCAACAAATTCGCCGGAGGCGACGGAAAATGAGATATCCGTCAGTGTTTTGGTTTCTCCATCTAATGTGTGATACGCATAACTTATATTTTTTAACTCAAGTACAGGTTCCATGCAGACACTCCATTCGACAAGTATATAGTTAGTTTATGAAAAAAGAGTAGATGAGTGAATAACGGTTCTTGTTTCATTGACAAAAAATAAAGTGGGGCGTAATATTTTGTAGTAGACTGATATAGATAAGTAGGAGATAAATTAATGAAGGTTAAATTTTTAAGCCAGACTATGGAACAGCGAAGAGAGAGGATACTAAACGGCAATGCGCTGCCCACAATTTTGATGTTATCGCTCCCGACGCTGATGATGGGGGCAGTACAATCTCTGATACCTGTTATGGACGGATTGTTTTTAAATAATCTGGTCGGCACAACAGCTGCCAGCGCGGTAACTTACTGCACTCCGGTTGTAAATATGATGACCGCATTGGCTCAGGGCTTAAGTGCTGCAGGAATGGCAATCATCGGGCAATGCAATGGAAGAGGTGATTTTGAAGAAAGCAGGAGGACAACAGTCCAGCTGATTATTTTTGCTTTTATACTTGGATTTATTCTTGCACCGATCCTGGTAGTGGTAGGATTTGTCCTGTCAGGTCATGTAAATGCAGATATTGCCCATAATGTTCTGATATATATTTCTTTAAATGCATTGGTTATCCCATTCTCATTTTTGGAATCTATCTACAATGCAATAAAAAATGCCAACGGCAAGCCGGAAGATTCCTTTATACGTATGTTGATTATGTTGATTTTGAAGATTCTATTCAATGCATTATTTGTAGGGCTGTTTTCATGGGGACTGGTCGGTTCTGTTATGGCCTCTCTGGCTTCGAACATTTTGATTACCGTGTGGATGTTCTACGAATTGTTTGTCAGCGAGAAGGGCGAAAGATTGGAATTTAAAGGATTTCATTTTGAAAAAGAGATTATCAAAAAGTTACTTTTTATAGGATTTCCGTCCATGCTTTCGAATCTGATGTTGAACTTAGGATTCTTTCTGATTAATACTGAAGTGGAAAAATACGGGGCAATCATCTTGAATGGACAAGGAATTGCTAACAATATTACTTCTGTCTGCTTTATTCTGCCGGCCTCTTTTGGCTCCGCAGTTACTACAATGGTAAGCATGAATATAGGTGCAGGACAGCCAAAAAGGGCAAAACATGCATGTCTGGTGGGCTGTATCGTCAGTGCTGTAACAGCCGCTCTGCTTATTGCAATTATTGTCCCCTCGTCATCTCATTTGACGGTGTTGTTTACAAGAAAACCAGAGGTTCTATCCGTGGCCAACAAAGCACTTCACATTTATACATATTCCGTCATTGGCTTTGGAATTGCTATGGTGGAACAGGGAGCGTTTATCGGACTCGGAAAGACCAGGATCACCCTAGTGATGAGTATTCTCAGGGTGTGGCTGCTCCGTTATATTTTTATACTTTTAACGGAAAGCTATCTGAGTTATTATGCGGTATTCTGGGGAAATCTTTTTTCCAACTATGGGGCAGCTCTTATCTCTACTATATTAATACTTAGAGTAAAGTGGAAATCTGCAATTCACTAACAGCTATTGCGCTTTGGAAAGGTATCGAAATAAGATGAATAATCAAAATATAAATTACCAGAAAGAGCTGGATAAAGTGATTGATTCACTAAAAGCTAAAGAGTGTGTGCCAAGACTTCTTCTTCACAGCTGCTGTGCGCCCTGCAGCAGCTATGTGCTGGAGTATTTGTCAGAGTTTTTTGAAATCGTAATATTTTATTATAATCCCAATATTTACCCCGAAAGTGAATATTATATGCGTCTTGCAGAGCAGCAGAAGCTCATCCGGGATATGCATTTTAAGCACCCGGTATCCTTTCTTGCAGGTGATTATGATAGGGAGAGGTTTTATGAAATGGTCAGGGGGATGGAAAATTTGAAAGAAGGGGGTGCGAGATGCTTTAAGTGTTATGAACTACGTTTGAGGGAGACTGCTGAACAAGCTGTAAAAAGCGGGTTTGATTATTTTACTACAACCTTAAGTATCAGCCCCATGAAAAACGCCCAGAAGCTCAATTCTATCGGGCTGGAGATTGCAGAAGAGTATGGAGTAAAATATCTGACGTCTGATTTTAAAAAGAAGAATGGTTATAAGCGGTCTACTGAACTGTCAAAAAAATATGGGTTGTACAGGCAGGATTATTGTGGATGTGAGTATTCCCTGCAGTCCGCCCATGGAGATAAAGTTTAGAGTGGACATCGGCACTTCACTGTGGTAAACTAATGAGAAACTGTAAATAAGGAAAAGAGGACAAAAAGATGGCTCAGCTATGGGGCGGTCGTTTCACGAAAGAAACGGACCAGTTAGTATACAATTTTAACGCATCAATTTCATTTGATAAAAGATTTTATAAGCAGGATATCCGCGGCAGTATTGCTCATGTGACAATGCTGGCAAAACAGGGGATTCTGACGGTGAAAGAAAAAGAACAGATTATAGAGGGACTTGAAGGAATCTTAAGAGATGTTGACAATGGATTCCTTGAGATTACAGAGGAGTATGAGGATATCCATAGTTTTGTGGAATCAAATCTGATAGACCGCATCGGCGATCCTGGGAAAAAGCTGCATACAGGCAGAAGCCGCAATGATCAGGTGGCATTGGATATGAAGCTTTATACGAGAGATGAAATTCTGGAGCTGGACGAGTTGTTAAAAGACTTGCTGAAGGTTCTTTTGCGATTGATGAAGGAAAACACCGAGTCTTACATGCCTGGGTTTACCCACCTACAGAAGGCACAGCCCATCACTCTTGCCCATCATATGGGAGCATATTTTGAAATGTTTAAGCGTGACAGACTGCGGATGAAAGACATTTATAAAAGAATGAATTACTGTCCCCTGGGTGCAGGCGCGCTGGCAGGGACAACTTATCCGCTGGACAGGGAATATACAGCAGAGCTGCTGGGATTTATCGGACCTACTTTAAACAGCATGGATTCTGTGTCTGACAGAGACTATCTGATTGAGCTGTTATCGGCAATGTCAACGATTATGATGCATCTGAGCCGGTTTTCTGAGGAAGTGATTATTTGGAATTCCAACGAGTATCAGTTTGTAGAAATAGATGATGCCTATAGTACAGGGAGCAGCATTATGCCCCAGAAAAAGAATCCGGATATTGCAGAGTTAGTCCGCGGAAAGACGGGGCGGGTGTATGCTGCACTGCTGTCTCTTCTTACAACGATGAAAGGTATCCCTCTTGCATATAATAAAGATATGCAGGAAGATAAGGAGCTTGTACTTGATGCTATTGATACGACGAAAGGCTGTCTCACTTTGTTTACAGGTATGCTGGACACCATGGGCTTTAATTACAGCAGAATGGAAGACAGTGCAAAGCACGGTTTCACCAACGCCACAGATGCGGCGGATTATCTTGTAAACCACGGTGTACCTTTCAGAGATGCACACGGAATCGTAGGGCAGCTGGTACTTTACTGTATTGAGAAAAACATAGCGCTGGATGAGATGTCTCTGGAAGAGTTTCAAGCTATCTCACCGGTTTTTGAGGAAGACATATATGAGGCAATCAGCATGAAGACCTGCGTGGAAATGCGAAGTACTATCGGTGCTCCGGGAAGAACAGCAATGGAAAAAGTAATTGCTGTGCAGGAAGCATACTTAAATGCAGAGACAGAAGTAGGAAAGGAATGAGGAAGATGGAACAAAAATTAAGGGCAGGTATTTTAGGTGCAACGGGTATGGTAGGCCAGAGGTTTATTTCACTGCTAGAAAATCACCCCTGGTTTGAGGTAGTTACAGTGGCTGCAAGTGAACGTTCCGCAGGAAAGACTTATGAGGAGGCCGTGAGTGACAGGTGGAAAATGGATACCCCGATGCCGGAGAGTGTAAAGAAATTAGTTGTATTGAATGTAAATGAAGTAAAAAAGGTTGCCGATACCGTTGATCTTGTGTTCAGCGCGGTGGATATGACGAAGGACGAAATCAAGGCTATTGAGGAAGAGTACGCGAAGACCGAGACACCGGTTGTTTCTAACAACAGTGCTCACCGCTGGACACCGGATGTTCCTATGGTAGTACCGGAAATTAACACAGAGCATTTCGATGTCATAGCAGATCAGAAAAAGCGCCTTGGAACTACACGCGGATTTATTGCGGTAAAACCGAACTGTTCTATCCAAAGCTATGCCCCCTGCCTTGCAGCCTGGAAAGAATTTGGAGCGAAAGAGGTGGTTGCCACCACATATCAGGCAATTTCTGGGGCGGGTAAGACTTTCAAAGACTGGCCGGAGATGGTGGAGAATATTATTCCGTATATCGGCGGCGAAGAAGAGAAGAGCGAGCAGGAGCCACTTAGAGTGCTGGGTAAAGTGGAAAATGGAGAGATTGTAAAAGCGCAGCTTCCGAAGATCACTTGTCAGTGTATCCGTGTCCCTGTGTTCAATGGACATACAGCGGCAGTGTTTATTAATTTCGAGAAGAAACCCACAAAAGAGCAGCTGATAGAAAAACTGGTGAATTTCAAAGGCTTTCCCCAGGAGGCAGAGCTTCCCAGTGCACCAAAGCAGTTTATCCAGTATCTGGAAGATGACAATCGCCCGCAGGTGAAACTGGATGTGGACTACGAACGCGGCATGGGCGTATCCATCGGCCGTCTCAGAGAGGATACTATGTTTGATTATAAATTTGTTGGTCTGTCTCACAATACGGTCCGTGGAGCAGCGGGCGGTGCAGTTCTGTGTGCAGAGGCACTGACGGCAAAAGGATACATTCAGGCCAAATAAAAATACAGGAGGTTGCCGCAATGGGAATGACGATGACACAAAAGATTTTGGCTGCGCATGCTGGCCTTGATTCAGTGACTGCCGGACAGCTGATAGAGGCAAAGCTGGACATAGTGATGGCAAATGACATTACTGGACCGATGGCTCTGCCAATTTTCAGGGAGATGGCAGAGAAAGTTTATGATAAAGATAAAGTGGTTTTGGTTCCTGACCACTTTACTCCAAACAAAGACATCAAGTCCGCGCAAAATTCCAAATCCATCCGTGAGTTTGCAAAAGAGCAGGGGTTGAAATGGTATTTTGAACAGGGTAAATCAGGAGTAGAACATGCAATTCTGCCCGAGGCAGGGGTCGTAGCTGCAGGGGAGTGCATCATAGGTGCAGACTCCCATACCTGTACTTATGGCGCCCTGGGTGCTTTTTCTACGGGTGTAGGGACTACGGACATTGCCACAGGTATGGCAACGGGGGAACTATGGTTCAAGGTTCCCGGTGCGCTGAAATTTATACTGACCGGGAAGCCGGGGGAGTATGTAAGCGGCAAAGATATCATTATCCATATTATCGGCCGGATCGGCGTGGATGGTGCTTTGTATAAATCTATGGAATTTACTGGCAGCGGAATCAGGGAGCTTTCTATGGATGACCGCTTTACAATGGCAAATATGGCAATTGAAGCGGGGGCAAAAAATGGGATATTCCCGGTGGATGAGCAGGCCGAGACTTATATAAAAGAACACTCAGTAAAGAAATACAAAATATATGAGGCTGACGAGGACGCTGTATATGATGATGTTATAGAAGTTGATTTATCTAAGGTGCGCCCCACAGTTGCATTTCCACATTTGCCGGGCAATGCAAAGACCATTGACGAGATTGAAGCCATGGAGCCAATCTGGATTGATCAGGTGGTTATCGGCTCCTGTACAAACGGCAGGATGGAGGATTTGCGGAAAGCCGCGGCAATATTAAAGGGACAGCAGGTTCATCCGAATGTGCGCGTCATGGTGATTCCTGCAACTCAGAAGATTTATAAGGAATGTATTACAGAAGGCCTTTTGGGCATCTTCGTGGACGCAGGCTGCGCGGTAAATACCCCAAGCTGCGGACCGTGCATGGGTGGTCATATGGGAGTTATGGCGGCCGGAGAGAAGTGTGTGTCTACGACGAACCGTAACTTTGTGGGAAGAATGGGGCATGTAGACTCCCTGATTTATCTCGCTTCTCCGGAAGTGGCAGCAGCGAGTGCAATCGCGGGATATATTGCAAATCCAGAGAAAGCAGGTGAAAAATAGTGAAGGCTTTGGGACATGTTTTTAAATACGGGGATAATGTAGACACAGACGTTATTATACCTGCACGTTATTTGAATTCGTTTGATGCCCAGGAACTGGCAAGTCATGCGATGGTGGATATTGACCCGGACTTTGCAAAAAAAGTTCAGCCGGGAGATATGATTGTGGCAAATAAGAATTTTGGTTGTGGTTCATCCCGTGAACACGCACCTCTTTGTCTGAAGACAGCAGGAGTGAGCTGTGTAATTGCAGAGACATTTGCCAGAATATTTTATCGGAATGCAATTAACATTGGCCTTCCAATTATTGAGTGTCCTGAGGCGGCCAGAGGCATTGAAGCAGGGGATGAGGTTGAAGTTGACTTTGACAGCGGTAAAATCTATAACCGGACAAAAGGGACAGAGTTTCAGGGACAGCCTTTTCCTGAATTTATGCAGAAATTAATTAAAGCAGGTGGGTTGGTGAACTATACAAACAGCAAGAAGAAAAAGAACTTATTATATAAAAGTACAAGAAACGCAGAAAAAACAGTGACGGCTTCAGAGGCCATATTGAAAGGTCTGGCTGAGGATGGGGGGCTGTTCGTTCCTGCGGAAATTCCTAAGCTGGACGTCACGATGGAAGAATTAAAAGATATGAGCTATCAGGAGACTGCCTATGCGGTCATGAAGCAGTTTTTGACAGATTTTACTGAAGAAGAGTTGAAGTACTGCATTGACCGTGCCTATGACGAAAAGTTTGATACAGAGACAATAGCTCCTCTTGCGAAGGTGGGGGACACTTACTATCTTGAATTGTTCCACGGTGCCACTATAGCATTTAAGGATATGGCACTTTCCATTCTGCCTCATTTACTGACCACTGCTGCAAAAAATAATAATGTGACAAAGGACATTGTAATTTTGACGGCTACATCCGGGGATACAGGAAAAGCGGCACTTGCCGGTTTTGCAGATGTCCCGGGCACCCGGATCATTGTCTTTTACCCAAAAGACGGGGTAAGCAGGGTGCAGGAGCTGCAGATGGTAACCCAAAAAGGGAAAAATACTTCTGTTGTTGCTATCCATGGCAATTTTGACAATGCTCAGAGCGGTGTAAAAGCATTGTTTGAGGATAAAGAACTGGAGAGAGAGCTGAATACGGCAGGATATCAGTTTTCCTCGGCAAACTCTATTAATATCGGACGTCTGGTACCTCAGATTGTATACTATGTTTACGCCTATGCAAAGCTTGTTCAGAATGGGGAAATTAAAACCGGGGAACAGATTAATGTGACAGTTCCCACGGGAAATTTCGGGAATATTCTGGCGGCTTATTATGCGAAGCAAATGGGTGTGCCGATAGACAAGCTTATCTGTGCGTCTAATGAAAACAAGGTTTTGTTTGATTTTTTCAGAACAGGAGAATATGATAGGAACCGGGAATTTATTCTGACATCCTCCCCATCTATGGATATTCTCATTTCCAGCAATCTGGAACGCCTGATTTATTCCATTGCGGGACAAGACGCTGAAAAGAATACAGAATTAATGAGACAGCTGAAGGAAGAGGGCTGTTATAAAATCACTGCTGAGATGAGAAAAAAATTGAATGATTTTGAAGGAGGTTATGCTACAGAAGAGGAGACCAAGACAGAGATTTGTGAGACATACCGTTCTACAGGCTATGTGATGGATACCCATACGGCTGTAGCTGCCCATGTGTGCAGAACTTATCGGGAGAAGACCGGAGACAATAAAAAGATGCTTGTCATATCTACGGCAAGTCCCTATAAGTTTACAAAAAGCGTAATGACAGCGATAGACGAAACCAATAATACAATGGAGGAGTCTGCATTGTTCGATGGGCTTAAGAAAATATCCGGCATGGAGATACCTGATGCAATCGAAGAAATCCGCAATGCGGAAATCCTTCACACCGGAGAATGCGGTGTAGATAAAATGAAAGAAACAGTAAGAAAAATTCTAGGGATTGAGGTATAATTATGGATGATATGTTTGGAGCAATCAGTATATTGGTATTGGGGGCCGGTATCTATATTATTTATGCTTATATGCAGATGAAACAAACCGGCCATATTAATGAGGTTCTTCTACTTGGAAAAGGATTTACCGAACAAATGTGTAAAGACAAAAAAGAATTCATCCAGAAAGCCCTTCCGACGGTTTTGATTCTGGGAATTGTAACTATTTTTTACGGAGCTGTTGATGCAATTCATTATTTTGTGACGCCGGTCACGGTTCTTGATCTGATAGCAATGGCGGCCTTTGTTGTTGTCCTTATCTGGTACATGGTGTATACAACAAAACTTAAGAAACGATACTTTTAGCTGCAGTTTAGTCATAAAATAGAGTATTGCCTTTAGCTTGATTTTGCATGGCTGAACTGTTATAAAAATGCTATGCTCCATTTTTTTACCAGTTGTAAATTCTATGTAAATGGGGTATAATATTTTTAGAGAAAAACCTGGAATGTTCGACCCCCCTGTTATTTTGAACCTACATCACTTTAAACGGGATTCCTACATTTCTGTAATATGTCAAGCCTCCGATTTGCAGGGGAAGACAGAAAAGCAGATGCGGTTGCCCACCTAGCATTGGCTAGGAGTCAAAATACAGGACCGGCATTTTGGGGATTCTACTAAAGATAGGGGCATCTGCCAGCGTGCAGGTGCCTTTTCTTATGTAACAGTTCAGCCATCAGCTTGATTTCGCATGGCTGAACTGTTACATATAATAAGAAATGACATGCTTGAACAGATACACTTTTTGTGATATGATTTTAATCTAATAATTCTGCAGGGAGAAATAAATGAAGAAAAAAGTCAAGAGAATTGTGGAGAAAGTTTATAAGCTGTCAGGTATTGTAGGATCACATCATACCGGGGCTTATGCGGCACAGGCGGCATACTTTTTTGTGCTGTCTCTGATTCCAATTCTCCTTTTGCTTTTAACAATGGTACAGTTTACCCCGGTTACAAAAATGGACATAATGAATGCAGTTATGCAGGTATTTCCCAAGACGGTGGAGGGGACGATTACCTCCATTGTAAATGAAGTTTACGCGCAGTCAGGCGGTGTGATTCCTGTTACACTTATTGTGGCTTTGTGGTCAGCTGGGAAAGGTGTACTTTCTGTAAACTCAGGTCTGAACTGTATTTATGACAATATAGAGACGAGAAATTATCTTTATCTGAGGCTGCGTGCTTCTTTATATACGGTGCTATTTATTATAGCAATTATACTTTCCCTGGCAATTTCGGTTTTTGGGAACAGTATCAGTGTACTTGTATATAAGCATCTGCCCTTCCTTACAACAGTGATGGATATGATTATTAAAAGCAGAACACTTATAACTCTGGTTGTATTAACCTTGTTCTGGGATCTTGTGTATAAATATTTGCCGAACAGAACCAACATGTCAAAGACAACTATGAGACAGCAGCTTCCTGGAGCTATGTTCACTGCATGTGGATGGCTGTTGATATCTTTTATTTTTTCTGTATATTTAGATATTTTTACCGGGTTTTCCAGTATGTATGGAAGCCTTACAACGATTATACTTATTATGCTGTGGCTGTATGGCTGTATGTATGTTATCCTGCTGGGCGGCGAGTTGAATGCACTGCTGGAAGGGTACGGCGGCAATAGATAAATGCTGGAAACTTCTTGACATTCTCAAGCCCTATGTTACAATAGAACAGTAAATTCTATTAGTTTTAGAATAATAGAATGAAAAAAGCGATGACCGTGTACAGTAGAGAGCCATTTCCTATCAGAGAGAGAAAATTATTGGCTGCAAGTTTTCTTTAGTTCAGATGGCAATCGAAATTCCCACGATAGCTGCAGGCTTGAAGTAAAAGTAGAGACTGCCGTATGTTGTACGTTACACATAACTTAAGAGCCTGTGATGCAGTTACAGGAATTAGGGTGGTACCGCGAATGTAGAACTTCGTCCCTTTGCAGGACGAAGTTTTTTTAACGCCTTTTATTCCCGCGAGCAACGAGCCAAGCGGAAATGCTTGCATTTCAATTTGGCGACTGCCGCGAGGGTCAAATACCCCGCAGCTTGCTGCGCTGCAAGTTTGATGCCCCGTCAGCTTGCTGCGGGGTCTTTGACTATAACAGGCGGAACCTGAAAAAATACCTGGAAGGAGCAGAGTAATGAAGGAAAGATTAGAACAGATTAAGGCAGAAGCTATTGCACAGATTCAGGCATCGGATGTACCTGAGAAATTAAATGATGTGCGTGTAAAGTTTCTCGGCAAAAAGGGAGAACTCACCGCAGTTCTTAAAGGAATGAAGGATGTTGCCCCCGAGGACAGGCCAAAGGTGGGGCAGCTGGTAAATGAGACAAGGGCATCTATCGAGGCTGTTCTGGAAGAATCCAGAGCAAAAATGGAGAAGATTCTCAGAGAAGAAAAGTTAAAACAAGAGGTTATTGATGTGACACTGCCGTCTAAAAAGAATAAGGCAGGACACAGGCATCCGAACACAATTGCGCTGGAAGAGGTGGAGCGTATTTTCGTGGGAATGGGCTATGAGGTTGTAGAAGGACCAGAAGTAGAATACGACTTATATAATTTTGAGAAATTGAATATTCCTGCGGACCACCCGGCTAAGGACGAGCAGGATACTTTTTATGTAAATAAAGACATAGTGCTGCGCACCCAGACATCTCCGGTACAGGCCCGTGTGATGGAACAGGGAAAGCTTCCAATCCGTATGATTGCTCCCGGGAGGGTATTCCGCTCCGACGAAGTGGATGCAACACATTCCCCGTCCTTTCATCAGATTGAAGGCCTGGTGATTGACAAAAATATTTCCTTTGCCGATCTAAAAGGAACGCTGGAGGTGTTTGCAAAGGAATTGTTTGGACCGGAGACGAAGACAAAATTCAGACCTCATCATTTCCCATTTACAGAACCGAGCGCAGAGGTAGACGTAAGCTGCTTTAAATGCGGCGGCAAGGGATGTAGGTTCTGTAAAGGCTCCGGCTGGATAGAAATACTCGGCTGCGGCATGGTACATCCACATGTGCTGGAAATGTGCGGTATAGATTCCGAAGAATATTCAGGTTTTGCGTTTGGTGTAGGCCTTGAGCGCATTGCCCTTTTAAAATATGAAATTGATGACATGAGACTTCTGTATGAAAATGACATTCGTTTTCTGCAACAATTCTAATAAGAAGGAGGAAAGATAAGTGAATACTTCATTATCATGGATTAAAGCGTATGTTCCGGGTCTGGACGTGACTGCGCAGGAATATACAGATGCAATGACGTTATCCGGCACAAAAGTGGAGGGGTATGAGGAGCTGGATGCAAATCTGGATAAGATTATTATCGGCCAGATAGATAAAATTGAAAGCCATCCAGATGCGGATAAGCTGATTATTTGCCAGGTGAATGTAGGGCAAGAGTCTGTGCAGATTGTCACAGGGGCCAATAATGTACATGAGGGGGACAAGATTCCTGTCGTGCTGGCCGGCGGACGTGTCGCAGGGGGACACGACGGCTCTAAAACTCCCGGCGGCATTAAAATCAAGAAGGGAAAGCTGCGTGGTGTGGAGAGCTTTGGGATGATGTGTTCTATTGAAGAGTTGGGCTCAACAAAAGAGATGTATCCCGAATCTCCTGACGAGGGAATCTATATTTTTCCGGAAGATGCCAAGGTTGGTGCAAGTGCAGTGGAAGCCCTGGGCTTAAACGATACAGTATTTGAGTACGAAATTACGTCCAACCGCGTGGACTGCTACAGTGTGATTGGCATTGCGAGAGAAGCGGCGGCAACCTTCCACAAAGAATTTGTACCGCCCGTTGTTACAGAAACAGGAAATGATGAGGATGTCAACGACTATGTGAAGGTTTCGGTAGAAAATACAGATCTCTGCCCACGCTATTGTGCAAGGGTCGTAAAAAACATTAAAATTGCTCCTTCTCCCAAATGGATGCAGAGAAGGCTATCATCCGTGGGAATCCGTCCCATCAACAATCTGGTGGACATTACCAATTATGTGATGGAAGAATATGGGCAGCCCATGCATGCATATGATCTGGACACCATAGCAGGACATCAGATTATAGTGAAGACTGCAAAAGACGGGGACAAGTTCACTACACTTGACGGGCAGGAAAGAGCTGTGGATAAGGATATATTGATGATTTGTGACGGAGAGAAGGCCATCGGTATTGCCGGGATCATGGGCGGCGAGAATTCTATGATTACAGATAATGTAAAGACGATGCTTTTCGAGGCAGCTTGCTTTGACGGCGTGAATATTCGAAAGTCAAGTAAAAGAGTAGGCTTGCGCACAGATGCATCAGGCAAATTTGAAAAAGGGCTGGACCCGAATAATGCGCAGGCAGCTATCGACAGAGCATGCCAGCTCATTGAAGAGCTGGGAGCCGGAGAGGTAGTAGGCGGTACTGTCGATGTGTACGGCAAGGTGAAGGAATCTGTCAGAGTCCCATTTGATGCAGAGAAAATAAATGCTATGCTTGGAACAAATATACCGGAAGAGGAAATGCTAGGTTATTTCAAAAAAATAGAATTGGATTATGACCCTGAGGCAAGAGAGGTGATAGCGCCCACGTTTCGTCAGGATTTATTTCGTCTGGCCGATCTGGCAGAGGAAGTGGCAAGGTTTTTCGGATACGACAATATACCGACTACCCTTCCAAAGGGAGAGGCTACTGCCGGAAAGGTTTCCTTCAAGCTCCGGATTGAAAGTGTTGCAGAGGACATTGCGGAATTCTGTGGTTTTAGTCAGGGCATGACTTATTCATTTGAAAGCCCAAAGGTATTTGACAGATTATTGATTCCTTCTGATTCTCCTCTGAGGAATGTTGTGGAAATCATGAATCCGCTGGGAGAAGATTACAGTATTATGAGGACGACTTCAGTAAATGGTACGCTGACTTCCCTTGCAATCAATTATAACCGCCGGAATAAGGATGTGCGTCTCTACGAATTGGCCAATATTTACCTGCCCAAGCAAGTTCCGATTACTGAGCTTCCTGATGAACGCATGCAATTTACATTGGGGATGTATGGTCAGGGAGACTTTTTTAGTATGAAAGGTGTAGTGGAAGAATTCTTTGAAAAAATCGGAATGAAAGAAAGGGAATCTTACGATCCGAATGCAGGAATCCCATATCTGCACCCCGGGCGCCAGGCAAACATTATTTATCAGGGAAAAGTCGTGGGATATCTTGGTGAAGTCCATCCGGAAGTGGCAGAGAATTATGGAATTGGTGAGAGAGCTTATATTGCAGTAATCGACATGCCCAAGATTCAGGAATATGCAACCTTTGAGCGAAAATATACGGGAATTGCAAAGTATCCCGCAGTCAACCGTGATATCAGCATGGTGGTGCCAAAAAGCATTCTTGCAGGCCAGATAGAAGAATTGATTGAGAAGAAGGGCGGCGCTTATCTGGAGAGCTATAAGTTGTTTGATTTGTATGAAGGCAGCCAGATTAAGCAGGGATATAAATCCATCGCTTATTCCATCGTGTTCAGGGCAAAAGATAAAACTCTGGAGGAGGCCGATGTAACGGCAGCTATGAATAGAATCTTAAAAGCTCTGGAAGAGATGGGTATAGAGCTGAGACAGTAAACGACTTAGAATTAGATAATATGAAGTGACCTCACAATTGTAGATTCGTGGATTTACCTGTAAAATATTAGTTGATAAAGACTAATGGTAACAGGGATTACCGCATA
>NZ_SLZZ01000006.1 GCF_004346165.1 Muricomes intestini | reverse complement strand
CACGGAGTGCTATAAGCAAAAGTGCTGGATTTTATTTGCCAAAAAACGCTGGAAAATAATTTCCACTTTTTGCTGGAAAGTACTTGCCGTTTACAAAAGGATTATTTATGGGATTTTTATCAGGGCTATTTCATTCCAGAGATAAACCAAAAGACAGTCTTTCCGGTCGCCTCTCCTTTTTTTGGATGCAGAAACCTGGATGAATGCAAAGAAAGCGATAGAATTGGGATTTGCGGATGACATACTACATGACAATAAGAAAGAAGCCATTGACGGATACTCATTCTCCATGCGGACGGTTGCCAATGCATTATGGAATAAAGCAAGGCAAGAGAAAGCAACGAATTCGCCACAAACAAAGGAACCCAAAATTAGTCTGGTTCAATAAACATTTTTCATAGGTCTGATTTTCTATAAAATTACTCAGAATACGCTTCGTCCATCCATATCTTTTTACCATCTGTATGTAGAATTCTCTTTGCAAATCATCTTTGCACTTTTCCATAATAATATTATTGCTCCAGCTAATTTCTCGCACCAGTGGTGCGAGTTTTTCAGATTCGTAATAACTAAGATAAAAATTTCGCATTCTCCAAAGATTTGCAGCCGAATATCCCTTTGCTCCTGGGAATTCTTTCTGTAGCTCCTTTGAAAGAATCTGTACAATAGATTTTCCCCAGCCTTTCTCTTGTTGCTGTCTGTAAATTTCTTCACCTATTTCCCAGTATAAGTTTATCGTTTCTGCGTTCATTAATTTCAGAACCTGGTACTTCTTTTTATTGATTAACTCTTTGATTTCATCCACTAATGGCTGATATCCAATTATCTCGTCCAAATTGTTCCTCCATAACTAGCACCAGTGGTGCGAGAATTAACATTTACAACGTATTCTTTATGCCTTAGGTAAAGAATACATGACAAATACCTCCTAAACATGAATTACATTTATACCTTTATAAATCAATCTGCAACATAATCAGACTGATCTATAACCTTTTCAATATATAAAAACTTTAAATATATAAAAAACTTTAAATACTCTTAAGCATTAGCATAATCTTGCTGCCATATTTATGTCCCACACACTTTTCATTTATTATACACATTTCAACAAACCATTTCCATTATATTACTTTTTTGTAAGATTTAAATTTTCAACTTTCCTCGCTATACTATCAATAGGAAGCTGTCCTTCTTCATCCCCAAACTCTACATTTATGTTAATATGTGTGTCTGCTTTTTTGTGGGAGGGCGAATATAATCTCTTGCGGCAAGAATTATATCCTTGGGGGCATCGTTATCTGCCAGAGCCATCATTGCAAGGACATATCCTACATATAGTCCATCTAAATATCCCTCCTGATGAAAATTTGAAATCAAAAGATTATCCGACAAGCCATTATAGCCTTTTGCAACGAGACCTTCCTCAAAGAGATGTTCAGACCATAACGCAACTATTCTCTGCTCTGTCTCTGGACTATTGCGTAGTCGTTCAATTGTTTCTGGAAAGTCTTTTACTTTACCTTCGAGATAATCAAAAACAGCATCTATAACTATTTTTACTAATCCCTTTGCCCTGCTGTTGATGTCAACTTTAGCTTCATCAAGCACTCCATCACCAAAATGCACATTATTGTCCACAGGTTAACCTCCTTAAATTTTTCAAATTCTATAAACTGGATGTTTCATCATTCATCTTTTCCTGACACTCACTGCATTCCCTGTCGTGAATGGAAATAATACCGCCACATTTTAAACAAGTATATTTTTCTTTCTGCTTTTCCATAAACGCTTCTAACCCATGTTTCCGGACAAACTCACTATTTCCCATAAGGCTTGCTTGGTATCTCTTGTTATAGCTTTTTTCAAGATTCTTTATCAGTTTACATGGATAGTCAAAACACTCGAAGCAATAGGACAATCCTTTGTCTTTGATGCAGTCTTTTATCTTGCATTTGCGGCAATGTGCCGGCTTTTCTTTATCGCTGTTCAGACAGCCGGCACATGGCTTTTTATGATAACAATGCTTATAACACACCTTACAATTCATTCCGCAAGGGGCGAACATGATAGTATTAATATTTTCTGTTGGCATTTTCATAGATTATTACCCCTTCCGCTTTCAAACTCCCAAACCAAACGGAATTTTATCGTTCTGACATATATTTTTGTATTTCATCAGAAGTCAGTTTTCGTATCTGCGTATTTTCATATTCTCTGTATTCTTCGACAGTGAAAACAGGCGCCATACTTTCACACGTTTTTCCTTTATTCTTTTTTAGATATAACTGCAAGTCCTCACTGCCTGCAAAAATTTTGTATGAAAGTCTGCCATTTTCACTTTTTATCTCATAGATACCACACGGCTTTTTCATACTGTAATCAGCGGTACGCAAATATAATTTTGCAATTTCCAACGACTTAAAAGGGAAATTCCACCGCTGTAATCCACGCTTAGTGTCATGCTCTATACAAATACACCGCCCACAAGTTCCGCATATGTACTGTGTGTGATTTTCCAAACAATCAATCGGATTTAATAATGGAGTTATTCTATTTTCATCAACATAACATTCCATACACATATCGCATTCCCTCTCTTTACAATTCCGACTTGACTATTTCTGCCTGAATTTCATGTGTCTCAAATTATCTTTCAACAAAAAATCTCACTGTTTCCTTCAACTGATCACTAAATTCTTCGAGATCCTCATAACTAATTGCGCCTTCATTCAAAAGCGAAATAATATTATAAATCAGGTTCGACCGGCTCATTTCTACTCTAACACCTGCTTTCTTTCTATCTTCCTTTATTCTCTCCTCCAGGCTCCAAAATTTATCGGATGGATTCCCATCTTCGCTTAGCAAGTGTATATATTCCTTATTGAGCCTGTCCATATAGGCTTCCTGCCAATCCGCTATCTTATTTCTAAAAAGCTTCCAGTCTTTTTCAGTAAATCCTCTTTCCTGCAAAATATCACCCCTCCTAATTAACCTTGAACTATTCGGAATTTCCGAACAGTTCAGATAAGCATTTATTCAAATTTTTCAAATAACTTATTTTTGCTGTTTTCCCTTTTGTTCCAGCAGCTTTATGCTTTCCAAATAGTCCTTTTCCACACTGCTAAGGATCTTTGCTTTATATTTTTTATACTCCGTCTGCGCCTTTTCCATAGCTTGCAAATGACTGATCATTCCATTTCCAATGAGAAGATTTTCACCTGTTGAAGTCAAAATCCCGTCAAGATGCTTTGCCCAATCTTCCATTGTCATAGGAATTTCCCGTTCCGCCTGTCTTTCCGCAAAATCAAGATATCCTGAAACAAGCTGCCCCATAGCCCTTAGCTCTTTTTCATCCAGATAATTCTTTGCGATTTTCGCTTCCCGCAGTGTTGGCTGCCCATATCCGAAACTGCACGCCACGCTGTGATTTTACACGATATCCGACAGAGATAACAACATCAAGATTGTAGAATCTTGTAATATTGCTTTGCTTTTTGCCTTCCATAGCACCGTGCTGACTGGTTGTTGCAAATTCTGCAACAACCACTTTTTCATCTAACTCTCCCTCAGTAAATATGTTTCTAATGTGGCGCGAGATAGTAGATTTGTCTCTTTGAAACAGTTCTGCCATCTGCTCTTGTGTAAGCCACACCGTTTCATCCTGCATATTGACATCTATTTTAGTCAAACCATCTTCGGTCTGATAAATCAACATTTCTCCATAATTATCCACTGCAGTGTTCTCCCTTCGGTTTTACTGGTCAAGATTTTCCGTATCTATCAAGTACAATCTTTCTGAATTTTTCTCCCCCATAAAAATACTCTGTTTTTCCATCTGTCTTCATCGTAAATAACCACTTGAAATTCACATCATGGTTAATCTCCATCGAATGTAATATGCCGCCACGAATAAACTCATAAAAACGATACCCATCATCAGCAAACCTGCTCTGTGTCGTATTAAGGGTGGCAATTGCACTCTTATCTGTAAGTTTCGCAAAGCAGGTCACAAAATTCCCTTCAAACATCTTTTTAAGCGCTTTTGTCATTTCCCTGTCATTTTTATATAGTTCGAGCAAATAGTGAGCCATCATGTCGCCAACATTTTCTAAGTCGGCCACTTTAATATCTATCAGAAACAGCGTGAACTTACTGGCAAAATTTACAACTTGAATGCACTTCCTTCTATCGAAATAAAATAGCTTTGCACCCCATTCCAGAAGTTTATCGCCACTTTCTTTTTCAATCACTGCTTGAGTAATCCTATTAATTGGAGGGGTTAATTCTGCCGGAAGTTTTAATTTATATCGTTCAAATGTCCGTTTTGTAGCATAAATAATCATAGCACACCGCCTTAATCATTTCTCTTCACATAGGTTAGTTCAATGTCATACCCAAGAGCCTCCAGCATCTGTACAAAAGTCTTATTCACAACACCGTCTTGCTTTTTGATGATGCGATTGACATATGGACTTGTAGTTTTAATCTTCTCCGCAAGCTGTGCCTGAGTAATACCACTCTCTATACATTTCACCTTAACATCTAATTCTATATTATTTTTCAACATAAAAATCTCCTTGTCCGCACTGCTTTCAACGAATTACACAAATCAGATAATTTATTGTACCGTACTTCCATGACTTTTTCAATGAATTTCAGAAAATTAAGCACCCCGCTTTCCGGCAGAGTGCTTACCATCGCAAAGCCGAGTGGGTTTCGGGGTGAAACCACTCGGCTATGTAGGAATTGTTCAAATATAAAAAGGACGAGTTATGCTTATTAAAATCTAATCGTTGGTTTGCCAACTCTCGAATACTAAGCCATAATAGTAACCTGATAGACATGACAAACAGTCCTTAATATCTTTGAAAACAAGAACAAAGTTCTCTAAATCCACAACGACATTTTCATATGTTTTCAAGTAAAAATGGTATTCCTTGTGATTGTTCATAGGATACCGACTAAAATCGATATTATAATAGGCTTTGTTTATGTCATCTCCCATAATTGTTTTTGAAAGCTCATCAAGATATGATTCTAAATTCATTATCATATTGTTAAATTCAGATTCTTCATGCCCTATTCCAAAACCGAATTTTTTAATCTTTTGCTTTGTAGTAAGCCAAATTCCTCGTATATCGTGGTTCTCTTTGAAAGAAGAGTTATTACCAAGTAAAATATTTAAGCTCCAGCAAATTGATTTCTCATATAACTCAATACCGTGATTTATTGAGAATAGCATAGGAAATATAATACCATCAGCCTTTTTGTCAGAGTTATCTTTTAGGCAACACTCTGCTAATAATATCGCACTTTCAAAATACCCCTCAGCGATTACGTTCATATTATGAATTGGTTCGTGATTATTAGTTCTCCAATTCATATAGGCATTCTTATTGATGTCTGCATTGTAACTGAATATTTTTTTCATCTTTCTCCTTAAATATTGTTGTCCACAACAGCGTTTACATTTCTTTCCACTACCACAGGTTCAATGTTCCTTTCTCCCTGTTTTTTCGATTTGATGTTCTTTGAACTTCTAAATTATTTATCAGAAAAATGGGGACATTGCCTTCCTGTGTTAGAGTCGATTTTTGTAGATTATATATCAGCTCTAATATATAAAAGATGATGCAAAAGTTTTCTATACACAAATCAGCAAATTCAAGTAAATACAAATTAACAGACTTGTTTCTGTCTTTGAACGTAAGTAATTGTGTCTTGTAATCAATGTCACTATCAAAATGTTGTATGGCGTTTCTTATTTTATTATTCAAACTATTAACGGACTTGCTAAATGGTTCTTTTTCGCCTATGTATCCATTCTGTAATCTATTTCCTTTTGTTTCTTTAAGAAAATCAGCATAGGTCTTTCCATTAACACACTGCTTCCAATCGCTTCGTAGATATATGTTATTTAACCCAATAATTATTGCAACATTTTCAAGTATCCATTCAAAGCTTTTAGCGTAAAAATCGGATAACTCATTGAAATTTGCCGTCATAATACCATGCTGCTCTTTATCAACGTTCTCAACACAGTTTCCATTTCTGAGGGCAACTACGGGAACTAATTGTTCATATATCTTCGCAAATAAATCAATTAACTTAAATGCATTTCGCTCAATTTTGCAAAAATCAATCTGGTTATTTTCTATAAATTCAAATATTTTATCAAAATTAGCTGCTGTTCCAATTACAGTTTTACCAATTCTCGAATATTCTTGTAAGCTGCCTGCCCCGATAACATTTGAAATACCTGTTGTCGTTAATAGGAGTTGATGCAATGCCATTGATGCATCGAGTCTGTTATTGATTTTCGTAATCGGGATATAAGAGTATTTAGAAACTAAGTTCTCCAATTTTGGGAATAAAATCGCATCTTGAGCATTCCAAAACAGTTCAAAGTTTTGCTTCGTTTTACTCAAGTCATGCTTCATAAAATCAGCAAAACACATAGCCTGTTGGGTCGCTTTTATTGCCGCTTCTCCATCATTATAAAGTGTAGAGTTCCTCATGTACGGTGAAAGTTCAACCTCGCCGAGCTTTTTGTATATTGCTTTTTCTGGTAGGAAACTCCGCTGAAAGTTCAACTGAATAAAACTCTTTATCGTCACAGTTAGTAACATCTGCATTCTCTACATTAATATTGTATTCCTCAATATAAACTTTACCGTGCATTGTTGACTGACAAGTGGGACACTGAATATGGAAAGGAATATCATATGCACCCACCTGAATGCGAAGATTTATCTTCGTTCCGCAAGCATTGCACTGAATAAATTTGTTGTCAACCACAATATCCCTCCTGTCCTTTTACTTCCATTTATCAAATCATTGATAAAACTGTGCTACCACAGTATCAACTAAATCGTCATAAGTGATAATTTCCAAATCTTGATATTGTGCTTTGATTTCCATCCATACTTCAGCTTCAAAATCGCTCCTTCGTCCGACCACTAAATATCTCCTTGGTTTGTAAGCCTTGATATCATGCTCTTTTTCACACCACATTTGGTTGTTAGGGTCATCGAAATATTGCTGATATACTCTCGTTTGGGCAATATATGAGTTGATTTCTGAGCTGAAATTTTCTCTATTATTTCTACCAACAATTGCACCGTGTTTTATATTCGGCAACTTAAATTCAACTATATCCGCATACCCATTAGCTTTAAGTACGAAGAAGTCCGGCTTAATATTGGGTCTGTTTTCACTCTGCCATTTGCACTCTACTTGTCCAACTGAACGGATTCCTTGAAAAGCCATTGTCATAATAAATTTATTCTCGTCTTGCTCCAAAAAGGAGGTAATATCAGTCTCAGAATTCGTAGAATCACCAAATAATTCAATAAAGTGATTCATTTTAGGCAATTTATCATACTTGTAGTCAACAGGTTCAGGATATTGATAAAACATATCCCTAAGCCAGTTACTACTATATTCTGAAAAATTGAATTTCAACTCATCGTATTCGCCCTCTAACGTGTCGTCATATTTCAATGGCAAAAAATCCATCCATTTAATAGTTCTTGTTTTCAAGTCATTGTTCTTACAATCAAAGAAAGTACAATTAATCAATCGTACAAACTGATTTCCTACAATATCAATTCCATCTGCATTGAATCCTATGGAATGGTTTTGTGCTGCAAAATTCCATTTCAAATCAATAAGTTTTTCCATCCCTGCATTAGTTGGTAATACTAAATCCTCATACAAGTCACTTATTAGGGGATAAACGACACCACTGCTCCCATCAAATTGAAACCCAATAATCTTTTCCATAAATTGTTGAGTGGTAATATTTTCTTTTGTCCAATCATTTAATGTAATGACTTTTTGCGACTTTGGTTGGATCACCTTGCTAAATGGATTTCCGCAATACTCAATAGCGAGATACTCTTTGCTAAAATAGAGAATTATGCTTTCGGGGTCAATAATAAAACAATTGACATTATTGATATCAATATTGTTATCTTTTATATAATGAAACATCTTGCTCCAATATATTTTTGATATTTCAGACAATAGTTCTACAGCTAATTCACCATAACTATTAGCATTCTTCTTGCTTTCATCAAACATGTTTCATCTACCTCATTTACTAACATTTTTTATATATTATACCTCATATCTATGAACTTTTCTACCAATTTCGGCTATGTAAAAACGGCATCAGCTCCTCGCCAATGCCGCTACTCTTTAAAGCATATTTATCCTTTTAAGATACCCCACACAATCCCTACAGCCTTTGAAATAGACATCCTGCATTTCAATAGCAGTCAGTTTATTGTGCAAACTGTAGATGCAAATCAATGCAACACATTTTTCCTCTGACAGCCCATGCGGTTTGTCAATATCAACGACATCTTTTACCTTCGGATACCTTTTATACAGCTTGTCCAGTTCCTCCATGACTTCCTGATGCTGCCCGGTGGCGTAAACATCCACGATATCGTCTATGATTTTCTGCATAATGGTAGGGAGGGTAACAGGAATATCATCTGGCTTGTTATATCCGAGTGCCATTGTGAGGTTTGCCTGTGCATCTAATGCCGAAAAAATAGTTATCCCGAATTTTAGGGATGATTCATAATAAATCATTGTATACTGCTCCTTTCTGTGAGTGTATGTACTAGAAATTCGGGATAACTAAGATTGCTTATCGCAGTCCGGCAAGTTTACGCAGTGTTTCCTCATCGGAGTCATCCCAAATTGGCGGCTCATCACTATCCGTTGTGACAGAGGTTGCTTTTTCAATGGCCTTCCGTTTCATTTCTGTATCAGCATAAGCATAGATTCTGGTCGTTTCTATAGACGCATGACCAAGGAATTCACTAAGCAACGCCAACGGCATACCACCACGATATAAGTGAATGGATCTCGTATGGCGCAAATGGGGAGCTCCCCATTTGCGCCATTATGGAGAGTGTTTTAAAATGGTGAGTGATTGCTCGTAAGGATGATATTTCCGATAACCTTTGGATATCGTGCGCAAAACACTCACCATTTTATCGTCAACGACTTAATGTATTTAAAAAATCCATTAAGTTCTTATCATCTGACCAGTCCGGCAATTCATTTGTTGGAAGTATATCTATATATGCCGCCTCCAGTGCTTTTCTTCGAGTCTCCGTGTCGGCTTTGGCGTAGATTTGTGTAGTGCTGCAATCGCAATGCCCCAGCAGATCTCTGATATAGACCAGATTAACGCCTGATTGTAGGAGATGGACGCTCTTGCTGTGCCGAAATACATGTGCTGTAACAGGGAAGCGCACATCAAACCCTTCTTGTAGTTTAGCCATATCAACATATTTACCTATGATGTAGGATATTCCCCAACGTGAAAACGGTTGCTTTTTTTGATTTACAAACACATACTCTTCACCTGTGCTGATGCCCGTATTATTAGAACTACATTTTAAGTAAGACTGTAACAAGCTTTTCGTTTTTTCAGTGATGGGTACGTGCCGTGTTTTTTGCCCCTTCCCGTGTAATGTAATGACCGCGGGCTTTTTCAATCGCAAGTCTTTTACTTTTAGGTCAATGATCTCCTGAACCCGGGCAGCACTATCGTATAAGAGTGCCAGTAGTACCAGATCCCTTAGCCCATTTTTATTTGATGGGTCTGGCATAGATAACAAAATTTTCATCTCATTCCCGGTAAGGAAAGGAACTACTGTCTTTGCACACTTTTTATTTGGGATGTTTAGTATCCTCTGGAATTCATATAGATTCTCCAGCGATTGTTTCTGGACAAAACGTACAAACGAATGGATTGCCACCAGCCGTTGATTTCTGGTTGTGATGCTGCAACCTCGTGTAGACTCAAGCCAATCTAAAAAGTCAGTGACAGCATCGCGGGTCAAGTCTGACATGGCAAGTAGCTCTGGCGTAATCGACTTCACACTCTCAAAAAAAATCAGCAACAGTTTAAATGTGAAAGAATACGACTGTATGGTGTGAAGGCTGGCATTTTTTTCACCTGGCAGGTATTTACTGAGGAATGTGGTCAAGTAATAAGGCAGATCAGCTTTCATCATATACAGCCTCCCATTCTGGGATGACATAACCAAACTCGGCTTCAACACGCTTAACAATCTCCGGATAAAGATCTGATGTAAGCGATAAATAATACTGAGTGGCGCGGAAATCCGAGTGTCCCATATATGCAGCAAGGTATGGCAGCATGACGGTCAGGTCATTGTCGGACAAAACCCAGCCTTTAAGACATTTGACGGCAAAGCCGTGACGAAAGCTATGGATTCGGGGACCTATTGCTGTGTGGGGGATGTCGGCCATCAACAGGTAGTCCCTAAAATGGGTATAGGCAGTGCTTTTGTCCATCTGCCCCATGACACCATTGTGGCAGCCGGGGAAAAGAAACATCCTGCTATCACTGAATCGATGAAATTCATCAACAAAAGTGGCAATGCGTTTTGTCATGCTGTCAGACAGTGGAATCAAGCGATCCTTCCCATTTTTAGCAGCGCGAATGGTAGCAATTCCGGAATCTATATCCATATCGTCAAGAACCAGGTTCAGTGCCTCAGATATCCTGACACCCGTACTATATAAAAATCTGAATAGGACTGGATCTACAGTTGTCCTGTACGAAAACCTTGCCTGTAGGTACGACTTTGGATAACCATCAATGGTCGTGAAAAAACGCCGAACCTCATCATCGCTTAAGATATAGGGAATGAATTTACAACGTGGCAGCTCGGTTCTCACTTCGGCTATATACGTGTGGTAACCCCTGTCTGAAAGATAAACCGCAAAATCTCTCATGACCAGTTCCTTGTTCCGATGTGAACACGGGCGCTCGTTCTTATCATAGATAAAATCATTGACTAGCTCCTTTGTCAGCGTTGCTCCATCAAACCCATTATTGAAATAAAAGGAGTCAAAGTGCCGTAGGTAGCGTTCTTGGGTTTCAAACTTCATACCGGTATGCTGTTTCAGGGAAATATAGTTTTGAATGACCTCGGCAAGATTACTTTTCCACTTATAAGGTGTTTTCAATAGCAAACACCTCCTCCGGGTCAATTGCACATTTACGCAGTCCCTCAATATCTATCTTTAGGTAAAGACCGGTTGTATTGATAGACTGATGCCCTAAAGTTTCAGATATGATCGGCAGCGGTGCTTTAACGTCAAGCATATTTCCCGCTAAAGTGCTTCTTAAAGAGTGCATCCCATGTTGTTGGTTACCGGGCAAATGTAAGCCGGCTTTCAATATATAGCGATGCAGCTCTCTGCTAAATGCGTTGCGGTCGCCAAAAGCATTGAATGGTGCCTTATGCCGGACAAACAGGCATTCACTGTTTGTAGCAGGACGACCGTTCTGGAGGTAGTCAATGATTGCCCACCCTACGTCCGGAAGCAACGGGAGTTCGATTGGCTGCCCAGTTTTGATCATGATTAAACTTATTGTTTTCCGGTTCCAATCGATAGAAGACAGTTTAAGGCTCCTAATATCGCCAATACGAAGACCAAGTCGGATTGCGATTAAAAGAATTGCGTAGTCCCGCTTCCCTTTAGGATCCTCTCGGTCAATGGCACCAAGTAGTTTTTGCAGGTCTTCTTTTGACCAGACATAAGGGATAGATGCATTGCGGGGAGTACGTACTTTGGGCAGCATAGACGCTATATCCTGGTCGATATAGCCCCGGTTATACAAAAAAGAAAAGAAATTTCTAAAAACATACAAAAATGTTCCAATATATTTGATGGCATAATTCTTTAGGGTCTTCAGATAGCATTCAACATGCAGGATTGTAATATCGTTAGATGAGGTAACCCCCTGCTCATTCAAATACATAATCAGCAATTGAGTTTTCTGGGTGTTTGATTCGATTGTAGATTTTCTGTATCCGCGATAAATCAGTTCTTCGCAGAACGCTTCGTATTCCGATTCAAAAGAGGGTGGGCAGATAAACTTTGGTTTTGTTTTTCGGACTTTATTGCAGAAATGTCCATTTTCCAAGTAATACAGTAAAAGTGATAATGGCCGCATACGGTAATCCACCCTGCAATCTGAAGTGACACATCCAAAACTACTAAATCGTTGACCTGTTTTCAGGTAAATGTACTCCAGACACATACTTTCATCAATGGATTTAATTCCGTTGTCTTTCAGATAATTCTCAAAAGAGTTAAATGAGGTTGCATAGGTCTTGAGTGTTTTCGGTGATTTTCCTTCACGCGTTAGTCCTTCCATGATTGCTAAAATAGCACTATGGATATCCTGGTTTTCCAACATAATCATCCTCCTTAAGTGTATTGTGAGAATCAATTGTTACAAGGATAATTATACATAAAATGGTGAGTGTTTTGCGCACGATATCCAAAGGTCATCGGAAATATCATCCTTACGAGCAATCACTCCCCATTTTAAAACACTCTCCATAATGACGGAGTTGGTGAGGGTGCACCTGTTTGGGAACGTCAGGGCAGTTTTGGAGGGCTGATTTTCCATACTTCTTCATGAAAGTTTCTACGGTGTCGGTTGACATCCGATGGCTTACCCCATGGGTTACCACATAAAACAGATATTTATCTCCATACTTTTGGTATTCTGGGTGAAATATCGATAGATAATTCAGTAAGTGCCTGACCGTTGTATCCATTAAAGGAACGGTTCTGATTTTGTTTCCTCTTCCTGTTAGATATACAAACGGTGCTCCACTGCTTATGGATAAATCTTTAATTCTTATATCAAGCAGTTCCTGGCAGCGCGCCGCAGTATCATACATCAGAATCATAAAAAACTGATTCCGCAGTTCTTTTGATTTTCTGGTATCGGGTTGATTCAGTAGCTCTATTAATGCTGGCTCGCTTAAGAACTCTACGATTTTTGAATTTTTCTTTTTCGCAGGAACAGCGCATACTCCCGCATAGACAGACGATAGGGAAAAATCGTTCAATCCAAGATATTTGGCAAAAGACCGCAAGGCCATTAAGCGTTGATTGCAAGTACTGGAGCTGTTTTGACGCTTAACTGTCAGCCATTCCAGAAAACCATTGATATTGTCCTTATTGACATCATTTATGGATAATTCAAAAAGAGAAATGGACTTTGATTCACTCATATAATCAAGAAATAAATTAAAGGCATATTTATAGGATGCTACCGTATTCCCGCTGTAGCACTTTTGCTTTGGCAGATATATCTGGAAAAAATCATGGATGGCTTTTATCAGTGCCTCATCCTTTAGCTTCATGTGTCACCTCCGGAATCAATGATTCATAAGCATTCAGATCCATTCCGGACAACTCAGAAAAGCATTCCGGAACTAAGTGGATATAGTAATTATGACAATCTTGTCATAAAAAATAACTCCACTTTTATGTTGATATGACTATCTGGATTCTTGTGGGAAAGCAGTACGCACGTCTCCACATGGCTCGATTGCTCAGGATGGATGTCTGGATGCTGCAAATACGTTCCGGCTGTATGCGGAAATTTATCCAAGGGTAAAATCAGCCGAAATGTGGTCAAAATATAGCCTTGTCCGTTCTCGGAAAAATGTCTATGAGGCGGCTCCTACTTACTATACGCAATCTGAAAGATTTTCCGACCGTCTCGAGACTGCGCTCCGTGGGAACAAGTCAGGATTGCCATCGTCTCAACCCTTGTTCTTGGATTTCCCAGTGGCCGTGATAGGTTATTTTTTACCTTTCTGTTCCAGCTGCTTTATGCTATCCAGGTAATCCTGCTCCACGCGGCTTATCGTTTTCGCTTTGTATTTTTATACTCCGTCTGTGCCTTGTCCATTGCCTGATCATGGCTGACCGTCCCATTTCCAATCAGCAGCTTTTCTCCTGTGGAGGTCAAAATGCCGTCGAGATGTTTGGCCCAGTCCTCCATAGTCATTGGAATCTCACGCTCTGCCTGTCTCTCGGCAAAATCAAGATATCCGGAAACAAGCTGGCCCATCGCGCGAAGCTCTTTTTCATTCAGATAGTTTTTTGCAATCTTCGCTTCACGGAGTGTAGGCTGGTCTCCTGAAAAAGTCATCAAGCCCATAAAATCCTTTTCTGCGTCAGCACGATGATAGATAACCTCCGCAGCAGTCTCGCCGGAAACAGCATAATGAATCTTGTTCTGAACTCGCTTGAAAATTGTATAGAGACTTCTGCATTGGGATTGTAATCAACGCTTGTCGCATAGATTTCCAACACCTGACGATAGAACACTTTTTCAGAAGCTCGGATGTCACGGATTCTTTCCAGTAACTCCTTAAAGTATCCGCCACCGCCCAGCTCTTTCAAACGGTCATCATCCATTGCAAAACCTTTTTTGATGTATTCCTTTAATATGTCTCTTGCCCATATACGGAACTGCACGCCACGCTGGGATTTGACACGATAGCCAACGGAGATAATAACATCGAGATTATAATAATCCACTTGATATGTTTTTCCATCCGCAGCAGTTGTTGCAAAATTTGCAACAACTGAATTTCTGACTAATTCTCCATCCTCAAAGATGTTTTTAATATGCTTGGATATGGTAGACTTATCTCGTTGAAACAAATCAGCCATCTGCTCCAGCGACAGCCATACCGTTTCGTCCTGCATACTGACATCTATCTTCGTCAGACCATCTTCGGTCTGGTATATAATTATTTCTCCACGGTCGTCCATGCTGATGTCCTCCTGTTCTGATTCATTTCACAGCTTTTTCTTTGCATTGCAAGTCATAACTAAAGAATCGTACATATCCATCAAGAAATAGTCTTTATATTAACCTGCGTAATATCTGCTCCAGATTGTTAATAAACATTGAGGTTACATGAAGTCTCCGTCGGTATTAAAAATATGATCCAACTCGTCAGTGTTGACCGCATGTGATACCTTATCCCGAATTGCAGACTTGTACATATTCAGTCTCCTGAACCGGTCTTTTCCAGCTGCATCCTTGCTCATACGAATAAGTTGAATACTTCCAACGCCCGGATTCTGCCTTGCGTACTCTGCGAAGCCCTTTGCCTTACCAAGATTGTCCTTAAAGTCAGGATTATGCGGCTCAAGAATGTCAATGACATATTCTGACACTGGATCTTTTCTAACAATAATAAAATCAGGGAAAGTCGGTTTAATCTCACCATCGATTTCATATGGAATACAAAGCGCCCATGATGCTCTGGACGGATTGCGAATCCAACAAACAAAATCAGGTCTTTTCTCTTCTTCCTCAATAACACCAGATTCCCAAGAATTTAACTTCATCGTAGCTGTTCCTGTTTTATCGTTAACAAAAAGGTGATCCTTATAGGCTGTGCCGCCTTCTTCATGTGGAACCTGGATGGTCTCTGGAAGCCGGAAATTATGCTTGCTTATCACATCGCCATCGGAAACGATACTGTCATATTCTCGACGAATTTTTTCTGAATCAATAGTTGCAATATATCTCCGATAATCATCATTCAAGCTATGAAAGCGATTCTCTGCATACGAGTAGAGTCTGTCCATACAATCTTGATCCGCAACAAACAGAATTACATCTACCTTAAAAGCTGATAGATCAGACATGTCCATATACTTATTTCCATAGGCCATTCCGATACCTTCACGTCCAAGTTTTGCATCTGCAACTTGGAACTGTCGTTCAAGGTCTGTATCGGTCGTTGTGAACATATCATGCACTGAATAGTTGTCCACGGTTTCGCCAAAAGCATCAAAAATCTGTGTGGCAAGTTTGAACTGCTTTACCTGTTGAACGAGCTCATCATATTTGCCCTTAACTCTCAGGGCTCCTATGTAATCGTGAATCATCTGAACAATTTCGCCCTGCACCTCTCTGATTGCTTCGCGGTGCAAATTAGATATACTGAGCAAATGTGCCATTCTGAACAGTGATTTCAAATAATCGTTGATTCTAAGTGCCCTGACGTTATAAGAAAGCAGACCTGCGTCATTTATGAATTTCATGACTGCCTCACGGTCAAACTGATCCTCTGCTGGTTCTTCCTGCGAGTTTTCCTGCGTACTTGTAGTTGCAGCCTGGTCTTCCGATGCTCTCCCTAATGCCTGGGCAACCGCGGCAGGAGATATGTTCTGACTTGAATGCTGATCATTCTCAGCTTCCTGCTTTGGTTGGATTGCTGTCGGCTGTGATTCGGGTTGTAACAGTCCATCAGAAGTTTGTTCTTGCCCCGTCGCATAAATTTCTTCATGCAGCGCTGAACTTGCCTCACCAAAACTGTGAGTCTCAGTTCCTTGATTCATAAACACATCCAGTGTCATCTGCCTAGGATACTGCATATCGATTTTCTTTTTCTTGGGCTTTACGGTCAATGTCTCAAATTGCTTACCAGACAATGACTCTCCAAAAATATCTGAAGGTATATCCCCACCCTCGGTACTCTGTAATGCCTCTACAACATCTTTTACTGTATTTTCATTAAAATACGGCAAATAGAGATGCACATCATTCAGAACATCATCAACCTGAATATGCATCTGCATCGGTGTCCTGACCATTCTTCCAAGGAGCTGTGCAATATATGTGGCATCACTGGCGTGCTTGAATGACATCATGGTCTCAGCTCTTGGACAATCCCAGCCTGTAGAAAGGTTTTCTTTAAAGAACACAATGCGAATGTTCCTGTCCTCCGCTATACGAGATGGCTCTTCGTAGCGCACTTCAAGTCCATTTATTGAAAGTGACGCCGTCGTGCCGCCGAATGTATGTACAACTTGACCGTTTTCCAGTTTGAAACCCGACCGCTCTTCAATTTTGGCTATGCAATCTTCCAGATTTGTATCAGTCAATTTATCTCCGGTTCCGTTTAATACCTGGACAATCAGGATCGGATTCACATAGGCATAGTGCTGCTCATAGCAATACTGCGTCCAATGCTCCCATTTTTCCTTCCAATCATCCGCTGCAGCCTGTAAGATCGCCATATCATTATTAACTGCACCTTCCTCCGGATAAGTGATGACAATTCTGTCTTTTAGCAATCCTGATGCACGAACTTCATCAGATGTGACGATAGCTTTGTGTATTGTAGAGGATGTGCCCTCGACCAACGCATTGAATCTCTGAGTTGTGGCGGACATGCCAATGACAACCGGCATCGGAGGGATACAGTCATCATCGCTGCCCTTGATGAACTTTTGCATGATAGTAGTTGCTTTGCCGGCTTCTCGCCCCTGCATGCCGCGATGCGCCTCATCAATGATAAAATACAGACGGTCGCTCTTTTCTCGAATGGTATTAGCAAGTGTCTGCCAGATGGTATAAGTACGGCCATCTCCATTCTTCGTAAGCTTGGAAGAAACGGACAACTTCTGCGTATTCAGAAAATAGATATGTCCGTTCTCAAATACCTCTCTATCAAATGACTCCTCGGAAACTGTAACACACTGTGAAAGCCTGATTTTATCTGCCTTGGAATCGATCTTCTGCTTGGATTGTTCGTTCAATTGCGGAGAATCAGAGAGCCAGACGATAATAGCGTCCTGCTGTTCAGCATAATTCTCGTCACCGAAAAAAAAATTCTCGATCAAAGCCGACATAATAATTGTCTTTCCGGCCCCAGTCGGTGCAGTGAATGAAACAACCTGCGGCGCATGCGTTCTATGAAAACTACCCATAGCCTCCGCCGTTTTCATGCGTATATCGAGAAGCGACTTTCTCTGAAAAGGAAATAATTCTACGTTCATGGTTACCTCCCTGAATTGATCCGGAAATTATCCAGATAATCTCTATAAAGCTGGTAGCAGTCTTTGCCATCATATGTACGAATCATCGTCTGGTATGCTACCTCTGAATCCGTTACAATGAAGACCGTCCGGATCTCTGGATGCTTTTGCATTTCCGCGTCAAATTCGGAATAATAAATCTCATCTATCAAGACTGCCATCTTATTTTGTGAAAGGATAAGCATGTTGGGGAGTTCATCCGACTCAAGCACAGGGCACCTTCCAATGGCTCCACCTTTCATCCAAAGTACTGGAAACAGCTCTCGAAACTGCCTACCAAGTGCGATAGAAGTTTTATCGAGAAAGGTTAATTTAAAGTATTCACAATTTGTCTTGAACCCACTTGCCATTGGAAAACCCGAGCCCAAGTAATTTCCATTCAGCGGATTGCCATTCGAATCATGACCCTCTATTGTACAGACTGTACGGGGCCAAGTAATATAACGGGCTATTCCAAACTTCTCCCATTCGCTGTCTCCTTGATGAAGACCTTTTTTGTACAGTGATTTAGCTTCTCTGTCGGAAACTTCATTATTTGTCACCATTATGCACCGACGATGTCCATTATCTTCTGCATTTAGCAAATTTACCGCATGCAGTGTTGTTCCTGATCCCGAAAAGAAGTCCACAATCAAAGCATCTTTCTTGTCTGCAATATAAAATCGCAAAGTATCTTCTACTGCATACAACGACTTTGGAAAAGGAAAGTCTCTATTGGGAATTACTTTATCTATGAGATTTGTTCCATAAGTGCTGGCGTCATGCCAGTCGCGAACCCACATTGTCTTTGGCTCCCTGTCCTGTTCCTCATCTTCATTCCATTCTAGGATAAGTGAGCCGTCAGCTTCTTTACCGGTTGCAATAAGAATGCCATCACGCAATTGTTCTTTCTGTTTCTTTTTCAGAAAAACGATAGCCCATTGGTCTCTCTTCTTGTTATATGCACCTAATTTTGCTATTCCTTGCTTCAAATAACTTTGCAAAGTATCATATCCAAGTTGCCATCTTCCTTCACTATTATCTGTTCTAATTGGCCATACCGCCTTTAGCCCTGGAATAGGAGGTTTTTTTTCGATGTCATGCCTGTTTACATCAATTGGAAGTGGTTCGCCAACAACTTCTATCTTTCTTCTCTTCTCATCAACCCATACTGGATAAAACAAATTTGGCGACTCTCTTCTAGAAGATCCATTAGAGCCTCGGCGTAACATGCTATTCCATATTGTGTCGGTTTTCGCTTCTTTTGCATTGTGATTGCTGTTATCAGTAACATCGAGCATAGAATATTTAGATTTTTGTATATTCATCGAGCCAAACTGAAGAAAGAACAAGTATTCATCACATCTTGCAAACTGTCCCACTCTTGTAGATGCTTTTTTATTTATCCTCGACGTCACCATCTGCATACGTGCCTCTGGAAATATTTCCTCAAGTAGGCAGCCAAGATGTAGATACTCTTTTTCATCGATAGTAACAATTAACACTGAATCTTCGGGATTCAGAAGTTTCTTCGCCAGCTTCAGGCGTTTCTCCATCATTGACAGCCATTTGCTGTGCCTGTAGGCATCTGAGCTGTCGACATAATCGTTATTATATTTCCAGTCACGAGCACCGGTATTATATGGCGGATCAATATAGATACAATCAACCTTTCCAGCATAGAGATACTCCAACAACTGAAGCGCATGATAATTGTCTGCCTCGATCAGTGTGTGCCAGAGATCACTATCAGGCGCATTTTCAACCTTATCAATCGGCTTCAGACACGGATAAATCGGGTCACCAAATCGAGCAATACATACAAGAGACGAAACAGGGATCTCAACCGTCGTTTTTCTTTCCTTTTCATAGCATTTAGCTGTACCGCCCGTAATTGACTCCACCATATAACTCTGCTGAATGTTCTTGCCTTTAATTGCAACAAGAGCACCCTTCCTTACGGGAATGTCGTAAAGAGGCGTGCACTCTGGAATATGCTCTTCAAAAACAAGGCCGAATTTTTTCTGCTTGAGTAACTTATTCGTTTCCTGCAGGATTCGTTCCCGGAGTGCGGGGTCATCAATCTGCTGGATCAGGTCTTGTAATAGTGCCATGGTTCCACCTCATTCTTCCGTTATTGTCTTTGACTTGATATGATAATCAATGCCGTGCTCTTTACAAAAAGCAATTACTTCTGCAGCGCACTCATTATAAAAATGATTATGTCCTTCATAAGAATTTGCGACTTTACTGTAGTTTGTCCTTCCAAAAATAATTCGATCTACAAAATCTATAGCTTCCAATATTTCATGCAGATCTTGCTCGATCATGTTCGGTGTCGGATAAGGTTCGATGCTTACCCAGGTCTTGCACCCCGCGTCATGGAGTGCCCGGAGAGCAGCCAGCCGATTTACAGAAGATGTCGCTCCTGGCTCCATCTGTTCACGGTATGTCTCGTCAAGTGAAATCAATGTAATTCCATGCTCATTTTCTTTTGAAAGCTCCGCCAGTTCCATTGGCAAGAGTCCCTTAGTAAGTGTTGTACATTTTATACCTGCATCGTTTAATTTTCGAATAGCAGCTATACTCATTTCAGAAACTTCCGGATATCCATTCATAAACGGATCGGTCGTAAAGCAAAGTTGAACAGAATGAATTTTGTCTTTCAACCGTGGAATTTCTTTATCCAATAGATCAAGCGTATTTGAAACAAGTGCTGGTTCAATCCAGCTTTCATAATTTTTAATCTGCCCGAACCGTTTTTTCATAAGAAATGCATAGCATGGATATCTGCATCCGTGTGCACATCCCTGTACATGATTCATTGTGTAATCGCCATACTCCACCCCGGTTTGATAAAGCATGGATTTTCGTATAATGGTCTTCAAGTAAAATTTCCTCCGCCTACTTGTTTTTCAGTATATAATCTGCTATCTTTAGCGCAAGGTTCTGTGCTGCTGAGCTCTTGTTTGAAATTGCAAAGCAGAACAGGAACATCGGCGACCTTTTGACATTTCTGAATATGCGAGGGTGCTTGGACACACAGGGAAATATCGTCTCAAGACGAGAGATAATGTAATCCTTAACGTGTTCAGGATTTGCATCTTTAACTAATCTTTCTCCCTGATTTATAGTCGTCTCATCAGGAAATATATCAAATAAAGTTAATTGTGGATCTTTCCTGTAAAACTCTGTCTGCCATCCGGAGTCGCCAAGCAGTCGATCTATGCAATCTTCCCATCTATCATATTTCCCGTTTTTTGGCAGCATTCTTTCCAGCACCGAAAATGGAAACAGGTACCAAACATCAATAGATTGCGTCCTTGACACATCCACAAGAGTTGTCCAATTCACCTGCGTCGCATAGGGGTCTAAGAACAGGAGTCCTCTGTTATATCGCCAATCCACATCGTTGATGATCTGAGCAAGTTTATCATTGGCATCTCCACAGTAGATCGTAACCATTCGCATTAAAAGCGGAAACTCAGTGTTTACCATATTTCGAAGTTCATCCGCTTTTTGATCATCAGCTTCAATGAAGTAATAATGATCGAATTTCATATCAGCTGACAATGCCCTCTTTGCAGATCCGACAAGGTGCTGTTCGCCATCACTTGTTTCAATCTCGCCTGTTCCGGCAAATGCATCTATATAAATTTTCTTAAACTTCTGATTTTGTAGCGCAATGAGGTATGCATCCAGATAACTTGTGAAAATATTCAGTTTTTCTTCTGTCCAGTGGCCTCCAAATTTTTGTGATGTTGCCATTTGTTTTCCCATCCTCATTAATATGCCCTCTGCCTTACAAGGAGAAGAAGATGACTGTTTCTTTCTTACCATTTTCATCGCTTACAATCTGTTCTATTTTTGCGCCAAATCTTTCAGAAAGATCCTTCTTTATCTCATTCCGATACCCTTCTGACGGGAAAATCGGGTGATCATCCAGTAGTTCCCACATTTCGGTAAGCTGCACCTGTTTACGGCCTTTGAAGTTTTGCTGAAGGTATCTCGAAATATCAGAAACATGGAAGCAAGATTCATCCGTTTCATTTGTAATGATGCCATAAGAATCAAAAGAAAGTTGCTCACTCTCCGGAGAATTCTTGGTAGACGACTGATTGCCAAATACCTTCCAGGCACTTTTCTTGTATAGCTTGAACCCTTCTTTATTACTTGTGCAATGTATCAGGTTATACATGTGTGAGTTCTGCGTGTTATAGAAAGGAAATGCCGACACAAAGTACCTGCGTGTTCCCTTTAGGGAATTAATAATCTCCTCAACTCTTGCCTCATATGCAACCTTGTCACTTCCAAACGGAACCAATTTTTCAAAATCTTCAAGATACGTATTCTCATATTTTTCTTTAGTGGTTTTCTTCTTAGCACTTGTAATCGCTCTAACCGGATCAGAAACCATGTGATTGATTACAACTTCGCCCCAGTTGCGAAAAAATGGTAGCAACGCTTCCCAATCGATATCGGCATCGTAAGGATCATAAAATAGAAAATAATGTAAATGACCGGCCTGATATAGCTGCGGCCCTATAGTTCTTAAAAGTTCATGTGCATCAAGTCGTGACGTCACAATCTGAAAATTCCGTTCATTCTGTGGCAAGTGTTTTTCCAACTCATCCACTCGATTTTTATCTTTGTCGTTTAAATAAACTTGTACTGTTTTATTTGGATAAAGCCTTGCAACATTCAGCAGAGCTTCAGAAACTCGCAGTGCCGTTCCCTTTACTATTTCTCCGGCATCGTTTGTATACACACCGCAATTGCACATACAATCAATAAAGATAAGACCATTGCACGAGTCGGTCAGCATAAGTTTCTGCGCCCACGATTTTATGTACTCTTCGATCAATTCAAATTTCTTTATCGTATGGGGACTGGCTTTACTGATTACATTTTTTCTTCTGCCTGACATATTCTCACCCCTCAAGCTTTGCTATCTCCATCTGTGGGGATAAAATCCATAATATCTCCTATATTACAGTCAAGTGCCTTGCACACCTTCATCAACACTTCCATGCTTACAGTCTCTCCCTTTGAAAGCTTTGTAACTGAAGCCCAGCTCATTCCAGCAGCTGCCTGTAAGTCTTTCTTTTTCATGTCTTTGTCGATCAAAATTTTCCATAATTTTTTATAACTAACTTCCATGGTGGTCACCTCTCGATTTTCAAAAACAGATATTACCGCAGCATGAGTATAGTGTATCATCTTCTCGTTTCAGAATAAAGAGTAATTCTTCATGAATAGAAGAATTTTCTTTTTATTCTATTGAATGCACAACACAATTCTGCTATAATATGAAATTATCAATTACACCGGTTTTCAGGGAAGGAAGGCTGTACAAGTTGAGCACGTATAATAACGAGATCGAACAGTTTATTTACAATGTTTGCTACCATCCCATGTGGGAAGCGGCTTATTCGTATATTACAGAGCATCCGTATGCTCTAAATCTTACATATTCAAAAATTCAAAGCCCAGATTCTGCTTTGCTGGAAGACATGATTCTGGAATTTTCGAAGAACATTCGTATCAATGAAGATGCCTTATTATTCGATGCAGTTGTAAGTTGCACTAATCCTTCTCTCCTTCGACTACATTGATATCTTCCGAATCGTATGCCCCTTCAGGGTATTCTCGAATCCAACCTTCGATTTGTATAATTCTACCACATTCATGACATTCATAACCATCCTCGGAATTAAAGCTATAGACTACATCTGGTCCCATTCCATTCTCTTTCTCATAACTGCTCTCGTCATACATGTAATCTTCTAAATCCACTTCATGTTCCTCACCGCAATAAGGGCATTTGATACTGCGAATTAACGATACCGCACGATAGCCATACATATCTTCTGTATTGATGAATTCCTCGCCCTCTGCTTCTCTCGCCGCAATAACATTCCAATAATGGTCTGTTTCGAATGTTTCAAATTCCACCTTATCAGCAAGAAGTTCTGAAAGCAAAATCAATGCATTTTGCTTTCTCTTTATCTCAGCATCAATATTATTCTTTCTGATTTTTATTGCTTCTTCTAAAGTGCATTCACCTTCTTGCAACTTTCTGATATCGCTGCATGTAAGCCCAGATTTAGTAAGCACTACAAGCAATCGTAAATGCTCACAATCTGCATCTGTATAATTGGTGCTTCGATTTCCAGATGGTGGATTCTCCGGTGTGAAGATTCCCTCCCTCTTAAACAGCTTAATTCTGTCACCATCGATATTGAGTTTTTCTTGAATTTCTTTTGGTCTCATATACTTCGACCTCCTTTCAAGACCTATCTTAGCAAGTAGGGACTTTGTCCCTGTCAAGTATTTTTTCAAAAAATATCATTTCAGCGAATCCCATAGTTTTTCTGCTTTTTTATATGTTACAGGCTTTTTAATGTGGTGTGGCAATTCGTTTCTCTCTTCATCATTATGATAGTAATATACAACTGATTTAATTTTAGGATTGGTGCTAATAAGTAAAAACAGGTGCTCATCATTTGCTGGTGCAAGTCCAACTACTTCCAACTGTCCACCTATCGATTTAAACAGAGATTCTTTATACTTTGTTTCAGACTCAATCAATTCTCCATACTTATCAAGCCAAGACCAACTCATAACTGCATCACTATAGCATTGTTCCATCCCATGAATCATATTAGATATCAATTTTTTGCACTCCTGTTTATGCTCCTGGTAGTATAAACTGGTATTACTGTACTCTGGTGCTAATTTTGAAAACTCCCCATGAAGATGACATATTCGCTCTGAACTGCCTAACGTACTTTCCAAGTTATAATCGTAATTTGTTGTGAAGATATTACTGAATCGATTGAGGTACTTATTCATCCCTGGATAAAAATTTTTATACACATTGTTGATTTCACCGTTATTATATATGCCATCAACTATCATTTGGCGAAGAAAAGCAAATCCTATTTTTCTGAATTTTTCACTCTGTTCCTCTCCATCTTCTGCTCTAAATCCATTATTAAATATCTCAAAAGCCAAAAAGTAATCCTCTAAAAAGACAGACAGCACATTACTTCTTTCTGGATATGTTCTTGAAATTCTATCTAATTCCATTACCATAAACAAACCTTCAGCATTACCTCTGAGTTTTTTTCCTCTGATTTGATTAATAACATTTACCAGTCCCTCTAAAAATTCAAGCTGTTCTTCTGTCGATAATGAATTTTCCGCTAGTGCTGTATATTTTCCGGCCTTTATATTTTCAACTACTCTATTCATTGTTGCACAGCCAGAATATACATCTTTTCCGCCAAACTGAATATTAATACCGTTACCTACGAGTAAATTTCTTTCCATTCGCAAATTATCTCCTTTCTCTCCATCGACATTCAATCCGCTACCTAAACTCTCTCTGACATCTAAACCACTGTTTTAATGCCCGACATCTAAATCGGCGTCTAAACTATACACACTTTTTCAGGCAAGTCTTCGTTGCACTGTTTCCGCAGAGCGTTATGTTAAGGCCTTTGATTGAATGTTTCCATAATCTCGATAGCAAAAAAGACCTGAAATCAAGCCTTTTTCACACCTTATCATTTCATCTTAGACATCAATACTACCGTCTCCACATGGCTTGAGAAAAGCACCTTGATGTCTGGATTTTGGACACATTTCCGTCCGTTTGCGGGAACTGCTCAAAGCCGAAAAGCGGCGTTTTTACAGGTGCTCGGCGTTTGCGGAAATTTATCCAAAGGCTTTTTCTACCTATAATACTGCGGGCAGGAGGGAGGCCATCGTCTCAACCTGCTCTCCTGCAGTTCGGCGCCGCGTCATTACGATCTCAACCCTATCTGTCATCGACTTGGTCGGTCAGCGATCAAGTTGCTTTTCTTATTGCTTCTCGGGTTGTTACTTTCCCTACCAAATTAGTTCTAACATACCTTCAATGTCCGGTTTTTCAATCGCCATGAATGTCCGACCAGCATTCTTTCAGCGGTTCTGCGCATCCATCGTTAAAAGATTCCTATGCATGACATCTAATTCCGACACTCGTGCCGTATCTAACAAGACGTAATCTTTGATACAATGCCCGTATGTACTTTTAGCCCAGAAACCGCGCAGTTTCTGGGCTTTTCTGCGTTTCAGGGCATGGTGCGGGAGTGCACTTCTGGTTCTGTATTCATATGCTGCTGCGGTAGCTGTAGTCAAAAGCGACACCCCCAATCTGCAATTGTTGAAAAGTATGGCTATCGTTGAAAGGTTTAATTCAAATGAACGGGTTTTAAAAGATGCATTTGACTGTTGCCTTCACCTTTGGCACGCCATTATCCATATATAAGGAAAAACCACGAACCGTCATGCCTACCTCTATACATTTCCTAAAAAGAGAAAAGTATTCTGTTTGCTCCTCATTAACGGTTATCTGCTTTGTACCTCCATACATAGAAATAAACATATAGCATACTTTATGTCCATTCAGAAGAAGTTCCCTGATATTCTCTAACTGGTGATTAGCCCGCTCTGAGGATACGGTTGGAAACAAAGCTTCCTTGCCAAAAGAAAGAATGCTTTTAATTTCAACGACTGTATCGCTATCTTCTATATAAAGATCGCTCTTATAACCATCAATGCTTTTTTCACCAAAAACTTGTTTTCTGCTACCCAAGAAAGAGAAAATTCTTCTATTAAGCTCGTTTTTTATAACTTGATTAACACTCGACAAGCTTACGGGTACAAAGCCTCGTCTGTACTGAATGGCATACACGGAATATTTCGTCCGTGCATTTTCTTTCTTTATAGGCAACAGCAAAACCATTCGGCCTTTCATATTAATAAAGTTACTTAATCTGCAGGAGGAGGGAATATAGCATAGTGTGTCTATCCCGTCGACATTCACAGTGCACAGAAAACGGTTTTTGATTTCTGTCTTAAATATGCCATATTTAACCTCCGGCTCAGACATCAGTAATCACCTCTTCAAATACTTCCCGTCTATTACGTTTTGAACTATTTCGTCCAACTCAGGGATTTCGATTAAATATCCCTGGGCTCTTTCTATAACATCACCATTTCTATATATCATGTCTCCATGCTTCTGTAGATACTGGGCATCAGGCTCCTCAATAATCATTCTAGAAGAAATGGCATCATTTACACGCAACGCAACTCGGCCATTCAATTGAGCTTTTGTCGTTGAAGGAACCAGTTTAGCTTCTGGCCTCTGCGTACATATAACGAGATGAATTCCTCTGCTCCTGCCAGCCTGCGCTATGCGCTGTACAGGCTTATAAAAAGCATTCTGCTCCTTCTTTGTTTCTAATTGGTCCGCCAAATCCGCGAACTCATCTATTACAACAACAATTGGAGCAAGTTTCTCAGTTGCAATTTTGTTGTATTCTATAATGTTAGCAACTCTTGCATCAGCTAATAGCTTCCCTCTGCGCTCAGACTCTTCATAAACCACCTCTTTTATTACGCGGGTGGCCTCCTCAGCATCTGAAATAATACTGCCAGAGTATAAATGGGGAAGCCCAGCAAAATGGATGAAATCCTCCAGCTTTGCTGAAGAAAGAATTAATTGCAAGTCTTCTTTTCGAGGATGAGTCATCAGCATCGCGGCAAGCATTGAGAAAAGGAATACTGATTTACCAGAGCCAGTACTTCCTCCCACAAGCATATGTGGCATCTCTCCAAGATCCTCAAAAAGATCCGTACCATTAGGAGTTCTTCCTAACGGGAAATACAACTGCTCAGGTGAAGTGACCTTTGGTAATGAGCCAATCACATCCCTAAACAGTACCTTTTCTCGTTTAAGCCTCGGCACATCCAATAAGAGCTCATCAGAATTTGGCACCTGTTGAATAATTACGCCTGTCCTCTTCATTTCTCTGCCAATGTCTTCGAGATGACTTTGCAGTCCCTGCAGGGCCTGTCCTCGCCCAAGCTTGAATTTCAACCTTATAACGCTTGGGCCAACAACAGTATCCTCTGCATTGCATTCCTTAAGCGTAACATGATAGTCACCACACGAGCGCCTAAAATCCTTAACCAACCGATCTATCTCGGAGCGGCTGACACCATTATTTTCCTTCTCAGCATTTTTTTTAGTCTCATATGGTGTAGGACCAGAATCTCTGAGAATGCTTGCACTGCTTGGATTCCCCTCAGCAACCATCGGTACTTTTTGACCATGATCAGAAAAATCCCTAGAATACAGTCCTACTGCATTATTGTCAGGCACCATTTCGTCCTTCGCTACCTCTATGTCAGTATCAATAAAGGCGTCATCACTAGATTCAGTTTCCTTATCAGATTCCTCAGAATTGTCAAAATCCGGAGTAATTGATTCCTTTATTTTGGTTTCCTCGCCAAGGATATCGTGTTGTATTTCCTTTGCCGTTAATTTCCAGTAATCTATTGAGCAATCGTCGTAATCAGGATTCTTACATGGTATATGTTCGCCTCCAGAGGCCTCGTTCAACTTTATATGAAGAAGAATTCCAGAAACTTCAATCTTAAGTCCTTCGCTTTCGCCACTACCGAAGGCCTTTTTCAAGATTAGATACCATCTCTTTTGCCAATCAGAATCATGCACATTTCTGAAGCACTCAGAAACAATTTGATACTTCAAAACCTCTCTCCGCGCAGAGGTAAACATATCCATTGAGTTTTTATCCGAGTAGAAAATTTCCCGCAACAGCTCAACCATAGACGCTATCTGCTCTGCGGCATGACCTGAGATGTTAAAGTGCTTGGAATCGGCCTCATCTCTAGTTATTGTCGCATCTGGAGATTCATCTCTAGTCTTGACCTCAATGGGCTCAACATAAAGCTTGTTTTCAACCGCATCATAATGAAGACCTACAAGGTCAGCTCTTTCATTTCCATATTTGCTATCTTGCAGCCAAAGGCGAGCCTTATCGTCATCTAATGATGCAACAAGGGCGTCATCATACTTTTTCATATACCAGGACGCTGCAAAAAGTGTTCCTATTAAACCCTTCTTCTTATTGTCTATTGCCTGCGTATCAGCGCCGAACCTCGGTATGCTAATCAACCCGTTCGAAGCAATATGTCCAAATTGACGCAATATATCAACAAGTGTGTCCTTCTTAGGATAGAGGTTATAGCCTCGAAGAAGATCCAAATACTGCGTAATTATTCTTGAATTGTCTGCCGCCCAAGCATTAACCATTCGCTTGTCGTACTGCATCTCACCAATAGGAATAGCGGACTGAGGCTGATAGTTATTTGTATCTCTATCCGCTACAACGAGCCATTGGGTCTGCGCATCCTTTATGGTAGAAACAACAGCAGTCATGTCTGCATTTCCATTATATGTTGTCCTCGGATTCATATTGTTACTTATAATGTCCGCTGACCTTAATAGCTTGTTATAGTCTCCTATAAGTCCAGATTCAGACTCAGATGAAGGGAAGATTGTTCCTTTATGCTGAATCTCATCAAAGTCATACTCATAGGTGATAACAAGCGGATTAATATACAGGTTGTGACTATTCGGGCCATACTCGATGGAATACGAGGATTGATCAAAGTAAAAAGCCACATGTACCGGCCTAAACTCTAATGCCACTTTAACTTCGGTAGAATCCTTGCAATTATGTATGCTAATTGCAATTCGATCATTTCTTATAAATTCACCTATTTCGTAGTCCTTGCCAGAATAATCAAGCTTTGAAAGCTCGGTGTTTCCATTTTGATTTCTCGTAAGGTAAACATCATAAACGACTCTTTTTACTTCATTTTTATCCATAAAATGCTTGACCTGACGGATTATTCCAATCAAGTCCGGCGCATCAACAGAGCAAATTCTGATTTCGTTTCTTGTATATGGAGCGAATCCAATCCATCTTGTAAGAATTTCCTCTATCGATTCTGTCCCATCATTTCCCAGGTAGCGGTTCGTCTTGTTTTCAAACGTTGGTAGCATTTCAATACTACCAGAGCAGGGCAGAATACGATCCTCAGAAGTATTTGTCACGAGATTATTAGCAACAATAAAACTTAAAACCTGTGGCAATTGAGTTAGGACCTTTGCTAGTGCTTCCTTATCCTCTTCCGCAAGTGTGGCTTTTTTATTGGGGAGTGTCCTGAAGACCTCATAATACCGCCACAAATAAATAGGATGAAGCGGCAATAAAATACCCTTCCATTCCTTTGGAGTTTTTACGTATAGTATGTCTAATAGCAATATCGCTCTTGCAATAAAACTTGTTCCGCCCGGACTTATCTGCCTCATGGTAGGTTCATTGTTGCAGAAAGCGTGATATAGCCGCTCCCAGGCCTGAATATATTCAATGAGATCATTCTTGCTCTTTTCAGATGCGCCAAACAAAAGAACTGGATGATACATAATCAGGTCAAGATGTGTAAGAAGGCTTTTTCTTGCAATCTTAAGATTGTCAATTATTGGAGTGAATCTCTCAAGAGTCTCCAGACCTTTGCTGTCAAATTGCTCATCAAACTGCTTAATAAAATCAAATAAAGGCTGATTTCCGTCTATGCCTCCTACAAACGAAATGACAGCATCTTTACTCTCAGGGTCGAATATATGTAGAGCGTTAATATCTGCGGAAATAGCATCCTTCAGGACACTTTCGTCTGTCTCCATGATGCCGCCCCATGAATTTAGGCCGCAGAACTTACCAACGAGTTTCCTTAAATCTGTCTGATGCGTATCAAGAGCGATACTACGATCTTCGAAAATACCCCCGATAGGAGGAATTGAATCATCATTTTCCTCAGTCTCAGTATCGTAATGCTTATCCAACTCCTCTAGAAGATTGCTTATATCCCTTTGTTCCTCATCATCGCCAAAAACGATGGCATCAGAAACCAACCTATCAAGTTCCTTAGGACGAATAGGAGTATTGGAATCTGGCTCGTCAGAATCCGGACCATCGGTTGGATTAGGTGTCTCCTTCTTCTTCACTTTCTCCTTCTTCTGTGAGGCGGAAAAGAGCTCTTGAACAGTAGTAAGGTCAAGATCCTTTAATGTATCCTGATTACCATACTTGTAAAAATTCTGTAAGCTACGATAAGCTGCTTGCAAGCGAGCCTTGTCCTTTGCCTTCGAGCGAACGAGCGAACGGCTAAGCTTTTTTCTTGAATCTTCACTTAGCTGCCCAATAGCAAAAATCATATCTCGATTTTGAGCAAGGCGATCCTCTGGCTTACTCTTCGTGCCAAGGATGTCATTATCCTCAAGCAAGTTTAATCGCCACATGTTTTTAGGTATTGCGTCCTCAGGCCTTTTACTTCTCGCGACTGCATTAACAAAATCTTCAACAGCTTCGAATGTGTAGTAGTCAGAGGTTTTTTCTAAAGCTGACCAAAAATTATTTGTAGGGGTGTTATTGTTGCTGTTTACCTGCTTCTCAAGTAAATAGCGAGAGATGTCTCTTGTACTTATATTTTCAAATTCTGACAGAGAATGAAGCTTGTCAGTATCTGTTTTTATAAAAACGACTATGCGCCCCGCACACTCCGGAATACTCCTCCATAGAACTGCCTTTTCTATAGAATCTGTAATATCGTAGTTCTTCTCTGCATGCTCCTTTACCCCATCGTATCCTATAGCTGCTCCATATAAGTGCTGACTATCTGATGCTAGGCCAGCAATTATTGATTCAGGAGAGATTCCATCTACCCCTTTAATAATGATGCCAACCTTTAATGCCGCCAGGTGCTGACCGAGAAGTTCTATAACAAGTTCTTGCTTATCTATCATTTTCAGTGCCTCCTAATCTGATCTGCAAAATGCCATCTGCCATGATTTCTGCAAAATCCATTGACTCAAGAACAGATGCAAAGGCAGAGAAATTATCTTCTAGAGCATCTTCGTCGATCTGAAGGATCATGCCACTCTGGTGAAGAGTCGTCATTTCAAATTGTCCGCCGCCTATAATAATGCCAAAGCGGTCCCATAGACGTTTTCTGATATCCTGACCACTTATTACTTCACTTGATTTAACGCAACTCCTCAGGAGCATCTCTAAGATATCCTGCGAAACAACAAAGCGCTTATTCGGATGGAATTTGTCAGGCGGGTAAAGAATCCCTGATAAGTTACCGAGTGCTCTCAAATAATTAACCGGATGTGAAGAGGCCTCCAGCGCAAGCATGTCATACATTGTCTCGCCAAACGCTGTATACATTTCCTCCCCATCAAGGGTACTCGCTCGTTCCTTTGCAAGCGTCCACAAGGCATCTAATTCCTCCTTGCTCGTTTTCGATACCTTTTTACCTTCCTCATATGCTGGAGTTTCGGAGTTTAAGAGATCGTCCTTTGTATATCCCTTGTCGTCTTCAAGCCATTTTGCATAGCCCCACGCATAAAATCTGTTGATGGATTTATACATTTGCGTATAAGACATCTCTGAGGCACGAGCAACGCTGCTAAAGCTTTGACTTTTACCGCTAAAATCAAGAAGGATTGGTCTAACGGACTCACCACAATAAAAGGCTTCTAGCAGGGCCATATATCTAATCAAGTTAAAGATGCAAAAAAAGTTAAAAAGCCTCAGTTGTGTCAAGGGATTCGGATGATGCCGCAGATTGTCCAACAGGCATGAACCGGCTTCAGCAATGCCGGTGGTAAACCTTTTCATTTGGTCATTCATGCTCTGAAACGCAGGGATATCCTCATATTGATTCTGGTCAGTGAATTCCTCCATGTCAGCCTCAAGAACAGGTTGAAATAACAGAGTAATTGCATCTGTTCCTTTATCAAGAAGTTCACTTATATACTCCGCAAGGTCAGGACAATAGGCTCTAACGATGCTTCCCATAAATTCTCCAGCATCCTCATACATCGCCTTACTAGTCAAAAAGTATTTTGAACCAGCAGAGTAAGAAATCATCCCATCCTTCAATCCTTTAACGACATAAACACCTCTATCTACAGAAAGCAGTCTTTGCATTTCATTTCGCATAGATTCGACTGAGTTTTCTGTAACGTTATCTTCAATTAATTCCTTATTCTCTAACTCCTGATAAATCGTATCAGCGTCATTCCCAGAAGGCACATTACCCTTCGCATCAGAAACAAGTGCCATTTTCTTTATATTTCGCGTGCGATTGTATTTACCGTAGATACAGCGTAGAGACCCTCCCGCAATATGGACCGGCTTAACTGCAGACCCATTGGGAGTAAATCCAACATATTTTTTATCAACATCTCCACGTGCTTCGCGTAGGTATATTCTTTCCATTACAGTTATGCCTCCCTTGTTTTTTCGCTTTCAATCGATGAATATTTATTATCTTCCCTGTCAAGGCTCACCATAATGGTTTTCTTGTTCTGAACATCCATCAGGCCAATATCAACTATATCTTCATCATCAATACTACTATATGACTGTAGTTGTTCGATAAACCGCCATACCTTCTTTACTAGATCAGATTCCGTAAACAAAACAGGGACACCTCTTTGAGCCTCATTAAGCAAAAGGTACATCTCAAAATCCACCTTTAGAAAGGTATTAGGAGAGGACTTCTTCTCCAATCGAATATAATTAGGAAGCATATCAATTCCTTCCTGCATACTCGACAGAAGTCTGGGATGGCCAATGCTTAATTCACTTTTCTTTACAGTTCCAACTGAGATAAGTACCTTTCTTGGTTCATTGTTGTATCGATGTCCCGTCCATATTTGTAACCGCGAATTAGAAGCGTTAGTCGCTCCAAAAAAGCTATTAAGTTTCCCTATTAACTCCTTGATTATCTTTCCATCATCTTGCTGAAGAAAAGTCCTGAATCTGGATATATCATCATCAAGAATAGAAAGCAGATCCTCCCCATACTGATTGAAAAAGAAGAACTGTCTTTTCCTAAGATTGAAAAGGTCTTCATTATCATAGGCAATGGCCTCTGCCGGAACCTCAAAGCCTTCAATCCATGAGTTTGAATCAATGTCGTTTAGTAGTATCCTCTCATCCCAAATAGGATGAGAAATATTGACAGGATCGATAGCTTTTCCAATCTCGTCAAACAACGCGCCTTTACCTGAATATATGAGGTTAACAAGGTCGTATTCACTGTTCCCTGCAGTCTGGTTCAGTTGCTTACAACTTCTATCACCGAAAATCAAATAAGAAATGAAGCTTTGAATTTCTCTAATAGTTGCATGATATCCTCTGAGCGACACTCGCTCTAATACTAAGCCAAGCCTTTGCTGGAAAAGATCATTTCTCAGCAGCGCTCGGTTTTTATGCACCACACAGTTTGATCTTAGTGGACAGGACCTGCACTCACTATAGTGGCTTTCATCAGTCATTTTAAGGATGGCCTGACTAAGTATTTCAGGCGTGAGCGCCTCTCGTTTACTAAGATCAAATACGACAAGCGAGCTAGTATCAATATCTTTTTTGTGAAAGACTATCGCATCCGCCATTTGTCCATATGCATTTTTAACAGATCCAAACGCAGGATGGCTTTTATAAACCGAATAAAGAACTGCGGCATTTATTGCTATGATAAACGCCTTGCCATCCTTATGAGCCTGCTCCCAATGAGAATATATTTCTTCGTCAGATAGAGTACTCGCATCAAGCTCGATTACCATCGGAACAGCCAGTTTTTCTAGCTGATCCTTCAGCATGCGGATAATGTGCGTTTTTCCATCTCCTGGATTCCCAGTGAGAACAACGTCTTTTCCAGACCTTGCCGCATTAAGGACAGCATCATCTAATTTTGTCTTTAGATGAATTCCCGTGAGGAGTTTTGGGGCGATATGATCCGCATAGGCGCTCATTCCTCTATAGAAATCACGGACAAACTGCAGCCCAACCTTATTCTCATCATTAGCTGGCATTTGTGGCACCTCCTCGAGTTTCTCGAATTTCCATCTTTCATCGTCATTAATCTGATATCCAACCATCAGGTTCTTCTTATCAAAATCGCGGATTCTCTGGTAAATCGGTTCAAAATTCAATCTGCTTTTCAACCATCGATTTGTCCAGTAATCTATTATTTTTTGTGTCCCTTCCTGATATTTTGATACATCAGTGTAATAATCAGGTTTATCTGCTTCACCCATTAAGTACTGCACTGTATTTTTGGCTAAACAAGCACCATAAACAATTCGAGACATGGCATGCTTTGAAAAATCCTTTGAGTCCTCATTTGTTGACTCTAGTAACTCACGGATGGCCATCGTCAAAAGACGCATCTTAGGACTTGCGCCTTCACCAAATACATGGTTAATACGAGTAAAGCCTTCGCTTGTTGCCTCAGTAAGGCTAAGGGTTGTGGCCTTACTAATATGCATTGTGCCATAGCCAATTGTCATACCAAGCTTTTTCCATACAACATCATAGTCGTCATTAAATATGCTTCCAGGTATTTTTAATCTGTTATATTGACTTGAGCCAACATAGTACAAGGATGTAGTTCCCACATACACCAAATCAGCAGGGCGAACGACATCCTCACCTTTAAGTCGGCTTGCAATCATACTAGCCTTATTTGAATAGCGTTCCTTATAATCGTGTATTACCTGCGGAGATAATGCCAGTAGCGCGACAAGCTTTCCTCCAAGGATTTCATTATATGGTGGTATAGCACCGCAAACATTCAGTTCCATTAAGCTTGACCCGATATGTTGAGTCTTTTGAGCAACCAAAGCTGTTCTTATAGAGGAATTTCCTACCTCGCTATTACAGAACTCTACCCAAATCGAATTAAAATCCTCAGACCTATAAACAGCTAAAAGCTCTTTTTTTGCCATCAAAAGCCGTCCTAACTGCTCCGCTCTTTTTCTTCTGTAAAGCGCATCCTCGGTTTCTTTTGAAATGCTCCCTAGATCGCTTTTATCTTCCTCATCTATACCGTCAATTACACCTTTTTTTAGTAACTCCTGCCTACGCTGCTCAGCACTTGTGGCAATATCGAGCAGTTGCTGTATATCCTCATCCGTCGGATTATCTACAGTTGCCTGTGTACAAAGTTCCTCATAATCAATCCCTGAAATGCCAACTTCTATGTAATTCAAAAGTCTGTCAAATTCAGCACGTGCCTGTTCGGAGTTCAGCTTTGTGATTCGATCAATAAAAGCCTTCTGATTCCAGCCAATGAAATCATCGCGGCATGTAATCTGAACTGCACAGTTTTCAAGAGAAGCAATACCCATAACTGCATGCATGGGATGAGCTGCGTCTCTAATAAGATATTGCATAGTTCTTCCAGGCGTGGTTTCTGCAGGGGTTGACCACGTAAGGCGAAAATATCTCCATATCTCAGATGTCTTTATGCCTGTATACTCATCTCTTTCATTTTCAACTACTAGCTGTAAATACGGTTTTACTGCCTCAGAAATATCAATAGCGCCATCTTTTGCTTTCCTTAGTCTATTGCTTAATTCTTGTCCATCAGCAATAAGTTCATCTATGCTATGCCCGCTTGAATTCTTGCGCTCCATCCGTTGAATAAAATCAGTGTATGAAACCAAGCGCTCGTGGCGGCTTTCGCTCATCCATTTCCTCAATAAGCTTTTTACCTCAGGAGATGAGCTGTCGTGGAAATTGGCCCCATTCAGGCTAGGTAAGCTCATATATAAAACGCCATCTCGGTAGCACGCTTTCCAGGATGCTCTCGTTAAATCGCGGAAAAGCATCCATATCGCTCTATATTTTTTTCTTTGCTCCAAATTATAGGTGCACTCATCCTGCACCCACCTTATTTCATCGTTGGCTATTTGCTCGATTTCAAAAAGCGAAGTCTGTTCAGTAATGCTTGATACAGCATTGTAAAACCGAATTCGAAAATCGCCCTCAAGCTTTGGTCTAAAGGGAATTTCCCTATTAAGCATCTGCAAGTATCCTCTTCTCTATGTAATATCAGCTTAAATTAGAAAGCTTATTTATAAGTCCTTTTGTGCCTGCGAATTTAAATCTCTATCATATCCTCATCAGGTTCTTTCAATCCTATGTTGTTTTGTTGCCGTTCGCCTGCGTTTCTCAGCTCTTACTTCTACAACTGTTTCACCTTCAGGCACAGTTTCTGCTATATCATTCAAATCTACATCCAACGAGTCACATATCCGCAGCAAAACATCTGTCGTGACATTTTCGTCCTTGCTGAGCTTAGCGAGGGAAGACGAACTGATACCCGCTCCTGTTCTGAGGTCTGTTTTTTTCATATCTCTGTCAATCAGCAACTTCCACAGTTTCTTATAGCTCATTTTTCTCTTCATGACTCATCCTCTGTCTCTGTATCCCATGACTGTCCATATAGCTTTCCGGTTCCATCAGATAACCTTATGACTGTATGGTCTTCAAGTATCCGCTGCGTTTCAGGAGTATGTGCCTCCTGCTTGTCAAATGAAATGAACACCTGTTTTTTATTCTGCATGTACAGCTTCATGATTCCCTCTACCAGTTCAAAACTCAAATCACCATAGAGCAAAGAATCATGTGCGATTGCTGGAAGGCCAGTAGTGTTCAAAATCGCAAGATCATATATGATCATTCCCTTGTAAGCCGCTGCCGTTCCGTCGTCTCCCTTAGTTTCAAACGTGAAACTATTGTATTCCTTAATCGTCAGCTTTGGCGGGTTATGGTGTTCTGAATACAACGTGCTGTTGTATTCGGCCATCTTTGCATTGATGGTCTGCTCGATATCAGTTAGGACCTGCCGGATGGCATTTTTCAGTTGATCATTCGCGAGTTTTTTTGCCTCCTTCAAATCTCGAAGTGTCAAATATGACTCGTTCTGTGCTTTCAACGCATCAATGGTTCCCTTTAACTCTGAATGCCTGTCAAGGAACTCCTTGGAAATGTTTCCCACAAATCCGAGTGCCTTTATCTGCTCACTGACATCTTTTCTCTGTCCTACCAAATCCGCGATCTCAAGAAGAACAGCCTGTTTTTCGCTTTCAAACTGGTCATCGAGAATCCTGGCGAGCTTTTGATGATAGTTCTCCACCTCGTAAAGCTTCCGGATATTCACGTCAGGAAAGAACTCCTGCAGGGATTTCAGATCAGCCTGTGTCGGATACAGGCCATACTCAAGGCTCATATCCAGCAGATTCAATCGACGTTGCTTTGCCTCGATCTGCGTCTCGATTTTAAGCTTTCGTCCACGAAGCTCGGCCTTCTTCTGCTGCTTTTCGATATCCTCTTCAGAATGCACCTCCACTTGCTCGGAAGTGAGATTATCAAGTTCCACCTGCAGAGAGCGGATCTTGGCGGAATTCGCTTCATATTGCTTGTCGCCGCCAACGAGATCGGAGACAAACTGATACTTCCGTGCAGCCTTGTATGCGGTGAGCTTATCGTCCTGTTCCCTCAGATTGGCGTTGGAAGCCTCAATGTCCTTATATCGATTGAACAACTTGACAAGCCGGTCCAATGATTTCTGCATGCTGTCCCCGCGCACACCATACAGTGGAGTCTCCTGGGCGCTCACATTGCTTTTCCCATGCATCCGGAAAAAACTGCTCAGTGTAGAACGGAAAGACAAGCCGGGATAGTCAAGGTCATATTTTCCTTTAAGCCACTCAACAAATTCGCTTTTCCCCTTCGTCTCTCCGGTCAAGGCATATCCGTCTGTACACACCTGAATAATATCCGGATCACCGGTATTTCTTGCAAAGCGGTATTCCTGCCCGTCAAATTCAAACGTGAAGAAAATCGTATGGTGCCCCACATGCTTTACGCCGTCGCCTTTGACATAGGTGCTTCCACCGAACACAAAGTCGATAGCCTGCATTGCAGAGGACTTTCCTATTGAATTCTTGCCGTTTCCCATTCCAAGGACAACATTTAATCCCTCGTGAAAAGTTATCGGCGGTCTCTCCTCACCATCTATTCTGAAGGCCGGGGATCTCATTTCTTTAAGCATATGGAAACCTCCCCGTCATCGCTCATGTCTATTGCCCGCAAAGCGTAGAGGCAGTCCATTGCGGATAGAAAATCCGTAGGATCCTTCAGGCTATGCTTCAGCGATAGATACAGCTCTCCCGCAGAAACTGACCCGTTTTTCAGTTCGTTCAGCACCCTCGGCAACAATGCCAGGGTGCTTTCTTCATATGAATAAAGCTTATTCGGTAATTGCATCGAACACCTCACAGCTTTGAACGAAGTAGGCAACCACGATCTGGCAGTAGATTTCATCCTGCAGCGAGACGCGATGTACCTTGTTCGTTATCTCGTTGAATATTTCAAGGCGAGTTTTCTTCGCCTTCTTCAAGCGGCGGTACAGCGCATGCATCTGATCTTGGATTTCCTCGTAGTCAATGACGCTGCGCTTATCAAGATTCATCATAATTTCTCTGATTCGTACAAAGTAAACGCCGACGTAATTGTTCACCGCATAGTAGATGGCTGTGTCCTTTGTCGGATCGAGCTTCTGCTTTATCTCCTTTGGATCAAGCGACGCATCTGCAAGATCCTTTTCATTCAGTTTGGCGATTCTCGTTATCACGCTGACGATTCCTTTTTCCAAGGGAAGGTCATCAAGCATGTGCACATTCTGTCTATGCGTTGCCAGTACCTTTTTTGTCTCCTGAAGTTCCTTGCATAGCTTCTTGTTGGAATCAAGCAGATAGGTTGCATGGCACTGCGGACACATCGCCAGAAGATTGTCGGGAACTGCCGGTGCAACTTTATCAATCAGACTTACCTCATATGCGTAGGAGATTCTGCCGTCCTTAGTCAGCACAAGTTCGCGCCCGCAGCCGGGGAACGCACAATGGTTTTCCTCTTCGGCAAGCAGGTAGTCGCCATATTTGCTTTTTAGCTGTGCGTCAAGCTGCTGCTGTTTCTGCTTTGTCAGTTCGTCCTGTGGGACAAGTCCAGCAGAGACCTGAACTATTTCCACCAGCCAAGCCGCAACTTTCTCGGCAACATTATCGGCGTTTATATCGGGATCATATCCTTCCAAATCTTCCGCAAGTAATCGCCGCTGCGTTTCACCATGGCTGTTGATGCTATCAACCACATTCTCTGGAGTAAGTCTATAGACGATTGTTTGTGCCAGCTTCTTAGGTAGCCCGCGCTTTGCGTAACTGCGCAAAGACTTATCTCTCCCCGCTTGGGAAGGATCTTTTGAAGTTCCCCATTCCTCCTCAGTAACCTCTGTCAACATAGCCATAAGATCACGAAAGAAATGAGGTACATCGTAGCCATCAGCCAGATGCTTCTTCAAAATCTGGAACAAGGTTTTGAATTCCAATGCCATCCCTCCTCACAACTTTCGTACCACGCCGTACCATGCCGTACCAAACTATCCCCAGGTCAAAAATCCGATTTCGTATATTAAAAGCGACTTCAGAGACGGAGTCGTGCCATGCATAAGACTACCAAATAAGTATAGCACGATGACGTTCAAAAGTCAAACTAAATGTTTGCGTTAAGGACACAAACAAGAAAGCGTGAGGAGTCAAAAGGCGAACCGATCAGTCGCTATCCAGTGAGGCGCCTCGCAAAGCAAAAAACAGGTCTCCTTCTCTGGAAGAGGAGCCAGCAAAACAAGGAGACAAAGTATGTCAAGCATTAGTAAACAGGACTACATCAATAGCATCGAGGAGTCAGCTTCCATTATCTCCTCTGAAATCGGGCCAGAGGTTATTGATTCCGTATTCCAGCGTTACGGCGCTCATGGCGCCGAGGATCTTGATCCGGCGGATCTGCCGGACGTATTCAGCGAGCTTTACGCCATAGAGGCGGATCTTCGCTAATTAGGTAATTTGCATTGCCCTGAGTATGGCGTTAAAAGGCTCACCGTCATGGCGGTTCACCCCGGTGCACAGAGGTGGCTCGAGCTGCCATAGCGGTCACAAGTGAATAAGAAACCAGTCTACGAGCGTGGCTGGCCGAACGAAACGAGTTGAATTCCCGTTCCGTCTGGCCTGCCACGCTTTTTTTGTGCGGCCTCCGGTTCGGGAGAAGCGAACGGAGGTATCGCACATGAAAACCAATGACAACCAGAGTAAACGCATCTACGACAAGACCACTCGCACCTGGTACGAGGTCCCGGAGGACCAGTACCGCGAGTATGACCGCTGGCGCACAGCGCTCAGGAAGCGCATGCAGTATCGAGGCGAATGCTTCTGTCCGCGCAGCAAATGGTGGCTGTGCGACGGCAACTGCCCGGACTGCGAATTCCACAACAGCACGACCGTCTCCCTTGATGATCCTCTGCCTGACGGCGGGGGAACGCTCGGCGACTACGTGCCGGACGACGCGCCGCTCATCGAGGAGGTGCTCGCCGATGAAGCCGAGCTCGCCCAGTTGCTCAAGCGTCTGCAGGAGCTCATGCCGGAAGCCATCCAGATCGGCAAGCTCCGCGAGGACGGTCTCTCCGATGAAGCCATCGCTGACATCATCGGCATCAAGCGGACGACTTTCCGGTCCCGTTTGGAAAAAGCCAGGGAGAAACTTTGTGAGGAGTTCCCCGAAGCGATGTCCGAACAGTTCCCGGACTGGTTCTAAAGCCCACGGCTCCGGCTGCCTGAAATGGCGGTCGGAGCTTTTTCAGAATTTCTTCCCTCCGTCTTCGTCAAAACGCGTGCCCTGCCTCCAGTGGGAAGTGTAAGGAGCACAGAAATCTGCTCCGGAAAGGAGGCAGACGCCATGAACAAGACGCGCAACAGGAGTCCCGCGGACACGGAAACCATCGCAGTTCTTATCGCGATAAGCCATGTATCCGCAAGACTAGCAAGGAACCTGAGTGTTCTTGCAGCAGAAAGCAAATCAATGGAAGGAGGAAAACAGAATGTCAAAAATGGCAGACATGGATCAGACCATCAAAGACCTGCGCGATGCAGCCGCTGCTATCAATGATGCAGCCGACTGGCTCTACAAGCAGTTCTCCGGCACCACGGAGGAACCTGCTCCCGAGCCGGAAGCTCCGCAGGCTGAGTCTGAGAAGAAGGAGCTGAAGCTGGAGGATGTGCGGAAGGTGCTTGCCGAACGGTCCCGCGCAGGTTATACGGCACAGATCCGCGAGCTGCTCCACAAGTACGGTGCGAGCAAGCTGTCGGCTGTCGATCCGAACGACTACGAGGCCCTGCTCTTCGATGTGGAGGGACTCAATGAATTCTGAAAGACAGCACGCGGTCCTCTCCGCATCGAGCTCGGACAGGTGGATTCACTGCCCGCCTTCCGTACGCTTAAGCGAGGGATTCAAGGATGAAGGCAGCAGCTACGCCGCCGAAGGCACCTGCGCTCACGCGCTTGCCGAATTCAAGCTCCGCAAGGCGCTCGGCTACCCGGCGGAGGATCCGACCGAGAGCCTCGACTACTACAACGAGGAGATGGAGGAGGCCACGGAAGGCTATGTCGCCTACGTGCTGGAGCAGGTAGAGGATGCGAAGCAGACATGCGCTGATCCGGTTGTTCTGGTTGAACAGCGTGTGAACTTCTCTCACTGGGTGAAGCAGGGCTTCGGCACCGCCGACGCCTTGATCATCGCGGATGGCACGCTCCGGATCATCGATCTGAAATACGGTCTGGGCGTCGAGGTCTCGGCGGAACGCAATCCTCAGATGGCCTGCTACAGTCTCGGTGCTCTCGAATTGTTCGACGATATCTACGACATCGACACGGTCAGCATGACCATCTACCAGCCAAGGCGGCAGAACATCAGTGAATGGCAGATCAGCAAGAAGGACCTGCTTGCATGGGCCAACGAGGTTCTGAAGCCCACAGCGGAGCTGGCGTGGAATGGCAATGGAGAATTCTCCTGTGGCCCGTGGTGCCGGTTCTGCAAGGCGAAGACCATCTGCCGGAAGCGAGCCGAGGAGAACCTGAAGCTCGCACAGTACGAGTTTAAGCTGCCGCCTGAGCTCTCCGACGCGGAGATCGAAACCATCCTCTCCCAGGTGGACGAGTTGGTCTTGTGGGCGTCCGACATCAAGGAGTACGCGCTCCAGCAGGCACTCTCCGGAAAAAAGTGGCACGGCTTCAAGCTCGTCGAAGGCAGGTCTGTCCGCAAATACACCAATGAAACCGCCGTCGCAACGGCAGTCGAGAACGCCGGATTCGACCCGTACGAGCAAAAGCTACTGAGCATCACCGCCATGCAGAAGTTCCTCGGTAAGAACCGGTTCAACGAACTCCTGTCGGCTTACATCGAAAAGCCGCAGGGCAAACCAACCCTCGTCCCGGACTCAGACAAGCGTCCGGCGATGAATACAGCCAAAAACGATTTTATGGAGGTAAAAGATCATGAGTAAAACAACCATGCACAATCCTATGAAGGTCATCACCGGTGTGAACACCCGCTGGTCCTACGCCAACGTGTGGGAGCCCAAGTCCATCAACGGTGGCACGCCAAAGTACTCGGTATCGCTCATCATCCCGAAATCCGACACCGTGACCGTCGCCAAGATCAAGGCAGCCATCGAAGCGGCCTACAAGGAGGGCGAAGCCAAGCTCAAGGGCAACAGCAAGTCTGTGCCAGCCCTTTCCGCAATCAAGATGCCGCTTCGTGACGGCGATGTGGAGCGCCCGGACGACGAGGCATACCGTAACGCCTACTTCGTGAACGCAAACGCCACGACTGCTCCCGGCATCGTGGACGCGGATCTCAACCCGATCATGAGCCGCAGCGAGGTGTACTCCGGCGTGTACGGCAGAGCCAGCATCACGTTCTACGCGTTCAACAGCTCCGGCAACCGCGGTATCGCCTGCGGGCTGAACAACCTGCAGAAGATCCGTGACGGCGAACCGCTCGGCAGCAAGGCCAGCGCTGAATCCGACTTCGCGGACTTTGCAACCGACAGCGACGACGATTTCCTGAACTAAGGAGGCAAACCAATGGAAACCATTATGAACATGATTCTCTACATCATCTACGACCTGCTCGGTCTCAGCGGCATCGCGCTCCTGATCATCATCTCGGTCACGAGCGCCCGCTCCTACCGTGAGGACAAGGAGCTCAAGCTCCGTCAGGAAGAGCGTGACAAGGAGTACCACGAGCGCCGCATGAAGGAGCTTGAAGCGCATCGCGGCTAAGCCATAAACCATACAAGTATTGCGGGCGGCAGGGACCTATCTCTCTGCCGCCTTATTCGTGAATTGAGGTGAAAAATGTGAAGACAATCAGCATAGACATCGAGACGTTTTCCGACATCGGTCTTGGCAAATGCGGCGTATACAAGTATTCAGAGTCGCCTTCCTTTGAAATTCTCCTGTTCGGCTACAGCGTTGACGACGGACCGGTGCAGGTCATCGACCTTTCCTGCGGTGAACAGATCCCGGAGGACATTCTGGACGCCCTGACCGACGACACGGTTCTCAAGTGGGCCTTTAACGCGAACTTCGAACGCGTCTGCCTGTCACGCTACCTGCGTGACCTGGGCCGAAGCCTTGATCCGTTCCACGACAAGCATCCACTGTCGACCGAGCCTGCCCGGTTCCTGAATCCGCAGGGCTGGCGCTGCTCGATGGTGTGGGCAGCAACAATGGGGCTCCCACTCTCCCTAAAGGGAGTCGGCGCAGTCCTAAATCTCGAAGACCAGAAGATGGACGAGGGAAAGGCACTGATTCGTTACTTCTCCGTCCCCTGCGCACCTACCAAGGCAAACGGCGGCAGGACACGTAATCGGCCCTCCGATGATCCAGCCAAGTGGGCAACGTTCAAGAGATACAACAAGCGAGATGTCGAAGTCGAGATGTTGATCCAGAAGCGACTCCGGAATTTTCCTGTGCCGGACTTCGTGTGGAATGAGTACCACATCGATCAGAAGATCAACGACCGCGGCGTGCGCATCGACATGGATCTCGTGGAAAAGGCCCTCGACATGGACACCCGCTCCCGCAGCGAGCTCACAGAGAAGATGCAGAAATTGACGGACTTGGAGAATCCGAACAGCGTCCAACAGATGAAGCGGTGGCTCTCCGACAACGGCATGGAGGTCAACAGCCTCGGCAAGAAAGCCGTCGCCGCACTGCTCAAGACCGCTCCTCCTGAGCTTGCGGAGGTGCTGGAACTTCGGCAGCAGCTTGCGAAATCCAGCGTGAAGAAATACCAGACAATGCAGCGTGCCGTATGCTCCGACAGCCGTGCGCGAGGCATGTTCATGTTCTACGGCGCAAACCGCACCGGGCGCTGGGCCGGGAGACTCATCCAATTGCAGAATCTGCCGCAGAACCATCTGCCTGACCTGGATGCTGCGCGGGCGCTTGTGAAGTCCGGCGAATACGAAGCCTTAAAGATGATCTACGAGGATGTGCCGGATACGCTTAGCCAGCTCATCCGCACGGCGTTCATACCTCAGGACGGCTGCCGGTTCTATGTGGCGGACTTCTCCGCCATCGAAGCCAGAGTCATCGCATGGTACGCAGGCGAGCAATGGAAATCCGACGCATTCGCAAACGGCGAGGACATCTACTGCAGTACAGCAAGCCGCATGTTCCACAAGCCGGTCGTCAAACACGGCGTGAATGGTGAGCTCCGCGCCAAGGGTAAGATCGCTGAACTGGCATGCGGCTACGGCGGCTCGACAGGCGCATTGAAGGCGATGGGCGCTCTCGAGATGGGACTTTCCGAGGATGAACTTCCGGACATCGTGTCCTCGTGGCGGGATGCAAACCAGCAGATCGTCCGCTTCTGGTGGGACGTCGACAAGGCCGTCATGCAGGCCGTGAAAAACCACCGCACCACCCGGCTTGGGAAGCTCACCTTCTTCTGGCAGTCCGGGATGCTGTTCATCACCCTGCCGTCCGGACGGAGCCTCGCGTATGTGAAGCCAAAGGTCGGCATGAACCGTTTCGGCAGCGAGTGCATCACCTACGAGGGCGTGGGTGGCACGAAGAAATGGGAGCGCCTCGAATCGTACGGTCCGAAGTTTGTGGAGAACATCGTGCAGGCCACCTCCCGCGACATCCTGTGCAATTCGATGAAGACGCTCCGGCATTGCGCTATCTGCATGCATATCCATGACGAGCTTGTCATCGAAGCCGATCCGCGCGTCTCGCTCGACGCATTGTGCGAGCAGATGGGACGCGCCCCTTCTTGGGCGGATGGTCTGGTGCTGCGTGCAGACGGGTACGTCTGCGATTTCTATAAGAAAAACTGAATCTGTTTCGTCAAAAGCGGTCTGTCTCCTCCAGTGGGAAGTAGAGGCAGGCCGCTTTTTCTATTGCCTGCCGGAAAGGAGGATACCGGTTTGGATTACAGGAATTTTGAGGGCTATCCGGACCCGACATGCTGCGAGGCCTTGAGCCGTATCGAGCTCGAGGAAAAGAAGGCGCTCCGGGCTTTCCGTCCCATCGTCTATGTCTGCTCACCATATACGGGCAACATCCAGAAAAACGTGGAGGCGGCAAGGCGCTACTGCCGTTTCGTGGTCGATCAGGGATACATCCCGATTGCGCCGCACCTGCTGTTCCCGCAGTTCCTTGACGACAGCGATCCAACGGAGCGCAAGCTCGGACTCTTCTTTGGGAACGCGCTCATGAGCAAGTGTGCCGAGGTCTGGGTGTTCGGAAACCGCATATCGCGTGGTATGACGACGGAAATCAAACACGCCCGCTGGAAGGGATACCGACTGCGCTATTTCACAGAGAATTTAAAGGAGGTCTAACCATGCATGCAATCAATGAAAACAGGCGGACGCTCTACGACGGAACCAGCATCACCACCTACAGCCGCGAGATCGAAAGCGCGAACGTGCTGGAGGCCGAGGCCGGAACAACCGGATATATGGGAGGCGACACCGGTCACGGCGGACGCACCTTCTTCCGTGTCACAGATCTCGGCGGCACGGATATCCGTGTGAACCCGATCCAGGACAGGTACGGGAACGGCGGCTTCGAGGTTACCCTCGGCGGTGACTGCGAGCTTGAAACCATGATCATGGCCCTAAAGTTCATCGTACAGGTGCTGGAGGAAGAATCGAAGGAGGTGTACGACTGATGTTCACCATCTATACATCTGACGCCTACCAGCAAGAATCCAACTGCGTCTACCCGCACCCAATCGAGGTCGCCGACGAGGCGAGCTTCAAAAGAGCCGTCTCGCACGACCACGTGTGCGCCAAGTACAGGAACAACTATCGCGGCAACGACAACTTCATCTCCTCGGACTGCCTGCCGGTCGACTGTGACAACGACCACTCCGACAGCAAGCGTGACTGGAAGACGCCTGCGGATATTCAGAAGGCACTGCCCGGCGTCTTCTTCGCCGTCCACTACAGCCGCCACAACATGCGGCCCAAGGACGGGAAATCCGCAAGGCCGCGGTTCCACCTGTTCTTCCAGATCGATCCGATGACCGACTACGAGGCGTACGTCGCATTGAAACAGCTCCTGCACGAAATCTTCCCCTACCTGGATGCGAACGCGCTCGACGCGGCACGCTTCCTCTACGGGACAAGGAACCCGGAGGTCGAGTTCCATCCCGGAGGCAAGACGCTCACGGACTTCCTGTTCGGCGACGAGTTCGACAGGGACATGCCGGGCGGCTACGAGAAGCAGGCCACGATTCCGGAGGGCAGCCGGAACAACACGATGTTCCACTGGGCAGTACGCTCCATGAAACGCTATGGCGATTCAGAGGAATCCAAGAACGCGTATTTCACGGAAGCGGAGAAATGCCAGCCGCCGCTCTCCACGGAGGAGCTGAACCACATCTGGAGAAGCGCACAGAAATACTATGCGAAGATCGCAAGCCAGCCCGGCTACGTGAGCCCGCAGGAGTACAACAATCCGGACACCGGATGGAGCGAGCCGCTGCCGTTCTCACGGTACACGATGGCGCCCTTCCCGGTCGACGCACTCCCGCAGGCGATAGCCGACTATGTTCGTGCTGTCGCGGAGAGCACGCAGACCAGCGTCGACATGGCAGGCAGCATTGCAATCAGCGTCCTGTCGACCTGTCTTCAGAAGAAGTACCGGATTCAGGGCAAGTCCGACTGGGTGGAGCCGCTCAACACCTACGTGATCGTCATCGCACCGCCGTCCGAGAGGAAGTCGTCGGTATTGCATCTGATGCTGCAGCCGGTCAACGACTACGAGGTCGAATACAACAAGACCAACGCCGCTGCCGTCGAGGCGGGACGCATGCAGAAGCGCGTGCTGGAGCGCAGGCAGAAGGCCCTCGAGGAGAAGGTCGCCAAGGGCAACGCCGATCCGGAGGAGCTTGAGCGCATCGCGCAGGAGGTCGCCGACTTCGAGGAAGTGAATCCGCTGCAATTGTATGTGGATGATATTACGACCGAGAAGCTCGTCTCCGTCATCGCCAGCAACCACGGCCACGCCTCGCTGATCTCCAGTGAGGGCGGCATCTTCGACACGCTCTCCGGCATCTACACGCGGAACGTGAACATCGACGTCATGCTCAAGGGCTACTCGGGAGACACGATCCGCGTCGACCGTATCGGGCGTGACAGTGAAAGCATCATGGACCCGGCGCTCACCATCCTCCTGATGGCGCAGCCGAACGTCGTCTCCGCGGTCCTCAGCAACACGACCTTCCGCGGACGAGGGCTCACCGCGAGGTTCCTCTACAGCATGCCCGTCTCCAGTGTGGGAAGCAGGCGCTACCGGAGCGAGGCCGTGACCGACAGTATCTACCGCGCCTATGAGCGTCTGGTCGTAAACCTGCTGGACGACGAGTACCCGGAGAAGCCGCAGACCATCACGCTCAGCCCGGAAGCCGACCGCGAGCTTGAAGCCTTCGCCAACTGGCTGGAGCCCAAGCTCACCACCGGCTATGCGGAGATGGCCGACTGGGCTGGAAAGCTCGTCGGCAACGTGCTGCGCATCGCCGGGCTCCTCTGCCGGGCAGCCACCTATCAGAGCCACGACTTCCTCGACGTCCACAGCGCACTCACCGTATCGGGCGAGACCATGCAGAATGCGATCCGGCTTGGCAGGTACTTCCTGAACCACGCGCAGGCCGCCTACTCCGTTCTTCCCGAGGATGCGATGTACAAGAACGCCGACATGATCCTCCAGAAGCTCAAGGAGCGGAACATCGACCACTTCGACCGGCGTGACGCCATGCGTATGTGCCGGACCTTCAAGACCGTGGAGAGCATCCAGCCGGTTCTCGACTTCCTTGAGGACTACGGATACATCGCGCAGAGGCCGCAGAAGGCATCCGGGACCGGCAGACCGCCGCTTCCCAAGTATGCCGTCAATCCGTGGCTGAAGGAGCACAAGTGAGTTTTGTCATTTCGTCCTATGCCTGTCCTGACCTTCAGGACAGGTTCAGGGACACGAAAACATCAGCATCCATGCGGCTTTCAGGGTTTTGTCCCTTTTGTCCGAACCCCTATAAAAAGCAAAAAAGACTTATTTATTTATTATCAATTCTTCTACAAAACCATATGGAAATACGGATAGAGGGACAAAAGCGACAAAAGGGACAAAGCCTCAAAAACGTTGAAAGCACGGAGGTTTTAACACCATGAACAATTCAGGACAAGTCTTAGGCATTGACGGCCTAAAGGACAAAAGCTATCTCGCCCGCTGCCAGAAGACACTACGCAGCTGGGGAGCACCGTTCTCCGGATGGACATGCAAGGAGATCTACGACGTACGTGATGACGACTGGAACGCACCGCTCCACGCATGCGAGCTGTGCGGCTGCACCAAGGTCCGCTACGTTCACGTCATGACGCACCCGGACTACTTCGAGGATGTATCCGTCGGCTGCATCTGCGCCGGAGTCATGGAAGGCGACATCCTCGCCGCCAAGAACCGCGAACGCCTGATACGGAACCGCTCCAAGCGGAAACGCAGCTTCCCCAGACGCAAATGGACAAGGACGACAAACGGCTGGAGTCTCACCTACCACGGAGAGCAGATCCTCATCGGGCGCAGCCGCCACAACCCGGAGCGCCTCGGCGTCAAATACAACGGCCAGTGCGTCTGGACATACAAGGGAAAGCCGATCACCGACTTCCTCTCCGCAGCCTACGCCGCATTCAACCTGGCCGACCAGGTTCCGGAGGCGAAACCATGAGAAGTGAAAAGCAGATCGAGCAGAAACTCGCCAGCGAGGTGAAGCGCCGCGGCGGCATCGCGCCGAAGTTCGTCTCACCCGGCTTCGACGGGATGCCGGACCGGATCATCCTGCTGCCCGGCGCACGCATCGCCTTCGCAGAGCTCAAGGCACCCGGAAAGAAGCCAAGAAGACTGCAATATGCACGGCACCGACTCCTGCGGAAACTCGGATTCCGCGTCTATGTCATCGACAATCCAGAACAGATCGGAGGTGTGATAGATGAAATTGAAAATAGTCTGTGATTGGTGCGGACGTGAATTCTTCCGAGATTCAGCCCAGCTTAAAGGCAAGAAGCACCACTTCTGCAGCAGACAATGCCTCGCGGATTTCAGCAGCAAAGCGAAGAACCCAGACGGCTATGCCAGCCTCAAGGACTTCACTAACATAAGCCAGCACATAACAAAGCTAAACGAGGAACTCAACCCGGATCGTATGACGCCTGAGACCAAGGAGAAACTCAGAGAATCCCGCCTCGGAAAAGGCAGATGCGACGGTTATTCCAAAATCCATGGACTCGCCGCACATCGCGTCGTAGCTGAACAGATGCTTGGAAGGTCATTGATGCCCGGAGAAGTCGTACACCATCGTGACGGAAACCGATACAACAATTCTCCCGAGAATCTGGTCGTTTTTCCGTCGCAAAGTGCACACGCTCACCACCACAGCGAATTGAGATGGTTCATCAAGCAGATAAAAGAAATGGAGGCCGAAGAAAATGCCGAAACTGAGTGACCTTCATTACTACCAGCAATACTGCGTCTCGTATATCGAGACGCACGAAACAGCCGCCATCTTCCTTGATTGCGGACTTGGAAAAACAATCATCACGCTGACCGCCGCCGTTGACCTCCTGTTCGACAGCTTCGAGGTTCACCGGATTCTCGTGGTCGCGCCTCTCAGAGTCGCCCGTGACACATGGCCCGCGGAGATACGGAAATGGGAGCACCTTTCCGGCCTCACCTACGCCGTCGCAGTCGGAAACTCACGCGAACGGAAAGCGGCTCTCCTGCAGGGCGCGGATGTCACGATCATCAACCGGGAGAACCTCGGATGGCTGATCGACGACTCCGGCATTCCCTTCACCTACGACATGGTGGTATTGGACGAGCTCTCCTCCTTCAAGAACCACAAGTCAAAGCGGTTCCGCGCCCTGATGAAGGTCAGGCCGAAGGTGAAGCGGATCATCGGACTCACCGGAACGCCATCGAGCAACGGTCTCATGGATCTGTGGGCGGAGTTCAAGGCCCTCGATCAGGGACAGCGCCTCGGACGCTTCATCACCCAGTACCGGACGGCCTACTTCATGCCCGACAAGCGCAACGGCGAGATCATCTACTCCTACAAGCCGCTGCCGTATGCAGAGGACGCGATCTACCGGAAAATCTCGGATATCACGATTTCCATGAAGTCGACCGATCATCTGAAGATGCCGGAGCTCATCTCCACGCAGTACGAGGTGCAGCTGTCCGCCGAGGAGCGCAAACGGTACGAGGAGCTGAAGAACGATCTGGTGCTGGAACTTCACGGCGACGAGATCACCGCAGCGAACGCGGCAACGCTTACCGGGAAGCTCTCTCAGCTTGCAAACGGCGCGATCTACTCCGACGACGGGAAGATCATCGAATTCCATGACCGGAAGCTCGACGCCTTGGAGGACATCATCGAGGCCGCGAACGGGAAGCCGCTGCTTGTCGCCTACTGGTTCCGGCACGATCTGGAGAGAATCCGCAGATGGTTCGACGTCCGGGAGATCAAGTCGTCGCAGGACATCGATGACTGGAATGCGGGCAATATTCCTGTAGCAGTCATCCACCCGGCCTCCGCCGGTCACGGGCTCAACCTGCAGTCCGGCGGATCGACGCTTGTCTGGTTCGGCCTCACGTGGTCATTGGAGCTCTACCAGCAGACGAACGCAAGGCTCTGGCGGCAAGGCCAGAAAAGCCGGACCGTCGTCATCCAGCACATCGTCACTGCGAGCACCATCGACGGGCAGATCCTCAACGCCTTGAAACGCAAGGACAAGACGCAGTCAGCGCTTATCGCTGCGGTGAAGGCGGTGATGCGATGAACGACCCCTACGAGAATCTCGCCAACGCCGTCATCCTGCAGGCTGTCCGCGACTACCGGACAGCACTGAAGGCCCTGCGCATGAACCCGCGGAACAAGGCCGCTCAAACGGAGAAGGAATCAATCGAACGGTTCTTCCGCTCTCAGTGGTATCAGGCGCTGACGACGGTTGACGGCGAGATGCTGATAAGAAAGCTCAACGAGGAGGTGATGAGATGACTCCGAAGCAATATCTGAATCAGGCCAAGCACCTGGATGCGCTGATCCACTCGCGGCTCCGGGAGATCGACTACTGGAGGGAAATGTCCACCAGCGTCAGCGGCATGCGCTACGACGGCATGCCGAGGAACCCGAACACGCCAAGCGACGCGCACTTCGTCACCTGCCTCCACAAGATCGACGAGATACAGGCCGACGTGGAGAAGAAGGTGGCGCAGCTCATTACGCTGCGGGACGAGATCAACGCGCGTATCGACCTGCTGGCTGATCCCGAGGAGCAGCTGGTTCTCCGCTACCGGTACATCGACAACTGCACATGGGAGGAGATCGCCAGCATGCTGAACGTCAGCCTCCGCACCGTACACCGCATCCACGGATCGGCACTTCAGAACTTCACAATGCCGGATTAGAAAAGTTGGCACGGTTTGGCACACTTTGGCACAGAATGGCAGACGCCTTCTGTGTTATCCTTACAATAGCGAAAACCATAAGAAGAACCAGAAGCCTCGACGGGAGCAATCTCCTGCCGGGGCTTTTCTCATGCCCGGAAAGGAGGCAGCGCCTATGCCAATGAAACCAAATCGGCCCTGCCGCTATCCCGGATGCCCGAACCTCTGCGACGACGGCGAACAGTACTGCCCGGAGCACAAAGCCTTGATGGAGAAGCACTACGAGACGTTCACGCGCGGCTACTCCACCGGCAAGCGTTACGGCAGGCATTGGAAACGCATCCGCGACCGTTACGTTCACAAGCATCCCTTGTGCGAGATGTGCCTTAAGCGGGGACGATACGTTGCGGTCGAGGAAGTCCACCACATCGTTCCGCTGTCGGAAGGCGGGACGAACGACGAGAGCAACCTCATGAGCCTCTGCAGGTCGTGCCACGAGAAGATCCACAGGGAACGCGGCGACCGGTAGGGGCGGTCGAAATCTCTGCGAGGCGGCCTCCCGGAAAACGGCGCGGGGCTTTCTGTACGAAAAAAGCGAAATCAAACGGGTAATAACCCGGCTCCTTATCTATTACGCGCGTACATGCGAGAAAGGCGGTGACGAAATGCCTACAAAATCGAATAACACTGGCGGTCGCGGCGGCAGACGTCCCGGCGCTGGCCGGAAGAAAACCGCCGTCAAGGAGAAATACGAAAACGGGAATCCGGGCGGACGAAAGCTCGAAGTGCTCGACATCCCAGACACCGAGGGCGAGGACATGCCGGAACCGCACGAGTTCCTCTCGGCTCGGCAGCATGACGGCTCCACTCTGGAGGCCGCCGACATCTACCGCGAGACTTGGGAATGGCTCGACAAGCTCGGCGTCGCAAAAGCCGTATCACCGCAGCTGCTGGAACGGTATGCGATGTGCTCCGCGAGATGGATTCAGTGCGAGGAAATGACGACCAAGCTCGGATATTTGAGCAAGCATCCGACGACCGGAAAGCCGATCCCGTCGCCGTTCATCAATATCGGCATCAACTACATGAATCAGGCGAACCGCCTGTGGGACGAGATCTTCCAGATCGTGAAGGAGAACTGCTCCACCGAGTATGGCGGCGCGAATCCGCAGGACGACGTGATGGAGAGACTGCTTCGTGCCAGAAAGGGAATGTAAATGAACACACAAAGACTTGAACAGGTACCGATTGACAATCTGGTGCCATATGCCCGGAACGCCCGGACACATAGTAAAGAACAGATCGCGCAGCTCCGCTCCTCCCTCCGGGAGTTCGGATTCGTAAGCCCTGCGGTCATCGATCAGGATTACAACATCCTCGTCGGCCACGGACGGATTGCTGCTGCACGAGAGGAAGGGTACAAGACCGTCCCTTGCGTATTCGCCGAGGATCTGACCGACGCGCAGAAACGCGCCTACATCCTCGCCGACAATCAGCTCGCGCTGAACGCCGGTTGGGATGAGGAGATGCTTTCCGTCGAACTCTCCGATTTGCAGGAGAACGCCTTCGACCTCTCCCTGCTCGGATTCGACGACAAGGAACTTGAGAAGCTGCTGAAAGGAGAATCCGACAAGGACATCGAGGATGACGACTTCGACCTGTCCGCTGCACTTGAGAAGGCCTCCTTCGTGGAGCGCGACGACATCTGGGCGGTCGGACGGCACAGGCTGATGTGTGGCGACGCCACCAGCGCTGAAGATGTAGATACACTCATGGACGGCAAGCGAGCGAACCTCGTACTCACGGACCCGCCGTACGGCGTTTCCTTCAAGGCATCCGATGGCCTGACGATCCAGAACGACAGCCTCAAGGGCGAGGAATTCTACAACTTCCTGCTCTCCGCATTCAAGAACATGGCCGACCATCTGGAGAAAGGCGGCGCGGCATACTGCTTCCATGCGGACACCGAGGGCCTGACCTTCCGGCGTGCTTTCGTCGACGCTGGATTCCATCTCGCAGGCGTGTGCATCTGGGTGAAGAACAGCCTCGTACTCGGTCGCTCCGATTACCAGTGGCAGCATGAGCCCGTGCTCTATGGATTCCTCCAGAACGGCAAGCATCCGTGGTACGCAGGACGCGCGGAAACCACCATATGGAACTTCGACAAACCCAAGCGCAACAAGGATCATCCGACCAGCAAGCCTCTCGACCTGCTCGGCTATCCGATCCAGAACTCCACGCAGGAGAACGCCATCGTCATCGACACTTTCGGCGGCTCCGGTTCCACGCTCATGGCCTGCGAGCAGCTCAACCGCACCTGCTATATGTGCGAGCTTGATCCGAAATACGCCTCCGTCATCCTCCGACGCTACGTCGAGGACACCGGCGATTCCGGGAACGTGCATGTCGTCCGCGACGGCAAGAAACTCATGTACTCCGACCTTGTGAAGGAGGTCGAGCTGCCGGACGGCGAGTGATCCCTTTGTGTACTAAGCACAGTTTCAGAGCCGGATAATCAGAAGATTTTCTACCAGAAAAATATCGCAGATTCGCTTGCTATTACAGGCCTTCAGAGTGATGTATAGACATGCCGAAAGGCACAGGGCCTTCCGGACAGACGCATACCAAGGAGGTAAACACAATGCGAATCAACTACAACGTAACAGGAGCACAGAGGAAAGAACTGGTCAAGGTCATCTCCGACACCACCGGAGCCAAGGCAGAATACAAATTCATGCCGACCTGCAACTACGAGATCGACTATTTCACCGTCACCAAGGACGGCACGCTCGAGTTCGACGACATGGCGGATTCCGAGGAGGTCGAGAAGGTTCTCGAAGCCATCGCTGCCGCGGGATTCGAGCCCGAGCTGCAGGAAACGGCTGAAGCCGAAGCCGGAGAAGTATCCGAAGAGCCGGAAACAAGCGAACAGGACGCGCCACAGGGCAACGAAGCGGGCCTGACGGTTGAGCTTCCGCTCGACAAGGTTGCGGTCGGAACATTGACCAACATCCTCGAAGCCAAGGGAACGCTCATCAAGAAGGCGCTCGGCATCGACGACCTTCGGTTCGAGATTAGGGACGACAAGATCGCCTTCCCCTGGTTCAAGGAACTGCCCACGCCGGAGGAAACCAGAGCGTACACGATGTTCATCGCCCAGCTCTGCAAGCTTTCCAAGGAACTGAAACGCGCGAGCTCGACCGAAACGCCGGTCACCAACGAGAAATACGCATTCCGCTGCTTCCTGCTCCGCCTTGGATTCATCGGCAGCGAATACAAACAGGAACGCAAGATCCTGCTCCAGAACCTTGAGGGCAACTCAAGCTGGAAGAACGGCGCTCCCAAGAAAGAAGCCACCGAAGAACCTGCTGCGGAAGCTACGGATACCGAGGAGGTGCAGGCATGAGGATAATCAGACCGGAACAGCTCAAGAGGCTCAAGGAAACCTACCCGAATGGCACGCGCGTGGAGCTCGTCCAAATGGACGACATTCAGGCACCGCCTGCCGGAACCCGCGGAACCGTCTACGGCATCGACGACACCGGCAGCCTGCTGGTCCACTGGGACAACGGCAGCGGACTCAACGTGATCTACGGCGAAGACATCGTGCGGAAGGTGGTGGACTGACATGGATGAGAAGGTCAAAGAGCAGATCCTCGCGATCCGCGACACCGGGCTGGCGAACATGTTCGACCTGCCCTACGTGCAGCGCCTCGCCTTCGACCGGAACTACTACGAGCTGGTGATCTTCATCGAAGAGCATCGCAAAGAATACGTGCATTTCATCATGACCGGCGAAACGCAGGAATCCTGATTTTCAGGCACAGAAAGTTATCAATTTATCTGGCCGAATTGACTTGCTATATCCCCTCGAAAGAGTGATGTATATACATGCCGAAAGGCACAGAAAACAAGCGAAAATCAGGAGGAAAACACGATGGAAAAGAACACATACTTCGAACAGATGAGAGACACAGCGATCGCCTACAACGAGGCGCAGGCCATCCGTGAAAAGGAACGCGACACGATGATCGCCGCGGACGACTGGGACAGCGTGAAAGCCTTTGACAGGCGCGAGAAAGAGGAATTTCCGTACCCCTTCACCGCCGGTCAGAACAAGGCGCTGGTCCTTTACGACCGGAGCCTCAGGAACGGCGCGGACGCCTTCGAGGCCGACGACCTGCCCTGGGACTACGAGCTTGAGGATTTCGTCAGGACGCTCCGGGAAGCCGGAATCACCGCGATTGTGGTGACCGACCAGAGCACCGGCCTGATGGACGGCATCTATGGACTGACGGCATTCGGCTGCCGGATGAACGGACTCAAGACCGTCACCAGAGTGGACAACCACCGCTTCGGCAGCAAGGAGCCGGAACGCAAGAACGGCATCGAATTCGAGCTGTAAACTATACAATTTTCTCCGCCGAAACTGCCCTGAAGATTGTCACATATATTCTCCGGAAACGACTTGCTATAAAGGCCGTTCAGAGTGATATATGTACACACCGAAAGGGAAAACAAAGCAAACGGAGGAAACCACCATGACAAACATTTACGACGAACTCAGAAGCCACTTCACACTTGGAGATTACAACACCAGCATCAGCCGGGAGGATTTCGAGGAAGCCTTCACAAAGACAAAGGAAAGCATCCGCTTCACCTTCAACGGCTGGGACGGCAAAAGCTACGACGGAGAAAGTCGCAGCGCAAAGGTCATCCGCTGCAACATTCCCGGATTCGAGAGCATCCGCTTCATCAAGGTCGGAAAGCACCTTTGCTTCATCGACGAAGACTGGATGGTAACGGAAAAGGAAACCGGCGAACAGCACCCGACTACCGGATGGCTGGTCGAAGTCAGAAAAGCCTGAAGGAGGACAAGACAATGTGGGAAAAAGGATCACTGCTCATCGAAGGAGCGGTTGTAAAGTACTGGGTAAAGCACTACCCGGAGCCTTCCGAGGATTACGGAATCGACGGCGGACGCATTTCCAAGATGGAACTGCGTGTCGGCGGCAAGGTCACACTCAACTACGACCGCGGATGGGACATCGAGCCCGAGGACGAAGCCAGTCAGCTTGCCTACGCGGTACTCATGAAGCAGTACAACTAAGCATCAACCTGAATTTGAATATTCCGAAAGCAGAGCCCAACCGGGCTCTCGCTCTCGTACTGATAGAAGCCGCAGCGATGCGGTTATTTTTATGCCATGAAGGGAGTGATTTTCCATTGGCAGTACGGAAACTGAAGAAATACAAGGTCACGCGGTTCATGGAGAAGACCTCCCATTACGACGAGAATCTTGCCGACTACGCCTGCCTGTTCATCGAGCAGCTCTGCCATACCAAGGGAACCTGGGCCGGAAAGCCCTTCGAGCTGATCGACTGGCAGGAGCAGATCGTCCGCGACCTGTTCGGCGTGATTAAGGAGAACGGCTACCGGCAGTTCAACACCGCCTACGTCGAGATTCCGAAGAAGCAAGGCAAGTCGGAGCTTGCCGCTGCGATCGCGCTGCTGCTCACCTGCGGAGACGGCGAGGAGCGTGCCGAGGTGTACGGCTGCGCGGCTGACAGGAATCAGGCCAAGATCGTCTTTGACGTGGCAGTCGATATGGTGCGCTTCTGCCCGGCACTCTCAAAGCGCGTGAAGATCCTCGAATCGCAGAAGCGGCTCGAATACCTGCCGACGCACAGCTTCTACCAGGTGCTCTCCGCCGATGTGGCAAACAAGCATGGATTCAATACGCATGGCGTGATCTTTGACGAGCTGCACACGCAGCCGAACCGGAAGCTCTTTGATGTTATGACCAAGGGCTCCGGCGACGCGCGGATGCAGCCGCTGTTCTTCCTGATCACGACTGCCGGGAATGATACGCAGTCGATCTGCTATGAGCAGCACCAGAAAGCGCTCGACATCATGAACGGCAGGAAGCACGATCCGACCTTCTACCCGGTCATCTTCGGAGCGGACGAGTCCGAGGACTGGACCGACCCGAAGGTCTGGAAGAAAGCCAATCCGAGCCTTGGTATCACGGTCGGCATCGACAAGGTCAAAGCCGCGTGCGAATCGGCAAAGCAGAATCCCGGTGAGGAGAACGCATTCCGGCAGCTTCGCCTGAACCAGTGGGTGAAACAGTCTGTCAGGTGGATGCCAATGGACAAATGGGATGCCTGCGCATTCCCGGTGGATGAGGACGATTTGGAAGGCCGCGTCTGCTACGGCGGACTCGACCTGTCATCCACGACGGATATTACAGCGTTCGTGCTGGTCTTCCCGCCGCAGGATGAGGACGACAAATATGTGGTTCTCCCATACTTCTGGGTGCCGGAGGGCACATTGGATTTGCGCGTCCGGCGCGATCACGTTCCCTACGACCTCTGGCAGAAACAAGGCGTCCTCGAAACGACCGAGGGCAATGTCATCCACTACGGATACATCGAAAAGTTCATCGAGAACCTCGGCGAACGGTTCAACATCCGCGAGATCGCATTCGACCGCTGGGGAGCCGTCCAGATGGTGCAGAATCTCGAGGGCATGGGCTTCACCGTCGTTCCCTTCGGACAGGGCTTCAAGGACATGTCTCCGCCGACCAAGGAGCTGATGAAGCTGGTCTTGGAGAAACGAATAGCACATGGAGGCCATCCGGTGCTCCGCTGGATGATGGACAACATCTTCATCCGAACCGATCCGGCGGGCAACATTAAGGCCGACAAGGAGAAATCCACGGAGAAGATCGACGGCGCAATCGCCACGATCATGGCGCTCGACAGGGCGATACGAATGGGCAATGACAATGCTGCCTCCGTTTACGATTCGAGAGGCATTCTTTTTATCTGAATGAGGACAAATGAATGATTCTGATTTCACTATTGGGCTTCCTGCTGCTGCGGGAGGCCCTTAATCAAATGGAGGTGTGGCAATGAGCATATTCAACAGATGGTTTCGAGGGCGCGACGCTCCCAAGGACAGCACAGCGGGCAGCTCGTACCGCTTCTTCTTCGGAGGAACGACAAGCGGCAAAGCCGTGACGGAGCGATCCGCCATGCAGATGACGGCGGTCTACTCTTGCGTCCGGATTCTGTCCGAGGCGATAGCCGGGCTTCCATTGCATTTGTACAGATACGCAGAGAACGGCTCGAAGGAAAAAGCCATCGACCATCCGCTCTATGAGCTTCTGCACGACGAGCCGAATCCTGAGATGACGTCGTTCGTGTTCCGGGAGACGCTTATGACGCACCTGCTCCTGTGGGGCAACGCCTACGCGCAGATCATCCGAAACGGCAAGGGCGACGTCGTGGCCCTCTATCCGCTGATGCCGAACCGCATGACGGTCGATCGCGACGAAAACGGGCAGCTCTACTACGAATACCAGACCTCGACAGACGAGGCGCACACCATGAAAGGCAGTCTGGTAAGGCTGTCTCCGATGGATGTGCTGCATATTCCCGGTCTCGGCTTCGACGGCTTAGTCGGCTACTCGCCGATTGCGATGGCCAAGAACGCCATAGGGCTTGCCATTGCCACCGAGGAGTACGGCAGTAAGTTCTTTGCCAATGGCGCGACGCCGGGCGGCATTCTGGAGCATCCCGGCGTGGTCAAAGATCCGGAGCGAGTCCGTGAAAGCTGGAACTCAGCCTTCGGCGGCTCTGCCAATTCCAACAAGGTCGCAGTGCTCGAAGAAGGCATGAAATACACGCCAATCAGCATCAGCCCGGAGCAGGCGCAGTTCCTTGAGACGCGCAAGTTCCAGATAGACGAGATCGCGAGAATATTCCGTATCCCGCCGCACATGATCGGTGACCTCGATAAATCGAGCTACTCGAATATCGAGCAGCAGTCGCTGGAATTCGTAAAGTACACGCTCGACCCGTGGGTATCCCGCTGGGAACAGTCGATGCGCAGAGCACTGCTCCGTCCCGAGGAGAAGAAGGACTACTTCTTCAAGTTCAACGTGGACGGTCTGCTCAGAGGCGACTATCAGAGCCGCATGAACGGCTACGCCACTGCAAGGCAGAACGGATGGATGTCGGCAAACGACATACGCGAGCTTGAAAATCTCGACCGCATTCCGGAGAACAAGGGCGGCGACCTGTATCTCATCAACGGCAACATGACCAAGCTCGAGGATGCCGGAATCTTCGCAGCATCAGCTTCAACAGAAACGGAGGAACAACCCAATGAAGAACAAGAATCGACCGAGAAATCGGAAGAATCACAGGAACAGTCGGAGTCCGGTGACCGGCTCCGGGAAAGGAGGAAGCCCCTATGACAAGAAAATTCTGGCGATGGACCAGAAACGAAACGCCGGACAGCTTCGGCAGCGACCGCACGCTCTACCTCGACGGGGAAATATCCGATGAGACCTGGTACGGCGACGAAGTCACGCCGCAGGTCTTCAAGGACGAGCTGAACAGCGGAAAAGGCAACATCACGCTCTGGATCAATTCGCCCGGCGGCGACGTCTTCGCGGCGGCGCAGATCTACAACATGCTGATGGACTACCCGTATGAGGTGACCGTCAAGATCGACGCGCTCGCGGCTTCGGCGGCAAGCGTCATCGCAATGGCGGGAACGAAGGTCTGCATGAGTCCGGTCGCGATGCTGATGGTGCATAATCCCGCGACCATCGCAATCGGCGATTCGGAAGAAATGCAGAAAGCCATCGACATGCTGTCCGAGGTCAAGGAATCCATCATGAACGCCTACGAGATCAAGTCCGGTCTCTCCCGGAACAAGATCAGCAAGCTCATGGACGCTGAGACCTGGATGAACGCTAAGGAAGCCAAGAAGCTCGGATTCGCCGACGAGATCCTGTTCGCGGACGGAACCGAGCCCGACGAAAGCACCGAGGGCGACGAGCCTGATGACGGCGAAGTCGAGATGCTTTTCTCCCGGAAAGCCGTCACGGATTCCCTGCTCTCGAAGCTGATACCGAAACGCAAACCCGAAATAAAGACACAGACCGTGAAGGTCGCAGATCTTGAGAAGCGGCTCTCGCTTCTCAGCCACTAATGAATGGAGGATAACGATTATGACCAAGATTATGGAACTCATGGACAGACGCGCCAAGGCGTGGGACGCGGCTAAGAACTTTCTCGACACCCACTCCGATAACGGCGGCAACGTATCCGCGGAGGACGCCGCCACCTACGACAAGATGGAAAAGGAAGTCACCGATCTGACGCACGACATCGAGCGCCTGCAGCGACAGGAGCAGATCGACAAGATGCTCTCCGCGCCGACATCCGCACCGCTCACCGGCAAGCCCGGTGCCAAGGACGAACCGGACGACAAGCCCGGCATTGCTTCCAAGGCGTACAAGACCGCCTTCTGGGATTCGATCCGCAAGCGCAACTGGTACGACGTACAGAATGTACTCGAAGTCGGCACTGACGCGAACGGCGGGTACCTCGTACCGGATGAGTACGAGCATCAGCTGGTGCAGGCGCTGACCGACGAGAACTTCTTCAGAAGTCTCGCGCACGTCATTCAGACCGACAGCGGAACGCACACGATTCCGATTGTCGCATCTCACGGAACGGCAAGCTGGATGGAGGAGAATGGGCTCTATCCGGAATCCGACGACACCTTCGACCAGATCACGCTTTCCGCGTACAAGCTGGGAACGGCGATCAAGGTATCCGAGGAGCTGATGAACGACTCCGTCTTCGACCTCGAGAGCTACATCTCCACCGAGTTCGCGCGGCGCATCGGTGCCGCCGAGGAGGAGGCGTTCCTCGTCGGCGACGGCCAGAAGAAGCCTGAGGGCGTCTTCACCAAGGTCAAGGCGACCGATGGCGCGACCACGGAGATCGCGAACACGAACCTCACCTTCGACCAGATCATGGACGTGTTCCACTCCCTGCGTTCGGTCTACCGCAACCGCGCTGTGTGGATTCTGAACGACTCCACCGTCAAGGCGCTGCGCAAGATCAAGGACGGCAACGGAAACTACATCTGGCAGCCGAGCGTCGTAGCCGGTCAGCCGGATACCATCCTGAACCGTCCGTACCACACGAGCATCTACGCGCCGGAGCTGGCAGCCGGAAATGTGCCGATCCTGTTCGGAGACTTCTCCTATTACTGGATTGCCGACCGTCAGGGACGCTCCTTCAAGCGCCTGTCGGAGCTCTACGCGGCGAACGGCCAGATCGGATTCCTCGCGTCTGAGCGCGTAGATGGCAAGCTGATCCTGCCGGAAGCCGTGCGCGGTCTTTCCGTCAAGGCGGCGGGCTGATTGATTTCGCTTTGTTGTGGGCGGGCATCCATTACGGGTGTCCGCTTCACTTTTATTGGAGGTGTCTCATGGAAGTAACGCTTGAGGAAGCAAAAACCTATCTGCGAGTTAGTTCTTCCGATGAGGACGAGCTGATCCAGAATCTCATAACATCGGCCACCGCGACCGTTCAGGACATCGCCCGCTACTCTGACGAGGAATGGGAGGCAAGCGAGGAGAAAATCCTCATCCGCATGCGCATTGCCATTCTCTACACCGTGGCGTACCTGTACGAGCACCGCGAGGACGCTGACCACAATCAGCTGAATCTGACGCTCCGGGCGCTTCTGTTCGGCGTGCGCAAGGAGGGATTTTGATGAAGATCGCCAATATGCGTGTGCCGGTCACATTCCAGAAGAATGAAATAACCACGGACAAGTACGGAAACCATACGGCGTCGTGGACAGACTACTTCAAGTGCTGGGCGACGGTCGGTACGGACTCCTACGGTTCGGAGACTTCCGGCGAGGTGATCAACTCGGAGGAATCGCTGAACTTCACCTGCCGCTGGTGCTCCGAGCTTGCCGAGGTCGTCTCCACGAAGTACCGGATTCTCGCGGAAGGCAAAACGTACAACATCACCTATGTGAACCCGATGGGCTACAAGAAGAACACGCTGAAATTCAACTGCGCATTGGAGAAAACGACATGAACGAGAAGGTATCAATTGACGGCCTGCGTGACGCCGTGATGAAGGGCCTGCAGGAATACGCCGACCTTGCCGCCGACGACATGAAGGATGCGGTCAGGGATACGGCGAAATCCGTCCGCAAGGATATTCAGGCGAACGCTCCTGTGCGTACCGGCAAGTACAAGAAGTCATGGTCGGTCAAGACCGTCAGCGAAAGTGCGGACTCCATCGACATGGTGGTTCATTCGCGGAACCGCTATCAGATTGCGCACCTTCTGGAGCATGGTCACGCCAAGCGCGGCGGAGGCCGTGTGGCCGCAAGACCGCATATCGCTCCTGCCGAGCAGGCAGGCAATGAGAAGCTGGTGCGCGAGATTGAATCCAAACTGAAAGGATGACGCCTATGAACTATGACGAGATCGTAACCATGCTCGAGGAAGCCGGACTTCCCGTCGCCTACGACCACTTTGCCGAGGGCGAGTCTCCGGACCCGCCGTTCATCTGCTTCCTGTTTCCGGGAACGGACAACATTTTCGCGGACAACGTGGTCTGGCAGAAGGTCGACGAGCTGAACATCGAGCTTTACACAGACAAAAAGGACCCGGACACTGAATCGAAAATCGAGGACATTCTCACCTCTCACGAATTGCCGTATGAGAAGTCGGAGGTCTGGATCGAGGACGAGAAGATGTACGAGGTTCTCTACCAAACACAGATTATTGGAGGTTAAAGAATATGGCTAATAAGAAGAACAAGGTCAAGTTTGGCCTGAAGAACTGCCACTACGCGATCGCGACGCTTGCCGAGGATGGAACGGTGACATTCGGCACGCCTGTGGCGATGCCCGGCGCGGTCAGTCTTTCCCTTGACGCCGAGGGCGACAACGAGCCGTTCTACGCCGACGACACGGTTTATTACATGGTCAGCAACAACAACGGATATTCCGGCGACTTTGAGCTGGCACTCATCCCGGAAAGCTTCCTCACCGACGTGATGCACGAGACCGAGGACGCGAACGGCGTGATTGCCGAGAACAAGGATGTGGAGCCGGAGCATTTCGCGCTGCTATTCGAATTTTCCGGCGACCAGCGAAAGATCCGCCACTGTATGTACTACTGCTCCGCGACGAGACCGTCCGTTTCAGGTCAGACCAAGGAAGACTCGACCGAGGTACAGACGGACACGCTTTCCATCACCGTATCGCCGCTGCCTTCTGGACTCGTGAAGGTCAAGACCGGCACGAACACCACGGACGCGGTTTACAACGCCTGGTACGACAAAGTCTACGAGCCAAGCGACACCACGACCACCTCGTCCGGCGAAAAGGCAAACATGAGCTATTCGACAGAGGAGGAGTAAACGATGGCAGTGACGAAAACTATCACGATTGACGGGCAGCCAGTGACATTCAGAGCATCGGCTGCGATTCCACGCCTCTACAGAAACAAGTTCCACCGAGACATCTACCGCGACCTGAATGAGCTTCAGAAAGGCATCAGCGAGAACGACTCGGAAAATTCCAGTCTGGATACATTCTCGCTGGAGCTGTTCGAGAACATCGCATGGCTGATGGCAAAGCACGCGGATGCAGCCGTTCCGGATACGCCGGAGGAATGGCTGGACGGCTTCAACACGTTCTCGATTTACGAGGTGCTGCCGCAGATTATCGAGCTGTGGGGCATCAATACCGAGCAGCAGGTATCCGCTAAAAAAAACATCGCGCGACAGAGCGGGAAATGACTACCCCGCTCTTTCTTTTGCGCTGCGTGCAGATCGGACTGCATGTCTCGGAGCTTGACCTGCTGACCATCGGCACCGTCAACGACATGTACGCCGAAATGAGCAACGACGACTGGGACTACCCGGAAATCGCGACACAGGAAATGATGGATAGATTTTAATAGGGAGGAGGAATCCGCATGGCGAATAGAATCAAAGGCATCACCGTCGAGATCGGCGGCGACACCACTAAGCTGACCGAATCGCTCAAATCGGTCGACAAGCAGATCAGCAATACGCAGAAAAGCCTGCGGGACGTCAACAAGCTCCTGAAGCTCGATCCTGGCAATACGGAACTCCTCTCCCAGAAGCAGAAAGGACTTCAAACTGAAATTGCCGCAACTAAGGAGCGGCTTGAAGCGCTCAAGGAAGCAGCAAAACAGGCAGATCAGGCTCTTGCAAACGGCGACATGAGCCAGAGCCAGTACGATGCGCTTCAGCGAGAAATCGTCGAAACCGAGCAAGACCTCAAAAGCCTGACCAAGGAATATGAGAACTTCGGCTCCGTCTCCGCACAGAAGATTGCGGCAGCCGGTGAGAAGGTCAAATCCGTCGGCGAGAGCCTTTCCAGTGCTGGAACAAAAATGACGATGGGCTTCACTGCTCCCGTTGTGGCCGGAGCGACAGCGGCAGTCACTGCCTACGGCGACGTGGACAAGCAGTTCAACCTCGTCAAACAGACGATGGGCGACACAGCGAACTCTGTCGAGGACTTCGAGGGACTATGGGACCAGATCGGGACCTCCGCGAAGGAATCTGTCTACGGCATGCAGGACGCAGCCGACGCCACCTTGAACTTCGCGCGTCAGGGCTTCACGGCAAAAGAAGCAACCGACATGCTGACTCCGGCGATGAACCTTGCCGCGGGTACTGGCACGGATCTTTCCGAAACCACATCTGGACTTGGCAACGCCATGAAGATGTTCGGTGCGGACTCCTCTGAAGCGGCAAACTACGCGGACGTTCTCGCCAAGGCGCAGGCACAGGCGAACACCACGACCTCGGAGCTTTTCGAGGCAATGTCCGTTGCAGGGCCTATCTGCAAGACCGTCGGATGGGATGTGAAGGATCTCGCGACGATTACTGACGTGTTCGGAAACGCGGGCATTTCCGGTTCTGAAGGTGCGAACGCTCTGAAAACAGGACTCGCACGTCTCGCTTCTCCCGCCAAGGAAGGCGCGACGGCAATGGATCAGCTCGGGCTTTCCACCGGACAGACCTACGCCATCTTCAATGAAAACGGCACGCTCAAGGACATGCCGACCGTGCTGGCAAATCTGAACTCTGCGTTCTCCGGTCTGACCGATCAGGAAAAGCTGGAAGCCGCCGCTAATATCTTTGGCAAGGAACAGATGTCCAAGTGGCTGACGCTGATCCAGACCTCACCGTCTGAGGTGTCGTCTCTCCGCGACGCGCTCGACGACTGCGGCGGCTCGGCGGAGAACATGTCGAACGCCCTGATGAGCGGCACCGGCGGTACAATCGAGCAGCTCAAGTCCACCTTCGATGTGCTGACGGTTACCATCGGTCAGGCAGTCGCACCGGCGTTCCTGAGCCTGATGGAGAAGATCATCGACGTAATGAACGCTATCATGAACATGGACCCGGCGATGCAGAAAATGATCCTGGCCATCACCGCAATCGTGGCGGCCATCGGTCCTGTGCTGATCGTCATTGGAAAGATGGCGACAGGAGTCGGGGCATTGATGACGCTTGCGCCGAAGATCGTATCTGCAATCAATATAGTTAAAGGTGGCATGACTGCGCTCAACGCGGCAATAGCGGCGAATCCAATAGGTCTCATCATTACAGCAATTGGACTGCTCGTCGCGGCCTTTATTTACCTGTGGAACAACTGCGAGAGTTTCCGCAATTTCTGGATCAACCTCTGGGACAACATCAAGGAAGTCGCGATAACCGTCTGGACAGCGATCAAGGACTTCTTCACAACCATCTGGACTGCCATCAGTGGCGTGTTCACCTCCGCGATGAACGGCATCAGTAGCTTCCTGTCCGGCGCGTGGAACGGAATACAGAGCATCGTTACAACGGTGATGAACACCATCAGCACGGTGATTCAGACTGTGTGGAATGGCATCAAGACATTCTTCACCACAATTTTTACGGCGATACAGACTGTCGTCACAGCCTACTTCAATATCTACAAGACGGTCATTACCACCGTTCTTACAGCTATCCAGACTGTGGTGAACACGATATGGAACGCAATAAAGACTGTGATTTCGACGGTATGCACAGCCATTCAGACTGTCGTCACAACCGTCTGGAATGCCATCAAAACCGCGATTACGACAGTCTGCAACGGTATCAAGATCGCCGTCACGACCGCTTGGAACGGAATAAAGGCCATCACCTCGACCGTGTTCAACGGAATTAAATCCGTCGCGACCTCGGTATGGAACGGCATTAAATCAGCCGTGATGAGCGTCGTGAACACGATGAAGTCCGGGATTACCTCCGCCTTCAATGCTATCAAAAGCACGATCAGTGGAATCCTGAACGGCATCAAATCAACGTTCACATCGGTGTTCAATAACATCTGGAGCTTTGTCTCCGGCGTCGTGAACAAGCTGAAAGGCGTGTTCAACTTCAAGTGGAGCCTGCCGAAAATCAAGCTCCCGCACTTCTCGATTTCCGGTTCGTTCAGTCTGAATCCGCCGAGCATTCCGCATTTCTCTGTCTCCTGGTACAAGAAAGCGATGAACGGCGGCATGATCCTCAAGGACGCGACCATCTTCGGGCAGTCCGGGGGAACGCTCCTCGGAGGAGGCGAAGCTGGCGACGAAGCCGTGGTCGGCGTGAACAGTCTTAAAAACATGATACGGGAAGCCGTCAGCGAAACCGCCGGATACAATGGCCCACTGATCAATATCGAAACCATGAGCGTGCGCAGCGACGACGACATACGCAAAATCTCGCAGCAGCTCAACACCCTGCTTGTCGGCAGCCGCCGCGCGAAAGGATCGGTGATCTAATGGGATTCAAATTCAACGGCAGAACGAGCCAGAGCTTCGGCTTGGCGACCAGAATGACAAAGGAAATCAGAATGCCGGACTTCACCAACAACACGATCACCGTTCCCGGACGCGAGGGCGTATTCGACTTTGGCGAGACCATCGGCGAGCGCAAGATCGAAATATCCTGTTTCATCCCTCCTGGAAAATCCGATGAGGATTTTCTCGCCCGCAAGGACGAGATCATCGCGTGGCTTAATCCGGACATCGGGCTGTGCGATCTGATACTGGACAAGGAGCCGAACCGCGTGCACCGTGCGAGACTCGAGAGCGGATTCTCGTTTGACAAGGTCGTACGGAACTCCTGCACCTTCGATCTGACGTTCCTCTGTCCCGATCCATACGCCTACGCCGAAAACGACGAGACGTTTGAAATCACCGAGGCCGGGACGTTCTCGCTGAACCGGACACTCGGCAATGCCGATTCCCTGCCGGTCTATTCACTTACGGCGGACCTTGCCAAAGGCAAGAATGCGGTCGTCACGACCAACGGCAGCAGCCTGAAGATTGACGGTGCACTCTCCAAGAATGAGATTCTGGTGATTGATTCCTCGCTCATGACTGCGAAGGTCACGGATTCTGACGGCAATACGCTTCGCAACGGCCTGCCGCTTCTAGAAAGCCTTGACTTCCCGGCGCTCAAGGTCGGCGCGAACACGATCACAATTGAAGCCGACAGCACTACGGAGACGACGGTTCAGACGCTGAACTCGCAGAACAAGTTCACCGGGCAGGTTCCCGCGTCATGGGGAGCGGATGGTCTGTGGCGGTTCAATGAATCCGCGCCGGATTCCGACACATGCCTTGCGGACTCCTCCGGCAAAGACAGAAAGGCATCCATCAGTGGATGGAGCGGCACTACGGCTTCCCTGCAGGCAGGCCACCTTGGCAGGTCGTTCCGCATGAACATCAACAATCCCTCGACCGAGCAGACGTATCTGAAAGTCAGCAACGACGGCACGCTGTTTTCGAATATCGGCAAGACGATAGTAGTCGGCGGATGGTTCATGTCCACAACATACTCGGTCGGAAATACTTTCTGCCCGCTGCTCAATACCCGCCAGGGAACCGGCAACCCGATATTCTACCTATCACTGCATTCCGGCAATCCGCGCCTGATGCTCTACAATTCCTCCGGAACACTGATCCTCGATGAGGATTTCACGCCGAGCTTCACGCTAACAAACGGCCTGTGGTACTTCATAGTGGCGGTGATCAAGCCGGACGACAGGACAGCACAGTATGTGCTTGAATGCCGGAGCACCGGCGAAATCTGGATATCCGATGCGGTCAGCTTCACAGGTGACCTCAACCGATCCTGTACAGCCGACCTGATCTGGGGAATGCACGCCGAGACATACTGGTATGCGGGTAACTTCGACGACTGGTTCCTGAACTGTGAGTCGGATTTAACAGCGGACGACATCGCCCTCTGGTTTCAGAAGTCCCTGACGGCAAATGCGGCGGACTCGACGGCAGACGTGGACGGACTGATGACAGAGGACGCCGTGACACTCAAAGCAACGGACTCCGCCTACGCGACGAGCGGATACCTCACAACCGCCGCCGTGGAATACGGTATAGTGGGAAAATGCTATCTTTCCCTGACTGCCGATAAGCCGGCCGGTACAAGCGTCTCCGTTGAGACCTCCACCTCGGGTGACTTATCGACGTGGAGCGACTGGGCGACTCCCGGCGCGGACAATACGGTGCAGTCGGATTCTGCGAAATACATCAAATTCCGTGTGACGCTTGCCACAACGGATTCATCGGTAACGCCAATGGTAAAAAGCATCACACTCTCGACGCCCAGAGAGTCCGCGTTCAAGAAACTGACCATTCAGGCCCGCAGCAGATGGAGGTGATCCTGTGGCTGAGAAAAAACAACTAGCCGTTCTTGATCTGAACGGCGAACTGGAAGCCGTGCTGGAAAACGCCTACGACGTGATTATCACGGGCGAGATCAACGGCATCGACACGCTCGAATTCAGCCTGCCCTTCCGTGACGAGAAACGCAAATATCTGGAGAACGAAAAGCAGGTCAAGGTCGGCGATGACGCATACCGCATCCGTACAATCACCGATGAAAAAAACGAGCAAGGCACAGCCATAACCTCGGTCTACGCCGAGGCGGCGTTCTATGACCTGGGATTCTCGACAAAGAAAGCCGAGATCACCTTCAACGCGGACACCGCCGACGTGCCAATGGCATACGCGCTACATGACACTGGATGGACGGTCGGGACCGTCAACAAGCAAACCAAACGCACCTGGACCTGTCAGGAGAAAAACGCGCTCGCGATTCTGCGCAAAGTTCAGGATCTGCACGGCGGCGACCTGATCTTCGACAACGCGAACAAGACCGTAAGCCTGCTGACCTTCAGCGGCACGGACTCGGGTGCATTGTTCTGCTACAAGAAGAACATGAAGTCCATCAAACGCGTGATCGACACGCAGAGCCTGATTACCCGGCTCTACGCCTACGGCAAGGATGGCATGACGTTCGCGTCCATCAACGAAGGCAAGGAATATGTCGAGGACACGACCTACACCAATGAAATCCGCGTCTCGACGCTCGACTGCTCGAATTTCACCAATCCGTACCAGATGCTGGAATACGCCGAGATGCGTCTCGCCGACTATGCCACACCGAGAATTTCCTATGTTCTGAACGCAATGGATCTGTCCGTGCTGACCGGCTATGAGCATGAAAGCTGGAAGCTCGGCGACATCGTGACGGTCAGGGACGATGAACTGAACATCAGCGTCAAGACACGAATCGTCAGGCGCGAGTATAACCTCTTGGAACCATGGAATACAGTTCTGGAGCTGTCCACCACGCTCCGCGAACTCGGCGATTCCTCTTCGCAATGGGACGCTGCCGCTGACATGCTTTCCGGTGCGAACCTCGTCGATAGTCAGGAAATGAAAGACCTCGTGCCGTTCAACCATCTGCGCAACTCACGAGCAGACAGCGGACTCAATTACTGGGAAAACTCCGGCTTTGAGGTCGATGCAGAGAACGGCGTATCCGGCACGGCGTCCTTTAAATGTGAAGGTGCTCTGAATACGACGAAGAGTCTGACGCAGACCATCACTCCGGCGAACCGCGATAGCTATACCTTTTCCTGTCAGATCGCGTCCGACGATCTCAAGATGGGCGACAACGGACAGGTCGGTGTGGAAATTACCTTTGAGTACGAGGACGGAACCACCGAGACGCGGTTCATTGACCTGATTTAAGGAGGCGTGCAATGGCTTCATTTACACATATGGCGCAGGCAGTTTCTCCGCAAAATGGGCGCGTGAAAAAAATCCGCATTCGCGTCTGCGTGACCGACTGCACCGGAACAATCTATATAACCGACATGTTCCTTCAGGGCGGTTCCATTGCGACCGGCTGGGTGGGACATGTTTCAGAGATTCAATGGACGCAGGACGGTGACTGATTATGCCGATATTCACACGCTTTACAGAGACAATCAACAAGAAGGAAAAAAAGCGGATCGTCAGCATCACCGTAAAACCAACCGTCACAGACTGTACCGGGACCGTCTGGTTCACCGACCTCATGCTGCAGGAAACCGCGATGCTCTCAGGCTACGTAATCAACACAGAGACAATGCTAAAGAAGTATGCGACCGGCGACGAATATGCCATCACCGGAAAGCGCTTCTTCAATGGCATCGTCCGTGGCAGCGCGACCTGCATCATCTTCAATCTCGGCAAGACCTCAACTGGACTTGACTGGAAGGTCTATCCGAATCAGGACATGAAAGCAGGCAGCGTTTCGCTTGGCCTCGGCGCGGGAGCGCACAAAGCGATCTTTACGGATGCTGCAAGCGCGGGTGATGAATTATCCCTTCTCGCGTCAAGCCGCGAATGCCTGAAGAACGGCTCCGCAACCGCCAAGGACGGATTCTTTCAATATTCCGCCGCAGGCGACAGCAAGCACCCGGTCACTGTCGAGGAGAAGAAATCGGCAAAGCTGTATGTGGAGTTTCAGGAGATGGAGGATGGTGATGTGATATGAACAGGGATATTCTCAAAGGCCGCAAGTGCATGGTCTGGACGTTCATGGGAAACGCCCGCATGTACACCGCATTGAAGAATTACGGAGACCGCCTCTCTCAGGTAGGTCTCTTTTCTTTTAAGGTCGACGCGACCGGGACGATTACCGAAACCGGCGTGGCAATATCCGATATGCTGACCTACATCAATAAGTATCCGCATATCACGTGGCTCCTCACTGTCCGCAATGACGGAACATCGAGTGTATTTACTGCTCTTCGCGAGAATACAGACGGAGCGCAGGACAAGTTCCTGAGCGAGCTGCTGCGGATCATGGAGAAGTATCCGTGGTGCGCAGGCGTCGACATCGACCTCGAGCGCGGCGGCGATTACTCAACGCACGCCAAGTCGACCGCCATGTTCAAGAACATCTGGAACACGGTCAAGAATTATGACAGCACGAAAAAGGTCAATATCTGCCTTCCCGGAATGGACTCCGTCAACGGGTCGGTCGGCGGCGAGAACTGGTGCGTCTATGCTGACCTAAATCCATACTGCGATACGGCGGCGATCATGAGCTATGGAATGGCGTGGGCAGGAAGTGCTCCCGGACCAGTGTCACCCAAGGATTGGCTCGACGGAATCTATGATTACGCCGTTACCGCGATGACGCCTGAGAAGGTGTTCATGGGACTTCCGGCATACGGCTGGAACTGGCAGATCTACGATACGCCGGAGAATCTTGGGAAAACCTATCGCGGAACTTCGAACACCTACTACGCCGCCAAGAACTGGGTAACGGGCAAGTACAACTTCACGGACGACAAGCCGCCTCAGCCGTTCATCCCGATTTTGGCGTACTGGGATGACTACAACAAGGTACCATATGCGTTCCCGCAGGTCTACGATTTTGCGGAAGGTCAGGACGCTTCAAGCTACGAGTACCCGCTGATGACCGGAACCTACAACCGGCGAAGGTACCTCACTGCCTACAGCAAAACACAGAAGACCTCGTTTGGAACGGTCTATGTGGATCATGATGGCACGCCGGACAACTACACCGGTATCGTCTCTTCGGAGAACGGTATCGCAGTCATGGGTGACGAGGGAGAAGCGACATACAGCTTCTCCGTATCAAGCGCCGGAACATACGACATCGCTGTGAGGCTCTGCTATCCCTTCTGGGACAAGAACGGTATCTATATCAGCATTGACGAGACACAGAAGCACTTCACCGAATCGCGGCTCTGGTGGCCGTACTGGAGGAGCACCTTCTGGGCATCGCTTGTAGATGGCATTTCGCTATCTGCCGGGATGCACACCGTTACGGTATCGGTCGATGTGAAAGGTGTGCAGTTCTACGGGTTCCGCGTCTGCTCGGCATTCAGTGAGAAACCGTCCGCCGGATCAGCTTCGTTTACCCTGTCTCCGCGCCACTTCATAGACGTGGACGGAAACGAATGCCAGCCGGATAAGGGCTTCAAGCTCACGACAGAAGTCCTGCGCCGCAAGCCCGACTCCGCGCTCATCTGGTACGAGGACTTCGAGGACTACGGCATGCTCGAGACGAACTACTGGCAGACGTTGTCCGGCTCTTGGAAGGTCTGGCGGTCGGATGAATACTCCGAATCCAGAGTGTATTCGCAGCTCGACGGCAGCGGCCAATTTGCGTGGAACTATGACGGATTCAAGGACATCCACTTGAGAGCACGTCTTGCGTTTCCGTCCGGCAGCACCGGCAAAGCGGGAATCTTCTGCGGAAATCTATTCTGTTGCCTGAACTACGACAGTCAAGCCGTAGAGCTATGGAGCGGAGGCACGAAACTCGGAAGCTACTCTCAGTCCATTGCGCAGACACCAACCGCAACTCTTCGCACCGACCCGACGACCTACACCATCGAGATGCGGATTCGCGGCAGCACGGTTCGCGTCTATTCCGGTGCATCCAACACGCTCCGGTTCACGGCGACCGTCAGCGGATTCACCGGAGGAACCGCGGGCTACCGGTCTGACCAGAGGACTATCTGCGAGCTTCTCCGCATGGGCGACGCATGGACGTATGAGCCATATGAACGGTTCGACGTAACCTTCCCGGACGGCAGCGTCACGCAGTACGGGAAGATCAGCCGGAGCAATGTCACCTGGGATGATGAATTTCAGGTATTCACGCTGACAAGCGACATCGAGGAATCCGAAACCCGCTCTGATTCCATCTCGATGGACTACGAGTTCTACCACTCGGCGCAGCTCGACCTCAAATGTGGGAAGGACTACACGATTACGGTCACGCCGAAGGACATCGACATCTGGATTTCGCGGCTGTTCCTCGGAGACGCGGACGGGTTCTCCATCCTCTACTATCAGGATGTGGACTCTCTCGTCTACTGGGCAAACCAGGCCGCCTACCACTGGAACTTGCGCGGCATTGCGATCTGGTCGCTCGGGCAGGAGGATCTCCGATTGTGGGAGGCTTTGCCGAAACAGACGAACACCTCATAACTTCATAAATCACACAGTTTTCCAAGGCTGTCTGCAATCTCGCAGGCGGCCTTTCTTTTTGCTCAAAATCAAAGGAGGGACTTATCAATGAAGGAATTCTGGAACACTATACAGCTCATTTTCGCAGCCATCGGAGGGTGGCTCGGCTACTTCTTAGGAGGCTGCGACGGGCTGCTCATCGCGCTCATCATCTTTGTGGTCTGCGATTACATCACCGGCGTGCTCTGCGCTATCGCGGACAAGAAACTGTCGAGTGCAGTCGGCTTCAAAGGAATCTTCCGCAAGGTACTAATCTTCATTCTGGTCGGAATCGCCAACATCCTCGACATCCACGTGCTCGGTCACGAGGGCGTGCTGAGAACAGCGATCATTTTCTTCTACATCAGCAATGAAGGACTCAGTTTAACAGAAAACGCTGCGCACCTCGGACTGCCGATACCAGGCAAGCTCAAGGACGTGCTCGAACAGCTTCACGACAGAAACGACAAGGAGGAACAGTAATGGCATACAAGGGAATCGACGTATCCGTCTGGCAGGGAAACAGCATCGACTTTAACATGGTCAAAGCGTCTGGCATTGACTTCGTGATCATCCGCGCTGGATACGGAAACGGCAACAAAGACAAATACTTCGAAACGAACTACAGCAAGGCGAAAGCTGCAGGACTTCACGTCGGCGCGTATTGGTATTCATATGCTACATCCGCTGACGGTGCGAAGCAGGAAGCGAAATCCTGCGCATCTGTCCTGTCCGGCAAACAGATCGACTACCCGGTCTACTTCGACATTGAGGAGAAGTCACAGCTCGCGCGCGGACGGAATTTCTGCTCATCGCTTACCACAGCATTCTGCACGGAGTTGGAGAGCCGCGGCTATTACGCCGGATTCTACACCTCGCTTTCGAGTCTGAACTCCGTGGTGACAGATGCCGTGAAGAAGCGGTTCACCGTATGGGTGGCGCAGTGGGCGAGCAAATGCTCGTATCCCAGCGCTTACGGTGTCTGGCAATATTCGTCCAAAGGAAAAGTAAACGGCATCAGCGGGAATGTCGACATGAACTACTCCTACATCGACTTCCCGAGCACAATTAAGAACGGCGGATTCAACGGCTATGGCAAAAGCGCTACTGCCAATACATCAACAACGACCGTAAAGAAATCCGTGGATGAGATTGCCTCCGAGATCATCGCCGGTAAATGGGGCAACGGAGCTGACCGTAAAAAACGTCTGACAGCCGCAGGATATGACTACAATACTGTACAGGCGAAGGTCAACGAAAAGCTCGGTACATCCTCTAAAAAATCCACTGCCATCTACTACACAGTCCAGCGCGGTGACACGCTCTCCGGCATCGCCAAGAAGTATGGAACGACCGTGTCCGCGATCCAGAAGCTGAACTCCTCGCTTATAAAAAACGTGAACCTCATCCAGGTCGGATGGAAGATTCGCGTGAAATAACCACATCCCCTTCTCTGGCCCACTGGCTTTCCTTTATTTGGATTGACAGTGGGCTTTTTTTCGTCTCTGCTTCGTCAAAACGAGCCTCCCGCCTCCAGTGGAAAGCAGGAGGAGAAACATCATGACGAAGGAAAATAACTACTACACAGATGAGCGTATCCGCAGCGATCTCGATTATCAGCGGGCGCAGAGAATCGCCAAAAACATGCTTGATTCAGGCTTGATTTCCGGTGAGGAATTCAACAAATTATGCAACATCAATCGCAAAACATTCTCTCCCCTGTTCGTGGAAATATATCCGAAAATCACTTGCTATGTGTCCGAAACAGAGTGATGTATGGACACTGACAAGGAGGAAAACCAATGCGGAAAGTAACGAAAATAGAACAGACAAGCATTAAAAAAAACAAGTCAAAAAAGCTAAAAGTTGCCGCCTACTGCCGCGTATCTACAGACTCGGATGAGCAGCTTGAGAGCCTTGAAACCCAGAAAACGCATTATGAAAACTACATCACTTCGCGCAATGACTGGCAGTTTGCCGGAGTCTATTACGACGAGGGCATCAGCGGCACTGACAAAGCCCATCGTCCGGAGCTCAAACGGCTCATACAGGACTGCAGAGCTGGGAAGATCGACATGATCATCACCAAGAGCATTAGCCGCTTCTCCCGGAACACCACGGACTGTCTTGCGCTCGTCAGAAAGCTCCTTGAGCTGAACATTCCCGTCTGGTTTGAGAAGGAGAACATCAACACCGGTTCGATGGAGAGCGAGCTCTTCCTATCCATTCTCTCGAGCATGGCAGCAGACGAATCCCTTTCCATAAGCTTGAACAGCAAATGGAGCATCAAGAAGCGATTTGAAAACGGGACCTTCAAGATCAGCTACCCGCCATACGGGTACAACTGGGACGGCGAAACAATGACCATCAACCCTAAGCAGGCGGAGATTGTCCGCCGAATCTTCTCTGAAGCACTCTCCGGGAAGGGAATCGCTACCATTGCCGCGGAGCTTAACCGGGAGCAAATCCCGACGAAGCGCGGAGGGCACTGGAGCCCGTCAGGGATACGCGGAATGCTAGCAAACGAGAAATACTGCGGAGACTGCCTCTACCAGAAAACATGGTCCGATTCAGCCTACAAGCGTCACCTAAACCACGGCGAGCAGACACAGTACCTGCAGCAGAACCATCACGAACCAATCATCAGCCGCAAGGACTGGGAAGCAGCGCAGAAGCTTATCTCCCAGCGAGCTAATGAGAAGAACATCAGCAAAGGCAATGAAAAGTATCAGAACCGCTACGCTTTCTCTGGCAGAATCATCTGCGGCGAGTGCGGTGCTGCCTTCAAACGGCGAATCAACTACACCACGGACGGAAGCTACGCGGCATGGAGCTGCAAAACGCACCTTGCCGACAAGGACCGGTGCTCCATGCTCTTCATCAGGGACAATGATCTCAAGCTTGCATTCACAACCATGATGAACAAGCTCATCTTCGCGCACCGGCTGATCCTTAAGCCCTATGCGGAGAGCCTGAAGCAGAATTCGACAAGTCAGACGCTCATCCGCATACAGCAGCTCGAAACAAAACTCGCCGAGAACGCCGACAAGCGCAAAACGCTGACGAAGCTCATGGCACAGGGATTCATCGACCAGGTAATCTACAGCCAGCAGACCTCTGAGCTCCTCTCACAGGCTGACGGCGTCCGGAAACAGATAGACGCCTTGAAAAACACGACAAGCAGTGAAACCGCAGCTTTGATGCAAACGAAGGACCTTCTGCATTTCGTCGAAAAAAGCAAAATGCTGGAGGCTTTCGACGACCGGATTTTCACACGGTTCGTTGAACGTATCGTCATCCACTCACGACACGAGGCGGCGTTCAAGCTCAAGTGCGGGCTCACGCTCACGGAAAGGATGTGAAAAACCATAGGACATACTCCATACGGATACAGAATCGAAAACGGCAAGGCAGTCATAGACGAGGATAAAGCCAAACAGATACGGAAGCTCTATAAGAACTATCTTGACGGCATGGCCCTTGCCAAGGCAGCGCACGAAGCAGGAATCGAGACCTGGCATGGCTCAGCAAAGCGCCTGCTCGAAAACAGGCATTTCCTCGGAGACGACTACTACCCCGCCATCATCGACCAGCAAACCTATAACAAGGCACAGGCGGAGCGCCAGCGTCGAGCAGAGAAGCTCGGACGGACGAACAGAAAGAAGCAGCCGCCGGATACGCGAAAGCCGCCGACTCGCTTCAAACTCTCCGCTCCCGAATCGATCTATGACGATCCGAAGCAACAGGCAGAATACCTGTACAGTCTGATAGAAAGCGAGGTGCAGTGATGGCAAACGTGACAATCATCCCTGCCAGAAGGCAGGTTGGAAACAATGTCAAACAGGCAGAGCAGCCGAAGCTCAGAGTTGCGGCATACTGCCGCGTCAGCACCAGCTCAGATGAACAGGAAACCAGCTATGAGACGCAGGTCTCCCACTACACGGAATATATCAAAAGCCACCCGGAATGGAAACTTGCCGGAATCTTCGCAGACGACGGCATTAGTGGCACCAACACGAAGAAACGCGACGAGTTCAACCACATGATCGACGAGTGCATGGCCGGAAACATCGACATGGTCATCACCAAAAGCATCAGCCGTTTCGCCCGAAACACCCTCGACTGCCTCAAATATATCCGGCTCCTCAAGGACAAGAACATCGCGGTCTGGTTTGAAAAAGAGTCCATCAACACGATGGACGCTAAGGGCGAAGTCCTGATCACCATCATGGCAAGCCTCGCACAGCAGGAATCACAGTCTCTCTCCCAAAACGTCAAGCTCGGACTTCAGTACCGCTACCAGCAAGGCAAGGTGCAGGTCAACCACAACCGTTTCTTAGGATACACCAAAGACGAAAACGGAAATCTCATCATTGATCCCGCGCAGGCCGAAGTGGTGCGGCGTATCTACCGGGAGTACCTCGAAGGACTCTCCATGAAGAAGATTGCCGAGGGACTGGAGAAGGACGGCATCCTCACCGGCGCAGGCAAAACAAAATGGTACGACTCCACCATCAACAAAATTTTGCGAAACGAGAAATACATGGGTGACGCCCTGCTACAGAAAACCGTGACCACCGACTTTCTCACCAAGAAGCGTGTACGAAACAATGGTGCTCTGCCGCAATACTACGTGGAAGACGATCATGAGGCGATCATCCCAAAAGACATCTTCATGCAGGTGCAAGCCGAGCTTGTGTGGCGCAGAAAGGTTCACACCGGGCCGAATGGGCAGAAGCGCATCTACTCTGGCAACAATTGCTTCTCCCAGATGGTCTTCTGTGGCGAGTGCAGCGAGCTCTACCGGCGTGTCCACTGGAACAACCATGGCTGCAAAAGCATCGTATGGCGATGCATCAGCCGCCTTGAACCCAGCCATGCCGCCTTGAACTGCACCAGCCGCACCGTCAAAGAAGACCTCCTGCAGGAGGTCACGGTCAAGGCATTCAACAGGATACTCACTGACAAGGATGGATTCATCCGTCAAATGCAGGAGAACATTGCAAAAGCAATAACGGCCGCCGATACGATGAGCCCGGATGGCATACAGGCACGACTCGACGAGCTGCAGAAAGAGCTCATCCGGAAGGCCAACAGCAAGCAAGACTACGATGCCATCGCCGATGAAATCTTCCGGCTGCGCGAGCAGAAATCACAGGCCGAAGCCGACACCTTCAGCCGCGAGGAAACCCGGAAGCGCATCATTGAGTTACAGGACTTCATTGGGAAGCAGCAGACCGGCATCACCGAATTCGACGAGAGCCTTGTCCGAAAGCTCATCCAGCAAATCATCGTCTACGACGATCACTTCACAATTCGATTCAAATCTGGGCTTGATGTCGACATCGACGAATAAGAGCAGGCTTGCTCATGGGATTGCTCCCGGAGCAGCCTGCTCTCTTTTTATCTTTTATGACATCCAACTGGAACACTACATCCAATCACGAGTCTCAACCTACCAAATATCTAATCACGAGTCTCAACCTTGTAAAATAGCTCGGTCGATAAGTTCCCCCAGAGAGTTTTTCCTTAATTGAACCATCCTTTTGCAAAATGGTCAGGTGTGCAGGAATGGCTTAAAATAAGGCTTTGCTCACCCCTTAGTCCCTGACCCTTGACATCAATACTACCGTCTCCACATGCACCGTTGAGCAGAACTGGTCAACTGCCACGCATTTCACGACTTCATACCCCCGCTCCTGCATCATCTCTAAATCTCTTGCCAGGCTTGTCACTTTACAGGATATATATACAATCTTATCCACCTGATAATCCAATATCTTCCGCAGTGCCTTGGGATGTACCCCGTCTCTTGGCGGGTCCAGCACTATCACATCGGGCTTTTCTTCTATCTCATCCAGCACCTTGAACACATCCCCCGCGATAAATCTGCAGTTCTTCAGCCCATTGCGCCTTGCGTTTTCCTGGGCTGCTTCCACCGCTTCCTCAACAATCTCCACGCCGATCACCTGTTTTGCCACTGGAGAGAGCACCTGTGCTATGGTTCCTGTCCCGCTAAAAAGGTCGAATACCGTCATGTTCTGAATATCCCCTATGTATTCCCGGACCGTGTTATAGAGTATCTCCGCTGCTCTGGAGTTTGGCTGAAAGAAGGAAAATGGTGTGATTTTGAATTCCATTTCCAGCAGCTTTTCGTAAAAATAATCCTGGCCATACAGTATTTTGGTCTCATCACTCTGAACCACATCAGAAAGAGAATCATTTAGAATATGCAGTACCCCTACGATCCGCCCCTCCAGTTTCAGCTGAAGCAGTTTTTCCACCAAGGGACGCACATCTATCTCTTCCTGGGTTGTGGTAACCAGATTTACCAGTATCTCACCGGTCATATCTCCTCTGCGAAGCAACAGATGTCTCAAGTAGCCCGTATGCTGCATTTTCTTATAGTAGCTTACATTCCCTGCTCTGAAATATTCAAGTACGCAAAGCAATATTTGATTCATATCTTTATGTACAAGTTTGCAGTCCCCTGCTGTCAGTACATCATAGGTGCTTCCCTTTTTGTGAAGTCCCAGAGAAAGAGGGCCGTCCTTGTATTCATCTCCAAAGGAGAATTCCATCTTATTGCGATATCCAAATTCTTTTGGACTTCCCTTTATTCCTTCAAAAACATAGTCTTTATTTACAGCCTCATCTATGATATTTTTCACCTGTCCTGCCTTCATTTTGAGCTGTGCGTCATAGGGCATGGTCTGATACATACAGCCGCCGCAGGCAGGGAAAATGCTGCAGACAGGATCACGTGTCTCCAGCGGTGATTTTTCTAATACCTCCAGGAGCCTCCCTTCCCGTCTGCTATGCTTAAACTTATTTATCACAAAGCGGATTTTTTGCCCTGGTATTGTGTTTTTCACTGTTATATATGTCTTCTCTTCCGGCACCCATACAAGTCCCTTATTAGGAAAATCAACTCTTTCTATTTTTCCTTCCAATACCTGTCCCTTTTTCATCCCTACCTCCAGTATGCTAATAGAATATAGGAAGCTTTCGTTCCCTATCACATAAAAAAACAGACAGGATGCATTAAGCCTCCGCATCCTGTCCTTTATTCTTTTCTGTTATGTTACAACTTAGCCATTTTTATTATCTATACTTGATCATCCTCACTGAAATAATCATCAAAGTCATCATCAAAATCATCTTCAAAGTCTTCCAGATAGTTCGGTGTAAAGAAACGGTACACCCCATAGGCAATGGCTGCTACTGCTGCTGCCGCCCCCACAATTGCAAGAATCCAGAGTACTATATTTTTCTGCTTCTCATTTTCTTTACCACGCAGCAATTCATTCAATTTTGTTTCAGCAATTAATTCCTCAACTCTATTCATATTGTCACGTCCTTTCCCTTTTTTGTTCAGGTGTATTTTTAGTTATTATATCACTATCACCTTCATATTACTACTTATTTACTTAATTTTTTGAAGTTTTGCAAAGGAGGCGAACATCTTTTTTACACCTGCCTTATCAAACTGCACGGTTACCTCGTAGTCCCGTCCTCCCTCTGTAATAGCTTCCACGGTTCCTTCGCCAAACTTTATATGGCGCACTCTATCCCCAACCGTATAATCCAGTTTCTTTCCTTTTGTTACTGTAAACTGCTGTGCGGTTTTTCCTGTTGAAAATGCCTTGGTTTTAAATGCCTGTTTTGCCTGAAAATAGGCATTTTGAGTTGGAATTTCCAAATCCTCCCTAAAAGTCTTCCCCGTTTCCATCAGCTCTTCCGGGATTTCCTTTAAAAAACGTGAAGTTTTGTTATAATGGGTTTCACCACGAACCATTCTTTTCCTTGCACAGCTTACCGTCAGCTCCTTTTTGGCACGTGTAATACCTACATAGCAAAGTCTTCTCTCCTCTTCCATCTCTTCCGGATCATCGGATGTAACTGTCATATAACTTGGAAACAGACCGTCCTCCATCCCTGCCAGATACACATGTGGAAATTCCAGGCCCTTTGCACTGTGTAATGTCATCAGAACCACATAGTCCTGATTTTCATCCAGGCTGTCAATATCGGCCACAAGGGCAACCTCTTCCAAAAAACCGCTCAGGGTTGGTTTTTCATCTCTGTCCTGACTATTTTCCTCATAAGCCGCAATTTTGCTTATGAGCTCATCGATATTTTCAATTCTGGCCTGGGCATCTTCTTTGTCCTCTGTTTCCAGTTCTTCCACATAGCCCGTTTTTTCTATAATCTCTTTTATCAGGTCGGATAGACTTTCTGTCCGGGCCACCCCTTTAAAATATTCTATTAGTGCTACAAAGGACTCAAGCTTAGCGGCTCCCCGGGCAATATTCGGAATTAGATCCAGCCCCCTTAATGCGTCATAAAAGCCGATTTCCCGTTTTGCCGCAGATTCCTGCACCCGGTTAATAGTTGTCAGCCCGATCCCCCTCTTGGGTACGTTGATGATGCGCCTTACTGCCAGATCATCCTGCCCGTTGTCGATGGTTTTCAGGTATGCCAGCAAATCCTTAATTTCTCTGCGGGCATAGAAATTAACTCCACCCACAATTTTGTAGGGAATATTAGAGGACACAAAACGTTCTTCAAGCAAACGGGACTGGGCATTGGTTCGGTACAAAACAGCATTATCGTTGTAAACCGCCCCCGCTCCCACGTTCTTCCTTATATCCTCAGCAATAAATTCTGCTTCATCGTATGCTGTATCGAACTGCCTAAGCTGTATTTTCTCTCCTTCTTTGTTTTCCGTCCACAAAGACTTCGCCTTTCGGCCTACATTATTGCTGATGACTGCATTTGCCGCACTCAGAATATTTCCGGTGGAACGGTAATTTTGCTCCAGTTTAATCACCTTTGCATCCTGAAATTCTTTCTCAAAATTCAAAATATTCTTGATGTTAGCTCCCCGGAATTTATAGATGGACTGGTCATCATCCCCCACCACACAGAGGTTCTTATATTTACCTGCCAAAAGGCTTACAAACTTAAACTGTACAGTATTTGTATCCTGATACTCATCCACCATTATGTAACGAAACCTTTGCTGATAGTATTCCAGCACATCCGGCTGCGTCTGAAGCAGCTGCACTGTTTTCACAAGCAAATCATCAAAATCAAGTGCATTATTTGCCCTGAGCTGTTTTTCATATTCCCTGTAGACTTTTGCAGTCTTCTGCTTTCCAAAATCTCCTGCCGCGTTAAGCTCATATTCTTCGGGAGAAATCATTTCGTCTTTTGCCGAGGAAATAGCTGCCAAAAGACTGCGCTCTTTGTACACCTTTGTGTCAATAGCAGCCATCTTGCACACGTCTCTCATCAGTATTTTCTGATCGTCCCCATCATAAATAGTAAAATTATTTTCATAGCCCAGTCTGTCGATATATCTTCTCAATATCCTTACACAGGAAGAATGGAAAGTACTCACCCAGATGCTCTCAGAGCCAAAGCCTACCAGCTGATCCACTCTCTCTCTCATCTCTCCTGCCGCCTTATTGGTAAATGTAATTGCCAGGATATTCCACGGATTCACGCCCTTTTCCTCTATCAGATAGGCGATTCTGTGAGTCAGCACCCTTGTCTTTCCTGAACCGGCCCCTGCCAAAATTAAGAGAGGTCCATCTGTGTGGAACACGGCCTCCCGCTGTTCTTTATTCAATGTGTCATATATGCTCATTTGTATCTCCTGTCTTTTTGCGCATAGTATGCTGCTCTGCACAAAACTTCTTGCATATAAGAGTATAATATAAAAAAGTATTTATGTCTATTGCTGTTCGCTTATTCCTCAGTCACATCATATAGTGTAGGGGTCAAAAGGTATTTTGCCCCCTGATACCTACGGATTGCTCCGCACTTTGCGCTCTCGCAAGCATGAAACCCATGGCCTTTTGACCCTGGTATCATCATATATAAAAAAGGCTTGCCATATAGTTTTGAATACTATATAATGGTGTTATTGAGGTGATACTATGACAATTGACGCGAAAGATATGCTGAACAGCATTCTGAAAAGTATCTCCCGCATTGATTATATTCATCCGGGAGATATTCCGAATATAGATTTGTATATGGATCAGGTTACGACCTTCATGGATTCTCAGCTTGCCTCCACAAAGCGGTACAGTGAGGATAAGATTCTGACAAAGACAATGATTAATAATTATGCCAAGAATAATCTTCTTCCTCCTCCGGTGAAGAAGAAGTATACAAAAGAGCATGTCCTGGTTTTGATATTTATCTATTATTTTAAAAATATTCTGTCAATCAAGGATATCGAGATATTGCTTAAGCCTATTACCGACAATGCCTTTTCTGCCGATGGTGATTTAGATTTGACCGTGCTCTACGAAGAAGTCTGCGCTATGGAAAAAGGGCAGATTGAACCCCTGCAGGAGGAAATCAAAAAAGCTTACAAGCAGGCTGAAAGTACCTTTGAGAGCGCAGATACCAAAGACCGGGATTATTTACAATTGTTTTCCTTCATATGCAGCCTGAGTTTTGATGTATATGTGAAAAAGCTGCTGATTGAAAAAATCATTGATGGGCTGCCTTCTTCAGAGGAAAAATCTTCTAAAAAATAAAAATATTTCAAAAAAGGATGCTTCACGCATCCTTTTTTTCGTTCTTCCCGAGTCTTTCAAATACCATGTCATAACCATCATTTCCATAGTTAAGTGAACGATTCACACGGCTGATGGTCGCGGTAGATGCGCCGGTCTTGTCTGCAATCTCCAGATAAGTCTTCTGCTCCCGAAGCATCCTTGCAACTTCAAAGCGCTGAGAAAGTGATAACAATTCATTGATCGTACAGATGTCTTCAAAGAATGTATAGCACTCCTCTTTGTTCTTCAGGCTTAACACAGCGCTAAACAGGTAGTCCACCGCTTCTGTCCTTATCTTCTTACTCATATTGCCGATCTCCTTTATTCCCGCGCGCAACAATCCAAACGGAAATACTTGAATTTCCATTTGGCGACCGCCGCGAGGATCAAATACCTCGCAGCTTGCTGCGCTGCAAGCTTGATGCCCCGCCAGCTTGCTGCGGGGTCTTTGACTAGTCAAATGACCACTACTGAATTTTAGCACACTAAACTTATAAAGTCCACCTTTTATAGAGATTTAAATAAGGTTTCAATTTCTCAAAATCTGTTGTTACAATCAGCTCTTTAGGGAAATCACAATGCTCCAGAATCTTCTCAATATTAGAAAAGTTTCCCGCATCCACATCAACATGGGCATCACTCCCCGTTGTCACCGGTACTTCATACTGCTTACACAAATCAAGCAGCATCAGCATATTCTCCTGGGCGCCCTGTCGGAAGCTTTGGGAACGCAGTGAAGAATTATTCAGCTCCAACAGTGTCTTAGTCTCCTTTGCCGCCTTGACCAATATTTCATAATCTATGGGAAAACGTCCGTCATCCGGATGCCCAATAATATTCACATAGGGCTTTTTCATTGTTTCCACATAAGCTTTCGTTACCGCCTCAATTGTAGGCTCCTCTTTAAAACACGGACTGTGCATACTGGCGACAACGATATCCAATTCTTTGCATAATTTTTCAGGCAAATCAACATTTCCCTCGGAATCCATAATATTCAGCTCAGTGCCAAAGAGCATATGCAGCCCGTTTATTTCCCTGGGAACTACATCAAGATTCTGAAAGTAATATAATTGACATGTGCCGGGCATTTCCGGGGCATGTTCTGTCAATGCAAGTATCTGTAGTCCTTTTTCTGCCCCTGCGGCTGCCATTTCCCTGATTGTACTGTAGGCATGTCCGCTTGCCAATGTATGTGCATGAGTATCTGCGATAAATTTCATACCAATCCCTCTTTTCTTTTTCCATTTTCTCCTAAGTATACCATATTTTGCGCAGAATACAATTTTTGCATCTGCAAATACTATTTCTGAGGTGAGATTATGTTAAGTAATAAGAAAAATCAAAAAATAATTGATGATTACGATTATTTATCAAATGCAGCATCGTCCATGGACTGTACTGGTCTGATTCCTTCTGCACCCTTAAGTGATGCAGAACTGGAATCCTATAATGATCTGTATCAATACCAGACTCCTGCAGCCAAAGGGAAAAAATCCAAACATGCCGATTCTGTAGAATAATTTCCCTCAATATAGTACTTTTTAATAGTATTATAGTGTTTCCCCAGAAAAGCATTGCCATTCTAAAATGTGGCGGTGCTTTTCGGTTGCTGCTTGCAGACTGGCCTGTGAACAGTAACGCTTTTCGACATAGTACGTCAAGATATTGCATTTTTTCATTGTCCTTCGACAGACAAGATGTTATAATAAAACCATTAAAAGTCAGCAGGGAAAGAGAGGAATGCATAAATGAGATGCCCGAAATGTGGAAAAGATGTAGAATTGCAGAAAAGGCAAGTAGGCGTTGATGAGAATGGAAAGCCTGTCTTTAATGAATATGCAGTCTGCAAGGATTGTAAAAAGCAGTGGAATTTGGACAAACAAAGAGCAAAAAAAGCAGCAGAGACAGCTGCTTCTAATCATACAGATACCCCGGCAAATCCTGGTTCTCCGAAAAAAGAGTCGAAAGCAGTGCCGGAAAAGAAAGTCACTGCTGCCAAAAAAGAGAGGCCTGCATCGGCCGCTTCATCAGAAGACAAAAAGGTGCGCAAAAGGCCGTCATCTGCGGTCTCTTCAGCAGCTCCTGATGCAGCAGGCTTAAGTAAAACCCGGAGCTATGGAAATATTCCTCCGGAAAAAGTAAGGGCAAAAAGAGAAAAAGCTATGAAGCAAAATTACGAAGATATGCTTTCATCCGATCCACGGAAGAAAACAGCCAAAGGCAAACGTTCTGCCGCAGACAAAAGCAGTGCTCCAAGCAGAAATGCTGCACCTCCCAAATCCTCGGCTTCCCGGGGAAAACCAGTTTCACACTCTTCTGGAAAAGGTGCTGAAAAAGAGGAAAAGCTAAAGCCCCGATTCAAAGTTTTACGTATTATTTTGGGAATTGTTTCTATTATTGCCTTTGTACTTTTTACATATAAGGGTTTCCTTGCAGGATTGAGTAATATCTCGGCCGGAAATAATTCTTCCTCCGGACTTACTTATATCGTTCTTGCACTTTGTATGCTTGTGTCCGGAATGCTTCTTCTGATTATGAGAGCAAAACGTACAATCTTTGCATTTATACTGCCCATGGTTTTTTGTATCGGCGGCGCAGTGTGCGCATTTCTAAGACGCGGGGGGGACCGATGGCTGTTATTCGGTGCACTGGCCGGGATTCTGCTGGCAGTAATATTCCTCGTTTTAGCTATTGTTTCAAAATCTGGGAATAACAATTACAAATATGATGATGATTACGATGATCCATTTGAAGAGGATCATGATAACTATTAAGTGTATTTTTAAAGTTGGGAGTCCGGAGAGCTAAGTATACTATTCCGGACTCTCACTTTTGTAGTAACAGTTCAGCCATGCGAATTTTCGACAGCGTAGGCAGGAGAAAGCTTGCTTTCGTATGCATATGCTGCCGAAAATTCATATGGCGCTCTGCCACAGCGAGATGAAGCGCAGCACATGTCCTTGGTTAGCAACCGTAGTGTGGTTGTTTAGCAAGGACGGTACCCTTGGGGTGGAATCGAGCTGATGGCTGAACTGTTACTTTTTGTATTTATAAAAAGACAAAAACTTGATGAAATTTGTCTTAACCTATGGTAAAATTAACATTATTTCTATCATTTTAAAATATGAGGGATTTTACTAAGGAATTGGAGGATTTAATTTATGGAGCCAAAACTAGAAAAAAAATATGGTTTTTTCACAGCTGTTGCGATGGTTATAGGCATCGTCGTAGGCAGTGGTGTGTTTTTTAAAGCAGAAAAAATTTTAACCGCGACGGGCGGAAATTTAAAGCAGGGAATTATTGCATGGCTGATTGGCGGCATTATTATGATTTCCTGTGCATATACCTTTGCTGTTATGGCAACCAAATATCAATATGTAAATGGCCTGGTAGACTATGCAGAAGCTACTGTCGGGAAAAAATATGCCTATTATATCGGCTGGTTCATGTCAATTATTTATTATCCAGCAATTACATCCGTGCTGGCATGGGCTTCCGCACGTTACACCTGTGTACTTCTTGGCTTTCCAATTGCCGGGGGAGAATGTATGACGATTTCCTGCCTTTACCTGGTTGCAAGTTTTGCAATAAATGCCCTGTCTCCCATTTTGGCTGGGAAGTTCCAGGTAAGTACCACAATTATTAAGCTGATTCCACTTTTTTTAATGGCAATAGTTGGCACGGCCATTGGAATTCATAGTGGAATGACAAAGTATAATTTTACTCATTATGTCTCTCAGAGTTCTTCTAACGGATTGTTTACAGCAGTTGTTGCAGCGAGTTTTGCATATGAAGGCTGGATTATTGCAACCAGTATCAACGCAGAATTAAAAAACGCAAAAAAGAATCTTCCTCTTGCTTTAATCACAGGTACTTTTATTATCATGACCGTTTATATTCTATATTATATTGGTATAGCCGGAACCGTTGAAAATAAAGTAATGATGGCCAACGGTGAAACAGGAGCCAAGCTGGCATTTCAGACTGTTTTCTCCGACCTTGGCGGAACGCTGCTGTTTGTGTTTGTCGTTATCTCATGCTTGGGGACTTTAAATGGATTGATGATGGGCTGTACACGGGGAATCTACTCCATCGCGGCAAGAGGGCAGGGGCCAAGCCCCAAGATTCTAAGCCATATAGATTCCACCACCAATATGCCTGTAAACTCCGCTATCATGGGTGTACTTCTCTGTGCAGTCTGGCTGTTTTATTTTTACGGTGCAAATTTGACCGACACATGGTTCGGTTTTTTCAGTTTTGATTCTTCCGAATTGCCCATCGTCACAGTTTACGCTTTATATATTCCCATTTTTATTATGTTTATGAAAAAAGAAAAAGAGCTCAACTTTTTCAACCGCATAATTATGCCCTGCATATCTCTGGCAAGCTGTGTATTTATGGTGATTGCTGCCTGCTTCGCACACGGAACTGCTGTCATCGCTTTTCTGATCGTGTTTGCAGTTGTTATGGCGGCAGGAGCTTTCATATATCATAAACCAGCTAAAGTCAAAGACCCCGCAGCAAGCTGACGGGACATCAATTAAATTCTTTGCCGCAAGAGCCCCGGATGTCTGAAGTCCGGGGCTTTTACTGTCATTACAAAATACAGCGCACACAAGATGAACCAATTTATAAGTTTTTCATATATTATTAAGAGATAAACAGCTTATGGGAGGAATCTTATGAAAAAGCGGCTACTTGCGGCGCTGCTTTCAGTTGTCATGGTTATAACGCTGTCTGCCTGCGCTTCACAGGAAGATAAGAAGGAGACATCCGGAAATACCACATCAAAATCAAAGGAAGAAGATACTAAGACGGAAATGGTGGATATTACCTTAAACGAGGTAGCACATTCCATTTTTTATGCACCAATGTATGTGGCTATTGAAGAGGGCTATTTCGATGAGGAAGGCATTAACCTCACTTTAATCTGCGGTTTCGGAGCTGATAAGACTATGACTGCAGTTATCTCAGGTGATGCAGACATTGGATTTATGGGCTCTGAGGCATCTATTTATACTTATAATGAAGGTGCAAATGACTATGTTGTTAACTTTGCACAGCTTACACAGCGGGCAGGAAACTTTTTGGTTGCCAGAGAAGAAATGCCAGACTTCTCCTGGGATGATATTAAAAACAGTACGGTTCTTGGTGGAAGAAAGGGCGGAATGCCCGAAATGGTATTTGAATATATACTGAAACAGAACGACATTGATCCTGCTGCAGATTTGGAAATTAATCAAAGTATTGATTTTGGCTCAACTGCCGCCGCCTTTTCAGAAGGAAAGGGCGATTTCACAATCGAATTTGAGCCTGGTGCCACCTCCCTGGAATCTGCGGGCAAGGGCTATGTTGTTGCTTCTCTCGGAGAAGACAGCGGCTATGTGCCATACACCGCCTACAGTGCAAAGCAGAGCTTCATTGAAAAAAATCCCGATACCGTTCAGAGTTTTGTAAATGCACTGCAAAAAGGTATGGATTATGTACAGTCTCATACGCCGGAAGAAATTGCAAAGACCATTGAGCCACAATTTCCTGAGACGGACCTTGATACTATTACGAAAATTGTAACCCGTTATTATGATCAGGACACCTGGAAAGAAAATCTAATATTTGAAGAAAGCAGCTTTGACCTGCTCCAGGATATCCTTGAGAGTGCGGGAGAATTAGATTCCCGTGCACCTTACGAAGATTTAATAACCACTGAATTTGCTCAGAAGGCAGCAAAGTCAAAGATTCCATAGCAAGCGGGAATAAACCAAAGTGATGCTTTTTTCATATAATGAATACAAAAGACGAAGTTAGGTATTGGAAAGATATGAACAATGATTATAGAGGTACAACTACTCAGCACGGCAACATCATGGTTGTAGAAAATGCCCTTGTGGAATTTACCTTTAATGCTATAGGAGAAGGCAGCTACCTGCTAATTTCCTATATAAGCCCCGGAACAAACATGATGCAATTTATCGAGCTTTTAAGATTGAATATAAATAAAAACACAGTGATTCTGGATTATTCCGGTTTTCCCACAGACTTTTCTGCTATCCGTAAAGGCATGTATGTTGATGCGATATACTCCCCCGTTTTAACCAGGAGCAACCCACCTCAATCAAGTGCCTTTTTAATAGTAATAAAGACAGATCATCAGGCTACACTTGGATTTACTATGGATCAGATTATTGAAGTAGATATTGATAATAATTGCCTTTACACCGGGAGCGCTGATGATACCGGCAACCGCATAAAGTTTACCATATCTGATAAAACTTTTATAAGAGACCAGACCGGAGTTCCTGCGGACATCCACTCTCCTCAGCCAGGGCAGAGTGCCAGAATCATACATGCCGCCCTGAAAAATAACGGCACACCTCAGGAAATTGCGGCACTCTATATACAACTTATATAAAGTCAAAGACCCTCGCGGCAGTTGCCCGCGGGAATAAAAAGGAAACCGTCTGTATGGATATAATCAAGCTTCGTGCAGACGGTTCCTCTTATAGTGCTCTATGCTCTCACCTTAGCCTTTTCACAGCCCTTACAGCCCCTACATCCCGAGCAAACGCTGCACAGTATTTCTTCCAGTGCATTCTGGCTGCTTGTGTGAGATCTGATAATCTCTGCGTTGCAGCGCCCGGCCTCCTCCACTGCGCATCTCACCATTTTATGTGAAACTGTGTTTGTGAACAATACAATCACATCCGGGCTTCCAATCTGCTTGCTTAAATTCGCGGACATCTGGGTAAACACTTTAGCTTTGCACTTGTATTGCTTACATAGCTTTTTATATTGACATACCATACGGTCATGTCCTCCAACTATTACTACACTCATAGGAGCCTCCTCACTGTTTTAAACAATATGCTTTTTATCGCTCACAGTGTCCTCCGCAATTTCTGCAATCTACACCGCACTGAAGAGATTTTCCACTCTTTTTGTCACGCACCAGCTTACGAATAATTATTGCGACTACTCCTAACAGAACTGCTCCTACTATAACTGTTCCCATAAAAACTGCCTCCTTCCGCAACGAAACTATTTTTATCTCAGGCTTACTCTAAGTAACGGCCACTACTTTGACTGAGACGCACCCTTCAATTTCACATTGAAAGTGGTGCTTTCTTTATAAGGTCTGACTAACAGGTAGATAAATCCGATAATCAGTATGATTGCTGCTACCATTCCTGCGCCGAATTTTCCTGTTGTTATAAATGTGCCGACCTGGTATACGCACAGTGAAACCACATATGCCAGTATTGTCTGATAACCCACTGCAGTCCAGAACCACTTTGTACTGTTCATCTCTCTCTTAATAGCTCCCATTGCCGCGAAGCAAGGTGCACACAGAAGATTAAATACCAGGAACGAGTATGCTGCAATCTGTGTCATGCTTCCTGCAAGAGAACCCCAGATTTCGTTTCCTTCCTCCCCTACTTCCGCAAAGCCATACAGAATACCGAAAGTTCCGACTACATTTTCCTTTGCTACCAAACCAGTGATGGCTGCAACTGCTGATCTCCAGTCTCCCCAGCCAAGTGGTGTGAATACCCATGCAAATACATTGCCTATCTTTGCAAGTATACTATGGTCTAATTCCAGCACATCCAGCATTCTGAACTTTCCATCTATCCACCCAAAGTAAGAGGTAAACCAAACAAAGATTGTAGAAAGGAGGATAATTGTTCCTGCCTTTTTAATAAAGGACCAGCCGCGCTCCCACATACTGCGAAGTACATTCCCCACTGTCGGCAAATGGTATGCCGGAAGTTCCATAACGAAGGGTGCCGGATCCCCTGCAAACAGTTTTGTCTTCTTCAAAATAATTCCGGAGCAGATGATTGCTGCAATTCCTACAAAATAGGCACTTGGTGCCACCCACGGTGCACCGTTAAACAACGCACCTGCAATTAGGCCAATGATTGGGAGTTTCGCTCCACAGGGGATAAATGTGGTAGTCATAATTGTCATTCTTCTGTCACGTTCATTCTCGATTGTACGTGACGCCATAATTCCGGGGACACCACATCCGCTTCCTATCAGCATAGGGATAAAGGATTTTCCTGAAAGACCAAATTTGCGGAAAATTCTGTCCATGATAAATGCAACCCTTGCCATATACCCGCATCCCTCAAGGAATCCAAGGAAAATAAACAGTACCAGCATCTGCGGTACGAAGCCCAACACAGCTCCCACACCGGCTACGATACCATCCAGAATCAGTCCTTCAAGCCAGGGCGCAACGCCTATTGCATCCAATAGATTTCCTATAAGCATGGGGATTCCGGGTACATCAGTTCCGAAAAAGCGCCAGCTTTCACCAAACAGGCCATCATTGGTCCAATCTGTCACCCAGGTTCCTACTGTCGTAACTGAGACATAGTATACAATAAACATAACAAGTGCAAAAATCGGAAGGGCTAGAAAACGGTTTGTGACGATACGGTCAATCTTATCAGAAATCGTCAGCTTTCCTTTACTGTTCTTGGTAGAACACTCATCTATAATGGACGAAATATAAACATATCTTTCATTTGTGATAATACTTTCTGTATCATCATCCATTTTAGTTTCGATTTCGTCAATTTCCTTTGTTACATCCGGAACAGACTTCATCTGTGTGGAAATCTTATCATCTTTTTCCAGAAGCTTAATGGCAAAGAAACGTTTCTGATTATCATCAATATTACTACCCAGCTTCGCTTCCACAGCATCCAGTACACTCTCTACTTCCGGAGCAAAAGTATGTACCGGTACAGTTACGTTCTTACTGTTTGCAACAGCAACTGCTTTTTCGGCAGCTTTCTGAATCCCGGTCCCCTTCAGAGCTGAAATTTCTACTACTTCACAACCTAGCTTCTTTGAAAGCTTGTCAGTGTATATCCTGTCACCATTCTTATCCACTACGTCCATCATATTAACTGCCATGATGACCGGAATTCCCAACTCCATCAACTGCGTGGACAGATAAAGATTCCTCTCCAGATTTGTACCGTCTACAATGTTCAGTATGGCATCGGGTCTTTCATTAATCAGATAATTTCTTGCAACCACTTCCTCCAGTGTATACGGTGAGAGCGAATAGATTCCGGGAAGGTCTGTGATAACAACATTCTTATTTCCCTTTAACTTCCCTTCTTTCTTTTCTACCGTAACCCCGGGCCAGTTACCAACAAACTGATTGGAGCCGGTCAGCGCATTGAACAATGTGGTCTTTCCACTGTTCGGATTTCCTGCCAACGCAATTTTAATAGCCATTTTCCTTTTCCTCCTAAAACAATTCACATTTATTTGAACCGTTAATATGATACCAGGGTCAAAAGGTCATGTGTTTCATGCTTGCATGAAAAAGCATGGCCTTGGGACCCATAAAACATGAGAAAGTAGCCCGAGTAGGGCGGATTTCGAATGTTTTTAGGATTGCGGGAGCACAAAGTGCGGAGCAATCCGTAGGTATCAGGGGGCAAAATACCTTTTGACCCCTACATCTTAATATTTAAATAGAGTATGCTTATTGTATACTCTTAATATTTCGATTAGCTTACTCTAACTCCTGTGCAAAAATTTGATGCAGAAATATCTGCTCCGGTCTATTCAACCTGAATCATTTCTGCATCTGCTTTTCTTACAGATAATTCGTATCCTCTGACCGTGATCTCGACAGGATCTCCCAGGGGTGCTACCTTTCTCACAAAAATGTCTACTCCCTTTGTGATTCCCATATCCATGATACGCCTCTTTATCGGCCCTGCTCCGGACAGCTTCGTTACCTTAACCGTCTCTCCGCACGGAATGTCTTTTAATGTCTTCATCGCTTCTTCCTCCCTAGACAACCATGATTTTATTTGCCATGTCTTTTCCAATGGCAACCCTGGATTCTTTTACATTGACAATCATATTGCCGCCCGTTACAGAAACGACTGTGACAACTGCCCCTTCAACAAAACCCAGATTTTCCAGGAATCTTTTGATTTTTTCTTTTCCTGTGACCCTGTGGATTTTGTTCGGCTCTCCTTCTCTCACCATTGTTAACGGCATCACGTCTCATCTTCTTTCTTCCGATTAGTTGATAATTGTTTTCATTTGTTTATCTAATAGTTAGTATATGCTAACATCCCGGGATTGTCAAGTGCTCTTTTAGAAAAAATTTATAATTTGGTAACAGTTCAGCCATGCGAATTTTCGACAGCGTAGGCAGGAGAAAGCTTGCTTTCGTATGCATATGCTGCCGAAAATTCATATGGCGCTCTGCCACAGCGAGATGAAGCGCAGCACATGTCCTTGGTTAGCAACCGTAGTGTGGTTGTTTAACAAGGACGGTACCCTTGGGGTGGAATCGAGCTGATGGCTGAACTGTTACATAATTTGAGCCATCATACTGCCACAATATATTTGCCCAATCATTGCAAATATGGTACGATAAGCCTATCAGATATTTATATATTTTAAAAATTGAGGTGAGTACCTATGAAAACAACTGAATCTGCTGAAAATTATCTGGAAACTATTTTAGTTCTGGGCAAACTGCACCCCACTGTGCGCTCCATAGATATTGCTGAGGAGATGGGGTTCAAAAAATCTAGTGTCAGCGTAGCAATGAAAAATCTCCGGGAGAAAAATCATATTGTCGTATCAAAGGAAGGATTTATCACCCTCACGAATACGGGAAGAGAGATTGCAGAAATGATTTATGAACGCCATGAACTGATCAGTAAATGGCTGGTGACACTTGGAGTAGATAAAGATACTGCGGTTGCCGACGCCTGCAGGATGGAACATATCCTTAGTAAAGAAAGTTTTGAAGCCATTAAAAATCATATAGCCCAGACAGGGGTTGCTATATCATGATAGATAAAAAGCTAATCCCCATAGGAGGATTGAAAAAGGAACCGTTCTCCGGCTGTCATGGCGGTATGCGATACTATTTTAAAATGGATGAAAGCAAAGAGACATTCACAGTGACAATCTATCCTGAACCGTGGTCTTTCGAAAACACCCCCGACTGCAATAAAGAATCTTCTGTATTTCCAATGTCGGATGAGGGGATGGATTCTGCAATAGAATGGCTTCATAAGATGTATGAAGAAAATAAGCCCAAGTGGCAGGACAGTGCAAAAAGCAAAATGCACCTTGTGTACAAAAAGCACTAAAAACACCGCTTCATTTTCCTTTAAGAATTTTAATAAAGAATTCCAAATATTGACACAATACATTCACAATTGTTTGTTATGATGTATTCATGAAGAACAGAAGACAATGGCCGCACTTGCGGTGGCGCATCCGCGGTCATTGGACTTCGCCTAAATAAAATGATATTAAAATAACTGTAAATAGATTTTTTCTTTTTCTAAATGAGCCGCTGCACAGTTTATGCAGCGGCTCATTTACTATACACATTCTATCGAATATAGCCGTTCTGATATGCTGTTGCCCTGTTTACCGAGTATAACTCAGCAATGGTAGCCTGTATATAAGGTTCTACATAGAAAACTCCGACAATCCCGAAAGTGATTCCTTCCAATATGCGCCATCCGATGAAAGACAAATCTAGTACAAAGACGTCCCATTTCTGCCCCATCATCATTTTCTTACTTATCGCAAAGGCCTCTTCTCTTCTCATTCCTGGATTCTCTGCCAATATATATGGTATCATCAGATATTCGTAATGCTTGACAATCCCGGGTATAACAAATAGCAGAGACCACAAAAATGTGAATAAATCTTTCAGGAACATAATTAGAATTACATTTCCAAAATTACCCGACTTAAAAACATACCCCAGAGTACCTGCTGTCGGTGCCTCTGTCTGGTTCAGCACGAAAAACCTATATCCACCTACCATCAGCGCATTCCCGATAAAAATATCAAGAAAGACCACAATTACCATTGCAAGAGCATACACTACAAGAATACTCAATAAAATCCCTATTGACCAAGCCCAGCCGCCGGCGCCCTGGTATCCCTCATAGCCCGAACTCCTATTAGAACTATTCGAACGTGATGCACTAAACGCCCCGGTTACAATAGCCATCACCAGAGCGACTGCGACTGAGGACCAGTAATTTCTTTGAAATGCCTGCTTTCCTCTTATTTTCAATTCAACTCTTGTCCACATAGCATCAACCTCCTTTTCTCAGTATTTTTCAAAAGCATATTTTATTATAACGTAATTGCTTTTAAAAATCTACCAATTAAAAGATATGGGTAAACTTTCAACATGAAGTTGATTATATTTTATATCCGCTTGTGTGGATCCGGCTGTGATGAATATTCAGGAAAATATTCTTCAAATGCAGCTTTCGTCTGCTCATTGACCTTCTGCTCCATCTGGCGGAACCTGGTTATCAAGGACTCTCCTTTGCCTGTCAACCCGCATTTACCGCCCTGGCTGCCTCCATGCTGCCGGACAAGCAAATCATACCCCAGTTCCCTCTCTGCTCTATTTACAATCTTCCAGCCCTTGCTGTAGGACATTCCCATCTCTGCACAGGCCTCTTTCATAGAATCTGTCCCCCGCAAAAACTCCAGCAGAGTTACCAGGCCGGGGCCACATACCAACTCTTCATTATATATCTTTAGCTGCACATACGGATGAAACATAAACGCACCTTCTTTACATGTGTTCTACAGATCCCGCCTATATCTTTACCCGTCACTCCAACAGCAGAATCTTGCTTTGATCCACCCACACTTTCTCCGGTATCTGCTCTTTTCCCCTCTCCTGCTTCATCCACATATTTCCTTTCGGATTTTCTTTGTTTTGAAACAGCAGCGTCCATTCAAAGGGTGCCTTTGTTATACCGCAGGGGAATACCGGAATAACATTTTCACGGCGCTGATCGTTCACATCTGCGGGAATGAAATCGTGGGCTCTTATTCCTATATAGGATAACTGTTTGGGTATCTCTCTGTCAATGCAAAATTCTACTCCCCAGTCAGTTGCCCGGATCGTCCGGGGTCCTACACGCTCTGCTTTGGAAATATTTTTACAGCCTGTCAGTCTTGCTGCCTGCATATACCGGGGCTGGTTAAAAAGCTTTTTTGTCTCCTCAAAAATGATGTTTGAACCCTCCCCCATAATCATGGTGTGTGAACATAATTTATAGATTTCATCTCTGTCGTGACTGACAATGACACTGCACCCGGAAAATGTCTTCAGTCTGTTATCCAGCTCTATCTGAAGCTCCTCCCTCAGATAACTGTCCATCGCCGAAAATGGCTCATCCAAAAGTAGAATGTCCGGCCGGGACACCAGTATGCGTGCCAGTGCCGTTCTCTGCTGCTGACCGCCGGAAAGCTTTACCGGATATTGATTTTCCAATCCCTGCAGCTGGAATTGTTCTATGAGATTCTTCACCTGTTCCCGGACATTTTGTTTTTCCGTCCTGTGCCGCTTATCCTTCCTTTTGGCATGGCGGATTCCTGCAGCGATATTATCCGCTACTGTCATATTAGGGAACAATGCATAATTCTGAAACAGATAACCTACTTTTCTTTTCTGGGGTGTCAGGTTGACTTTTTCGGCGCTGTCATAAAACACAGTTTTTCCTGTCTCAATCCTTCCTGTGTCCGGGGTGACAATCCCTGCGATTGTCTTCAGCGTCATGCTTTTTCCGCATCCGGAAGCCCCCAATATGCCAAGCCGGCCTTCCTCCATGGCAAAGTTCATCTGTAAATCAAAATTCTTCAGCCTTTTTCTGAAATCTACCTGTAACTTTTTCACCTGACTACCTCCGATTATACCTTTGGTATATATAAGTAACATAGTTCATACCAGTCACCACCAAAAAAGAGAGCACAACTAAAATCAGTACATACTGATATGCTCCCTGCATGTCTCCGGCTGCTACCTTAGAGTAAACGGCAAGGGGAAGTGTCTGCGTCCTTCCTGCTATATTTCCTGCAATCATAGCTGTGGCGCCAAATTCTCCAAGTCCCCTTGCAAAGGCAAGAATTCCTCCGGAGAGAATCCCCGAAAGAGCATTGGGAAATAATATTCTCCAAAATATACTCCATTCGGACATTCCCAGCGTTCTTCCTGCATAGAGCAGGTTCGGGTCAACCTGCTCAAAAGCTCCTCTTGCAGAACGGTACATCATGGGCAAGGACATTATGATAGCTGCCAATACCGTGGCAGACCATGAAAATGCAATCTTCACACCAAAAAAGTCCAGAAAGAACTTTCCAATCGGACGCTTCACTCCAAATACGTAAAGCAGGAAAAATCCTGCAACCGTAGGCGGAAGGACAAGAGGAAGGGTAAGAAGTCCATCGCAAACCATCTTTACTTTTTCATGTTTCATATTTACCACCCAGTAGGCAAAAGCTATCCCCACAAAAAACGTAAAAACAATCGCAGCCGAGGCTGTCTTCATTGATATAAGTATCGGTGAAAAATCCATCTTATCCTCCCATTTTTAATCTATTCATTTGGCATGAACCAAACAACGGGGAAACCGCAGGTTTTCAAGCTTGGCTCAGAATTATAGCCTTATTTATTCTGGATGAATCCATAATCTTCAAACACAGCAATTGCTTCACCGGTTCCAAGGAAATCTACGAATTTCTGTGCTGCTTCTTTATTCTTAGATGCTGTCACTACGCCTACCGGGTAAATTGCAGGTTCTGCAAGGCTGTCCGCCGGCGCCTCTGCTATTACTTTTACTTTATCTGTAGTTGCCGCATCTGTAGCATATACGATTCCTGCATCTGCACTTCCTTCAGCCACCTGATTCAATACTTCAGTTACGTTTGTTCCCAGACTTGCCTTTGCAGACACTTCATCCCAAAGTCCCAGGTTTGTCAGGGCTTCTTTTGAATACTGTCCTACAGGCACACTCTCAGGATCACCAAGTGCAACGGTCTGTGCTTTTGTAATATCAGTAAATTCTTTCAAATCTAATGTGGAATCAGCTGCAGTAATCAACACAATTTTGTTTTCCAGAAGATCTACGACGGTATCCTTGTCCACTAGACTTTCATCAACCAGAGTATTCATCTGCTTTGTTGCTGCTGACATAAATACATCTGCTTCAATACCTTCTTCAATCTGTGTCTGCAGTTTTCCGGAGCTGTCATAGGTTCCCGTCACTGTGATATTCGGATTCTCCTTTTCGAACATCGGGATCAGCTTGTCCTCATAAGAATACTGCAGACTTGCTGCCGCTGCAACCATCAAAGTTACCGGCTCCTCCTCTTTTGCAGACTCTGTTGTCTCCTCAGTTTTCGTTGCTTTTGTGTCATCCGCTTTGCTGTCATCCTTTTTCGCTCCACAACCTATAACAAGTGAGCCTGCCAAAACCACTGTTAATAATACACTTCCTGCCTTTTGCAATTTTCTCATCACTTCTTCTCCTTTTTGTTTAATGAATTTATTATACCTCAAGTTGTTTTCCGGCACAACTCGAAAGTAATAAAAAAAGTTAATTTTCCGGTAACTGTTCAGCCATGCAAATTTTCAGCAGCATAGGCAGGAGAAAGCTTGCTTTCGTATGCATATGCTGCCAAATACATTTTCCGAATGAAAATTTAACTATTTTTTCCTACTATAGGGGGTTCCTGTCAAGGGAAGTATTGTCTGAAATTCTCCATTCAATTTGTAGTACGCCCCTGCAACGGCCGGTGCTGTTGGAATAGATGTGATTTCTCCGATTCCTATCGCTCCGTAACCTACCTCTACGCCTGGTTTTTCTATAATAATGGGATCTAACTCCGGAACCTTATCTGCCCGGAACAAGCCTAAGGTGCCAAACCTGGATACCGGGTATCCGTCTTTAATCTCATATTTTTCTGTAAGAGCATATCCAAGACTCATAACAACGCCGCCTTCAATCTGGCCTTCTACACTGATTGGGTTAACTGCCTTTCCTACATCGTGTGCCGCAACCATTTTCTTTATGGTTCCATCCTCATTCAAGATACAGATCTGAGTTGCGTATCCATATGCCACATGAGACACTGGGTTGGGTACATCGGCACCCATTTTATCTGTCTTTGCAAGGTATTCGCCATAGAAGTCTTTTCCTTCCAGATCTTCCAGTGTATGGCTCTTAAGCTCCGCTCTCAGCAATTCTGACGCACGTTTTGCCGCCTCGCCGGTTATCAGAGTCTGGCGTGAACCAGAGGTGGTTCCTGCATCCGGTGCTTTTGCAGTATTCGGACGGCAGTATCTAATCTTGTCAATCGAAATATCCACTGTCTCCGAAACTACCTGGGTAAGAACCGTCCCCAATCCCTGTCCGATACAGGATGCGCCGGCATGGATCTGGATTTGTCCATCATGAATAAGCAGGCGGCAGCGTCCCCAGTCAGGAATTCCCACACCTACACCGGCATTTTTCATGGCGCATCCAATGCCAACATAAGGCTCACTGTCATAGATGTCTTTCACGGCTTCCAGCGTCTCCACAAATCCTGTAGAAGCATCGGCAATCTGTCCGTTGGGGAGTACCTGTCCGGGACGGACTGCATTGCGGTGGCGGATTTCCCAGGGGGAAATTCCCACCATCTGGGCCAGCAGATCCAGATTGCGCTCGGATCCGAAACAGGTTTGGGTCACACCGAAGCCTCTGTAGGCCCCTGCCGGGGGATTATTGGTATACACTGCTTTCCCGTCGATATCAATGATCTGGAAATTATAAGGTCCGGCAGCATGGGTGCAGGCTCTCTGCAAAACAGGGCCGCCAAGAGAAGCATAGGCACCTGTATCAGAAACAACAACGGCTTTCATGGCTGTCAAATATCCATTTTCATCACAGGCCGTTGTAATATCCATCCACATAGGATGACGTTTTGGATGGACTGTAATACTCTCCTGCCTGGAGAATTTTACTTTTACAATTCTTTTCGTAAGGTACGCAACCAAAGCTGCAAGATGCTGCACACTGGCATCCTCTTTTCCTCCGAATCCACCGCCTACCAGTTTATTTTCCACAATAACCTTTTCCGGCGGAAGTCCCAGCATAAGAGAACATTCATGCTGTATGTCATATGTACCCTGGTCTGTGGAATATATGAACACACCGTCATCAAAGGGCATCGCCACCGCACACTCCGGCTCCAGAAATGCATGTTCTGTCCAGGGTGTTTCATAGTGTTTCGTTACTTTATATTTAGACTTTTCTATCACTTCGTCTGCATCGCCCCGGACCAGATGCTCATGTGCCAGGACATTTCCGGTAGAATGTACTAAGGGAGCCCCTTCTTTCATGGCCTCAAATGGATCCAGTACAGGTTCAAGCACTTCATAATCCACTTTTATCAGGCTCTTTGCCTTCTCCAGAATCTCCGGTGTCTCGGCGGCAACCAGGCAGACTGCATCTCCCAGATAACGTGTCGTTTTCCCCACCGCGATCATAGTGTCCCAGTCATGCTTCAGATGGCCTACCTTTACACTACCCGGAATATCCTCCGCTGTAAAAACACCAATCACACCGTCCAGAGCCTTTGCCTCCCCCGAATGGATTGCCAGCACTTTTGCCCTGGGATATTCTGAGCGGACTGCACTCGCATGTATCATATCATCCAGATAGATGTCATCGGGATATTCACCTGTGCCCAGTACTTTCTCTTTGGCATCAATCCTTAAAATCGTATCACCTACCGCAACAACACCTTCATCTTCTTCGACAGAAAGGTTTTCCCGCATAATTTTAGCACTCAAAAGGATACCATCAATAATCTTCTTATACCCTGTACAGCGGCATATGTTATTACGAATTGCGGCAATTACCTCCAACCGTGTGGGATCAGGATTTACATCAATCAGACCTTTTGCACACATTACCATGCCCGGGATGCAAAATCCACACTGCACAGCTCCTGCCTTGCCGAAAGCATAGGAGTAAACTTCCTTTTCTCTATCGCTTAATCCTTCCACTGTTACAATTGACTTCCCCTCCAGTTTAGAAATCATGGGAATACAGGCCCTGGTTGTCTTTCCATCCACAAGGACTGTACACGTACCGCAGGCTCCCTGGCTGCAGCCGTCTTTTACGGATGTAAGGCGAAGGTCATCCCGCAGGAAACGCATGAGCTTGTTATCCTGCTCGGCCTGATAGTCCATTCCATTTACATGAACTGTAAACATTTGCTACCTCTCTTTCTTAAGCAGATTCTACTCTCTGTAATCTAAATCAGAAATATCACTTTTATAATCAATGTCATGAAGTTCTTTTGCATGAGCTTCTACGTATCGGATTTTTTCAGGGATCTCAGCCATAATTTGTTTTCCCCCGTTATCACCGGAAAGGCTCATTAGTTTTGGGAAAAACTTCCTGTCCCACAGAACGGGATTCCCCGGCCTTCCCTGATTTGCTGTGCAGATAATCTGCCCTTTGTGCAGACCGGCCGTATTCAGAAGTCTTTGTATTGTAGCCGGATGCAGCTTTGGCTGATCACATACGGAAAACAAAACTCCCTGTATATCCGGATTTTCTTCTAGGCAGGCTTTCAGTCCCATCTGAATGGAATGAGAAATTCCAAGTTCCGGCTCCAGGTTTATCACTGAGTGCATTCCCAGCTCTTCCGCTCTTTTTTCGATTTCATGGTATCCCGTTACTACGAATCTAGAAAAGTCCCAAAATCCTTCCAGGCGGGCTAATGTATGCTCATACAATGGCTTCCCTGAAACTGTGGTTAGAAGTTTATTTTCTCCTCCAAAACGCAGGCTTCTTCCTGCAGCCAATACTACGATTGCATATTTGTTTCGGATATTTTCAAAGCCTGTCACTGCTTCCAGAACTCCGCCGCCAATGGACCGTGCCTTATCAGAAATTGTAAAACAGTGAAACTTTTCACAGCGGGCATCAATATCCCCGATCTTGAGGTTCTTCCACACCTGTACACCGGGCTGCAGCATCCCCCGGACAATACCGCTCATCTGGGCATATACTTTCTGCCCCCCAGTTACAGCCACAACCTGCCCCTTTTCTACCATATCACCGATGGAGGCCACAGGCTCTATAAGTCCGTTTCCCCCGGCCCGGATAAGGCGCTCTGTTGTAAAACCTCCTATATTTCCCGGAACGCCTGTATTTGGAATAGCACTGCCGTCATACAACACCATGCCCAGTGTATGTCCCCTTTTTGTTTCCACCACACAATGGCAGTCCAGGCCCGCAGTAAATCCAGGCCCCACTCCTATGACAAAAGGAGCATCTGTCATTCTGGTTCCCAGATTTTTCTTGGCAAGAATAGCATCCACAATAACATCCGGTTTGTATTTCTGTACAATTTCTGCTTTTTCATCTACAATAATTGGAATATCTCCATCTTGTATGACTGCATTAGCTTCTTCCATAGAATGCACAAGGATTCCCGTCATATCCTCCACTTCTGCCCGCCCCTCATAGACTGCTCTGGAAAATGCAACCATTCTGCGCACAGTCAGGGGAACTGCTATCTCTGTCATTATAATTTGATGCCCGCCATGATAGAGGCGCGAGGCTATGCCGGTTGCTAGATCCCCGGCCCCTCTGATTAATATTCTCATTTTTGTGTCTGTCCTTCTCTCGATGTCACCGTCAGCTTCATTTTGCCTTTTTTCTCAGAAAATTTGCAGATAGCGAGAGCTGCTGCTTCTCTTTCAGGAATGTCTGCCTTATTTAAAACAACCTGGTATGACATAGAGGCTGTAACTCCTTTTTGTCCCGCCAGGTTGTTAAATGCCAATCTAACAATATCCTCTTCTGTAACCAGGTCGGTCTCCTTTTTTCTGAGCAGGCGTGTAGCAATGTCTGATCGAAAACATATTTCTTCAAAAGTTTTCCCTAAAGCATCCAATCCATATACATTGACTACATGTGTCGTCTCCGAAAGTATTACCGGTTCGTGATCCGCCGGGATTTTCAGCGGAAGGTGCCGGGCGCCGTCCGCCTCTATCAGAACCGGGCAGCCTAAGTTCAGGAGCTGATGCATCAGCTCCGAAGAAGGCGCCCGCATCTTTCCGGACTCATTTTGACGGCCAACCCAGACCATGCCTTCCCGCTTCAGTATCTCCCTCACTTCATCCAGAGAGGAAGTCAGCAAAAACCAGGGCTGATTCTCTGCCATCATGTGCGTCGTTGTTGTAACAATGACAGGAATCCCTTTTCGTCTGTACTCTTCCGCCGCTCTTTTGATTGTTGTTGTTTTTCCTCCTGCCCCCACTACGGAAACGACAGGATTTTTTATAGCTTCCAGCCCCAGTGCACAAAGCAGAGAGGACTGGTCTTTCAAAACGCCTTCCAGATATGATTTTATCATTGGCTCTTACATTAAATAAAATGAATAATCCTGGATTACAGTTTCCATAAGCTGCTGGAGCCCGGCAGGAAGTTTTGTCTCCTCTCCCTTTGTCCATGTAAAGATATCTCCCAGGTATCTTACCTGGCATATAAGCTTATCTGCATCCAGTACTGCAAATCCTTCATTTGTGCTGTCTTCCATATCTTTTGCTTTTGCAAAAAGGGTAAACTTATCTTTATACGGAGCGCTCAGATATGGACAGAAGCTTTCACAATTACCACACTCATTGCACATGTAATCTATGTGGATAATCTGATGCTGGAGCATTCCCGGAACCTGGATGGAAACATTTGCACGGTTTGGACATACCTCGACACAGTTTTCACAGATACTGGAGCAAGAAATACAGCGCTCTCCTTCTTCTTTTCCTGTCTGAGTAACTTTCAGGATGCCTTCCTTTGCGTAAACCTGTTCCTCCGGTGCCTGAATATGCTGGTTTTTGGAGAGAACTTTTCCGATAATGGCTTCTGCCGCCCTCTTTCCGTCGCGGATACCTTCCACAATGGTGGCCGGACCGCTGAGACCGTCGCCTGCAACATAGACACCGTCTACATTTGTCTCATTTGTCTCTTCATTTACAAGAGCTTTTCCGCGCTCATTTACGTGGATCCCATTTGCCTGGTAGAATTCTGTCTCCACTTTCTCGCCCACTGCAACGACAACTGTATCTGCCGGTACTTCCCGGGTTTCATCCGTCTCGACCACACCTCTTCTTCCGGAGGCATCATAATCCCCAAGCTTCATAACCTTGCATGTGAGAACCCCGTTTACCAGTTTGACCGGTGAGAGCAGCTCTTTAAACTCTACTCCATCTTCAAGAGCCATAATCAATTCTTCCTCGTCGGCAGGCATAAAGCGTTTTGTTCTCCTGTACACAAGAGAAGAAGTCTCCACACCTTTTGTCATCTTTGCTGCTCTTGCAGCATCCATTGCAGTATTTCCGCCGCCGATGACAACCACATGTTTTCCCGCATCAAAGTTTCCATCTGTCTCTTTAAATTTTGTAAGGAAGTCAATCGCATTTACGGTCTCGCCTTCCTCCAGCTTCAATGTACCCGGTTTAGATGCGCCGATTGCAAGGATTACGGAAGTATAGCCTTTGTCCTGTAGTTCCTTTACGCTTTCTATCCTTGTGTTGTACTGCACATCCACGCCCACAGCATCTATAATTGCCGCATCTTTGTCGATGGCTTCCTTTGTCATCCTAAATCCAGAGATAACATGGCGGGGTACACCGCCCAAAGAGTCATGCTGCTCAAACAGAGTGACTTTCATTCCTGCTCTTCTCAGGAAATATGCCGCCGCCATGCCGGCCGGACCGCCGCCCACAACTGCTGCCTTCCCTTCTTTTGTGATTGGATACGGGGTGACTTTCTTAATCCATGCATCATAGCCGTTTTCTGCCGCTACCAGTTTCACGTTCCTGATGTGTACCGGGTCCTCGTAGAAATTGCGGGTACATTTTGTCATACAATTGTGAGCACAGATTGTTCCTGTAATAAACGGCAATGGGTTTTTATCTGTAATCACCTCCATGGCCTCTTCGTACCTGCCTTCGCTTGTAAGTCTCAAATATTCCGGAATATCCTGGTTGATTGGACATCCATCCTTACAGGGAGCAATAAAGCAATCTAACAGCGGCAATTTTCTGTCTACCTTACGGGTCGGAAGAGGCTTAATTGCTTTTACATGGTAAGGATTAACCTTTGCATCTTCGGCCAGTTTCTGAGCGGCCTCTGCGCTGACACCTTCAAATGAAGCATTCTCTGTCTCTGTTTCTTTAGCAACCTGAATTATTCTTTCATACCCGCCCGGCTTGAGCACTGTAGTTGCCAGTGTAACCGGCCAGATCCCTGCATCTACAATTCCCTTAATATTGAAATAGTCCGCACCGCCTGAATAGGAAATACGAAGTTTTCCATTAAATTCTTTTGCAAGCTTTGCAGCCAGAGAAATAGACAACGGATACAGCGATTTTCCAGACATATACATCTCTTCGCTCGGCAGCTCGTTCTGCTTTACGTCTACCGGGAATGTATTTGTAATTTTAACACCAAATTCCAGATTTCTTTCTTCACAGACTTTCATGAGACGTGTCAGCATCGGCACTGCATCTTCATACTGTAAGTCATCTTTAAAATGGAAATCACCAAATGCGATATAGTCGTATCCCATCTCGTCCATTGTCTTTCTGGCAAATTCATACCCTAATAATGTAGGATTACATTTAATGAAGGTATGGAACCCTTTTTCTGTAATCAGGTACATAGCGATTTTCTCGATCTCCTGGGGAGGACATCCGTGCAGAGTAGAAATTGTCACGGAATTGCAGATATCGGACTGGATATTCTCAATATCCTCCTTCGTAACATTCTGTAACCTGTCCACATTGTCCAGCAGATACTGCCTGCAGGAGCGGAAAATTTCTGAATCTTTTGCTTCCTTCATTGTATTGAGGAAATTGTCAATCTTCTCAGACTTAATCCCTTCCAGGTCATATCCCACACTGATATTGAACTGAAACCCATCCATACTCCCAAGGCCAAATTCCTTTGAAATAACCTTCAGCAAGAACCATGCCTTGATATACTCTTCCATAGCCTGAGGAACATAAAGCTCCGTAGACCACTCACAGTTGTAACACTCGTCTACCGCTGCGATACAGGGTTTGTTTACACATGCCGCCAGTTCGGCACCGTCCATAACCTGAACAGTCTTCAGTTCAAAGAAACGGCTGCCTGTGTAGTAGGCTGCCACCACGTTTTGGGCCAACTGTGTGTGAGGGCCTGCTGCCGGCCCCACCGGTGTTTCAAGAGGACGTCCAAAGATCGTCCTGTTATACTTTTCATCTGCATGGTATGCATGATGTTCTCCAAATACCGTGCCGTGGTTCTTGTGTTCCTCTAAAATCCAATCTACCAATTGCCCGAAAGGAATCGGGGTCATAATGTCACTCATTGTGTATCCTCCTTTATCCATTTATCCTTTTTGCCAGGGCACCGGCTGCCTGTCTGCAGTCTGCCATTACTTTTGCTTCGTCAATGTGCTGCAATTCACGGTCTTTCATGAGGATTTTTCCATTGGCCACTGTAGTTACTACGTCTCTTCCATTCATACCGAACAGGATATGCCCGTTGCAGTTGTCTGCTCCAAAGGGTGTCAGCGGGTCGTAATTCATCACGATTACATCGGCTGCTGCACCTTCTTCCAGAACTCCCAGCTTCTGCTCAAAATAGCGGTTTGCAATCTGTGGATTTCCTTCAAAAAGCATCTGGGGAACCTCTGCCCATGCAGCCCCGGCATCGCATAAATGATGTTTATGAAGAATATTAGCTACCTTCCAGGACTCTATCATATCGTGGGTATACCCGTCTGTGCCGAGCCCTGTCAAAATTCCCTTGTGTACGAGTTCCATAGTCGGAGGGCAGCCGCAGGCATTGCCCATGTTGGATTCCGGGTTGTGCACTACCATAGTATTGGTATCTTTTATCAGGTCCATCTCATGCTTATTGACATAAATACAATGTCCAAGCAGAGTCTTCTCACCCAATATGTCCCAATCATACAGTCTGTCCACGATTCTTTTGCCGTAATGCTTCAGGCAGTGATGTAAATCTTCAATTCCTTCGGCAACATGAATATGGTATCCAACTCCATCCGGTTTATTCGCAGCTGCCAGCTCCATTGTCTCGTCGGAAATTGTAAACTGGGCGTGCATTCCCATCATGCCGGCAATCATTCCGGTGTTATCTTTTAATGCGTGCTTAATGAATTCTGCGTTCTCTATAACAGAATCTTTTGCTTTTTCCTTGCCGTCCCTGTCAGAAACCTCGTAGCACAGGCAGGAGCGCACTCCTGTCTCTTTTGCCGCCTTTTCAATGTGGAACAGAGAATCTCGGATGGCGCCAAAGCTTGCATGGTGATCAAAAATTGTTGTCACACCGTTCTTAATGCAGTCGATATACGTTGCCATAGCACTTAAGTATGTGTCCTCCAATGTAAGATTCCTGTCAATTGTCCACCATTGCCCATCCAAGATTTCTAAAAAGCCATCCGGGGAGTATCCTTTAATAGAAAGTCCCCTTGCAAAAGCGCTGTAAATATGCTCGTGGGTGTTAATAAATGCAGGCATGATCAGTTTTCCCTTCACATCCATAAATTCTGCGCGGGGATAAGCTGCCCGGACATCATCCAGGCTCCCCACCTTCTTAATCGTTGCCCCATCAATGGCTACTGCGCCGTTTTCCAGATACGGATTTTTGACATCTCTTGTAATTACCCTGCCATTCCCTAAAATCAGCATAATTTCTTCCTCCTTTTCTTTAGGTTGTCCAACTAGATACCCGCGTATGTGCTGCGCATTTTTAGACTCTTTGAACGACTCTTTTATATTTATAAATATACAATAACATTAATATAACTGGATTGCAATATTTATTCTAAAAAAAAATTAGGTTGCCTAAAAATTTTTTAGAAAAAGTATTGATTTAATTTTTTTTTAATGATATCATGCTTTTAGAAGCAAAAAGTTTTCAGGAAATATCCTGGAGTCCACATACGAAGGAGGCGAACATTTTGGGCCGCAGACTAGATTTATTAAAACAGCTTGCCCACGGACTTGCCGTGCAATTCGGGAGCTCATGTGAGATTGTCATTCATGATTTAACAAGAAAAGAGTTGGAACATTCTGTTGTTTACATTGAAAACGGATACATTTCCAACAGAAAGCCGGGTGACGGGCCTTCCAGTGTTGTTCTGGAGACATTAAGCCGGGAGCCCTCAAAGATTCAGGACCGTCTTTCCTATCTCACTAAGACAGAGGACGGACGGATTTTAAAGTCCAGTACAATGTACATCCGGGGGGATGACAATCGTATCGCCTACATTTTTTCTCTGAACTACGATATCACAGCACTGCTCACTGCCCAGACTGCTATTGGGTCATTAACCGACACAGAACCGGAAAAGGAATCCGAATCCGGAACCCGTCAGCCACAAAAAATCACCCACAATGTAAATGAGTTATTAGACATGTTGATTGAACAGGCTCTGGCTCTGGTCGGCAAACCCGTTGCCCTGATGAATAAGGATGACAAGGTGGCAGTCGTACATTATTTAAATGACGCAGGTGCTTTCTTGATTACCAAGTCCGGGGACAAGATTGCTTCACTTTTAGGTATTTCAAAATTTACACTTTACAGTTACATGGACGCAGGCAAGTAGTACAAAAAGGAGGTTTTTAACACATGGAAACAATCAAATGGGCAGTAAACCATATGCCCAAAACAGAGGATTCACAGCTTAAGGTTATGGCACTTGATGAGGTGGAAAAAGCAAGAGCTTTCCACGAGAGTTTTCCTCAGTACAGCATTACTCCCCTTGTTAAGCTTGACAAGATGGCCGGGAGACTCGGACTAAAGGAAGTATATGTAAAAGATGAGTCTTACAGATTCGGTCTAAACGCTTTCAAGGTACTGGGAGGTTCTTTTGCAATGGCCCGCTACATTGCACAGCAGGTAGGCAAGGACGTTTCTGAGCTTCCTTACAACGTACTGACTTCTGATGAACTGAGAAAGACTTTTGGACAGGCAACCTTCTTCACAGCTACAGATGGAAATCACGGACGCGGTGTTGCATGGGCTGCCAACAAATTGGGACAGAAATGTGTAGTTCTGATGCCAAAGGGAACAACACAGACCCGTCTGAACAACATTCTTGCAGAAGGTGCCCAGGCAACCATCGAAGAATATAATTACGACGAATGTGTACGTATGGCCAACGATCTGGCTAATAAAACAGAGCATGGAATTATGGTACAGGATACTGCATGGGACGGATACGAAGAAATCCCGGCATGGATTATGCAGGGATATGGAACAATGGCCAGCGAAGCTAACGAACAATTGGATGACTTTGGCTGCGAGAGGCCCACTCACGTATTTATCCAGGCAGGTGTAGGCTCTCTTGCCGGAGCAGTGCAAGGTTACTTTGCGAACCGCTATCCTGAGAATCCGCCGAAAGTGATTGTTGTCGAAGCAGAGGCTGCCGCATGTCTCTACAAAGGCGCTGCTTTAGGCACCGGAGAACTTCAGATTGTAGACGGAGACATGGTTACTATCATGGCAGGTCTTGCATGCGGCGAACCTAATACTATTTCATGGGATATTTTAAAGAACCATGTAGATTCATTCGTGGCTGCACCGGATTGGGTGGCTGCAAGAGGAATGCGTATGCTGGCGGCTCCGGTAAAGGGTGATTCACCTGTTACATCGGGAGAATCAGGTGCAGCGCCATTCGGTGCGCTCTCATGTATTATGTGCATGGATGAGTACAAAGAGTTAAGAGAGCATCTTGGACTGGACGAAAGTTCCAAAGTACTGCTCTTCTCTACTGAGGGAGATACAGACCCAGAGAGATATGAATCTATTGTCTGGGGTGGAAACAGCCGTTAACCAATCCATGTAAAGACAATTTTTACCTATATTTATGTATAAGTTAGAAGAAACTTGTAAACCTAATTTTTTAAAAGGAGAGATTATTATGGATTTTAACAAAATCAAAGAAGCTGCTCAGGGTTATCAGGCAGACATGACAAAATTCCTCAGGGATATTGTTAAAAACCCAGGCGAGAGCTGTGATGAAAAGTCTCACATCGACCGCATTGCAGAAGAGATGAGAAAAGTCGGATTTGATAAAGTAGAAATTGATCCTCAGGGAAATGTTCTCGGATACATGGGAACAGGCGAAAAGCTTATCGGATTTGACGCTCATATCGACACTGTAGGTATCGGCAATATCGAGAACTGGTCCTTTGATCCATATGAAGGCTATGAAAATGAGGAAGAAATAGGCGGACGTGGGGTTTCTGACCAGTGCGGCGGTATTGTTTCCGCAGTATACGGGGCAAAGATCATGAAGGACCTGGGATTGTTAGGTGACAAGTACACAGTTCTCGTAACAGGAACTGTTCAGGAAGAAGACTGTGATGGCCTCTGCTGGCAGTACATCATCAATGAGGATAAGGTTCGTCCTGAGTTTGTAGTATCTACAGAGCCTACAGACGGCGGAATCTACCGCGGACAGCGCGGACGTATGGAAATCCGCATCGATGTGAAGGGTGTTTCCTGTCACGGATCTGCACCAGAACGCGGTGACAATGCAATTTACAAGATGGCCGATATTCTCCAGGATGTCCGTGCGTTAAATGAAAATGATGCGGCAGACGACAAAGAAGTAAAAGGTCTTGTAAAAATGCTGGATGAGAAATATAATTCTGAATACAAAGAGGCAAACTTCCTTGGAAGAGGAACTGTTACTACTTCCGAAATCTTCTTTACATCACCAAGCCGCTGTGCAGTTGCCGATTCATGCTCAGTATCACTTGACCGCCGTATGACAGCAGGTGAAACATGGGAAAGCTGCCTGGATGAAATCCGTGCACTTCCAAGTGTAAAGAAATATGGAGATGACGTAAAAGTTTCCATGTACAACTATGACCGTCCTTCTTACACAGGGCTCTCCTATCCGATTGAATGTTACTTCCCCACATGGGTAATTCCGGAGGATCACAAAGTAACAAAAGCACTGGAAGAAGCTTATAAGAACCTTTACGGTGAAACAAGAATCGGAAACACAGAGACTGAAAGCATGAGAAAAGCACGTCCTCTGACAGACAAATGGACATTCTCCACAAACGGTGTGTCCATCATGGGAAGAAATGGAATTCCATGTATCGGATTCGGACCCGGAGCAGAAGCTCAGGCACATGCACCAAATGAAAAGACATGGAAGGCTGACCTTGTAGTATGTGCTGCTGTATATGCCGCACTGCCCACAATGTATTGTAAATAAAAGGGGACATAAAAGGGGACTGACCCTTTTGCGGCCCATTTTCAGAATATTCAAACAACACAATTAGGAGGATTTTTAGTATGAAAACATTACAGGACTATATCGACAAACTGAATGCCCTGAACTTCAAAGAAATGTACAACGGAGATTTTTTCCTGACATGGGAAAAGACAGATGACGAATTGGAAGCTGTCTTCACAGTTGCCGATGCACTCCGCTTCATGAGAGAAAATAACATTTCCACAAAAGTATTTGAGAGCGGCCTTGGAATTTCTCTGTTCCGTGACAATTCCACACGTACACGTTTCTCTTTCGCTTCCGCATGTAACCTGTTAGGACTTGAGGTACAGGATCTGGATGAGGGAAAATCTCAGGTAGCTCACGGCGAGACTGTCCGTGAGACTGCTAACATGATTTCTTTCATGGCCGATGTTATTGGTATCCGTGATGATATGTACATTGGAAAAGGGAATGCTTACATGCATGAAGTTGTTGACTCTGTAACACAGGGAAACAAAGACGGTATTTTGGAGCAGAAGCCAACTCTTGTAAACCTGCAGTGCGATATTGACCACCCGACCCAGGCTATGGCTGATATGCTTCACATTATCCATGAGTTCGGCGGTGTTGATAATCTAAAAGGAAAGAAGCTGGCTATGACATGGGCTTACTCTCCTTCTTATGGAAAACCACTGTCAGTTCCACAGGGTGTTATCGGTCTGATGACCCGTTTCGGAATGGATGTTGTGCTGGCTCATCCTGAAGGATACGAAGTATTTGAGGATGTAGAAAAAGTTGCTGCTGAAAATGCCAAGAAATCAGGCGGCTCATTTACAAAGACAAACGACATGGCAGAAGCCTTCAAAGATGCTGATATTGTATATCCAAAGAGCTGGGCTCCCTTTGCTGCTATGGAAAAACGTACAGAGCTTTACGGAAATGGTGACACTGAAGGAATCAATGCCCTGGAAAAGGAACTGCTTGCTCAGAACGCAGAGCATAAAGATTGGGCTTGTACAGAAGAACTTATGTCCACAACAAAGGAGGGAAAAGCTCTCTACCTGCACTGCCTGCCTGCCGACATCACAGGCGTAAGCTGTGAGACAGGTGAAGTTGATGCAAGCGTATTTGACCGCTACAGGGATCCTCTGTACAAAGAAGCAAGCTTCAAACCATACATCATCGCAGCTATGATCTTCCTTGCAAAATTCGCAGATCCTGCTGAAGTATTAAAAAAACTGGAAGAAAAGAAAACTCCAAGAGTTTTCGAGTAATCAATAGGTATCAGGAGGTAAATACTATGTTGAAATATGTTGATACTAAAAATGCACCCGCTGCTATCGGTCCTTATTCCCAGGGAATCATTGCAAATGATATTGCTTTCTTCTCTGGTCAAATTCCGCTTTCACCGGAAACCGGTGAGGTTGTCGGAACAACCATCGAGGAACAGGCAGAACAGATTATGAAAAATGTTGCTGCTCTTTTGGAGAGCCAGGGAGCTGATTTCAAAGATGTTGTAAAGACAACCTGCTTCCTTGCAGATATGGAAGATTTCGCTGCATTTAATGATGTCTACGCAAAATATTTTGTCGGAAAGCCGGGACGTTCCTGCGTTGCTGTAAAAGGACTGCCAAAGGGAGTTCTCTGCGAAGTAGAAGCTATTGCCTATGTCGGAGGAAAATAAAATGACAAAGAAAAAAAGAATCGTCATTGCTCTGGGCGGAAACGCCCTGGGCAATACGCTTCCAGAGCAGATGGCTGCAGTAAAAATTACGGCCCGCGCTATCGTGGATCTGATTGAAGAAGGCTGTGAAGTTGTAGTTGCTCACGGAAACGGTCCCCAGGTCGGAATGGTAAATAATGCAATGATCGCGCTGACTCACGAAGAACCGGAGCAGCCAAATACACCACTTTCTGTCTGTGTCGCGATGAGCCAGGCGTATATTGGCTATGACCTGCAGAACGCCCTGCGCGAAGAGCTTCTGAACAGAAACATTACAGACATTCCTGTAGCTACTATGATTACACAGGTGCGTGTGGATGAAAATGACCCTGCCTTTAAGACTCCTACCAAGCCCATCGGCAAGTTTCTGACAAAAGAACAGGCTGATGAGATGGCTGCGAAATATAACTATATCATGAAAGAAGATGCGGGACGCGGTTACCGCCGTGTAGTATCTTCTCCAAAACCACAGGAAATCGTAGAAATCGGTACTATCCGCACTATGGTAGACTCCGGTGATCTGGTAATCGCCTGCGGCGGCGGAGGAATTCCGGTTGTTCGTCAGGGAAATCACTTAAGAGGTGCCAGTGCCGTTATCGACAAAGATTTCGCAAGCAGCCTGTTGGCAAAGGAGTTGGATGCAGATTTCCTGATTATTCTGACCGCAGTTGAAAAAGTTGCAATTAATTATGGAAAGCCGGATGAAAAATGGCTGGATAGTATCACTATAGAAGAGGCAAAGCAATATATGTCCGAAGGGCATTTTGCTCCGGGCTCCATGCTGCCTAAAGTACAGGCTGCAGTAGAATTTGCTGAATCTGCACCGGAACGTCAAGCCCTGATTACTTTACTTGAAAAAGCAAAAGACGGAATTCTGGGAAAAACAGGCACCAGAATTAGTCAGACTTAAACGGAGGCACACATGAAAAAAGATGTAAAACACGCTAGTGTATTTCAAATGAGCGGAGTTCCTTCCTTGGGGGAAGCTCTTCCTCTTGCTTTCCAGCACGTTGTTGCTGCGATTATTGGTATTGTAACCCCTGCTATTATTGTAGCAGCAACTGCCGGAATTTCTGAGGCCGACAGTGTCAAGTTGATTCAGGCGGCACTGGTCGTATCCGCGCTTTCTACACTGCTTCAGCTTTTTCCATTTATCAGAGTTAAAGGAGTTGGCATCGGTGCCGGTCTTCCGGTTATCATGGGTATCAGCTTTGCTTACCTGCCAAGTATGCAGGCCATTGCCGAAGGTTTCGACATTCCCACTATATTGGGAGCCCAGATCGTAGGCGGCTGCATGGCAATCATTGTTGGTTTGTTTATTAAAAAAATTCGTAAGTTTTTCCCTCCGCTGATTGCGGGAACTGTAGTGTTCACCATCGGCCTTTCTCTATATCCGACTGCTATTAATTATATGGCAGGAGGCGCAGGGCGGCCGGACTATGGTTCATGGAAAAACTGGCTGGTTGCAATTATCACACTTGTCATCGTGACAGCACTTAATCATTTTGGAAAAGGGCTCTGGAAACTGGCATCCATCCTGATTGGTATTATCGGTGGATATGTTGTTGCGTTATTCTTCGGCATGGTGGACTTCAGCCCCGTTGCCCAGGCATCAGTTTTCCAGATTACTGCACCCTTACATTTTGGGGTAAAATTTGAGATTTCTTCCAGTATCGCAATCGGTCTGCTGTTTGTCGTGAACTCTGTACAGGCTATCGGAGACTTCTCTGCTACAACAAGCGGTGGTCTTGACCGTATGCCTACAGACAATGAACTGCAGGGAGGTATCATTGGATACGGAATTAGCAATATTCTGGGAGCTCTCATGGGGGGACTTCCCACAGCAACTTACAGCCAGAACGTAGGTATTGTTGCCACAACAAAGGTTGTAAACCGCTGTGTACTTGGCCTGGCAGCTGTTATTCTGCTGGTTGCCGGACTGATTCCAAAGTTTTCATCGCTGCTGACCACAATTCCATACTGTGTCCTCGGCGGAGCAACTGTATCTGTCTTTGCATCTATTGCCATGACAGGAATGAAGCTGATTAACACCGAAAAGATGTCTTATAGAAACACTTCTGTCGTAGGACTCGGCGTTGCATTAGGAATGGGTATTACACAGGCAAGCGGTTCCCTTGCATCTTTCCCGGATTGGTTTACCACAATATTCGGGAAATCACCTGTTGTAGTTGCTACATTGGTTGCTATATTGTTGAATATTATCCTTCCGAAGGATAAAGAAACGGTGCCGGAAACTGCATCTGATGAACAAGCATAAGTATCATACAACAAAAAGGATGAATCTATAAGCCAGGATTCATCCTTTTTATTTGTGCGGGTAACGAGCGAAACTCACAAAGTATGTTTCGTCTCGTTTACCGCTCCTATAATTCCTTTCCCAGTCGCCGATACATTGTCTTTTCCACAGCATTTAATATATTCTGGTATCCGGTACACCTGCACAGATGACCTGCCAGGAGCTTTCTCAGCTCTTCTCTGGTATACTCCTTACCGGATTCCAATATCTCCACTGCGCTCATGATTACACCCGGCGTACAAAAACCGCACTGTACCGCCGCCTCATCGATAAATGCCTGTTGAATATCCGACAGCTCTCCGTCCGGTCCCAGCAGCCCCTCAAGGGTGTGTATTTCCTTTCCGTCTGCCCACACAGCTAGGTAAATACAGGAATTATAACATTCTCCGTCAATAATCACATTACAGGCGCCGCACTCTCCCACCTCACAGCCCTTTTTCACGCTGGTCAGCCGATAGTCATTTCTCAGCATATCTGTCAGTGATGCACGGACATCCACCATGGCTTCTCTCTTCTCACCGTTAATGACACACCTTACCAGCTTATACTGCTTTTCACTCATGGATCACACCTCCTGCCAGTAAAATAGCTTCTTTCAATGCCCGTCTGCACAGCACCTTTGCAATATGTTCCCTGAAAGCCTTGCTTGCTCTCCAGCTGTCACGGGGGGTGATGTCCTCCAAGACCTTATTTCCCACTCTTTCGAGGACAGCCTCACTTATTTCCAGCCCTCTTCCCTCTGCTTCCGCATGTTCTGCGCGCAGGGGAATCGGTCCCGCTACCCCATATGCAATTCTAACATCCTCAAGATGCCGCTTATCTTTAGAAAGCTTTACATTTACAGAACATCCAAGGGTTGCAATATCCATCGCCTCCCGCATGGCATACTTGATATAATGTCCGAAATATCCCTCATAAGATTTCTTGGGAAGCAAAATACCCGTCTGCATCTCAGCAGGCTTTAAATCTACTTTTCCAGCCTTAATATAGAACTCCTGAATCGGAATTCTACGAATTCCTTCAGGTCCTGTAATCTCAATCACAGCATCCCATGCAAATAATGTGGAAGCTGAATCTGCGGAGGTCACACCGTTACAGGTGTTCCCGCCTATTGTGCCGATATTTCGTATCTGGGGGCCTCCTACCATATCCACTGCTTCGCCCAGTACATTGATATATTTCTGAATAACTGGGTCTTTTGTAATATGTGAAAAGCTGGTCAGAGAACCAATCCGTATAGTCCCGTCCTCCTCCATTGTCACCCCGCGCAGTTCCTCCAGCCCATAAATGCTCACCAGTTCAACCCCTGCACGTTTTCCTTCACGCATCTGAATCAGAACGTCACTTCCGCCGGCAATAATCTGGGCCTGGGGATGTTCCTGCAGTAACTGTACCGCATGTGGCACGCTCGTAGCTTCATATAATGCTTTCATGTCATACATGTCTTAAATCCTCCCTTTCATAAAACCCTTGATTATATCAGTCCTTCTTCTTTGAACCGGCAGAATAATACGTGTGGTGTCAGCGGAATTTCATCTATTGCCACTCCTGTCGCCTGCAGCACCGCGTTGCGGATAGCCGGAGCTACCGAGCATACCGGCGGCTCCCCTAATGATTTCGTTCCATATGCACTGGTGGGCTCATAATTTTCCACAAAATCTCCCTCCAATTCCGGGTGATCCATAAAAGTAGACAACTTATAATCCAGAAGATTATCATTCAAAGGCTTCCCGGTTTTCTCATCAAAGAGCAGCTTTTCTGACATTCCATATCCGATGCCCATACTCATGCCTCCGTGTACCTGCGCCTCCGCCAGCTGGGGATTAATTAGCTTGCCGCAGTCATGTACATTCACAATTTTCTTCAGTACGGCCCGGCACGCCAAAATATCCACTTCCACCTCGGCAAAGGTACACCCGAAAGAATATGCATTTGTCTTTGCCTGATATGTACTCTCTGCAGTGAGATGTCCATTGTTTGTCAGGCTGTAGAGCTTTTCCTCGGCCAGATCTGCCAGGCTCATCAGAATTTCTTTGTCTCCCTCTCGTATGATTTTTCCGTCAATGATGTCCAAACTTTCTTTCGTATGCCTTGTCAAATCCTGAGCTGTATCCAATATATGACTCTTTAAAAGGGATGCCGTCTGCTTTATAGAAAATCCCGCCATGTAGGTCTGGCGTGAGGCATAAGCGCCTGTACCAAATGGTGTAATATCTGTATCCTGTACCGTCATTACGTGCACCTTTTCAAATGCAATGCCCAGGGTCTCTGCAGCCATCTGTGCAAACACTGTGTCGGCTCCCTGGCCGATTTCCGTTTCCGCCACCTGTACCTGAATAGAGCCATCCTGATTCAGCACCATCCGGCAGGACGAAGTCTCCAGAGAAATAGGCCATACACCAGTATTATACCAGAATGCGGCAACTCCGATACCTTTTCTCACATCCCCTGTCTGATTTGCATATTCCTTTACCTTTCGGTCATAATCAATATGGGCCTTCCCCTTCTCCATACACTGGTGAAATGTATCAAAATAGTTTACATTCTTTGAGAATCCATCTGCATAGCCCTTTGGCATCAAATATTTCCACCGGAATTCGTAAGGTGAGATTCCCAATGCTTTTGCCACATCATCTATATGGGACTCCCCTGCAAACATAGCCTGAGGAATGCCGTATCCCCGCATGGCCCCTGCCACGCTCTTATTTGTAAATACTGTATAGGCATCTCCCTCTACATTTGAACATGGGTACAATTGAGGAAAGGCTCCCATTCCCTTTGCTGCGATACCATGTCCGTGGGAAGCATATGCCCCCTGGTCGGAGAAACATTCGATTTTCCGAGCTGCAAAGCTTCCGTCCGGACGGACATAAGATATAATGTGGGTCCGTATCGCATGGCGCACTCTTGTGCTCGCAAAAGTCTCCTCCCGGGAATTATCCAGTTTCACCAGCCTTCCCCCCACTACTGTACTTAAATACGCGCAAAGAGGTTCATAGAGAATATCCTGTTTGTTTCCAAATCCGCCTCCTATGTAAGGCTTTATCACTCTCACATCACCCCAGGGGATTCCAAGTGCCTGCCCCACAATCCTCCGGCAGATATGGGGAATCTGAGTGGACGAAACAACCACAATCCTTCCCTGCTCCATGTAAGCATAACAGATAAAGTTTTCAATGTGGCAGTGCTGAACCGTGGGTGTGTCATACCAGCCCTCAACCTTGATCAGTCCCGGTTCCTTCTTTGCCTCTTCATAGTTTCCGTTTCGTATGGTGGTATGATTCAATATATTTCCGGGATAGTTCTCATGAATCAGCGGAGCGTCCTCTTTCATAGCCTCCTGGACATCCAGCACAAAGGGAAGCTCCTCATACTCTACATTTATTGCCCGCAGCGCCTGAGCCGCCGCAACATCGTTCTCGGCAACTACTGCTGCCACATCATCACCATAGAATCTTACCTTGTCTGTCAAAAGCAGCCGGTCTGCCACATCCTGATGAGCCGGTTCTGTGGACCAGGGATGCCCTGCCGTAGGAAAATAATATTTGGGGACATCAAAGCATGTCACTACTTTTACCACCCCCGGAATACTCTCCGCCTCTTTTGTATCAACGGACTTTACAGTCCCGTGGGCAATCGTAGAATGCAAAATCTTTGCCACATAAGCACTCTTGTCGCATAAATCGTCTGTATATTTTGCACGTCCTGTTACCTTTTCAAAAGCATCCACACGCTTTACACTTTTGCCTACTACATGCTCTTTTCCATTCATGTCTCCGCCTCCATATCCTATTTTAAAACAATCTGTTCCCACTTACATATTTTGCAAAAATCTCTCTGTCATCTGACAAATAAATCATCCGTTCAAGACGTTCTTTCACCCCCAGAGACTGTGGATGCCTCAATCTGCTGTCATCCAGAATCACCGCATCCACCTCATAGCCCGGCTGAAAACTCCCTGCCTTTCCGAAAAATGCACCGCCGCCTTTTGTGGCCATATAAAATACTTCTTCCACCGTCAAGGGTTTAAGAGAATTGTCCTGAAGCCGCCACCTAAGCTTTGATGCCTGGATGGCGTGAGCCATAGCTGTAAAAATATTCTCCGTGGAGCCCCCCGCCACATCACTTCCTATGCCAACATGGAGTCCTTCATCAAGAAATGTTCTGACCGGAGCCACACCGGAGGAGATATTCATGTTTGATTCAGGGCAATGAGCGATAAATACACCATTTTCTTTCATTCTGGCAATTTCTTCTTCACCGGAATAGACGCAGTGTGCCATAATCGAAGATGTATCCACTCCAAACAAGCCAAACTTATCATAGGCGTCCCCATAAAATTCAGACCAGGGGCACAGGTCTTTTACCCATGCAATCTCGCCGGGGTTTTCTGATAAATGAGACTGCAGCGGCAGTTCGTAGCGCATCTGAATCATCTTCAGCTTTTCCATCAGCTCATCTGTACAACTGGGAATAAAACGAGGCGTCAGAATCGGCCGTGTGTGCCTATACTTCTTATACAGCACATCTTTAACCCATTCAATCGTTTCTGACGCTGATTCTTCTGCCGAAGCCTCCCTTATATAATCCGGGCAGTTTCTGTCCATATTGACCTTCCCCACCATTGTCTCAAGGCCGGCTTTCTCCAACATATCCATCAGCAGAAGGGTTGACTTTCTGTGCACTGTAGCAAAAATGCAGGCCCTCGTTGTGGCACCCTTTCGCAGATTCTCCACGAAAATCTCATGGGCGCGCTTGGCATATTCCAGATCCTTAAATTTGGCCTCCTCCGGAAATGTGTTTGTCTCCAGCCATTCCAGAAGCTCCATATCCATTCCAAGTCCCCGGTAGGAATACTGAGGCGCGTGTACATGCAAATCCACAAGTCCGGGGATAATAAGGCGGTTCTCATAATCCTCAATAGGAAGTCCCCCATATTCAAAAGGCAGTGTCCGGTATACTCCTTTCACTTTTCCCGCTTCACAGACCAGATACCCATGTTCACATATCTCCAGCTCATTCAAACTTTTACTATATACAATATTTCCCTTTAAAATAGAAATAGATTCATACATCAGATAACCTCCCTCTCGCATCCTTGCGTTATATAAGCACTGCAAAGAAATTACCCTTTGCAGATACTTATAGTCAACTATTCCGGTAGTTGGTAGAGACGTCCATCCGATTATGAACCTATATAAGCACTACTTCATTTTATTTGTAACCGTTCAGAACCAAGTAGCGGGGAAACTCTAGGTTTTCGAGCTTGCTTCTGAATAATTACCAACATTTTAATTTATAACATCCTAACACTTTAAAAAATTACTGTCAACTTGCATTTACTAATAACTTGCTTTCCAGTTTTCAAAAGTCTGTGTTGCTTCCTTTAGAAAATCATAGTTGATTGTAACCGAGTCCGCTGTTTCGGTTTTATCTTCTGAGAAAATGGGAAGCGGGTTGCAGCCGCCGGAAAGGACTTCTACCTGTTCCACCGTAAATTGATTTCCGCAGTTCTGACAAACCAATTTATCCCCAACCTGCTTATAGTAGCCTCTCCCTGAACTGTAGCAGACCTGGCAGGTGTTAAAAGCAGTACGAATGTTTCCTTCCTCATCTTTTACTGCAAGTATTTCCATATCGATCCCGTCCACTGTTACGGGATAAAACTTCACCGTCCCCGACAGTTCATTTACAGGAATCACCAGATTGCTTTCCGCTGCAATTTCCTGCACTATTGTCTCTGCCTGGTCTGAGTCATCTCCTTTGGCGCATCCTGCAAGGGCAAATGCCAAAACAAGACAAAGCATAAGAACTGTTCTTTTAATTTTATTGCTCATCTGTTTAATTCTCCTCCTTATTAAAAAATAGCGTGTACCCAAATAGACTATACCATTTTATGTTTCACTGCTGTCTGTGACAACAATGTTTCCGCGAATCATGCCCATCCAACAGCTGTATGGGTAGGTTCCTGATTCGGTAGGAGTGAATTCTATGACATTCTCTCCCTCCTGAAAATCATATTCGATGGAATATTCTGAAATCAACATTTTGTAATTACAGCCGTTGATACTTCCGGTTGGAGCATTAATTGTCCATTTGACCGGTGTGTTTGTCTGCACCGTAATATTCGGGTAGCTGCCGGGTAAAAGGGTACTGTTTATAACCTGTTTTCCGTCGATTATCTGGATATCAGTATCGTCTGCCCCCTGCTCTTTGCCCGCAGCAGAATTATCTGAGGATGCTGTAACCTCATCTGATAAAGCAGCAGCTGTTCCTGCTTCATTCAGATTGCCGCCCATCTGCAGATTCATGAAACTAAAAGCCGCGGCCGCAAGAACAGCCGTAACACCTGATGTTTTGACGGAACTGTTCCGCATGGGAATGCTGACAATAACGCCGACTGTGCAGAGAACAATGACCAGAAAGAATAATTCTTTTGGCAATATGAGCCCAGATAAGGCTCCTCCCTGCGAAAGCATTGCAAGGCCAAGAACTACTACCAGAACTGCACCTACATTCATTACTTTCCCGGTAAATTTTTTCCCGAGGGCCGATACACCAAAACCAAGTCCCAGCATCAGCGGCACAGTACCAAGACTGAATATAAACATGGACAATGCTCCTGTAAACGGGTTTCCCGCTGCCAACGCTACAATCTGCATGGACTGCAGGGGACCGCAGGGCATCAGCCCATTGAGCAGGCCCACAATCAGGGGACGTTTACTTTTACCTTTCTGTGTACCTATTTTTGCAACAAGGAATCTTGGCATCCGTGGATTAAATCTGCGGAGCCATGGGAAGATGCCGAGCATGTTGATTCCCATGATCACCATAAATACTCCCGCAATCAGTTTCAGAATACCTTGTAGAAAAACTGGCAGACCCGCAGAGGAGCCTCCACCAAGAAGCATGCCTATTCCGCCCAGAAGAAATCCAATAACCGTGTAAGAAATCACTCTTCCCAAATTGTATAAAAACGCGGGAGCAAATGTAGAAAATTTACTTTCCCCGGTTCCTTCCAGTGTATCCTGTGGAAGGCACTGGGAAAGATTAATACCTCCGCACATGGCAATACAATGAACGGATGTAATAAGCCCAATCACAAACAGCATCCCATATCCCATTTTTGTATCCGCCAACTGACCAGGAACAAGCAGGTTGAGGATATTGAATTTCTGAAGCAGCATATACAGACCAATAATAATAAGCAGAGCGAGGATAGTCTTTAAAATATCTTCATTTGTCTGCCTGCTGTTTTTTTGAACCTTATACCCCAGCTTTTCTATAACTCTGCAAATATCTTTCATAGATATTACATCAGAATCAAACATAATATCTGCCGTTCCTTTGCTGTAACTGACGTTGACTTTTTTAATGCCCGCTGTGTTTTTCAATTTTCTCTGGATAGTATTCTGACAGTTGACACAGCTCATCCCGCGGATGTGCAGCTCTCTTTTCATTATTCCTGACACAATATACACTTCCTTATCACTTCAATGATGTAGGGTCCCAAGGTCATGCTTTTTCATGCAAGCATGAAACGCATGGCCTTTTGACCCTGGTATCACTTCAATGAATGTAGTGTAACAGGCAAATATGTAGTTTTTATGTGGATTTGTAAAAAAGCTCCGGATTGTATTTCCAGACACGTTCTGCTAAGATAGAAGAAAAACATTTTGAAAAGAAGGGATATGTCATTATGAGAGCTTATGAAAGACTTTTAAAGTATGTTGTTGTACGCACACCGAGTGATGAGAACAGTGAAAGTGTCCCATCCTCCTCATGCCAGTTTGATCTGGCACATCTGCTGGTTCAGGAACTCAAAGACCTTGGGGTGTCTGATGCAAGAGTCGACGAGCAGTGCTATGTATATGCCCATATTCCTGCCACACCGGGTTACGAGGACAAGATAAAGTTAGGGTTTATCGCCCATATGGACACAGTATCAGATTTCTGTGACCACGATATTGTTCCTGTTGTGACGGAAAATTATGACGGAAAAGATTTCGTATTGGGGGCAAGCGGGCGCACCATTAGCACAAATGCTTTCAAACACCTGCCGAATCTAAAGGGACGCACATTGATCACCAGCGACGGAACTACTATTTTAGGTGCAGATGACAAGGCGGGAATTGCAGAGATTATAACAATGATTCAATGTCTGAAAGAGGAAAACATTTCTCACGGACCGCTATCTGTCGCATTCACCCCGGACGAGGAGATCGGCACCGGTGCCTCTCATTTTAATGTGGAGGAATTTGGGGCAGATTATGGTTACACATTGGACGGAGACACAGAAGGTGAAATCCAGTTTGAGAACTTCAATGCATGCAAAGCTGATTTTGAAATTGAAGGAGTTAACGTACATCCCGGCTCCAGCAAGGATACAATGGTAAACGCAAGCCTGGTTGCCATGGAAATCAACTCCATGCTTCCCTCCGGTGATACGCCAAGGGATACAGAAGGCTATGAAGGCTTCTATCATCTGGTAAACATGTCCGGTGAAGTAGGACATGCTGAACTGCACTATATTGTCCGGGACCACGATGCAGCTACATTTGAAGTCCGCCAGCAGACGCTGCGGCATATAGAAAAACTGATAAATGAAAAATGGGGCAAAGGTACAGTCAAATTGACCATCACCCAGCAGTACCGCAATATGTCCGAGATTATAGCCGAATGTATGCACCTGATTGAAAATGCCAAAAAAGCTTGTGAAAATGCCGGTGTAACCCCGCTGGTGGAGGCAATCCGGGGCGGCACGGACGGATCCCAGCTAAGCTTCAAGGGACTCCCCTGTCCAAATCTAGGCACAGGCGGCCACGGATATCACGGTCCTTACGAGCACATCACTGCCGAAGGAATGGACGCTGCTGCGAAAGTGGCACTTGAACTGGTAAAAATATATGCTGATAAAGTGAAAGCATAGAGATGTATTGTTTTGAAGCCGTGGGGGTTTTCATGGGAAGGATTCAGGCATCCTTAAATCCCTCCCCCACCACTTCATTAGATTCCATAATCACTGTAAATGCTAAAGGATCCACTTCTTTCACCATTTTGCGGATTGCATACATCTGCTTGTTGCTGCAGGCACACATGACGACTTCTTTTTCTATGCCGGAGTAACTTCCCTTGCCTTTCAGCAGTGTAGAGCCTCTTCCCGAATATTGGTCTATCTTATCCGCAACCTCCTGACCTTTCGTTGTGACAATCAGGGTCATCTTGCCGGAATCGATACCATACATTATTTTATCCATCACAAACGACAGCAAATAGGTAATGACAAAGCCATAGATTGTTCCGTCCACATCCCTGAAAATCAGTCCGCCGATTGCAACAACAACCGCATCTGTAATAAAGACGATCTTTCCCAATGTCAGATGAGGACGCTTTACTTTAATTGCAACTGTAATGAAATCCATCCCCCCTGTAGAAGAATTATTCATAAAAATCAACGCGTATCCCAGGCCGGAAAATATTCCGGTACACAGCGCTGCCAGCATTCTGCTGCCTGTATAGACAGGAAAGAGGGGCGCCACATAATCGATAATTAAAGAAGTAATAATCACCGTCCTCACAGAACGTACAAAAAAATCCTTTCCCAGCGTTTTATAGCATGCAAGTGCTATAGGCACGTTTAAAAGCATGCTCACCCAGCCAATGGGGAACCCAAATAAGCGGTAAAATATCAGCGCGATACCGGAAATCCCGGCCAGCGGAAAGGCCGCATTTGCCGCGAAATTATATACACCAATACCTATCAAAATTCCTCCCAGCACATCAATAAAAATATCGTATATTAGTTTTTTCAAATTGAATTTTCCCATCTGTCCCACCTCTTTCAAAGACTTACATAACCAGACTGTAGCTTAACTATAGCTTTCCCCAATTAGGCACAAAAAAAGCACCGACAAATTATAGGTCTCACCTGCCTGAACTTTTTTAAGTTCAATAAGATATAATTCGCATGTGCTCTTCTCTATTTCCTAGTCTAATTCAACTTTTTCCTTTTGTCAACACTATTTACAGCCGTTCACTGTTGACTGCTATAAATTTATATTCTGCCACAGAACGGTCAAAACTCTTTATATGGCCGTAAAGCCACTCTATCACATTCTTATTGACCTGCTCCACAAAAGCATTGGAAGGACCTTCTTCCTCTTCCAGCATCTCATAAAGCTCTTTCACAACGTTTCTCAACTTTTCATGTTCCTTTTTGTGCTCCTTAATACCCGGATATTCTATGTCTTCCTGAAGCTTTTCTTCTGCAGAGAAATGAAAGTCTGTGTAATCTGCAAGGTAATCTAACATCTTAACTGCTGTCAGTTTATCATTTCCGTTCTCGCAGCTGTCCAGCAGCTTATTAATTTTATCAAACAGTTCTTTATGCTGGGAATCGATGGTTTCATTTCCGGTTACCAGCGTTTCATCAAATATAGCTCTCATGCTATTACCCTCCTATATTTCGCCATTTTTGAACTTTATAATCATTTCATTCGTCAGGCTGTCCCTAGATGGTACCACAGGTATGTCCTCCCTGTCAAACCATTCTGCCAACGCCAGTTCATCTTCCTCTAACGTTATGGCATCTTCCCCATCCAGGTCGCAGTAAAACCCCATAAGTATTGTTTCGCTGAAAGACCACGGCTGGCTTCTGTAGTATCGGATATTCTTCACCTTAAGACCTACTTCTTCCATTACTTCTCTTTTCACGGTCTCTTCCAGCATCTCGCCTATCTCGACAAAACCTGCAATCAGGGCATAGTTCCTGTATACCCTGCCGGCATATTTTGACATCAAAATTCTGTTGCCATCTAATACGCCAATTATCACAGCAGGGCTGATTTTCGGATACACCATGTTGCCACATTTCCGACAGTGCATCATTCGTTCCTTCTTATCCTTATGCATCGAACACCCACAACGCCCGCAGTATTTATTATCCCTGTACCAGCTGTAAAGCTGATATCCAGTTATCCCCGCAAACGCCCGGTACTGGGGATCTGCCCTCCGAAAAATTTCAGTATTTTCCAATGTAAAAGGGGACATTCGCTCCGCATCAACTTCCCCTAAGAGATAGTATCTCTCCCCGTCTACGGAAAATAAATAGGTATAGTCTCTGTAAATCTCCTTATTTAAATCCCCCAGATCTTTAAATCTGGGGAACTCTATCCCCTCTGCCGTGTTCTTCAACAACACCGTGTGTTCCTCAAAATATAATGCGATACTGTCTTTGTCCGGCGGGGTGGGGATATACTCATTTCTATATAGATGTGGTTCTATTTCCTGAATCATAATTTATCTTTTTGCTTTCCTTTCTTGGCTTCTTTTTTCTTAGAAGGAAGCAGGGAAGACAGCATCATGAAGAGGCTTCCCGCCCCAATAAAAAGGTCGCCGAGATTGTAAGTGATTTCTGTAACTTTTTTCCATTTTGTCTGAAATCCCACATAGTCAATGACATGTCCCCGAATCCATCTGTCAATGGTATTGCTCCAGGCCCCGGCCACCATGAGAGACAGACCTGCTTTTTTCAGATACTTCCCTTTCCTCAGTAATGTAATAAGCTGATAAATGGTAAGCAAAACCGCGGCAAATGCTGAGGATATCTTTACAAATTCAGGATTATCCTCAAACAGATTCAGGCACATGCCCTTATTATATACCTTCCTAATCTTCACCTTACCTTTGCATATAGAGTGCTCTTCTCCCTTTTTCACAGCGCCTTCCACATAGGTTTTCACTGTGATGTCCGTGAGTAACAGACATAGAGTAAGACTCATTAAAACTAAAATACCCATGGGCTTCCCCCTAATCTTCCATGTTCTCTTTTATCTTTTCTTCTGCAGCCGAGACCTTTTCGCAGACATCGTCTGCAGCATCGGACACTTTTTCTTTTACCGTATCAGCGGCATCGGACACTTTTTCCTTTACCTTCTCTGCCGCAGCCTCTGTTTTCTCGCCCGCTTCTTCAGCTGCATCAACAATATGCTCCTTTGCTTCTTTGGCATAATCAGTCTTTTCACTGCTGCTATCAGAAACTTTCTCTCCGCAATATGGACAAAAAGTCATCTCTTTCGCTACAGACTTGCCGCAATTTCTGCATTTCACATCTCCTTTGACTTTAGATATCTGCTGTTCATATTTTTCAATACTCTCTTCTCTGTTCTGGATTGCTTCGCAAATTCCAATCGCTTCCGAATCTACAACTTCACCGTCTTTGTAATGCCGATATATAATTTCCCCCAAACCTATATAAGCACTTTCATTGCCTCTTTCCAGCACCCTTATCTGGTTCCTGATTTTCTGTACCTCTACTGCCTCGCCGGCCTTGTTTGTTACTGTCTCGGCTGTTTCACCTATTTTCTTACCTAAATCTTCAAAAAAAGTACCCATATTTGACTCCCTTCGTATTCATAATTTGAATCTTCCGTCTTTTTGATTTATTACTTATTTATATTATACCCGAATAAATGCTAACTTCAACCATTTTTCTTACAAAGCACATATTTTCCCCTCAATGTGTCATATACATATGATAAAAATAATATGGACGTTTTATATGGAGCCAAATATATGTAAAGAACGTATCTTGTCTGAGGATTACCGTGACTTTATTATTTCCGGAACCCGCCCATTTCCGCTGGCCAATATTATTCCTGATGAATTGGATTTGTGCCAGCAATTTGCCGATTTTGACTATCGCTGTCTCTACCTGGAAAGTGTTCCGATGGGAGAACTCAGCGTGAGTACATTTACCTACAATGCAATTCCAAAATGCTTTGCGCCCTTAAGTATGGATGCTATGAATGAAGCCGGCATCCTCCAGATTCAAAACTATCCCACCCTGCAGCTGAGGGGTGATAATATCATGATAGGCTTTTTGGACACAGGAATTGATTACACAAACCCGATTTTCTTAAATCTGGATGGTACGACTCGTATTGCAGGAATATGGGATCAGACAATCCAGACAGGAACGCCGCCTCCTGACCTTTTATACGGGTCGGAATATACAAGTGATATGATAAATGAAGCACTGGGCTCGGAGGATCCCTTAAGTATTGTTCCTACCACCGATGAGCTGGGGCATGGTACCTTTGTGGCCAGCCTGGCCGCCGGCTCCGGAAATCCCGATGAAGAATTTCTTGGTGCTGCTCCTGACAGTACCATTGCCGTTGTAAAACTCAAACAGGCAAAACAATACCTTCGTGATTTTTATTACATCCCGCAAGACACCACTTGTTTTCAGGAAACTGACCTTTTGCTTGGGTTAAAATATCTAAACGCACTTGCAGAGCGCATGAACATGCCTCTGGTCATATGCATTGCAGTCGGCACTAATATGGGAGGGCATGTCAGTCTCCTTCCTCTTACAAAGACTCTTGAAGATTATGGGGCAGAAATCAATCGAATTCCTGTCATCGGTGTAGGAAATGAAGCTGACAAAAGGCACCACTATTCTTATACAATACCACAAGGCACCGCATCCAATATAGTTGAAATCCGGGTCGGTGAAAATGTAGACGGCTTCATTATGGAACTGTGGACAGATATCCCGAATGTTTTTTCTATTTCGCTTGTTTCTCCTTCAGGGGAGTCCACGTCCACTATTCCCATACAGACAGCGACTACCACTTCCTTCAACTTTATCTTCGAAAGGACACAGGTAACCGTTGATTATGGCCTGATTGTAGAGCGGAGTGCCTCGGAATTGATTTTTTTCCGCTTTAGCGACCCTGCCCCCGGCATTTGGAATCTAATTGTACAGCCAATCCGAACCATCAACGGGTTATTCCATATATGGCTGCCCATAACAGAATTTTTAAGCGGAGAAGTATATTTTCTGAATTCAGACCCCTATTACACTCTGACAGTTCCCGCTAGTGCAAGAAGTGCACTCGTCGTATCCTATTATGACGGCAGCAACGGCAGTATTGCTCTAAGCTCGGGCCGAGGATATACCCGGGATGAATTGATCAATCCCAATGTAGCAGCGCCGGGTATCAACGTAAAGGGAGCACTTCCAGGTGGAACCTATGCAGTCCGTTCCGGCTCCAGCATCTCAACAGGCATTACTGCAGGGGCAGTTGCACTGCTTATACAATGGGCTATTTATCAGCTCGGATTTACCGGACTTGATGCTTATCAGGTGAAAAGCTTGTTAATACTGGGAGCAGTGCGGCCGGCTTCTATGCTGTTTCCAAATAGGGAATGGGGATATGGACTTCTTAATTTATATAACACACTGGAAGAAGCGAGAAACATCTGAAAAATGTCAGAGTTTCCTAATAATGAAAAGGCCCTGGAGTACATTTCCAAGGCCTTTAAATCTCTTGCTATGCTGAAATAATACTTATTGTCAATTTACCGCTGAGTAATGATCTCTATACTCTTTACATTGCATTCCTGTCAGTTCCTTAAATACCTTGCTGAAATAATAAGGACTTCCAAACCCTATTTCCTCCGCAATCTCATAAATTTTGAGATTTGTATCTGTCAGCAGCTTTTTCCCCTTTTCAATCCGATATTGATTCAAATAAGTTACAAAGTTAATTCCCGTTTCCTGCTTGAAAAGCATAGAGAGGTAACTCTTGCTGATTTCTCCATATTGCGCCACATCCTCCAATGTAATGTTGGACGTATAATGTTCCTCCACATAAGCAATTGCCTTTTTCACACTGGCACTATATCCGCTGATTCCTTCACTCATAAAACCTAAAATACCGTTAAAAATATCATGTATGTAAACTTCAGTTTCTCCTACAGAAGTAAGAATATTCCAGTTGTCATAATCCAGCTTGGCTGCAAAATTGTCCGTTATTGGTATATTTAACCTTTCCACGCTGGATTTAGCAATGGACAAGAAATCGATAAAGGTATGCTGCACTCCTGTATAGGCACCCTGTTCCTTTATACAGACAAAAATATCATGTATATAGGCAGCCAGCTCCTGGCTTCTGCCTTCTGTGAGATATTCAAGAATTTTAGAGCTGCTTACATGGGGCCTTACCTCCTTCTTCCTGGCTTCCCCGAATATTTTTTCATAAACAATAAAAGAATGCTCTACGGCAGAGCGCACACCACCGGGCGTTCCCTCCGCCCTGCTGCTGTCAAAAAAACACTGCTGCCTCGCCATTTCCGCTTGCCGCAGAAGACAGGGCAGATGTCCTGCTTTTTCTTTCCGGCTGATTCCGCCTTTTAAGGAAACAGAAAAATAGTATTTCATTTTTTTTCCGATAGAGATACTCTTTTCTATATAAATTTTCTCTGTATCTGCAAGAGAATTTACCGGACAAATCAAAGTTATGTAATAATGCATCTGGTATATAACCTCACTGTACACCACTCCCCAGAACTCATTCTCAACCAGAGAAACCATGGTCTTTGAAAGCATATCTATACTCTGCTCATTCAAAAGCCCAATACCGCAGAAATACTTAATAACCACATATTTATCTGCCCCGAAAAGCCCTTCGGGGGGAGCATCCATTCTGTCTATAGGAATACAGGCGTTAATCTGGGCTTTGGATAAATTGTTGGTCAAATAAGCTTTTCTCGCCTGCTTGTCATCCTGCTGGGATACATGCCTGCTGGTTTGTTCTGCCTTCACTGACTCCAGTGCTGCCAGGAGAGTATCCTCGTTGATTTCACTTTTTAAGAGATACTGGGAGACTCCAAGCTTTATGGCATGTTTCGCATATTGAAAATTCTCATAGTTACTCAGAATAATAAACGAAATGGTTTCGTTTATTTTCTTTGCTTCTGTAATAAATTCCAACCCATCCATCAATGGCATTTTAATATCTACTAATACAATATCCGGCATAGAGGAGCGCACCATTTCCAATGCTTCTTTTCCATTGGAAGCCTCCCCAGCAACTTTATAGCCATTTGATTCCCAGTCAATGGTTGTTTTTAATCCCAAACGTACCAGAAATTCATCATCAACTATTAAAACATGGTGCATACCCGTCCCCCACCGTTTCTCTCATATGACATTTGTCCATAAAACATTTTATAGAAACTATTAAAACACCAATGCTACTTTAAAATCTCCATGCTTTCCTGTCGCGTACTCAAAAGCCTTTTCCCATTCCTCAATTTTGAACTTCCTGGAAACAACGCCTTTTGTTCCTAATTTCTTATTTTCTATATTCTCAATGATAAATGGAAAAGCATATGGGCTCAAATGTGACCCCAGGATATCTAGCTCCTTTCTGTCACCGATAATAGACCAGTCAACTGTAGTAGGGGCGCCAAACACACTGAACTCTACAAAACGTCCCAATTTCCTTATCATGCTAAGTCCCTGGATTACACTGGAGGGATGCCCTGTTGCCTCGATATAAACGTCACATCCATAGCCTTCTGTTAATGTTTCAATTTCTTTTACCACATTAACCTTTCCCGGGTTCCATACAATATCGGCTCCAAATTCCTTTGCTTTTTCCAGGCGCTCATCCACCATGTCCAGCACAATCAGTTTCTTTGGATTCTTCATTCTGGAGTAAGTTACCATGCCCAGACCCAATGTGCCTGCCCCTGAAATCACTACAACATCTTCATTGGTAATATTTCCTCTGTCCACGGCATGCTTGGAGCAGCCATAGGGCTCAATAAGCAGCGCATCCTCAATGGACATGGTGTCCGGAACACGGCTGATCACTGCGGTCTGCGGGTATCTTACATACTCAGCCATTCCACCGTTATTTTCTTTCTGAAATCCAAAGATATTGTGGGGCTGGCACATCCAGTAATGTCCATCTTTACAGAATCTGCACTTTCCACAGGGGACAATCTGATCCGCAATAATTCTATCCCCCAATTCATAACCCTCCACATTTTCTCCAATTTCTACAATATGGCCAAAGAATTCATGCCCCGGAATAAATGGCGGTTTCACCCATGAGGGCTGAACCTCATCTCCCCAGAACATTGCTGCACCATGGTTGCATTTTAAATCCCCCGCACAGATTCCGCAAGCCTCTGTTTTAATTATGATATCATCAGACCCACATTCCGGAGCCGGATACTCATGCTCAAATACATACCTATCTTTGTCATATGCCACCAGTGCCTTCATTGTTTTTGGCGTTTCTCCTTTATTTCTCATACTTACAACCATCCTTTCCTTTATTTAAATGCTATTACACTTTGATCCGCCCTCCTGTCTCAGGATCAAACAGATGTGTTCGTTCTTCGTGAAAAACCAGCTGTACATTCTGTCCTGTTTCATAATAGACATCTTCCGGGGTAGTCATACTCAGCAGCATTTCCCCTACTCTTACCGAAATCCTTCTCTCGTCTCCGAGATTTTCGTATACTGCAACAGGCACCGGCGTGGAGGATACTTCCTCCTCTGCAATCAACACATCCACAGGACGTACCCCAAGTATTACTTTCATTTTATCTTTAACTACCTTATTGTAGCGTTTTGGCACTTCCACCTGGAGTTCGCTGCCTTCAAATGTAAACATATACTTATCCCCCTGTTTTTCGATTACTGAGGGCATTAAGTTCATCGGAGGTTCCCCGATAAAACCAGCTACAAACTCATTTGCAGGATCATCGTATACCTCCAGAGGTGTACCAATCTGCTGTATCTCCCCCTCCTTCATAATAACAATGCGGTCAGCCAGAGACATTGCCTCCATCTGGTCATGGGTTACAATAATCGTGGTACACTTTATCTCATGGTGCATACGCTTGATTTCCTGCCGAAGCTGCTGGCGCATTTTACCGTCCAGGTGGCTTAAAGGTTCATCCAGAAGTAAAAGACCCGGTCTTCTCACAATCGCTCTTGCAATATTGACTCTCTGCTTTTGCCCTCCGGACAATGCAGACGGCTTCATGTCCAGCAGGTCATCGATCTTCATAAGGGGGGCCACGTACTCAATAGCTTTTTTTATTTCATCTTCCTTTTTCTTTTTTGCCCGCATATTAAAAGCCAGATTTTCATAAATGGACAAAGGAGGATATAGGGCATAATCCTCAAACGCCAGCCCTATATTCCTATCCTTTGGCTGTAAATCATTAATGAGCACATCACCTATGTATATCTCACCCGCAGTAATCTTCTCCAATCCTGCCACCATGCGGAGGGTTGTTGATTTTCCACAGCCTGAAGGTCCCAATATTCCGATAAACTCTCCATCTTGACATTCATATGAAACATCTTTTACTGCAAAATCATTTTCCTTTTTCTTTTTCTTTTTAAACATCTTCTTTTTCTGTCCGTCATAACGTTTATACACATTTTTCAATATAAGCTGCGCCATGTTATCCCTCCCTTTTCTCAGCCATATAGCGGGACATGTTATTTCTTATGATAAATTTCTGTGTTTCACCATTAAAATAAATCGCATTCATCATATTGAATTTCACATAAACCTTCTGGTCCAACTCTGCCACAGTATCATTGGGGCAAGTGACAGCTAGTTTTGTATCTCCAATTAACACCGTCATGATTACCTTATTGCCAATCGGCTCATTTGCATATATGGTTCCTTCCAGCCACTCATCCCCGGGTTTTTCAAAAGCAAACTTGATATCATTTCCTCTCATTCCTATGTGTATATCATCCGTATCTGTCTCTTTCAACGCCTGTATAGTATCCTCAGAAGGATATAGTAAAACATCCTGCTCCAACACCTTGACATATACACTGTCTTCCCGGGCATATTTTTTTCCTTCCAGTATGTTAATTTCAGGTTCCCCGAATAAACGGGCCACAAATTCATTACAGGGGGTGTAATACATTTCCTGGGCAGTTCCTGTCTGAACAATTTCACCATGATTAAGAACCCCTATCCTGTCCGCCAGCGACATCGCTTCCATATAATCATGGGTTACATAAATGGTAGTGGAGTTGATGGAGGTCTGCATCTCCTTTAACTCTCCCCTCATGAAATGACGCAGTTTTGCGTCCAGATGAGCCAGCGGTTCATCCATCAGGAATACATTAGGTGTTCTCACCAGGCATCTCCCTAAAGCCACCCTCTGCCGCTGTCCATTGGATAGCTGGCTTGGCTTTCTTTCCAGAAGATGATTGATTTTCATCATCTTTGTTACCTTATCTACTGCTGTTTTTATATAATCTTCATCTTTCTTATATAGCTTGCTGCGCATTGGCGATGCAATATTATCATAAACCGACAGGTTAGGATACAAGGCATAATTCTCAAAAACCATGGATACATTTCTATCTTTAGATTCCACATGGTTTACAATATTGCCGCCAATTTTCACCAGACCTTTTTCGGGAAATTCGGCACCTGCAATCGTTTTTAACAGCGTTGTTTTTCCGGCACCTGCCGGTCCAAACAAGACAAAAAACTCATTGTCCCGGACCGTCAGGCTTACATTATCCAATGCTTTCACATCCCCGAATTGTTTCGTAATGTTTTCAAGTTCTATCTGAGCCATGGTTTTACCTCCGTTATCCCTTCACCGCGCCGAAACTTAAGCCGCGGACTAAGTGTTTCTGAATAAACAATGCCACAATCACTTCCGGAAGTACCGCAATAGTGGAGGCAACAGCCACCTGCCCATAATGCACTGTATCAGAAGCGATATAGCGCAGGGCAGTGATGGTAATTGTTTGAATTTCAAAGCCGCTTAATATCAACGGGAATGTGAAGCTGTTCCATGCAAATATGAAAGCCAGCAGGGCAGAAGCAACCAGTCCGGGTTTGATCAAAGGCACCAGGGTCTTAAAAAACACCTCGTACCACGTATAACCATCCAGCTGCGCCGCCTGTTCCACTTCTATACTGATATCCTCAAAATACCCCCGTACCACCCAGATTAGAAGGGGCATGGTAATAAGCTGATATACCCAGATCAATCCGAAATAAGTATCATATAATCCTATTTTTTGAAAGATTAAGAAAATCGGAAGAATTACCAGGATTTCGGGCGCAAATTTAAAGGATAATATCTGAAATGCCACATCCTCTTTTTTCTTAAAATTATACCTTGCCAGCGCATATGCACAGGGCACCCCTGCAATTACGGTAATAATTACCGCTCCCCCTGCCACTACCAGGTTCTGAAAAAAAGCACGGAAATAGTCGGTTCCTACCAGCACCGCCCTGAAGTTTTCCAGAGTAGGATGGAAAATAAAAACGGTATTGTACATTTGAGCATCTGACTTAAAGGCGCAAACCACCATCCATACCAGCGGAAACAGGGCGAACATGGCAAACAGGGTCAAGCCCAGATTTCTTCCTATGGGTTCCAATATTTTAAATATTTTTTTATTTTTCGAGCTGTCCACCAGCTGTCCCTGATTCTCCATACACCCTCCTTTACTTTCCTGCAGCCTGCTGTGCCAGATGCCTCTGCCGTTTTACCAGGAACTGTGCTGTCTTATTAATGATAAACCACAGAATAAGAAGATAGGGCAAGGCAGCTGCCAGCTTCTGATAGGTAAACCCATTGATGTAACCTGTCAGCGATATATTCATCAAGGTATCTCCGGGTCCGCCCTTTGTCAGGGCATATATAATACCAAACTCCTGCAATGCGGCCATAAGCCTGAATAATAACGCAATATACATAAAAGGCTTTAACATGGGAAACGTCAAGGTCTTGAATGTAAACCAGGCTCCGGCCCCATCCACTGCTGCCGCCTCAAAGGGTGATTTCGGCAAGGACTGAATCCCTGCCAAAACCAACAAAAGCACAAATGGAGTGTTCACCCATGCATCAATCAAAATCGCTGTAAAGAGAGCTGTACTGTGAGATGCCGCCCAGGGGAAATTATAGATTCCAAAGATGTTCAGTACCTTTTCAAGAATCCCCACTGTATTCGACGTCATCAGCTGCCAAATCAGTACCGCAATTGCCGGTGCGACCATCAGTGGAAATGTAAAAAGCACCTTTAATATCCTACTGTATCTGGTATCCTTCCTGAGCAGAAGTGCCACCCCTGTCCCTAAAAGCATCTCGGCAGCTGTGGCAAAGATACCATACCTCAAGGTCACGCCGAGAGCATGATAAAACTCTTTGCCAGTAAACATGTTTATCCAGTTTTTCAGCCCTACAAACCCCCATTTCGGCAAGCGGAAGGAATAATTTGTAAAGGAGAGAAATATTGCAGTGATAAATGGAATCATAATGCCGATCAGTATCAGCAATCCCGGCGCGATAATATAGTACGGACGTCTGCGGATGCGCGCAGGAATCTCATTATAATTGATCCCCCCGCCCGTTTTCTTTGTACTGCTGCCAAACATCTTCCTACCTCCTGTCATAGATATCAATACTGTGACAAATCAATGTCTGAAACAGCTTTATCCATTTTTTCTTTTAGCTGATCCATCCCGTCCTGCACAGAATCATACTTACCTGCAACAATATCCTGGAGTGTAGCCGCCCATTCTGTTGTGGTCTCAAAGAAATAAGGCTGTGGTGTAAATAGAATTGTAGTGTTATCGATGGTTGCATTATATGAGTCAATATACCCTGGCTGCTCATCCATCATAGTCTTAAACTCTTCGGATTCCCATACAGATGTACGTACTGGATCCAGACTGTTCCCTTCGATGGTCGCATACTTTGCAAAATCTTTACCGGTGAAATACATGATGTAATACCATGCGGCACCTTTATTTTTAGATGCAGAGTTCATTGCAACAGACCAGGTCCAGTAGTTAGAAATCTGGGGGTCCCCCTCTTTTCCTACCGGCAGGGGTGCAAAGGCTATATTTCCGGCTTCTTCAGAGGCACCTTTCCAATTTTGATGTACCGGATTATTGTCCGCATCCAGTACCATAGCCGTATTTCCGGTTCCAAGGTCGACACCGCAGTCATACCAGGTGTACTTTGACCAGGAAGAACTTCCTCCGCGTTTGATCATGTCTACAAAAAACTCTGTCATTTCAACTGCCTCCGGAGAATTTACTTTAGAAACCAGCTTATCACCTTCGATTTCAAAGTCTTTTGCCCCAAATGCAGCAAACATACTCATATATGCCGGATGGATGGTTCCCCAGTCCCGTGCGCCTCTGACTGCCACAGCATAGGAATTCTCCCCATTCCAGCCCTGAAGCTTATCACAGACATCCAGGAGTTCGTCATATGTCTTCGGAATTTCCAGGCCCTTATCTTCAAATGCCTTCTTATTGTACGCCATTGTATATACCTCAAATGCAAGTGGAAGCGCCAGCTGCTGCCCTGTACCGACTGCCTCTCCCGGTACGCCTGACCATTTCAGCGCATTTACCGCACTCTGTACAAAATCGTCATAGTCATAATCGGGACTGACCATAGACGGATCCTCCAGATATGTATTCAAATCTTCCACATACCCCGCTGCGGAATAATCCCAAAGCTGATATGCCCCCGACATAAAGAGATCCGGGCTTCCTGACCCGCTGGCCAGTGAGGTGGATACCTTGTCAAAATAGTTGCTTTCCGGTGTAATAGAATACTCTACATGAATTCCGGTAAGATCTTCAAATTCTTCCAATTTATTTACCATTGCTTCCGAGGCCGTATGCTGCACCATCTGAATCTCAATGGTAGTACCTTCATATTTTTTCCAGTCAAATTCACCGCCTGTGTCCGCTGATTTTTCTTTGTCAGCCCCATCGTCCTTAGATGAGGCACCGCTGCCGCCGCAGCCTGCCAGCATACCTGCCGTCATTACAGTTGCCATTGCCACTGCGAACATACGCTTAAACCGTTTGTTTCTCATACTTCATAACCCTCCTTAACTCCTTCATAAAGTGACTTTTCCATATCAATGCATTGAACTCAAATTTATTATAGACATATTTTATACATATCTAAATGCAGGATTTATCTAAAATTAACAATTTATTATTACTTTGTTAATTTCTTTTGGAGGCTTTAAATAAATATTTCAAAAATTATAAAAATATTACGATTCTTCTTTTATAATGGGAAGAATAATTTCTGCTATGGTAGCCACATTGGGCTCACTGTCAAAGATCAGCTCCGCCTCCTCCCCGAAATATAGCTTTATCCGCTCTCTGATACTGGAAACCCCGATTTTACTGAACCGGGTACTTTTTTCCTGTCCTTTGTTTATTTTTTCCGTGCTGTCCGCATCCATCCCCATTCCGTTATCAATCACACGTATATGCAGCTTTCCATCAAAAATCACCGCTGCAATATGGACACGATAGTTCCCCCGTTCCCCATTAAAGCCGTGGATAATTGAGTTCTCCACCAGCGGCTGCAGAATAAATCTGGGTACTCTGCATTTTTCTGCTTCCTCGTCAATCATAGTCGTGAACTCAAACATGTCACTGTAACGGTACTTTTGTATAATAATATAGTTTCTGACACTCTCAATTTCATTGTGAAGAGTAGTCTCTCCCTCTACTTTTCCCAGATTATATTGGAGCAAATTAATCAATGCTGTACTCATCTCCGCAATATTGTCCACTCCCTGCATAACTGCCAGCCATTTCATGGAATCCAATGTATTATATAAAAAATGGGGATTTATCTGGGCCTGCAAGATCTGATATTCCATCTCTGCCTTTCGATTGCGGGACCGGCGTTCTTTGTCAAAAGAATCATTAATCTGATCAATCATACTGTTAAACGTATCTCCCAGCCGGCCAAACTCATCCTGGCGTTTCACCGCTGCATGAACCGTAAAATCCCCCTTCATCACCTTTTTGCACACCTGCATTAATTCCTTAATCGGGAGGGTGATGGAACGGGTCAGCCATATGGTATAGCAGATAGAAATTATGGTAGTAATCACCAAAACAATCTGAAACACTTTCAGTATCTCCCGAATACTCTCTGTTGCCGCATCCTTCTGCACAAATCTCACCAGACTCCAGTCCGCCAGATTGATTTTCTCGGATACAATAATTACATCTTTTTTATAAAGCTTTCCCTCAATCTGTGTACTTTTCTTCAGCACCTGGGGATAATTGCGCAGAACCTCTGTATAATCCGCCAGTAAGGGATATTGCAGCAGAATAACTCCATCACTGTTTACAATCACAGCCTTGTCCTTTAAACGGATAGACGAAGCCGTAAATAGTTTATGAATACTTTCATAGGAAACATCCAGCACTACAATCCCATACACCTCTTTGGTCTCACTGTTAAATACGGGACGGATATATGAGGTACTGCTCAGATAGTCATCCTCTTCTGTACTGTGAAAACCTGTCCATATTCCTTTGCGCTCTGTCCCTTCCACATATTCTTTCAGATACTGCCTGTAAAATCCCCGGCTGTCCTGCATATTTGTAGAGCACCAGAAATCATTGATACCCAGTATATGAACATGATTAATACTGTCATTCATACGTACCATATCATTGATATATGTACGGATCTGCTCAACATCCTGACCTGCGCCGCCATTTTCCAATGCCTCCTGAACCGCGCCATTACTGACGAGAGAATAGCTGTATGCGTCAATCATAGAGGTAAGCATATTAAACTGCTCCTTTGTCCCGTTTGTGACTTCCAAATGATAATTAATTTCCATCTCCTCCATACGTTTCCCATACAGAGTAGAAATAATTATAGAAAAAATGACCAGAATGAAAAGGAACAATAAGAATATTCCTAAAAATATACGCGTTGACATGGATTTCTCTCTTCTTTTTCCCGCCCTCATAAGTCTTCACCCCCACACTCTAGTGTGCTGTATCATTGACTTTGCATTGTACAACCCTTCTTATCTACAATATGATTGATTACACTAATTTATCCTTAAGCACAAAATAGCGTGATATCTCTTTTGCTTATTGTATTCATAATTTTAAATATATTCAAATATACAAAAGTATATTGTACTAACTCTGTATTGTGGTTGAATTCCCTATTAAAATGAAAAAAGCCCTAGAATGCATTCCCAAGGCTTTTGGTTGTCCTGCTATGCTGAAAGAATACTTATATTCTTATACAGCCTGGCTAAAATATTCGTCTATGATTTCCTTCCAGTCTCCCTTACATATAATATGGTGGTTGCTGATCGGACACACCAGTCAATGTCATTATTGGTGCTCTTATTTTGAAAGAAATATTTGGTCTTGCTGATGAGGAAATAGTCGAAACACTTCCTTTTGATATCCGTTTCCAGTATGCAATACGACCAGTTTTGATGAACAGCCTTTAAATGACAGGACTTTGGGGCGTTTTCGTGCCCGATGCAATGCTTACGAAGAAAGTACTGAAGTTGATCTTATTTATAATTGCATCACAAGCCTTTCCGCGGAAATAGCTCAAATGATGAGCCTTAATTCTGGTATGCGTCGTATGGATTCATTGATGGTGGCTTCCAATATAAAGAGGATGAACCGTTTGGAATTACTCTGTACCTGCGTTACGAATCTATGCAAGCTTATGCATAAGCGAGAAGATTCAAATTTTCCGGAAAGCTTGAAGCACTACTTGGAAGATAGTAATCATAACATAGTACTTTGTCATAACCATAGTTAAGATACAGCTGGAAAAATCAAACAGGTGCTCAATGATGCAGCGGTTTTAAAGGCGGCTTGTGACGATGCTTATGATGAAACCAGCGAATATCAGTTGCCTATTCGTGTGATCAGCGAACAGACAGAGACAAGCGATGATGAAACGCTTAGCCTTAAAACCTCAGCTTCCGATATGAATTCTTCCATTTTACAGAATCCTGCTGATCCAGATGCTACCTATTGCAAGAAAGCCGGTACCGAATACAAGAATATTTACATGCGTTTCTTCATAAACTTATAATAACTTGTCCATTCTAATTGTCAATAGTAAGGAGGCTACCTGTGATTTTATTCTGTTTTATTTTGTTTTGTATCAATAAAGTCTCCACACCTTACGACCAGGAAATTGATGACCTGCAGCAGTTAAAATTTCTGCATGATTACAATCATAGGCGAAGCTAAAGCTCCACACCTTCATTTTTTATAACGTTTCATCCAAAATATGCTGAAAATCATAAATACCAATCCTGACCCGATGACAACTGCCAGCATGACAGGGAATGTAACCTGCACATCGCCAAACATATAGCTTACCCGTTCTCTGCGGTATAAATATCTACAATTTCCTGTGCAGTCATAAAAGTGCCTTTCACCGTCTGGTACGCAACACTGCCAAATGTAGCAGCAAGGGGCTCTTTTGTCATGACCTCGCGCATCATAGTTGCACCATGATGAGTTGGAATAAATGCGAATACCTTCTGGATGTTCGCAGGGAACATGCCGATGGGTAGAAACGCCCCTGTCACAAATCCAGCCAGGGCAGACATAATTCCTGTAAATGTGCTGTACAGGCTTACATTTTTCATCAGCATAGCTACTGCAAAAAGTATGCTTGTTGCGGAAAATGTATTCGCAATAATCAAACCTATCATTTGGATGTTAGTCTGTGGGCTCAGCCACTCGCCAGCTTATCACGAGATACCGCGCTGACGAGAAAGCTGTCCAATCGGTTATCGCTGCTGTCCTGCACCATGATTGTTAGCACGTTCATCGGAACTAAAATACAATTAATCATTAACACCCCGGCCATAGATGTTGTGTCCACCAACCATCGTACATGCGAGAAGTCCATACCCTCAACCCCTGCAATATGCCCCTATCATACCTTTTGCCATATAATCGCCTAAGAACAGGCTGATAAGGACGATGAACAATAACATATAAACAAACGAAAACAAAATAGACAGCGGGTTTTAAGATAGAGCTTCATTGTCCGGCCAGTTAATACATTTATTTCTCTCATTTCGGCACCTCTGTATGGCCTGTTACAGCCAAAAACACATCTTCCATGCTTCCCTTTACCATTTCAAAGTCAAGGAAGTTATCCAGACTATTTACAACTGCCAAAGCTTCATGGCTGCTTTCAACCGGGAGTTCTAGATAATCAGTTTTCTGATTTGGAGAATACCCCATAGCAGTCAGCTTTCTAATTCCTTCGTTTATATCATTAAACCGCAGCTTCAAAGTATCTTTGCCGTATTGGCTTTTCAGTGTGTCTGGCGTACCTTCGGCGCATATCGTGCCTTTTTCCAGTATCACAACAATGTCAGCCGCCGCAGCCTCTTCCATGTAATGGGTTGTAAGGAAAACCGTCATGCCCTGCCGTGCCTGCATGTCTCGTATAAGATTCCAAATAGTTGTGCGGGTCAGTGGATCAAGACCTGTTGTCGGTTCATCGAATATGAGAATTTCAGGTCTGCCCAATATAGCATGGGCAATTTCACATTTTCGCTTTTGTCCCCCGGACAGTTTTCCATAGGGCCGTTTCCAGATGTCCGATAGTTTAAACATACTGCGCAATTCGTCCATACGGCTGCTGAGTTCATTGCCATGCAGACCTTGAGACCTGGCCCGGATATTCAGATTATCCGCTACTGTCAGCAGATCATCTAAAACATTATTTTGAAAAACTACGCCCAAACGACTTCCACGGGGGCGTCTTTCCGGCATCAATGATCTCCTGACTCGCTTCGATGGCAGCAATACTATTTTGAACGCTGTAAATCTGATTGAACAATAGGATTTTTTGTGCTGACAAAAGCTCACTCGCATTTTCATCTATTTCCCTATCGAACAGCTTCTCTTTTATTTGTTTACCTCCCTATTTATTATACTACATTACACAACATTTTCTCGTTTGCCCCATACCCGATTGATGTAATACGTACAGGATAAAGTATAAACACCAGCATAAAACCTGCCCCAAACAGCAGCAGATTTTATGTTGACCAATTAATTATTGTTAATCTTTGCTCAATGGACTTTAATTTTTGTCATCCTTATATCAATCAAGAATAGCGCCCATGCTTATTAATTTTTCTCTCAGGCTTTCAACATTAACATCATCAACTGAGCAATTATCTTTTACACATAAAGCAGCACTTGTTCCTGCTGCCTGCCCCAGCCCCATTACTGAAGCCTGTACTCTGACAGATGCAGATGCCGTTTCATCTGCCGAAAAGCATCGCCCTGGCACCAATAGGTTGGGATAGGCCGGCACATATAATGTGCGGTAAGGAATATATGGAGACTTCTCTAAGAATGTCACATTTTGCCTCGTATTATCCGCATGATGAATATCTATCGGATGACAGCCTCGTGAAATTGCATCTGGAAACCTTCTTCCTTCTACATAATCTTGACCAGTCAGTATATATGCACCTTTTATACGTCTTGTCTCTCTTATTCCGACTTGTGGTGCGGTAGTTACCAAAAATGCATTTTTAAATGCATCCACATGCTCTTTTAGAAGCTCTACCATACGAAAAACATCTTCATGTAATGTGCATTCTGCATTGGTCATATCAGTAACTTTAGTCATATCCCCAGAAAACCGTGTCATATTAACAGCAAGATATCCTTCTTCTATCATACTGGAATACCAGGGGCCTCCAAATAACGGAATACCCTCTTTTTCTCTTAGCTCATTTAAGACATTCTGAATCGACACATCATGCATATTTGTTGTATCAAGATTATGATGGGCTAATGGTAACTTAGCGGTATCGACTCCGCCTAAGCAAAAGCATAATGATGCCGGTTGTAAAGGATTAGACTTAGGTTGCATTGGCACATCTGCATACCAGGCCAAATCAGCATCCCCTGTACAATCGATAAAATAGCGTCCTGTGATTGACTGCATCCCCTCTTTTGTATGAAATATAATATGAGTGATTTCATTGTCCTTCTTTAGGCATCCGGTAAGATAACAGTGAAAATATAAATCTACCCCTGCTTCCAATACTAAACGTTGTGCAATCAATTTATACTTTTCAGGCATAAATGATATATTTCCCGGCGGATTTTCCACAATTGCCCCACCCATTTCTTTCAATCTTTCAATAAATTCCCAAGGAATACCCCCAATCATTCTGCGGCCTTTCAGATTAAATCTACTAATTGGCGCAACTAAACCTGCTGTTGCCATTCCTCCTAAAAAACCATATTGCTCAACAATCGCAACTGATGCGCCTCCTCGGGCAGCTGCTATTGCCGCAATAAATCCTGCGGGTCCACCTCCACAAACGACCACGTCATAATTGCCCACTATCATTGCTTGTTCAAATATTTCTATTTTCTTCATAAAATATATACTCCTTTCAGCGCTATAAAAAGCTTAAAACAACTCATATGCAAAGGCATTGCCCGCAATTTCCGACAGTTTCATAATCCCTGACTTGCCAATTTCCACCCTTCTTATTTTAATTATAGGTGTACTATAAAGATTAGATGCAAAGTTATTATTTGTGAATTCTATGTAATGGTAAAACTCATGAGCTAATATAAATGTCTCAGCCGTTTCTACATTATATCCTTGGTCTCTTGCCCATTTTTTTATTGCCCGGTCATATAAATAAATTGATTTCTTTTTAGGATAAATTTCTGCACAATAGCGTATGTCTTTCACTAAAAAGTCTTTATCTTCATGAATAATTTTAATGCCCATATCTTCAATGTACTGAACAAGAGTTGGATTTTCTTTCCATGCTGAGTCTGAAATTATATTCTTCGCAGCGTTTCTCCCCATTGCTTCTGCCTTTTCTATGAGCAGAAGCCTATCCCTTTTATAAATCTTATCGCTTTTGGGATCTGTACTTAATATCGACAATTGCTCATCAAGAGAGTTAAAGCTTGCAATATTATTTTTAAATTCTATATTCATTTAAGTTCTAGCTTGCCCTTTCTGTACAAATACATATTAAATGATCATTTTCGTCAACGGATGCTAATTCCGCCTTTGCTACAGAAATCATATGGCCCACACTAGACAGACCTGATAAATTAATAATATTTTTCCCATATACAATGTAGACACTTGGAAGCTGTTTCCCTCCATCTCCATAAATGGAATTCTCCATTATTATCTTATTAATTTTTTCCGTCCAATGGTCTCCATTAATACTCGAAACATGAGCGTTATCTTTTTGAAGTCTGATGATGCCTTCATCATCAATTAATCGTAATGGATGCCTTTTTTGCTTAATCAGACCAAATAACTTCTTATTGCAAGTTTCTCCCATTATAGCGTACATTTGATTGTTTTTTGCTTTTATCGTTAACTTTTTAGCAGGAATCTGTAAATTATCAGATACAATATCAAGAGCTGCTTTTTCATCAATTTTGCTCTTTGTCAGGTCCTTTGATCTTAGCTCCGTATTACCTATTGCTATGGCACGTACTATATTCTTCTGCGGTTCAACTTCTACATGGACTGTAACCGAATCCGGTGCTGCCCCTGATCTTACTGCTTTTTCCTTAGCTTCTTTTCTTACTTTTAGTATATCTTCTTCCGTCGGATTCATGATCGTTCTCTCAACGCTGTCTCTTACCAAAGCAAGAGCTACACCAATTGTTGAAATAACAGGTGCATTTTTGGCCAATCTAAATTTATACCCCATATGCCTAGCTAAATGTGGAACAACACTGGAGGCCCCCCCACCGCCGCCTACCATAACTAATGTATTTGGGTTCATCTCATAATCTATAATTAAACTTTGAACAACTTTTGAATTTTTATTAGCCGCATATTCTAATGCAAGATTTACAACCTCTTCAACCGATAGATTCATTTTATCCGCCAATGGTTTCCAGGCTTTTACTGCTTCTTTTTCATTTCCTTTGGCATAGTCTCCATCTTTCACATATCCGGCAATATTTGCTGCACCTGATAATGTAAGTGCATAACTCCTGCCACTTTTACATTTAACATAAGCATATTCCGCATCTGTATCTGTCAGTTTAACAGAACATAATTGAGGCTCATCAATGTCTCCATCATTTGTGAATACTTCATAATCAAATCCAGCAATATGTACACTACGCGGCCCAACCCCAACAAGTTTGTCATCCTTTATTTGAATCATGCTTCCTCCACCGATACCTACCGTTCTAACATCTAATGAAGTCAGAAATGTTTTATGACCTCCTACCTGTGAATAACCGATCATAACCTTTCCATCCTTTACGCAAGATATATCCGTACTTGTGCCACCCACTTCAAGAAAAATTCCATCTGTTAACTTCTCATACATTAATGCGCCCGCAACACCTGCGGCAGGCCCGGATAAAATGGTTAAAATAGGATGTTCCCTCACATCATCAACAGTCATGACTCCGCCGTCGCAGCGCATTACCATTAGCTTTGCGCTTATGCCTGCCTGTTCAATACTATTCGCAGTCATATTTGCCGTATCCAACATTTTAGGCATAATACTTGCATTAATAACAGCCGTCCTTGTACGCACTTTTAGACCATACAATTTGGAAATTTCCGCTGTTGCCGTTCCTGGTATGTCTTTTTCTAAGCATTTCTTTATAACCGTATCTTCATTTTCAGGTTTATCCACACTAAACGCTTCCGCTGCTACAATTGATTCACAGCCATCTTCTATTAACGAATCAACAGCCTGATTAATATCTTTTTCAAATGTAGCAGATTTAGTATCGACATATCTATTGCTGGTGCCTAAATACTTGGAATTGGCAAGTTTAATTTCACCCATATTTGTATCCGATTTTGACTTTAAACCTTCTAATCCGCTCCCTAAAGTTACAATGCCTACTTTTGCAACATCCCCTTCTAACAATGCATTCGTTGCCTGAGTTGTACCATGCGCAATAAACGTAACGTCTTTGGGATCAATAGAGTATTTGTTCATTATTTTTTCAAGTACTTCTATGATACCTGCAGCTACTCCTGTAGCCGCAGTGTGGGTAGTTGGTATCTTTTCAGTCCCAATCAGTTCAAATGTCTCATTATTTATCAGTGCTGCATCTGTAAATGTTCCACCTACATCAATTCCAATTCTCACTTTCATTGCTTACTTTAATCTCCTTGTTTTCATTTCTAGTAATACATAAACATGCATATAATAATAGTCGCTGCAGCGCCCATCCAAACCCATGGCAATTGTTTCTTTGTGAGTGTTATGGTTTCAACCTCAATAAAGTCAGAAATCCATATATTGTAGGAGGCTGTCGGACAAGTTGTCTCTGTTAAACCGGCAACACCAAAAAAGCAAATACAAATAATGATAGGTGAAAATACCTTCATTGACACCATTAAAAGTGCGATACCAGCCCCTAATCCCATTATACTTAAAGGTCCTCTATATAATGCAAGAGGAGCCAATACTATAAATGTAATAGCAAGCGCAACAAGGCTGCTTGGCATAACCGCTTTCGCTAATGGTGTAAGGGCAGCCAACACTTGAGGTGTATTAATCGCATTCAGTAACATTCCGATAAATATCATTAATATGATTGCCGGAGCCCCTTGGGAGAATCCATCGTAGCAAGTTTGTGCCATTACACTCATTGCTTTTTTGAAATTGTTCTGAGTAAATATGAGCCCCCATACAACTGCAATCATAAATGCAGGAAAAATAGGCCATTTAAGCACTATCGCTAATACGATTGGAACAAAAGGAGTAAGTAATGCCAAAACCCCTTTAACCCCTTTAAAATCATTTTTTTCTTCAACAATATCTTCCTTGTATTCTGTAGCATTAGCTGAAAAAGCATATTTTTTACCATGTTTTCTTAGCCTCAGCAAAATATAAATTAATGAAAATACGGCAGTACTTATGGCAAGAGTGGCACTAATTGGATACACCTGTTTAATTGGAAGTGAAAAAACATCTGCAAAGTACGTCGCACGCAAGACTCCCAAATGTTCACCTACCCCTAAACCTAATAACACAATTGATGCTGCAGTAACTTTATCCACTCCTACTGATATAAGAATTGGGACTGCTATTGTTGCAATCATCATAACTGCTCCCAGACCAGTCATAGATGTGGTTAAAACACAAACGATTATAAACATAACTATTGCCACTAAAGTTGTTTTATCTCCGCCAAATTCGGCAGCTTTTCTAATAATATGTTCGCTAATACCTGTTGTCTGCATTAAGCTTCCCAGCCATGATGCAACGAGTACTACCATTATCGTAGCAACCAACTTTGTAGCACCATCTTGTACAACAGTGGTTAAAATATTTGCTTCCCCTTCTGCCGCCATTAATGGGACACCTGCAATCACAGCGATTCCTATGGCTAAGACTGGAAGGGCCGCTAACGTAGGCCATTTCCCACTGACCATCAATATAATCATCAATAGCATAAAAACTAATATTAGTATTCCTTTTATCATTTTATTATTTCCTTTCGTTGCATCTTTTTGTTAATCTTATAGGTAACTATCCGCTAAAGCTGCCTATTATATATGTGCATGTTCAATAAAATCGGGAATCAGTTTTTCCACTAATGCCTGCACATATAGGCGCAGAGAGTCTTTAGACTCACTTTTTGTGCGCCTAATATTTATATCTTCAGGCAAAATGTCACTTAGCATTTCCACCATTTCATTATTTAGTTTTTCTCCATCTCCTAACAACATAATTTCACTTATAGAGAAGAGCGTGTGAACATTATTTATTATTCGTGCCAGCCCAATAATAAACATATCTTTTTGATCTTCTAGTTTATAATCTGTGGTGTGCACCCCACGTGTTTTTTCTAATGTTAATATAACTTTACTGTTAAAATTCTTATCATTAATTATATCGGTAATATCAAGCGTACGTTTCCCAGCAATATCGATTTTTTTCCCTTCAATCACTATACCTATAGACACTCTGTTTGTCATAGATATAAAACAATAATTGTCATTTCGTTCCTTTTCTTTATTAATATAGTATTCTAGTGAAAAATTCTTCGAAGATACTTTACTCGTTTTTATTTTCAGGTTTGTTGAAATTGCGGCTTCAAGTGACATTGGTGCATAATCTTTTCCAAGCTCCACCATAATAGTATCAGTCCCTCTATATAGCCCATCTTGTACCACTAATCCAATGGTCACAATTTGATTCTCCGTATCACTTTTCTTCTTAACACATCTAATTACAGTGTCATACAGTGTTTGAATTTTTACTTTTCCTTTAATCAAATACTCAGCACTTAATTGATTACCCTTCAAATCAAACAAGTAAACACTTGTACCCATATCTGAAATATCAACAATTGCTATTCTTCCATAATTCTTATTAAATTGTATAAAAATTGGTTTGCGGCCACCTGTAGATTCGCCTTCTTTGATTTCTATAACAATCCCCTGCTCAATTAGAGGTGTGATTATTTGTGTAACGGTACTAGGTGAAACCCCACTTTTCTCCGCTATATCTTTTCGTGTAAGGGAGTCACTCTTTATCAGTAATTGTAAAACTTTTCTGGCATTATCTTTTCTTATTTGTTTCTGACTAATATTTTTGTACATGTTAACCTCATTCCGGCCTTATCTACATCTACTTCTTTTTAGACTAAAATTAAGTTGTAGATAGCATATCACTTATTGTAAAACAATTCAATATACGTCAATAAAATATTTAATTATTGTGCATTATTAACAATATCTGATATATTTTTGGCACCTTTCTTTCGTTCAATTTTTTACTTAGAGATCTGGTTGAAGGGAGAATAACTCACATAATGAAAGTGAAACACTTGCATTTCTATCATTATAACAGACTTGATATTGAGATGAAATCATCGATTACGCAGACCCCTACATAAGAACGATGAACAGTACAATTTATAAAATCAAAGGAAGCTTGTTGCTCCATTTTGCAACAGCTTCCTTCTACAATGTGATTTATTTTCCCAGAATCGGTCATTCATGCATTACAATTCTATTCTGTTTATGGCTGAGACCGCAGAGCTACGGCCTTGTGTCTCTACGTTACTCTTGCACATTAATAATCACCTTCATCGTTGTTTCCTTGTTTTCATCAATATACTGATATGCTTTCAAATATTCTTTAAACGAAAAATGTTTGGAAATAAGCGGAGTTAGTGCAACCTTGCCTTCATCAACAAGTTTAATTCCCTTAAGATAATCTTTATTTCTGTACATCATAGTGGTATTTTAAATCTAATTCATGATCATTCAACACTGCCATACCGGAAAATACTGCTACAAGTATGATTATGCTGCCTTTTCGGGCATATTTTATAGCTTGCCCCATTGTCACATTATTCCCGGCACAATCGTAAATCACGTCTGCTTTATCCGGCCCAAAGTTTTCCAACATTGCTTCCCCAAAATCTTTTTCTTTCGTATTTACACAAAAATCAGCGCCGCACTCTTTTGCTTCTTTCAAGCGTACATCACTTATATCTGTAATCATAACGCTCTGAGCACCCATACCTTTTGCAGCCTGTGCTACTAAAATACCAATGGGCCCGGCACCTAGCACAGCAATTTTAAGGCTTTTTACATCTCCCGCCTGTCTTACAGCATGGACAGCTACGACAAGCGGTTCAATCATCGCTCCTTCATCAAATCCCATGTTTTCCGGAAGGGGTGTAACCTTTTTAGCATCTACCGCAAAATAGTTTTGGAATGTCTACTTCATTAAACTCGATAGTTCCCGGCTGCGTCATAACCTGCTGTAACATCTTACCTTCCATTACTATGCCCCCTTTTCACAATACCAGCGCGGCCCCCCCGCTGAAACTAAAACAATATTTGAATTTGCAGTAAAATCACCTGTTCGGATCACAAACTTTACATCTCGTGTAATTTCATCCCTCAGCACCGGATGTTCCACTACTTTTACTTCCACATTTTCATCAAAATGATCTAAAAATTCTCTTTCTCTTGATGGGCTTACATCAGAAGTGGCTTTTGAGTAAATAATCTTTTCTACTGAGAAATGTTTTAAAATTTCTTCCAAAACATCAATTACGGTCGGTACATTCACTTGTAAAGACAAGTCTATGACTTTTGTCGTATTTGGCACTGCTAAACCGGCATCTACGATCATCATTTTATCTGTATGTCCCATCTTAGATAACTCAGCTGCAATATCCCGATTTAAGATTCCCGTCTCTTTCATATGTATCCTCCATTATTTTCTTTCATAGCAAGCCGTCAGCAGCTCATACATCTCGTCAATCGTTGCTACTCTGGGGTTGTTCAGATAATCACCTAATACCTGGCCGCAATCCGCAATCTCTCTGATATCTTCCATGGTTACGTTCAAATCTTTGAACCCAATCCACATATCAATCTTTTTCAGAAAATGATCGATTTCTTCACAGCATTTTTCTGCTGCTATTTCATCTGTTTCTTTTTCCAGATCCTGATTGAAAATTCGTCCCACTGCTGCAAACTTTTCTACTGTGCTCTTCCATGTAAAACGTGTAAATTCAGGATATATAGCTGCAAGAGCCTGGCCGTGTGTAACATGGGGGCAATGTCCTCCAACCTGCATTCCTAATCCATGGGGCAAAGTGACTCCGGCATTCGAATTGGTATATCCTCCTAAGGAATCTGCATAGGCCATCTTTGATCTTGCCTCCATATCCCCGCCGTCTTCCAATGCTTTGGGCAAATATTCTGCAATAGTTCTGATAGCATCAAGTGCCAGTGTTTCAACAATCGGGCTTGTGTTGACAGACAGATAGGCTTCAAAATTGTGGCAAAATGCGTCAAAACCTGTATGGGCTGTCACTGTTTTTGGCATGCTTGCTGTTACCTCCGGATCCACAATTGCAACCTTAGGGAAAATATTTTTATGCCATATTGCAGACTTATCTTTATCAGAGGTCTTTGTAATAACCGCACACTGTGTCAGCTGAGAGCCTGTTCCTGCAGTTGTACTAATTTCAATAATCGGTAATGTTGCTTCTGTGGGTCCGTCTGTATGACAGTTATAATCCCATGCACTTCCGGGGTGTGTTGCTTCTACGGCAATAGCTTTGGCAGTATCCATGGCGGAACCCCCGCCCACACCTATTACAATCTCTGCTTTAAATTCTTTTGCCATATCCGCTCCTGCTGTCACAACATCCGTTGTGGGGTTAGGAATTACCCCATCAAAATGTGCAACATTAATTCCACTATCATTCAAAAGTTTTTTCACTTTCTGAAAAGTAGGAGCCTGTGACGAACCCATGTTTCCTGTAACAAGCAGTGCCTTAGTTCCATATCTTTTTGCAATTTCAGCAACTTCGCTGATGCATCCACACCCAAACACAATTTCTGTGGGGGCATAATAAACAAATTTCTTCATGATTAATCTTCCTTTCTTTACTTAGAAAGGCGGACAGAGGCTGCACTCTTCCGCCTTATTATTACATTCAAGCCCTAAACTATTTTACATAGTAATCATCTACAGTGTCTTTTGTCACAATTGTGACACCTGTGTCTACAAAACCTGGCAGAGCCGCATTAGATAAGTTATGAGCCTGGGTGTATAACATTACCATAGACCAATATCCCATATTATATTGTCCCTGGGCTACAGTGGCATCTATATCTCCACTTTTGATCATATCTAATACAGTCTTATCTACATCAAACGCCAACACTTTCAAGTCAGACTTACTGGCTTCTTTTACGGCTGTCGGACCTGCTGTTCCCGCAATACCATCAACGCAGAAAACAGCGGAAATATCATTGTTCGCCTGCAATGCTGCAGCCATATTGTCAGTCGCTGTTGTAGTATCACCGGCATCATTTACTTCTACAAATTCAATACCCGGTGCATTTTCGGCACACCATGCCTTAAACCCTGCCACTCTCGCCTCTGCATTTTCAGTTCCTACTGTGTACAAAATTGCAACCTTCCCTTTGTTGTTAATCTGTGGTGCCAGATACTCTGCTGCTTTTTGTCCTGCTTCTTCGTTACCTGTAGAAAGATAGGAAGCCCTGTTGGATGTGGGAGAATCAGAATCAAATGTTACAACCTGAATTCCCTGATCAATTGCTGAATTAATGGTATCTGCCAGTGCTGTTGAATTCACACATGAAATTGCAATTCCTTTGGGCTGCTTAGCAATTACCTGTTCAAGTACTGAGACCTGGCCTGCTACATCAGAATCGGTCTGTCCTGTATATTGGGCCGATACTCCGTATAATTTAGCAGCATCTTCCATTCCTGTATAACAGGTTTTCCAATAATCAATTCCGGAAAGGAAGCTGATCATATAATATTCTTCTGATGAATCTCCTACCAATGGTGAAGTCCCCTCTCCATCATTTTCCTCATTTGCTTTGCCCTGCCCGCAAGCCGTCATAGACAATGCCATTGCCGCACATAACAAGACCGATAATAATTTCTTTTTCATCTTCTTCATACCTCCTGATTGAATTTGTTTTTTATTCTTATAGTGTTCGTACGCAACACTTTAGAATCATTTTCTTACTTTATTTAACAGGGCACATATTATTCCACCATTACTTTTGTCTTTATGCGTCACATAGTCCATTGTAACTGCCAGTACAAGAATAGCCCCCTGTACGAAGTCCTGCCAGTATACGGAGACATTTAGCATGACTAACGCTGAATTTACTACTTTCAGAAGAACAATTCCAAGAAAAGTTCCTGAAATACTGCCGACACCGCCGGTAAATGATGTCCCGCCAATTACTGCGGCTGAAATTGCTGTCGTTTCAGCCCCGACACTTAATTCAGGTGTGGCAACATTAAATCTGCCTAAACTTAAAATTCCAGACAAAGTTGCTAAAACTGAAACAGTAACGTATACTCCGATTTTTACTCTGTCAACATTGATCGCTGAATGTTTTGCCGCATCTTCATTACTTCCCACGTAAAAAATGTTTCGGCAAACATTAGATTTCATCAGAAAAATATGTGCGACTACGGCTATAACTACAAAAATGATAAATAACATCGGAATCCCCAGAACTTCTCCGGTAGCTAAAAACCGGAATGAATCCGGAAGATATCCTGAAAGCGAAAGTGGAGAACCTTTCGTCAATATGTACGCAACACCTCTTGATAAATTCATCATTCCCAAAGTAACAATAAAAGGCGGCAGACCCACTTTACTAATCATAAGACCATTGAACAGCCCTACTGCGACACCGGCTAAGACCGATACCAGACAGGCAGCCCATACATTGACTCCTGCTAAACATAAATACCCTGTCAAAACACATGTCATTGCCGCAACGCCGCCCACACTCAGTTCAATTCCGCCCAGGATCAGGGCAAGGCAAAGACCTATTGACAACAGCCCATCCGTTGAAACACTCAATGCAATACTTTTCAAGTTACTGACATTTAGAAACTTAGGCTGAATAATCTGTACAATTGCAACTGCAATAAGAATAATAATAAGTACACTTGTTTCTCGCTGTGCAAAGAATTTTTTCACTAAATTTCGGCCTGTTGTTTTCCCATTTTTTACACTCATTTTTTACTCCTAAACTGCTTCCCCTGAAGCCAATCTCATAATATTTTCTTCTGTCATCATATCATCTTCACTAATTTCTCCTGATAGATGTCCCTCATGAACGACAATAACCCGGTCGCTTACCCCCATAACTTCCGGCAGCTCACTGGAAATCATTATTACTCCGACCCCTTCATCTGCCAAGGTTCTCAGCAAATTGTGAATTTCCAATTTTGCTCCCACATCGATTCCCCTTGTAGGCTCGTCTACAATAATAATTTTAGGTTTAATGGACAGCCATTTTCCAAGCAGACATTTCTGTTGATTGCCGCCGGATAAACTGCTGATAGGATATTCAATCCCGGCCACCTTGATGGAAAGCCTTTTTACATATTCATCTGCCAGTCTCTTTTCCAGCTTTTCCTGTAACCAGATTCCTTTCGACACTGCTTTCAGGTTGGCGCTGGCCATATTGCTCTTAATACTCATGTCAAGATACAGGCCCTGTTTTTTTCTGTCTTCTGTAAGATAACAAACACCTTGATCTACAGCATCTCTGTAATTTTTAAATGACTGCGCCTTTCCATTCACCCATACAGTTCCGCTGGTTTTTTTGTCTATTCCACAGAGTGCAGTCATAATCTCACTTCTTCCGGCACCGACCAGTCCTGCAAACCCTAAAATCTCTCCTTTGTAAAGTTCAAAGCTCACATCTTTAAAAATCTTTCCGCTTAAGTTTTCAACTTTAAGAAGTTCTGTGGTCTTATCAATACAGCTGCTCTTAGGCGGATATAAATTGCCTAATTCTCTTCCTACCATCGCCCGTATAATGTCATCTGCATTAATCTCCGGGACATTCATGGTACAAACATATCTTCCATCTTTAAAAACAGAGACTCTGTCGCAGATGGCAAATATCTCCGGCATACGATGTGAGATAAACAAAATGGATATGTTCTCCTGTTTTAAGCTTCTTACCACTTCAAACAGCTTCCTCGTCTCTTTGTCAGTTAAAGATGAGGTCGGCTCATCTAATATCAGCAATTTACAATCCAGGGACACCGACTTTGCGATTTCTACTAATTGCTGTTCACTCACTGTAAGATCTGACACTTTTGTTTTAGAGCTAAAGTTTGCTCCAAACCGGCTCAAAACCTCATCTGCGTTCTCCCACAGCTTAGGAAAATCAATCATATCACCTTTATGTGGAAGCCGTCCTATGTAAATATTTTCTGCTACAGTCAGATGAGGACATAAACTTAATTCCTGATGCACAAACCCAATTCCAATTTTTTGTGCCTCCCCGGGGTTTTTAGGGGCTATTTTTTTACCTTCAAAAAACAATTCACCGTCTGTTGGGGGATACAGGCCTCCTATAATATTCATCAATGTAGATTTCCCTGCTCCATTTTCACCGCAAAGCGCGTGTACTTCGCCTCTTTCCACAGATAACTGAACGTTATCCAGCGCTTTAGTACCTGGGAATTGTTTGGTAACCTTTTTTATTTCTAGTAACATTTCCCTATTCATTTTTTCTCCTTTCCCTTGTGCTGCCGCCATGTTCTATGAAATTTCTCAAAATCAGGGATGCCGCTCCTATAGCTGCCGCATCTGCCCCTAATTTTGACACTTCAAATTTAACCTTACTTCCTGCAAATTTCATCTTTCTTTCCTGATGTAAGTGGTATACTATAACCAGCAGATTTAGGCAAATAAAATCCAGCAACTATTATACAACATCAACGAATGATATACTGTCATTCGGAGGTGA